>NZ_CP109327.1:6135433-7470867 GCF_035918155.1 Streptomyces sp. NBC_01591
CGCCAGCTCGGCGGCGATCTCGATACCGGTCGAACCAGCTCCCACAACCGTCACCACGGCCGTCGAGGGCGCGGCGTCGACCATCGTCCGCAACCGCTGTGCCTCCTCCAGGGTGGCGATCGGGTGGGCGAACTCGGCCGCCCCGGGGACGCGCAGGTCGGCGCTGCCACTGCCCACCGCGTAGATCAGGTAGTCGTAGCCGATCGTGCCGCCGCTCGCCGACGTCACGCTGCGCCCGGGGGCGTCGATCCGTGCCACGGTGTCGACCACCAGCCGGACGCGCTCGCCCAGGACCTCCCGGTAGTCGACGACCGCCGCGTGGGACCCTCCCACCACCTGGTGCAGGCGAACCCTCTCGACAAAGGCCGAACGCGGGTTGACCAGCGTCACTGATACGTCGTCGCGCTGCGTCAGACGATTGGCGGCCAAGACGCCCGCGTACCCGCCGCCGATCACGACCACATCGGTGCTCCCAGTCATGGTGTCTCCTTCGTTCCGAGGGGTTCGGGCACAAGACACCGCAAGACCGATCGCTGTGACAGCATGTGAGGCGGATCACTCTGCGGGGGCTCGGGCTCGGCCCAGGGTTCACCGCGGCGACGCTCGCCGCTGAACGCGGCGTCGCCCTGCCCGCTCCCTTCCCCGCCGCAGCGGATCCTTCGCCGTGGTCGCTGGCCGCCTGGCTGCTACTGGCTGGGGACCACTGCGGTGCCTCCACATGCCACGGCACGTTCCCGGTCCGCGTGGTCCGCGTCGACGGCCAGGGGGATTGCTCGTGATCACGCGGATCCGCTCACGTAACCGCGGATCCTGGAGGACCGGTCTCAGGTCAGGCTCTCCCGCCAAGCCCGGTGCAGCCCCGCGAAGCGGCCGGTGCCGGCGATGAGGTCGGCCGGGGCGCCGTCCTCCACGATGCGGCCGTGCTCTATCACCAGGACCCGGTCCGCGATCTCCACCGTGGAGAGGCGGTGGGCGATCACCACCGCGGTCCGGCCGTGCAGCACCGTGTCCATGGCCCGTTGCACCGCCCGTTCGCCGGGGACGTCCAGCGAGCTCGTCGCCTCGTCGAGGATCAGTACTGCCGGGTTGGCCAGCAGGGCCCGGGCGAAGCCGACCAACTGGCGCTGGCCGGCCGAGATCCGGCCGCCCCTCTTGCGCACGTCCGTGTCGTATCCGTCGGGCAGTCCGCTGATGAAATCGTGCGCGCCGATCGCCTTGGCGGCCTGTTCGATCTCCGCACGGGTCGCGTCCGGGCTGCCGACCGCGATGTTCTCGGCGACCGTTCCGGAGAACAGGAACGCCTCCTGGGTCACCATCACCACACCGCGCCGCAGCTCCGGCACGGCCAGGTCCCGCAGATCCGTCCCGTCGAGCAGCACCCGGCCGTCCGACGGGTCGTAGAACCGGGCCAGCAGTTTGGCCAGCGTCGACTTGCCCGCGCCCGTCGACCCGACCACGGCGACGGTCTGGCCGGCCGGGATCGTGAGATCGAAGCGGGGCAGCACCTCGCCGCCCGTGCGGTAGGTGAAGCGCACCTGGTCGAAGACGACCTCGCGGCCCGGGTGTTCGCCGGTCAGGGGCGGCAGCTCCCGGGGGCTCGACGTCTCCGGGACGGACGGGGTCTGGGCCAGCAGGCCCGCGATCTTCTCCAGCGAGGCCGCGGCCGACTGGTAGGAGTTGAGGAACATGCCGAGCCGGTCGATCGGGTCGTACAGTCGGCGCAGATAGAGCACGGCCGCGGCCAGCACCCCGAGCGCCAGGGTGCCCGAGGCCACCCGGTACGCACCCCACAGCACGATCCCGGCGACCGCCGTGTTGGCGACCAGCCGGGAGCCGACGACGTACCGCCCCATCTCCAGCATCGCGCTGCCGTTGGTCCACCGGTGCGTGTTGTTGAGGCCCTCGAAGTGCGCGTCGTTGACGGGCTCGCGGCGGAAGGCCTGGACGGGGCGGATGCCGTTCATCGTCTCCGCGAACTTCACGATGACCGCGGCGATCGCCGTCGACCGCGAGGCGTACAGCACCCCGGCCCGCCGCTGGAAGAGCCGCACCAGCAGATACAGCGGGACGAAGGACAGCACGGCCGGCGCGCCCAGACCGAAGTCCAGCCAGAGCAGCATCAGCGAGATGGAGACGAAGGACAGCACGACGCCGATCAGCTCTTGAAGCCCCTCGCTGAGCAGCTCCCGCAGTGACTCCACGTCCGTGGTGGAACGGGAGATCAGCCGGCCCGAGGTGTAGCGCTCGTGGAAGTCCACGCTCAGCGCCTGCGCATGACGGAAGATCCGCCCGCGCAGATCGAGCAGCACGTCCTGGTTGATCCGGGCGGAGGCCCGGATGAACGCGTACTGCATGCCCCCGGCCGCCGCCGAGCACAGCGCGTACCCGACCGCCACCGCGATCAACGGCCCGTAGTCCGCGTCCCGGAACGCGGGCACTCCGCTGTCGATGGCGTACGCGACGAGCAGCGGGCCGGCCTGGACCGCGGCCTGCTGGACCAGCAGCAGGAGCGCGGACACCACCACCCGGGCCTTCATCGGCCGCAGCAGCGACCTCAGCAGTGCCCTGGTCGCGCCGGGCGGGGTGGGCAGATCGTCCCGGTCGAAGCGGTCCTTGGAGTCCTTGGCGTGCTCGGCGGTTCCGGTGTCCTTGGAGCCACCGGCGTCCGCCGCGTCCTCGGCGGGAGAGGTGTCCGTCGTCGTACTGGTCATCGGGTGCGGCCCTTCTCGGCGGGGACGTCCTGGGCGAGGCGGTCCTCGGCGGACGGGTCGGGGAAGGCGTCCCCGGCGGACGCGTCCGGCGCGCCTCCGGTGCCCGACATCAGCCAGGCGTACTCCGGGCTGCTGCGCAGCAGTTCCTGATGGGTGCCGACGGCGGTGATCCGGCCCTCCGAGAGCAGCGCCACCCGGTCCGCGAGCATCACGGTGGACGGCCGGTGCGCGACCACGATCGCCGTGGTCTCCTCCAGGACCTGCCGCAGGGCCGCCTCCACCAGCGCCTCGGTGTGCACGTCCAGCGCGGAGAGCGGATCGTCCAGGACCAGGAAGCGCGGCCGGCCGACCACGGCGCGGGCCAGCGCGAGCCGTTGCCGCTGCCCGCCGGAGAGGCTGAGCCCCTGCTCGCCGACCTGGGTGCCGACGCCCTCGGGCAGATCGTGCGCGAAGTCGGCCTGGGCGATGGCGAGCGCCCTGCGCAACTCCTCGTCCCCGGCGCCCTCGGCGCCCATCAGCACGTTCTCCCCGACGCTCGCCGAGAAGAGCGTCGGCTCCTCGAAGGCCACGGACACCAGTTCGCGCAGCTGTTCCCGGGGCATGGTGGTGATGTCCGTACCGTCCAGGGTGATCCGCCCCGCGGTCGCCTCGTGCAGCCGCGGCACGAGGGCGGTGAGCGTCGTCTTCCCGGAACCCGTGGCCCCGACCAGGGCCATCGTCTCGCCGGGCCGGATACGCAGATCGATCCGGGACAGCACGGGCACGGAGCCGGGCTCCGCATCGGGATAGCGGAACTCCACGCCCTCGAAGACCATTTCGCCTCGGGCGGCCGACCCGCTGCCCGGGGCGTGGCCTTCGGTGGCGGACGCGTCGTTCTCCTCGGCCACGTCCATCACCTCGAAGAACCGCTCGGTCGCCGTCGCCGACTCCTGACTCATCGCCAGCAGGAAGCCGATCGACTCGACCGGCCACCGCAGCGCGAGCGCGGTGGAGAGAAAGGCGACCAGGGTGCCCGCGGAGAGGTCGCCGTCGGCGACCTGGACCGTGCCGAGCACCAGTGCCGCGCCGATGGCCAGCTCCGGGATCACGGTGATGGCGGCCCAGATGCCCGCGAGGAGACGGGCCTTCTCCAGCTCCGTGGTGCGCAGCCGCTGCGAGAGGGCCCGGAAGGCATGGGCCTGGCTGCGGTGCCGGCCGAAGCCCTTGATGATGCGGATGCCGAGCACGCTCTCCTCGACGACCGTCGTCAGATCGCCGACCTGGTCCTGGGCCCGGCGCGCCACGGTCGAGTACTTCGTCTCGAAGACCGAGCAGATGATCATCAGCGGTACGACCGGAACGAGCAGCACCAGCCCCAGCGTCCACTGCTGCATCAGCAGAATGACGAAGCCGATCAGGATCGTCGCCCCGTTGACCAGCAGGAAGGTCAGCGGGAAGGCCAGGAACTGACGCAGCAGCATCAGGTCCGTGGTCGCGCGCGAGAGCAACTGCCCCGACGCCCAGCGGTCGTGGAACGCCACCGGCAGCCGTTGCAGATGCCGGTACAGATCGGCCCGCATCGACGCCTCGACCCCGGCCAGCGGCCGCGCCACCATCCACCGCCGCACCCCGAACAGCGCGGCCTCGCCGATGCCCAGCAACAGCAGATACAGCGCGCCGAGCCAGACGCCGCCGGGGTCGCGGTCCGCCACCGGGCCGTCGACGATCCACTTCAGTACGAGGGGGATCACCAGGCCGACACAGGACGCGGCGATCGCGACCAGGGCGGCGCCGAACAGCCGCTTGCGTACCGGCTTCACATAAGGCCACAACCGCATCAGGGACTGAACGGTGGACCGATCCTTGGGCTCTGCATGTTCTTCGGGCATCACAGGCGAGCCTACGGTTCACCCCTGACATCGCTCATGTGGTTTTTCGGCCGACCGGCGGCGCCCCGGACCCGGTCACCGCCGGTCGCAGCCCGGTCGTAGCCCGTATCAACCGATCGGCTGATGCCCCTTCGAGCGCGATGGACGATGGTGCGCCGGCCCCCGCGACACGATGCTCGGGGGCATGGCAATCATCGAAGTGAACGGGGTGCACAAGGCGTACGCCGGGCGCACCGTGGTCGACGGAGTGAGTTTCACCGTCGACGAGGGGGAGATCTTCGGGATCCTCGGCCCCAACGGTGCGGGCAAGACCACCACCGTCGAATGCGTCGAGGGGCTGCGGGTCCCCGACGAGGGCACGGTCCGCGTCGCCGGTCTCGACCCCGTCGCCGACCACGACCGGGTCACCCGGCTGCTCGGCGCCCAGCTCCAGGAGAGCGAACTGCAGCCCAAACTCACCGTGGCCGAGGCGCTGGAGCTGTACAGCGCCTTCTACCCGGACCCCGCCGACTGGCGGGCGCTCGCCGAACGGCTCGGCCTGCACACCCAGTACGGCACCCGGTTCGCCAAGCTGTCCGGCGGTCAGAAGCAGCGACTGTCCATCGCGCTCGCCCTGGTCGGCAATCCGCGGGTGGTGGTGCTCGACGAGCTGACCACCGGCCTGGACCCGCGGGCCCGCCGGGACACCTGGAAGCTGATCGAGGACGTACGCGACAGCGGCGTCACCGTCCTGCTGGTCACGCACTTCATGGAGGAGGCCAGGCAGCTCTGCGACCGGATCGCCGTCATCGACAAGGGGAAGGTCGTCGCCCTCGACACCCCCTCCGGCCTGATCGGCAGCGCGGGCAGCTCCACGGTCATCTCCTTCACCCCGTCGCGGCCGCTCACCGACACCGAACTGGAGCAGCTGCCCGGCGCGGCCTCCGTGGAGCGCAAGGACGACCGGATCGTCATCAGCGGCACCGACGAGACGGTCAACGCCGTGATCTCCCTGCTGGCCCGGCACAGCATCACCGCACACCGGCTCCGTGTCTCGGAGGCGACGCTCGACGACGCCTTCCTCGACCTCACAGAACAGGCGGCCTGAGATGACCACGGCGAACCCGGCCACCACGACACCCGCACCGGCATCCGCGCGCAAGGCGGTGCTCAGGTCCGAGACCCGGCTCTTCCTGCGCGAACCCGGCGCCCTGTTCTGGATCGTCGTCTTCCCGACCGCGCTCCTGACGATCCTCGGCCTCATCCCCTCCTTCCGGGAGCACACCGACGATCTCGGCGGCCGGCGCGTCATCGACCTGTACGTACCGGTGGCGGTCCTGCTCGCCATGATCATGTCCGGGCTGCAGGCCATGCCGCCCGTCCTCACCGGCTACCGCGAACGCGGCATCCTGCGCCGGATGTCCACCACTCCGGTACGCCCCTCCGCACTGCTCACCGCGCAGATCGCCCTGCACGGCGCCGCCGCCCTCGGCTCCGCCGTACTGGCGATGGCCGTCGGCCGGGTCGCCTTCGGCGTCGAACTGCCCGGCCGGCCCGTCGCCTACGTCCTGGCGCTGCTCCTGTCGACGGCGAGCGTGCTGACCCTCGGCGCACTGCTCTGCGCCCTCTCCCGTACGACCAAGGCGGCCGCCGCCATCAGTTCGGTCGTGAACCTCCTGATGATGTTCACCGCCGGCGTCTGGATCCCGGTGCAGAGCATGCCCGACACCCTCCGGAACATCGTCCGGTTCACCCCGTTCGGAGCGGCGTCCGAGGCGCTGGACCGGGCGGCGTCCGGCAACTGGCCCGGCTTCACCCAGCTCGGCGTGATGGTGCTGTGGACGGCGCTGGTGACGCTGCTCGCGACCCGTCTGTTCCGCTGGGAGTGACCGCCGCGCCGGAGACGGGGAGACTGCACCCATGAAGGCGTGGGACACGGCGACGGCGCATCGGAACGACATGTTGAGCGCCGAGCTGGGGTGGGAACGGTTCTTCAGGTACGGGCCCTACGGGTTCCTCGGCCTGAGCACCCTCGTCGCGGCCGTGACCTCCCCGCTCATCATGGACCGCGCCGACGTGTACACCACCGCGGTGCTGGTGCCCGTGGCTCTCGCCCTCCAGCTCTGGTGGGGGCGGGTCAGGCCGATCGTTGTCCCCAAGTCGCGGGCGTCGCAGTTCTACTACGTCGCCCGCACCCTGATCGCCTTCGCACTGACCTGGTGCAACTCGTTCTTCTCGGTGTTCGCGATCCTCGGATACTTCGACACCGGCCGGTTGCTCCCGCGCCGGGCCGTCCGTCCCGGGCTGCTGGTCACCGCGGCCATCATGGCGGGCGCGCAGTGCGGCAGCGGCCTGCCGCCGGTCTCCCTGATGAACTGGGTCGCCTTCGTGGCCCTGCTCGGTCTGCACGGAACCCTCACCATGGTCTTCGCCAAGATCGGCGACCGTGAGGCCGACCACGCCCGCACCCAGGTCGACACCATCGCCGAACTGGAGTCGGCCAACGCCCGCCTCGAACAGGCCCTGGCGGAGAACGCCGGGCTGCACGCCCAGCTCCTGGTCCAGGCCCGCGAGGCGGGCGTCGCCGACGAGCGCCGCCGGCTCGCCGCCGAGATCCACGACACCCTGGCCCAGGGCCTGGCCGGCATCATCGCCCAGCTCCAGGTGGTGGACTCGATCGGCGACACCGACCCGGCGCTGGCCCGGGTGCACCTGGACCGCGCCGCCGCCCTCGCCCGGCACAGCCTCGGCGAGGCGCGCCGCTCGGTCCACGACCTGGTCCCCGCCGCACTGGAACACGACGACCTGCCGGGCGCGCTGAAGCGCACGGTCACCGATTGGGCGGAACGCCACGGGGTCCGGGCCGAGTTCACCGTCACCGGCACCGTCGAGCCGGTCCACGACGAGATAGCCGCCACCCTCCTCCGGATCGCCGAGGAGGCCCTCGCCAACGTCGGCCGCCACGCCGGGGCCTCCCGGGCCGGTGTGACGCTGTCGTTCATGGGGGACGAACTCACCCTGGACGTACGGGACGACGGCTGCGGCTTCGACCCGGCCGCCCTGCCGCCGGCCGGCGGTGCGGGCGGCTTCGGGCTCGGCGGCATGCGGGCCCGCGCCGAGCGCATCGCGGGGACCGTCGAGGTGGAGACGGAGCCGGGCCGCGGCACGGCGGTCGGCGCCCGGGTGCCCCTGGTCCGGCACAGCCGATGACCAGTACGGTTGACCTGCCATGGCTCAGGACTCCGCACGCGTCATCACGCTCGTCGTCGTCGACGACCATCCCGTCGTACGGGACGGTCTGCGCGGCATGTTCGACTCGGCCCCGGACTTCGAGGTCCTCGGCGAGGCGTCGAACGGGGTGGAGGGGGTCGACCTGGCGGTCCGGCTGGACCCCGATGTCGTCCTGATGGACCTGCGGATGCCGGGCGGCGGCGGAGTCGCCGCCATCGCCGAACTGGCCAGGCGCGGCGCCCGGTCCAAGGTGCTGGTCCTCACCACGTACGACACCGACTCCGACACCCTGCCCGCGATCGAGGCCGGCGCGACCGGCTACCTGCTCAAGGACGCGCCCCGCGACGAGCTGTTCACCGCCGTCCGCGCCGCCGCCGACGGCCGCACCGTGCTCTCGCCCGCCGTCGCCTCCCGGCTCATCTCACGGGTGCGCACCCCCGCGGCGGGCAGCGAGTCGCTGTCGGGCCGCGAGCGCGAGGTGCTCGAACTCGTCGCGAAGGGCACGTCGAACCGGGAGATCGCCGCCGAGCTGTTCATCAGCGAGGCCACCGTGAAGACCCATCTCACCCATGTCTTCGCCAAGCTGGGCGCCAAGGACCGGGCCGCCGCCGTCGCGATCGGCTACGACCGGGGCATCCTCGGCTGACCCGGCCGCACCCCGCACCCCGTTCACCCTGTGACGCGCAGCAGCTGCACCGACCTGGCCGGCACGGTCAGCGTCCCGTCGCCCGGGTGGACGGTGCCGGGGGCCGCGGCCTGGTCCTCCCGCGAGGTGTCCAGGACCAGCTCATAGCTCTGCGCCCACGGCGGCCCGGGGAGCCGGAATCCGGACGGCCGGTGGTCCGCGTGCAGGATCGCCAGAAAGCTGTCGTCCGTGATCTGTTCGCCCCGTGCGTCCCGGCCGGGGATGTCGCGCCCGGAGAGATAGAGCCCGACCGTGGCGGCCGGCGCGTACCAGTCGCCCTCCGTCATCTCCGTACCCCTCGGGGTGAACCACGCCAGGTCCCGCAGCCCGTCCGCCGCCTGCGGCAGCCCGGAGAAGAAGGCCCGGCGGCGCAGCACCGGATGGGTGTGGCGCAGCCGCAGCACCCGCGCCGTCAGCTCGGTCAGCGCCCGCCACCCGGGCTGTTCGAGCAGCGACCAGTCCAGCCAGCCGATCTCGTTGTCCTGGCAGTACGCGTTGTTGTTGCCGCCCTGCGTACGGCCCATCTCGTCGCCCGCGACCAGCATCGGCACCCCCGTCGACAGCAGCAGCGTGGTCAGCAGGTTGCGCAGCTGGCGGCGGCGCAGCGCGTTGATCCCGGGGTCCTCGCTCTCGCCCTCGGCGCCGCAGTTCCAGGCCCGGTTGTCCGAGGTGCCGTCCCGATTGCCCTCGCCGTTGGCCTCGTTGTGCTTCTGCTCGTAGCTCACGAGGTCGCGCAGGGTGAAGCCGTCGTGCGCGGTGACGAAGTTGACCGAGGCGTACGGGCGCCGGCCGCCCCACGCGTAGAGGTCGCTGGAGCCGGTCAGCCGGTAGCCGAGGTCCCGTACGTCGGGCAGGGCGCCGCGCCAGAAGTCGCGCACGGCGTCCCGGTAGTGGTCGTTCCACTCGGTCCACAGCGGCGGGAAGGCGCCCACCTGGTAGCCGCCGTTGCCGACGTCCCACGGCTCGGCGATCAGCTTCACCCGGCGCAGCACCGGGTCCTGGGCGATCACCGCGAGGAACGGCGAGAGCATGTCGACGTCGTGCATGGAGCGGGCCAGCGCGGCCGCCAGGTCGAAGCGGAAGCCGTCGACGCCCATCTCCGTCACCCAGTAGCGCAGCGAGTCCGTGATCAGCCGCAGCACCTGCGGCTGGACCACATGCAGGGTGTTGCCGCAGCCGGTGTAGTCGGCGTACCTGCGGGCGTCGGGCTGGAGGCGGTAGTAGCCGCGGTTGTCGATGCCGCGCAGCGACAGCATCGGACCGAGCTCGCCCGCCTCCGCCGTGTGGTTGTAGACCACGTCGAGGATCACCTCGATCCCGGCGTCGTGCAGGGCCCGCACCATCCGCTTGAACTCGCCGACCTGCTGGCCCGCGGTGCCGCTCGCCGAGTAGCCGGCGTGCGGGGCGAAGTAGCCGATGGAGTTGTAGCCCCAGTAGTTTCGCAGCCCGCGCCGGAGCAGATGGTCCTCGTGGGCGAACTGATGCACCGGCAGCAGCTCCACCGCCGTCACCCCGAGCCGCAGCAGATGCCCGATGGCCGCCGGATGGGCGAGACCGGCGTACGTGCCCCGCAGCTCCTCGGGGATCCCGGGATGCAGCTTGGTGAAGCCGCGCACATGCAGTTCGTAGATGACGGAGTCCGCCCACGGGGTCTTGGGCCGGCGGTCCTCCGCCCAGTCTTCGTCGTCATGGACCACGACGCCCTTGGGGACGTGACGAGCGGAGTCCCGTTCGTCGCGGACGGTGTCGGCGACATGCTGCTGCGGCCAGTCCCTCACATGGCCGTACACCTCGGCCGGAAGCGTGAACGAGCCGTCCACCGCCCGCGCGTACGGATCGAGGAGCAGCTTCGCCGCGTTCCAGCGGGCACCGGTCCAGGGGTCCCAGCGGCCGTGCACCCGGTAGCCGTAGCGCTGGCCCGGTCGTACGCCCGGCACGAAGCCGTGCCGGATCTCATGGGTCAGCTCGGTCAGCGCAAGGCGCTGCTCGGTCCCGTCCTCGTCGAAGAGGCAGAGCTCGACCGCCTCCGAACCACCCGCCCAGAGCGCGAAGTTGGTGCCCGCGACCCCGTCGGGGCCCACCCGGAAACGGGCCCCGAGCGGTGTCGGGGCGCCGGGCCACACGGCGGGCTGACGCCCCGGCACGGCCTCCCGCCGCTGCCGTCCGGCCGCCGTCCCCGGCTCCTGCACTGCCTCCTGCTCGGCTGCGCTCGACACCTGCTCGCCTCCCGCGGCTCGTGGGGACCGGCACCGAAAAGGAGCGCACGGCGTCCCGGCCGAGGCTCCCCGAGTGTGGTCCTCCCCTCTGTTTCTGCCCACCCCGGCGCCCGCACTCACGTTTCCCCCGACCGGCCCCCGTCGTTGGGGGGACGTGAACCACGTAGCGAAGAAGGCGGTGGCGAACCCGGCCACCGTGCTGACATGGGCAGGACTGCTCGTCGTGCTGGCCGTACTGGCCGGCTGCACCGGCGTCGGATCGATCTTCAGCGGGAAGGCGGGCCCACCGCAGGACGCGATCCAGGTCACCCCGCGGGACGGGGCGAAGAACATCGGCCCGGACGGCCGGATCGGGGTGAAGGTCCCCGACGGCCGGCTGGAGAGCGTCGAGGTGACCCGGATCGAGGATGCGCAGCGCCAGAAGGTGCCGGGCCGGATCGCGGACGACGGTCTGTCCTGGGCGCCCCGGGCAGGGGCGGGCCGGCTCAGGCTCGCCGCCAAGTACAGCGTGGACGCGGTGGCCGTGGACGGCTCGGGGAACCGCTCGGCCCGCCACACCACCTTCACCACGGCCGTGCCCGAGCATCGCTTCATCGGCTACTTCAAGCCGGAGAACCGCTCCACGGTCGGCACCGGGATGATCGTCTCCTTCGACTTCAACCGGCCGGTCGTCAACCGCGCGGCCGTCCAGAAGGCCATCAAGGTGACGGCCGTACCGCCGGTCGAGGTGGTGGGGCACTGGTTCGGCGGCGACCGGCTCGACTTCCGCCCCGCCGCCTACTGGAAGCCGGGCACCGAGGTGACCGTCGAGATGGCGCTGCGCGACGTGGAGGGCGCGCCGCACGTGTACGGCACCCAGGACAAGAAGGTCGTCTTCAAGGTCGGCCGCTCCCAGACGTCCCGGGTCGACGCGGCCGCGCACACCATGGAGGTGCGCCGCGACGGCGAGCCCGTCTCCACCATTCCGATCACGGCGGGCTCCGCAGGGAAGACGACCACGTACAACGGGAAGATGGTGGTCAGCGAGATGCACGAAGTGACCCGGATGGACGGCCGCACGGTCGGCTTCGGCGGCGAGTACGACATCAAGGACGTCCCGCACGCCATCCGGCTCACCAAGTCCGGTACCTTCCTGCACGGCAACTACTGGTCGGACGAGGACGTCTTCGGCTCGGAGAACGTCAGCCACGGCTGTGTCGGGCTGCTCGACGTACCGGGCGGCAGCAGTGACACCCCGGCCGGCTGGTTCTTCGACCGGACGCTCATCGGCGACGTGGTCGAGGTCGTCAACTCCGAGGACAAACAGGTCGCGCCGGACAACGGGCTCGGCGGCTGGAATCTGGACTGGGCCCGCTGGAAGGCCGGCTCCGCCCTCCGCTGAGTCCCCGTCGGACCGCCCCGGTCGGCCGCCTACCGCGCCCCCCGGTGAAGTCCCGGGACAACTTGGGACTGAACGGTGACATCCGGGGGGTCATTTCCCCACGGGCGGTGTGATTATCTTTCGCTGAGCGTGCATGTGCAGCGCGCGGGGGAGGGAGCCTTCGGGCTCCCGGGGCCTTGGCGGGGCCAGGCCGTGTGAGGGGAGACGACCACATTGAACGGGCAGCCGATATCGGGGACATCGGCCGGGGCGAACGGCGTACGGGGCGGGCGAGGGTCCACCGGACTGCTGGCTCTGGTACTGGGTGCGCTGCTGTTGCTGGTGACGGCGTGCGGCGGGGGAGACGACGCGGGCAGCGGTAAGGGCGGCAAGGGCGGGGGGAAGGTCGACGACACCTCCGCCTCGCAGGCCGTGGTGACCGTCGCGCCCAAGGACGGCGCGGACTCCGTCGCGACCAGCGGGGCACTGAAGGTCTCCGCCGACCAGGGCAAGCTGACCACGGTCAAGGTCTCCGACCCCAAGGGCGCCGAGGTCGAGGGGAAGATCGCGGCGGACGGCGCGAGCTGGACGCCGGACCAGCATCTGGCCGCGGCGACCAAGTACAAGGTCCACGCGGTCGCCAAGGACTCGGAGGGCCGTGAGTCCGCGAAGGACACCAGCTTCACCACGCTGGTCCCGCAGAACACCTTCATCGGGCAGTACACCCCGGAGGACGGCTCCACGGTCGGCGTGGGGATGCCCGTCTCGATCCACTTCACCCGTGGCATCACCGACCCGGAGGCGGTCGAGAAGGCGATCAAGGTGACGGCCGAGCCGTCCGTTCCGGTCGAGGGCCACTGGTTCGGCAACGACCGCCTCGACTTCCGCCCCGAGGAGTACTGGGCCGCGGGCACCAAGGTGACCGTGAAGCTCAACCTCGACGGCGTAGAGGGACGCCCCGGCGTCTACGGCAAGCAGGCCAAGACGATCTCCTTCACCATCGGCCGCAAGCAGGTCAGCACGGTCGACGCGAGCACGCACCGGATGAAGGTCGTCCGCGACGGTCAGCAGATCAAGGACATCCCGATCTCGGCGGGCGCCCCGGCGACCACCACGTACAACGGCCAGATGGTCATCAGCGAGAAGCTCAAGGTGACCCGGATGAACGGTGACACCGTCGGCTTCGGTGGCGAGTACGACATCAAGGACGTGCCGCACGCGATGCGTCTGTCCACCTCGGGCACCTTCATCCACGGCAACTACTGGGGCGCCTCCAGCATCTTCGGCTCGACCAACACCAGCCACGGCTGCGTCGGTCTGCAGGACGTGCGCGGCGCCTGGTCCAAGAAGACCTCGGCGGCCTGGTTCTTCGACAACTCGCTCATCGGCGACGTCGTGGTCGTGAAGAACTCGCACGACAGCACGATCCAGCCGGACAACGGCCTCAACGGCTGGAACATGTCCTGGTCGGAGTGGACCAAGTAGCTCCCGACGCAAGGATTACGGAGCGGGCCCGGCGCTGTGACCAACAGCACCGGGCCCGCCGCCGTTAGCGGCGGTTAACCTGCCTCCCATGACCGCAAATCTCGAAGTACGCGACGGCGTCGGCACGATCCGGCTGGACCGCCCGCCCATGAACGCCCTGGACGTCGCCACCCAGGACCGGCTGCGTGAACTAGCCGAGGAGGCCACCCGGCGCGACGACGTGCGTGCCGTGGTCCTCTACGGCGGCGAGAAGGTGTTCGCGGCGGGCGCGGACATCAAGGAGATGCAGGCGATGGACCATACGGCGATGGTCGTACGGTCCAAGGCGCTCCAGGACTCGTTCACCGCGGTGGCCCGGATCCCCAAGCCCGTCGTCGCCGCCGTCACCGGCTACGCGCTGGGCGGCGGCTGCGAGCTGGCGCTCTGCGCCGACTTCCGCATCGCCGCCGACAACGCCAAGCTCGGCCAGCCCGAGATCCTGCTCGGGCTGATCCCGGGCGCGGGCGGCACCCAGCGCCTGGCCCGGCTGATCGGCCCCTCCAGGGCCAAGGACCTGATCTTCACCGGTCGTCATGTGAGGGCCGAGGAGGCCCTGACGATCGGTCTGGTCGACCGTGTGGTGCCCGCCGCCGAGGTGTACGAGCAGGCGCACGCCTGGGCCGCCGGGCTGGCGAAGGGGCCGGCCCTGGCGCTGCGAGCCGCCAAGGAATCCATCGATGCCGGTCTGGAGACGGACATCGACACCGGGCTCACGATCGAGCGGAACTGGTTCGCCGGACTGTTCGCCACCGAGGACCGGGAGCGCGGAATGCGCAGCTTTGTGGAAGAGGGTCCGGGCAAGGCCAAGTTCCTCTGACCGTCCGTCAGTTGGGCACAGGTTGACGCGGGTTCATCCGTGCGGGCGGATTAGCTGTGCCTCGAGGGAACCTTGAGGCACAGCTCCCGGGAGGGCCCGCAGACCTCGCTCGAACGGGGTATCCGCGCAGGTCAGACGGGTTGCGGCGGGGTGCATTCTGCCAATGGCATATGCCTACCGACCTCTTTGGAGCAGTGCATTCCGGGGTGCGGATTCCTTCGGAACGGCCCCGGCGCGCCGGTCTTGCGGCCATGATGGTGTCCATGGCGGGCCTGGAGGGTGTGGAACAGCCGCGACCGCACAGTGGTGCGACAGCGGCGCGCTGGATGCCGGTCGTCGAGGACGAACAGGCTTTCAAGGTACTGGAGTTGTTCGGAAATCCGACGGAGGGCGAAGTCCGGCTGCCCTCCCGTCCGGAGTCCGCGGCCACCGCCCGGCGGCTCACCTCGTGCGTGGTGCTGCGTCAGTGGGCGCTCTCCCCGCAGACCGCCGAATACGCCGTGCTGCTCGTCTCGGAGCTCGTCGGCAACGCGGTGCGGCACACCGGCGCCCGGGTCTTCGGGCTGCGGATGCTGCGCCGCCGCGGCTGGATCAGGATCGAGGTGCGCGACCCCTCGCGCGGGCTGCCCTGTCTGATGCCCGTCCAGGAGATGGACATCAGCGGCCGGGGCCTCTTCCTCGTGGACAAGCTCTCCGACCGCTGGGGCGTGGATCTGCTGCCGCGCGGCAAGACCACCTGGTTCGAGATGCGGATCTCCGACCGCTGACCCCGGCCGGCCGTGCCCGGAACCACAGCAGCCCCCGGTCCGCCGTGGTGAGGCGCTTCGGGGGCTGCTGTGTGGGGGCCGTGAAATGGGGGGGGTGTTCACGGCCGCTTATGACGACCGGGCTCGGGTCATGCGGTCGTGTCACCGACTATGGCAGACGGGCGACCTCCCCGCCAAAAGTGCAATCGACGCATTCGCCGTCATAGTGGGACATTCTCCAGGTGAATCGCAGGTGTGATGGGTCACTTGCCTATAAAAGTGTGAATATTTATGGGATTCGGTGAGTGATTCATTCGCGTCGCCCATATGTCTAAATTGTTATTTTCTTCTCATTTCGCCCCTACTGTGTCTGTACATGAACGCCTCCGACGCTCCGGTGCACCGCCGCAGCGCCCTGCGTGCGGGAGCAGGGGCTGCCCTCGCCGGGGTCCTCGCCGCCGGGTGCGCGGACCGCGACGCCGCCGGCACACCGGCCGGGACCGTCACGGACGCGGTGAGCCCGAAGAACCCCGTCGACGCGACCGGCCGGCCCCCGTCCCCGCAGCCCGCGCCCGGACCGCACCGCTTCCCCGGACAGCCGGCCCAGATCGACCACGGCCCCCGCGACCGCGCCCGCGTCGCCCTCACCTTCCACGGTCAGGGCGACCCCGCCATCGCCCGGACCGTGCTCGCCGAGGCCGAACGGGCCCACGTCCGGGTCACCGTCCTCGCCGTCGGCAGCTGGCTCGACGAACACCCCGGGATGGCCCGGCGCATCCTCGACGGCGGCCACGAACTCGGCAACCACACCCAGCACCACGCCGACATCTCCTCGATGGGCGAGGCCGAGGCGTACGCGGAGATCAACGACTGCGCCCAGCGGCTGCGCAGGCTCACCGGCTCCATCGGTACCTGGTTCCGCCCCTCGCGCACCCGGTTCGCCACTCCTTTCGTCCAACGGCTGGCCGCCAGGGCGGGCTACCCGCACGTCCTCTCGTACGACGTGGACTCCCTCGACTTCACCTCTCCCGGCGCCGCGGCCGTGACCCGCAAGGTGGCCGGGGAGATCCGCAACGGATCGGTGGTGAGTCTGCACTTCGGTTACGCGGACACGGTCGCCGCGCTGCCTCTCCTCCTCACCGAAATCGACCGCCGCCGACTGCGCGCGGTGACGACCACGGAGCTGCTGACCTGATGTCTCCCTCCACCAAGCACACCGCGGCCCTGCTCGGCGGCGTCCTGCTGGCCGTACTCACCGGCTGCGGCACCTCAGCCGACAAGGCGAACGTCCAGGCCGTCGGCAGCGAGGCCGCCGCACTGCCCGCCAAGTCCGATCGCGCCACACCGCCCGCACCGCCGGGACTCCCGGGGATGCCTCCGGTGCTCGACGCCAAGGACGTCTACGCGGCCGACCGGGGAAAGCTCTCGCCGGTCGTCAAGGACTTCCCGTCCCGGGTGTACGTCCCCAACACCAACTCCGACACCGTGACCGTGATCGACCCCGCGACGTACAAGGTCATCAGGACCATCAAGGTCGGTCGCCAGCCGCAGCACGTCGTCCCGTCCTGGGACCTGAAGACGCTCTGGGTCAACAACGACATCGGCGACAGCCTCACGGCCATCGACCCGGCCACGGGGAAGGCCGGTCCGACGGTGCCGGTGTCCGACCCGTACAACCTCTACTTCACCCCGGACGGCAAGTACGCCGTGGTGATGGCCTCGATGGACCGCGAGCTGGTGTTCCGCGACGCCCACACCATGAAGACGGCCAGGACCGTCCCGGTCGACTGCGCGGGCGTCAATCACGCCGACTTCTCCACCGACGGCCGGTACTTCATCGTCTCCTGCGAGTTCTCCGGCGAACTCCTCAAGGTCGACACGGCGAGGATGAAGGTCGTCGCCCAGCAGAAGCTGCCGCTCAAGGGCGCGATGCCGCAGGACGTGAAGCTGTCGCCCGACGGCGGGACCTTCTACATCGCGGACATGATCGCCGACGGCATCTGGGTGCTGGACGGGAAGAAGTTCACCACCCCGAAGCTGCTGCACACCGGCAAGGGCACCCACGGGCTCTACGTCAGCCGCGACTCCAAGGAGATGTACATCTCCAACCGCGGCGAAGGCACCATCTCCGTCTTCGACTTCGCACAGCGCAAGCCGGCGAAGAAATGGCGCCTGCCCGGTGGCGGCAGCCCCGACATGGGCGGAGTATCGGCGGACGGCAAGGTCCTCTGGCTGAGCGGACGTTACGACGCCGAGGTGTACGCCATCGACACCGCCACCGGCAAACAGCTCGCCCGTATCCCGGTGGGCAGCGGCCCGCACGGACTCGCCGTCTACCCGCAGCCGGGCCGCTACTCGCTCGGCCACACCGGCGTCTTCCGCTGACCGCCGGAAAGGCGTGCGCCGTGGCCCTGTCGGTCGCTCACCCGGCGATCAGCAGGGCCTCCGAGCCCACCGGCCGGTAGCCCGCCGCCTGGAACGTCCGCACACTGCGGGCGTTCCCCGGCGACTGCTGGGCCCACACCACCGCGTCCGGCACCAGATGCCGGGCCGCCCGCGCCAGCCGTTCGCCGAGCCGCCGTCCGCGCGCCTCCTCGGCCACCTCGATCGCGGTCTCCCAGCGCCCCGCGACTCCCCGGCCGAGGATCACCACACCGCCGTCGGTGGACCAGACCCGCACGTCGTCGCGGTACTTCATCGCCCGTGCCACCCGCGGATGCTCCGGGTCCTCGATCTCCCGCAGCGCGATCTCCGGTTCGCCGGGCAGCGCGTCCGCGACCGTCAGCAGGTCGATGGTGTTCATGTGCCGGCCGCTCCGGGCCAGGAGCGCGCTCAGGAAGTACGGATTCATCGTCGCGGCGAGCGCGTCGCCGGGGGTGCCGGCCAGCACGGCCCGCACCCAGTCGGGGTCCTCGTCGGTGAAGACCACCGAGTGCGCGGTGAACGCCAGCACTCCCGCGTCCCGGGCACCCGGCTGCCCCACCACGGTCGTCGAACCGTCCGGCGGGGGGAACCGCCCCTGCGCCGCGGCTACCAGAATCCGTGCCAGCGCGTCATCCATGGGCGTTCCGCTCCCCCGTCCGGGCCGTGGTCCGCCGGGCGGCGGACCTCCCACCCATGATCGACGACCGGCCGCCGCGACCGCCATCCGTCGCGACCGTTAATCTGACCCCCGTCAGTCAGGCATTGGCCAGGCAATGATCAGGCACTACGAAGGGGCGGAACTGTGGCGGACATAGAGTCGGCGCGCAAGGCATTCGAGCGGTTCGATCTGAACGGCGACGGGCTGATCTCGGCCGCCGAGTACAAGAGCGTGATGGCTCAGCTCGGCGACCCCTACGTCACCGAGACGGTGGCCCAGGCCGTCATCAACTCGCACGACGCCAACGGCGACGGGCTGCTCACGTTCGACGAGTTCTGGGCGGCGCAGAACTAGGGTCGACGGCCCGGAGGACCCCCGGCCCGCGGGCCGGGGGCCGCCGTCAGGAGTTCCTGCGGTACGGCGCCCAGCCGCGCAGCTCCTCGTCGCGCGGGGCCCGCACCACGGCGGGCTTTCCGGGGCCGAAGCCCATCACCGGGCGCGAGTCGTCCCAGGCCGGCCAGCCGGGGTCGCCGGAAGCGGCGAACGCCACCCACGCCGCGTGCATCGCGTCGGCCAGCTCCTGCGGGGCTTCCTCGCCGGCCAGCGCCACCGCGTCGGGCTTGTCCAGTGTGTCGAAGACGAAGCCGATCTCCAGCGCGTGACAGGCGCCCAGCCGCAGCACCGGGGACGGCCAGCCGAACTCGTAGACATGGGTGCTTCCCGGGGCGTCGGCATGGGCGTCCGCCACCCGGTTCAGCGGGACCCGCAGCAGCAGATCGGTGGCGAGCGCGCCGAGCAGCTCACCCGGCATGGCACCCGGCCGGTTCGCCCGGTACGTACGCGTCGTGGCGCCCGGCACCTTGAACTTCAGCAGGGCCAGCCTGAGCTTGAACGCGGACAGCCGCTCGGTCAGACCACTGGGTACGAACCAGAGCCGGTACTCCTCGCTGTTCGAGCCCATCAGCAGATCGACGTCGGACGCGGCGCCGTCCAGCAGCGCTTCGAGCGGCTCGCGGGGCAACAGATCACCGTCCACCACGATCTGGAAGGAGTTCCCGCCGGTCAGCGGGGAGCCGCCGGCCGTCACCTCGGTCTGCGCGGCCAGCAGCGCGGCTGGATCCACCGCGGCCAGCGCCCCGGCCGTCGCCTCGACCCCGAGCCGCTTGGCGACCAGCTCCGTGGTGCGGCGGGCGGCCGCGCCCAGCGGCAGCGCGGTCGGCGCACCGCTCTGCAGCACCGCCCGCCGGAACAGGCCCCTTGCCCGCGGGGCGGCCAGCAGGGCGCCGATGCTGATCGCCCCCGCCGACTCGCCGCACACCGTGACCAGGTCCGGATCGCCGCCGAACGCCGCGATGTTGTCCCGCACCCAGGTCAGCGCCGCGATCTGGTCGAGCAGCCCCCGGTTGGCGGGCGCGTCCGGGAACACCCCGAACCCCTCCATGCCGAGCCGGTAGTTGACCGACACCAGGACCACACCGTCCCGGGCGAACGCGGTCCCGTCGTACAGCGGCACCGCCGACGAGCCGTGCAGCAGCGAACCGCCGTGGATCCAGACGAGTACCGGGAGCCCGGTGCGGTCCGGGGACGGTGTCCACACATTGAGGTTGAGGCAGTCGTCGCCCGCCACATCGGGGTCGGGCAGCAGCCGGTCCAGCGGCGGGTTGTACGGCCGCTTGGGCGCGGTCGGCCCGAACGCCACCGCGTCCCGCACCCCCTCCCAGGGCTCGGGCGGCTCGGGTGCCCGGAAGCGCCGGGCGCCGACCGGCGGGGCGGCGTACGGGATGCCGCGGAAGACGGCAACACCCTGCTCCAGCGTGCCGCGCACCGCCCCGTGGACCGTGCTGACCTGAGGTGACGTCCCGGGTATCGGAGAGGGTACGGCAGACATGTGATTCAGCCCTTCTGCGGCGCGATCGCGAACGGAGACCCGATATGTACCCGGTCCGGGGCCGCGTCGACCCGGACCGGCCCCGCGGGGGTGATCGGGCGGGGGATCAGGAGGAGGCCGTCAGGGCCCGCTTGAGGACCTTGCCGGTCGGTCCCAGCGGCAGCGAACCGGTGAACCGCACGATGCGCGGATACTTGTGCCGCCCGAGCCGCTCCCTGGACCAGGCGATCAGCTCCTCCTCCGTCATCGCGTCCGCCCCGGCACGCAGCACGACGACCGCGCAGATCTCCTCACCGCGCGCCTCGTCGGGCACACCGATCACCGCGACCTCGGAGACCGCCGGATGCCGGACCAGCACCTCCTCGACCTCACGCGGATAGATGTTGAAGCCGCCCCGGATGACCAGGTCCTTCTTCCGGTCGACGATGCTCAGGAAGCCGTCCTCGTCCCGGACCCCGAGATCCCCGGTGCGGAACCAGCCGTCGACCACCGCCGCGGCCGTCGCCGCCGGATCGTCGAGGTACCCGGCGAACACGTTGTGGCCACGCACCACGACCTCGCCGACCTCGCCGTCCGGGAGCAGCAGCACGGCGTCCTCCACCGCCGCGTCCGCCACACCGATCTCCACGCCCCACACCGGGTGGCCGACCGTGCCGGGGCGCCGGCCGAGCTCCGGCTGGTTGAAGGTGGCGACCGGGGAGGTCTCGGTCAGCCCGTAGCCCTCCAGGACCTGCGTCGCGAAGGTCTCCTCGAAGCGTTCGAGTACGGCGACCGGGAGGGCCGCGCCGCCCGAGACGGCCGCGCGCAGGGTGGGCCGACGCGTCGTGTCGTCCTGCGCCGCGGCCTCGACAAGGGCGTGGTACATCGTCGGTACGCCCATGAAGATGCTCACCCCTTCGGCGGCCAGCAGCTCCAGCGCGCCCGCGCCGCTGAAGCGCGGCATGAGGACGAGCGTCGCCCCGGCCCTGAGCGTCGCGTTCATCGCGCAGGTCTGCCCGTAGGTGTGGAACAGCGGCAGACAGCCGAGGACCACGTCGTCGACGTCCAGCCGCAGCAGGTCGTGGGCGATCACGGAGGCGTTCAACACGATGTTGAGGTGGGTGAGCAGGGCCCCCTTGGGCCGCCCGGTCGTGCCGCTGGTGTACAGGATCACCGCGGTGTCCTCCGGCGCCGCCGGCTCCGGCGCGAGCAGCGGGTCGCCGCCCGTCGGCACGCCCTGCACGGCCCGGACCCCTGCGGCGCGCGCCCCCTCCTCGGCGACCGGCCACATCGGACCGCCGCCGATCAGCGCGACGGAACCGCTGTGCCGCAGCACATACGCCACCTCGTCGGCCACCAGCAGCCCGTGCACCGGCACCACCGTCGCCCCGGCGGCGAGCGCGCCGAAGTACGCGTACAGGAAGTCCGCCGAGTTGGGCAGCAGCACCGCGACCCGGTCGCCCGGCCGGACCCCGGACGCCTGCAGCGCGCCCGCGCAGCGCAGCGCCCCTTCCCACAGCTCGCGGTAGCTGATGTGGGTGCCGGAATCGACCACGGCCACGCGGTCGGGATGCTTGCGGGCCGACTCGCGCAGGATGATGGCGACGCTGAGAAACATGACACGCTCCAGGAAACATGGCGTTCACACGGCTGCTCCTGCTCAGAATCGGCCGTGTCCCCACCTCGGCACAATGTGCAGGTGCCCACCATGCGTAACGCTCACCTGGGCAGCGGCCACTCGGAGCGGTACGCGACAAGGCATCCGCATAACGGGGGCGTTAATCTTCGGGCATGGCGCAGAATCCGGGTGCCCGAGCCCCCCGCACCGACGGCCACCGCCCCGACGACGACGGCGAGTTGCGCCGCGCGCTGGCCGTCGCCCTCCTGCCGGGGATCGACGAACTGACCCGGCGGGTCGTCGACGACATCCACGCGCACAGCGGTACGTATGCCTCCGGCTCGCCCGTCAGCCGGGACGACCTGTGGGGGATCTGCCGCGACAACCTGGTGCGTGCGCTGGAGGACTTCGGCGGGCTGCCGTCCAGTGAGGGCGACGGCGAGCACGCGGCGCGCGAGACGGGGCGACGGCGGGCGGAGCAGGACGTACCGCTGGACACCGTGCTCCAGGCCTACCGGCGCGGTGGCCGGGTGATGTGGCAGATGATGGCCGAGCATCTGCGGGCGACGCGCGGGACACCGGACGCCGTGGGGCCGGTCTCGGGCGACCGGGACACCGAGCTCGACATGGCGGGCGCCGTGTGGGAGACCATCGACCGCTACTCGCTGGTGATGGCGGAGTCGTACCGGCTGACCCAGCTGGAGATGCAGGGCAGGCAGGACACCCGCCGCGTCGCCCTCTTCGAGGCCCTGCTCGACGGGCGCGGCGACGATCCGGCGGTCGCGGCGGCGGCCTCCGCGGCGCTGGGCGTGCCGGTCCACGACCGGTACGTCATCGTCGTCGCCGCCCAGGACCCGGCCGCACCGCCCAACCCGGCACCCGTCCTCGACGACCACGGCATCTGGTCCTTCTGGCGCCCCAGGTCGGGCCGGTACGCGGGAATCGTGCGGCTGGCCGCGGGGGAGTCCGGTGTCCTGCTCGACCTGTTGCGGCACCACACCGGTGCCACCGCGGGCGTGTCACCGGAGTTCGACCGGCTCGCCCAGGCGGGCAGGGCCCTGCGGCTGGCCGAGCAGGCGCTGCGCACGCTGCCCGCCGGGAGCGGCGAGGCGGCGGCCTTCGACGACCGGCTCGCGGAGGTGCTCCTCGTCGGCCGGCCGGAGATCGCCGAGCGCATCGTCACCACACAGCTGGGCGGCGTCCTGGACACGGCGGCCGAACGCGACGTACTGCTGGGCACCCTCCGGGTCTGGCTCGACCACGGCTGCTCGGCGGCGCGGGCGGCCGAGCTGCTCTACTGCCACCGCAACACGGTCCTCAACCGGATCGGCCGGATCGCCGAACTCACCGGCCGTTCCGCGGAGTCGGGCGAGGTGCGGCTGGGGTGGGCGCTGGCCCTGCGGGCGCTGCCGCTGATGGGCGCCGACGACGAACGGGCGCCGATGGACGGTGACTTGGGCCGGGCCTGACCGTGCGGGCGGCCGCGCGGGACCGGAGGCCGTTGCCGGGCCTCCGGTCGTCGGCTCCCGCGCCGTGCCGACGACGGGTCAGGCCGCGAAGTGCTCCGACAGGGACTCCCGTTCGTCGACCTCGACGAGATCGGGACGGGTGTAGCGCTCCGCGCGGGCGTGGTAGTCGAAGTCGCCCCGGACCAGCCCGCGGTAGTCCTGCATACACCGCTCCAGCGCGGTCCGGGTGGGGCCCTGGATACCGGCCGCGTCGATTTCCTCGATCAGTTCCTTCTCGGCGCGCTGCACCCGCTGCGCGATCTCCGCGAGCTGCGCGCCGGCCTCGTCGACGGCCTCCTGGAGCGTGCATCCGCGATCACGCTGAATGAGGCGCACCGCATTGTGCTCGTATCCGAGCAGCGCCTCCTTCTCGAAGGAACAGATGTCGTTGCAGAGCCCCGAGTGATCGGTCACCGAGTTGCGCAGCGCGATGTACGCGGGAAGGCTCCGGGCCGATTCCGGAAGGTCGATTCCGGCGGTGATCTCATGGAGATCCAGGAAGGGCTGCATGGCCACCGAATCCCGGCGGTGCTTCACGAATTCGGTACGGCTCGGCGCCTGCCCGGCGGCCCGCTCCACGGCCTCGGCGTAGTAGGTCCACAGCCAGGCGACCGTGTCCCGCCGGAACTGCCGGATCCAGCGCGCCGAGCGGTTGCGGTACGTCCGGGTCCGCAGCCCCACGAGTGCGCGCTCCATGGCGCCGCGCGGCGGGCCGCCGTCGAGAACGGCGACCAGCCGGTCGATCGCCGCCTCGCACATGCGCGGATCACGTCCGGCGGGCCCGTCGTCGAACTCGTCGTCGACGAGGAAGGCCCAGAAGAGCCACTGGCAGAAGAGATCGAGATGCTGCTGCGAGGCGGAAGGGAATATGAGGGATATCCAGAGTTCGGGCCTTGTCCGGATCATCTTCTTCCGGGCCACCGGGGAGAGCACGAGGTCATTGGATTCGGCCCATTCCCATGCGGCCTCCCTGGTCGCCTCGATGCCGGGATTGCATCCGGTGCTCTGGAACGGCATATGAAACGCTGGCAGCGCAATCTGGCTCATTGGTGCCCCTCGTCGAAACGATTCGGATGAACGATACGAACGGGTATCCGGTCGGACTCACGTGTCGGCGCCGGGTACGCATCGGGGGACGGGCCGCCCGCACCCACCGTCTCTGGCCAGAGGATCACCGAGCGAGACGAGGCAGTCATCCCTGCTCACTCTCCTCCGCCGGGGTTCGGGGCATCGGGGGCGGGCCCGCGGGCCCGCGGTGGCAATCGCCCTTGGCTCAGGACGGTGGCATCACCATGCGTGACACCCAGTCAACCGCCTGTGGCGGTAAGAGGGAAGTCGTTTGTGACCGAAACTGCCTGATCGTCAGGAACGACTGAACATCTCTGAGCAGTTGGTGACCTCTTGTGGTGATCGCCTGTCGATGGCGCAGCCGTCCGGGCCGCCGTCCACGCCGTCGATTTCACGCCGCCCCGCTGCGCTGCCCCGCCCCCGGGCATGCCGACGGCCCCGTACCGGATACCCGGTACGGGGCCGCACGGTGTCGTCTCGCTCAGGCGCCCTTCAGATGCCGCATCAGCCGCTCGAAGTCCTGCCAGCCGGACAGGTCCGACGGGTCACCCGGCAGCGGGTAGTACAGCGCCGGACGGGACCTCGGGCCGAGCTGGACCGGCGGCTCGGCAAGCGGGGTGCGCCGGGCGCGGTCGCCGGGCATCTCGCGCACCTCCTCCGCGCCGAGCACGAAGGCCAGCGGGACCCCAGGCCCCTCGAAGCGCGGCGGCACCGCCAAGTCGCGGCGGGCCTTGCGGAGTTGGACCAGCATCGACTGCAGGTGATGACGGGTGGCGAGCACCTCGGCCACCCGGGGCAGGGCGTCCAGCGGGGGTTCCTCGCCGGGGCCGTAACCGAACGCCAGCGTGACGTCCTCCTCCACCCCCGCCTTCGTACGGCTGATGCGGACCGTGGCCAGGCCCGGCCGGTCCGGGCTGCCGACCACCACGAGCCAGGTCGGCGCGGGCGCCCGGTCGAAGGCGACATCGGTCAGCCGGCGCAGCGACCACGGCAGGTTGGCGGGCTCGGCGGTGCCCCACCCCGCCGGAGCCTGCCCCGTCAGCTCCTGCCACACCGACTCCAGGGCCCCGCCCAGCACCAGCCGGTCGTCCGCCGGGTGGACCGTGCGGAACGAGATCGCCAGCTGACGCTCACCGGTGTTCGCGACCTCCTGGTAGGAGGCGGCCACCGGGGTGCGCGGGTCCTCGGGGGTGGCGTCGGCCGCCTCGACCGTCGCGAACATGCCGTTCTGCCAGCGCAGTACGGCACCGGACAGGCCGTCGTAGTAGCCGTCCTTCTCGTCCTGCACCACCCAGCGCGACGGCCAGCCGCTCAGGCTGTTGCGTACCGCGGGGGAGAGCGTGGCACCCGGCGACGTGACGATCTGGAGCCCCAGCTCGGCATTGGCCGCGGCCCGGAACGCGTCCGAGAGCCAGGCCGTCATGGCGATCACCGGACGGTCCTGGATGATGACGGCCACCTTGTCGGTGAGTGCGTCGACGGCGGGCTGCGCGGCGGCGGGCGTGGGCGCGACGCTCACGCCCTCGGTCTTCACCACCGCGAGGGAACGCGCGGCCTCGGGTGGCCAGGCGGAGCCCCCGGCCAGCGTGGCGATCCGGGCGGCGAAGGTGCCCGCGAGCAGTTCGGCCTCCTCGACACCGGTGGTGGCACGGGCCTCCGTCCACCAGAACGGGACCGGGGGCGCGGTGGCCCCGAGTAGCCGCTCGGCCTCGCCCGCGACCTGCACCAGCAGCGGCGCCTCGATGGAGACGAGCGGCCGGCCCTGATCGTCGCAGAGCTGCACGACGGCATCCTCGCCCGCCGTCCCCACCAGTTTGTCCGGGCCGCCCGCGAGCAGAGCCGCGAGCACGGTCAACGGGTCGGGCATGCGCGGGGTGAGGGCGATGACGTCCTTGGTCATGTGGTCGGCCGTTCCTTCTTCGTCCGGGTGCGGATGTGCGGTGGGGCGCGGCCCGCGTATGCGGGACCGCTCCCCGGCCCGTCACTCCGCGGTGTACACGGTCTGGATCAGACGGTTGGGCTGGCCCCTGCGGATGAACACACCGCGGCCCGGCGGCTGCTGGGCCGCGTACACGCCGGGGAACAGCTGGCCCTCGCTGCGGTCGCCCGCCATCAGGAGCGCCGAGGCCCCCGACTCGCGCAGCCCCAGCACCAGCGGGTCGTACATGCCTCGTGAGGCACCCGCGACCCGGCGCGTCAGCACGAAGTGGAGCCCGATGTCGACGGCGGACGGGATGTACGGCAGGAACGGGTCGAGCGGCGACTGGCCGGCCGTGGTCAGTACGTCGTAGTCGTCGACGAGGATCACGATCCGCGGACCGCTGCCCCAGCTGCCGGGCTCCAGGTCCTCGGTGTCCGCCCGGTCGTCCGGCAGCCGCTTCTCCAGCTCGGTGGCGATACCGGCGGCCAGACCCGCACACATCTTGGGGTTGTACGCGTAACCGCCGCGGAACTCCTCGGGGATCGCACCGCGCAGACCGCGCCGCGGGTCCATGACGGCGAAGACCAGCTCCTCCTCGCCGTAGCGCTCGATCAGCCCACCGGCGACGGTCTTCAGCAGGTTCGTCTTGCCGCACTCGCTGTCGCCCATGATCAGCAGATGCTGGTCGTGGTGGAACAGGTCGAGCACGGCGGGCGCGAGCGCCGTCTGGTCCAGGCCGATCGGCACCCGCTTGGGCTCGGCGACCGGGCCCGGCAGCAGGTGCGGCTCCAGGATGTGCGGCAGGATCCGCACCGGCTGGGCGACCTCGCCGCTCCAGGTGGCGCGGACCGTGCGGGCCGTGTGCTCCAGGACGGCACCCAGGTCCGAGACGTCCGCGAGACCGTCCGTGCGCGGCAGCGCGACCTGCGCGAAGAGCTTGCCGTCGGTGAGGATGCGGCCCGGCTCGTCGGGCGACAGGGTCTGCGCGAGCTTGCGGTCGATGCTGGACTCGCTGGGGTCGTTCAGCCGCAGCTCGACCCGGGTGCCGAAGTTCGACTGGGTGGCGATGCGTACGTCGTTCCAGCGGAGCATGCCCGCGACGACATGGATGCCGTAGCCGCCACCGCGCTTGAGGATGTCGACGACGGCGTCGTCCAGCTCGTCGAAGTCGTCGCGCAGCGCACCGAAACCGTCGATGATCAGCACGATCTCGGCCGAGGCCAACTGGGGCAGCCGGCCCGCCGAGTGCAGCGAACGCAGCTGCTCCACGGAGTCGATGTTGTGCTCGCGGAAGAGCTCCTCGCGGACCGCGAGCATGCCCCGCACCTCCTCGACGGTGCGACCCGCGCGCTCCCGGTCCGCACGGCCGGCGACCCCGCCGACGTGCGGCAGCCCCGACACGGCCTGGAGACCACCGCCGACCAGGTCGAGGCCGTAGACGCCGACCTCCTGCGGGGTATGGGTCAGCGAGATCGCCAGAGCGAGCGTGCGCAGCAGCGTCGTCTTGCCGGCCTGCGGACCACCGATGATCGCGGCGTGACCGCCCGCCACGGTGAGGTCCAGGTACCACTGGCCCTGCCACTGCTTGGTCGGGTCGTCGAGCAGACCGAGCGGCACCTGGAGCGGACCGCGCCGCTTGGCGAGCTGCATCCCGCGCGGGCCCACGTCCAGCGGCCCCGCGACCTTGTCCAGGGCGACGGCGTCGGGCAGCGGCGGCAGCCAGATACGGCGCACCGGACCGGCCGCCTGCTGCAGCTGGTCGACGATGACACCCATCTCGGTCGGCCCGGTCTCGCGGCGCCGCACCTTCGGCTCCTCGCCCGAACTCTCCGGCTCGGCCAGGGTGTTGAACGCCTCGTACTCCAGGGCGAGCGGACCGGCGTCCTCCTCCTGCGTACGCTGCACCGGGCCCCGGTACGCGCCCGAGACATAGCTCGCCTTGAAGCGCTCGTAGTGGCTGGTGTCGACCTTCAGATAGCCGAAGCCGGGCAGCGGCGGCAGATGGAAGGCGTCCGTGGTGTCCAGGACCGTACGCGACTCGTCGGCGGAGAACGTACGCAGACCGAGCCGGTACGAGAGATAGGTGTCCAGGCCCTTGAGCTTGCCGCCCTCGATGCGCTGGCTGGACAGCAGCAGGTGCACACCGATGGAGCGGCCGATCCGGCCGATGGACAGGAACAGGTCGATGAAGTCCGGCTTCGCGGTGAGGAGTTCACCGAACTCGTCGATCACGACGAACAGATGCGGCAGCGGGTCCAGATCGGGCCGCCGGTCCGCGCGCAGCGCCGCGTAGTCACCGATGTCGGCGACATTGCCCGCGTCCTTGAGCACCTGCTGGCGGCGCTTGACCTCACCCGCGAGCGAGGCGTGCACCCGCTCGACGAGGCCCGCCTGGTTCTCCAGGTTGGTGATGACACCGGCCACGTGCGGCAGCTCCGCGAACGGGGCGAAGGTCGCACCACCCTTGTAGTCGACCAGGACCAGCGCGAGGTCCTCCGGCGGGTGCGTGGCCACCAGGGCGAGGACCAGGGTGCGCAGCAGCTCCGACTTGCCGGAACCGGTGGCGCCGACACACAGCCCGTGCGGCCCCATGCCCAGCTCGGAGGACTCCTTCAGGTCCAGGAGCACCGGCTGGTGGGAGTCGCTGATACCGATCGGCACCCGCAGGAAGGCGCGTTCGCCGCGCGGCGCCCACATGCGCGAGAGGTCGAGCTGCGCCACGTCGTCGATGCCGAGCAGGTCGGCGAAGTCGACGGGCCCGGACAGCGGGGCGTCCACGAGCGATTCGGCGGACAGCCGCATCGGAGCCAGCATCCGGGCCAGCCCCTCGGCGAACGGGATGCTGACCTCGTCCACGGTGCCGTGGGCGCTGATCGGTTCCTGCTCGCGCAGGTCCTCGATGACCACCCCGTCGCCGTCGACGGTGATCCGTACGCTGACGTGTCCCGGCTCCTGGACCCGGTGTTCGAGCAGGTGGAGCACGCTGACGCCCATCTCGCGCAGCCCGACCGCGTCGTCCGGACGCGGCAGGTCGACGGCGTCCTCGCCGTGCCCGTCGGTGACGACGAGCAGCCGGGACGTCATGGACAGCGCGTCCTTCCCGGACAGACCGCGCCGCACCTCGGCCGCGTACGAGGCACGACGGCGCAGCTCCGGACCGATCTGGCGGGAGAGCTGGGGCGCGGACGGGGCGATCCGGCGGGCCGCGACAGGGCCGTCGAACTGCTCGGTGTCGAGCAGGTGCGGCAGCCACTTGGCCCACTCCCAGTCGGCCAGCCGGTCACCGGGCACGGCGAGCGCCATCGCGACGTCGTCGGGGGCGTGCGTGGCGGCGGTCTGGACGAGCACGGCGCGCGCGATGCGCAGACAGTCCTCGCGGGGGCCGATGACACTGATGTTGCCGACCCGGTCGAGCGGGACGGTGAGCGGGAGTTCGGTGCCGGTACGGAAGCGGTCCATCAGCGCGGACGCCTCGTTGAGCATGAAGGTGTCGGGCGGCGAGAGGACGGACGAGCCCTGCTGGGCGACCGTCAGATCGCGTACCGGCATCTCACCCGTGCCGACGCGTACCCGCAGGAAGTCGCCGTCGAGCCGGCGCCGCTCCCAGACCCGGGCCGGGTCGCGCACTATGTCGTACAGGGCGTGCGGCGGCGGATTGAGGACATCGGCGCGCTCGGCCCGCCGACGCTCCTCGACGGACAGCTCCTCGCGCAGATCCTCCAGATAGGCGAGGTAGGCCTCGCGCTGGGTACGGCGGGTGCGCTGGGCCTTGCCGCGCTGCGAGAAGACCAGCGCCACGGAGCCGATGATGGTGACGACCAGGATGATCGCACCGAGCCCGGCGAACTGACTGTTGCGTACGACCGTCATCATCACGACGGAGGACATCACACCGGCGACGGGCAACAGCGACATCGCGATGTTGCCGGACTTGCCCTCGGGCAGGTTCGGCGGGGCCTCGATGGTGCGCGCCTCGGAGGCGGCCGGCGGCCGGGTGGTCCTGGCCGGGCGGTGGATCAGTCGGGTACTCATCGTCGTCCGTCACTCGGGGTCGGGCCAGGTCGTGTCCGCAGAGTCCCACCTGGCCCGCGACGCCTGGCACGCGCACTCGCCGCGTTGTCGGAGTCGTCCTCGTACGCCCAGTACGAGGACGATCCTCCGCCTTGCGATTGCACGCACCAGACGCCGCGGGCCACGCCCTGCGGGCGTACGACGGGACTCTGCGGACACGACCTGGGCATCGGGATCAGTGGGTGCTGCCGATCGGTGATCAGTGGTGCTGCTGGGAGAGCCGGAACACGTCCGCGGCGAGGCGGGTGGCGGCCTCCCTGGTCGCGTGCGCCAGGAGTTCGGTACGGATCTCGCCACCGGCCGCCAGATGCCGGTCGTACGGCAGCACCTGGACACTCGCGCCGGTGGCCTTCAGCTTCTCCACGGCCTCGTCGAGGTCGAGTCCGGGGTGCGGCACCAGTTCGCTGAGCACGACGACCGTGCCGGCGATCACCTGCCGGGGCAGCGACTGCATCCACGTCAGGACCGCGTACGTGCTGGTGACGCCCTCCAGCGTGGCGGGGGCGGCCAGCACCCGGGCCTGGGCGGCGGACAGCGCGACCCGGGCGACCTCGGCGGGCAGCGTCTCGCAGTCGACGACGGTGACGCCGAAGTAGCGGCGCAGCGACACCATGACCCGCTCGTACGCCCTGCTGTCCAGCATCGCGCCGATCTGGCCCTGACTGCCGGGCAGCAGCCAGGCGTTGCCGGGGAGCTGGACGAGATAGCCGGTGATGTCCAGCAGCGACATCTGCGGCTCGATGATGTCCGCCAGGTCACCGGTGGTCCAGCGCAGTGTCTCGGCACCGAGCCGCAGCGGCAGCGAGCCGAGCGCCGGGTCGGCCTCGACGAAGAGGACCGGGTCCTGGCGGTAGTGCGCGTACGTGGTGCCGAGCAGCGCGGCCACGGTCGACTTGCCCGCGCCGCCCCGGATGGAGGTGACGGCGATCTGCCGGCCGGTCGTCACCGGCTGCTGGAGCAGCTCGGCGGTGGCGGTGGTACGGGCGACCTCGCGCGCGGCCGACGAGGACACGCTCACCCGCAGGGCGCGCGCCGCCCGCGCGGTGAACGGCTCGCCGCGCCGCGCCTTGCGCCCGACGGCGGCCAGCTGCCGGTCCACCACGGGCCGGGAGTCGGGGGTGTGGTGGGGCCGGGTGCCCGGGGTGTACGCGGCCTGCGCCTGGGGCCGGTCCTGCTGCGGCTGCCCTACGGGGTGGGCGGCCACGGCCTGCTGTTCCTGGTAACCGGGGTACTGCTGCTGGGGCTGCTGCTGTTCCTGGTGGCCGGGGTACTGCTGCTGAGCCGGCTGCTGCTGTTCCTGGTAACCGGGGTACTGCTGTTGGGGCTGCGGCTGTCCCTGATAGTCGAGGTGCTGTTGGGGCTGCTGCTGTTCCTGATAGCCCGGGTACTGCTGGGGCTGCGGTTGTTCTTGTTGGTGGCCGGGGTACTGCTGCTGGGGCAGCTGAGGCTCCTGGTAGCCGGGGTACTGCTGCTGGGGTGTCCCGTAGGCGTGGGCGTTCTGCGCGGGAAGGCCGGGGCCCGGCACGGCGGCACCGTTCGGCTGACCGGCCTGATCGCCCTGGCCCTGCGCGGGGGCACCGTACTGCTGACCGCCGGGGCCCTGCCGGCCCTCCTGAGCGGAGCCGCCCCTCATGGCGCGCAGCACATCGCCCTGCCAGTTGTCTTCGTTCGGCATGTCTGCCCTTCTTTTTCGCCCTGCTGCCCCGCCCGGAGCACCTGCGCGTCGACTCAGAACTTGTTGAGCAGCTGTCCGTACACGCCGAACACACCGACGGCGAGCGGGAAGAGCCCCACCACGCCGATGGATTCGACCAGATCGGCCATGCGCCGCAGCCGGACCTGCACGTGCTCGGGCGGCTGCACCGCCAGGACGAGCAGTGGCAGCACCGCGGCCACGCACAGCAGGGCGAGCGGTCCGGCACCCCCGGCGTGCTGCATCCACAGCATGACGAGACGCACGACCAGGATCGCGGCAGCGGCGAAGAGCGCAACGACCTCGGCGACCAGCGGGAAGGCCCGCGCCCGGGAGAGCAGCACGAGGGCCACCAGCGAGGGCAGCGCCACGGTCCACACGGACGGCTTGTCGGCCAGGGTGAGCAGCCAGCCGCCGGCCGCCGCGGAGACCGCGGTGACCACCGTCGCCAGGGCGAGGCCGCGGTGGGTGGCCGCCAGGGCGTTGCCCACCTGGTGACGGCTGACGGAGGTACCGCCGGAGCGGCGGTCGTCGAGCGCGGTGAGCCCGGAGGCCGCCAGCGCCAGCCGGGGAAGCAGGCCGAGCAGTACGACGGAGAAGACGGCCATGACGGCGCCGAGCCGGGCCAGGTCGTCCTGGACGGCGGCGACGGCCTCCCACACCACGGTGATCGCGGTGGTGGCGACGGCGCCGATGAGCCCGCCGCGGCCGAGCGGCGAGAAGTAGCCGAGGAGCACCAGCGTCAGGACCAGCGCGGCGGCGACGGCGGCGAGCCGCGCGGTTCCCGACCAGTCGTAGGCATCCGCGGCGGTCCAGGCGGTGAGGATGCCGAGGCTGCCGGAGGCGAGCAGGAGCGCGGTCGCCAGACCCCGGTTGCCCTGCCCGATCTTCGCGATGAGCGCACCGGCCGCCAGCAGGACGAGCGTCGCGGCCGCGAGAGCGGCGGTCAGCGCGTCCAGGGCGAACTCACGCCGGGCGAGCAGCGCGGCGACCACCGCGAAGGCCACGGACGCGACACCCGCACTCGTCCGGCGCGCGGCGGGACGCCAGCGCCAGGCCTGCAGATCAAGGTCGTCGGCCACCAGGTCGGTGACGTCGTGCACGACCGGGGCAGGGGGCGCGGAGTGGGCCCGGACGAGCCGGAGCACCGCACCGTCCGCGATCCCGGCCGAGGACAGCGTGCTGTCGTGCGGGAGCGCGGAGCCGTCCGAGGTGATCAACTGCCGTGTCATCGGGCGTGCCGCCGCCCGGTCGTCCAGCAACTGCAGAATGTCCGGCAGTAGCTGCCCGATCGGGGTGTCGGACGGCAGGACGATATCGGCCCGGCGTCGCTCACCGACCAGAGTCACCCGGCTGAGCTGCGCTCGGGAAGTCGTTGCTGTGCTCACCACTTTACGGGAACCTATCATCGCGACGTTTTGAGGAGTCGGGCAGCTTGGCGTGCCCATGCTACTAGCGCCTTCTCGGTCCCCTTTGCGGGGAACTCTTTCTGAATTCGCCGGAGTTACCGACTTACTGGGGATTCTTCGCCGATTCCCCGGTTTTATCCGGTTGCGCCGTTTTCGCCGGCTGCTGGTACTGCTGTTCCTGGCGCTGCTGCTTCTGCTGCTCGGCCTTCTGTTTCTCCATCATGTTCTGGACGAAGGACCATCCCACACATCCCGCGCACAGCACGGCGGTGATGGCGATCCCCGCGAACACCTTTCCGAGCCGCTCGTCCGCCGTGCGCCGTGCCCGCTGCGCGCCGAACAGCAGTGCGTCGCGCATCCTGCGCCGGCGTACCGCCACCGACTCCAGAAGCTGGCTGTCGTAATCCCGTGCCATTCGTCTCGTCGTCCGTTGCCTCAGTCGTACGTTGCGTCGGTCATGGTCGCTGCATCATCACCCGTCGGCGCGAGGAACGGCGGCCGGGGCCGGGTCACTCCCGCGCGCTCCGGGGGAGCGGCATTTTCCGCATCATCCGGCGGGCACCGTACGGGAATCCCCTAATTCACTCCTGCAACATAAGGCATGGGTGAGCAGGCAGTACAGCCCAGGTTGCGGCACGAGCGAGCACGGCGAACGGGCATTCCGTATTCGTCAGGGATCGTCACGCGAGCCGTCGGCCACGGCCTCGTACCAAGCGCACAACGACTCGGCCACGGCGTCGAGAAGACCGTCCCTCGCCGCCTGGGCGATCGTTCCGTCGGAGAATCGTTCCCCGCGCACCACGGCCGTGGCCGCGCGCACCGCGTCGGCCGGACTCAGCCGTCCGTCGGCGGGCACGGCCGGCGGCGGGTTGTCCCGCCACAGGTACGCGGGCGTCACCGCGCCGACAGCGGGCAGTGTGCGCATCAGGCGTTGGAGCCGCTCGCTGTGGAGCGGGTAGCTCATCCGCCAGGTGCCGTCGGGCTGCTGCCCGCCCTCGGACCACCGCACATCGCGGTCCTCGTCCGTGAGCGCGGCGAGCGCCTCCCTCAGCTCGCGCCACGCGTCGGCGTTCTCGCGGTCGAGCCGATCCAGCAGACGCCGGTCGTCGGCCTCGGTGACGACGCCGGCCAGCTCCGTGAGCGCGGCCAGGGACGGGGCCGCGGTCACGGAGCCCGGGACGACATGGCTGACGCGCCTCGGGTCCGAGCCGCGGACCAGCTCGGCGAGCGCGGCCGTGGGTACGAGCCCGCGCGCCTTGGCGGCGTTGAGCTTTGCGGACCACTCAAGCCCTTCGGCGAAGCCGGCCGCGTCACCGGCCGGCCGCAGACACCATCCGGCCGCGTCGTCCTCGTCATTGGCCCACAGGTAGCCCATCGCCTCGCCGCGGGAGTTGGCGACGGTGAGGTGGTGGACCGGTCTGTCGGTCGTGTTGCGGTAACGCGGTGCGTCAGCCCGGTTCACCATGACTCACTCCTGCCCCGGACCGCCTGGTTCTCGGTTCATCGGGATCCGGTGAGCCTCTTCGTCGTCGATTCGATGAAGGCGGCGGCCTCGATCTCGGTGATCTGGACGTGGTCGACCTCGTTGTGGCCGAGTTCGTACAACCTGAGGTATTCCGTCGGTTCCCAGCGGAGGTTGCGCGTGAACGCCTCGTCGTACGTCCGGCCGTCGTCGACCCGCCGCCGGACGATGCCGCGCGGGCTGCTTCGTGGGTAGCCTTCGCTGATCTTCGCGTAATACGTGATCTCGCCCTCGGCATCAAGAGCGTCGAGCGTGGCCGGTGCAAGCGTGAGGAAAGGGGGCGCGGAGAGGTAGCTCGACAGCTCCGCAAGCTGGATCATCGCACCATTGAGGTCGATGAACTCCTCGACGAAGAACCCGCCGCCCCGTTCGTACAGGGCCAGCAGCGGCTCGTAGGGATCCGGGAGATCCGGCAGATCGACCTTGCTCTCGGCACCGAGCGCCGCCCAGCGGACAGCCCCCCGGCACGTCGTTTCGACCGAGAAGGGGCCGACTCCTCTCAGGACCTCGTCGAGCTCGGCGGCGATGTCGTCGGGTGTCCGGACGGTGGGGTCGACATGCTCCGCCAGGTCGAAGAACGGCCAGGACTGCTCGGCACCGTAGTGGTGCGCCCAGAGAGCTGCCCGGCGCAGGTACTCCCGCATCAGGCGTGCGCGGGAGTTCTCGTGGCGGTAGGCCTCGTCCACATCGGACCAGTCGACGGCACGCAGTCGCTCAAGCACCGGGCGTGCGGGATGAGTCACTTGAGGTCCAGCCCCTTTGCTCGAAGTTCCTGGAAGATACCCTTCACCAGGTCGTCGATATTCGACAAATCGTCCGCCAGCGTCACCTTGGGATGCTTGAGCCCCAGCCGCTGCCAGGCCCCTCCGAAGCCGCCGCGCACAGGGTTGGGCGACAAGTCATGGGCACCGGCCGCACTGAGACTCTTGGGTGACCGCCGGCTGTAGGTGCCGTCCTCGTCCAGGCGCCACAGCCCCGTCTGGTCGTGGAGGTACGGCAGGCCGGACTTCATCAGCCGGCTCTCGACGTACTCGTGCGTCATGAGGTTCTTGAACTCGGCGATCTTCGCCTCGGAGAGGGTGCCCTTCCGCGCTCCGTCCCACATCGCCGCGATGTCGTCCCGCGGTGTGAAGAGCCCACGCCTCACGTCGCCGGGCTGCACGACAACATCGTGCTGCGAGCGGATCATGTGGCTCTTCACTTCGCGGAGCACGGACTCGTCGACACCGGTGTTCCGCGCCATTTCCGGCAGGTCGACATGGTTCGGTGTGGCCCGCAGCTGCTCGTAGATCCCGGCCGCGTAATCCGAGGGCTGATGCACCCAGCCGGCGCCGCTCCAGCCGCCGTTGGGGCCGTGGGTGTACGGACCGCCGTCGTCGTCGGCCCGCGCTCCGTCCGCCGCATCGTCCCCGGCGTCCGCGGCGTCGTCTCCGACGTGTGCGGCGTCGTCTCCGACGTGTGCGGCGTCATCGCCCAGGCGCCCGACGTCGTCTCCCACCGACCCGACACCGTGGGCTGTCGAGTCCACGTCCTTGCCGAGTGCGGACACGACGTCGTCGACGCTGCGCCCGCCGATCGTGATGGCACCCGCGTCGTGCGGCACCGGCACCTTGCCGAAGAGCTCCGACTGCTCGGCCTTGATCGCGGCCAGTTCGTCCGGGGAGACGCCGGGCAGGCGCTCCTTCTCGTACAGGACGTGGCCGTCCATCTTGGCCGCGAAGCTGTCCGCGGTGTGGAACTGCAACTCGAAGGTCTGGCCGCTGATCGGGTCGCGCCAGGTCGAGTTGATGCCCTTGTAGCCGGTGGAGTCCCAGGTGTTCTTGAACGTGACGTTCTCGAAGCCCTTGGCCTGCAGGTCGTCGATCGCCTGCTGCACACCGTGGGTGTAGCTGTTGCTCGGTACCTCCATCGTGTAGCGGATGGAGTCCTTGATGTCGCCGAGGGCCCGAGCGGGGTCCATGCCGACGTCTTCGAGCATGTCCGTGGCGAGCTTGCGCTTGAGCGAGTCCTCGCCCTTGAGGCGGTACTCGAGGCCGATAAGCTTACCGTTGTCGACCTTGCCCGCGATGCCCTGCATCGACTCGGTGATACGCGGTTCCGCCTCGGTGGACCGGCGCATGAAGTCGTCGGCCGCCGCGTTCGCCTCGCGGTCCAGGCGCAGACCGTTCTCGCCCGCCCAGGAACCGTCGGGCAGGTTGCCCCGGGGGCCGTCGGGGACGACCCCGCCGGGAACACCGCCGTCGCCGCCATGAGGGGGACCCGGAAGGTCGGATCCGGGACCGTCCGGAACGTGGTCGCCGCCCGTGGACGGCCCGTCGTGGCCGTGGCTTCCGGGACCGTCGTGACCGCCGCCGACCGGGTCTTCGTGGCCGCCGCCGTGACCGCCGTTGCCGTCGCCGTGGTGTCCGCCGGTGGGCGGTTCGTGGCTGGCGGAGGGGCCGTGCCCGAGGTCGTCCGCGTGGCCTCCGGGCAGGTGGTCGCCCGCGTTGCCGCCCGGGAGATGGTCGCCTGCGTGACCGCCGGGGAGGTTGTCGCCGGTGTGGCTGCCCGGCAGGTCGTCGCCGAAACGGCCGGTGTCGCCGAGGTCGCTGCCGAGGTGGACGGCGTTGTCGCCGACGTGGGCCGATACGTCGGCGGTGTGGGCGCCGACGCCGACCAGGGCGGGTTCCCTGACCGGGCTGTTGGTGTGCGGGGTGTCCGTGTGCGTGACGTCGGGCGAGGGCTCGACGGGGGCGTCGTCGGCCTTCTGGACGATGTCGCCGTGTTCGTCGAGGAGGTTGCCTTCGTTGTCGAAGTACTGGACGGGGACGTCGGTGTGGGTGGGGAGTTTGGTGGTGCCTTCGGGCAGGACGGGGACGTCGTCGGGAAGTTTGACGTTGCCGTCGGGGAGTTTGACGCCGCCTTCGGGGATGGCGGCGCCTTCGGGGAGGTGGACGGTGCCGTCGGGGAGGTGGATCGTGCCTTCGGGCAGGGTGATCGCGTCGTCGGGGAGCCTGGGGATCTCGATGTTGGTGATGCCCTTGAGGCCCTTGGTGATGTCGCCGATCTTGGACAGGCCCGCGCCGGCGCCCTTGGCGATGTAGGTCATGGGGTCGATGACCTTGCCGGCCTTGCCCGCGACGGACAGGACCTTCGCGACCGCGCCGGCCTTCCCGGCCCCTGCGGCGGCGCCGCCGGCGCCTCCGGTGAACACGGTGGTCAGGACGTTGAAGGTGACGGCGCCGGCTGCCCGGCCGGGGTTCTTGCCCCACTCGTCCCACGCGACCAGGGCTTTGCCGGTCTCCTTCATCGCGGTGCGTGAGTCGCGGAGCCAGGAGGGCAGTTTGTCGTCGGGCAGGGTCCAGAACAGGGTGCTGGCGCCGGGGACGGCGCTGATGACGAGGCCGGTCGCGAGCTGGGCCAGGCCCTTCCAGGCCTGTCCCATTGCTTCCCAGCCACCGAACCCGACCAGGGTTCCCAGGCCCTTGATGGTGCCCCAGATCCCGTCGACGATCAGTCCGTCCCAGACGAACGACTTGACCCAGTGGCCGACTTCGTACCAGTGGTGCTTCTCCTCGACCGGGTCGCCCCAGGGAAGCTTCGCGTTCTTCAGGTCGTCCGCGTTGAACCCGTACTGGTCCTTGCGTTCGGACCCGTCCCCGGCGACCATCTGTGTTCCGCCGAACAGCGCGGTGATCTTGTTGTGACAAGTGCGTTCGGCGGCCCAGAACGCGGCGACGGTCGCGGTGATGTCATCGCGGAGCTTGTTGTGCTCCTCGACCTTGTCCCCGTCGTACTCCCACTCGTCGTCGTCCTTGTTGTCGTTCACGAACGTCGTCGCGTCCGTCTTGAGCTGCGCGAGCTTCGTGACCAGCGGACGGATCTCCGTCGCGTAGTCCGACAACGAGGAGGCGACCTTCTCCAGATCGTCCGCGAAACCGTCCGCCCGGTCCTTCACCGGCTTCGTCGACGCGAACAACTGCTCCGCCTCCGGAGCCTTGTAGTACGCCGACAGCGCCTGGAAATGGGTATGGACGGACGAACCGGTGTCCCGGATATGACCCGCATCGGTCTTCAGACTCGCATGGTCCTTCTCCAGCTGACCCAGATCACCCGTGTACTGCGGAATCGCCTCAGGCTTGATCACCGCGACTGCACCCCCGGCTTCTTCGGATCCAGATCCACCGCACCGAGCGCCTTGCGCTGCGCCTCGGCGGCCATGTCGAGGTCACCGTTCAGGTACGCGGTCGTCGCGTCCACCGCACCCGTCAGGGACTTCCCCGCCCGTGCCGCGATGAACTTCAGATCCGGGGTGGTGTGCTCCGCGAACTTCGACAACGCCAGCGCGACCAGACCACCCACGGCCTGCTCCCCGCCCTTGCCGCCACCGCCACCGCCGTCGCCGCCGCCCTCGGCACTGATCGTGCCCGCACTCGACGCCGCCGACGACAGATGATCCCCGTACGACGTCGCGTGTGTCTGAATCTTCGACGCGACCTCACCCGTCGTCTTCAGCACACCCTGAATACCTTGCGGCTTCAGATCCCACCCGGTCATGCGCTACCTCATGCTCCCCGTTACCGCCCCGACCCCGAACCCACCCCAGGCAGGTTTCCCGGGCGAGTCAGCCGATGTTGTCGACCGCTGCCTTCGCGCGCGTGATCGTGTGCTGCGCCGTGCCGTCGTTCTTCTCCAGCGTCGTCTTCAGCAGCTGGATGATGTTCTTGACTTCCTGCGACGAACGGTTCCACCGCATTTCCTTGCCGTGGTACTCGTCCGCCACGCCATCGGCCGTGAAGTCCGCCATCGCCGCCTTGACCTGGCCGTCGCGCGCCGCGATCACTTCCTCCAGCCGCGCGATCACCACCTGGATGTTGCCCTGCGCGTCCGTGGACGCGCCGATGTCGTACGAACGACGGTCACTGTTACCAGCCATCAGAAACCCAACCCCCGCTTGTCACCGGCCGCCGAAGCGCGCCGCGTCGAAATTCGCCGCCGACATCTGCTGCCGCGCGTTGTCACCCTGCTCCTGGTCACCCGAACCGAACGCCTGCTCCATCCCCGACTGACCGCCGAGAAGAGCCGAGAGCGAACCGTTCAACGCCGCCGTGATCTCGTCCGAACGACCCTTGAACGAGTCGAACGCCGCACGGCCCGCACCGTTGAACTTTCCCTCCAACGGCGCCGCCGCCTGAAGCAACTGACGGATCAAGGTCCCCAGGTCATCACTCGACCCACGCGACTTCGACGACAGGCTCGTCAGAACCTGCGCCCCCATGTCGAACTTCATTCAGTCCCCCTGTCGAACCCTGAGCAAACAAATGTGCTGACCATGCCTATCAATTCCGGGGTGCTGAAGCAATCGAGGACCTCAGGTCTGTGGACAGGCTGTGACATGGTCACGGAAGCGCGGCGCAGGCAATGAGGTGCGAAGACGAGGCACTTGATCGCGCCGCGGAGGCCGGCGAGCCCTCCGGGCGCGACGGGGCTCCCGATGATCTCCGGCCGATCTTCACTTCGTTCACACGATCCTGGGCGGCAACCGTTCGTCCGCACGCCAGTTCTTCGTCGGTTGGCCCTCTTCGTCCCACCGGCGTTCCGCCAGCGTGCGCAGACCGTTCTCGGAGAACTCCACCTCGGCGGCGAGCACACCGTTCGGGTGCCACTCCCCGGACACCCCTGCCGGACGTCCCTCGCGGGCTGTCGCCTCGGACCGGAGTGTGCCGTCCTCGTACCACTCGCGACTGGGGCCGTGCTGCACCCCTTCCACGTAGGAGTCCAGGCTGACGAGGGCACCGCCCAGATGCTCCTCGACCTCGCCGGTGAAGAGTTCCCCTCTGTACAGCAGGCGCTGCCCCCGGTCCATGTCGACTTCGGGGTCGTCGATGTCGATCCGTGTCACGTCGCGCCACGGCTGGTCCGGCATCAACCGCGCTCGGCGCGCCACTCCTTCGTCAGGTTCCCTTCCTCGTCCCACTCGGTGATCTCCAACTGCCGCAGTCCGTTCGCGCTCATGAGCACGCGCGCGGCCGGCCTCCCGTTGGGGTGCCATGTCTTGGACTCACCGACAGGGAACCCGCCTCGCAGCACTCCCTCGGACCTCAGGGTCCCACCCATGTACCACTCCTTGGAGGGGCCGTCCTCAACCCCGTCCTTGTAAGTGACGAGGCTGACGAGCGCACCCTTTTGGTATTCGACCACTTCGCCGGTGAAATGCTCTCCTCGACAGAAGACGACCTCACCTTCATCCATTTCGAATTCTGGATCGTCGATGTCGATTCGGGGAGGTGTCATCGCCTCAGGCTTGATCACTTCGTTCGCCCCCGGGCTTCTCCGCCTTCAGCGCACCCCCGAGCACCCCTGCGGTTTCGGGCCCCATCCAGTCACCACGACATCCCCCGTGAAACAGCCGGTCGCATCAGCCGGACGAACCTTGGTCAGGAAGAGAACGGAAGGCTCAGCCGATGTTGTCGACCGCTGCCTTCGCGCGCGTGATCGTGTGCTGCGCCGTGCCGTCGTTCTTCTCCAGCGTCGTCTTCAGCAGCTGGATGATGTTCTTGACTTCCTGCGACGAACGGTTCCACCGCATTTCCTTGCCGTGGTACTCGTCCGCCACGCCATCGGCGGTGAAGTCCGCCATCGCCGCCTTGACCTGGCCGTCGCGCGCCGCGATCACTTCCTCCAGCCGCGCGATCACCACCTGGATGTTGCCCTGCGCGTCCGTGGACGCGCCGATGTCGTACGAACGACGGTCACTGTTACCAGCCATCAGAAACCCAACCCCCGCTTGTCACCGGCCGCCGAAGCGCGCCGCGTCGAAATTCGCCGCCGACATCTGCTGCCGCGCGTTGTCACCCTGCTCCTGGTCACCCGAACCGAACGCCTGCTCCATCCCCGACTGACCGCCGAGAAGAGCCGAGAGCGAACCGTTCAACGCCGCCGTGATCTCGTCCGAACGACCCTTGAACGAGTCGAACGCCGCACGGCCCGCACCGTTGAACTTTCCCTCCAACGGCGCCGCCGCCTGAAGCAACTGACGGATCAAGGTCCCCAGGTCATCACTCGACCCACGCGACTTCGACGACAGGCTCGTCAGAACCTGCGCCCCCATGTCGAACTTCATTCAGTCCCCCTGTCGAACCCTGAGCAAACAAATGTCTGGTCATGCCTATCAACTTCCCAGGACCGGAGGCAATCGGGGCCTGTGGTGCTGTTGAGAGGCTGTGACAGAACCACCGCTGGTCCGGTACGGGCAAGGAGAGCCGGACACGGAGCATTCGCCCCGGGCGTGTGCGCACGATCACAGGCCGCCGCTGTCCGGTCGCCGCAGGACGGATCCGGTGCCACCGGGGCGCTGATTGCTCACGCTCTGAGACAGAATGCCGTTTGGCACAAGCCGTGTCGCCGCCGGCCACTATCCACTTCCGCGCCTGCTGCACAGCTGTTTCACGTCCGCACCGTGTGTGCGGACCGCGCGACGACTCCTGGAGTGCAGATTGACTACGACGTTCCGCTCTCGTATCACCGCCCGGATCGGGCGAACTTACCTGTCCAGGATCCAGAAGTACGGGATCGGGTCCTCCACGGTCAGGCTGCTCCCCGACGACCTGCTGATGATGCTGCGCAGGGACGGCCTCGACACGGTGGACAAACTGGCCAGGACCCGGGTGAAGCGGCCGGTGCACAAGGTCTCGTTGCCGTTCGGCATGGACGCCTGGGTGGTCAGCGGCTACGAGGAGTCGAAAGCCGTCCTCGGCTCGGCCGACGGATTCAGCACCGACTTTGCCCACCTCGCGTCGAACGCCGGAGTGGCCGCCGAGCAGAGTCCCGGCGGACTCGGTTTCAACGATCCTCCCGTCCACACGCGACTGCGCCGCATCCTGACCCCGGAGTTCACGATGCGCCGGCTGCGGCGCCTGACCCCCAGGATCGATGCCATCGTCGAGGAACGCCTGGACGCGATGGAAGCCGCCCGGGGCCCGGTCGACCTGGTGCAGGAGTTCGCGCTGCCGATCCCCTCGCTGACGATCTGCGAGCTGCTCGGCGTGCCGTACGAGGACCGCGACGACTTCCAGCAGCTCGCCATGGACCGCTTCGACCTCTTCGCCGGGACGACCGCGCCCTTCGGCGCGATGTCGGAGTCGCTGGCGTACTTCAGGGACGTCGTCAAGGCACAGCGGGCGAAGCCGGGCGACGGCCTGCTCGGCATGATCGTGCGGGAGCACGGCGACAGCGTCGACGACGAGGAACTCGCGGGCCTCGCCGACGGTGTGCTCACCGGCGGGTTCGAGACGACCGCCAGCACCATCGCGCTCGGCTCCCTCGTACTGCTGCAGAACGCGGACGTCCTCGATCGAATACGTGACGACGACGCCATGACCGCCCCCTTCGTCGAGGAGGTGCTGCGCTACCTCTCCGCGGTGCAGATCGCCTTCCCCCGGTTCGCCCGCCACGACATCGAGATCGGCGGAGTGGTCATTCCCCAGGGCGACATGGTGCTCTGCTCGCTGAGCGGCGCCAACCGCGATGCCGGGTACGTCACGGACGACGGGCGCTTCGACCTGGACCGCATCCCCTCGGCCGGTCATCTCGCCTTCGGCCACGGCATCCACCGCTGCGTCGGCGCCGAACTGGCGCGGATGGAACTGCGCACGGCCTACCCGGCCCTGGTCCGGCGGTTTCCCGGGATGCGGCTCGCAGTCCCGCCCCAGGACCTGGCCTTCCGCAAGCTGTCCATCGTGTACGGCATCGAATCGCTGCCGGTGCACCTGCGCTGATCGGGACCAGGGCCTGTCCGGCGGATGCGCCGCACCGGAGGGGCCCTCCCGCCCGTGGCGCCGACCCGGTGACGACCCGCTGCCGACCCGACGGGCCTCCCGCCGACGCCTAGCGTGAACGGACGGCCCGGCGCACCTTGTGATGCCATGACCGGCGCACGATCATGGGCCCATGCCAACTCGCGCCGGACAGTTTGACGTTGCGTCGGTTCTGCGGGAGGTGAAGATGATCCGCCTGGAGGGGCTGGTGCGGCTCCGCGGACTCGACCTGCCCCTGCTGCGCCGGGCCGCCGCGTCGGTGCCGGGCGCCGTGACCGACGCCTGGCCGGTCGACGTCGAGAACCTGTTGCGCGCGGCCGTCTCCCGGCTCGGCGGCGGGGACCTCCAGGCGGCGGCCGAGCGCACGCTGGGACTGGCGCCGGGCATGCGCGACCGGGCGGCCGCCGACCGGCGCCGGCTCGCCGCCGAGGTGTACAGCCTCAGCGTGGAGCGCTTCCGCAAGAGCCAGGAGGAGATGGTCCTCGGGCAGATCGCCGAGTGGGTGTGCTGGATCGCCGGCAACGGGAACCGGGACGCCGCGGCGGCCGACGCCGTCATGCTGGCGCCGCACCTCCAGCACCGCACCCTGCACCTGACCCGGTCCGGCAGACCCCTGACGGTGACCCTGCACACCCACCCCGTCGAACTCCTGCGGGACGTGGACGTGATCGTCTCGCCGAGCAACACCCACCTGGGACTCCCGGAGACGTACAAGGCGTCCGTCTCGGCCTCACTGCGCCGGGCGGGCGCGGTGCGCGACGCCGCGGGCGACGTGATCGCGGACCCCGTCCACGAGGAACTGGCCGAGTGGCGCAGGAAACACGGCGTACTGCACCGCCCCGCCCTGCCCGGCACCGTCGCGCCCACCGGTCCGGGCGCCCTGGCGGAGCAGGGTGTCCGCCGCATCTACCACGCGGCGGTCACCATCCCCAGGCCCGGCACCAACGGCTACGAGGTCACCCCGCAGAACGTCGTCGCCGCGGCCGCCCGCGCCCTGGCCCTGATGTCGCAGGAACGCGACGCCCATACGCCGCCGCTGCGGTCCGTCTGCTTCCCGCTCCTCGGCGCGGGACGCGGCGGGCTCACGCCGGAGACCAGCGTCAGCGCCCTGTGGACGGCGCTCGCCGCGGACGCCGACCCGGACCGCGAGCTGCATCTGATCGTGCGCAGACCACTCGTGGCGGACCTGGTGACGGACGTTCTCACCGGCGGTCGGCCCGACCGGGCCGGACCTCAGGAACGGACCGGATCCCGCGAACAGAGAGGACATGGGTGCGGGTGAACCCCTTCATGATGCTCGCCGCCGTCGCGGCCGACTGGCCCCGGCTCGGGCCGTTGCTCGACCCCTACGCACACCCGGCGTTGCGCACCCTGCTGGCCGAGTTACGCACCGGCCTGCGGACGCACGACCGGGGCCGCCCGGCCGAGGGCGAGCCGGCCGAGGCGGACCGAAGAGCGGCGGACCGCGCGGTGCGCGCCGTGCTCGACGCGCTTCCGGACCACGAGGCGGCCCGGCTCCGCGGCGACGGCGGCACGGAACGGTTCGCGGGCACCTCCCCGTCGGCCGTCCACGAGGGCTTCGACGTCATGGACCTCTGCATGCTCGTGATCGACGGCAACCCGATGGTCGGCCCGCTCCTCGGCCCGGTGCGCGAACGCCTGCTGCGGGCACCGGCATCGAGCCCGCGCGAGACGGGGCCCACCGACCCCCGGCTGATCGTCCTGACCCGCGAGAACGGCGAGCGGCAGCTGCCCGCCTTCCAGTTCGAGGCCGGGGCCATGCCGTGGGAGGTCGTCCTGGAGGTGGCCGATGTGCTGCGCGCCGACCGGGACCCCTGGGGCGCCGCAGACTGGTGGCTCTCTGCGAACGCGTGGACGGGCACCCCGCCCGCAGGCCTGCTCGGGCAGAGCCGCGACCCCGAACTCCTGGGCGCCGCCCGCGCGCTCACCGTCGCGGGCGGGGAGTGGTAGACCGTGCCCAAGTACCCGCCCCCCGAGGAACTTCCCAGCGAGCCCGACCGCGTGACGCTGCCCGCAGGCACCCCCGTCCACCGCGTCCACAGCACCCATCGCGACCCGATCGCCTTCAATCCCGAGCCCGCGCACGCCTTCTACTACGGCGGACGCTTCGACAGCACCCCGTACGAGAAGTACGGCTACCTGTACGTCGGGTTCGGCGTCGGCGCCGCCGTGTGCGAGGTCCTGCTGCGCTCGCTCCCCTTCGACGGCGACGGCGACGGCGGTGCGCGCCTGCTCCCGCGCGTCGCCTTCGAGCGCCGCAGCCTGTCCTTCCTGCGCCTGGCCACCGATGTGGACGTGGTGCCGCTGATGTCCGGCAGGGATCTGGCAGCGGTCGCCCAGGACTCGTGGCTCGTGCACGCCGAGGGCGCGGACTACCCGCAGACCCGCGACTGGGGCCACTGGATCCGCCGCAGGACCGCGCCCTGGGCGCAGGGCTTCGTCTGGCCCTCCAAACGGGAGCCCGCCGACCGCGTGGCCGTCCTGTTCGAGGACCGGTGCGAGGCACCGCCCCTCGAACCCACCGGCGCCCCCCGGATCGACTTCGGGACCGAGGACGGCGAGCGATGGCTGAACGGTGTCCTCGCCCCGTACCGCACGCAGGCCGCGCCACGACAGCAGGAATGGATGAGCTAGACATGTCGGGGAAGCCGTACGACCTCCAGTCCCTCCTGTACGAGATCCAGCAGTCGCTCCTCGCGGGCAGGACCGACGCCCAGGACCTCACCCGGGCCGCCGACCTGGTCCTGGACCGGCTCGGCTGCGCCACGGCCGAGGAGGCGTGGGAGCGGCTCCACACCGACTGGAAGGCTCTTGTGCACGGGACCGCGATGTCCGGCATGCGCGCCGGGCAGATCCTCGCCGTCCTGCCGATGCTGCGGTACCACCGGCCCGTCGGCGAGCAGCACCAGCTGGACGAACTCCAGAGAGAGGCCGAGGCCCACGGACCCGGCGACCGCTGGCGGGCGTCGATCGCGGCCGTGAACAGCATGTCCGGACTGCAACGGATCGAGACCCCCGCCGAGATGGAGGCGGCGATCGCCCGGATCGAGCAGAACCGCGACGCCTTCCCGCCCGGCAGCCGGGAACGGGACGCGCTCGACGCGGCCCACGCCGGACTCCGTGCCCACCTCGCCCAGACCGGCGGCGGCGAGGACGATTTCGACTCGGCCGTGGAGGACCTGGCCCGGTTGCGGAACTCGCCGTCCTTCGACGCCGGAATGCGCCAGGGCTTCGACGGGCAGCTCGCCGTGTTCCGTTCGCACCAGGCCGTCCGGCGCGAGGACGAGACCGCGCTCGCCCGGCACATCGGCGAGCTGGAAGCCGTCGTCGCGCAACTGTCCCCCGACCACATGGACCGGATCGGGATGGAGTCCAACCTCGATGTCGCCAGGGCCAACCTGGAGATCCTGCGCAGCCGGCGCACCGGACGGCTCTTCCCCGACTCCTCCGGCATGGTGGCCACCCCCGACCTCGACGAGGTACGGCGGCAGATCGCACTGCTGCCGCGCGAAGGACAGGCCGACCGGCTCGGCGAGGCGGGCGCCAGCAGTGTCGGCAGAGCCTTGTTCGCGGGCAACGCCAGGGGTGCCATCGAGGCCATGCGACTGCTCCAGGACGCCCTGGACCTCCTCGAACCCGACGACGAACGTTGGATCCGCAACGCCCAGGCGCTCGGCACCGCCCACCTCTTCCTCGGCGGAATGGCGTCGGTCCCGCGCGCCGACCGCCCCGGCCACCTCGACCAGGGCATCTCCTGGCTGAAGCACACCCTGCGCCTGGCCGGTGGCCCGGCGCACCCGCTGTGGAACTCCCTCGGGATGTCCCTGGCCTCGGGCTACCGGTTCCGCGGCGACAACCAGGTGCTCGACGCCCGCGCCACCCGTCTGAACCACGCCGAGTCCCGCCGCGTCGGCCTCGACGCGCTGCGCGCTGCCACCTGGAGCGTCCTCCTCCAGTCCGGTACGGTGCACGCCGCCGAGACCGGCCGCCGGGCCGGCGAGCAGGCGCTCGGCGTGGCCCGCTGGTGCCTGGCCGACGGCGCCCACGACGACGCCGTACGCGCCCTGGATGCCGGACGCGGCCTCGTCCTGCACGCGGCGACCGTCGCCGCCACCGTCCCCGACATGCTGGACGCCCTCGGGCAGTCCGGTCCCGCCGACGAGTGGCGGGCCGCAGGGGGCGTCGCACCCGAACCGGGCCCCGAGGCCGCCGCGACCGCCCCGCCTCCGGCCTCGGGCCCCTCCAGCCGGCTCCGACGCCGTGTCCTCCAGGCACTCGCCGCGTCCCCGCACCGGCAGCGGCTGCTGGACGTCCCCGCCATCGCGGACATCGGCCGGGCGCTGCACGCCATGGGCCGCACCGCGCTGGTCTATCTGGTGCCCGGCGGCGACGGCGTGCCCGGAACGGCGCTGATCGTCTCCGCCGACGGCACGGCCAAGGCGCTGAAGCTTCCCCGACTCACCGTCTCCGATGACGCGTTGACGGGCTACCGGTCCACCGGAGCCCCCGGCCGCACCGCCGGCGGACCCACCGCGAGTACGCCCCGGCCGCAGCCGCCCACGCAGGGCGAAGGCCGTGCCGCGCTGGAGCGGCTGTGCGACTGGGCGGGCGAAGCGGTGATGGAGCCACTGCTCAAGGAGGTGTCCCGAAGACGGGGCCGGGTCCCGGCCATGGTGCTGGTGCCGATGGCGGAGCTGGGCGTCGTCCCCTGGCACGCCGCGCGCCTGTCCGGCCGGCACGGCGCACATCGGTACGCGTGCCACGAGGCAGAGATCTCGTACACCCCCTCCGCCCGCCTGCTGTGCGAGGTGGCCACCCGGCCCTCCGCCGGCACCCGGCAGGCCCTCGTCGTCGGCGACCCGACCCGCGACCTGCTCCACGCGGGCAAGGAGGCCGAGGCCATCTTCCGCACCTTCTACCCGGACGGCGAACTCCTCGGCCCCGGCACCGCCACGCCCGCCGCCGTGGCCGACTGGCTGGGCCGGCAACGCGGCGGACTGCTGCACCTGGCCTGCCACGGCGAGGTGCGCCAGGGCCTGCGGAACAGCGCGTACCTCAAACTGTCCGGCGGGCACCTGAACGCCGAGGAACTGACCGAGGGCACCGCCCGATACCGCCACCTGGAACTCGTCGTACTCGCGGCATGCAGCACCAATGTGTCCGGGCACGGCTACGACGAGGCCTACAGCCTCTCCACCGCGTTCCTCGTCGCGGGCGCACGCTCGGTGCTCGGTTCCCTGTGGCCGGTACCGGACGCGGCCACGTCCGTGCTGATGTACATGACCCACCACTACATGTGCCGCGAGCGCCGGACGCCCGGACAGGCCCTGCGCGACGCCCAGTTGTGGATGCTCGACAAGGGGCGCAGGACGCCGGCCGGAATGCCCGCGGACATGGCGGCGCGAGTGCCGCTGATCGACGCCGCCGACCCGACCGGCTGGGCAGGCTTCACCCACCTCGGCTGGTGAGGTCAGGGCAGCACCGTGCGCACCGGCACCGAGACGGTGCCCCACCGCCCCACGTCCCGGGCCGGACCGCCCGCGCTACGGGCACCCGGCGGCGGAGCGAACCGCAGCAGACCGTCCCCGTCCCCCGGAGCCACGCCGCCGCGCCCCGTCCCCGGGGCGTCCGGGGACCAGGCCGGCAGCCGGAACGGGGCCACGTTCCACTCGTTCTCGGCGACGATCAGCTTCAGCCAGTCCCGGGCGAACGAACCCCTAACCAGGAAACGGCCGGGCGGCAGCCGCAGCCACACCGGCTCGCCGTACCGCGCCGTCCCCGCGTGCCCGGGCGCCACGAAGTCGCCCTCGAACAGGCCGGGCGACGACTCGTAGTCGTCCGCCAGATCGAGCAGCACGCACCACAGCATGTGCGGGGAGTCGTTGTGGACCCGCACCATCACCTGCGGCTCCCGGCCGTCCCGCGTGTACGCGCAGACGACCTCGCCCGTCGCCGAGTGCCACAGATCGCCGACCAGCGGCTCGACCGTCACCCGCACCAGCGACGACAGCCACGGGTCCGGGTTGGTGAGATCCTTCAGCTGATGCCAACGGGCGATGTGGGACAGGCAGTCGGCCACCCGGGCGGCATCGTCGGGCGACCGCAGCGGCAGCGGGCCGACCGGATGCCCGTCGCCCCCGGTCACCCGGGCCGAGCCGCCACCGACCTCCAGCCGCAGCGGCAGCCCGGAGCCCCCGCTGGACAGCATCGGCGCACCGTCCACGGCCGCCGTCATCATCCCGACAGCCACGGGGTCGCCGACGACCGTCACCGCGGCCGGCGGAAACGCCATCGCCGATGGTGTCACCCCGTACACCGTCGTGAGATCGTCCCGCCCCGGCGTCCAGCCGACCGGTTCCACCAGCGCCGACTCGGGCCGCACCTCCCGTACGACCACCGTCCGCGGCGCGTCGGCCCGCCGAGCGCCGTCCTCCTCGACCAGGGTGAACTCGGCGCCTGCGGACCGCAGTCCGTGCACATGACCGCAATTGACCTCCCACCCCGACACCGTGTGCCGGAGCAGGAACGGCGAAACGGTCAGCGCGCCGCCGTACAGGAAACGCAAGTGCTCCGGCCCGCGCAACTCGGGATGCTGCGCGTGATGCCGGCCGCGCACCCGCTCCTCCGCGAGCGCGTGCACCTTCCCGTACGTGGCCGCCGGGCCGAGCCGCCGCAGCGCGTGTACCAACGAGTGGCTGAAGTATCCGCGCGACTCGCCGTCCACCAGCGCCTCGTACGCGACCTCCTGCTCCCGGCACGCGGCGAGCAGCACATGCCGACGCGGCTCGGCCCCCTGCGCACCCGCACCGCGCGAGGCCCCCGCACCGTCCTTGCGCCACCACGGCTGCCATGCCACGCCCCGCGAGCGCGCACCGGGCGGGAGCTTGCGGCTCGCACCGCCGGAGTGGCAGCAGTCGAGCACGGCGACGACATGCGCGCCGCGCGCCGCGATCTCGTCGAGGAGGGCGCCGAGTTCGGTGTCCTGGAGCAACGGCTGCCCGCCCGCGTCCAGGCTGTCGGCGCACACGAGCGCCTGACTCCGGCCGGTCGCCGCACGGGGATCGTCGCTCGCGTGCTCGCTGCCGTGCCCGCTGAACCACAGCAGCGCCGTGTCGCCCGGACCGCTGCGCCCCAGATGCGTCCTGATACGGTCGACCACCGCCGCCCTGGTCGCCTCCTTGTCGCGCAGCAAGAGGATCTCCGGATCGGGCCCGCCCTGCTGCCGGAGCCAACTCTCCGCCTCCGCCACGTCGTTGATGCAACCGCTCAGCGGCTTGTCCGGATAGTCGTCGATGCCCACAAGAAGCGCGTACACGGTTCGCATGCGGTGATCGTGCCAGCCCGGCCGGGCCAGGGGCAGGGCGATTCCGGGGCGATTGCCGGGCAGGTGCGCACCACCCCATGTTCCGCCGCAGCCTTGGATGTTGACTGCTGGCGGAGACTCACCAGGATCGTTCCGCGGCACACCCGTCGCACATCTCAGGAAGGGAATTCGGCGTGACTTTCGGGGGACACAATCCGTACGGCCCGTCGTGGCAGCCGAACGGGCAGCCACCGCCACCACCAGGCGTGCCCCCGCAGCCCGGTCCCCATCCGTATCCGGGACCGTACCCGGGGCCGTATCCGCCCCAGGGTCCGCCGCCCTACGGCCCGTACGTGCCCTACCGCTCGCTGTGGCAGCAGTTCCGCGACGGCGACTGGCCGCCGCTGATGGAGCTGCTGCGGCGTCTGCCCATCCACGGCTGCGTGTGGGCCCTGCTCCTGTTCTGCTTCACTCCTCTGCTCCTGCTCGTCCCGGCCTACCCACTGGCCCGCTCGGCCCGCCGCCAGGCGCACCTGAGGTTCCCCCCGCACGCCCGCCGCCGCATCCTGGATCCGCAGGTGACGCGCGTGCAGCGGATCAGGGCCTGGGCGGCGCTGACCACGTCGTTGCTGATCCTCGTCGTCTACGGCACCACGTCGGACTTCGCGGAGGTTCCGGAGCAGTACGCGCTCCGGCTCGCCGTCACCCCGTGGCTGCTGCTGCTCACCGCGCCCCTGGTGATCCTCGGCCTGTTCCGGATCGCACCCGAGGTCGCGCGGCCGGGCATGCGAGCGCGCCTGCGCCCCGCCATGCGCTCCGCCCTGATGTACGTTGCCGCGTTCACGGCGGTTCTGCTGCTGTTCGTGGCCATCGTGTTCGCGGGACAGAGTCTGGAGAACCAGTGGTTCACTCCGCTCGTCGCGCTCGCCCTGACCGCTCCGGAGGTGTGGACGGTGTTCTTCGTCTTCTTCGCGTCCGCGACGATGGTCCGCACCGTGTTCGGTACCTCCGAGGTGCACTCCGCGCTTCCGGCCCTGCTGACCGGTGTGCTGGTGTGGGAGCTGGCGGCCATCAACCTGATCACGGACGGCATGCCGCCGGGCCCGCCGTTCATCCGGATCTGCGCCCTGATCGGTGGCCCGGTCTCGGTCTCGGCCGTGGCGTGGTGGGAGATCGACCGCCTGCGCACGAGGTACGGGGTGACCCTGCGGGGTCGACCGGTGCCGTGACAGGCAGCGCCCGAGGTCAGTGGCTGCCGGTGAGTTCGCCGCTGAGGGTCTTGTGCATCGCGGCGCTCGGCTCGTTCAGGCCGACGATCTCGACGGTCTTGCCGCGCTGTTCGTCGTGTCCGGCGTGAACGGCACATCCGGCAGGCCGGGCACCGGCAGCGAGGACGGCAGGTCGCCCCGGTCGCCCACGGTCGGGACGGCGATCCCGGCGGCGACGGTGATGACCGTGAGGACGACGACCGAGACCAGCGGTGCCGGGATCACCCTGGTGACCCTGGGGAAGAACACCAGCAGCGCGAGGCCGCCGGCGATCAGCGGGTAGACCGGCCAGGGCACGTCGTGCGAACCGGCGTCCCACGGCCTCCGGGCGCCGCTATCAGGACCTGGATCCTCAGCACTCGATGATGTTCACCGCGAGCCCGCCCCGCGCCGTCTCCTTGTACTTCACGCTCATGTCCGCGCCCGTCTCCTTCATGGTCTTGATGACCTTGTCGAGGGAGACCTTGTGGCTGCCGTCGCCGCGCAGCGCCATCTTCGCCGCCGTGACGGCCTTGACCGCGGCCATGCCGTTGCGCTCGATGCACGGGATCTGGACGAGGCCGCCGACCGGGTCGCAGGTGAGGCCGAGGTTGTGTTCCATGCCGATCTCGGCGGCGTTCTCGACCTGCTCGGGGGTGCCGCCGAGGACCTCGGCGAGGGCGCCCGCGGCCATGGAGCAGGCGGAGCCGACCTCGCCCTGGCAGCCGACCTCGGCGCCGGAGATGGAGGCGTTCTCCTTGAAGAGCATGCCGATGGCTCCGGCGGCGAGGAGGAAGCGGACGACGCCGTCCTCCTTCTCCGCCTCGGTGGCGCCGCCGGCCGCGAAGTTCATGTAGTAGTGCAGGACGGCCGGGATGATGCCCGCGGCGCCGTTGGTGGGGGCGGTGACGACCCGGCCGCCCGCCGCGTTCTCCTCGTTGACCGCCATCGCGTAGAGGGTGATCCACTCCATCGCGTGGGTCTGGGGGTCGCCCTCGGCGCGCAGCTGGCGGGCGGTGTTCGCGGCGCGGCGGCGGACCTTGAGGCCGCCGGGCAGGATGCCCTCGCGGGACATGCCGCGCGAGACGCAGGCCTGCATGACGCGCCAGATGTCCAGCAGGCCCGAGCGGATCTCGTCCTCGGTGCGCCAGGCCCGCTCGTTCTCCAGCATCAGCGAGGAGATGGACAGGCCGGTGTCCTTCGAGAGCCGCAGCAGTTCGTCGCCGGTGCGGAAGGGGTGCTTGAGGACGGTGTCGTCGAGCACGATCCGGTCCTCGCCCACCGCGTCCTCGTCCACGACGAAGCCGCCGCCGACCGAGTAGTAGGTCTTCTCCAGGAGCGGGGCGCCCTCGCGGTCGAAGGCGAAGATCGTCATGCCGTTCGCGTGGTACGGGAGGGCCTTGCGGCGGTGCAGGATCAGCTGCTCGTCGGCGTCGAAGTCGATCTCGTGCATGCCGAGGAGGTTGATCCGGCCGGTGGTACGGATCTGCTCGACCCGGTCGTCGGCGGACTCCACGTCGACGGTGCGGGGCGACTCGCCCTCCAGGCCGAGCAGCACGGCCTTGGGGGTGCCGTGGCCGTGCCCGGTCGCACCGAGCGAGCCGTACAGCTCGGCGCGTATCGAGGCGGTGTGGGCGATCAGGCCCTCGTTCTTCAGCCGGCGCGCGAACATCCGGGCGGCGCGCATCGGGCCGACCGTATGGGAGCTGGACGGGCCGATGCCGATCGAGAACAGGTCGAAGACCGAGATGGCCACGGGTGACTCCTCAGGGGTTGGTAGACATCGTCGTCTGCCGGGTGGTGCGGTACGGGCCGGGCGGCCCGGAGGGCGGGGCATGGGACGGGGCACCGCGCTCACAGTTCAGTGTGCGCGGTGCCCCGCCCCAACGTGTTACCAGAACTTGTCCGGATTACTTCAGGCCGGGGTACAGCGGGAACTTCTCGGCCAGCGCGACGACGCGGGCCTTCAGGGCGTCCGCGTCGTAGGACGGCTTGAGGGCGGCGGCGATGATCTCCGCGACCTCGGTGAAGTCCTCGGTCTGGAAACCGCGGGTCGCCAGGGCCGGCGTACCGATCCGCAGACCCGAGGTGACCATCGGCGGCCGCGGGTCGTTCGGGATGGCGTTCCGGTTGACCGTGATGCCCAGCTCGTGGAGCCGGTCCTCGGCCTGCTGGCCGTCCAGCTCGGAGTTGCGCAGGTCGACGAGGACCAGGTGGACGTCCGTACCGCCGGACAGCACGGAGACACCGACCTCGGTGACGTCCGGCTGGACCAGGCGCTCGGCGAGGATGCGGGCGCCGTCCAGGGTGCGCTGCTGGCGCTCCTTGAACTCCTCCGTCGCCGCCACCTTGAACGAGACCGCCTTGGCCGCGATCACGTGCTCCAGCGGGCCGCCCTGCTGGCCCGGGAAGACCGCGGAGTTGATCTTCTTGGCGAGCTCCTGCGTCGACAGGATGACGCCACCGCGCGGACCGCCGAGGGTCTTGTGCGTGGTGGTCGTGACGACGTGGGCGTGCGGCACCGGGTTGGGGTGCAGCCCCGCGGCCACCAGACCGGCGAAGTGCGCCATGTCGACCATGAGGTACGCGCCGACCTCGTCCGCGATGCGGCGGAAGGCGGCGAAGTCCAGCTGACGGGGGTACGCGGACCAGCCGGCGACGATCAGCTTCGGCTTGGACTCCTTGGCCAGACGCTCGACCTCGGCCATGTCCACGACGCCGGTCTCGTCGACGTGGTACGGGACCACGTTGTAGAGCTTGCCGGAGAAGTTGATCTTCATGCCGTGGGTCAGGTGACCGCCGTGGGCCAGGTTCAGGCCCATGATCGTGTCGCCCGGCTTGAGCAGCGCGAACATCGCGGCGGCGTTGGCCTGCGCACCGGAGTGCGGCTGGACGTTCGCGGCCTCGGCGCCGAACAGCGCCTTGATGCGGTCGATGGCGATCTGCTCGACGACGTCGACGTGCTCGCAGCCGCCGTAGTAGCGGCGGCCGGGGTAGCCCTCGGCGTACTTGTTGGTGAGGACGGAGCCCTGGGCCTCCATGACCGCGACCGGAGCGAAGTTCTCCGAGGCGATCATCTCGAGGGTGGACTGCTGACGGTGGAGCTCGGCGTCGACAGCGGCGGCGACGTCCGGGTCCAGCTCGTGGAGGGAGGAGTTGAGAAGCGACATCAGGTGGTCCCTTGGGGTCTTTAGTTGCCGGAGAACTCGGTGTACTCGTCGGCGGAGAGCAGGTCCCCCGGCTCCTCCGCGACGCGTACCTTGAACAGCCAGCCGCCTTCGAAGGGAGCGGAGTTCACCAGCGACGGGTCGTCCACGACGTCCTGGTTCGCCTCGGTGACCTCGCCGGTCACCGGGGAGTACAGGTCGCTGACCGACTTGGTCGACTCCAGCTCACCACAGGTCTCGCCCGCGGTCACCGTGTCACCGACCTCGGGGAGCTGGACGTAGACGACGTCGCCGAGCGCGTTGGCCGCGTGCTCGGTGATACCGATCGTGGCCACACCGTCCTCGACGGCCGACAGCCACTCGTGCTCCTTGCTGTAACGCAGCTGCTGGGGGTTGCTCATGACCTGAATTCTCCTGTACGCGGGGGAGTGCTGATGAACGGTGGTCTTACGGTGTGAGACGCGAATGCGTCACTTCTCGAGGAGCGCGGACGTCACTTCTGGCGCTTGTAGAACGGCAGCGCCACGACCTCGTACGGCTCGTGGGTGCCCCGGACGTCCACTCCGACGCCCTCGGCACCGGGCGTGGCGTGCGCGGCGTCGACGTACGCCATGGCGATCGGCTTGCCCAGGGTGGGCGACGGGGCGCCCGAGGTGACCTCGCCGACGACCTCGCCGCCGACGACGACCGAGAAGCCGGCGCGCGGCACCCGGCGGCCCTCGGCGACCAGCCCGACCAGCTTGCGCGGCGGGGCGGTCTCGGCGTGCTCGGCGGCGGCCTGGAGGGCCTTGCGGCCGACGAAGTCGCCCTCCTTCTCGAACTTCACGACCCGGCCGAGACCGGCGTCGAACGGGGTGAGCCCGGTGGTCAGCTCGTGTCCGTACAGCGGCATGCCCGCCTCCAGGCGCAGCGTGTCGCGGCAGGAGAGCCCGCACGGGATCAGGCCGCGGGAGGCGCCCGCCTCGGTCAGCGCCTTCCACAGCTGCTCGGCGTGGACGGGGGCGACGAACAGCTCGAAGCCGTCCTCACCGGTGTAGCCGGTACGGGCGATCAGCGCGGGGACACCGGCGACCGTGCCGGGCAGACCGGCGTAGTACTTCAGACCGTCCAGGTCGGCATCGGTGACGGCGGCCAGGATGGCGGGGGACTCGGGGCCCTGGACGGCGAGCAGCGCGTACGCGTCGCGGTCGTCGCGCACCTCGGCGTCGAAGCCGTCGGCCCGCGCCGTCAGCGCGTCCAGCACGATCTGGGCGTTGCCCGCGTTGGCGACGACCATGTACTCGCTCTCGCCGAGGCGGTAGACGATCAGGTCGTCCAGGATGCCGCCGTCCTCGGCGCAGATCATCGTGTAGCGGGCCCGGCCCACGGCGACGGTGCCGATGTTGCCGACCAGCGCGAAGTTCAGGAAGGCCGCCGCCTCGGGGCCGGTGACGGTGATCTCGCCCATGTGCGACAGGTCGAAGAGGCCGGCCTTCGTGCGCACCGCGTTGTGCTCGTCGCGCTCACTGGCGTACCGCAGGGGCATGTCCCAGCCCGCGAAGTCGGTCATGGTCGCGCCCAGCGAACGGTGCAGGGCATCGAGGGCGGTGAGACGGGGGGCGGTGCTCATGGATATGGCTCCCAGGGCATGACGACGAGGACAATCCCTCCCCATCTGTCATCGGAACCTGAGAGGTTCGCCGAGAGCCCCTGGAAGGGTTCGGCTTGCACCTTGGGTGGAGCCGCGAAGCGGCCCGCTTTTCAGATCTGCCTCATCCACGCGGTACGGGGCCTGAGAGATTCAAGGGAGGAACTTGCTCCTTCGGCGCCCGGCACAAACGGTGACCGGAACTCTCCCGCGCGGATTCAAGCGGCCTTTATGCAGTTGGCCGGGTCATCATCGCACGCATCGAGCCGGAGTGGGGCCTCGGTCCCCCACCGGAATTCGGCGGCGTGGACGGTTGTGCAGCATTACCTTTTCTTTACACTTCATGGGCATACGTGGGGTGACCCGACAGGGGAGGGCGATGACGTTGCAGCGGTACGCGACGACCGCGGGGGTCGCGCACGGCGCGATGCCCGCACAGCCGGGGGCCCCGGCGAGGGAGATGTCCGGCCCGCACGCGCCCGTCGTGCGGGATCTGCGGGAGCGGTCCGGGCGCAGTCCGCGCGGCCTGCGTTTCGCCACGGGCGACGTGGTGGTGGTCTCCGGGCTGCCCGGCAGCGGCAAGTCGACGCTCATCCGGCGGGCGGTGACGACGGCGCACGCCATCGACTCCCAGGACACCCGTGACCGCTGGGCGCGGGCCATGCCCCGCTTACTGCCGTACGCCCTCTACCGCCCGCTCGTCCGCGCCGCCCACTACTGGGGGCTGTGGCGGGTGCTGCGTTCCGGGGAGTCCGTCGTCGTCCACGACTGCGGGACGCAGTCGTGGGTGCGCGGCTGGCTGGCCCGTGGCGCGCGGCGCCGTGGCCGTGTGCTGCATCTCGTCCTGCTCGACGTCACACCCGCGACCGCGAGGGAGGGCCAGCGCGAGCGCGGACGCGGCGTATCGGGCTACGCCTTCGCCCGGCACCGCAGGGCGGTGGGCAGGCTGCTGAGGGCGGCCGAGACCGGCCTGCTGCCGCCCGGGTGCGGCTCGGCGGTGCTGCTGGACCGGGAGGCGGCGGGGAGGCTCGACCGGATCACGTTCTCGGACGGGCGGTTCGGGGCCGGGCGTTAATCTTCTGCCGGAAAGCTTGGGTGAGAAGGGGAAGCAGTGGACGTTCCGGCGCAGGTCCAGTCCCATCCGCAGGGCGGATGGCCGGCCAATGAGCTCGAAGAAGTGCTGATGGCCTCGGTGGGCAGCCCGGAGGCGGGCGGCCGCCTCGTCGAGGTGCTCGGACGCAGCCAGGTATGGGTGCCGCTGCCCAACGGCGGCGGACCCGACTCGTCGGACCTGGACCTGCCGACGCTGGAGATCGAGGGCGCCGCGTACGTCCCCGTGTTCAGCTCCGAACAGCAGTTCCTCGCCTGCGTCGGCACCCAGATGTCCTTCACCGTCGCGCCCGCCCGCGACTTCGCCCGCGGGCTGCCCCCGCAGCTCGGCATCGCCGTGAACCCGGGCGGCGCGGTCGGGCTGCCGCTGCCGCCGCCCGCCGTGGCCGAACTCTGCCGGGCCGGACGCACCCCGCTGGACGGGCCGGCCAGCGGCGGCAGGGTCCGGCTGTACGAACCGGACTGGAAGGAGGAGCCCGTCGACTTCCTCTCCGCGGCGGCCGGTGAATTCGAGGTGAGCGGCGTCGTGCTCTCCGCCCGCCGGGCGCTGGCCAGCATCGAGGGCGGCGACCCCGTCCTCTTCATCGGCGTCGAGTTCTCCACCTGGGAAGGCGCGGGGCGCAATGCCCCGATGGACGCCCTCGGCCGTGCTCTGGGCCGGGTCGAGGTGCCCTGGCCGGTCAATCTCGTACTGCTCGATGTGGCGCAGGACCCGGTCGCCGACTGGATGCGGGAGAAGATCCAGCCGTTCTACCAGCGGGCGGGCGCGTAGGGCCTTTCGTGGCGCCCGTGGCGGGCACCGGCGTGGAACACCGCTTCGACCCATGGCGTCAAGTCGGTGTCAGGACCGGCGCATAAGCTGGTTTCATGGCTGGTGCCTCGGCATCATGCCGCACCCGTGTGCCCGGGAGCGGCGGGCCGACACAGTGGATCGAAGAGGGGCGGGACCAGGTGAGTGCGTCAGGCACCGCGGCGGCCGGGCAGGTCGAGCACATGCTGCGCCAAGTGACGCCCGGGCGCTATGACGCGTACGAGGCACTGCTGCAGGCCCTCGCGAGCGGCCGGATCTGGATGCTCCTCTGGCACGGCCAGGCGGGCTCGCCCGACGCCCAGTACGGAAACATGGAGGTCGACGGCCTCGGCTACGCCCCCTGTGTGACCTCCGCCCAGGAGCTCTCGGCCAGTGGCTGGAACCGCGCCCATGAGCTGGTCGGCGGCCGGGACATCGCCCGAGCCCTCTTCCCCGACCGCTGGGGCATCTGGCTCAACCCGCACGCCCCCGGCGGCGGCGTGGGCATCCCCTGGCTGGATCTGCGCCGGATCGCCACCGGCCTCGACCGGATGCCGGCCGGCCCGCTCCGGCTCACCGAGCCGGCCATCGAGATCCCGCAGTTCTACGCCCTGCTCACGCAGAACGCCCATCGCACACCGGCGATCCGCTCGCTGCGCCGCGCCTGGGTGCAGCCCGCGCTCGGGGTCCCGTACCTCACCATCGGTCTCGACCTCTACGACACGAGCCCGCCCTCGGTGGACGCGGCGCGCGCGATGATGCAGCAGTCGATCTCCGCCGTCCCGGACGGGCTGCCCGTCTCCACCGTCGCGATGTCCGACGAGTACGACCCGGTCGCGATGTGGCTGCGCGCCAACGCCCGCCCGTTCTACGACCGTGAGGCGCATGCCCCGGCGGCCCCCGCCGCGGGCTACGGCTACCCGCCGCAGGGCACGTACTGACCCTTCTGGGGCTGTTCGCCCCTGAAGACCGGAATGCAGTTGTACGTTGCCGGATTCCCGGAACGCGACCATAAGGCACCAACTCCCCGAATGTGCACGCACGTTCATTTGCCCGGCGCCTCATCTGGCCTTCCATGTCCGAGATTTCCATGCTGGGCACGTCTGATGGTGAAAGCGTCGCGAATCTGCGCGCATGCCCCCTTCCGTATCCCTTCCGTATTAACTGACCTGTGTTCGGCGGGCGTTCACATCCGTCCGGATAACGGAACACCCCAGACCGCATCACGGTTAGGCATCCATTCGCCTGTCGGTATGGCTACCAGTCGTAACGGCAATGAAGACTCCCGCAGCAAGGGCGTCTTGCCGCCTCTGCGTACGACTGACTGATCGTGCCGCCACAGCGGCCAGTTCGGCCCGGCCACCGCCGGTTGAGAGGGGTCCTTGCCACGATGACGGCACCACTGCACGAGCCGACCAAGGAAGCGGATCCGGTCGCGACCGGCGGTCCCGCAGTCGACTCCGGGGTGAAGAAGGTCGAGGGACGGTCTCTCAAGCAGATCGCCTGGAACCGCCTGAAGCAGGACAAGGTCGCTCTGACGGGTGGCATCGTTGTCCTCGGCCTGATCGTGGTGGCGATCTTCGCTCCGCTGATCGTGAACCTGTTCGGGCATCCGCCGAACGAGTTCCACCAGGACATGCTCGACCCGCTGACCAATCTCCCTATGGGTGATCTCGGCGGCGTGAGCGGCGACTACCTCTTCGGCGTCGAGCCCAACAAGGGCCGCGACATCTTCAGCCGGGTCGTCTACGGTGCCCGGATCTCGCTGCTCGTGGCCTTCCTGGCGGCCTTGGTCGCCGTCGCCCTCGGCACTCTCTTCGGGATCATCGCCGGCTACTTCGGCGGCTGGGTGGACGCGGTGATCAGCCGGGTCATGGACGTGCTGCTGTCCTTCCCGCAGCTCCTCTTCATCATCTCGCTGGTCTCGGTCCTCCCCGACGATCTGCTCGGGCTCACCGGCAGCGGCGTACGCATCGCCGTACTCGTCGCCGTCATCGGCTTCTTCGGCTGGCCGTACGTGGGACGCATCGTCCGGGGCCAGACGCTCTCGCTGCGCGAGCGCGAGTACGTGGAGGCGGCGCGCAGCCTCGGCGGGGGACGGACACACATCCTCTTCCGTGAGCTGCTGCCGAACCTGGTGGCGCCGATCACCGTCTACGCGACGCTCATGATCCCCACCAACATCCTCACCGAAGCGGCCCTCAGCTTCCTCGGTGCCGGTGTCCGGCCGCCCACCGCCTCCTGGGGCGGGATGCTGCGGGACGCCCTGGAGACGTACGAGCACGACCCGATGTTCATGGTCTTCCCCGGCGTGACGATCTTCATCACCGTGCTGGCCTTCAACCTCTTCGGGGACGGGCTGCGCGACGCCCTGGACCCCAAGGGGACCCGATAGCCCACGACTTGCCCCTGCCGCATCGTCAGGTGGCTCTTCCCATGGTTCTCCGGCAAGCAACGGCCTGGGACCGCGATCTCGGAGGTTACGAGAAAATGTCCACAGTTACCTCGAAACGACGGCTCACCGCTGGTGCGGCCCTCGTGGTCGCGGCGCTGATGACCACCACGGCGTGCGGCGGCGGCGACAGCGAAGGCGGCGGCAAGTCGAAGGGCGCCGGCTTCAACGCGGCGTTCAACAAGGTTGCCAACCCGTCCACCAAAAAGGGTGGAACGCTGAAGATGGTCGGCAAGCAGGACCTCGACTCCGCCGACCCCCAGCGTGCCTACTACGGCATGGCCTGGGACTTCATGCGCTTCTACACCCGCCAGCTGGTCACGTACGACACCAAGCCGGGTGTGGCCTCCACCAAGCTGGTCGGCGACCTGGCCACCGGCCCCGGTGAGATCACGGACGGCGGCAAGACCTACACGTACAAGCTGCGTGATGGCCTGACCTGGGAGGACGGCTCCAAGCTGACCTCCAAGGACGTCAAGTACGGCATCGAGCGCATCTGGGCGACGGACACCATCACCGGTGGCCCGCAGTACCTGAAGCAGACGCTGGACCCCAAGGGCGAGTACAAGGGCCCTTACAAGGACAAGTCCGCGGACAAGCTCGGCCTCAAGGCGATCGAGACGCCCGACGACAACACCATCATCTTCAAGCTGCCCAAGCCGAACGGTGACTTCGAGCAGTTCCTCGCCATGCCGTCCGGCTCGCCCGTGAAGGCGGAGAAGGACACCGGGGCGAAGTACACCCAGCGCCCGTTCTCCTCCGGCCCGTACAAGTTCGAGTCGTACAAGCCGGGCAAGAACATCGTGCTCGTCCGCAACGACAAGTGGCAGAAGGCCTCCGACCCGCTGCGCGCCGCGCTCCCGGACAAGGTCACCGTGACGATCTCCGCCAACCTGGAGGAGAACGACAAGAAGCTGATGGAGGGCGACTACGACGTCGACCTCAACGGCACCGGCATGACCCAGTCCGGCCGCGTCACCGCCGTCCAGGATCACAAGGACAGCGTCGACAACATGCAGACGTCCTTCGTCCGCTACGTCGCGCTCGTCCACACGGCGAAGCCGCTGGACGACGTCCACTGCCGCAAGGCCGTCTTCTACGCCACCGACTTCGCCGGTCTCCAGCAGACCCGCGGTGGCGAGATCGCCGGTGGCGCGATAGCCAACAGCACCCTGCCGGTCTCCATCAAGGGTCACAGCGACTACGACCCGTACGGTGTCCTCGCCCGCAAGGGCAAGCCGGACGTCGCCAAGGCCAAGGACGAGCTGAAGCAGTGCGGCCACCCGACCGGCTTCTCCACCAAGCTCACCGCCCGTAACAACAACCCGGGCGAGGTCGACGCCGCCGAGGCGCTCCAGGAGCAGCTCGGCAAGGTCGGCATCAAGATCGAGGTCGACCCGCTCGACGGCGCCGAGGCGTCCAGCATCACCGGCTCGCCGTCCGTCGTGAAGAAGCGCGGCTACGGCATGACGATGAGCGGCTGGGGCCCGGACTTCCCGTCCGGCCAGGGCTTCGGCCAGCCGCTGTGGGACAGCCGGTTCCTCGCGGACACCGGTAACTACAACGAGTCGCAGATCAAGGACCCGCAGGTCGACAAGCTCTTCGACAACGCGATCGCGGAGACCGACCCGGTCAAGGCCGGCGAGATCTACAAGCAGATCGACAAGCGGATCCTCGACCAGGCCGACTGGATGCCCTTCATCTACGAGAAGAACATCACCTGGCGCGGCAGCCGTCTGACGAACGCCTACATGTCCGACGCCTACAACGGCCGTTACGACTACGTCTCGCTCGGCGTCGTCAAGTAGTCGCTGTAGTCAACAGCATTCGCAGTCAACCCGGTTGACTGTTCCACCGCCGCCGAAACCCGCCAGTCCGAAGGGCAGGTGAGGGCCGGGGCGATGGCCGGGAGCCCCCACAAGGGGTTCCCGGCCACCGCCGGGCCGCACACAGTGCTTGCTTATCTCATCCGGCGCCTGTTCGCCGTAGTCATCATGGTGCTCGTCGTACTGCTCGCGACGTTCACCATCTTCTTCATGCTGCCCAAGTGGGCGGGTCAGGACGTCGCAGTCCTCTTCGCCGGCAAGGCCACGGGTGTCGAGCAGCTCCAGGGCATCCGGATCAAACTGGGTCTCGACGACCCCCTCCTTGTCCAGTTCTGGGACTTCGTCAAGGGCATCCCGATGGGGCGCGACTACGCGAACGGTGACGATGTCACCCACTGCGCCGCTCCCTGCTTCGGCTACTCCTTCCGTACCGAAGTTCCGGTCTGGACCACCCTCAAGGACGCGCTGCCCGTCACCGGCGCGCTCGCCGCCGGTGCCTGCGTGCTGTGGCTCCTCGGCGGTGTCGCCACCGGTGTGGTGTCCGCGCTCCGTCGCGGCAGCATCTGGGACCGCGCCGCGATGACCACGGCACTGGCCGGCGTCTCGCTGCCGATCTTCTTCACCGGCATGGTCGCGATGGGCCTGTTCGTGCACAACTTCGGCTGGGTGCACATCGCCGACAACCTCTCCACGGACGACGGCATCGGTACCTGGTTCCAGACCCTGATCCTGCCGTGGATCGTGCTCGCCTTCCTGAACGCCGCGATGTACGCCCGCCTCACCAGAGCCACCATGCTCGAAGTGCTCGGCGAGGACTACATCCGCACCGCCCGCTCCAAGGGCCTGGGCGAGGGCACCGTCATCACCCGGCACGCCCTGCGGTCCGCGATGACGCCGATCCTCACCGTCTTCGGCCTCGACATCGGCGTGCTCCTCGGTGGCGCAGTCCTCACCGAGTCCACGTTCAACCTGCCCGGGCTCGGGCTCGCCGCGGTCCAGGCGATCAGCAACAAGGACCTGCCGGTGATTCTCGGCGTCACCCTGTTCGCGGCTCTCGCGATCGCCGTCGCCAACCTCGTCGTCGACATCATGTACGCCGTCATCGACCCGCGAGTGAGGCTGGGATGACCGAACTGCACAAGAGCGGTGCCGCGCTGAGCGAACCCTCCCCGGCCGGCTCGCCCGCTCCCACCGCCTTCCTCGAAGTGCGCGACCTCAGGGTGCACTTCCCGACCGACGACGGCCTGGTCAAGTCCGTCGACGGGCTCAACTTCCAGCTGGAGAAGGGCAAGACCCTCGGCATCGTCGGCGAGTCCGGCTCCGGGAAGTCCGTCACCTCGCTGGGCATCATGGGCCTGCACACCGCCGGCCAGTACGGCAAGCGCAAGGCTCAGGTCTCCGGCGAGATCTGGCTGGACGGCAAGGAGCTGCTGTCCGCCGACCCCGACGAGGTGCGCAAGCTGCGCGGCCGCGACATGGCCATGATCTTCCAGGACCCGCTGTCCGCGCTGCACCCGTACTACACGATCGGCAAGCAGATCGTGGAGGCGTACCGGGTCCATCACAAGGTCGACAAGAAGACCGCCCGCAAGCGGGCCGTGGAGATGCTCGACCGGGTCGGCATCCCGCAGCCCGACAAGCGCGTCGACAGCTACCCGCACGAGTTCTCCGGCGGTATGCGCCAGCGCGCGATGATCGCCATGTCGCTGGTCAACAACCCCGAGCTGCTGATCGCCGACGAGCCGACGACCGCGCTGGACGTCACCGTCCAGGCGCAGATCCTCGACCTGATCCGGGACCTGCAGAAGGAGTTCGGCTCCGCGGTCATCATCATCACCCACGACCTGGGCGTCGTCGCCGAGCTCGCCGACGACATCCTGGTGATGTACGGCGGGCGCTGCGTCGAGCGCGGACCGGCCGAGAAGGTGTTCTACGAGCCCCGGCACCCCTACACCTGGGGTCTGCTGGGCTCGATGCCGCGCCTCGACCGCGACCAGACCGACCGGCTCATCCCGGTCAAGGGTTCCCCGCCGTCGCTCATCAACATCCCGTCGGGCTGCGCCTTCAACCCGCGTTGCCCGTACGCGGATGTGCCCAAGGACGACGTCACCCGCACCGTACGGCCCGAGCTGCAGGAGGTCGGCAGCCGGCACTGGGCGGCCTGCCACATGTCGCAGGAGCAGCGGGAGCGTATCTGGACCGAAGAGATTGCGCCCAAGCTGTGAGCGAGGACAAGGCCGTGACGAGCGAGGACAAGGGCGTGGACGTTCCGGCGCAGAGGTCTGCCGGGCACGGCGCGCCGGCCGGTGACGCCGCCTCCCGCGAGGTGCTGCTCAAGGTGACCGGGCTGCAGAAGCACTTCCCCATCAAGAAGGGGATGCTGCAGCGCAACGCCGGTGCCGTGAAGGCCGTCGACGGGATCGACTTCGAGGTGCGCTCGGGGGAGACCCTGGGTGTCGTCGGCGAGTCCGGCTGCGGGAAGTCGACGATGGGCCGGCTGATCACCCGGCTGCTCGAACCCACCGCGGGGAAGATCGAGTTCGAGGGGAAGGACATCACGCACCTCGGCGTGGGCGGCATGCGCCCGATGCGCCGGGACATGCAGATGATCTTCCAGGACCCGTACTCCTCACTGAACCCGCGGCACACGATCGGCACGATCGTGGGCGCCCCCTTCAAGCTGCAGGGCGTCACGCCCGACGGCGGCGTCAGGAAGGAGGTGCAGCGGCTGCTGGAGGTCGTGGGCCTGAACCCCGAGCACTACAACCGCTATCCGCACGAGTTCTCCGGCGGTCAGCGGCAGCGCATCGGGATCGCCCGCGCGCTGGCGCTCAACCCCAAGCTGGTCGTGGCGGACGAGCCCGTGTCGGCGCTGGACGTCTCGATCCAGGCGCAGGTGGTGAACCTGCTCGACGACCTCCAGAGCGAGCTGGGCCTCACCTACGTGATCATCGCCCATGACCTGTCGGTCGTCCGGCACGTCTCGGACCGGATCGCGGTGATGTACCTCGGCAAGATCGTGGAGCTGGCCGACCGCGAGTCGCTCTACAAGGCGCCGATGCACCCGTACACGAAGGCGCTGCTCTCGGCGGTTCCGATCCCGGACCCGAAGCGCCGTTCGGCCAAGAGCGAGCGGATCCTGCTCAAGGGCGACGTGCCTTCGCCGATCTCACCGCCCAGCGGCTGCCGCTTCCACACCCGGTGCTGGAAGGCGACGGAGGTCTGCAAGACGCAGGAACCCCCGCTGGTCGCGCTGAAGACCGGGCACCAGGTGGCCTGCCACCACCCGGAGAACGCGCCCGACCAGGTGCCCGGCCAGACGGTGACGGCAGCGGCGCGCGAGGCGATCGAGATCGTCGGGGTGCAGAAGCCGGAGGCCGTAGAGGTACGCAAGCCCGGGGCCGACGAGACCGCGGCGGACGAAGGCACCGCCTCGCCGCCCGATACGCCGGAGGTCAGCCCGAAGGAGTAGTACCGGCACAATTGCCCGGTGCTCAACGAACTGTTCACGCCCTCCGTCCAGCATGCGCTCGACATCGTCGGAATCTTCGTCTTCGCGATCTCCGGCGCTCTGCTCGCCGTACGCAAGAACTTCGATGTCTTCGGCATCGCGGTGCTCGCCGAGGTGACCGCGCTGGGCGGAGGGCTGTTCCGTGACATCGTCATCGGGGCGGTCCCGCCCGCGGCGTTCACGGATCTCGGCTACTTCACGACCCCGCTCCTCGCCGCCGTCCTGGTGTTCTTCCTGCACCCGCACGTCGAGCGGATCCAGGTGGGCGTCAATGTCTTCGACGCGGCCGGCCTCGGGCTGTTCTGCGTCACGGGCACGGTCAAGGCGTACGACTACGGCCTGGGCCTCACCGCGTCGGCGGCCCTGGGGCTGGCCACCGCGGTCGGCGGCGGTGTGCTGCGCGACGTACTGGCCAACGAGGTGCCCTCGCTGCTGCGCTGGGACCGCGACCTGTACGCGGTGCCCGCCATCGTCGGCGCCACGATGATCGTTCTGTGCATCCGCTTCGAGATGCTCAACGCGTTCACCAGCGGCACCGCCGTGATCGCGGCCTTCGCGCTGCGACTGCTGTCGATGCGCTACCACTGGCGGGCCCCGCGTGCCTACAACCGGAAGTCCGCGACGGCCGAGGAGAGCTCGGCGACCACCTGAGGCGGCGCTCTGCGGCGGCGCTGTGATCCCCGCCAAAAAGCTACCGCTCAGTAATACAATCGGTGTACGGTGCACCGCATGGCACAGGCAGCAGAGCAGGCGGCACAGACCGGACCGGCGACCATCGGGGACAGCGAGTTCGACCGCGACACCGCCGTCACCCTTCGCGAAGAGGGCGTCTACGACGCGGAACTCTCCGCCGGATGGACCATCATCCATGCCGTCAACGGCGGCTATCTGCTGGCCATGCTCGGCCGCGCGCTCGGCCAGGCCCTGCCGCACCCGGACCCCTTCTCCGTCTCCGCGCACTACCTCACCGCCTCCGTCCCCGGCCCCGCGGTGATCCGGACCCAGACCGTCCGCACCGGCCGTACCCTCTCCACCGGCCAGGCGTCCCTCTTCCAGTTCGCGGAGGACGGCACCGAGGTCGAGCGCATCCGGGTCATCGCCACCTACGGCGACCTGGACGGCCTCTCCGACGAGATCCGTACGTCGGCGAAGCCGCCGGCCATCCCGCCGCTGGAGCACTGCCTCGGCCCGAGCGACGGCCCGGCCCAGATCCCCGGCAGCTCGGCCATCACCGAGCGGCTCGACATCAAGCTCGACCCGGCGACGATCGGCTGGGCCGTCGGGCAGCCGTCCGGCAAGGGCGAGATGCGCGGCTGGTTCGGTCTCGCGGACGGCCGCGACGCCGATCCGCTCTCGCTGCTGCTCACCGTCGACGCGCTGCCGCCCACCTCGTTCGAGCTGGGCCTCAAGGGCTGGACGCCGACCATCGAGCTCACCACCCACATCCGCTGCCGCCCCGCCCCCGGCCCGCTGCGTGTCTCCATCACCACCCGCAACCTCGCGGGCGGCTTCCTGGAGGAGGACGCGGACGTCTGGGACAGCGCGGACCGTCTGGTGGCCCAGTCCCGCCAGTTGGCACGCGCACCGCGCTCCTGACGGCCGGCGGCGGCAGGGAAGGGGCAGCGGGCGGGGGAAGCTGGCGGGGTGAAATCCGACCGGCTGCTCTCGATCCTCCTGCTGCTCCAGACCCGCGGCCTGGTGCCCGCCACCGAGCTCGCCGAGCGCTTCGAAGTCTCCGTACGCACCATCTACCGCGACATCGAGGCGCTCTCCGCCTCGGGCGTCCCCGTCTACGCCGAACGGGGGCGGCACGGCGGCATCGCGCTGCTGCCGGGGTTCCGTACCGATGTCACCGGGCTCACCGCCGACGAGGCGCGCGCCCTCTTCGTCCTCGCCGCCGAGGGCGCCCATGCCGCGCTCGGCCTCGACGAGGCGCTCGGCTCCGCGCTGCGCAAGGTGATGGCCGCCCTGCCCGAACCGCACCGGCCCGCCGCCGAACTGACCAGCAGACGGATCCTGGTCGACCCGGTGCGCTGGATGAGCGGCCCGCAGTCGGCCGTCGACGTGGCCGAACTGCACGAGGCCGTCTTCGCCGACCGGCGGCTGCGGCTGGACTACCGCCACAGCGGTACGAGCGCCCCGCGCACGTACACCGTCGATCCGTACGGCCTCGTCGTGAAGGCGGGCGTCTGGTACCTGGTGGCGGACCGGGACGGGGTGCCCCGGCTCTTCAGGGCCGACCGGGTGCGGCGGACCGGGCTCACGGACGAACCGGTCGTGCGCCGGCCCGGGGTGGAGCTGGCGGACCTGTGGGACGAGCTGCGCAGGCAGGTCGAGGAGCGGCCCGGACGGGTACGGCTGCGGGTGCGCGTGCACCGCTCCCGCCTCGATCTCTTCGTACGCCTGCACGCCGGGGCGCTGACGGGGGAGCCGCGGCCCGAGGGGCCTGGGAGGACCGAGGGGCAGGAGGCGGGCGGGGAGTGGCTGCGGGCCGAGTTGGCCGTCGACTCGGTCGAGCAGGCCCGCTCCCTGCTCTCCTTCGGCCCGAACGTCGAAGTGCTCTCGCCGCCCGAGGCGCGGGACGTCCTCGCCCGTCACGCGGCGGCGGTCGTGGCGCTGTACGGGGAGGCGGGCACGGCCTGATCCGTACGAGAGGCCCTAAGGGGTATCGGTCCTGCCGGCGTCGTCCAGCCAGTGCAGCCTGCCGAGGGTGACCAGTCTCAGCCGGCGGCGGGCGACCCCGGCCACCTCCCGCTCGCCGTCCGGCCCCGCGTCCAGCAGCGCCGACGCGGTGATCACCATGTGGTCGACATAGAGGCCGCCGAGCATCAGAAGGTCCTCCTCGCTCCAGCCTCGGGACTCCGGCTCCTCGGCGAGCGCCGCCGCCACCTCCTGGGCGAACCGCCGCAGTTGGGCCGCTATGGCCGCGCGGACCGGGCCGACGCCACCGTGCTGCTCCCGGGCGATGAAGCGGAAGTGGGCCGGCTGGTCACCGACGTGACGCATGATCAGCTCGATGCTGCGGTCCAGGCGTTCCTCGCTGTCGCCGGTCTCGGCGAGCGTCGCGCCGATCATTCCGTGCAGGCTGCCCAACGCCTCCTCGACGAGCGCCACACCGAGCGCCGCGGTGTCCTCGAAGTGCCGGTAGAAGGCGGTGGGGGTGACGCCCGCGGCCCGGGTCACCTCGCGCAGCCCGAGGCTGCTGAGGCTCTGGTGCTCCAGGAGTTCCAGTGCGGCATCCAGCAGTGCCTGCCGGGTTCTCAGCTTCTGGGTCTGGCGGATGCCGACGGTGTGACTCATGCCATTCAGTAAACAACTGTTCTCCGGAGTGGGGAAGTGGCCAACGGGTCTAGACTGACAAGTCAGTGAACAGTCGTACTCTCAAATGCTCCTGGAGAGCTCGCAGAAAGGCTGAACATGATCGTCCTCGTCGCCGCCCTGCTCCTGCTCGGGGTCGTGCTCGGAGCGGTGGTCCAGATTCCGCTGCCGCTGAGCCTCGTGCTCGCCGCCGCGATCGGCTGCTGGCTGCTGATCTTCGCGGTGCGGGAGCGGACCGGTGCGCAGCGCCGCTCGCGCTGACCGCCGTCTCGGCCGCCGCCCCGACCACCGTTTCGAAGGAGCCCGCACCATGAAACTTGCCGCATCAGTCCGCCGCCCGGAAACGCCGGAAACGAATGACGGGACGACGGCCGCCGGGGCCGAATCCGTGGCCACCGCCGTCGCCGAGCCCGGCGACCGCAGCGCCCGGACCCGGGACGCCGACGGGCTGGCCGTCGCCTCGTTCGTGCTCGGGCTCGTCGGTCTGCTGGTGATGAACATCCTGCTCGGCCCGGCCGCGATCGTCATGGCGATCCTCGCGCTCGTCCGTTCCACTTCCCGCCGCGGCCGTGCCTTCCTCGGGCTCGCGCTCGGCATCGCCGACCTCGTGGTGCTGGCCTGCCTGGTGACCGGCTCCGGCACCGTCTCCTGGAACTTCGCAGGCTGACGGAGTCCGGGTGCGACCGACAGCGCGCGAGCCGCCGCTCACGGTCGGCCGCACGTAGGAACCGCCACGCACGACCGGATCGGGCTCCGGATCGGCGCGGGCGACCGGGTGCCGCGCTCGGTGCGCGGGGACCGGGCCGCGATGCGCCCGGCATACGCCCCGACAGGGCCTCGTAGAATCGTGCCCACCATGGCTTACCTCGACCACGCCGCGACCACGCCGATGCTTCCGGAAGCGATCGAGGCGATGACCGCCCAGCTCGCCGTCACCGGCAACGCGTCCTCACTGCACGCCGCCGGGCGCCGGGCCCGCCGCACCGTCGAGGAGTCGAGAGAGACCCTCGCCGATGCCCTCGGCGCACGCCCCAGCGAGGTGGTCTTCACCTCCGGCGGCACCGAGGCCGACAACCTCGCGGTGAAGGGCCTGTACTGGGCCCGCCGCGATGCCGACCCCCGCCGCACCCGCGTGCTGGCCAGCCCGGTCGAGCACCACGCGGTGCTGGACGCCGTCGACTGGCTCGCCGAGCACGAGGGCGCGAACGTCGAATACCTCCCCGTCGACCGGCACGGACGCGTCCACCCGGACGCACTGCGCGAGGCGATCCTCCGCGATCCCGACGATGTCGCGCTGGTCACCGTGATGTGGGCCAACAACGAGATCGGCACCATCATGCCGGTACGCGAACTGGCCGGCGCGGCCCGTGAGTTCGACGTACCGATGCATGCGGACGCGGTGCAGGCGTTCGGGCAGCTGGAACTCGACTTCGCCCGGTCCGGGCTGGCCGCGATGACGGTGAGCGGGCACAAGATCGGCGGCCCGTTCGGCATCGGCGCGCTGCTGCTCGGCCGCGAATACACCCCCGTACCCGTGCTCCACGGCGGTGGCCAGGAGCGGCACGTCCGCTCGGGCACCCTCGATGTGCCCGCCATCGCCTCCTTCGCCCTCGCGGGGCGGCTGGCCGCAGACGGGCGGGAGGAGTTCGCCCGCGAGATCGGCGGGCTCCGCGACGAACTGGTCGCGGCCGTGCTGGCGGCCGTGCCCGACGCCGTCCTCGGCGGCGATCCGGCCCCCGGCGGCCGGCTCCCCGCCAACGCGCACTTCACCTTCCCCGGCTGCGAGGGCGACTCCCTGCTCCTGCTGCTGGACGCCCAGGGCATCGAATGCTCCACCGGCTCCGCGTGCACCGCCGGGATCGCCCAGCCCAGCCACGTACTGCTGGCCACCGGCGCCGATCCGGACCTGGCCCGCGGCACCCTGCGCTTCTCGCTCGGCCACACGTCCACCAAGCAGGACATCGACGAGGTGGCCCGCGCGATCGGACCGGCGGTGGAACGGGCGCGCACGGCGGGACTCAGCTGAATCCGGGCCGGTCAGGCGACAGGGCGGACCCCGTGGTCACCCCTTGCGCCCGGCGGTCATCCCCTTGTCCGCCGCCCGGACCAGCTTCAGATACCGGTCCCAGTCCCAGTGCTCGCCCGGGTCGGTGTGGTCCGTGCCCGGCACCTCCACATGCCCGATGATGTGCTCCCGGTCCACAGGTATCTCGTACCGCCCGCAGATCGCGGCTGTGAGCCGCGCCGAGGCCCCGTACATCGCCGCCGTGAAATCCTGTGGGCGGTCCACGAAGCCCTCGTGCTCTATGCCGACGCTGCGCTCGTTGAACGACCTGTTCCCCGCGTGGAACGCCACATCCAGCTCACGGATCATCTGCGTCACATGGCCGTCCTTGCGCACCACGTAGTGCGCCGCCGCCCCGTGCCCGGGATCCTGGAAGACCTTCACCGCGCTCTGGTAGCTGCCCTGGGTGACATGGATGATGACCCGGTCGATGGTGTAGTCGTCGGGGCGGTCGGCCCGCCGCCAGTTCGCCGAGGACGCCGATATCCACTGGGCCCGTGCGAAATCCACCTCGCCGGGCTTGCGGGGCTTCTCCACCCCCGGCAGCCGCCACCAGGCGTGCTCCAGCTGCTCCCGCGCCAGCGCGGCCGTGCCCACAGCCGTGACGGCAGCGCCGATCAGCAGCCCGCGCCGGCTGATGCCGCGCCCGGACTTCGTACCCCCGGAGCTCTCGGCGCCCGATGTCCCCTTGGTCCCCATGTGATCCACAACGCATATCCGAGAGCGTTCGGTTCCCGGCGCCCCGTACTCTGGTGGAGCTATGACTGAGACTTCCCAGCGCCCCCTCCGTGTGCTCGCCGCCATGTCGGGCGGTGTCGACTCCGCCGTCGCCGCGGCCCGCGCCGCCGAGGCGGGCCACGACGTGACCGGTGTGCACCTCGCCCTCTCCGCGAACCCGCAGTCCTTCCGTACCGGGGCGCGCGGCTGTTGCACGATCGAGGACTCCCGCGACGCCCGCCGGGCCGCGGACGTGATCGGCATCCCGTTCTACGTCTGGGACCTGGCGGAACGCTTCCGCGAGGACGTCGTGGACGATTTCATCGCCGAGTACGAGGCGGGGCGCACGCCCAACCCGTGTCTGCGCTGCAACGAGAAGATCAAGTTCGCCGCACTCCTCGACAAGGCCCTCGCGCTGGGCTTCGACGCGGTCTGCACCGGCCACTACGCCACCGTCGTCCTCAACGAGGACGGCAGCCGCGAGCTGCACCGCGCCTCCGACATGGCCAAGGACCAGTCGTACGTCCTCGGCGTCCTGGACGAGAAGCAGCTCGCCCACGCGATGTTCCCGCTCGGCGACACCCTCACCACCAAGGACGAGATCCGCGCCGAGGCCGAGCGCCGGGGCCTCGCGGTCGCCAAGAAGCCCGACAGCCACGACATCTGCTTCATCGCCGACGGAGACACCCAGGGCTTCCTGGCCAGTCGGCTCGGCACCGCCGAGGGTGACATCGTCGACGAGTCGGGCACGAAGGTCGGCACCCACGAGGGCGCCTTCGGCTTCACCATCGGCCAGCGCAAGGGCCTGCGCATCGGCCACCCCGCCCCCGACGGCAAGCCGCGCTACGTCCTGGACATCTCCCCGGTGAACAACACGGTGACGGTCGGCCCGGTCGAGGCCCTCGAAGTCACCGCCCTCACCGCCATCAAGCCCCGCTGGTGCGGCACGGCCCCGACCGCCCCCGGCACCTACACCGCCCAGCTCCGCGCCCACGGCGGCGAGACGGCGGTGGCGGCGGAACTCGTCGACGGAACGCTGAACGTCACGTTCACCGAGCCGGTACGAGGCGTGGCCCCCGGCCAGGCGGTCGTCCTGTACGACGGCACCCGGGTGGTCGGCTCGGCGACGATCGCCACGACGGTGCGGCGGGAGACGGCGACGACCGGCTGACCGGCCTCGGCCGACCGCCGGGGCCGACACTGCCAGGGCGGCCGCCATAGGCCGCTGCTGCGGACCGTCCGCTGTCGTCCGGAGCCCCATAGATCTGTACGCACTCGGCCTGCAAACGCCGGATCGATCGAGGCGCAGATTGCGAAGCTGCGCGCGATGGAGCAGGGAGCCGTCGAGGATCTGCTCAGCAGCGAGGAGAAGGCTTTGACCCGGTGACTGGTTTCCAGGTCAGCCGATTTCGCTGTCGCTGGTCTTCACGCCCAGGACAAGTGCACGCAGCGCACCCCGGCTTGTCACCAGAACGGCATCCGGGCTCTCGCTCTCGCGGATTGCGATGAGGTCCGCGTTCGCTGCGGCGACCTCAACGCAGGCATTGCCGGAGGCCTCCGAGAACGAGGACTTGATCCAGTTCAGCTCGGGCAACTCGGGCAAGGCGAACTCCTCCTACAGTTCTCCGGCGATCTCAAGGATGAGATCCCTCGACTCACTCGGATTCAACGCGACCTGTTCGACCAAGTCCAGCCGACGTCGGAAGTTGGCCAACTGGGTCGGTGAGTCCATGAAGACGGCACCGATCGGAGAGTCCACCTCAACGGTGTCCAAGTGGTGGCTGGCGGCGGACACGTACATCAGAGTGTCCCCGGCCATGGGGAAGCGCTCGGCCGTGAAGGGGATCACGAGCAACCGGACATTGGGGCGTTCGCTCTCCTCCAAGAGGTGGCCCAACTGGGCCTTGGCCACTTTGCGCCCTCCGGTGCGAAGCCGAAGAGCCGCTTCGTGGACCAAGCCCACGTAGGGCACCCGGTCGGCCGCCACCACGCTGTGCCGGGCCAGCCGATGGGTCACCCGTAGTTCGACTTCCAGCCTGGGCAGGGCCGGTACGAAGAGGTCGAAGAGGGCACGGGCGTGCTCCTCGGTCTGGAAGAGGCCGGGAATGTGAGCTGTCTGGAGTGTGCGCAAGCTCGTCGCGTGGTGCTCCAGTTCCGCCACGTCCAGGAAGTCCGGCGGGATCTTGCCCCGGTATTCGTCCCACCAGCCTCGCGGACGCCCTCCGGTCATCGTGGCGAGAGCATCGATCAGTTCCGGATCGTCGCACTCGTAGATGCTGGCCAGTCGGCGCAGCCGTTCCTCGCTGATACCGAATCGCCCTGACTCGATGTTGGAGATCATCGTGCGGTCTGCCCCGAGCCGTTCGGCGGCAACGGGTGCTGACATGCCGACTGCATCGCGCAGCCGGCGGAGCTCCCGTTCGCCGAACCCTGGCAGTACGAGCTCGCCTTCCCCTGCGACCCGCGCAGCCCCCGCATCGCCCGTACGACCCTCCGGGCCATCCTCGATGCTCACGAACTCGCCGAACTCAGTTACCGCGCGGAGCTGTTGACGTCCGAGCTGACCACCAACTCCGTACGGCACACCAAGGGGCCCGCCGCCGTGCGGCTCCAGTGGCGGCACCCGGTGCTCCGGATCAGCGTCTGGGACATGAGCCTGGACCTGCCCAAGCCGTACGCCCCGCCCGTCGCCCCCCACGTCGAAGCCGGGCGGGGCATGGCCATCCTCGTCGCGGACCGATGGGGCGGGTGCGCCATAGGGGGAGGGGCGCTCGGGCCGGGCGGCAAGACTGTCTGGTTCGAGCTCGCGCTCGGTGCCTGAGCCGCGGACACCGTGGACGCCCCGCGCGGTCACGTCCGACCCCCGTACGGGCGGGACCGCGCGGGGCGGGTCGTGGGTCAGGAAGCCTGACGCAGGGATACGGACCTGGTGAAGAACTCCGTGAGGACCGGGGCCACCGCCTGGGGGGCCAGGTCGCGGGTCTGGCCCGTCAGGGTGCGGTGGCGGGCGCGGGGGAGGGTCTCCGCGAGGGCGCGGGTGGACTGGCGGGCGCGGGTGGGGCTGGAGCCGCCGCAGATCACCAGGGTGCGCGCCGTGACAGACGCGAACCGCGCGGCCGGGATCGCGCCGTTGCCGAGCAGCGCGTCGTCGTACGCGAGGGTGTGCGCCATCGCCAGCAGGTCGCTCCACAGCGGGGCGCGACGCATGCGGGCGATCATGTCGGCCGGTACGCCCGTCACGGACAGGAACAGCTCGACGGCCCCCGCGCGGTCCCCGGTGGACAGCAGCCGGTGCAGGCGCGAGGTGCAGCACGCCTTGTACTGGAGGCCCGAGGCACCCGGCGTGTAGGGCGGTTCGTACACGGCCAGAAGGTCGACGGGGAGACCGGCGGCCTGTGCCTCCAGGGCCAGGGCCCCGCCGGCGCCCATGCCGAAGACGGAGGCCCGGCCGCCCACCGCGGTGACGAGCGCGGCCAGGTCCTCGATCTCGCGCTCCACCGCGTACGGGCCGCTGTCGCCGCTGGCACCGCGGCCGCGCCTGTCGTACGTGACGACGTGGAAGTGCGGCGCGAGCAGGCGCGCCAGCGGCGCCTCGGTCGCCGCCGTGCCCAGCGCGCCGCCCACCAGGATCACCGGCGGGCCTTCACCCCGGTGCCGGTACGCGATCACGGTGCCGTCGCGGGAGAGAATCTTGTCCATGCGAGGGTGGACCGCCGGGCCCGGAGAAACTCATCGCTCCGGCCGAAGTTTTCTTGAAGTTCTTCTAACTCCCGGGCCAGGGGCGTTCTTGACGATCAGTCGGGACTATCAGTCGGTGACTGTCCCGGTGTCGTAGAAGCAGAAGTGGTCCTTGATCGCGGCGACTTCGGGCTTCGGGTCCGGGTAGGCCCAGACGAGGTCCGGGGCGTCCGGCAGCGACCAGTAGGAGGCATCTCCCTTGAACGGGCAGTGAGTACGGGTGTCCGAAGCCGTCAGGAGTTCGGTGTGGACGTCCCCCGGCGGCAGGTAGTAGCGGACCGGACAGCCCGTCTCGCGCAGGACGAGCGGGCGCCGGCTCTCGGCGAGCACCTGCCCGTCGCGGACCACCCGTACGTGCTCGGTGCCGGGCTCGACCGTGATGCGGTGTCCTGGTGACGTAGTCATGTCGGGTTCAGCCGTTTCGCGGGTTGGTTTCTTCCCGGTTTCTCTGTGGTGGCCGGTCGTGTCGGTGGTGACCTTTACGGTTGCTCCATGAAGATCTGCGTATTTCTCTCCGCCGCCGACCTCGACGACCGCTACACCCAACCCGCCCGTGAATTCGCCGAGCTGATCGGCAGGGGCGGACACACCCTGGTCTGGGGAGGCTCGGAGAGCGGGCTGATGAAGGTCGTCGCCGACGGGGTTCAGGAGTCGGGCGGGCAGCTGGTGGGGGTGTCGGTCGAGTTCCTGGCGGCGAAGGCGCGGGCCGACGCGGACGAGATGGTGATCGCGCGCGATCTCGCCGAGCGCAAGGCGCTGCTCCTGGAGAAGGCCGACGCGGTCGTGATCATGGTGGGCGGCACCGGGACGCTCGACGAGGCGACCGAGATCCTGGAGCTGAAGAAGCACGGCAAGCACGACAAGCCGGTCGTCCTGCTCAACACGGCGGGCTTCTACGACGGGCTGCGCCAGCAGTTCCAGCGCATGGAGGACGAGGGCTTCCTGCCCGTCCCGCTGGCCGACCTGGTGTTCTTCGCCAAGGACGGCGTGGGCGCCCTGGCCTACCTGGAGGAGTGGTCCGGCCTGCGGTGACGGGGCGGCGGGGTGCGATCATGGGGCGCATGTCCACTCATGTCATTACCGGGGCCGGCTCCGGCATCGGAGCCGCTGTCACCCGCCGTCTACTGGAGCGCGGTGACGAGGCCGTGCTGTTCGCCCGCGACGCGGGCCGCGCAAAGGAGCTGGCCGAGCTCCACCCCGGCGCGCGCACGCTCGTCGGTGATCTCTCCAATCCGGACCGGTTGTCGTGGGCGCTCGCCCAGCAGGCGGTGCCGGAGCGGGTCGACTCGCTGCTGCACATCGCTGGCGTCGTCGAGCTCGGCAGGGTCGGTGAGCTCACGCCCAAGGCCTGGCACTTCCAGCTCAACGCCAACCTGGTCGCGCCCGCCGAGCTGACCCGGCTCCTCCTGCCGCAGTTGCGCGTCGCCCAGGGCCATGTGCTCTTCGTGAACTCGGGCGCCGGCCTCGCGGCGCACGCCGAGTGGAGCGCGTACGCCGCGAGCAAGCACGGCCTCAAGGCGCTCGCCGACTCGCTGCGCCACGAGGAGCACGCCAACGGCGTCCGGGTCACCTCCGTCTACCCGGGGCGCACTGCCAGCCCCATGCAGGCCAAGGTCCACCAGCAGGAGGGCAAGGAGTACGACGCCTCCCGCTGGATCGACCCGGAGTCGATGGCCACCACGATCCTGATGGCCATCGACCTGCCGCGCGACGCCGAGGTCAACGATCTGACGGTGCGCCCCGGCCGCTGAGCGCCGCGGCCCGGCCACCGCAGGCCGGACCGGCCGACGGCGGCCTTAGGCTTCCCGTGTGAGCGAGAAGAGCAAGTTCAGGGTTTGCCCGGCCACCGGGATCGGGTCCATGCCCGGGGGAGACGCACGGGAGGCGGCGAAGACCGTCACCGGCTCCTTCGCGGACGGTGAGGGCCTGCCGTATCTGGCGGAACTGCCCGCCCGCGGGCCCGGTGCGGACATGATCGGGCGGACCATCGGGCTGCTCGTCGACCTGTACGGGCATGTCGAGCCCAGCGGCTGGCGGATCAGCGACCGGCCCGGACGCGACACCCGCCGGGCCCGGTCCTGGCTCGGCGAGGACCTGGACGCCCTGGAGGAGTTCACCCAGGGCTACGAGGGGCCGCTCAAGGTCCAGGCCGTCGGGCCCTGGACGCTGGCCGCCGCGCTGGAACGCCGGGGCGGCGAGGCCGCGCTCGGCGACCCGGGGGCCTGCCGCGACCTGGCGGGCTCACTGGCGGAGGGGCTGCGCGCCCACCTCGCGGAGGTACGCCGCAGGGTGCCCGGCGCCGAAGTGATCCTCCAGCTCGACGAGCCGTCGCTGACCGGCGTATTGCGCGGACGGATCAGGACGGCCAGCGGCTACCGCACCTACCGGGCCGTGGACCGTCAGGTCGTGGAGGGCACCCTGCGCGATGTCCTGGCGGCGGCCGGGGACGGGGCGACGCTCGTGCACACCTGCGCGCCCGAGGTGCCGTTCGCGCTGCTGCGCCGGGCAGGGGCCGACGGCATCTCATTCGATTTCTCGCTGCTCACCGAGCGTGAGGAGGAGGCGATCGGGGAAGCCGCCGAGGGCGGCACCCAGCTCTTCCTCGGAGTGGTGCCGGGCACCGACCCGGCCTCGGGCGGATTGTCGGACCCGGGCGGTAGCGTCATGGGTGTCAGGACGCTGTGGCGCAGGCTGGGGCTGAATCCGGGGACTCTGACGGAGTCCGTGGTGATCACCCCGTCGTGCGGGCTCGCGGGTGCCTCGCCCGCGTATGCGCGCGCCGCGCTCGCCCACTGCGCCCGGGCCGCGAGATCGCTCGCAGACAACCCTGAGTAACGGGGCAACGGGTAACGGGAGGACGAGACGATGGCCGGCGAACAGCAGACGGCGGTGCCCGCACAGGTCCAGGAGCAGCACGCGCTCATCGCCGAGCAGGTCGAGGAGCACCGCTTCCGGTATTACGTGAACGACCAGCCGGTCGTCAGCGATGCCGAGTTCGACCGGCTGATGCGCGAGCTGGAGGCGCTGGAGGAGACGTACCCGCAGCTGCGCACACCGGATTCGCCGACGCAGAAGGTCGCCGGGCCGTACCGGACGGAATTCACCTCCGTCGAGCACCGCGAGCGGATGCTCTCGCTGGACAACGCCTTCGACGACCTGGAGCTGGCCGCCTGGGGCGAGCGGATCGCCAAGGACGTCGGCACCACCGGGTACCACTTCCTGTGCGAGCTGAAGGTCGACGGTCTCGCGGTCAACCTCACCTACGAGCACGGGCTGCTGACCCGGGCCGCCACCCGCGGCGACGGCCGCACCGGCGAGGACATCACCCCCAACGTCCGTACGATCGCCGAGATCCCGCACCGGCTGAAGGGCGACCGGATCCCGGCACTGGTCGAGATCCGCGGCGAGGTCTTCTTCCCGATGGAGGCCTTCGACGAGCTCAACGCCCGGCTCATCGAGGCCGAGGACAAGCCGTTCGCCAATCCGCGCAACGCGGCGGCGGGTTCACTGCGCCAGAAGGACCCGAAGGTCACTGCCACCCGTCCGCTGCACATGGTGGTGCACGGCATCGGTGCCCGCGAGGGCTTCGACATCGGCTGCCTCTCGCACGCCTACGAGCTTCTGCACGAATGGGGTCTGCCCACCGCCAGGCACAACAAGGTGGTGGATTCCCTGGACGGGGTACGGGAGTTCATCGCGTACTTCGGTGAGAACCGGCACTCCGTGGAGCACGAGATCGACGGAGTCGTCGTCAAGCTCGACGAGATCCCGCTCCAGGGCCGGCTCGGCTCCACCTCGCGCGCCCCGCGCTGGGCGATCGCCTGGAAGTACGCCCCGGAGGAGGTCAACACCAAGCTGGTCAACATCCGGGTCGGCGTCGGCCGGACCGGCCGGGTCACGCCGTACGCACAGGTCGAGCCGGTCGAAGTGGCGGGCTCCGAGGTGGAGTTCGCCACCCTGCACAACCAGAACGTGGTGAAGGCGAAGGGCGTCCTCATCGGGGACACGGTGGTGCTCCGCAAGGCGGGCGACGTGATCCCGGAGATCCTCGGCCCGGTCGTCGATCTGCGCGACGGCACCGAGCAGGCCTTCGTGATGCCGACGCACTGCCCCGAGTGCGGGACGGAGCTGCGGCCCATGAAGGAGGCCGACATCGACGTCCGCTGTCCCAACGCGCGCTCCTGCCCGGCGCAGTTGCGGGAACGCGTCGCCTATCTCGCAGGCCGCAAGTGCCTCGACATCGACCACTTCGGCTATGTCGCGGCCGCGGCCCTGACCAAGCCGCTGGAGCCCGCCGAGCCGCCGCTGCGCGACGAGGGCGATCTGTTCGGGCTGACCATCGAGGAGCTGCTGCCGATCCGGGCCTATGTGCTGGACCAGGACAGCGGGCTGCCCAAGCGCGATCCGAAGACCGGTGAGGAGAAGACCGCCTGGGTCTTCGCCAACCAGCAGGGCGAGCCGAAGAAGAACGCCGTCGCCATGCTCGACGCCATCGCCGCGGCCAAGGACGCCCCGCTGGCCCGGATCCTCACCGGGCTCTCCATCCGTCATGTGGGCCCGGTCGCCGCCGCGGAGTTGGCCCGTCAGTTCCGCTCCATCGACCGGATCGACGAGGCGACCGAACAGGAGCTCGCCGACGCCGACGGAGTCGGTCCCATCATCGCCGCATCGGTGAAGCAGTGGTTCGCCGAGGACTGGCACCGGGAGATCCTGCGCAAGTGGCGGGAGGCCGGGGTCCGGATGGCTGATGAGGAAGTGGGGGAGGAAACGGGCCCGCGCCCGCTCGAAGGGCTCACCGTCGTCGTCACCGGCACGCTGACCGGCCACACCAGGGATGGCGCGAAAGAGGCGCTCCAGAGCCGCGGAGCGAAGGTGACAGGTTCCGTTTCGAAGAAGACCTCCTTCGTGGTGGTCGGCGACAACCCCGGTTCGAAGTACGAAAAGGCCATGCAGCTGAAGGTGCCGGTGCTGGACGAGGACGGCTTCGCCGTACTGCTCGAACATGGTCCGGATGCGGCGCGCGAGGCGGCTGTGCCCGCCGAGGAACCGGCCGTATAGGACGGACCCCTGCCGCGGACCGGTGGAACGGGGTGGGGATACGGAACGGGACGAGCCGGCGGGTGAGCAGCGAACAAGGAGGTGGATAAAGGGTGTAAGTGGGCAGACGGGGGCAAGTTTTTCGCCGTGCGGCGGGTTCACCGGATCGGCGCCTAGCAGATGCTGACGAATGGTCGGTCCGCATTCGGGCAAGAGCGTCAGAGCGCTGCCCGTAGGAGCCTTCCGCGGCCTAATGTTGAGACGTGCACCTGCCGTGCCCGGCCGCGGGGTGGGAAACCGGGTCGTGGCGGCATGGAGTGGAACCATCGGGTGACATCGGCATCGCCGGCTGTGAGAGGGACGGAATGAAACCGACCGAGAGCGCCGCGCCGCTGTCGCGGCTGCAAGGTTTCGTCGGCCTCACGCCGAAAGTGGGTGCCGTTGTCATCGCGATCGCCGTTGTTCAGATCGCGACCGGTTTCTACCGAACCGTGAGCGAAGGACACGCGCTCTTCCCCGACGGCAGGGCCGGCTGGTCCCTCGCCGTCCTGACCGGAATCATCGTCGGCCATCTGGTCGCGCTCGGACGCGACCGCTGGTGGGGCGGCACCGGTTCCGGGGCCTCCCTCACCCTGGCCGTGCTGCTGCTCTACGGCTGGGTGCCCGCCGGACTGGTCAGCCTGGTCGTCGTCGTCCTCGTCGGCGTCGCCCGCAGACACCGCTGGTGGCAGGGGTTGCTGCACGGCGCGGTGGACATCCTCGGGATCGGCGCGGCGGCCCTGGTGCTCGCCGCGTTCGGTGAGGTGCAGACCGTCGAATCCCCCTGGCAGCCACTCGACTGGGGCATCGACTCCGTCCCGGAGGTCCTCCTCGCCGCCTCCACCTACCTTCTGGTCACCCGGGTCCTGCTGTGGTACGCGCGGGCACCCCAGGGCGGCGGACTGCCGACCATCGCCCGCACCGCCCTGCTGCGCCAGAGCCTCGTCGCTGTCGCCCTGCTCGCCATCGCACCGCTGATCTGCGTCGTCGCGATGGCCACCCCCCTGCTCCTGCCGCTCTTCGCGGTCCCGCTGATCGCCCTGGACTCCGCCCTCTGGATCGCCCGGGCCCGGGCCGAGGAGCAGCTGCGCGACCCGCTGACCGGGCTGCCCAACCGGCAGTGGCTGCTGGAGCGCACCTGGACGGCCCTGGAGGACGCGGAATCCGTCGGTGCCAGGTCCGCTCTGGTCCTGATCGACCTCGACCGTTTCCGTGCGGTCAATGACACCCTCGGCCATCTGGCGGGGGACCGGCTGCTGTTGCAGATAGCGGAACGTCTCAGGCTCGCGCTGCCCCGGGGCGCGGAGGCCGCGCGGCTCGGCGGCGACGAGTTCGCGGTGCTCCTGCCGACGGCGGACTCCACCACCAGCGCCCAGCGGGTCGCCCGCCATCTGGTCGCCGAGCTGTCCTCCCCGCTGGACCTCGACGGTCTGACTCTGGTGCTGGAGGCCAGCGCCGGGGTCGCCGTCTACCCGGACCACGCGCTGGACGCCGAAGGGCTGCTCAGGCGCGCGGACGTGGCGATGTACCAGGCCAAGCGGGACCGTACGGGCGTCGAGGTCTACGAGTCGAAGCGGGACAGCAACACTCCGGACCGGCTCGGACTCCTGGGCGATCTGCGCCGCGCCCTGGACGCCGGCGAGGTCGAGCTCCACTACCAGCCGAAGGTCCGCTTCGACGGCCAGGTGGCCGGCCTCGAAGCCCTGGTGCGCTGGGTGCATCCGGAACGCGGCAGGGTCCCCCCGGACGAGTTCATCGCCATCGCCGAGTCGTCCGGCCTCATGCCGCACCTCACGGAGTACGTCCTGGAGACGGCGCTGGCCCAGGTCGCCCGGTGGCGGGCGCAGGGCCTGTTCGTCCCGGTCGCGGTCAACGTCTCCCCGCGCGACGTCCACACCCCCGGGTTCGCGGGCGGCGTCGCGGCCCGGCTCGCCCGGCACGGCGTCCCGGCCGGGGCACTGCAGCTGGAAATAACGGAACACGTGCTGCTGGAGGACCCGCAGCGCGCCGCCGACACGCTCGCCGGGCTGACCGGGCACGGCGTGAAGATGTCCCTCGACGACTTCGGCACGGGGTACTCCTCGCTCGTCCATCTGCGCCGGCTGCCGGTCAGCGAGCTGAAGATCGACCGCTCGTTCGTGGCCCGGCTGGCCGTGGACAACGAGGACGCGGAGATCGTCCGCTGCACGATCGACCTGGCCCACTCGCTCGGCCTGCTGGTCGTCGCGGAAGGGGTCGAGGACGACGAGACCTGGGAGCGGCTGCGGGATCTGCGCTGCGACGCGGTGCAGGGGTGGCTGGTCGCCGCGGCGATGCCGCCGCAGGAGACCACGGCCTGGCTGCGGGCGCGGGGCGAGCACGGCTGGCGGCGGCCGGCCGAGCTGGCGGCCGCGGCAGCCGCCGCGGCGGCAGCGGCCGCTGTGCCACCGGAGCTGGAGCAGCGGCCCTCCGGGCGGGCGGTCGATTCGCGGCCCGCGACGACCTGAGCCCGGAGTGGCCACCGGCCCTGCGCCCCGTGGCCCCTCCGCCCTCAGAAGCGTTACAGGACCGGGAGGCGCTACGGGGCCGGAAGGCGGTACGGGACCGGGAGGCGACAGCAGGGCCGGGAACGGCCCGAGGAGCCTGAAATCCTCGTCCGACCAGGGCGTTCGCCCGGGTGGCGGGAGTGGCGGCGGCCGACACCATAGGATTGGGCCAAAACCACACACCAACCCCTGAGGATCGCTGCATGCCTGGCATCACGCGCGAGGAGGTCGCCCACCTCGCCCGGCTGGCGCGTCTGGAGCTGAAGGGCGAAGAGCTCGATCACTTCGCCGGTCAGCTCGACGACATCATCGGCGCGGTCGCCCGCGTCTCCGAGGTCGCCGACCAAGACGTACCGCCGACCTCCCACCCGCTGCCGCTGACCAACGTCATGCGCGCGGACGAGGTCCGTCCGTCGCTCACCCCCGAGCAGGCGCTCTCCGGCGCCCCGGCCCAGGAGCAGCAGCGTTTCAAGGTGCCGCAGATCCTGGGGGAGGACTAACAGCCATGACGGACAACAGCACCATCATCAAGCTCACCGCCGCCGAGATCGCCGCGAAGATCGCCTCCGGCGAGCTCACGGCCGTCCAGGTCACCGAGGCCCACCTGGCCCGGATCGACGCGGTCGACGAGAAGGTCCACGCCTTCCTGCACATCGACCGCGAGGGCGCGCTCGCGCAGGCCCGCGCCGTCGACGCCAAGAAGGCGGCCGGTGAGAAGCTCGGCCCGCTGGCCGGCGTCCCGCTCGCGCTGAAGGACATCTTCACCACGCAGGACATGCCGACCACCGTCGGCTCCAAGATCCTCGAAGGCTGGATCCCGCCGTACGACGCGACCCTCACCAAGAGGCTGAAGGCCGCCGACGTCGTCATCCTCGGCAAGACCAACATGGACGAGTTCGCCATGGGGTCCTCCACCGAGAACAGCGCCTACGGCCCGACCGGCAACCCGTGGGACCTCACCCGCATCCCCGGCGGCTCCGGCGGCGGCTCGTCCGCCGCGCTCGCGTCGTACGAGGCCCCGCTCGCCATCGGCACGGACACCGGCGGCTCCATCCGCCAGCCCGCCGCCGTCACCGGCACCGTCGGCGTCAAGCCCACCTACGGAGGCGTCTCCCGCTACGGCATGGTGGCCTTCTCCAGCTCCCTGGACCAGGGCGGGCCCTGCGCCCGTACCGTCCTGGACGCGGCCCTGCTGCACGAGGCGATCGCCGGGTACGACCCGATGGACTCCACGTCCATCGACGCCCCGGTCCCGCCGGTCGTCGAGGCCGCGCGCAACGGCAGCGTCGAGGGCATGCGCGTCGGCGTCGTGAAGCAGTTCGCCGGTGAGGGCTACCAGGCCGGTGTCGTCCAGCGCTTCAACGAGTCGGTCGAGCTGCTGAAGTCGCTCGGCGCCACGATCGTCGAGCTGGACTGCCCGTCCTTCGACCTGGCCCTGTCGGCGTACTACCTGATCGCGCCGTCCGAGTGCTCCTCCAACCTGGCCCGCTTCGACGCCATGCGCTACGGGCTGCGCGTCGGCGACGACGGCACGAGGTCCGCCGAGGACGTCACCGCGCTCACCCGCGAGGCGGGCTTCGGCGACGAGGTCAAGCGCCGCGTCATCCTCGGTACGTACGCACTCAGCTCCGGCTACTACGACGCGTACTACGGCTCGGCGCAGAAGGTCCGCACCCTCATCACGCAGGACTTCGAGAAGGCCTTCGACCAGGTGGACGTCATCGTCTCCCCGACGACGCCCACCACCGCCTTCCCGATCGGCGAGCGCGCCGACGACCCGATGGCGATGTACCTCGCGGACCTGTGCACCATCCCGACCAACCTCGCGGGCAACTCCGCCATGTCGCTGCCCTGCGGCCTGGCCCCCGAGGACGGACTGCCGGTCGGGCTGCAGATCATCGCCCCCGCCATGAAGGACGACCGTCTCTACAAGGTCGGAGCCGCCGTCGAGGCCGCCTTCGTGGAAAAGTGGGGACACCCGCTGCTGGAGGAGGCTCCGTCGTTGTGAGCGCACTGACCAAGGCCAAGGGCTTCAAGAAGTCCAAGACCGGTACGTACCTGTCCATCGGCACCACCGCCTTCGGGGCGGTCGGCGTGCTCAAGCAGGCCAAGAAGGCACGCCACGAGCACGACACGCTCCGACTGATCGACGCCGTTGTCTCCGCCGCCGCCATCGCCACGGGTGTCGCCCTGCTGCTGCGCGAGCTCAAGCGCCTCGGCGATGACGACGTACTGCTGGGCTGAGAGGGAAGTTTCACCGTGACTGTCACCGACCTGGTGTCGTACGAGGACGCGCTCGCGTCCTACGACCCCGTCATGGGCCTGGAGGTCCATGTCGAGCTCGGCACCAAGACCAAGATGTTCTGCGGCTGCTCCACCGAGCTCAAGCAGGACGCCAACTCCCAGACCTGCCCGGTCTGTCTCGGCCTGCCCGGCGCCCTGCCGGTCGTCAACGAGATCGGCGTCGAGTCCGCCATCAAGATCGGCCTCGCGCTGAACTGCGAGATCGCCGAGTGGTGCCGCTTCGCCCGGAAGAACTACTTCTATCCGGACATGCCGAAGAACTTCCAGACCTCCCAGTACGACGAGCCGATCGCCTACAACGGCTATCTGGACGTCCAGTTGGAGGACGGGGAGATCTTCCGGGTGCAGATCGAGCGCGCCCACATGGAGGAGGACACCGGCAAGTCGACCCACGTCGGCGGAGCCACCGGCCGTATCCACGGCGCGTCCCACTCCCTGCTCGACTACAACCGTGCCGGTATCCCGCTCATCGAGATCGTCACCAAGCCGATCGAGGGCGCGGGCGCACGGGCCCCCGAGGTCGCCAAGGCGTACGTCGCCGAGCTCCGCGAGCTCATCAAGGCGCTCGGCGTCTCCGAGGCCCGCATGGAGATGGGCCAGATGCGCTGCGACGTCAACCTGTCGCTGCGCCCCAACGGCACCGAGACGCTCGGTACGCGCTCCGAGACGAAGAACGTGAACTCGCTGCGTTCCGTCGAGCGCGCCGCCCGTTTCGAGATCCAGCGCCACGCGGCCGTGCTGTCCTCCGGCGGCACCATCGTGCAGGAGACCCGGCACTTCCACGAGGAGGACGGCTCCACCACGGCCGGCCGCATCAAGGACAACGCCGAGGACTACCGCTACTTCCCCGAGCCCGACCTGGTGCCGGTTGCCCCGGCCCGCGAGTGGGTCGAGGAGCTGCGCAAGGGTCTCCCGGAGCTGCCGCGGCTGCGCCGGGCGAGGCTCAAGGAGGAGTGGGGTGTCTCCGAGCACGACATGCAGTCCATCCTCAACGCCGGCGCGGTCGACCTGATCGTCGCCACGACCGACGCGGGCGCCCCCTCGGACCAGGCCCGCAAGTGGTGGATGGGCGAGCTGGCCCGCAACGCCAACGAGACCGGCCGCGGCCTCGACGAGCTGCCGATCACCCCGGTGCAGGTCGCCAGGGTGGCCGAGCTCGTCACCTCGGGCGACCTCAACGACAAGCTGGCCCGCCAGGTCATCGAGGGCGTCCTCGCGGGCGAGGGCGACCCGGACACCGTCGTCGAGAAGCGCGGCCTGAAGGTCGTCTCCGACGAGGGCGCGCTGTCCACGGCCGTCGACGAGGCCATCGCCGCCAACGCGGCCATCGCGGACAAGGTCCGCGGCGGCAAGGTCGCGGCGGCGGGCGCGCTCGTCGGCGCGGTCATGAAGGCCACCCGGGGCCAGGCGGACGCGGCCCGGGTGCGCGAGCTGATCCTGGAGAAGCTCGGCGTCGAGGGCTGATCCCTCTCCGCAGGCACGTCCCCGAAGGGGCGGTGCACCCGTGAGCCGGGTGCACCGCCCCTTGGACTTTCCCCTACGGCCTGTTGGACGTTCACCACCGAGCCGTACGAAATCCTTCCGCGCGCTACCCGGCTTGATTAGCTTCCCGGCTGTACGACAGGACTCGGGAGGCTCAACTTGACCACGGACATTTCACGGCGACGGCTCTTCGCGCTCGGCGGCGGTGCGCTCGGCGCCGCGGCGGCGGGGTCGCTGCTGCCGCCGTCGCTGCAGGCCGCGATCGCCGCGCAGCCGGCACACTCGGCGGGGTCCGGAGGCCGCGACGGGCTCGGAGCCATCAAGCACGTGGTGATCCTGATGCAGGAGAACCGTTCCTTCGACCACTACTTCGGGACGCTCCGGGGCGTACGCGGTTTCGGTGACCGCAACGCCGTCGAGCTGCCCTCGGGCAAGCCGGTCTTCGAGCAGCCCGCACCGCTGGGCACCTCCGTGCTGCCGTTCCCGGTGCGCGACGCCGCCGAGACGCAGAAGAAGGACCTCCAGTACATCGGTGCGCTCGACCACTCCTGGAGCGGTGGCGGCAAGGCATGGGCCGGGGGGTGGATGAACGGCTGGGTGACCGCGAAGACGGCCGCCACCATGGCGTACTACGACCGCCGTGACATCCCGCTGCACTACGAACTGGCCGACACCTTCACGGTCTGCGACGCCTACCACTCCTCCGTCCACTCCTCGACCAGCCCCAACCGCAACCACCTGTGGAGCGGGAAGACGGGCAACGAACCGAACGGCAAGCGGGCCGTCGGCAACGACGCCTACAACGAGGGCGCGCACCCCGGTTACGACTGGGGCACGTACGCGGAGCGGCTGGAGAAGGCCGGGCACAGCTGGCGCACGTACACCGAGTGGGAGAACTTCACCGACAACCAGATCGAGTTCTTCGCCACCTTCAAGGCGGTCGCCCGCAAGGCGCTGGCGAAGACCGGCGGCCACACCTTCATGGAGTCGTTCTACGCCGCAGTGCGGGACGCGGACGCCACGGAGCGGGAGCGGCTGTTCGGCCTGCTGGAGGAGGGTGTCGCCACCCTGGACAAGGCCGAACGCAGCCTCTTCGAGCGGGCGTTGCGCCGGGTGGAGACCGGAACGCTGGCCGACGAGTTCGCCAAGGACGTGGCGGCGGGCACCCTGCCGGAGGTCTCCTACCTGGTGCCCTCCGCCGTCGACTCCGAGCACCCGAGCGTCTCCTCGCCGATCCACAGCGCGACGATCGTCTACAAGGTCCTGGACGCGCTGGGCAAGCACCCCGACGTGTGGCGGCACACCGCGGTCTTCATCAACTACGACGAGAACGACGGCTTCTTCGACCACGTGCCGCCGCCGGTCGCGTCGCCCGAGGTGACCGAGGAGCAGTGGGAGGGCAAGCCCACCGGTCTCGGCATACGGGTGCCGATGCTCGTCATATCGCCGTGGACCGTCGGCGGTTACGTCTGCTCCGAGGTCTTCGACCACACCTCCGTGATCCGCTTCCTGGAGCGCTGGACCGGGGTGAAGGAACCGAACATCGGCGACTGGCGGCGCACCGTCACCGGCGATCTGACCTCGGCCTTCGACTTCTCGCGCGGGCGGCGCCGGCCCGAGGTGGAACAGCCGGGCGCCATCCCGCCGTTCAGCGGCCGCTGGTCGCCGAAGCCGCCGCTCGTGCAGCACATGCCCGTACAGGAACCCGGTGCACGCCCGGCGCGCGCGCTGCCGTACCAGCCGGACGCGCAGGCGAAGGTGGTGGACGGCGCGGTGCAGGTGGCCCTCAGCAACACGGGGCGCTCGTCGGCGCACTTCGCGCTGTATCCGTACGCCGGTGAGTTCCCCGTACCGCAGCACCGGGACGTGAAGGGCACGGCGCAGTGGACTGTGCCCGTCTCCGGTGCGGCGTACCGGTTCACGGTGACGGGGCCGAACGGCTTCCGTCGCGAGTTCGCCGGGCCCGCGAAGGACGGTGCCTCGGCCGGTGCCGAGGTCGCGTCGCGGGTCGACGCCCATGAGCGCGACCTGCATCTCACGCTGCGCAACACGGGCCGGACGACGCTCACCTTCACCGTGCGGCCGCTGGGATACGTCGACGAGGCGGACCTGCGGGACTGGACCAGGACCGTCAAGGTCAAGCCGGGGCGCAGCCGTACAGTGGTGCATTCGGCCGCCGACGCGCACGGCTGGTACGACCTGGACGTCACCGTCGACGGGGACGACGCGTTCCGGCGCCGGCTGATGGGGCACATCGAGAACGGCCGGGCGAGCGTCTCGGGCTGACCCCGGTCCGGACGGTGGGGGCGCCGTGGCTCGTCGTACGACGCGGCGCCCCGCCGGAAGCCACCGCGAGTCCGGAAGCCGCTGTAGTTCCGGAAGCCACTCGTCCGGATGCCGCTGTGAGTAAGGCCACGAAAGAGACAAAGGATCACGTTCGGCTGCCAGAGTGACGGTTCTCAGGTCATGCGTTCTTTGCAGGTAATTCATGCTTTGTACCAGTAAAGGATCACGAACCAGCAGGGAGCACGTCCGTTGGCTGCCATCGCCCGCTGGTGCATCAGGCACCGTCTCATCGCCGTCCTCCTCTGGCTGCTCGCCCTCGGCGGCGCGGCCACCGCGGCGGGTTTCGCGGGTTCCGCGTACTCCAACGACTACGAGGTGCCCGGTACGGAGTCCGGCCGCGCCGCCGAGCTCCTCAGGGACGGCTTCACTGACCTCGGCGGTGACACCGACACCATCGTCTGGCACACCTCCGACTCCACCGTGCGGGCCGACGACGTCCGGCAGACGATGACCCGGACCCTGCACGAGGTCGAGGAACTGCCCGGGGTCGGCGCGGTCACCGGCCCGTACGGGGCGTCCGGCACCGCGCAGATCAGCGCCGACGGACACACCGCCTACGCCACGATCACCTTCGACCAGCCGGTCGAGGACATCCCGGTGCAGCAGGCCGGGGCCGTCGTCGACACCGCGAAGGCGGCCGACGCCGATCATCTCCAGGTGGAGCTGGGCGGCCCGGCCATCGCCCTCACCGAAGCGCCCTCCGTCCACCTCAGCGAGGCCATCGGGGTCGTCGTCGCGGCGGTCGTCCTGTTCCTCGCCTTCGGCTCGCTCGCCGCCAGCATGCTGCCCATCGCCACCGCGCTGGTCTCCGTCGGCACCGCGTACGCGGGCACCGTGCTGCTCGGCCATGTGATGACCGTCGCCGACTTCGCCCCCATGCTGGGCATGCTGATCGGGCTCGGCGTCGGCATCGACTACGCCCTGTTCATCGTCACCAGACACCGCAGAGGGCTGCGCAGGGGTCTGTCGGTCACCGAGGCCGCGCAGAACGCCGTCGCGACGACCGGCCGCGCCGTGGTCTTCGCCGGGGCCACCGTCTGTATCGCACTGCTCGGCATGCTGATCCTGCGGCTCGGGTTCCTCAACGGTGTGGCGATCGCCGCCTCGCTCACCGTCGTCCTGACCGTGGCCGCCTCGGTGACCCTGCTCCCCGCTCTGCTGTCCTTCATCGGCACGCGGGCGCTGAGCCGGCGCGAGCGCAGACAACTCGCCGAGCACGGCCCGCAGCCCGAACTGCCCACGGGCTTCGCCGCCCGCTGGTCCGCCTTCGTCGAACGCCACCCCAAGCTGCTCGGGGCGCTGGCCGCCGTGGTGATGCTGGTACTGGCGCTGCCCACGTTCTCCCTGCATCTGGGCACCTCCGACCAGGGCAACAACCCCTCGTCGTCGACCACCCGGCAGGCGTACGACCTGCTGGCCGACGGCTTCGGCCCCGGCGTCAACGGGCCACTGACGATCGCCGCACAGCTGGACGGCGCGGACGACCGGCTCGCGATGGACAGCCTGCCCGCCACGCTGCGGTCCACCGAAGGCGTGGCCTCGGTCGGCCCGGTCACGTACAACAGCGACGGCGGTACCGCCTTCGTCACCGTCGTACCGAAGTCGTCGCCGCAGTCCCAGGAGACCAGCGCGCTCGTCGACCGGCTGCGCACGGACGTGCTGCCACGGGCCGAGCAGAACACCTCGCTCCGGGCCCATGTCGGGGGAGTGACCGCCAGCTACGACGACTTCGCCCGGATCATCATCGGCAAACTCCCGCTCTTCGTCGGCGTGGTCATCGGGCTCGGCTGTCTGCTTCTGCTGCTGGCCTTCCGGTCGATCGGTATCCCGCTGAAGGCCGCAGTGATGAATGTGGCCGCAGTCGCCTCCTCGTTCGGAGTCGTCGTCGCGATCTTCCAGTGGGGGTGGGGGAGCGAACTGCTGGGGCTGGGCAGCTCGGGCCCCATCGAGCCGTTCCTGCCGGTGATCATGGTGTCCGTGCTCTTCGGGCTGTCGATGGACTACCAGGTGTTCCTGGTGGGGCGGATGTACGAGGAGTGGCTGGAGACCGGTGACAACCGGCGGGCCGTCCGGGTGGGTCTCGCCGAGACCGGCCGGGTGATCAACTCCGCGGCCGTGATCATGATTTCGGTCTTCCTCGCGTTCGTCCTCAGCGGGGACCGGGTCATCGCCATGTTCGGTATCGCGCTCGCCGCGGCCGTCCTGCTGGACGCCTTCGTCCTGCGCACGCTGCTGGTCCCCGCGCTGATGCATCTGCTGGGCGGGGCGAACTGGTGGCTGCCGCGCCGGTTGGACCGGCTGCTGCCGCGGATCAGCATCGAGCCTCCCGAACGCGGCCTGCCGCATGCGAGGATCCCGCAGGCGGCGCAACCGGCAGAGGCGGCGCAGGACGCGCGAGCGGTGGAAGCGGTCCGAGAAGGAGCGGTTCGAGAGGGAGCGTGAAGTCCGCTGATCGACTGAGCGGTGGTGGGCGGCACGGGCCTAGGCTCCGGGACCGAACCTGGCCGGTGTGTACTTGCTCTGCTGCTCGCGGTACGAGCGGGCGAGGTGGTGCTGGAGCCGGATGTGGCGGAACTGGTACACCGCGCCGGTCTGGCGCAGGACACCCCGGCGGTAGGCGTCGTCCAGGAAGGCCACCGTGTCCCAGGGCAGCTTGCCGGTCAGGGGCAGCCAGACCCTCGACAGGACCAGCCACCGTCCCCAGGCGGTGAACGAGAGCGCGTACGAGCACGTGCCGCCGAGCCCGCCGATGGCACCGATGACGAGCCCGTCCGCCGCGTTCCAGATCAGCGTTCCGAGGATTCCGTCGAGCAGGTCGGTGATCAGGTGCCCGCCGACCGCGATCACCAGGGTGAGCATCGGTACCAGTACGAGAACCTGCCGGACCACCGTCGCGCGGTTCGAGGCCAGCAGGCCGGCCGGGGTGGCCGCGGAGGCGACGTCCAGCGGCGCTTCGAGCACGGCCATGATCCCGAAGACGAGTCCGGCGCCCGCGCCGAAGATCAGGCCGAGGACCAGCATGTTGATGACGGTGCCCCTGATCACCAGCTCGTTCGCGAGCGGGATTCCGTAGTACAGCCAGCGCTGGAGGGCGAGGGCACAGGCGCATCCGACACCCATCACGAATCCGCCCAGCAGAACGGCGCCGAATCGGGCGACGAACGTACGCACCGGTCTGCGGCCGACACCGGTGCCCGCGCCGGGCAGCCGCAACCGCACATGGGCGGGTTCGAAGGCCGTGGTACCGAACCGGACCAGGATCGCGTGGACACATCCGAAGGCGAGACCGGCGGCCGTCCCCATCGAACCGCCCAACAGGAGGGCCTCGCCGACCGGGAACGGCAGGTTGATCAGGTTGACGAACCACACGGCGAGCGCGACGCAGAGCGCCGAGGACACCACCACCGACAGCAGCCGCGTGGACAGCCGCAGCGAATCACCGATCCGCCACCACGCGAGGTCCTGCTGGTCGCCGTCGAGCCGGGCCAGATGGTGGGCGAGATGGCCGAGCCAGCGCTCGGCGCGCTCCGGATCGCGGTGCCGCTCCCGGCGACGGGTGGCGCTCCGCTCGGCGACGCGGCGCCGGTAGACCGTCGGCACGAAGCCCGCCAGCAGATGCTCTTCGAGGGAGTTCTCGTCGGGGAAGCGCTCGGCGTCCAGCAGCTCCGCCGGAATCGTGTCGGGCGCCTCGCTGTACATCGTCCGCGCCAGGATGATCATGAGCGGGGTGCTCAGGACCCTGGCCAGGGGGGTGGCCGCCCCGCTCTCCCGGGCGCGCAGCCGGTCCAGTACGGGGGTCCAGACCGCCGCGCTCCCGCCGTCGCCGCGGGGGACGGGCCGGGCCGTCCGGGGCAGGTAGGCGGCGAGGTCGTCGAGGGTGAGATCGGTCAGTTCGAGACCGGCGGCCCAGACCAGCGGGGCACCGGCCTCCTGGACGGCCTCGGTGAACTCGCCGCGCCGACTGGTCAGTACGAGCGGGAGCGAGGTGGAGTTGAGCACCTCCAGGGCCGTACTCCGCAGACCTTCCGCGATCTCGTCGAAGCCGTCCAGGACCGGCAGTACGAGATCGGCGTCGACCAGGGCGGCGGCCAGCGTCGACCCGTCGGGGGCCCGGCGGGTGAGATGCGGGTGGTCGCGCACCAGCCGGTCGATCAGCCAGTCCCGCAGCGCGACGGCCGTGGGATCCCAGGAGCCGATGCTGAAGATCACCGGCACCCGGTCGTGCGGCTCCCGGCTTTCCAGCTGGTCCAGGACGAACCTGATCGTCAGGATCGACTTGCCGGATCCGGCCCGGCCGAGGACGACGAGCCGCCCGGACCCGATCCGCCGGTAGACCTCGGCCACGCTGCCCAGATCGCCGCTCAGGTCCATTCGGTCCGGCGTCGCTCCCGGCGGCAGACGCTGAATGTTCTCCGAATGGTCGGTCAGCGATTCGGGGGCGTCCTGCCAGCGCACCGGAAGCGGAAAAGGGTCGTGCACCCGGCGGTGTTCCTCCTCACGCTGCCAGCGGCGCCTGATTTCCCGGGCCAATTCGGTGGCGGCGGTGACGAGTTCGCCGTGAACGGGTGAGGCGGCGGGGGTGGGGCGGACTTTTGGCCCGGGATTCTGCACGGAATTCTGCACGGAACTCTGCGCGGGATTCTGCGCAGGTACGGGTACGGGTACGAGTGCGGCAGCGGTGGCGGGCGCGGATTCGGGTACGCGCGCGGGTTCGCCGGCCGGTTCGGCCTTCGACTTCGCGAGCGTGGCGGCGAGCCGCTGACGGTCCTCGGGCCCGGCCTCCAGCGCGTCCGCCAGCAGGTTCACCGTCCCCAGCCGGTGATCGCTGGATCTGCCGTTCTCCAGTCTGCGGATCGTACGCACGCTCACCCCGGACCGTGCCTCCAGCTGCTCCTGCGTCAGCCCCGACCGATTACGCAGCCGACGCAACAAAGTGCCGAGCTGATCCGCCACTTCGACATCCCTCCACCACCGAGCGCGGTCGCGACGACCCTACCGGTGACGACCGGTCATATATGGCCGGTCGCCTGTCCTGTTCGCGGAATGGCGCGAACAGCACGATCAGTGGTGCCCGGCCGGTGCGCCGACACGGGGCGGCGCACCCCGCCGGGCATCCGGGAAGCAGATGGCGTCCATGGGGCCGGACCGGCACCGGCATCGGACCTGATCGCCTCTCATGAATTTCTCCTGCTACGACTCATGAGGAGTTGACATGGCCTACCGATTCTGGTGCGGCGAATGCGGATTCAAGACGCCGTGGCTCGCCGAGTCCGAGGGCGCGCAACGCCAACTGGAGCACTACACCAAGCAGCACCCGGGAATTCTTGCCGGTGGCCATGTGGAGACCAACCGGAAAAATCCGCAAGGCAGCCTCGGCTGCCTCCAAGTGGCGGGAATTCTCGTCCTTTTGCTGATCATTGCGGCCGCGTGCCAACGCTGAGGCGCGGCCGAACCCCACCAGACAGCCGGAATGACCGACCGACCGAAAGGGACAGGAAAAAAGATGAGCATGCGCGACGATTCCGGAGCAGGCATCGAGACCGGCACGGCGAACCAGGGCACTGGTGGCGCGGCCCGACGCTCCTCGCGGGTGCGCGGAAGCCGGCGGTGGCTGCTGCCGGTGGCCACCGCGGCCTGCCTGCTGATGACCGGTGTCGGCCCGGCGGCCGCCGACGCCCCGGCCACCGGCACCTCGACCTCTGCCGCCGCGACCCCGGCCGACATCCTGCAGGCCGGCGCCCAGCAGGGGATCGCCGACGGATACCCGGGCGTGATCGGCATGGTCCGGCAGGGCGACGCCACCCAGTACGTGCACGCGGGTGTCGGCAACCGCGCGACCAAGGTGCCCGCAGACCCGAAGGCGAAGTTCCGGATCGGCAGCAACACCAAGGCGTTCATCTCCACCGTGCTGCTCCAACTGGAGGGCGAGAAGCGGCTCTCACTGGACGACACCGTCGCCAAGTGGCTGCCGGGGGCGGTCGCCGCCAACGGCTATGACGGCTCCAGGATCACGATCCGTCAGCTGCTCAACCACACCTCGGGCCTGCCCGACTACCTCGGCTCCCTGCAGATCAACGGGCCGTACTTCCTCAACACCAACCCGAGGGAGGTCCTGCCGCCGCAGACCCTGGTCAACGTCGCCCTCGGCATGCGTGCGCCGACGACCACGCCAGGGGAGAAGTTCGGCTACTCCAACACCAACTACGTGCTCGCGGGCATGGTGATCAAGGCCGTCACCGGCTCGGAACCGGCCGCGGAGGTCCAGCGGCGCATCATCGAACCGCTCGGTCTGCGCGACACCAGCTTCCCCACCGCGGACCCCGCGCTCTACGGCAACTACCTCCACGGCTATGTGATCCGGGCGATCCTCATCGACGACGGCACGGTCTCCAACGTGCAGGTCACCGGGAGCGCCGGTGCCATGGTGTCGACCATGGACGACCTGGCCGCGTTCTCCCGGGCGCTGCTGACCGGAAAGCTCCTGGCGCCCGCGCAGATGACCGAGCTCAAGACCACCGTCCCCGTGACCGCCGACATCGGCTACGGGCTGGGCATCGAGCACATGAAGCTGTCCTGCGGGAAGTGGGCCTGGGGGCACAACGGCGCGGTGCTCGGCTACTTCAGCGAGTGGCTGAGCAGCGAGGACGGCACCCAGCAGGTGATGCACGCGAACAACGAGTTCCATCTGCTCGGCGGTACGCCGGGGCAGACCCACACGTACAAGGCCATGACGGACGCGTTCTGCGCGCTCTGAGGACCGCGACCGGAAGGGCTCTCCCCGCGCGGCCGGGCCGATGACACGGCCCGGCCGCCCCGGGCCGGGCCCCGACCCGGCCGCCCCCCTCACCCACCCGCGAGAGCCGCCCGCTCTCGGAGAGGACACCCGATGAGAACGCTGCTGACCACTTGGCGCGCGCGGACGAGGACGGCCGTCGCCGCTGCCGCGCTGACCGTGACCGCGACACTCGCGACCCCGCTCGCGCACGCCGAGGGCTCCGCCCCTCCCGTGCTGTCCGACGGATTCGGCCTGACCCAGGTCGCCGGGGGCACCGAGGTGCGCTCGGACACCGACTTCACGATCACCGTGACCACCCCGCAGGTGGCGGGAGCGCACAAGATCCGCATCTTCCTGCCCAGCGGCTACCGCACCGACCCCGGAAAGCGCTGGCCGGTGACGTACTTCCTGCACGGCGGGGGCGGAACCGTGGACGATGCCGCAGCCGCCCCGGCGCTGCGCTCGGACTCGATGATCACCGTCGTGCCGGACGCCGGCCTGAAGGGCTGGTTCGCCGACTGGGTCATGCAGAACACCGCCGAGGGCGCGGCGAACTGGGAGACCTTCCACCTGAAGCAGGTCGTCCCCTTCATCGACGCGAACCTGCGCACCGTCGCCGACAAGGACCACCGGGCCGTCGTAGGCCTGTCGATGGGCGGCTTCGGTGCCCTGCACTACGGCGAGGCCCGCCCCGACCTCTTCGGCCATGTCGCCTCGCTGTCCGGCGGCATCGACTTCGGCATGGCGGAGGTCCGCGGAGCGGTCCTGGCCACGGAACTCAACGTCACGGGCGCCTGGTGCGCCGTGAGCACCTCCACCCCGTCCGGCACCGGCCAGTGCACCGGTTACGGACCCACCGTCGACAGCGACGCGATCTTCGGCTCCCCCTACCCGGTCCTGAACGCGGATCGGATCTGGAAGGCGGTCGACCCCGCCGCCACGACCAACCTGGCCAAGCTCGCCGGGACCGAGGTCACGCTCTACACCGGCAGCCAGGGCCTGATCGACCACTTCACTCGGATTGCCGCGAAGAACGTCGAGGCCCGCATGGACAAGCTCGGCCTGACCAGCCGCCTCGTCGACTACGGCAACGGGTCCTCGCTGTCTCCCACGTGCGACGGCGGCCACAACTACGGCTGCTGGGCCCCCGCCCTCGCCGACTACATCCCCCGGCTCCAGGACTCGTTCGGCACGGCGGGCTGACCCCCGACGGAAACAGGCCCGGCCCCCGGCCGGCGGGCGCCCGCCCGTCGGCCGCGCGGTCGTTAAGGGGGTTCTCATCCGGGCCACCTAGCGTGCGGAACATGAACCCCACGACTTCCGCGAACCCCACCAACCCCACTGCCCCCTCGGCATCCGATGCCGAGAAGACCGCGACCGAGGACGCCGCGTACGACACGGACAAGGTTGCCGGCGAAGCCGGGGATGCACTCGCGGAGGCCGAGGACCTGGAGCAGGACGGCTTCGACGAGCCGGACGGCCTCGACGACTCCGGCAAGGAGCCCTCCGGCCTCGGCGCGGCCGCCGCCGCCGTGGCCGCGGCCGCTCTCGGGGTCGTCGCGCTCACCGGGTCCTGGACGGGCAAGGTCGCTGCCGAGCGCGAGACCCTGATCGGCCAGATCAAGACCTCGAGCGGTGGCACCGCGGCCCAGCAGATCTCCGAGATCTACGGCGACGCCTGGCACTCCACCGCACTGGTCAATGGACTCTTCGCCCTGCTCGCCCTGCTGGCCGGGATCTTCGCCCTGGTCCGCCCGGCCTTCGGCGCACCCTCTGCACACCCGCAGCCCGGCTGGGTACGCGCCGTCGCGACCGCGGGCATCGCGCTCGGTGTCCTCGGCCTGCTGCTCTCCGTCGGCATGTACTTCGACCTCATCGTGGCGTTGCCGACCGCGACCGCCGCCCAGTGACCACGACGACCGGCGGACACGGGCGCGTACGGAGCGGGTGAGCTCCACGGACCCGGCCCGAGGGCCGTCCCGTAGGGCATCCGCCCGAGGGGCCCCGGCCCGTATGCGGCGGCGCCCGCACGGGGATAGGGCACCCCGCCCCGCGAAGATGCGGATCTTGCCCGATGCGGCGACACCCCCTGCGGGATGACAGTCGGGGGACGGCAGAGAACCACTGCCGCCCCCGGCCCCAACGGGCCTTCGTCCTCAGGGAGAAGCACATGCACACGTACCGGCTCCACGAGCTGCACGCCGCCGAACTGCGCCGCCGGGCCGAGCAGGAGCGGCTCGTCCGGGAGGCCGTTCGCGCCCGCCGGGACGCCCGCAGGGCCGCCCGGCGCTCCGGGCGCAAGGAGGCCGAGGGGCCGGTGAGTACCGACCGGAAGCGATTCGTCCACGCCGCGTGAAGGCCGTCCGACGGTGCCCGGTGTCCGGTGGACCGGCGCCGGGCGGACCGGTGTCCGACGGCCCGGATACGGGGCCCGCGCGGCCGGACCCGTATGCGATGCTCGGCGACGTGGAGACCAGGTCCGTCAGTCCCGTGTTCGTCGGCCGCGAGGGCGAGTTCGCCTCGCTCGTCGACGCGCTCGCCCGCGCCTGCCCGGCGGGTACCGGCGGCCCGGACGGGGCCGACGGCGCGGGCGAGCCGCAGGCGCTGCTCATCGGCGGTGAGGCGGGGGTCGGCAAGACCCGGCTGGTCGAGGAATTCCTCGCGGCGGCGGTGCGCCGCGACGCGGTCGTCGCCGTCGGCGGCTGTGTCGAGGTCGGCGCCGACGGCCTGCCCTACGCCCCGTTCTCCACCGCGCTGCGGGCCCTGCGCCGCACCCTGCCCGACGAGGTCGCCGCGGCCTGCGCCGGGCAGGAGGGCGAGCTGGCCCGGCTGCTCCCCGAACTCGGCGAGGCCGACCGGGACGCGACCGACGAGCACAGCACCGCCCGGCTCTTCGAACTCACCGCCGGACTCCTGGAACGCATCTCCGCCGGGCGCGCCGTCGTCCTCGTCCTCGAAGACCTGCACTGGGCCGACGCCTCCACCCGGCATCTCCTCGCCTACCTCTTCCGCACCGTGCGCAACGGCCGCCTCGTCGTGATCGGCACCTACCGCTCCGACGACATCCACCGCCGCCACCCCCTGCGCCCCCTCCTCGCCGAACTGGACCGGCTGCGCACCGTCCGCCGGATCGAACTCGCCCGCTTCAACCGCGCCGAGGTCCGCCGCCAGCTCACCGGCATCCTCGCCACCACCCCCGAGGCCGCCCTCGTGGACGAGATCTTCGAACGCTCCGACGGCAACGCCTTCTTCGTCGAGGAACTCGCCTGCAGCCTGGAGAGCGGCGACCACTCCCGGCTCTCCGACTCGCTGCGCGACCTCCTCCTCGTACGCGTCGAAGCGCTTCCCGACGACGCCCAGAAGATCGCCCGGATCGTCGCCGAGGGCGGCTCCACCGTCGAGTACGAACTGCTGGCCGCGGTCGCCCGGCTGACCGAGGACGAACTCATCGAGGCACTGCGGGCGGCCGTCGGCGCCAACCTGCTCCTCACCACCCCGGAGGGCAACGGCTACCGCTTCCGGCACTCCCTGGTCCGCGAGGCCGTCAGCGACGACCTGCTGCCCGGCGAGCGCTCCCGGCTCAACCGGCGCTACGCACAGGCACTGGAGGCCGATCCCACCCTCGTCCGCGCCGGAGAACGCGCCACCCGCCTCGCCAGCTACTGGTACGGCGCACACGACGCGGCCAAGGCGCTGCCCGCCGTGCTGAAGGCATCCGTCGAGGCCCGCCGACGCTTCGCGTTCGCCGAACAACTCCGCCTGCTGGAACGGGCGATGGAGCTGTGGGACGACGCCCCCGACGACGTACGCCGCACCCTGCGGCCCATCGACTACGCCGAGAGCTACCCGGCCTGCGGCTGCGACCCCGACACCACCCCGCTGCGCTGTCTCGACCTGATGGCCGAGGCCACCGTCGCCGCCCGGTTCGGCGGGGAACGCGAACGCGCCCTGGCCATCGCCAAGAAGGCCATGCGGGTCCTGGAGGGCGAGGACGACCCGTTGCGCGCCGCCTGGTTCTGGGTCCAGCGCTCCCGGCTGATGCAGGACCTCACCCGCGGCGACGGCCGCGAGGAACTGGCCACCGCCCAGGAGCTCGTCCGCGGCCTGCCCCCGTCCGCCGTGCACGCCGATGTCCTGATGAGCGTGGCGGGATGGGGCGCCCTGCACCGCCCCGGCGCCGAGACACTGCTCGCCGCCGACCGGGCGGTGGAGTACGCCGGACTCGTCGGCGACGAGTACATCGAGCTGCACGCCCGACTCACCCGCGGCCGGCTCACCGCCGAGGCGGGCGGTGTCGACGAGGGCATCGCCGAGATGTACGCCGTCCGCGACCGGGCCGACGAACTGCACCTGGTCGGCATCATGAGCCGGGCCGGCATCAACCTCCCCTCCACCCTCGAATCCATGGGCCGCTCCCTGGAGGCGGTGGCCGCCGCCGACCACGGCATCGAGATCAGCCGCAGCCACGGCATCGCCGACATGGAGGCCTGGGTGCGCTGCAACCGGGCGACCTCGCTGTTCTCCCTGGGGCACTGGGACGAGAGCCGGGCCACCACCGACGCGGCGGCCCGCGCCGCCCGGTCCGGCAAGGCGCAGGGGCTCGTGGCCTCACGCCGCACCGAACTCGCCCTGGCCCGGGGCGACCTGGCCGAGGCCGAGATGCAACTCGCCCTGACCCGGCGCTGTTTCGGCTCCCGCGACCCGCAGCCCCAGCACGTCCTCGTCCCCGCACGCCACGCCATGGCCCTCGCCGCGCAGCAGGGCCGGCTCGCCGTGGCGCGGGCCGAGTTCGAGGCCCGGGCGGAGCAGGGTTTCCCGCCCGGCACCCAGCGGTACGCACTGCCGCTGCTCCACGTCGCCGCCGCCGCCGAGGCCGACGCCAGGGGCCTGCCCGCCGCCGACCCCGGCCGGCCGGCGATCCTTGCCGCCATCCGGGCCCATCTGAAGCGGCTGCCGATGCTCGTCCCCGTCTGGGCCGCCCACGGTCTCCTCGTCGACGCCGAGCTGGCCAGGGCCGAGGGCGACGACACCCCCGACCACTGGTCCCGCGCGGCCGCCGCCTTCGCGCCCCTGCACCGCCCGTACGAACTGGCCCGGATCCGGCACCGCTGGGCCGAGGCCCTACTCATCGCCTCGGGCGACCGGTCCACGGTCAGCACGCTGCTGCGCGAGGCCCACCGCACCACCGTGCGACTCGGCGCCCGCCCGCTGACCGAGACCATCGAGCTGCTGGCCGGCCGCGCCCGCATCGCCCTCGCCGACCCGGACCGCGCTGCCGCACACGAGATCCCGGCCGCCGTCACCGTCCAGGACGGCACCGACGAGGCCCCGGACCGGGAGCGCACCGAGGACCGCCTGCGCGCGGCGGCCGCGGCCGCGGTGGAGTCCTTCGGGCTCACCCGGCGCGAACAGGATGTGCACCGGCTGGTCGCCGCGGGCCACACCAACCGCAGGATCGCCGAGGAGCTCTACATATCGCCCAAGACCGCGAGCGTGCACGTCTCCAGCATTCTCGCCAAGCTCGGCGTCTCCAGCCGAGGCGAGGCGGCCGCCCTCGCCCACCGGCTCCGCCTGTACCCCGCCGGGAGCGCCTCCTGACCGGGACCGGCCGAACCCGGCCCGCCCCGTTCACTCAGCCCTGAGCGTCCGGGGTGTCCGCGTCCCGGTCCGCCTCCGGTGCCGTGTCCTGACCGGACGGCTGCGCCGCGCCCGCGCCGGACGCCCTGACGATCACCTTTCCGGAGGCCAGGTCTATCGGCCCGCGCCCCGGGTCGCCGACGCCGAGATCCACCCGGGTCAGCTCCAGCCGCTTCTGCTCGTCGGCGGCATGCTTACGGCCCGGCGCGAAGAGCTCCTCGAAGAAGTTGAACACCGGCCGCACGCCCTTTCACCTGCTGTAGCCGCTACCGCACCTGCAGCACCAGGATCCTGTCGTCTCCCGGCTTCGGGGTGCCACGGGTGTCCGTATTGCTCGTGACGAGCCAGAGCTTGTCGCCGCCCGCGGCCAGCACGGTGCGCAGACGGCCGTACTTCCCTTCCAGGAACGACTGCGGGGCCGCCAGAGGTTCCTCGTCGGCCCCGCCGGACAGCGGAATCCGCCAGAGCCGCTCACCGCGCAGGCCCGCCATCCAGACCGAACCCTTGACGAAGGCGATCCCGCTCGGGGACGCATCGGACGTCTTCCACTGTGCCACGGGATCGATGAAACCCTTCTTCCCCGCCTTGCCCTCGGCCTCCGGCCAGCCGTAGTTCCGACCCGGCTCGATCCGGTTCAGCTCGTCCCAGGTGTCCTGCCCGAATTCGGACGCCCAGAGCTGCTTCTGCCCGTCCCAGGCCAGCCCCTGCACATTGCGGTGGCCGTACGAATACACCACGGAGTCGGCCGCCGGATTGCCGTGCAGCGGCTCCCCGTCCGGGGTCATCCGCAGGATCTTGCCGGCCAGCGACTTCTTGTCCTGGGCGAGGCCGTCGTCGCCCGTCTCCCCGGTGCCCGCGTACAGCATGCGGTCCGGGCCGAAGGCGATCCGCCCGCCGTTGTGGATCGCCCCCTTGGGGATGCCGCGCAGGATCGTGTCCGGCGCGCCCAGCAGCTGTCCGGGCGTCGTGCCGTCCTCGTCGTACTGCATACGGGCGATGCGGTTGTCGGACTCGGTCGTGAAATACGCGTACACCAGATGGTCCGCGCCGTACGTCGGGGAGACCGCGATCCCCAGCAGTCCTCCCTCACCGGCGGGCGCCACCCCGGGCACCGCGCCCAGCAGGGTCTTCTTGCCGCTCTTCCCGTCGATCCGGGTGATCGTGCCCTTGTCACGGGAGGAGACCAGCAGATCGCCGCCGGGCAGCGCCGCCAGCCCCCAGGGCGACTCCAGACCCTCGGTGAGCGTCGACACCACCTTCACCGAGCCCTTCGCGGGTGGCAGGGCGGGCGAGGCGGACGGGGCCGACGTGGCGGGGGAGGAGCCGGAGGCCGGTGGCGTCCCCCCGACGCCCGCCGTGCTGCCGGAGCCGTCGCCCGAGGAACACCCCGCGGTCAGTACCAGCGAGCCGGCCGCCAGCGCGGCCACTGCCCCGCGGCGCAGGCCCCGGTCCCGCGGCCCGGCGGGGCCTCGTACAGATCCGAACAGAACACCGCGCACAGCATCGATCCCTTCGACGGCCACCTGACTACTGTTCTTACACCGAGGCCCCGCCCTCGGGTTCCCGATGCCCGCCAATTTCTGTCGGCCGGCGCTCACCCGCGAGGGGCGGATCTCAGTCCCACGACCCCTGCGCCCCGGGCAGCCCGGCGATCTCCGCCAGATCCCACGCGGTCAGGGCCAGCCCCGCAGCCCCCGCGTTCTCCACCGCCCACCGCTCCCGCTTGGTCCCCGGAACCGGCACCACATGCGGCCCCTGCCGCAGCACCCAGGCCAGCGCCACCTGCGCGGCGGTCGCCCCGTGCCGCTCGGCGATCCGCCGCAACCCGGCGACCACCGGCTGGTTGGCCGCCATCATCTCCGCCGTGAACCGGGGGTGCCGGGCCCGCAGATCGTCCGGTTCGAAGCCCTGCCCCGGCGTCAGCGTGCCCGTCAGATAGCCGTTGCCCAGCGGCATCGCCGCCAGCAGCCCCACACCCCGCGCCGAGCACCACGGAAGCAACGACTCCAGCGCCTCCGGCGACCAGACCGAGAGCTCCGCCTCCACCGCGCTCACCGGGAAGACCTGCTGCACCCGGTCCAGCTGACGGATCGTTTCGTCGTACATCCGGGAACCCGGCCGGCGCGAGGCCCGCGCCCCGACCGCGCAGAGCCCGAGCGCCCGCACCTTTCCGGCGGTCACCAGCTCCGCCATCGCGCCCCAGGTCTCCTCGACCGGCACCTCGGGGTCGGCCCGGTGCAGCTGGTACAGATCGATCACATCGGTCTGCAGCCGGCGCAGCGAGGCGTCGCAGGCCCGCCGCACATAGCCGGGACGGCCATTGGCCACGATGTGCTGGTCGCCCACCAGCAGTCCGCACTTGGTGGAGACGAACGCATCCGACCTGCGGCCCTTCAGCGCCCGCCCCACCAGCAGCTCATTGGTGAACGGGCCGTACATGTCGGCCGTGTCGAGCAGTTGGACACCCGCGTCGAGCGCGGCGTGCACCGTACGCAACGCACGGTCACCGCGTCGCTGCGACGCGCTGTACGCCCAGCTCATAGGCATGCAGCCGAGACCGACCGCCCCCACGGCGAGCGCCGCCGCACCGAGACTCCTGCGCTCCAACTCCCCGACCCTCCCCAGGCCCCGCCGTCGAACCGGGCCCATGCCCCGCCGTCACGGGACCGCACCGCACCCCAAAGTAACCTCTGCCGCCCGCCGCTCCTCGCACGGCCTCCGAGGATCAGGCTCTGTCCGGCTCTGATCCGCAGGACAGGCCCTAACCTCCTGACCATGACTTCCACGCATACTCCCGACGTGACGAAGACGCCCGACGTATGGCTGCCGTTCCCGGCCGACGAGGTCGATGGGCTCCCGGAGGGGCTCAACTACCGGCTCTGGGACGGGGAACCGGACTACCCGGCCGACCCCGCCGACTGCGCCTTCTACGTCGTGCCGTACATGAAGGGCGCCGAGGTCGCGATCCGTCCGCTGGCCGGCATGGCGGCCGTCCAGGTCGTGCAGACACTCTCCGCGGGCATCGATCACGTCGAGCCCGCACTCGGCCTGCTGCCGGCCGGGGCGCTGGTCTGCAATGCCAAGGGGGTCCACGAGGCGTCCACCGCGGAACTCGCCCTCACCCTGATCCTCGCCTCCCTGCGCGGCGTTCCCGGGTTCGTCCACGGCCAGGACAAGGAGGAGTGGCGGTCCGGCTTCTACCCCGCGCTCGCCGACAAGTCGGTGCTGATCGTGGGGTACGGATCGATCGGCGCCGCCATCGAGGACCGGCTCGCACCCTTCGAATGTGCGGGGGTGGCGCGCGTCGCGCGCTCCGCACGGACAACCGCACGCGGCCCCGTGCACGCGCTCGACGACCTGCCCGCGCTCCTGCCCGAGGCCGATGTCGTCGTGCTGTCCACCCCGCTGAACCCGTCCACACAAGGGCTGGTCGGCGTGGAGTTCCTCGCCGCGATGCCGGACGGGGCGCTGCTCGTGAACGTCGCCCGGGGCGGCGTCGTCGACACCAAGTCGCTGCTGCTCGAACTCGAGTCCGGCCGGCTCTGTGCCGCTCTCGACGTCACCGACCCGGAACCGCTGCCCGCCGGCCACCCCCTCTGGCATGCTCCCAACGTCCTGATCACGCCTCATGTGGGCGGCAGCACGTCGGCCTTCCTGCCGCGCGCCAAGCGTCTGCTGGCCGGGCAGCTGAGCCGGTTCGCCGCGGGAGAGCCGGTGCGGAACGTGGTACGCACCATCGGCTGACCACGCTGCGGATGCCCTCCGTCGCACACCGTTCCGGACAACTCCCCAGATCGTCACGGAGAGTAGAGGAACTATGTCCCTGCGTGACGAGTCTGGTGTATCGTCCCGAAAGGGGCGCTGCGCCGTGGAAGGGGACGGCGCCGGGGACGCGACACGCGAGGGGGCGACGGGCGATGTACGGCCGATGGGTGCATGATCCGACACCGCCGGGCAGCCGACGGGGACCGGCGGGGCGCCGGGTGCGAGCGCACCCGACGACACCGGGGTCGCCCCGGTGAGCGCGCCGGCCGACGCCCTCGGGGCGCTCCTTTCCCGGAGGTCGGCCGTGGGCGGCGCATCCGCGCTGGTCTGGCAGATCCTTCTCGGCGTGGTCTGGGCCGGTTACGCCGTGGGAGCGGCCTTCGGCTGGGGCTCGTCGCAACTGGCTCTCGTCATGGGGGATTTCGGTCTCAGCGCGGCGGCACTGGTCGCCGCCGTCTCCTGCTTCCGCTACGCACGGTCCGGCTGCAGCCGGTTCCGGCCCGCCTGGCTGCTGTTCGCGCTCTCCTCGTTCATGGCCTCCGCGGGCAACGCGGTCTGGGGCTGGTACGAGGTGGTGCTCGGCCTCCCCGTGCCCACCCCCTCCCTGGCCGACGTCTTCTTCCTCTGCTTCGCACCGCCCGCCATCGTCGGACTGCTCGTCCTCGCGAAGCGCCCCGTCACCAGGGCCGGCTGGGTCTGTCTCGTGCTGGACTCGTGGTTGATCGGCGGATCGCTTCTCACGCTCTCCTGGAGCCTCGCCCTGGCCCACACCGCGCAGCTGGTGGACGCCGAGGGCGTGAGCGTGGCCCGCGCGGCGCTGGCGCTGGCCTATCCGCTGCTCGACATCGTGCTGGTCTCCATGGTGCTGGCCCTGCACTTCCGGCGCTCCAACGTCAACCGCTCCGCGGTGAACACCGCCGTCGCCGCACTCGCCCTGACGGTCCTGTCCGACGCCCTGTTCACCTCACCGCTGCTGCGCCAGACCTACCACTCCGGCCAGATGCTGGACGCGGGCTGGTTCGCCGGTTCGCTGCTCCTCGCGTACGCCCCCTGGGGCGCGAACAGGGCCGCGGACAATGATTTCCCGCCGCGGAGCACGCAGCCCACCAGCCGCCCCATCGCGGGATCGCTGGCCGCGCTGACGCCCTATCTCGCCGCCGCCGTCTGCACCCTCGGCATTCTCTACAACGCCGTGGAGGGCCGCCGGGTGGACCGCGTCGTGATCCTCACCGGCTGCACGGTGGCGCTCGCCCTGGTCGTCCGGCAGGGCATCATGCTCCTCGACAACATCGCCCTCACCCAGGAACTGGCGCAGAAGGAGAACCACTTCCGCTCCCTGGTGCAGGGCTCCAGCGACGTCATCATGATCGCTGCCCCCACCGGTGTGCTGCGCTACGTCAGCCCCGCCGCCGCCGGGGTGTACGGGCGCGAGGCCGACGAACTGGTCGGCGCCGAACTCGCCTCGATCATCCACCCCGAGGACCTGGGGCGGGTGGTCCACGAGGTGCGCCGGTTTCTCGCCGCCCCGCCGAGCGAGGAGCCCACCACCCGGATCGAGTGCCGCTTCAGATCCGGTACGGGGGACTGGCTCAATGTCGAATCCACGGTCAACCGCCATCAGGGCGGGCTGATCCTCAACAGCCGCGACGTGACCGAACGGGTCCGGCTGCAGGCCCAGTTGCAGCACAACGCCGAGCACGACCCGCTCACCGACCTGCCCAACCGGGCCCTGTTCACCAAGCGGGTCCGCCAGGCACTCGGAGGCCGCCGCTCCGGCGACTCCGGCACCGCCGTGCTCTTCATCGACCTCGACGGCTTCAAGGCGGTCAACGACCGGCTCGGGCATCAGGCGGGCGACGAGCTCCTCATCCAGGCCGCCCGCCGCCTCCACGAATCCGTCCGGGTGGGCGACACCGCGGCCCGTCTCGGCGGCGACGAATTCGCGACGATCATCCTCGGCGACGGCACCCGCGACCAGTCCGCCCGGGAGTGCCAGGTCCACGAGATCGCCGACCGGCTGCGCCTCACCCTCTCCCAGCCGTACCGGATCGGCGCCGGCGAGGTCCGGGTCGCCGCGTCCATCGGGGTCGCCTTCGCCGAGCCCGGCATCACCCCCAGCGACCTCATGCGCAACGCCGATCTCGCCATGTACCGCGCCAAGGCCGGCGGCAAGGACCGCGTCGAGCTGTACGCCCCGCAGATGCAGGCCGACGTGGTGCGCCGCTCCGAGCTGGCGGCCCGGCTGAGCACCGCCCTGCGCGACGGCGAGTTCGCCCTGCTCCACCAGCCCGTCGTGAACCTCGCCAGCGGCGCGGTCGCCGCCGTCGCCGCCCAGGCCCGCTGGCGCTCCGCCCAGGGCATCCTGTTCACCCCGGCCGAGTTCCTCCGTGTCGCCGAGGACAGCGACCGGACCGCCGAGCTCGGCCGCTGGCTCCTCGAAGAGGCCGTCGAGCAGGCCGCCGACCGGGCCAGGGCCGGACACCCCGTCTCCGTCGCCGTGCGGCTCTCCGCCCGCCGGCTCCTCGACAAGGGCATGCCGTTCGGCTCGGTCGAGGCGTTGCTCACGCGGCACAGCCTGCCCTCCGGGACCCTGATGATCGAGGTCGCCGACAGTGACCCCCGGATCTCCTTCGACGAACTGGAGCAGCGTCTCGTGGCTCTGCGCCGCATCGGTGTCCGCATCGCGCTCGACGGCTTCGGCAGCGGCTACGCCGCGATCAACGCCCTGCGCCGGCTCCCCATCGACGTACTGAAACTGGACCGCGGTCTCGTCGAGGGCGTGGTGGAGTCCGCCCGGCTGCACAAGATCACCAGCGGCCTCCTGCGGATCGCCTGCGACCTCGGCATGCAGTCCGTGGCCGACGGCGTCGACGTACCGGAACAGGTCCTCGCGCTGCGCGCCATGGGGTGTACGCACGGCCAGGGAATGGCCTTCTCCGGGCCGCTCGACGAGTACCGGCTGCGCCGCGCCCTGGCTCGCGGCGAGTTCCCGGTGCCCGGCAGCACCATCGCCCAGCCGGTCCTGACCGGCGGCTCGGTCCCACTCCTCAGTGGCTCACATGCTGAGACGCCCGTCCCACCCACTTGACACGTCGAGTGCGTCGGAGAGAGGGTCATTGCCATGCGCACCCGAATTCTCGTACTTGGAAAGCGCGTCGGCTGAAGCAGAGTCCCTCCATGGCACTCTGCAGACCGCACCGACGCGCTCCCCTCGCTTGCCTCACGGCACGGGGGGTTTTTTGTTGCACCGGCACCACGCAAACTGTCGCAAAACACCCGCAGAAACCCTCAGCTTCGAGAAGAGAATGCCGATGACCGAGCAGGCCACCGGGGCCCACCATCCCCAGCCGCGGGCCCGTAACGGCGGATCGTCCCCCGCCACCGTTGAGCACGTCACGGGCGCGCAGTCCCTCATCCGCTCCCTCGAGGAGGTGGGGGCCGACACGGTATTCGGCATTCCCGGCGGCGCCATCCTTCCGGCGTACGACCCGATGATGGATTCCACCCGGGTCCGCCACGTCCTGGTCCGCCACGAGCAGGGCGCCGGACACGCGGCCACCGGTTACGCGCAGGCCACCGGCAAGGTCGGTGTCTGCATGGCGACCTCGGGCCCCGGCGCCACCAACCTGGTCACCCCGATCGCCGACGCGTACCTGGACTCGGTGCCGATCGTCGCGATCACCGGTCAGGTGGCCTCCGCCGCCATCGGAACCGACGCCTTCCAGGAAGCCGACATCTGCGGCATCACCATGCCGGTCACCAAGCACAACTTCCTGGTCACCAAGGCCGAGGACATCCCGCACACGATCGCCGAGGCCTTCCACATCGCCTCCACCGGCCGTCCGGGCCCCGTCCTCGTCGACATCGCCAAGGACGCCCTGCAGGCCCAGACCACGTTCAGCTGGCCGCCGACCCAGGACCTGCCCGGCTACCGCCCGGTCACCAAGCCGCACGCCAAGCAGATCCGCGAAGCCGCCAAGCTGATCACCCAGGCCAAGCGGCCGGTGCTGTACGTCGGCGGCGGTGTCATCAAGGCGGGGGCCACCGCCGAACTGAAGGTCCTCGCAGAGCTCACCGGAGCGCCCGTCACCACCACACTGATGGCGCTCGGCGCATTCCCCGACAGCCACCCGCTGCACGTCGGAATGCCGGGCATGCACGGTGCGGTCACCGCCGTCACCGCGCTGCAGAAGGCCGACCTGATCGTCGCCCTCGGAGCCCGCTTCGACGACCGCGTCACCGGCAAGCTGGACAGCTTCGCCCCGTACGCCAAGGTCGTCCACGCCGACATCGACCCCGCCGAGATCGGCAAGAACCGCGCCGCCGACGTCCCGATCGTCGGGGACGCCCGCGAGGTCCTGGCCGATCTGGTCCAGGCCGTCCAGGCCGAGCACACCGAGGGCCACGTCGGCGACTACGAGGCCTGGTGGAAGGACCTCAACCGCTGGCGCGACACCTACCCGCTCGGCTACGACCTGCCCGAGGACGGCAGCCTCTCGCCGCAGCAGGTCATCCAGCGCATCGGTGAGCTCGCCCCCGAGGGCACGATCTTCGCGGCGGGCGTCGGCCAGCACCAGATGTGGGCCTCGCACTTCATCAAGTACGAGCAGCCCGCCACCTGGCTGAACTCCGGCGGCGCCGGAACGATGGGGTACGCGGTCCCGGCCGCGATGGGCGCCAAGGCCGGCATGCCGGACCGTACCGTCTGGGCGGTCGACGGCGACGGCTGCTTCCAGATGACCAACCAGGAACTCACCACCTGCGCGCTCAACAACATCCCGATCAAGGTCGCGATCATCAACAACGGCGCGCTCGGGATGGTCCGCCAGTGGCAGACCCTGTTCTACAACCAGCGGTACTCCAACACCGTGCTGCACTCCGGCGCGGACACCGAGGGCGTCCCGGCGAAGGGCACCCGCGTCCCGGACTTCGTCAAGCTGTCCGAGGCCATGGGCTGCTACGCGATCCGCTGCGAGGACCCGGCCGACCTGGACAAGGTCATCGAAGAGGCCAACTCCGTCAACGACCGCCCCGTCGTGGTGGACTTCATCGTCCACGAGGACGCCATGGTGTGGCCGATGGTCGCCGCAGGCACCTCCAACGACGAGGTCATGGCCGCCCGCGGCGTCCGTCCCGACTTCGGCGACAACGAAGACGACTGAGAGACAGAGAGAGACCGACTCCATGTCCACCAAGCACACGCTCTCCGTCCTGGTCGAGAACAAGCCCGGTGTCCTCGCCCGGATCACCGCCCTGTTCTCCCGCCGCGGCTTCAACATCGACTCGCTCGCGGTCGGTACCACCGAACACCCCGACATCTCCCGCATCACCATCGTCGTGGGTGTCGAGGACCTGCCCCTGGAGCAGGTGACCAAGCAGCTCAACAAGCTGGTCAACGTCCTGAAGATCGTCGAACTGGAGCCCGCCGCTGCGATCCAGCGCGAGCTCGTCCTGGTGAAGGTCCGCGCCGACAACGAGACCCGCTCCCAGATCGTCGAGATCGTCCAGCTGTTCCGCGCCAAGACCGTGGACGTCTCCCCGGAGGCCGTCACGATCGAGGCGACCGGCGGCGCCGACAAGCTGGAGGCCATGCTCAAGATGCTGGAGCAGTACGGCATCAAGGAGCTGGTCCAGTCCGGCACCATCGCCATAGGGCGCGGCGCGCGCTCGATCACCGACCGTTCGCTGCGCGCCCTCGACCGCACGGCGTAGGGCCTGTCCGGCGGATCAGGGTCGGTCAGGGCGCGGCGTCTGGTGGGGCGCATCGCAAGGCGCCGGAGCGTTCTGATAGCGGAGCTATTCGGACGTTTCGGCAACGCCGCGAGGTGCCGTGCCAGGCGTCGCGACCCCGGCCATGATCCGCTGGACAGGCCCTGAACCGCCACCTCGCCGCTCGTATGGCGAGACCCGAAAACGTATCTGACGCACCCCGCCGTACGGTGGGACGCAACACCTGCACACCAAGGAGAAACCCAGTGGCCGAGCTGTTCTACGACGACGATGCCGACCTGTCCATCATCCAGGGCCGCAAGGTCGCGGTCATCGGCTACGGCAGCCAGGGCCACGCCCACGCGCTGTCGCTGCGTGACTCGGGTGTCGACGTCCGGGTCGGTCTGCACGAGGGCTCGAAGTCCAAGGCGAAGGCCGAGGAGCAGGGTCTGCGTGTGGTGACGCCGTCCGAGGCTGCCGCCGAGGCGGACGTCATCATGATCCTGGTCCCGGACCCGATCCAGGCCCAGGTCTACGAGGAGTCGATCAAGGACAACCTCAAGGACGGCGACGCGCTGTTCTTCGGCCACGGCCTGAACATCCGCTTCGGCTTCATCAAGCCGCCGGCCGGCGTCGACGTCTGCATGGTCGCCCCGAAGGGCCCGGGTCACCTGGTGCGCCGTCAGTACGAGGAGGGCCGTGGTGTTCCGTGCATCGTGGCCGTCGAGCAGGACCCCACGGGCAACGGCCTGGCGCTGGCCCTGTCGTACGCGAAGGCCATCGGCGGCACCCGTGCCGGTGTCATCAAGACGACGTTCACGGAGGAGACCGAGACCGACCTGTTCGGTGAGCAGGCCGTCCTGTGCGGTGGTACCGCCGCTCTGGTCAAGGCCGGTTTCGAGACGCTGACCGAGGCCGGCTACCAGCCGGAGATCGCGTACTTCGAGTGCCTGCACGAGCTGAAGCTCATCGTGGACCTGATGTACGAGGGCGGCCTGGAGAAGATGCGCTGGTCGATCTCGGAGACCGCCGAGTGGGGCGACTACGTCACCGGCCCGCGGATCATCACCGACGCCACCAAGGCCGAGATGAAGAAGGTCCTCGCCGAGATCCAGGACGGCACCTTCGCCAAGAACTGGATGGCCGAGTACCACAACGGCCTGCCCAGGTACAACGAGTACAAGAAGGCCGACAGCGACCACCTCCTGGAGACCACCGGCCGCGAGCTGCGCAAGCTCATGAGCTGGGTCAACGACGAGGACGCGTAACACCGACGCCCCGGGGGCGGGTCCGCGGACCCGCCCCCGGGGCGTTCCCCGCTTCACCGCTGGAAGAGGCGGCGTCGTACGTGTGTACAAGTCGTCCACCCCCGTGTGGGTGATCCTTCCAACGGGGCGCAGTATGCGTCCTGGCGCATGACTACACTTCTCCACACATACACGCGTCAGGCCCACAGTGTCGTGCGTCTTCCACGCGGCAAGCCCCTCCACCGCCTGCGGCCGTCGGGACGGCCGTCCGCACTGGACCTGTGAGGACTCACGTGAGCTCGAAACCTGTCGTACTCATCGCTGAAGAGCTGTCGCCTGCCACGGTTGACGCGCTGGGCCCGGATTTCGACATCCGGCACTGCAACGGCGCGGACCGCGCCGAGCTCCTCCCCGCGATCGCCGATGTCGACGCCATCCTGGTGCGCTCCGCCACCAAGGTCGACGCCGAGGCCATCGCCGCCGCGAAGAAGCTGAAGGTCGTCGCCCGCGCGGGCGTCGGTCTGGACAACGTCGACGTCTCCGCCGCCACCAAGGCCGGCGTGATGGTCGTCAACGCGCCGACCTCCAACATCGTCACCGCCGCCGAGCTGGCCTGCGGTCTGCTGGTCGCCACCGCGCGCAACATCCCGCAGGCCAACACCGCCCTCAAGAACGGCGAGTGGAAGCGCTCCAAGTACACCGGCGTCGAGCTCAGCGAGAAGACCCTCGGTGTCGTCGGCCTCGGCCGTATCGGCGTCCTGGTCGCGCAGCGCATGTCGGCCTTCGGCATGAAGATCGTCGCGTACGACCCCTATGTGCAGCCCGCCCGTGCCGCGCAGATGGGCGTCAAGCTCCTCACGCTGGATGAGCTGCTCGAAGTCGCCGACTTCATCACGGTGCACCTGCCCAAGACCCCCGAGACGCTCGGCCTGATCGGCGACGAGGCGCTGCACAAGGTGAAGCCCTCGGTCCGCATCGTCAACGCCGCGCGCGGTGGCATCGTCGACGAGGTGGCGCTCGCCTCCGCCCTCAAGGAGGGCCGCGTGGCCGGCGCCGGCCTCGACGTGTACGCGAAGGAGCCCTGCACGGACTCCCCGCTGTTCGAGTTCGACCAGGTCGTCTGCACCCCGCACCTCGGCGCCTCCACCGACGAGGCCCAGGAGAAGGCGGGCATCGCGGTCGCCAAGTCCGTGCGCCTGGCCCTTGCCGGTGAGCTCGTGCCGGACGCGGTCAACGTCCAGGGCGGCGTGATCGCCGAGGACGTGCGCCCGGGTCTGCCGCTCGCCGAGAAGCTCGGCCGGATCTTCACCGCCCTCGCGGGCGAGGTCGCGGTCCGCCTCGACGTCGAGGTGTACGGCGAGATCACCCAGCACGACGTCAAGGTGCTCGAACTCTCCGCGCTCAAGGGCGTCTTCGAGGACGTCGTCGACGAGACCGTGTCGTACGTCAACGCCCCGCTCTTCGCGCAGGAGCGCGGCGTCGAGGTCCGCCTCACCACCAGCTCCGAGTCGCCCGACCACCGCAACGTGGTCACCGTCCGCGGCACGCTCTCGGGCGGCGAGGAGGTCGCGGTCTCCGGCACGCTGGCCGGACCCAAGCACCTCCAGAAGATCGTCGCCGTCGGCGAGTACGACGTGGACCTGGCGCTGGCCGACCACATGGTGGTGCTGCGTTACGACGACCGTCCCGGTGTCGTCGGCACGGTCGGCCGGATCCTCGGCGAGGCCGGTCTGAACATCGCGGGCATGCAGGTCTCGCGGACGGACGCGGGCGGCGAGGCGCTGGTCGTACTCACCGTCGACGACGACGTCCCCGCGTCGGTGCTCGCCGAGATCTCCTCGGAGATCGGTGCCGCCTCGGCCCGCACGGTGAACCTGACCGACTGACGGTTCCGGCGTTCCCACGTACCCGGCATCTAGACGTGCGTCTTACACAAACGTCTGCATGCCGGGTACGCTGCTGTTATGGGACACCGTGAGGATCTGCTCGAAGGCGCCAAGCGCTGCCTGCTGGAGAAGGGGTACGCCCGGACGACGGCACGCGACATCGTGGCCGCCTCCGGTACGAACCTCGCCTCCATCGGCTACCACTACGGCTCCAAGGGGGCCCTGCTCAACCTCGCCTTCCTCAAGGTGACGGAGGAGTGGGGCGATGTGCTCACCGAGAAGCCGGACGAGGACGCGGCCGGCGGCGACGAGCCCCGTTCGCCACTGGACCAGTTCCAGGACACCTGGCAGCGAGTGATCGCCAGCTACCCGGAGACCCGGTCCGTCTGGCAGCTCCAGATGGAGGTCGTCTCCCGGATCGACAAGGACCCGGAGCTGCGGAAGGCCCTGATGGGCCCGCAGCGCGAGGGGCGTGACGGGCTCGCCGAGAACATGCTCGGCATCGACCCGGAGGCCGACCCCGAGAAGGCGCGGGTGGCCGGGCTGTTCTGCCAGGCGCTGCTCGCGGGCGTGATGGTCCAGTGGATGATGGACAGCGAATCCGCCCCGTCCGCACAGGACTTGACGGACGGCCTGAAGGTCGTGCTGGAGGGCCGGGTGGATTAGGGCCTGTCCGGCGGATCAGGGTCGGACAGGCCCTAGGGCCTGTCCGACCCGGCTCCCGAGCCGCGCGCTCTTCAGTGCCATGTGCAGCAGCAGCCGGTCCTCGCCGTCGTTCAGATCGAGGCCGGTGAGCTGCTGGATCCGGGAGAGCCGGTAGTAGAGCGTCTGGCGGTGGACGCCGAGCGCGGCGGCCGTCCGGGACGCCTGGCCCGCGCAGTCGAGGAACACCTCGGCGGTGCGGGCCAGATCCTTGTGCGGCGGGGTGAGCAGGGTACGGACCACGGGGTCCGCGACCGCTTCCGCGGGGAGCGCGGTCAGCAGCCGGTACGGCCCGATCGCCGACCACTGGACGACCGGGCCGAACCTGGCCTCGGCCGCCGCCGCGCGGGCGGCCCCCGTCGCCTCGTGCCAGGCCGCGGCCAGGTCCGCCAGCCCCCGGCGGGGCACCGCGACCCCGGCGGTGGCGCCCCGGCCCGCGGCGGAACGCAGCCGGTCCGCGGCGGTGAGCGCCGGGTCGAGGGCATCGGTGGAGCGCAGCCGGACCAGCGCGGCCAGGGCGGGAAAACCCCCGGTCCCGGGGACCGAGGACAGTGCCGCCGTCGACGGCACCGTACGGACCGACGGCGGATCGTCCGGCCACGGGGTCACGCACACCATCGTGTGCAGCCCCTTCGCGTCCGGCCCCAGCGCCTCGTCCAGCGCGGCCACCGCCATGTCGTGCTGCCAGCCCCGCCCGGCGGTCAGGACCGCACCGAACTCCCGGGAGAGGTCGGTGCCCGCCCGCGCCTCGTCGGAGAGCAGCGCCCCGATCCGGGCCGCCACCTCCATCGCCGCCTTCAGCTGTTCGTCGGTCGGTCCGGGGTCCGCGTCGAGCAGCCATACGTAACCGAGCACGGCGCCCCGATGGCGTACCGGCAGGCAGATCCGGCCCCGGAAGACGCCGGCCTCCGGGGCTGCCGGAATGCGGACCGGGCCGGTGGCGCGGGTGATGCCGAAACCCTCGAACCAGGCGCGGACCGCGGGCGTGGAGCGGCGGGTCAGGATCGAGCGGGTGCGGACCGGGTCCATCGCGGTGTCGTCGTCGCTGTCATGAGCGCCGAAGGCGACCAGGCCGAAGTCCCGGTTCTCCAGCGTCGCGGGGGCGCCGAGCAGCCCGGAGATCTCGTCGACCAGCTCCTGGTAATCGCCCTTCACCCGGCCATTCTCGCACCCCTTCAGACATATGTCTGAGAACCGGGGAACGGATGCGTGACAGCTGTCGATGGCACAGGATCGGAGAGATCCTTAGATTTCACGGTGGTTCTCCGTGCTGTACCGGTCTGTTCCCAATTCTCCGGTATGGCCTTCGTTCGTACTTTCCGTGGAGGTGCCCCGTGCTGGGTCCCGTGATTCTCGCCGCGTCCCGCAGCGACAAGATGCGCCGTTTCATCTCGGCCGCACCTGGCACCAAGCAGGTCGTCGACCGGTTCATCGCCGGTGAGACCGTCGACCAGGTCGTCCCGATCATCGAGGACGCCGCCGCCAAGGGCCTCGAAGTCACCCTCGACGTGGTGGGCGAGGACATCACCACCCCCGAGCAGGCCGCCGACGCCCGCGACGCCTACCTCGAACTGGTCGAGCGCCTCAAGGCCCTGGGCCTGGGCACCAAGGCCGAGATGTCCGTCAAGCTCTCCATGTTCGGCCAGGCGCTGGACGGGGGCCATGAGCTGGCGCTCGCCAACGTCCGCCCGGTCGTCGAGGCCGCCGCCGCGATCGGCACCACGGTCACGCTGGACGCCGAGGACCACACCACCCTCGACTCGATGTTCGCCATCCACGAGGAGCTGCGGAAGGACTACCCGCAGACCGGCTGTGTGATCCAGGCCTACCTGTTCCGCACCGAGGAAGATGCTCGCCGCCTGGCCGCCGCCGGCAGCCGCGTCCGCATCGTGAAGGGCGCCTACAAGGAGCCCGCCTCCGTCGCGTACCAGGACAAGGCCGAGATCGACAAGGCGTACGTCCGCATCCTGCGGATCCTCATGGAGGGCGAGGGCTACCCGATGATCGGGTCCCACGACCCGCGTCTGATCGCCATCGCCCAGGAGCTGGGCCGCAAGGCCGGGCGCAAACTGGACGAGTACGAGTTCCAGATGCTCTACGGCATCCGCAGCGACGAGCACCTCCGGCTCGCGGCCGAGGGCCACCGGATGCGTGTCTACACGGCGTACGGAACCGACTGGTACGGCTACTTCATGCGCCGCCTCGCGGAGAAGCCGGCGAACCTGCTGTTCTTCGGCCGCTCCATCCTCACCAAGGGCTGAGCCCCCCTCCACCTCTCTACCCAAGGAGCAACGGAACCCATGGACGCTGTGACCCAGGTCCCCGCGCCGGTCAACGAGCCGGTCCACTCCTACGCCCCGGGCTCCCCGGAGCGTGCCCGCCTGGAGGTGAAGCTCAAGGAGCTCGCCGAGAACCCGATCGACCTTCCGATGACCATCGGCGGCGAGAAGCGGATGGGCGGCGGCGAGCGCTTCGACGTCGTGCAGCCGCACAACCACAAGGCCGTCATCGGTACGTTCGCGGGCGCCACGCAGAAGGACGCGCAGGACGCGATCGACGCCGCGCTCGCCGCCGCCCCGGCCTGGCGCGCGATGTCCTTCGACGACCGCGCCGCGATCATCCTGCGCGCCGCCGAGCTGCTGTCCGGCCCGTGGCGCGAGACGATGGCCGCCTCCACGATGCTCGGCCAGTCCAAGACCGCGCAGCAGGCCGAGATCGACACCCCCTGTGAGCTCGTCGACTTCTGGCGCTTCAATGTGCACTACGCGCGCCAGATCCTCGCCGAGCAGCCCCCGGCCAACTCGCCGGGCGTGTGGAACCGCATGGACCACCGCCCGCTGGAGGGCTTCGTCTACGCGATCACGCCGTTCAACTTCACGGCCATCGCGGGCAACCTGCCCACCGCCCCCGCCCTCATGGGCAACGTCGTGGTGTGGAAGCCGTCCCCGACGCAGACCCACTCCGCCGTGCTGCTGATGCAGCTCCTGGAAGAGGCCGGTCTGCCCAAGGGCGTCATCAACCTGGTGACCGGTGACGGCATCGCCGTCTCCGAGGTGGCCCTGAACCACCGCGACCTGGCCGGTATCCACTTCACCGGCTCGACCCCCACCTTCCAGCACCTGTGGAAGACGGTCGGCAACAACATCGCCAACTACCGCACCTACCCGCGGCTCGTCGGCGAGACCGGTGGCAAGGACTTCGTCGTCGCCCACCCGTCGGCCGACCACGCCGTCCTGAAGACCGCGCTGACCCGCGGCTCCTTCGAGTTCCAGGGCCAGAAGTGCTCGGCCTCCTCCCGCGCGTACGTCCCGGCCTCCATCTGGAACTCCGGTTTCAAGGAGAAGTTCGCCGCCGAGGTCGACTCCATCACCATGGGCGATGTCACCGACCTGTCGAACTTCATCGGCGCCGTCATCGACGAGCGCTCGTTCGCCAAGAACAAGGCCGCGATCGACCGCGCGAAGGCCGACCCGTCCTGCACTATCGTCGCGGGCGGCACGTACGACGACTCGGTGGGCTACTTCGTCCGCCCGACCGTCATCGAGTGCAGCGACCCTTCGAACGAGGTCTTCACGACCGAGTACTTCGGCCCGATCCTCGCCGTGCACGTCTACGAGGACGACACGTACGACGCGATGCTGGAGCAGATGGAGTCGGTCTCCGACTACGCGCTGACCGGCTCGGTCATCTCGAACGACCGCGCCGCGGCCGCGTACACGATGGAGAAGCTGCGGTACGCCGCGGGCAACTTCTACATCAACGACAAGTCGACCGGTGCCGTCGTCGGCCAGCAGCCCTTCGGCGGCGGCCGTGCCTCGGGTACGAACGACAAGGCGGGCGCCCCGCAGAACCTGCAGCGCTGGACCCTGACCCGGGCCATCAAGGAGACGCTGGTTCCGCCGACCGACTACACCTACCCCCACCAGGGCTGACACCCCTCGGGGCGCCGCACCCCCGGCGCCCCGCCACGAATTCCGCCTCCCGCCCGGTTCCCCTGCCGGCCGGGAGGCGGTTTCCATTTGCCTCAGATCTCCACGAGCACCTGGTCCAGCGACTTGCGTACCAGGCCGGGCACCTGGCAGTCGTCGGCCGGATACCCGACCGGAATCACCGCGAACGCCTTCTCGTTCTCCGGGCGGTCCAGCACCTCGCGCAGGAACCGCATCGGGCTCGGCGTGTGGATCAGCGCCGCCAGACCCGAGAGGTGCAGGGCCGAGAGCAGCATTCCGACGGCGATCCCGACCGACTCGTCGACGTAGTAGTGCTTGTGCCTGGTGCCGTCCTCGCCCACCCAGTACCGCTGCTGGAAGACCACGACCAGGGCCGGGGCGTCCGTCATATGGGCCTTGACGGCGTCCGTGCCCAGCGGTCGCAGCGCCGCCAGCCACTCCTCGCCGAGCCTGCCGTCGTAACTGATCCGCTCCTCGTGCTCGGCCGCCTCGCGGATGAGCCGTCGTACCTCCGGGTCCTTGACCAGGACGAAGGTCCACGGCTGCTGATGGGCGCCGGACGGGGCGGTCGCGGCACAGGCGATCGCGTCCTTCACGACCTGCTCGGGAACGGGATCGGACGAGAACCGGCGTACGGTCCTGCGCTCGTCCATCCGCTGTCGCAGGCGGGCGGCGCGTGCGAGCGACTCGTCGGCCGCGATCCGCTCGGGACGGTAGGGGACCGGCTGGTAGGGCGCGCCATGGATGGGCGTCCACTGCGGGGGTACGGCTGTGGTGTCGGACATGTCGGCAGTCTGGCGGGCGGCAACTGGTCCGGACCAGAGCGTCCTCGGACAGAACCGGCACGCCCGTCGGTCAGTGTCCGGTCAGCTCCAGCCGTTCACGATCAGCGAGAGCCCCGCCGTGAACCCGCCGCCCAGCAGGACCAGATAGCGGCCGTACTGGCGGCGGTGGCGGCGCATCAGCAGCCCGAAGGCGGCGAAGCCGAGCCCCACGGTGAGCGTCCGGGAACCCCGTGCCGTCGCCGACGCGGTGAACCAGTCGAGCGCGGGCACACCGGCGCGGCCCGCCTCGGCCCCGTACACCTTGAACGGAACGCCGTTCCACGGCTGATGCCGCACCGCCGACGCCCCCTCCAGCGCGAGTTCGGCCCGGACCTCGGCCCGCATCCGGTCCGTGGTCAGCGGGGCGGGCAGATGCACACCGGCCGAGGCCAGCTGAAGGGCGAGCAGGCCCCCGGCCAGACTGCCGGCGAGCGCGCCCAGCGACATCCGCAGCGCCGCCCGCGGCACTGCCACACAGACCACGCCCAGCAGCAGCTCGGGCATCAGCGGCCAGCTCAGCGCCTCCGCCAGCGCCCACACGAATGCCAGCGGAACACCCCAGCGCGAGGTGACGACCGACGCCACCCGGCGCCGCGTCGCGGAGTCCCGCAGCGGCTCGGCGACCGTGCGCGCGTGCAGTGCGACCACCGCGTCGCGGGCCTCCTGCGGACCGGTCGTCGACGGCAGCGGGTCACCGATCGACACCCGCACCAGCGCCGAGCGCAGCCGGCCGTGCTTGGGCAGCAGCCGGTCCGTACCCGCGATCCCCACCGGCACGACCGGGACCCCGGCCCGCTCGGCCAGGACCAGTGCGCCGCGGTGGAAGGAGCCCAGCTCGCCGTCCTTGCCCCGGGTTCCCTCCGGGAACAGGACGACCGCCCGGCCGGCGCGGAGCTCGTCCGCCATGGACAGCAGGTCGTCCATGCCGCCGCCACTGCGCCGCACCGGGAATCCGGCCGCGAGCCTGCGGCAGATCCGGCGCCGCCACGGCGAGGCGAACCAGTAGTCGGCCGCCGCGCCGATCGCCGGGGTGTGCCGGGCGTCGAGCGCGGCGAGGAGCGCCGCCGTGTCCGCGTGCGAGGAGTGGTTGGCGACGACGACACAGCCGCCGCGCGGCAGCCGGCCACGCCGCTCGACCCCGCCGGTGAGGCTGAGGACGCTCCACCACAGGCCGCGCCGGAGCGCGGCGGCGAACCGGGAGCGGGCGGGCAGCGCGACCCGGTCGCGTGCGTGCGCAAGGGTGGAGGTCATGTCATCACCATCGCCAGGAGAAGGGCCACCAACAGGGAGTCGATCCGGTCGAGGAGGCCGCCGAAACCGGGCAGCCAGCTGCCCGCGTCCTTCACCCCCGACTCCCGCTTGACCATCGATTCGAGCAGATCACCGAGGACACAGCCGCCGAGCACCGCGGCCCACAGGGGGAACGCGAACTCGCCGAGTACGAGCAGCAGCAGGGCCGTCGCCGCCGCCGCACCGAGCACCCCCGCCCAGGTCTTGTTGGGGGAGAGCGGCGACAGCGGCCGGGCCGGCGGACCCCGGCGGCCCAGCGCCGTACCGCCGCACCAGGCGCCGACATCGCCGAGCGCCACCGCGAGCCCCACCGCGACGCCCGTGTCCCCGAGCGTCACCAGACCGGTCAGCGCGACCGGGATCCACAGCAGCCCGAAGGCGGTACGCGCGGTGCGGGTGAAACCGGCCCGGTCGTCCCCGCCCAGCACCGGCGGCAACGCGGCCGCGACCAGCAGCAGCGCCGCCGCCCGGACGTCGAGGACCTGCGGCGCCAGCCACGCCAGCGCGGGGAGCGCCACAGCGGCCGCCACCAGCACCGCGAGGTCGCCGCGGCGCAGCCCGGCCATCCGCGCGAACTCGCCCGCCGCGACCACCCCGAGCCCCGCGGCCAGCGCGAACGTCCCGCCGCCGCCCAGGAAGTACGCCCCCAGGAAGACCGGTGCCACCAGCGCCCAGGTACGCCACCGCTTGCGCAGCTCGGCCCGCATCCGGACCTTCGACGGCAGTACGGCGACGGCGACACCGCCCGCCCCCAGCACCCCCGCGACCAGCGGCACGGCCCGCGCCGCGGCCTCCTCGGCGATCAGTACGGCGCTCATGCCAGCTCCCGCCACAGGCCCGCCAGCCGGAGCACCGCGGTGAGCAGCGAACCGGCGGCGATCACGATCAGGACGGGTACGGCCCAGCCGCTCGCCGCCGCGACCACGACCAGCAGGCAGCGTTCGGTCTTGCCGACCGGGCCGCCGTTGCGCCGGGTCGCGCCCGCCGCCGCCCCGGCCAGCGACACCCAGGACGGCAGCGTCGCCGCGAGCCCGGCCACCGCCACCAGCCACAGCGGGGCGAGCGCCAGGAAACCGGCCAGCACGACCAGATCCGCCACCCGGTCGCCGAGTTCGTTGAGCACCGCGCCGCGCCTGGTCGTCCGGCCCGTGTCGCGGGCCAGCGCGCCGTCCAGGTTGGCGAAGGCGAGCCGGGCCGCGAGCAGCAGGGCGACCGGCAGGGCGGCGAGGCCGGTGGGCAGCCAGGCCAGCGCGGCGGCGGCGCCGGCCGCCGAGACCACACCGGCTGCGGTGAGGGTGTCGGGCGACACCTCACGGCGGACCAGCGAGGCGCGGACACCGCAGAGCCGGTCCGCGTACCAGGGCTTGAGAGCGTAGAGGCCGTTCATGTGCCCAACTCTCTTGCGACGCACAAATCTTCGACACGTGGCAGGTACTCAAATGCTGACTGAGTACCTGGTGGCCGTGGTGCCTGAGAGGCTGGGGGACATGACCGAGCCGATCCTGCGTACCGCGCACACCTGCCGACTGGCCCCGGCCGCGCTCGAAGAGATCCGCGCACTCCTGGACACCGCGTTCGAGGGCGACTTCAGCGACGACGACTGGGACCACGGCCTCGGCGGCATCCACGCGTGCGTGCGTGACGGCAGCGGGCTGCTGGCGCACGGCAGCGTCGTCCAGCGCCGGGTGGTCCATCTGGGCCGCGCGTACCGGATCGGCTACGTGGAGGCCGTGGCGGTCCGCGCGGACCGGCGCCGGGAAGGGCTCGGCGGGCGGATCATGGCCGCGCTGGAGGAGGTCGTCGACGGGGCGTACGCGTTCGGGGCCCTGTCCGCGTCGGCCGCCGGGGCCGCGCTGTACGCCGGGCGCGGCTGGCGGGTGTGGCCGGGGTGGATCGCCGTGCAGGCGCGGTACGGGGTGGAGCGGCTGCCGGACGAGGAGGGCAGCACCTATGTCCGCGGCGCGGCCGGCCGGGGGCTGCCCACCGGCTCCGGGACGCTGGTCTTCGACTGGCGGGACGGCGACGTGATGTGAGCGACAATCGCCCGATGAGGCGATCCGTAGGCCGTTTCACCCCCTCTGAGCAGGGACGATGGCCTGCCGTCCGGGCTCTTGTCCGGAAACCGGGGACGGCCGGGGGTAAACCTCCGTCTCAGATAGTAGGAAGTCCGAGTAATTGTGGAGACAGACCGGCCGGGCTGCCCTAGCTTTGTAGGAGCCGAACGTCACGCTAGATCCAGCGACTGGCGGTCGTGAGTGCGCGCCCTTGTGCAGGCAACCCCTGCGGCGCCCGCTCCCCGCCCTTTCCGGCGCCTCGAAATCCCGATCTCGAAATCATCTTGACGATTTTTCGATCTCGAAATCCTCGCGATCTCAAGGAGTCGATCCATCATGGTCCAGACGACTGTCCGCCGTGTCCGTCACACCCCCCGCCCGACCGAGTCGGAGCGCCGGAATGCCGCCGCCGCCCTCCAGCGCGCCCTCGACCGCAGGGACAACGGCGGCTCCACCGGTCACTGAGACCGGCTCTGCTCAGCCCGGCTGATCTCGAAGTGGTCGATGCGCTCGCCCGACTCGGCGAGCGCGGTGACCTTCATCCGGGCGTGTCGGCCGGGCTCCACCTCCACCGCCAACGAGTAGGCGCCGGGCTGGTTCACCGGGTCCGGACCGTTGTCGGGCAGCGTCCAGCGGGCGTTCTGGCCGCCGTAGACGTCCGGTGAGTACCAGGCCTCCATGTCGTGGTTGCCGGTGGTCACCATCCACGGCACGGTCTCCGTCTGCGCCAGGAACTGGTCCCAGGCGCGGGCGTCGTAGCTGTCGGTGCTCTGCCCGGAGCCGGACGGGTCGGCGTAGCAGATGTCGCCCGCGTGCAGGTGGAACGCCGGCGAACGGGACCTGCCAGGAGACCGCCATCTGCGTCCTCGGGTCGGCGCCGTACGCCCGGTGCCGGCCGAACGGCGCCACCAGCGAACCGTCCGCCTGACGCCGTACCGTCAGATAGGTGAACGGTACACGTACAGCTCTTCATGTGTCCGTATGGCGGACGTGACGTGTCATGGGGTGGGACGCGCAGTAAGGTGCGGACATGTCTCGCAGCATCAATCTCGCAGTGATCCCCGGTGACGGTATCGGCCAGGAGGTCGTGGCCCAGGGCCTCAAGGTCCTCAACGCTGTTCTCCCACAGGATGTGAAGCTGGAGACCAAGGAGTACGACCTTGGCGCCCAGCGCTGGCACCGCACCGGTGAAACTCTCCCGGACGCGGAGCTCGAAGCCCTCAAGGGCCACGACGCCATCCTGCTCGGCGCGATCGGTGAACCCTCCGTGCCGTCGGGCGTCCTGGAGCGCGGGCTCCTGCTGAAGCTGCGGTTCGCCTTCGACCACTTCATCAACCTGCGGCCGTCGAAGCTGTTCCCGAACACCGCGACCCCGCTGGCCGGCCGCCCGGACATCGACTTCGTCGTCGTCCGCGAGGGCACCGAGGGCCCGTACACGGGCAACGGCGGCTCGCTGCGCACCGGTACGCCGGCCGAGGTCGCCACCGAGGTCAGCGTCAACACCGCGTACGGCGTCGAGCGCGTCGTCCGTGACGCGTTCGAGCGGGCGAACGCCCGCCCGCGCAAGAAGCTGACGCTGGTGCACAAGAACAACGTCCTCGTGTACGCCGGCCACATGTGGAAGAACATCTTCGACAAGGTCGCGACCGAGTACCCCGAGGTCACCACCGACTATCTGCACGTCGACGCCGCGACGATCTTCTTCGTCACCCAGCCGGAGCGCTTCGACGTCATCGTCACCGACAACCTCTTCGGCGACATCCTCACCGACCTCGCCGCTGCCGTGACCGGCGGCATCGGCCTGGCCGCCTCCGGCAACATCAACCCGACGGGCACCTTTCCGTCGATGTTCGAGCCGGTCCACGGCTCCGCCCCCGACATCGCGGGCCAGGGCAAGGCCGACCCGACGGCCACGATCCTCTCCGTCGCCCTCCTGCTGCGCCACCTCGGCTACGAGGCCGAGGCCGTGCGCATCGAGGACGCCGTCTCCGCCGACCTCGCGGAGCGCGACGGTGCCACGAGCCGTACGACCGACCAGATCGGCGACGCGCTCGCGGTACGCGTAGCGAACTGACCCGACGACTCCGTTTCGAAGCCGCCGGGTAGCAGCCGCACCCGGCGGCTTCACCTGTGCGGCCCCGGGTGCCACCATCGACCACTGGACCGCAATCGCGTCGTTTCGTGCACGGCCACCCGGGAGCGATAATCGAACGGGGCCGTGGCTTGCGGTAAAGCTCGGACGTCCTAGCACCTGTCTGGCAGGAGCGGCGTGAGCGCGGTCCAACACACACAACGGTGAAGGACACGCACTCATGACGACGCCCACGATCGAGCTCAAGCCCTCCTCGAACCCGCTGTCCGACGCGGAGCGCGAGGCGAGCATGGTCAATCCCGGATTCGGCCGCCGCTTCACCGACCACATGGTGACGATCAGGTGGACCGAGGGCCGCGGCTGGCACGACGCCCAGCTCGTGCCCTACGCCCCGCTTTCGATCGACCCCGCCAACATGACCCTGCACTACGGGCAGGAGATCTTCGAGGGCCTCAAGGCGTACCGCCAGCCCGATGGCTCGGTCGCCACCTTCCGCCCCGAGGCCAACGCCAAGCGCTTCCAGGCCTCCGCCCGCCGGCTGGCCATGCCCGAGCTGCCCGTCGAGACGTTCATCGCGGCCTGTGACGCGCTCGTCGCGCAGGACGAGGCATGGGTTCCGGCGCATGGCGGCGAGGAGTCGCTCTACCTGCGCCCGTTCATGATCGCGGCCGAGGTCGGTCTCGGTGTGCGGCCCGCCAACGAGTACCTGTTCCTGGTCATCGCCTCGCCGGCCGGTGCGTACTTCCCCGGTGGTGTGAAGCCGGTCTCGATCTGGCTCTCCGAGAACCGGGTGCGTGCCGTCCCCGGCGGCATGGGCGACGCCAAGACCGGCGGCAACTACGCCGCGTCCCTCCTCGCCCAGGCCGAGGCCGCCGAGAAGGGCTGTGACCAGGTCGCCTACCTCGACGCGGTCGAGCACAAGTGGGTCGAGGAGCTCGGTGGCATGAACCTGTACTTCGTGTACGGGAACAAGATCGTCACCCCGGCCCTGACCGGCTCCCTGCTCGCCGGTGTCACCCGTGACTCGCTGCTCAAGGTCGCCCGTGACCTCGGTTACGAGTCCGAGGAGGGCCGCGTCTCCATCGACCAGTGGCGCGACGACACCGCGAACGGCACCCTCACCGAGGTCTTCGCCTGCGGCACCGCCGCCGTCATCACCCCGGTCGGCACCGTCAAGTCCGAGGGCGGCGAGTGGGTCCAGAGCGACGGCGCGCCGGGCGAGGTCACGATGAAGCTGCGCGAGCGTCTGCTGGACGTCCAGCGCGGTGTCGCCGAGGACACCCACGGCTGGATGCACCCCCTCGGCTGAAGGTTCTTCTTTCCGGACCGGACCGCCGGCCCGGAACCCGTACGTACGAAAAGCCGCGCCCCGCTCCCCGCCGGGCGCGGCTTTCGTGTGCCCGGACGTGCTCTCCCGCTCCCCGGAGTGTGCCCTCTCACATACTTAGAGCGCTGCTCTAACCATGAGTTAGAGTACTGCTCCAACCGAGAGGTGTGGAGACGTGCGACTGACTCCGACGGAACGCGACCGGCTACTGCTCTTCGGCGCCGCCGAACTGGCCCGGGCCCGCCGCGCCCGGGGCCTGAAGCTCAATGTCCCCGAGGCGACCGCCCTGATCGCGGACACGGTCTGCGAGGCCGCCCGGGACGGGCGCCGGCTGGCCGAGGCCATCGAGGCCGCGCGGTCCGTGCTCGGCCCCGACGACGTGCTGCCGGGCGTCGCCGACGTCGTCACCGAGGTCCATGTGGAGGCCGTCTTCGACGACGGCTCGCGGCTCGCCGTGGTCTCCCGGCCGCTGGGCGACGGGCTGGGCGACGAGGCGCCCGGGGCGGTCGTCCCCGGGCCCGCCACGCCCGAGCCGGAGCCCGCGGTGCGGCTGACCGTCCACAACACCGCGACCGTGCCGGTCTCCGTGACCTCGCACTTCCACTTCTTCGAGGCCAACCCGCGGCTCGACTTCGCCCGCGAGGCCGCCTACGGGATGCGGCTCCGCGTCCCCGCCGGGTCCTCCGTCCGGTTCGGGCCCGGCGAATCCGTCGAGGTGGGCCTCGTACCGATCGGCGGCGAGCGGATCGCGATCGGCTTCGCGGGCCTGGTGGACGGCCCGCTGGACGCCCCGGGCGCGCGCGAAGAGGCCCTGCGGCGCGCCGCGGCCTGTGGATATCTGGGAGCTGAGCGATGAGCATCGATCCGTACGAGTACGCCTCCGTGCACGGCCCGCGCGCCGGGGACCGGGTCCGACTCGGTGACTCCGGGCTGACCGTCCGCGTCGAGTCCGACGCGCAGCAGTACGGCGAGGAGTTCCTCGCCGGCTTCGGCAAGACCGCCCGCGACGGGCTGCACCTCAAGGCCGCCACCGTCCGCGACACCTGCGACGTGGTCATCAGCAATGTGCTGGTCATCGACGCGGTGCAGGGCATCCGCAAGGTGTCGATCGGTATCCGCGAGGGCCGGATCGCGTCGATCGGCCGGGCCGGCAACCCGGACACCCTCGACGGCGTCGACGTCGTCGTCGGCACGGGCACCACCATCGTCTCCGGCGAGGGGATGATCGCGACGGCGGGCGCCGTCGACACCCACGTCCATCTGCTCTCGCCGCGGATCATGGAGGCCTCGCTCGCCTCCGGCGTCACCACGATCATCGGCCAGGAGTTCGGCCCGGTCTGGGGCGTCGGCGTCAACTCGCCCTGGGCCCTGCGCCACGCCTTCAACGCCTTCGACGCCTGGCCGGTCAACATCGGCTTCCTGGGCCGCGGTTCGTCCTCCCACCAGGCCCCGCTGGTCGAGGCGCTCGCGGAGGGCGGGGCCTGCGGCTTCAAGGTGCACGAGGACATGGGCGCCCACACCCGCGCCCTGGACACCGCGCTGCGGGTCGCCGAGGAGCACGACGTCCAGGTCGCCCTGCACAGCGACGGGCTGAACGAGTGCCTGTCGGTCGAGGACACCCTGCGCGTCCTGGAGGGCCGCACGATCCACGCCTTCCACATCGAGGGCTGCGGCGGCGGACACGTCCCCAACGTCCTCAGGATGGCGGGCGTCGAGAACGTCATCGGCTCGTCCACCAACCCGACGCTGCCCTTCGGCCGGGACGCCGTCGCCGAGCACTACGGGATGATCGTCTCCGTACACGACCTCAAGACGGACCTGCCGGGCGACGCCGCCATGGCCCGCGACCGCATCCGCGCCGGGACGATGGGCGCCGAGGACGTGCTGCACGACCTGGGAGCCATCGGCATCACCTCGTCCGACGCCCAGGGCATGGGGCGGGCCGGCGAGACGGTGCGCCGCACCTTCGCGATGGCCGGGAAGATGAAGGCCGAGCTCGGCCCGATGGACGGCGACGGCCCCGCGGACGACAACGCCCGGGTGCTGCGCTACATCGCCAAGCTCACCATCAACCCCGCCATCGCCCACGGCCTCTCGCACGAGATCGGCTCCATCGAGACCGGCAAGCTCGCCGACATCGTGCTGTGGCGGCCCGAGTTCTTCGGCGCCAAGCCGCAGCTCGTACTGAAGTCCGGCTTCCCCGCGTACGGGGTCACGGGCGACCCGAACGCCGCCACCGACACCTGCGAACCCCTGATCCTCGGGCCGCAGTTCGGGGCGTACGGAGCCACCGCCGCCGATCTCTCCGTGGCCTTCGTCTCGCGGGCGGCGACCCAGCTCGGCGCCGACTCGATGCCCACCCGCCGCCGCCGCGTCGGCGTGCACGGCACCCGGGGCATCGGCCCCGGCGACCTGATCCACAACTCCCGTACCGGAGAGGTCGCCGTGGACGCCCGCAGCGGTCTGGTCACCCTGGACGGCGACCCGCTGCGCTCCGAGCCGGCCGACTCCGTCTCCCTCAACCGCCTCTACTTCCTCTGAGGACCCCCGAAGTGACCTTCCGCATGCCGCCGGAGTGGGCCCCGCACGAACGCACCTGGATGGCCTGGCCCGGCCCCAACCCCACCTTCGACACCGACGCCGAACTGGACGAGGCCCGCGCCGCCTGGGCCACCGTCGCCCGCGCCGTGCGCCGCTTCGAACCCGTCACGATGGTGGTCGGCCCCGGCCAGGAGGACGGCGCCCGCGCGCTCCTCGGCCCGGACATCGAGCTCGCCGTACGCCCCCTCGACGACGCCTGGATGCGGGACATCGGCCCCACCTTCGTCACCGACGGACAGCGACTGGCCGCCGTCGACTGGACGTTCAACGGCTGGGGCGCCCAGGACTGGGCCCGCTGGGAGCACGACCAGCACATCGCCCGCTCCGTCGCCGAGCTCGCCGCCGTACCCGTACAGAGCTCCCGGCTCGTCAACGAGGGCGGCGCCATCCACGTGGACGGCGAGGGCACCGTACTGCTCACCGAGACCGTCCAGCTCGGCAAGGAGCGCAACCCCGACTGGACCCGCGAGCAGGTCGAGTCCGAGATCCACGCCCGGCTCGGCACCGAGAAGGCCATCTGGCTGCCGCGCGGACTGTCCGGTGACTACGGCACGTACGGCACCCTCGGCCATGTCGACATCGTCGCCGCCTTCGCCCGCCCCGGCACCGTCGTCGCCCATGTCCAGCCGGACCCGGCCCACCCCGACCACGAGATCACCCGCGAGACCGTGCGCATCCTGCGCGAGGCCACCGACGCCAGGGGCCGCTCGCTGAACGTCGTCGAGGTCCCGGCGCCCACCGTGCTGCAGGCGGACGGGGAGTGGGTCGACTACTCCTACATCAACCACTACCTCTGCAACGGCGGTGTGGTCCTCTGCGCCTTCGACGACCCGCGCGACAAGGAAGCGGCGGCCATTTTCGGCGAGCTGTTCCCCGACCGTACGGTGACCCTCGTCGACGCCCGTACGATCTTTGCCGGCGGTGGAGGCATCCACTGCATCACGCAGCAGCAGCCGAAGGTCTGAACCGTGCCCCCCGCGCCACGCCGTCGCAACACCGCCCCGCCCCGTGAGGAACTGCTGGCCGCCGCCATGGCCACCATCGCCGAACGGGGGCTCGACGGCCTCACCATGGCCGGACTCGGCCGCGAGGTCCAGATGAGCAGCGGACACCTCCTCTACTACTTCCGCACCAAGGACGAGCTGCTGCTCCAGACCCTGGAGTGGAGCGAGGGACGGCTCGGCGCGGAGCGGCGCGCCCTGCTGTCGGGTCCGGCGACGGCCCGCGAACGGCTCGACGGGTACATCGACCTGTACCTCCCCGACGGCCCCCGCGATCCGCACTGGACGCTCTGGCTGGAGGTGTGGAACCGCTCGCAGAACGCGGACGACGACGCGCGCGCCCGGCAGGCCGCCATCGAGGACGCCTGGCACCGTGACCTGGTGGCCCTGCTGGAGCGGGGCGCGGCAGCCGGGGAGTTCCGCCCCGTCGACGCCGAACGGTTCGCGACCCGGTTGCGCGCCCTGCTCGACGGCTTCAGCGTCCATGTCGCGGTCGGCCTCCCCGGCACCGGCCGTTCCCAAGTCCTCGCGCAAGTCGCGGAGTTCATCGAGGAATCGCTCACCGTCCGGTAGCAGCCGCGGAGCCGTGAACGAAACGCACGTAAGTACGCGCGATCGTTGCGCATTTCGCCCTTGTTGCGGTCCCGGCTGTTCGGGCACGGTGACGGACCATGGGACGAGAGCAGTGGAAGAAAATCTGGGTCGGTTCGGCCGGCAACATGGTCGAGTGGTTCGACTGGTTCGTGTACGCGACCTTCGCGGTCTACTTCGCGGATTCGTTCTTCCCCGAAGGCAATGAGACCGCCAATCTCATGAACACCATGGGCATCTTCGCTGTCGGCTTCTTCATGCGGCCGGTCGGCGGCTGGCTGCTCGGCCGGATCGGTGACCGCAGGGGCCGCAAGGCCGCGCTCACCCTCACCGTCACGCTGATGTCGGCCTCCGCGATCCTCATCGCCATCGCGCCGACGTACGACGTCGCGGGGTACGGCGGTGTCGCCGTCCTGCTGGTGGCCCGGCTGCTCCAGGGCCTGTCCGTCGGCGGCGAGTACGCCGCCAGCGCCACGTACCTCACCGAGGCGTCCGCCCCCAACCGTCGCGGCTTCGCCTCCAGCTTCCAGTACGTGTCCATGACCGCGGGACAGTTGGTCGGCCTCGGCCTCCAGATCGTCCTCCAGCGCAACATGTCCGAGGCGGCCCTGCACAACTGGGGCTGGCGCATCCCGTTCGTCGTCGGTGCGCTCGGCGCCGCGATCGTCTTCTATCTGCGCCGATCGATGCTGGAGACCGAGGTGTACGCGGAGTCCGGCGCCGCCGAGCAGGACGACCGCGGCACGCTGAAGGCGCTGTGGCGGCACAAGCGCGAGGCGTTCCTGGTGATGGCGCTGACCATGGGCGGGACCGTCGCGTACTACACGTACACGACCTACCTCTCCAAGTTCCTCTCCAAGAGCGCCGGCATGGACAAGCCCACCGCCTCGCTCGTCAGCTTCTGCGCCCTGTTCGTCTTCATGTGCATCCAGCCGCTGGCCGGCATGCTCTCCGACCGGATCGGCCGCCGCCCGCTGCTGATCACCTTCGCCGTCGGCTCCACCTTCCTGACCGTGCCGATCATGACGATGCTCAAGCACGCGGGCACGTTCTGGCCGGCGTTCGGCCTGGCGCTGCTGGCCCTGGTCGTCGTCACCGGGTACACCTCGATCAACGCCTGTGTGAAGGCGGAGCTCTTCCCGACCGGCATCCGCGCCCTGGGCGTCGCCCTCCCGTACGCCATCGCCAACGCGCTCTTCGGCGGCACTGCCGAATATGTGGCGCTCTGGTTCAAGAAGGCGGGCATCGAGTCCGGCTTCTACTGGTACGTGGCGGGCTGCGCGGCGGTCTCCCTGGTCGTCTACCTGACCATGCGCGAGACCCGCGACATCGACCTGGGCCGGGTCGGCGCCGAGGACGCGGACCGGGAAAGCACGGAGCCGTCCGGAGCCACCAGCGCCACGCCCGCATCCTGAGACGGGGCGGGGCACGGAGGCGGCCCTGTGCAAGACTGCTTCCGTGCCCTCGTCCGTCATGATTATTGGCAGCAGGCGCGCCGGTCCGCAGTGACCGTCCCGCACCACCATGTGCGGCACGGCCACCGTGCCCCAGACCCGCGCGCAGACCTCTCGCACCCGCGAGGGGTTTTTTCGTTTTCCGGCCCTCACCTCGGCCGGGGCGAGACGCACGCGGGATGATGGGGGCAAGTGGAGCCAGATCGTCCGGATCCGCTCATCCGACAGGAGTCAGACCAGCATGACCACCAAGGCCAAGCCCACCGACGACAGTTTCCATGTCTTCGACACCACACTGCGCGACGGGGCCCAGCGTGAAGGCATCAACCTGACGGTCGCGGACAAGCTCACGATCGCCCGGCACCTGGACGACTTCGGCGTGGGCTTCATCGAGGGCGGCTGGCCCGGCGCCAACCCCCGCGACACCGAGTTCTTCGCCCGCGCGCAGCAGGAGATCGAGTTCAAGAACGCCGAGCTGGTCGCCTTCGGCGCGACCCGCAGAGCCGGTGGCAAGGCCGCCGAGGACCCCCAGGTCAAGGCGTTGCTGGCGTCCGGCGCCCCGGTGATCACGCTGGTCGCCAAGTCCCACGACCGCCATGTGGAACTCGCGCTGCGCACCACCCTCGAAGAGAACCTGGAGATGGTCGTCGACACCGTCTCCTACCTCCGCGAGCAGGGCCGCCGGGTCTTCGTGGACTGCGAGCACTTCTTCGACGGCTACCGCGCCAACCCCGAGTACGCCAAGGCCGTCGTGCGCGCCGCCTCCGAGGCCGGCGCCGATGTCGTCATCCTCTGCGACACCAACGGCGGCATGCTCCCCGCCCAGGTCCAGGCCGTCGTCGCCACGGTGCTCGCCGACACCGGCGCCCGGCTCGGCATCCACGCCCAGGACGACACCGGCTGCGCCGTCGCCAACACCCTCGCCGCCGTCGACGCGGGCGCCACGCACGTCCAGTGCACCGCCAACGGCTACGGCGAGCGGGTCGGCAACGCCAATCTCTTCCCCGTCGTCGCCGCCCTGGAGCTCAAGTACGGCAAGACCGTCCTGCCCGAGGGCGCGCTCGCCGACATGACCCGCGTCTCGCACGCCATCGCCGAGGTCGTCAACCTGACTCCCTCCACTCACCAGCCCTACGTGGGTGTTTCTGCCTTCGCCCACAAGGCCGGACTGCACGCCTCCGCGATCAAGGTCGACCCCGACCTCTACCAGCACATCGACCCCGCCCTGGTCGGCAACACCATGCGGATGCTCGTCTCCGACATGGCGGGCCGCGCCTCCATCGAGCTCAAGGGCAAGGAGCTCGGCATCGACCTCGGCGGCGACCGCGCGCTCGTCGGCCGGGTCGTCGAACGGGTCAAGGAGCGCGAGCTCCAGGGCTACACGTACGAGGCCGCCGACGCCTCCTTCGAACTGCTGCTGCGCGCCGAGGCCGAGGGCCGCGTACGCCGCTACTTCCGCACCGAGTCCTGGCGCGCCATCGTCGAGGACCGCCCCGACGGCACGCACGCCAACGAGGCGACCGTGAAGCTCTGGGCCAAGGGCGAGCGCATCGTCGCCACCGCCGAGGGCAACGGCCCCGTCAACGCCCTCGACCGGGCGCTGCGGGTCGCCCTGGAGCGGATCTACCCGCAGCTCGCCAAGCTTGAGCTGATCGACTACAAGGTCCGCATCCTCGAAGGCCGCACCGGCACCGAGTCCATCACCCGAGTCCTCATCACCACGGGCGACGGCGCCGGCGACTGGGCAACGGTCGGCGTAGCGGAGAACGTCATCGCCGCGTCCTGGCAGGCCCTGGAGGACGCGTACACGTACGGGCTGCTGCGGGCGGGGATCGAGCCTACGGAGTAGCCCTCGCGGGGGCGGGCCCACGGCGCGGTTGTTCTTGCCGTCGCGATCGATGTGGATCACATCGATCGCGACCACTCGCGCGGAATCCGACCGCGGCCGACCCCGTCACGGTGAACGTTGCGCGACGGGCCACGAGTGCGGCGGCGAGCGGCGTTCGCGTTCAGGAGCTGAACGCACAACGCGTCCTGCCTGTACGGGAGATGGGTACGGACCAATGTCGGCGTGAAGTATTGACGGCACTGTTCCGGCGGGGTTAACTCACGCCGCAACGCCGGTACCGGTTCCGGAACCGGTTCCGTCTCCGTAGTCACGCCTTGCCCCGGAGGCCCCGATGCGCGTCACCATCGCCGATGTCGCCCGTGTGGCCGGCGTCAGCAAGACGACCGTGTCGCGGGTCATCAACACCAAGGGCGAAGTGGGCGGTTCCACGGCCGCCCGCGTTCGTGAAGTGATCGCACAGCTCGGCTACGTACCCAGCTCGGGTGCCGTCGGACTGGCCCGTGGCAGCAGCCGTACGGTCGGCATGCTGGTGCCCTCGCTCACCTGGCCGTGGATGGGCGAAGTGCTCCAGGGCGTCGTGGACACCGTCGAGGCCGCCGACTACGGGCTGCTGCTCTTCACCTGCAACCGCGGTGCCGAGTCCGTGCAGCGCTTCACCGGCCAGGTGTCGGCGCGCGCCTTCGACGGGCTCCTGGTCGTCGAACCCGAGAACACCCTCGACCACCTCACCGCGCTGCACCGTGACGGTCTGCCGATCGTGCTGATCGACGACCGCGGCCACCACCCCGAGTTCCCCTCCGTCGTGACCACCAATCGCGAAGGAGGTGCGAGTGCCGCCCGGCATCTGCTGGCCGCCGGACGCAGCAGACCCCTGGTCATCACGGGTCCGCAGCACTTCGGTTGCGTACGTGACCGGCTGGACGGATTCCGTACGGTCCTGCCCACCGATCTCGTCGTCCACGGGGACTTCACCGAACGCAGCGGCCGGCGGGGCGTTGAGCAACTCATCGCCTCCGGCGTGGAGTTCGACTCTGTCTTCGCGCACAACGACATCTGCGCGGCGGGCGTGCTGCGGGCCTTGCGCGCGGCCGGGCGGTCGGTGCCGGGCGACATCGCCGTGGTCGGCTTCGACGACATCCCGATGGCCGAGCACACCGAACCACCCCTGACCACCGTGCGCCAGCCCACCCGGCGGATGGGCGAGACGGCCGCACGGATGCTGCTCTCCCACCTCGGCGGCACGCCCGTGCCCGACGCACCGGTCGTACTGCCCACCGAACTGGTCGTGCGCCACTCGGCGCCGTAGCGGTCCGGCCGGAGCCCGCGGCCGACTGCTCCTCCGTACCCTCCGGATCTTCCAGACCGCAGTCCCTCTTGGAGTTGCCATGTCCGCACGACGTCACGCCACGTTGAGAGCGCTCTCGATCGCCACCGCCGTGGTCGCGCTCGCCGCCGGTTGCTCGTCCGCCAACTCGGGTGCCAACAAAGGGGGCGGCGCCTCCGGCGTACTGACCCTGGGCAAGCCGGACGGGCCGCAGACCGACAACAGCAACCCGTTCCTGAACACCTCGGCGGGCGCCACGCTCGGCTACCGCTACATGATCTACGAGCCCCTCGCCATGACGAACCAGGTCCGGCCCGCGGACAAGGCCGCCCCGTGGCTGGCGACCGACTGGAAGTGGGAGGCCAACTTCACCAAGGTCACCTTCACCCTCGACCCCAAGGCCAAGTGGGCCGACGGCAAGCCGCTGACCGCCGACGACGTCGCGTACACCTTCGACCTGCTCAAGAAGCACACGGCGCTCAACTGGAACGGCATCCCGTTCGACGGGGTCGCGGTGCGGGGCAAGCAGGTCGTGCTGACCTTCAAGGAGTCCCAGTACGTCAACCAGAACAAGATCATCCAGCAGTTCATCGTGCCCAAGCACATCTGGGAAGGCGTCAAGAACCCCGAGACCTGGCCCAACCGCACACCCGTCGGCTCGGGCCCGTACAAGCTCAAGACGTTCACCCCGCAGACCACCACACTGACCGCCACGCCCACGTACTGGAAGGGCGCGACCAAGGTCAAGGAGCTGCGCTACACCGCGTACAACGACAACAGCGCCGCGACCACGGCGCTCGCGAACGGCAAGGTCGAGTGGTCGTTCGTCTTCATGCCGAACTACAAGCAGCTGTTCATCAGCAAGGACCCCGAGAACCACAAGCTGTGGTTCCCCTCCGGGCTCGGCATCCACGGACTGTGGTTCAACACCGCCCGCAAGCCCTTCGACAGCCCGGCGCTGCGCAAGGCCATGGCGATGGTCGTCGACCGCAAGGCGATCCACACCCAGGCCGAGGCCACGCTCTACCCGGAGATCACCAACCCGACGGGCATCCCGCTGCCCGCAGGTGAGTCCTTCCTCGCGCCCGAGTACAAGAGCGCCACCACCGCACCGGACGTGGCGGGCGCCAAGGAGATCCTCGCCGACGCCGGGTTCACGCTCAGCGGCGGCGTACTGAAGGACCCGGGCGGCAAGCCGGTGAAGCTCACCTTCACCGACCCGGCCGGCTGGAACGACTACATCACCGGTCTCGCGATCATCAAGGACAACGTCAAGCAGCTCGGCATCGAGGCCAAGGTCAAGACGCAGACCGCGGAGGCCTGGGGCGCGGACGTCGCCAACGGCAACTTCGACGCCACCCTGCACTGGACCAACAGCGGCGCCACCCCGTACGACATGTACCAGAACATCATGGACGGCGCGCTGCTCCAGCCCGTCGGCAAGGCGTCCCAGCAAGGCAACTTCGGCCGCTTCAAGAGCGACGAGGCGACTGCGGCGCTCAAGGACTTCGCCAATGCCACCGAGGACTCCGCCCGGACCGAGGCCATGAACACCCTCCAGAAGATCATGGTCGAGCAGGCGCCGGTGATCCCGACGGCCGCCGCCCCCATCGGAGCCGAGTACTCCACGAAGAACTGGGTGGGCTGGCCCACCGAGGCCGACCCGTACGCCCCGCCGCAGCACACCCAGCCGTCCGCGCTGCAGATCGTGCTGAAGCTCCAGCCCGCCAAGCAGAGCCAGGGATAAGGGATTAGGGGATACGGGACACAGGGACCGGCCATGTCGAAACAGCCCGCACAGAACCATGTCGTGCTCGAAGCGCGCTCAGTCACCAAGCACTTCCCCGTACGCCGCACCGGACGCGACCTCGTCACGGGCAGACGCCGCACCGTCCACGCCGTCGACGATGTCTCGCTGGAACTCCGGTGCGGCACCGTCACGGCGCTGGTGGGGGAGTCGGGCTCCGGGAAGTCCACCGTGGCCAGACTGCTCGCCCAGCTGTATCCGCTCACCGGGGGCGAGATCCGGCTGGACGGCACAGCCGTGAAGGCCGGACGGGGCCGGTCCTTCCGCGCCTACGTACGCCGGGTCCAGATCGTCTTCCAGGACCCGTTCGCCTCGCTGAACCCGGTGCACACCGTTCGCTACCACCTCACCCGGGCACTGCGGATCCACGGCCGGGCGGGCAGCGGCGAGGCGGAGCTGGAACAGAACCTGACCGCTCTGCTGAACCGTGTCCAGCTGACTCCCGCGCACCAGTACCTGGACAGGTTCCCGCACGAGCTGTCCGGGGGACAGCGCCAGCGCGTGGCCATCGCCCGCGCACTCGGCGCCGATCCCCAGGTCCTGCTCGCCGACGAGCCCGTCTCGATGCTGGACGTCTCGATCCGGCTGGGCGTGCTCAACCTGCTGAAGGACCTCAAGGACCGGCTGCGCCTCGCGATCCTCTACATCACCCATGACATCGCGTCGGCCCGCTACTTCGCGGACACGACGCTGGTGATGTACGCGGGCCGGATCGTCGAGGGCGGTGACAGCGAGACCGTCACCCAACGCCCCGCCCACCCCTACACCCAGCTCCTCATCGCCTCGGCGCCCGACCCGGACCGGGTGGTCGCCGAGGCGGAGCAGGAGGAGACCGGCAGCGGCGAACCGCCCTCGCTCATCGCACCGCCCGCCGGCTGCCGCTTCCACCCCCGTTGCCCGAAGGCCATGGAGCGCTGCCGCACCGAAGCGCCGCCCCGTTTCGATCTCGCAGACGGCCAGTGGGCGGCCTGCTGGCTGTACGCGGACGGCGCGAAGGCCGACCACGGGCCCCGGAAGGAGACCGCGGCGTGAAATATCTGCTGCAACGGCTCGCCTTCTACCTGGTCACCGCCTGGGCCGCGATCACCATCAACTTCCTGATCCCGCGCATGATGCCGGGCGACCCGGTCCAGGCACTGCTCGCCCGTTTCCAGGGCCAGCTCGACACCGACGCCGTCAATTCGCTCAAGGCGCTCTTCGGACTCGACAAGCACCAGTCGCTCTGGCAGCAGTACACCGACTACTGGTCGCATCTGCTCGACGGCGACCTCGGGCTCTCCTTCACCTTCTTCCCGACGCCGGTCAGCGAGGTGATCGCCCAGTCGCTGCCGTGGACGCTCGCACTCGTCGGCATCACCACGCTGATCAGCTTCCTGCTCGGCACCGGCATCGGGGTCTTCACCGGGTGGCGGCGCGGCTCCTGGATGGACAGCCTGCTGCCCGTCACCACCTTCATCTCGGCCATCCCGTACTTCTGGCTGGGCCTCATCGCCATCGCGCTGTTCGCCGTGAAGTGGCCGCTCTTCCCGGCCGCCGGGGGTTACGACAGTGCGCTCGTGCCCGCCTTCGACTGGCCGTTCATCTCCAGCGCGCTCTACCACGGGGCGCTGCCCGGCCTCACCATCGTGCTCAGCGCCGTGGCCGGCTGGATCCTCGGCATGCGGAACATGATGGTGACGGTGTCCTCCGAGGACTACGTCATGGTCGCCCAGGCCAAGGGGCTCTCCGAGCGCCGGGTGATGTTCGGGTACGCGGCGCGCAACGCGATCCTCCCCAACATCTCCGGCTTCGCCCTCTCGCTGGGCTTCATCGTCGGCGGCACGCTGCTGGTGGAGATGGTCTTCTCCTACCCCGGCATCGGATACCAGCTCTTCCAGGGCGTCGGCGCCAAGGACTACCCCCTGATGCAGGGCGTCTTCCTCATCATCACGCTCTCCGTCCTCGCGGCGAACCTACTCGCCGATGTCATCTACATGGTCCTCGACCCCCGTACCCGAAGGGAGGCCTAGTCCATGGACACCGCTTCCGTCACCACCGCCGAGGTCGAGGCCACCGACCCGGCCGGGACCGACCCCGCCGGGGCCCCGGCGCCCAGCAGGCGCAGGCTGCGCTTCCTGCGCGGCCGCAAGACCGTCATCGGCCTCGGGATCCTCGCCTTCTTCGTCGTGATCGCGGTCGTCGGACCGTGGATCGCCCCGTACGACCCCGACACCATGAGCGATCAACTCCTCCAACCACCGTCAGGCGCACACTGGTTCGGCACCACACAGACCGGTCAGGACGTGCTCTCGCAGATCCTCGTCGGCACCCGCGGAGTCCTGGTCGTCGGCTTCGTCGCCGGGATACTCGCGACGGTCCTCTCCGTACTGATCGGGGTCAGCGCCGGCTTCCTCGGCGGCACGGCCGACGAGCTGCTCTCGCTGCTCTCCAACGTCTTCCTGGTCATCCCGGGACTGCCGCTGATCATCATCATCGCCAGCTTCGTCTCCGACGCGGGCGACCTGCTCATCGCCGCCGTCATCGCCCTCACCTCCTGGGCGTGGGGAGCCCGGGTGCTGCGCGCCCAGACGCTCTCGCTGCGGCGCCGGGACTACGTCGAGGCGGCCCGCGCCACCGGTGAGTCGACCTGGCGGATCATCCTCTTCGAGGTGCTCCCCAACCTGACCGCCGTCATCGCCTCCGGCTTCGTCGGCACCGTCATCTTCGCGATCCTCTCCGAGATCACCCTCGCCTTCATCGGTGTCGCCGACATCTCCGACTGGAACTGGGGGACCGTCCTGTTCTGGGCGCAGTCCAACCAGGCCCTGGCCCAGGGCGCGTGGTGGTGGTTCGTCCCCGCCGGGCTCTGCATCGCCCTGCTCGGCATGTCGCTCGCCCTGATCAACTTCGGCATCGACGAGTTCGTCAATCCGCGCCTGCGTACGGAGACCGGCGCGTCCGGGAAGGTCCGGATGCGGGTCGGATTCACCCCCGTGGCACGCGCATCCGTGACGCCTGCACCCGTGACGCCTGCACCCGTGGCACGAGCATCCGTGGCACGCGGTACGCACGACAAGGAGCCCCGCTCATGAGCAGCAGCGAGCCCGTCCTGACCGTCCGCGGGCTGAACGTGGACTACGGGACCGGGGACGGCGCCGTGCACGCGCTGCGCGACATCGACCTCACCCTGCACCGGGGCGAAGTCCTGGGCCTGGCGGGCGAGTCCGGTTCCGGCAAGTCGACCCTCGCGTACGCCGTGACCCGGCTGCTGTCGCCGCCCGGGGTGATCACGGGCGGCGAGGTCCACTACTACCGGCGGGACGGCGAGGCGCTCGACCTGCTGGCCCTGTCGGCCGACGGGCTGAGGGCCTTCCGCTGGCAGGAGCTGTCGATCGTGTTCCAGGGCGCGATGAACTCGCTCAACCCGGTGCACACCGTCCACAGCCAGCTCACCGACGTACTCCGGGCACACCGCCCGGGGATGAAGCGTCCCGAACGCACGGCCCGCGCCCGGGAGTTGCTGGAACTCGTCGGCATCTCCGCCGACCGGCTCACTGCCTACCCGCACCAGCTCTCCGGCGGGATGCGCCAGCGCGTGATGATCGCGATGGCGCTCGCGCTGGAGCCCGAGATCGTCATCATGGACGAACCGACGACGGCCCTGGACGTCGTCATGCAGCGCCAGATCCTGCGCCAACTGATCAGACTCCGCGAGGAATTGGGATTCTCGGTCGTCTTCATCACCCACGACATCTCGCTGCTGATCGAGTTCTCGGACCGGATCGCGATCATGTACGGCGGCCGGATCGTCGAGGAGGCGGAAGCCTCCGCGATCTACCGGGACCCCCGCCACCCCTACAGCGACGGGCTGCTGCACTCCTTCCCCGCACTGCACGGCGCCCGCCGCGAACTCACCGGCATCCCCGGCTCACCCCCGCACCTGTCCGCGATGCCGGTCGGCTGCGCCTTCCACCCCCGCTGCGACAAGGCGCTCGACACCTGCGCCACCCATGTCCCGGTGCTCGCCGTGCCGGACGGGGACGAGTCGCGCACGGTGGCCTGCTGGCTCCACCGGCGGGCCCAGGCGACCCCGGCCCCCCGCTAGGGCCTGTCCGGCCCTAGTAGGCCCCACCCGACAACTTACGGAGACCCATGAACATCACCACCCCCAAGGAATACGCGCGCGAGATCACCGCCTCGGCCGTCCCCGGCCTGCCCGCCGACTTCCGCTGGGGCGTCGCCACCGCCGCGTACCAGATCGAGGGCGCCGCCGCCGAGGACGGCCGGACCCCGTCCATCTGGGACACCTACTGCCGGGTGCCCGGCATGGTCGTCCGCGGCGAGAACGGCGATGTGGCCTGCGACCATTACCACCGGATGCCCGAGGACGTGCGGCTCATCGCGGACCTGGGCGTCGACACGTACCGGTTCTCGCTGTCCTGGCCACGCATCCAGCCGGGCGGGCGCGGCCCGGCCAACGCAAAGGGGCTGGACTTCTACAAGCGCCTGCTGGACGAGCTGGAGGCCAGGGACATCACCCCCTGGATCACCCTCTACCACTGGGACCTCCCGCAGGAGCTGGAGACCGGCGACGCCGGCGGCTCCACCGCGGGGGGCGGCTGGCCGGCCCGTGACACCGCCCACCGCTTCGCCGAGTACGCCGCGCTCGCGTACGACGCGCTCGGCGACCGGGTGAAGCACTGGACCACGCTGAACGAGCCGTGGTGCTCGGCCATGCTCGGTTACGCGTACGGCAACCAGGCGCCCGGCCGGCAGGACTTCGGCGACGCGATCAAGGCCGTCCACCATCTGCTCCTCGGCCACGGCCTCGCCGCGCGGTACATCCGCGAGACGGCCGCCGCCCGCGGCAACGAACTCGAACTCGGCATCACGCTCAACCTCGGCACCGCCACACCCGAGACCGGCAGTCCCGAGGACGCCGAGGCCTGCCGCCGCGCCGACGGGATGGGCCGCCGCCTCTACCTGGACCCGCTCGTCAAGGGCGTCTACCCCGAGGACGTCGTCGCCGACCTCGCGGTGCACAACGCCGAACTCCCGGTCCTGGAGGGCGACCTGGCCGTCATCTCCACCCCGATCGACGTCCTCGGCGTCAACTTCTATCGCGGCACCCTCTTCTCCGGCGTCACGGAAGAGGGCTCCCCGGCCGACGCCGACGGGCTGCCCGTCACCCGCGGCGTGGAGCGCGACCTGCCGCGTACCGCGATGGACTGGGAGATCACCCCCACCGCCCTCACCGACCTGCTGGTGGGCCTGGAGAAGGAGTACGGCGTCCCGACGGTCGTCACCGAGAACGGTGCCGCGTTCGACGACACCGTCTCCGAGGACGGGCAGATCCACGACGCCGACCGCACCACCTATCTCGCCGACCACATCGCCGCCGTCGCCGCGGCCCGTGCCGCGGGGGCCGATGTCCGGGGCTACTTCGCCTGGTCGCTGATGGACAACTTCGAGTGGTCCTACGGCTACGACAAGCGGTTCGGCATCGTCCGCGTCGACTACGGCACACAGGAGCGGACGCTCAAGGACAGCGCCAAGTGGTACCGCGACACCATCCGTCTCACCCGGAACCAGTGAGCATCGCCCGGAGCCGGTGTGCACCGCGCGCGGCGGCTGTCGCACACCGCACCCATTCGGGTTAACTTCGAAGTATGCGGAACAGGCTGTTCCCGACGTTGCTGGTCGGCCTGCTGCTGATCCTGGCAGCGGCCGTCCTCGGCATGGCGCCCGGCGCGCCCGCACCGACCGGAGCGTCCACCGTCGCCGCGTCCACCGTCGACGACGTCGCGCAGGCGCTGCGCAAGAGCCCGGTCTACGTCGACCCGGCAGCGTCCGACCAGCTCTCACCGGGCCAGGCCGCCGCCCTGACGAAGAAGATCAAGGACGCCGACAAGCCCGTGTTCGTGGCGGTACTGCCACAGACCTCCGCCTTCCCCGCGAAGACCCTGCTGAGCACCCTGCGCACCGACACCGGAATCACCGGCGTCTACGCGGTCCGCCTCGGCAACGGCTTCGACGCGGGCGCCGACCCCCAGGTGATGTCCACCCGAGCGGTCCACAACCTCACCACCGCGGTGAAGACGCCCGGCGCGGACACCGACGCCGCGACGCAGCTGAACGCCTTCGTCGACCGGGCCGTCGAGCAGGCCCGGGGCAGCGCCCCCGCCTCCTGGGGCGGCTCGTCCGGAGGTGGCGGATCGTCGTCCGCCGTCGGGCTGATCACGTTCGGCGTGATCCTGGTGCTGGCCGGCGGCACGGCCTACACGCTCGTCCGCCGCAACCGCAAGCGCAAGGAGACCGAGGAGCGGGCCGCACTCGACAAGCTCCGGGTCGTTGTGGACGAGGACATCACCGCGTACGGCGAAACCCTGGACCGGCTCGACTTCCACCCGGCCGAGCCGGGCGCCGACGACACCATGCGCGCGGACTACGAGCGGGCACTCGACTCCTACGAGAGCGCGAAGACCCGTATGGACAGGGCCCGGCATCCCTCCGACGTGCGCGGGGTCACCCAGGTCCTGGAGGACGGCCGCTTCTCCCTGGCCGTCCTGGAGGCCCGCCGCACCGGCGGCGAACTGCCGGCCCGCCGCCCGCCGTGCTTCTTCGACCCGCGCCACGGCCCCTCGGTCGCCGACGTCCGGTGGTCCCCGTCCGGTGGCACGGCCCGCGAGGTCCCGGTCTGCGCGGCGGACGAGGTCCGGCTGCGCGCGGGCGACGAACCGCTGAGCCGCACCGTCGACACGGGCGACGGCCGCCGCCCGTACTGGGAGGCGGGCCCGGCATACGGTCCGTGGGCGGGCGGCTACTTCGGCGGCGGCCTGCTCCCCGGCCTGCTCGTCGGCACGATGCTCGGCTCCATGCTGTCGAGCCCCGCGTACGCGGCGGAGTACGGCGGCGGCGACTTCGGCTCCGGCGGGGACTGGAGCGGCGGCGACTTCTCCGGGTCCGACTTCGACTCGTCGGGATTCGACGGCGGAGGCTTCGGAGGAGGCGACTTCGGGGGCGGCGGAGGATTCGACGGGGGCGGGTTCTGAGCCGCTGACCAGTAACCTCCCGGGCAGGTGCGATTCATGCTAGACCTGATGTTATGTCTGGTATCGGCCGATTCCGGGCGCGGCTGCTACGCTCCGTCCGGCGGACACATCGGCACGATGGGGGGCGCTCGGGCCAAGCCGCCCCCGCGCCGCCCGACCGGCATATGCCCCACCGCTCCGTGGGCCGCGAACTGCTGTCGCTGTTCAGTGTGCGTACCGTGGCCGGTCAGGTGTTCTGCTTCGTGCTCGCGCTCGTCATGCTGCTCATCGCCGGCGCTGCGATCGCGCTGGTGGTGCAGGGCCGCAGCGTCGGCCTGCACGAGGCCCGGACCCGCGCACTGAGCGTGGCCCAGACATTCGCCGACTCGCCGGGGATCGTGCAGGCGCTGGACAGCAAGAACCCCACCGCGATCCTGCAGCCACGCGCGGAGGAGGTCCGCAAGGAGGCCGATGTCGATTACGTCGTCGTGACCAGCCCCCGGGCTATCCGCTATACCCACCCGAACCCCGCGCTGATCGGCAAGCACTTCATCGGCCCGTACAAGGAGGCGCTGACCGGTAAGGGCTTCACCCAGACCGGCTCCGGCACCCTGGGGCCCTCGATCGAAGCAGTGGTGCCTGTCACCCGGTCCGACGGTTCGGTTGTCGGCCTGGTGGCCGTCGGACTCACCGACAGGTCGGTGGACAGCGTGGCCGATCGTTCCATCCGGTTGAGCATCGCCGCCGCGGTGGCCGCCCTCACGCTCACGGTGGGTGGCGCGGCGCTTGTGAGCAGACGGCTGCGCCGTCAGACGCACGGGCTCGAACCCGCCGAGATGACCCGGATGTACGAGCACCACGACGCGGTGCTGCACGCGGTCCGCGAGGGTGTCCTCATCGTCGAGGCCGACCGGCTGACCCTGGCCAACGACGAGGCCCGCAGACTCCTCGACCTGCCCCCGGACGCCGAGGGCCGAGCGGTGACGGACCTCGGGCTGGACCCGGGTACCGCGGAACTGTTCGTCTCCGGCCGGACCGTCACGGATGAGCTGCTGCGGGCCGGCAACCGGCTGCTGGCCGTCAACCTCCGTCCGACCGACACGCACGGCGGCCCGCCCGGCACCGTGGTGACCCTGCGGGACACCACCGAACTCCGCGCGGTCACGGGACAGGCGGAATTCGCGACCGAACGACTGCTGCTCCTGTACGAGGCCGGTGCCCGGATCGGCACCACACTCGATGTGACCCGGACGGCGCAGGAGCTGACGGAGGTGGCGATCTCCGGATTCGCCGACGCCGCGACGGTCGACCTCGCCGACCCCGTACTGAGAGGGGACGAACCGGTCACGCCGGACGGCGCCACGCTGGAGATGCGCCGCACCGCCGTCGCGGCGGTCCGCGCGGACCATCCGCTGTACCCGATCGGCCACCTGGTCGGCTTCGTCCCCGACAGGACCCGGGCCATGCGTGTGCACAGGGACGATGCCGACCTGAAGGGCGAATTCACGAAGCTGGGCTGGCGGAACTGGGATCTCGACGTGGCCGAGCGGCTCAGGGTGCAGGGATTCCACTCGCTCATGTCGGTGCCGCTGCACGCGCGCGGCGTGATTCTGGGCATGGCCAACTTCTGGCGCTCGGGCGATTCGGAACCGTTCGACGACGACGACCTGTCCTTCGCGGAGGAACTGGTGGCCCGAGCCGCGGTGGGTGTGGACAACGCCCGCCGCTACACGCGGGAGCACGCGCTGGCCGTGACGCTGCAGCGCAGTCTGCTGCCCCGTGGCCTGCCCGAGCAGAACGCCCTCGATGTCGCCCATCGCTATCTGCCGGCGTACGAGGGGGTGGGAGGCGACTGGTTCGATGTGATCCCGCTGTCCGGCGCCCGGGTGGCGCTGGTCGTCGGCGACGTGGTCGGGCACGGGCTGCACGCCGCGGCCACCATGGGGCGGCTGCGCACCAGCGTCCACAACTTCTCCTCGCTGGACCCGGCGCCCGATGAACTCCTCGGGCATCTCGATGAACTGGTCAGCCGGATCGACCGGGAGGAAGTCGACGCCGGTGATGTCGAGATCGCCGGAGCCACCTGTCTGTACGCGGTCTACGACGCGGTCTCCGGGAACTGCGCGGTGGCGCGGGCTGGCCACCCCGGGCCCGTGCTGGTCCTTCCCGACGGCACCGTCGAGTGCCCCGAGGTCCCGACCGGAGTTCCCCTCGGCATCGGCGGCATGCCCTTCGAGGCGGCCGAGTTCCACGTACCCGAGGGGAGCCGTCTGGTCCTCTACACGGACGGTCTCGTCGAGCGGCGGGACCGGGACATCGGCACTGGTCTCGACCTGCTGCGCGACGCTCTCGCCGGCCGCGACCGGACGCCGGAGGAGACCTGCGACGACGTGCTTGCCGCGCTGCTGCACGATCAGCCGGACGACGACGTCGCCCTGCTCGTGGCTCGCACCCGCACGCTCGATCCCGACCAGGTCGCGCAATGGGCCGTGGCCACCGATCCGGCGGCCGTCGCCGGAGTCCGCAAGAACGTCGCCCAGTGGCTCACCGACCGGGGCCTGGAGGAGGAGGCGTTCGCCACCGAACTGATCCTGAGCGAACTGGTCACCAACGCGGTGCGGTACGGCGGGGCACCCATCGGGGTCCGCCTGCTGTACGACCGCAACCTGATCTGCGAGGTCTCCGACAGCAGCAGCACCTCACCGCATCTGCGCTACGCGGCGACGACGGACGAGGGCGGCCGGGGCCTGTTCCTCGTCGCCCAGTTCGCCGAACGCTGGGGCACCCGCTACACCGAGACGGGCAAGGTCATCTGGTCGGAGCAGACGGTCGGCGAACCGGAAGACAACGCCTTCTAGAGGCGTCGCTTGCTGTTCCAGCAACGAAGCTTGCCGAAATCGCACTGTCGCGCGGATGCTCTCCGGTGAAAGGGAGGTGCTCCTCATGAGCGAAATGACCGGAGACGGCAGCGTGAACAGCGGCGAAGAAGCGACGACCGGGGACGGCGGCCCGGACCGCCCCTACGACGTGGTGGTGATCGGCGGCGGCGCCGCCGGACTGAGCGGAGCCGTGACCCTGGCCAGGGCGCGCCGGTCGGTCCTCGTGCTCGACGCGGGGCACCCGCGCAACGCCCCCGCCTCGCACATGCACGGCTACCTGGGACACGACGGCATCCCGCCCTCGGAACTGCTGGCCACCGGCCGGGACGAGGTGTCCCGTTACGGGGGAGAGGTCGTCCAGGACGCCGTGGTGGCCGCCGAGCGGCTGCCCGACGGCACGGGATTCCGCGTCGTACGGGAGGACGGGCCCCCGGTGGTGGCGCGCCGGCTCCTGGTGACCACCGGCCTCGTCGACGAACTGCCCCCGGTACCGGGCGTGGCCGAACGGTGGGGGCGCGAGGTCCTGCACTGCCCGTACTGCCACGGCTGGGAGGTCGCCTCCCGCCCGATCGGCGTCCTGTCCACCGGCCCGCTGGCCGTGCACCAAGCACTGATGTGGCGCCAGTGGAGCGAGGACATCACCCTCTTCCGCCACACTGGGCCCGAGCCCACGGACGAGGAGTACGAGCAGCTGGCCGCCCGCGGCATCGCCGTGGTCGACGGCGAGGTGGCCGGCCTCGAAGTGGCGGACGACCGCCTCACCGGGGTGCGGCTGGCGGGCGGCCGGGTGATCCCGCGCGAGGCCGTCGTGGTGCAGCCCCGCTTCACCGCCCGCGCGGACTTCCTCGCGAGCCTGGGGCTGACCACGGCCGAACAGAAGATGGGTGGCGAGGTGATCGGTACGTACGTCTCCGCCGACCCGGCCGGGGCGACGGACGTGCCCGGCGTCCGGGTGGCCGGCAATGTGGCCGACCCGAAGGGGCAGGTCATCGCCGTGGCCGCTGCCGGAGTGCAGGCCGCCGCGGCGATCAACGCGGACCTGATCACCGACGATGTGAACCGCGCGGTCGCCGCCCGCCGTGCCTGACGGGGACTGCTCCGCGCCGTCGGGGCAACGCCGAGCGCCCGCCTCCCTCCCCGGCGGGGGAGGAGAGGGCGGGCGCGCTCGGGTTCAGGCGTGAGATGGCGAAACGCGTCAGGCCTGGGTCGCGGCGGACTTGATCGCGGAGATGTCGAAGTTGAGCTTGACCTTGTCGCTGACCATCACGCCGCCCGTCTCCAGCGCCGCGTTCCAGGTCAGGCCCCAGTCGGAGCGCAGGATGTCCGCGCTGCCCTCGAAGCCGACCCGCTCGTTGCCGTAGACGTCGGTGGCGGAGCCGTTGAACTCCAGGTCGATGGAGAGCGGACGCGTGACGTCCTTGATGGTGAGGTCACCGGTGACGCGGTACTTGTCACCGCCGAGCTGCTCGGCCTGCGTGGAGCGGAACGTCATGAGCGGGAACTTCTCGGCGTCGAAGAAGTCGCCGCTGACCAGGTGCCCGTCGCGGTCGGCGATGCCGGTGTCGACGCTGGCGATCTTGACGTCGATCGACGCGGCGGAGTTCGCCGGGTCGGAGCCGTCCAGCTTCAGACTGCCCTCGTGCTCGCCGAAGGTGCCGCGCACATTGGTGACCATCGCGTGGCGCACGGTGAAGCCGATGCTGCTGTGGGCCGGGTCGATCGCGTAGTCGCCGGTGAGGGCGGCGAGGGCCGGGTCCACGGCGGGGGCGACGGTGGCGGTGGCAGTGGCGGACGGGGCGTTGTTGTTCTTGCGGTTGAACAGAGCCATGGCTCCTCCTCGGGGGACGTGATCGAGCGCGGTCGAGCGGTGATCGGGCGGGGGTCGGGCAGGTGTCGAAGTGGTTGTTTAACCTTCAACGAGACTGACTGTAGCGCGATCTAGTTCAACATTCAACATCTGGCTCATGGGGTGTCGTGAACACCGACCGAACGTCGGCCGAATTGCTGCCCGCCATTGCCGCCACCCTCTGGCGGACGCGCGTAGAACTCGGGCAGTATCTCCCTAGCCTTACTTGTCATGAGCAGGAGGAGTTCCCCCATGCTGTCCCATATGAGACTGCGCCCCGTCCTGACCGCATTCGCCCTCGTTCTCGGCGTTCTCTTCGCGCCGGGCGTCGGCGTCCTCGGTGGTGGCGCCACCCAGGCCCACGCCGCCACCAAGCTCACCCACGCCGAGGCCACCGCCCGGTTCAGCTCCTCCGGAATCACCTGGTCGTCCTCCGGCGGCTGCTCCGACCGCAACGTCCCCACCTGCACCTCGTTCGACCAGCTCAACCTGGCCACCGCCCAGGGCGCCCAGACCCTCAAGAGCGCCACGGGCTGCGCGCTGAACATCACCGGCGGCACCGAGACCGGCCACGCCGGTGGCACGTACTCGCACTGGAACGGCTACAAGCTCGACTTCGCCAAGTCGACCTGCCTCACCAACTACGTCCACAACGTCTTCACCTACATCGGTGTGCGTGGTGACGGCGCCCCCCAGTACAAGGCGGGCTCCGGCAACATCTACGCCGACGAGGGCAACCACTGGGACGTGACGTACTACAACTGCGGCGGCTGCTGACCTCCGCACGCATCGACCCGCACGGGGTGCCCCTGTCCGCCGGACAGGGGCACCCCGTGTCGCTGTCTCACCCCACGTCGGCCGCGCCGGGCCCCGGCGAGAGGGCGCCACCTCGCCGATCCGAATGTGTGACGGATCAGCATGGTCAACTGCCGAGGTCCACCTGGTGACATCCATGTGGAAGCCCCGGCAGAACCAGGAAAGGCGAGGCACCGGTGAAGCACCCCGCAGGCCCGCCGCCACCTGGTCGCCGCCGTCCTGACCCGTGGCACTGGCTGCGCCCCCGGAGTTCACGGGCGTTCGTCCTCGGCATCTGCATGGCCGTCGGCGGGCTTGCCGGCGGGGTGCGCTCCGTGGTGGACGGAAAGGGGATCTGGACGGCCTTCGGCATCTTCGGCGTGGGGGTTCTCGGAGTCGTTCTCACTGTCGCGTGGATCGTGACGTACGCGCGGGAGCACTGAGGTCGCGATCCCGCCGACGCCCACATCACGCGACAGCTACACGCGGACGGTCATGGTCACGGTGACCTCGTCACCTGCCGAGAGTCCCTGCGGCTTGCGGACCGCGTTCTTGAGCGGCAGCAGGTAGCTGCCGTCCTTGGGGAAGAGCGACGTGGTGAAAGCGGTCTCGCCGATGCGCGCGTCCACGGGTACCGCGCCCCAGCCGTACGTGGCCAGCGCGGCCACCTCGCGGATGTCGGCGGCCTGTTCGGTCGGCACGGCGGCGAAGTAGAACGGTGAAGGCCCCCGCCACTCGATGACGCGGCCGGTGAATACAACGTGCACGAGGTCGATCCGTTCATCGATGGAGCCGAATGCCGGGCAGCGTACATGCGGGCCCACTCGACACAAGAGGTGGCGGTCGCCCACCAGCGGGAGGCGACCGCCAACACGGCGGTCAAGGGTGGCAATGCCACCCGCACCATCACCGACGCTCTGGGCCGCACCGCCGAGACCCGCACCTACGCAGGCACCGAGCCGAACGACACCGCGTACGGCGCCACGACCGGCACGGCTTACACCCGGGTGAAGTACGACTACACCCGCGACGGCAAGCAGTCGCAGATCACCGGCATCGACGATGCCAAGTTGGACCTACACCTACGACCTGTTCGGGCGTCAGACCGGCACGAGCGACCCGGACAAGGGCGCGTCCACCACCGAGTACACGGAGCTCGACCAGATCGACTCCACGACCGACTCACGCAACGCGAAGCTGCTCTACGGCTACGACGAGATCGGCCGCAAGACCGACCTGTGGCAGACCACGAAGACGGACGCCGAAAAACTCGCCCACTGGAGCTACGACACTCTGCTCAAGGGCCGGCCCACCGCTTCCACCCGCTACGTCGGTGGCACGACCGGCAAGGCCTACACGAAGCAGATCACGGCCTATGACACTCTCGGCCGTGCCATCAGCACCGATGTCGTGCTGCCGAGCGACGACCCGCTGGTCACCGCCGGGGCGGTATCGTCCACGCTCACTTTCGGCACGGACTACCGGCTCGACGGCAATGTCAACAACACCAAGGAGCCGGAAGCCGGCGGGCTCCCCCAGGAGATCATCGGAATCAGGTACAACTCCGTTGGCCTGCCCACCGAACTCTCCGGAACGAGCACCTACCTCCTCGGTGTCTCCTACTCCGCCCTCGGCCAGGCAGAAGTGCTCACCGTCGGCATCGAGGGTGCCAAGAACGCCTACATCAGGAACACGTACGAGGCAGGCACCGGCCGTCTCACCCGCAGCCACGTCACGGATCAGACCCACTCGTACATGCTGCAGGACCTCAACTTCACCCAGGACGACGCGGGCAACGTCCAGTCCATCTTCGACCCCACCACCCTCGGTGGCACATCCAAGGCCGACAACCAGTGCTTCACCTACGACGCCAACCGGCGCCTGACCGAAGCCTGGACCCCCAAGTCCGCCGACTGCGCCACCGGCGGCCGCACCACCGCCAACCTCGACGGCGCCGCCCCGTACTGGACCAGCTACACCTACAACGACGCCGGCCAGCGCGACACCGAGACAACCCACGCGGCCACGGGTGACGCCACCACCACGTACGGATACAAGACGGCGACCGGCCAGCCCCACCCGCTCGTCAAGACCACGGGCGCCAAGGCCGCCACGTACGCGTACGACAAGGCGGGCAACACCACAGGACGCCCCGGCACCCAAGCCACCCAGACCCTGGACTGGAACACCGAAGGCGAACTCGCCTCCACCACCGAACCGGCAGCCGGCGCGAAGCCCGCACTGGGCACCACCTACCTCTACGACGCCGACGGCGAACTCCTCATCCGCCGCGCGACCGGAGACGGCGACACCGTCCTCTACCTCGGCGCCACCGAAGTACGCCTCACCACCAAGGGCGCGACCAAGACGATCTCCAGCGCCCGCTACTACAGCGCGGCGGGCCAGACCATCGCGGTCCGCACCACAACGGCCGGCACCGCGGGCAGCAAGCTCAGCTACCTAGCCGCCGACCACCACGGCACCAGCAGCATCGCCATGGACGCCACCACCCAGGACGTCACGAAGCGCTACACCACCCCCTTCGGCGCCTCCCGCGGTACGAAGTCCACGACCTGGCCTGACGACAAGACCTTCCTGGGCAAGCCCGCCGACACCACCACGGGCCTCACCCACATCGGTGCTCGCGAATACGACCCAAGCGTCGGCCAGTTCATCAGCGTCGACCCTGTACTGGCTCTCGACCAGCACCAATCCCTGAACGGCTACGCGTACGGCAACAACAATCCTGTTACGTCGGCTGACCCCACTGGTATGTGGATCGACGACGGCACGGGTCACAGCGAGCCCCGGCGCGACGGAGGGCCCGCCGGGCCGCCGAGTCCCACCCCGGGAAGGTCCGGGGGCACTCATGGCAGCGGCAGCAGCACGGCGACTACTGGCGGCGATGGTCCGAGCCCGAGCCCGAGTCCGGGGCCGAAACCGACCTCCGGTCCGTACAAGGACGCAGGTATATATGACCCTGCAGGCCAGGCTGCCAAGTGGTTCTGGAACGAATTTCTCGGTTTCGGTCCACCTGAGATGCACCTCATGTGCGGAGCGGACGGCTTGTGTGAGTACGGTCCGTACGACGAGGCTATCTTCCCTTGGAGCCCTGGGGGTGCGAGTCGTCTTCTAGGAAATGCAAGCCGGACCGGCGCAGCTCTCAGCTTTGCGCAAGCAGTGAAGTCCTTGAAGGATGTGGTCAAGTCAAATCCCGTCAAGAAGGGTGGGCCAACCTCTGGACTTGGTGTTCCTGCTGACGGGCAGATCTACGCCGTCCAAAGCGGAAACAAGGCGCTCGACAAGGAGCTGCTAAAAATCGCCAACGAAAGACTCAGACAGGGATGGGTGGAAAGTGACGTACAACAGGGCTCAGGCGTACTATCGCGAACAGCACGCAGATGAACCGTCGGTAGTTCGAACCCCTGAGGACGTCGATGCGCTGATCGACGCTCTCGCTACGGGCCCTGAGTTCGAGAACTTGGCTGTTCTGCACAGTTCGGAGCGTGAGCTTCTGCCATCAGGATTTCCAGATCACGAGTTCATGGTTGGCGCCGACGGGAAGCGGCAGGTAGGCGTTCTGAGCTTCATGGACGAGAAGAGCTTTGTCTCGCTCGGCTCTTCGGGGAGTAGCGGAGTGGAGGTTTCCTACTTTGTGGTAGAGAATCCGACCGAATTTCCCGCCACCGCAGAAATCCCCCTTGCTCTGGTGCGTCAGGCCGTAAAGGAATTCCTTTCTTCTGGAGGGCGGCGTCCGGCGTGTGTCCAATGGCAGGAGCCGGAAATCTGGTAATCGCCCTCTTTTGCTTCTGCGCTCGGCGAAGTGGGGCTGTGCGACGGCATGACCTCGGGCTTTCACCTGCCGGACAGCCCACCCGGTGAAAGCCCGAGGGCAGCGCGAGGTGCTTCCGATCCCCGCCGCCGCCAAGCTTCTGCGGCAGGCGCGCCCGTCGAAGATGAGAGCCCGAGCGGTGCCTTGAGTGCCGAGAAACTACGATGCCTTCGGCTGTCTGTTCGGTGTGTGCGACAACGGGCAGTTCGCTCCGGTGGTTCCTATCCGCGGGACTGCCTGTCGATGCGTCGAACCGCGTCCGCGAGGAACACGAAACAACAGCTAGGAGAAGCGCGAGCTGGGTCAGGTGGGAGGAGATCAAGCGGATCGACTGGGATGAAGAGTCTGCTTTCCCGACGTCTTTATCCGCGAGTACCGCCGTGATCCGCAGGGCGAATGGCAGCTTCTCCGGCGGCATTGCCACGCCCTCAGGAGTTCATCGATCGCTGTGGGCAGCCGGCCCGCATCGCAGTACGAGCCGGTGAACACCTCCCCGAAGGCTCCCAGCGGGTCGACGGCGACCAGATGTTCCGTGTCGAGCGCCTCAGCCGCTGCGATGCCGTGCCCGGCGACCAGTGGGGCCCATCTGGTCCGTCATGAGCACCCTCGCCGACCTCCACGGGAGCGACGATGTCAGGCTGACCGTCTGGTTCGACGGCTGACGTCACACAGCCCGGACTCGGGGTGAACGAGTCGGTCCAATCGCGTGGACTGCCCGGCCCGTCCGCGCCGATGGGGGCGTCGGCGCGGACGGGCGACCCGCACGGGCGCGACCGCCCGCGCGCCCCGGATCAGGCCCCCACGGTCACCGTGAAGCGGCGGGGGTTGCCGTCGTTTGCCGCGCCCGAGACGTCGGGTTCGCCGTCGGGACGGACGTCGTCGTAGGGGAAGGCGTAGCCGATCGGGGTGTTGGCGTGGACTACGCGGGACCAGTGGTTGGTGGTCGGGTCCTGGTAGTAGTCGGCGGTCGAGGTGCCGTTCGGCTGGTCGGGGTGGGTGAGCATGAGGGAGCGGTTGAAGCCGGAGGCGAGGCGGGCCAGGAGGGCCTTCTTGTCGTCCGGGTCGGCCGGGTTGTTGGCGAACGGGCCGTGGTTGCAGGTGAAGATGTCCTTGGAGACGGGCTTGGTGAAGGTGTGCCCGCCCTCGAAGGTCAGGACGTCCCCGCTGACCCGGCCGGTGCGGACGCCGCGGCCGCCCTGGAGGTCGATCCGCAGGTCGGTGGAGCGGTACTTCTCCCAGACCTGGTCGATGTACGACGTGAACACATCGCGGAACGGCATCTCGTCCGGCCGGTCGAAGAACGGCGCCATCAGGTTCTGCGGTGAGATCACCCGCAGTACGTTGCCGTCCGCGCCGCGGATCACCAGCTTGTCCCACGGCTGGCCGTCGGCGGTGGCCTGGGCGGTGAGGCCGTCCGCGATCCGCTGTACCGCGCCGTCCGGGAGCGGTGCCACGGTGTGCGTCGCGTCGCCGGCCAGGGTCAGGCCGATCGGCAGTGCGGTGACCAGGTCGACGTAGCTGATGTTCGCGTACAACTGTTGCGGGTTGAAGGTGAACTCGCAGAAGGACCACGTGCGGCCGTAGTTGGCGTCGGTGGACGTCGCGAACGCCGGCTCGACCAGGGCGGGGCCGGGGTTGAGGTAGAACGTGAGCGTGTCGTCACGTACGAAGTAGACGCGGGCGCCGTACATCTGGGGCAAGGTCAGGACCACCGGTGCGCCACCCGCCGCGTTCAGCGGGATGGCGCAGTCGACCGGCAGCGGGGTCTGCGGTGCGGCGGGGGAGTCGGGGCGGTAGACGCCGCCGTCGGCCCGCAGCAGGACCCAGCGGTCGGTGCCCTGCTCGTGGCCGGTGACGTAGGCGTTGACGCTGCCCGGCAACGAGCGGTTCTCCAGGGCGAGTTCGCAGGTTGCGGGGGCAGCGGAGGCGCTCGGGCTCAGGGCGCTGCCCCAGGCGGGGTAGGTGAGGGCGGTCGCGGTGGCGGCGGCGCCGCCCGTCAGGAACAGCCTGCGCGAAATCATGAGAGGACTCCCGAGGTGTGTGGGGGCCACGGACGGGGCGATCGTGCGGGGGGTGAAAGCGGCGGGGGGTCCGCGGTGCGCTCCACTCTCGTGAGGGCCGCATCGGGCGTCAAGACTTATGACTGAGAGCGCTCTCAGAAACGGGAAGTCTTCACAACTCGGCGTAGTGCGCGGGAGGTTGCGGCCCGGCGTACCGGGCCGTGACGCGGTCAGACCGTGGCGTCCAGGAACGCGGTCCAGGCGGCGGGGGGAACCGTGAGAACGGGGCCGCCGGTGACCTTGGAGTCGCGGATGTGCACAGCGGCGGGGTGGGTGGCGACCTCCACGCAGTCACCGCCCTGGCTGCTGCTGTAGCTCGACTTGCGCCAGTCGTAGGCGACTTCGATGCAGTTGCCGCCCTGGTCGCTGCTGTAGCTGGACTTGAACCAGGCGAGGGCGGCGGTACGTGCGTGGGTCATGTCTCTCCAAGCAGTTCGTCCAGTAGGCGTGCGCTCTTTTCGACGGAAAGCGCCTGCGAACGCAGCATCCCATACATCTGCTGGAGCACGCAGACGTCATCCGGGTCCTCGTGCAGGTAGCTGGTCAGCTGGCCCTCCACGTAGACGAGCTGGTCGTGATCGGGGGTTTCCAGCAGCACCATCGGCCCAGCGAGCCCGGCATGCTTCGGAAGCTTCATCGGCATGATCTGGAGCCCCAGGAACGGGAGTTCCATGCACTGGCGCAGATGCCGGATCTGGTTCTGCAACATGGTGGGATCCCTGATCTCGCTGCGCAGAATGGTCTCCTCCAGCAAGAAGTGAAGCATGGGGCGTGGCTTGCGTTCGAGGAGCTTCTGGCGGTCGAGTCGGCCCGCCACCCACTCCTCCCGCTCGTCCTCTTCAAGAGGCGGATACTGGCAGGAAAAGACGAACCGGATGTACTCCTCGGTCTGGAGCAGCCCCGGCACCACCTGGTTCTGATACGAGAGCAGCGTCACTGCCTCTTGCTCGTACTCCACGTAGTCCTGTACGAACGCCGGGAACCGCTCCTTCTGCGGCACCTTCAACACCGCGACCTCCAACGCCCCTTTCGTGTCCAGTAGTTCATCCAGCAGGACCGCGAGTTCCCGCTGCAGTGTCCTGCGCCCCTGCTCGATTGACGCGATCGTGTCCTCGCCGACACAGCACCGCTCGGCGAGTGCCGCCTGTGTCATCCGCGCCGCCTTGCGGAACATCGCCAACTGGGCGCCGATCAGGTGCCAGGACGTGATCCGCTTGCTCTTCTTCTTTGCCGGTTGCATGGACTGCCTCTCCCCGTCACGAACCCCGGATGACCCGTCAGAAGGCGTACATCTCCGTTGTACGACCTGACGCGCTGCTCAACCGCAGTGACTTTGTGTGACGTTGGTGGCGTGAATGAAACAACTCAACTCCCCCACTTCCGCGAGGTGTTCCACCGCCGGGAACGCCGATCCGTGCCGCTCGTACGACAGTTCGTCCGTGAGGCTCTCGTCGACTGGGCGTGCGACGTCCGGACCGATGACGTGTTGCTCTGCGTGAGCGAACTCGTCACCAACGCCTTGCTGCACGGCGTCCCGCCCGGTCGTGGGTTCCGCCTCCACCTCCGCCTGGAACCGGCCGACGGCACCCTGCGCATCGAGGTCCACGACAGCGGTGACGGGGAGGTTCGTCTTGCCGATTCCAGGGCGGCGTCGGATGAGGAAGGGGGCCGTGGGTTGCGGCTGGTGGCGGCGCTCGCCGACAAGTGGGGGGTGGGGGAGCGGAACCCCGGCAAGGTGGTGTGGTGCGAGTTCGAGGTGTCGGTGGGGTGCGGCATGTCGACGAGATAGAACCGGGGGACGAGATACAAGATCGGCAGGGTCTACCGGTTCCGGCCGCGCGTGGGCTATCCCTGGAACGGCGGCCCCCGTCGGGGTCGTTTCCGTGGAAGTGGAAGTGGAAGTGGAAGGAGCCCTGCCATGGCCGACTGGTACGTGGACGATCGCTGCACCAACTGCGACGTGGCCCGACAGTTCGCACCCGAGTTGATCGGAGAGGAAGAAGGGACGTCGCGGATTCTGCGGCAGCCGAGCGACGAGGCGGAGAACCGGCGCTTACACGCCGCCGTCTTCGCCTGTCACACCCGCTCGATCCGGCCCGCGTCGGGGCAGCCGGACCCCGCGCTCGACCCGTTCCCGATGGCGCTGGACGACGGCGTACTGGTCTGCGGGCACAACTCCCAGCACACCGCCGGCGCCAACTCCTACCTCCTGCGACGCCCGTCCGGCACGGTCATGATGATCGACACCCCGCGCTGGAGCCCCGGGCTGGCCGAGCGGTACGTGGCGGCGACGGGGCCCGTCACCGATGTGCTGCTCACCCATCGCGATCACGTCGCGCACGGGCGCCGTTACGCCGACCACTTCGGCGCCCGGATGTGGATCCACGAGGGCGACCTCGACGCGGCGCCGGACGCGGACCAGGTGATCCGGGGGCTCGACCCGGTGGAGATCGGCGAGGGTGTCACCGCCCATCCGCTGCCCGGCCACACCCGGGGCAGCGTGCTCTATTTCGCGGACGACCGGTACTGCTTCAGCGGCGACAGCTTCTACTGGTCGCGTACGACAGAGGACCTCGAAGTCGCGGAGAGCGTGACTTGGTACTCCATCGAGGAGCTGGCCGCCTCCCTGGCAAGGACGGCGGGGCAGTTGCGGTTCGAGTGGGTGCTGCCCGGCCACGGCGACCGGCAGCGCCGGGAGGCCGAGGAGATGTCCCGGCGGTTGCACGCGCTGGCGGAACGTACGGCGCTGCTGCGGCCCCGGCCGATCGACTTCACCGCCCTCCGCTGGTGACGTTCCACGGCCGCTGGTGACGCCTGCCGGACCGGCTCCACGCCGTCCGGCAGGCGCTCGGTCGCCGAGGCGAAACCGTGGTCAGTTCATCGCCATGACGGTCGGCGTCTCCGCGGCCATCAGCATGTACGGGGCCTGCGGATCGGCGTTCATCGCTCCGACCCACCGGTTGTAGAACGCGGTCCCGGCATTCGCGGTCGAGCTCGAGTTGACCTCGAACAAGGCGAATGCCCAGACATGCGAGCAGATCAGGACGAACTCCTGCGCAGTGACACCACGAAGTGTGGCAGCGGCCGCTTGGGACCAGCGTCGATCGTTGTCAGCGAGGTTCTCGCTGATGAAAGCCCGGAGATCATCGCGTGACGTCCGGTTGCGCTTGAAGACTTGACGGGTGAACTGCCCTTGGACGAACTGCGAGCTGAAGGGAGTGGGAACCCACATCCAACTCCACCCAGGCCCGGTCCCGTTCCACTCGGTTTCCGCATCCGAATAGTCGTGGTTGGAGATCACGGATTGGAAAGACTTACCTGGAGCGTCCAGCTTGTGCATGCTGCCCCCTGATGTCATCCGTCGGTGAGCCGCGGCAGTGGACGCGCACCGCCCCCACCGCGTGCTCGTCATTCGGCAGCAGGCTACGTGGAGGGCTTCGGAGTGAGGGCCGGCTTCGGGGAACTTTTCCACTGTTCCTGCACATACCCGTGGTCCAAGGGGCGATTCCAGCCCGTTCAGCTCTTGTTCACTGCCGCCCACCGCCGTATCTGGCGATCAGTCACTGCCCCTGTCCCGCGCTCCGCTTGGACTTACGCAACGCGGTTGTTGGACTGGAGGGCTCCGAGTCGTCGCAGGTCGTTGACGGTGTCCGGTCACGGGGACTACTCAGGGCACATGTCGCGAAGATTCACTTCGGCGGGCGCCGTAGCCGCCGCCTCAGTCGCCGTCCTGGCGCTGGTGGGGACCGCGCTCCCCGCCACCGCCGCCGCTTCTCCCGCATCCGCCGCAGCCGGGCCGGCCGTACCCGCGGGCGCCACCGTCATCGGGTCCGCGCAGCTCTCGGTCGCCGTCGCGGACGACTTCCCGCGCGTTCTGGCGTACACCGACAAGGCCAGTGGAAGCCGGCTGTTCGGCAGTACGCAGCCGGTCACCGCCGTGACCCTGAACGGCACCGCGCACCCGGTGAAGCTCAAGGGCGCCCCCGTGGTCACCGCCTCGGCCGCCCGCTACACGCTGGTCTTCACCGACCTGCCCGGCATCGAGATCGACGCCTCGCTCTCCGTCTCCGGACGCGCCACCACCTTCAAGGTGACGGCCGTCCGCGACACCGAGGCGTTCCGTGTCGGCACCATCGACATCCCCGGCCACGACCTGGTCTCCGTCGGGTCCACGGACACCGGCGGGGCCACCGCCTTCACCCGGCTGGACAACGACTCGACGAAGACCGCCGATGTCTTCGGCAAGGTCACCGCGGACACCGCCGCCGACAAGGCGCCGGTGGGTGCCTCGTACGCGATTCTCAACACCGGGTCGCTCGCCGCGGCCGTGGAGTCCAACTCCTCGTACGACAAGCCGTCCGGTGCCACCGGCGGCGACGACGCCCGGTTCTGGCACCAGGCCCGCAAGGCCGACGACGGCAGCGTCCGGGTCGGCGTCTGGTCCGGCCAGTGGACCTACCGCGGGGACGGGGCGCCGAAGCCGGAGAGCGGGGACAACCTGCCCTGGGCGAAGGTCGTCGTCACCCCCGACGCCAACGGCGACAAGTCGGTCGACTGGCAGGACGGCGCCGTCGCGTTCCGCTCCATCGGCGTCAAGGCGCCCGGCAGCAAGGACACCCCGGACCGGGTCATCACCCACATCCCGTTCAACTTCGCCAGCCAGGCCACCCACCCCTTCCTGCGCACTCTCGACGACGTCAAGCGGGTCTCCCTGGCCACCGACGGTCTCGGGCAGCTCGCGATCCTCAAGGGCTTCGCCTCCGAGGGCCACGACTCCGCCCACCCCGACTACGGCGGCAACTACAACAAGCGCGCCGGCGGGCTGAAGGACCTCAACGAGCTCCTGAAGGACGGCAAGAAGTGGGGCGCCACCTTCGGCGTCCACATCAACGACACCGAGGCGTACCCGGAGGCCAACGCCTTCGACGAGAAGCTCGTCGACAAGACCAAGCCCGGCTGGAACTGGCTCGGCCAGAGCTACTACATCGACCAGCGCCGCGACGTGAACAGCGGTGACCTGGTCAAGCGGATACAGCAGCTGCGGGACGAGACGGACCGCAACCTCAGCCTGCTCTACTTCGACGTCTACTACACGCACGGCTGGATCCCCGACAAGACCCTCCAGGAAGTGCAGAAGCAGGGCTGGAACGTCGCCACCGAGTGGGCCGACAAGTTCGAGCGCGGCTCGCTCTGGTCGCACTGGGCCAATGACCTCGACTACGGACCCGCCACCAACAAGGGCCTCAACTCGAAGATCATCCGGTTCATCCGCAACGGCGAGAAGGACGTCTGGAACAACGACCCGGTCCTCGGCCAGACCGCGATCCAGGAGTTCGAGGGCTGGACCGGCGAGACCGACTGGAACGCCTTCTCCAACAACATCTGGCAGCGCAACCTGCCCGCCAAGTACCTCCAGCAGCAGAAGATCACCCGCTGGGACGGCAATGACATCACCCTCACCGGCGGTGTCCGGGGCACGATCGAGGACGGCAGGCGGACGTTCTACGACCACGGCCGCAAGGTCCTGAGCGGCACCGACTACCTGCTGCCGTGGGACGGCGGGAAGAAGCTGTACCACTACAGCAAGTCCGGCGGCACGAGCAGTTGGGCGGTGCCGTCGAAGGGCGCGTACACCGTCTACGAGCTTACCGACAACGGGCGGGTCGAGACCGGCACGGTCAAGCCCGTCGACGGGGAGATCACGCTGACGGCCAAGGCCGGTCAGCCGTACGTCCTCTACCCGGAGCAGGCGCCGGAGGCCGCCGACCCCCAGTGGGGCGAGGGCACCCCGGTCGACGACCCGGGCTTCAACGACAAGGGGCTGACCGCCTGGTCGAAGACCGGAACCGTCGCCCGTGAGACCGACGGCAAGGGCCTCAACAGCGCCCGGCTCTCCGGCAGCGGCACCGAGGCGCTCTCGCAGCGCATCGACGGCCTCGCCCCCGGCAAGCGCTACACCGCGTCCGCGCTCATCGAGGTCCAGCCCGGAAAGGCCCGGCACACCACGCTCTCCATCGGTGGGAAGTCCGTCTCGGTGGACCGCTCCACCGCGAAGGACTACGTCGCCGCGTCCGAGCGGCACGGTACGTACTTCCAGCGGGCCAAGGTGAACTTCACCGCCCCCGCGAACGGCAGCACCACCCTGCGCATCGAGGCGGCCGAAGGCAGCGCCGCGAGCGTGCGGGCCGATGACGTACGCATCGTCGCCAACGCCCCGACAACGAAGGAGAACAGCCTCTCCTACGAGGACTTCGAGGCCGTGGACCAGGGCTGGGGCCCCTTCCTCAAGGGCGACGCGGGCGGCTCCACCGACCCCCGCACCGTCATCTCCCAGCTGCACGCCCCGTACACCCAGGCCGGCTGGAACGGAAAGCTGATCGACGACGTGATCAGCGGCAAGGAGTCCCTCAAGTCCCACGAGGAGAACGCCGGACTCGTCTACCGCACCGCCCCGTGGACCGTGCCGATGGCCGACGGGCACCGCTACAAGGTCGAGTACGACTACCAGTCCAGCCATGAGGGCGCCTACGAGTGGGTCGACGGCTACGACCGGATCACCGCCGACGGCAAGCCCGACTCGGTCGAGACCCGGACCACCGCCATCGGACAGCAGCGCACCACCGGCCACTTCGCCGAGACCGTCACCGCGGGCTGTGGCGACACCTGGACCGGGCTGCGCAAGCGAGACGACGCCCCCGACGGCGCCGACTTCGTCCTCGACTCCTTCACCGTGACCGACCTCGGCCCGGCCCCCGACTCCGAGCAGGCCGCCTGCGGCACCCTCGGGATCGACCCGGGCGCCGAGACCCTGGAGCCGGGCACGGCCAACACCGTCAAGGTCTCGTTCGCCAACTACGAGGCGACGGCGGCGACCGGTGTCGCACTGAGCCTCTCCGTTCCCGAGGGCTGGAAGGCGGAGCCCTCGGGCGCCGTCACCTTCGACTCGGTCGCGGCGGGCACCGAGGTCACCGGCAGCTGGCGGGTCACTCCGCCGGTCGATGCCAAGTACCAGGTGTACGGCCTGAGTTCCGAGGCGAAGTACACGGTCGGCGGCGCACAGCGCACGCTCGGCGCCCAGACCTCCGTACGGACCCTGCCGCCGCCGCCCACCACCGACAGCTGGGCCAGCGACCTGGACTGGACGGCCTCCGAGAACGGCTGGGGCCCGGTGGAGAAGGACCTCTCCAACGGTGAGACCGGCACCGGCGACGGCTCCCCGCTGACCATCGGCTCCACCGTCTACACCAAGGGCCTCGGCAGCCACGCACCGGCGAAGATCCGCTACTACCTCGGCGGGAAGTGCACCTCGTTCACCGCCCGGGTCGGCGTGGACGACGTGCAGAAGAGCGCCGGCAGCGTGCAGTTCTCCGTCACGGCCGACGGCACCGAGAAGGTGAAGTCGCCCGTGCTGAAGGCGGCCGACAGCGCCTGGTCGCTGACGGCGGACGTCACCGGAGCCAAGTACGTCGAACTGGTCGTCGGCGACGGCGGCGACGGCAACGGCAACGATCACGCGGACTGGGGTGACGCACGCTTCCATTGCGGAAGCTGATCCACCATGATGCGGAACGGGTGCTCACCATGTGTGTGCCCGTCCCGCATCGTGCATGCAGGGCGATTCCCTGACTACATGGAGCCGCACATGCCGAACTCGCCCGCCTGGTCCCGCCGTACCCTGTTGACCCTCTCCGCCGCCACCGCCCTGGCCGTCGCCCTGCCCGGTTCCGCCACGGCCGCCGGTACCGCCGCGGACGTCGACGAATTCGACGTCCTCTGCCGCCGCTGGGCCGGCATCGCGCTCGGCACCGGCTACGACCCGAGGAACGAACCCTTCGCCTCCCGCCTGGCCGATACGGGCACACTCGCCCGCGGGTTCCGGTCGACGATGAGCCCGGCCGCGGACTCGCTGTGGCCCGGCGTCGCGTACAACCCGCCGTCCGGCATCACCCAGAGCTACAGCCGGCTCTGGACGATGACCCAGGCGTACGTCCAGCCCGGCACCGGCTCGACCAACGACGCCGCCCTCCTCGCCGACATCCTCCGCGGCTGGGACCACCTGGCCGCGACCGCCTACCACTCCTCCGTCACGCCGTACGGCAACTGGTGGGAGTGGCAGATCGGCAGTCCGCGCATCCTGATGGACATCGCCGCCGTGCTGTACGGACAGCTGGGCGCGGCCCGCGTCGAGGCGGCCTGCGCGGCCGTCGACCACTTCATCCCCGACGAGGTCCTGCGCGTCTACAGCGGCACCTCCACCGGCGCCAACCGGGTCGACCTGTGCCGCTCCGTCGCCCTGCGCGGGGTCCTCGGCCGGGCACCCGCCAAGGTCGCCCTCGCCAGGGACGCCCTGTCACCCGTCTTCCCGTACGTCACCAAGGGGGACGGCCTGTACGCGGACGGGTCGTTCATCCAGCACACCACCGTCGCCTACTCCGGCACCTACGGCCAGGTCATGCTCGACGGGCTCGGCCGGCTCTTCGCCCTGCTCGCCGGATCCACCTGGGCCGTCACCGACCCGAACCGGCAGGTCATCCTGGACAGCGTCGAGCACGCCTACGCGCCGCTGATCCACAACGGCCTGATCATGGACAGCGTCAGCGGTCGTGCCATCAGCCGCGGTTACATGAAGCACGACGACCTCCAGGTGATGCGCAGCGACCACTTCCACGGGCAGGGCGTCATAGCCGGGATCGCCCTCCTCGCCGCGAGCGCCTCGGTGGCCGAGCGCGACCGGTGGCACGGCATGGTCAAGGGCTGGATCGCCCGTGAGCAGACCAGCGCGATCCTCACCGCCCGCCAGTTCTCCGTCGCGGACCTGGCCCGGCTGCACGCGGTCCAGGACACCGCCGTCCCCGCCGCACCGGAGCGGGTGGGCCACCACCTCTTCGCCCAGATGGCCCGCGCCGTGCACCGGCGCCCGGACTGGGCCGCCGGCATCTCCATGGCCTCCGAGCGGATCTCGTACTACGAGTGCGGCAACGGCGAGAACCCGCGCGGCTGGCACACCGGCGCCGGAATGCTCTACTGGTGGCCGGGAGCGAAGCAGAACGACCAGTACACCGACTGGTTCTGGCCCACCGTCAACCCCTACCGGCTGCCCGGCACGACCGTGTCCACCAAACGGCTCGCCGACCGCGCCGGCGGTGAATGGGGTGCGGCCAGGCCCGCGGCGCGATGGGTCGGCGGCGCCACCGACGGCGAGTACGGCGCGGTCGGCCAGCACCTCAAGGGCCTCGGCTCCACCCTGGACGCCCGCAAGTCGTGGTTCTGCGCCGCCGACACGGTCATCTGTCTCGGCGCCGGCATCACCGCCACCGACGGGGTGCCCGTCGAGACGATCGTCGACAACCGCATGCTCGGCTGGAACGGCACCGAACCGCTCACCGTCGACGGCCGCGCCGAACCCCGCTGGGCCCATCTGGAGGGCCACGGCGGCTGGGTCTTCCCCGGCGGTGCGGACCTGCGCACCTTGCGCGAGGACCGCACCGGCGCCTGGTCCGACATCAACATCATCAGCTCCACCGAGCGCCGCACCCGCCGCTACCAGACCCTCTGGCTCGACCACGGCACCGACCCGGAGGCCGCCGGCTACGTCTACCTGCTGATGCCCGGCGCCTCCCGCCGCACCGTCGCCGCCCGCGCCGCCGACGGAGGGTGGCTGACCGTGCTCGCCAACACCGCCGCCGCCCAGGCGGTCGCGGTGCCTTCGCAGGGGTTGACCGCCGCCAACTTCTGGCGGGCGGGCACGGCCGGACCGCTCTCCGTCACGGCCCCGGCGAGCGTGCTCGTACGGCAGCGGCGGGAGACGACGACGCTGTGCGTGAGCGGGCCGGACCGCAGCGGCGCCCCGGTGGAGGTGGTGTGGGAGCGGCCGGTACGGGAGGTCCTCTCCGCGGACCCGGGGATCGAGGTGCGCGCCACCGGACGGCGCCTGGTGCTCCGGGTCGATCCGGGGACGGCGGGCGTCACCCTCCGGTGTGACGTCCGGTAGACACCGGGTGACCGGAGTATGTCCAGGGACTGGGAGTGGCGCCCGCTACGCGCGTATTCTCATGCGCCATGGGGGAGTTGAAGGCGGACTGGCGGCTCCGGCTGCGACAGGGCGCCGCGGACGGGCCCGTCTGCGGCGCCGGTGTGCTGCTCACTCAGGACCGGGCACTCACCTGCGCGCACGTCGTGGGGGAGCCGGACGCCCGGATCTGGGTGGAATTCGCCGAGAACCCCGCCATCGCCCCGGTCGGGGCACGCGTGGCCGAGGGCGGCTGGCTGCCCGGTCTCGGGGCGACCCGCGAGGACATCGCCGTACTCGCCCTGGACAGCCCGCGCCCGCACGCCACCCCCGCGACGCTCGACCGGAGCCTGGAGCGCGGCCGCGAGGTGTGGATCGGCGGGTACGCGCGGTCCTTCGCCGACGGGATGTGGCTGACCGGGCGGATCAGCGGAGCGCACGGCGCGTGGATCCAGCTCGACGCCGGGCGCAACGAGCAGGTGGTGAAACCGGGGTTCAGCGGGGCCGCCGTGCAGGTGCGCGGCGGGCCGGCCGGATCGCCCGAGCGGGTCGTCGGGATGGTCGTCAGCTGGCGCGGCGACCTCGACCTGGCGCTGCCCGCCGAGAACGACCTGGCGTTCTCGTACATGATCCCGATCGATCGGATCGCCGAACTCGTCCCGCTGGTCGCCGAGTTGAGCGGCCCGGACGGCTGGGACCACGGGCTGGCCCGGCGGCTGCGGAGATGGTTCGCCGGGGGCGACGAACCCGCGGTGCGCTTCAGCGTCGTACCGCACGGCGGCGGCCGCGACCGCACCCTCCGCCACCACCTGCACCGCGCCCATCTCGTCTACCGGGGCGGACGCACCACCCCCGAGGACTTCGTCGACGAGCTGGTGACCAGGCTGCGGCCGCCCCGCCACCAGGCCCAGGCGTACCGCGAGTGGTTGCTCGTGGGCGGCACCCCGCCCGGGTGGCCGGTGGACGGCGGGCCCGGGAGCGCGGGGCCCACCCTCGCCGTGATCGGCCTCGACGAGGACCGGCAGCCGCACCGGCTGGTGCCCCTGCTCGCACGGGTGCGGACGCTCGGCTTCCGGCTGCTCGTCGTCGTGCGGGACAGCCGCGGCGAAGAGGTGAACGAGGTGGCGCGGCAGCTGCTGTTACCCGCCCTCGACGAGCGGGCCGCCGAACTGGTCCGCCGCGTCGAGGGCATCGAAACGGAGTGGGCCGGGCTGAACGGCCTGGTGGAATCGGCCTCCCTGAGCCCCCTGCCGCGGACCGACGCGGCCCGCCGCCGGCAGCAGCTGGCACGACTGCGCACCGTCGACGACCCGTACGAGCGGCTCAGGGCCCTGCGCGCCCTGCTGCGTGAACTCCGGGCGGACCTGGAGAGGCACGGCCGGGCGGACGTACCCGGACAGCGCGGCGACCAGGGACGGGCCGGTCACCGATGAGGATTCCCTGCCCGCACCGCCGGTTCACCGGAGCCCCCTGCGACGGCGCCGTGCAGCCCACCGGCTACTGCGACACCTGCGGCCGCTCCGAGGACGGCCCGGGACTCCCGCCGCTGCCCGCCGCCCCCGACAAGTGCGGGCCCAGAGGACTGCTGGAACTGCCCCTGCTCAGCCCGAGCACCCCCGAACAGCGGCTGAGCGCCGCCGTGACACAGGCACACGTCCGGATGAGCTGCTCGTCCAAGTCCTGCGCCACGTACTTCGTCGCCCCGTACACCGCCGCCCCGCCGCCCGACGAGGGCCACTGCCCCAGATGCGGCGCCCCGTACTCCTACCGCCCCGAACTCCACCGGGACGGGCCGCTGCTCCAGGACCAGTACCGGATCCTCGGGCCCATCGCCCACGGCGGCCAGGGCTGGGTCTACCTCTCCTTCGACACCCACCTGGAAGACCTCGTCGCCGTGAAGGGGATGCTGAACCGGTACGCGGAACGGGGCGCCGCCCAGGCCGCCGAGGAGCGCCGCAGCCTCGTCGCCATCCGGCACGAACGCATCGTCCAGATCCGGGACTTCGTCAGCACCAGCAGCGAGGACGGCACGGTCTCCGGCGGCTACATCGTGATGCAGGACGTCGGCGACCGCACACTCTCCGCCGTCGTCGAATCGACCCGGCAGGGCAACTTCGTCCTCGACATCGAGCACGTCATCACCTACGGCTGCCAGATCCTCGAAGCCCTCGCCCATCTGCACGGCATGGGATTCCTGTACGGGGACATGAAGCCGTCCAACGTCGTCCACCAGCACGACGGCGTCAAGGTCATCGACCTCGGCGGGGTGCGGGGGAGCGGATCCGCCGGGCCACCGCCCGTCATCACCCCCCGGTACGCCGCGCCCGAGATGGTCAGCGGCAGTCCGCTCACCGTCGCCCACGACATCCACACGGTCGGGGCGACACTGGCCGAACTGGCGGGCTGGGCGGTCGGTGACGACGTACCCGGCCTCGGCATCAGCTCGTTCCGGCTGGTCGTGGAGCGGGCGACCGACCAGGACCCGGAACGCCGGTTCGCCGACGCCGAGGAGATGGCGGGCCAGCTGCGCGGAGTGCTGCGCGAGATCCGGGCACTGCGCGGGAAGCGGGACCGGACCGAACCATCCGCGTACTTCACCCCGTCCACCGAACTGCTCGGCGCGAGGCTGGGCTCCGTACCCGACTACGCGCACTGGCTGGACCGTACTCCGCACCGCCGCGACGAGACGCGCGAAGCGCCCGCCCTGGACCCCGGGCTCCCCACCCCCACCGAGATCGCCCGTCGGCTGCCGGTGCCCAGGCCCTATCCGGGGGACCCGGAGGCCGCCCGGTTCCTGGTCAGCAGCTACGACCCCGGCCGGCTGCTGGCCCAGCCCGCCGAGGGGGAGCGGTCGGTGGAGATCTGTCTGCACAACGCCCGGCTGCTGCTCGGCCAGGAGGGCGTCGAAGCGCTGACCCGGGCGCGCGAACAGGTGGAGGCGGCGAACGCCATACCCGGCCCCGGCCCGGTGCGGCAGTGGCGGCTGAGCTGGCACTGGGGCCTCGTCGCGCTGCGCAGCGCGGAGGTCCTGGACGACCGGCGGCAGCTGCTGGAGGCCGCCCGGGAGCACTTCGCCGCCGTCCACCGCGCGCTGCCCGGCGAGTACGCCGCGAAGCTGGCCCTGGCCTACGCCGCGGAACAGCTCGGCCCGGACCGCCCGGCCGGTCCGATCCCGTCGGCGTACGAACTCTTCCGGGCCGTGCACGCCCGCAACCCCTCCCACGTCGGTGCCGCGCTGGGCCTGGCCAGGCTGGCCCTGGCGCGCGGCGACCGGGACGCGGCGGCCGAGGTCCTGGACCTGGTGCCGGACGAGTCGCGGGACCACACCGTCGCCCGGATCGCCGCGCTGCGCATCCGGGCGGCCCGGCTCGCGGCGGGCGGGCGGCCGCTGCCCGGGAAGCGGCGGATCGACGCCGTGCTCGCCGCGGTACCCCTGCGCGAAGGCGGCCCGGCACCGCATCCGGCATCCGTGGTGACGGGCGACGAATCGGCCCGGCTGCTGCGCACCGAACTGTACGAGTGGAAGCTCGACGCGGTCCGGGACGAGGCCGGCGGCCCGCGGCACGACGGCCGCTGGTGGCGGCGGGGACTGCCACCGGCGCCGATGCCCGGGGAACGGGCCGTACGGGAGGACCTGGCCCGGTGCTACCGCTGGATGGCCCGGCAGTGCAAGGACACCGCCGACCACGAGAAGCTCATCGACCTCTCGCACGCCGTCCGCCCGCAGACCCGCTTCTGGTTCCCACCCCGACGCCGTACCCCTGGAGGCAGTTGAATGGGCCGCACCGCCGCGTCGACCGGCCTCGGGATCAGCCTCTCCGTCCAGGTCGCGGAGCAGCAGCGGCCGGACCCGGACGCCCGGATCGACGCCCATGTGAGGGTCCGGGCGCTCGCCGTCGGGCCGCGCGACCGGATTCCCGCCGTCGACATCGCGCTGGTCATCGCGGTGGACGTGGCCGCCGGGCGGCGTGACGCGGCCGTCGCGGCGCTGACCGACGCCGTGGGCGCCCTGCCCGACGGGATCTCCTACACCGTGCTGGGCGGCGAAGCCTCGCAGTGCTACCCGCTGCGCGGCCGGTGGGCGCTCGCCGGCCCCGACGACCGGCGCCACGCCGTTTTCAGCGTCGGACGGATCACCGCGTCCGCCGAGGGACAGGAGCCGTCCGGATACACCACCTGGCTGGCCAGGGCGCGCGAACTCTTCGCCGAACGCGCCCTCCCCGTACGGCACCTGGTGCTCATCACCGACGGCTCCAGCCGGGGCGACGAGGACGACACCTCCCGCCCGGACAGCGCACTGAACATCGAACTCGCCCGCTGCGAAGGAGAGTTCACCGCCGACGTCATCGCCCCGGGAGCGGGCTGGGACCCGGCTCCGCTGCTCGCCGTCACGGAACGGCTGCACGGCGCCGCCGCGTCCTCGCCCGACGCCTTCGCCCCCGCGGTCGCCGAGGCCCTGGGCAGGCTGCGCCGGGTCCGCAGCCCCGAGCTCCCCATCGAGGTGACCGTGCGCCCGAATGTGCGGGAAGCGACGCTGATCGAGACCGCACCGCACCAGCAGCGGCTGGAGCCGGAACCGGTCCGGGACGATCCACGCCGGCTGGAGTTCCGCACCCACCAGTGGAAGCCGGAATCCCGCGACTACCTCCTCACCCTCCGGGCCGACGCGAGCAACGACCCGCTGGGCGTGCCCCTCCAGCTCGCCGCGGTCATCGTCGGCGGCGCCACCGAAGCGGTCGTGGTCCGCTGGCTGCCGCCGGGAACCGCCGCGGCCACCGCGCGCATCTCCGGCGCCGCGGGCCGCGACATCCACACCATGAACGTCTCCACGCGGATGCGGACCGCCCTCAACGACGGGTACGCCGCCCTCGACCTGGGGAGCCGCGAGCGGGCCGAGGCGAAGCTCGGACTCGCCGTCCGGCTCGCCACCGAGATCGCCGCGGACTGGGTCCTGGACGAGGTCCGCAAGGTCGCCCGCATCGTGGACGGCCAGCGGGGGATCGTCCGGATCGGGCCGACCGTCGACCCGGGCACCGTCCGCCAGGGAATGCTGAGCATCACCTCCGGGCACCCGGTCGAGCTGCCCCCGGTGCCCCGGGCCGGTACGGAGACCCAATGCCCGCACTGCGACCATCCGGCCGGACCCGCGGCCGCGTTCTGCATCGACTGCGGGAGGCAGCTGTGAGGCTCGGACCGGCCCGGTCGCGCAGGAGCGCCTACCGCTCCCGCACCCGGCGGCTGCTGGAGTGGCATCTGGCCGCGATGCTGGTGGCCGCCCTGGTCTCGATGAGTGCCCTGCTCGTCTCGTACCGCGAGGTCCAGATCTCGGCGGGCGAGATGCGCGCCCGTGGCGCCCCGGCCGTACAGGGCGTGGCCGCCACCCAGCTCGCCCTGCTGCGCGCCCACGAGGAGGCCGATCGCTCCGTGCGGCACCGCATCACCGATGTGGTGGGCGCCGGTGCCGGCTACGAGAACCAGCTCGCCGCCGCCGACCAGGGCCTGTCCCGCCTCTCCGACGTACAGATCGACGGGGACCGCGGCCGTGGGGTGCTCGAAACCGTGAACGGGCTGCTCACCTCGTACAGCAGCTCCATCACCCCCGGCGCGGTGAAGTACGTGTCGGACGATCTGATGCAGGAGGAGAAGTTCGCCGAGGCCGAGAGGCTCCTCACTCGTGAGCGCACCGGTGTGGTGCCGCGCCTGGACGTCCTCCAGGGGCACCAGATGGCCCGGATCGACACGCTCAGCTCGATGAGCGCCCTGCAGTGGTCCGGCTGGGCGGTCGCCGAACTCGGCCTGCTGGCCATGGTCCTGATCACCCTCTCCGCGCTGTGGGTGCTGCGCACCCGCTGCGGCCACAGCCTCGACCTCTGTCTGCTGGTCTCGCTGCTGGCCGTGGTCTTCCTGGCGACGGGCCCGCTGATCGCGACGAGCGTCACCCAGGACCGGTTGGGCACGGCCCGCGACGGGCTGGTCCGGATCGAACAACAGGCTGACGACCACAGCGATCTGGCCAGGTCCCAGCAGACCGTCACCGAGACAGCGACCCGGGTGCGCGCCGGGCTGGCCGCCCAGGGCTGGCAGAGCGGCATGTACTACGGGGCGCTCACCGCCGGTGCCCTGATCGTGCTGCTGCCCGCCGTCGGCATCGGCCGGCACCTGAACGCCGACTACTGGAGGACCGGATGATGCTGCGCGCCCGCGCGGTCCTGCTCGTCCTGTGTCTGATGCTGGCCGCGACGGGCTGCGGGCTCGCCGCTCCCGGCGGCGGCGACGAGCAGCCGAAGGTGACCATCCTCGGGCCGTGGACCGACAACCAGGAGACGCAGTTCAAGGCCGTCCTGGACACGTTGGGCACCCCTTACACCTACCAGGGCACCGCCGCCAGCCGGGAGGTCCTGCTCGCCGCGGTGCAGGCGGGCAATCCGCCCGACATCGCGATCCTGCCGGGCGTCGGGGATCTCGTCGAGTACGCCGCCGAGCGCCGGCTGCACCCGCTGGGCGGCAAGGGCGCGGCCGCGAAGTACGGCAAGCCCTGGCAGCCGGAGGCGAGGGGCATCGAGGCGGACCTCTGGGTGGCTCTCAAGGCGGACCTCAAGAGCATCGTCTGGTACCGCAAGGACCGGCCGCCGCCCTCCTACCCGGCGCCGCTGACCTCCTGGTGCATCGGCATGGGCGACGACGGGGCATCGGGCTGGCCGGGCAGCGACTGGATCGAGGACCTGATCCTGCAGACGGCGGGCCCGGTGCTGTACGAGCGATGGGCGACCGGGGGCCTGAAGTGGACGGACGGCCCGGTGCTCAATGCCTGGAGCCTGTGGGCCGGCCTGCTGGCCCAGGACCGGGACGCGGCCGGCCGGGCCCTGCTCGACGACCACCGGGGCGGGCCCGACGGGCGCGGGCTGCTCTTCGACGGCGGTTGCGACCTGGAGCACCAGGGCTCCTTCGCCAGGTCCTTCTACGGGGACCACAGCGGGCAGGCCGCCTTCACGGACTCCGCGCCACTGCTGCCCTCGGGCCCGAGGATCAAGGGACGCGAGGTGTCCGCCGACTTCGCCGCGCTCTTCGGCAGCTCGACACAGGCCCGCGATCTGCTCACCCGGCTCACCTCCCGCGAGGCCCAGGCGGAGTGGGGCCGCAAGGCCGGGGTATTCTCGCCGAACTCCGACGTGCCCGCCAGGAAAGGTACGGTCGAGAAGCAGATCAGCAGCCGTCTCACCGACCAGCGCGTGCCCCTCTGTCTGGACGCCTCCGATGTGATGCCCGCCGCCGTACGGGACGCCTTCTACGAGGCGGTGCTGCTGACCATCGCCCACCCCGATGCCCCGGTGCGGGACCGGCTGGATGACATCCAGCGGGTCCAGGCCGCCCAACCGGGCCACACCCCGAGGCTGACAGGGGTGTGCAGCAGACCACAGTGAGCCTTTGTCGGACTCGCACAAAGACTGCCCCGTACCGGCTGGTACTTCGCCTGCATACCGTCCGGATTCTGTTGGGCTCCACCAGGAAACGGGTCAGGAGACTGTACGGAGTCGACGGCAGGGTTTACTTGCTCGGCTTCGTAGGGTCGGTACATGACCGTTGTGGACGAAACCCCGGGCGAGCCGAGCGACACCCGTGGCCGTGTGGCCGAACTGCTGGACTTGCGTGAGCAGGCCCGTCGCGGACCGAGTGACCGGGCGACCGAGGCGCAGCACGCCAAGGGCAAGCTGACGGCGCGTGAGCGCATCGCGCTGCTCCTCGACGAGGGTTCGTTCAGGGAGGTCGAGCAGCTGCGCCGGCACCGGGCGACGGGGTTCGGTCTGGAGGAGAAGAAGCCGTACACCGATGGTGTGATCACCGGCTGGGGCACGGTCGAGGGCCGTACGGTCTTCGTGTACGCGCACGATTTCCGGATCTTCGGGGGTGCGCTGGGCGAGGCCCACGCCACGAAGATCCACAAGATCATGGACATGGCCATCTCGGCGGGTGCGCCGCTGGTGTCGCTGAACGACGGCGCGGGCGCCCGTATCCAGGAGGGTGTGAGCGCGCTCGCGGGGTACGGCGGGATCTTCCAGCGCAACACCCGCGCGTCCGGTGTGATCCCGCAGATCAGTGTGATGCTCGGCCCGTGCGCGGGCGGTGCGGCCTACAGCCCGGCGCTGACCGACTTCGTGTTCATGGTCCGCGAGACCTCGCAGATGTTCATCACCGGTCCCGACGTCGTGAAGGCGGTCACCGGCGAGGAGATCACCCAGAACGGGCTCGGCGGCGCGGACGTGCACGCCGAGACCTCGGGCGTCGCGCACTTCGCGTACGACGACGAGGAGACCTGCATCGCCGAGGTCCGCTACCTGATCGGGATGCTGCCCTCCAACAACCGCGAGAACCCGCCCACCGCCGCGAGCGACGACCCCGCCGACCGGCGCGGCGACGTCCTGCTCGACCTGGTCCCGGCCGACGGCAACCGACCGTACGACATGCACAAGGTCATCGAGGAGCTCGTCGACGACGGCGACTACCTGGAGATCCACGAGCGCTGGGCCCGCAACATCGTCTGCGCCCTGGCCCGCATGGACGGCCAGGTCGTCGGCATCGTCGCCAACCAGCCGCAGTCCCTCGCCGGCGTCCTGGACATCGAAGCCTCCGAGAAGGCGGCCCGCTTCGTCCAGATGTGCGACGCCTTCAACATCCCCATCATCACTCTTTTGGACGTACCCGGCTTTCTGCCCGGGGTCGATCAGGAGCACGGTGGAATCATTCGGCACGGTGCGAAGCTGCTCTACGCGTATTGCAACGCCACGGTGCCGAGGATCTCGCTGATCCTGCGCAAGGCCTACGGCGGTGCGTACATCGTGATGGACAGCCAGTCCATCGGTGCGGATCTGACGTACGCCTGGCCGACCAACGAGATCGCGGTGATGGGCGCCGAGGGCGCCGCCAACGTCATCTTCCGTCGGCAGATCGCCGACGCCGAGGACCCGGAAGCCATGCGCAAGCGCATGGTCAAGGAGTACAAGGCGGAACTGATGCATCCGTACTACGCAGCCGAGCGAGGCCTGGTCGACGACGTCATCGACCCCGCCGAGACCCGCGAGGTGCTGATCGCCTCGCTCGCCATGCTCCGTTCCAAGCACGCCGACCTGCCGTCCCGCAAGCACGGCAACCCCCCGCAGTAGTCCGCACTCCGCGCAGCACCCCTGCCGAGCCCGCGAAGACCTGCCTGCCGAGAAGACGGAGAAACAACCTATGACCACCGCCGAGTCCGTGCTGCGCGTTGAGAAGGGCCTTGCCGACCCCGAGGAACTGGCCGCGATAACCGCGGTCCTGCTCGCCCGCGCCGCAGCCCAGCCCGCCGCGCCCCCCGCCCACCGCGGCCGCAACACGGCCGGGTGGCGCCGCCTGGAACGCACCCCGGGCTTCCGCGCCCCGCACTCCTGGCAGGGCTGACGCGCAACGCGTGAAAGGGCCCCGCACTCCTTCGGGAGTGCGGGGCCCTTTCGTACGTCCGGACCGCGGGGAACCTCTACCGCAGCCGAGCCATGAGCGCGTGTTCGACGAGCGTGATCAGCGCACTCTTCGCATCCGCACGGTGCCGCGCATCCGTCGTCAGAATCGGCGTGTCGGGGCCGATCTGGAGGGCTTCGCGGACTTCGTCGGGGGTGTAGGGCTGGTGTCCGTCGAAGCCGTTGAGGGCGATGACGAAGGGGAGGCCGCTGTTCTCGAAGTAGTCGACGGCGGGGAAGCAGTCGGCGAGGCGGCGGGTGTCGACGAGGACGACGGCGCCGATGGCGCCGCGGACCAGGTCGTCCCACATGAACCAGAAGCGGTCCTGTCCGGGCGTACCGAAGAGGTACAGGATCAGGTCCTGGTCCAGGGTGATGCGACCGAAGTCCATCGCCACCGTGGTGGTGGTCTTGTCCCCGGTGTGCGTCAGGTCGTCGATGCCCGCGGACGCGGACGTCATCACGGCTTCGGTGCGCAGCGGATTGATCTCCGAGACGGCACCGACGAACGTGGTCTTACCCACGCCGAAGCCCCCTGCCACCACGATCTTCGCCGAGGTAGTAGAGCGGGCTGCTCCGCCGCTAGAGCTTGCGAAGTCCACTGAGCACCCTTTCGAGCAGTGTCACATCTGGCTGGCCGCCGGCGGACTCGTCGCCGCCGGGCTGATGGATAGCGACGAGTCCGGCCTCTGCCAGGTCGGCTACGAGGATCCGGGCAACGCCGAGCGGGATCGAGAGCAGTGCCGAAATCTCGGCGACCGACTTGATCTCGAAACACAGCCGGCAGATCCGCTGGTGCTCGGGCAACTGCCCTTGCAGCCGGGACGGATCAGCCGTGGTACTGACCAACGCCTCAATGGCGAGTTGGTAGCGCGGTCGGGTCCGGCCGCCGGTCATGGCGTACGGACGAACCAGCGGATTGTGCGCGGCGGGCGCGGCAGGCTCGGGGGTCTGCCGCGGCTGTACCGGCTGAATACGGGGCGTCCGGGGCGAGTCGTAGCGGTGCGGACGCTGCGTGGGCCACCCGGAACTCTGCCGGGTGTCCTGCGGCGGCTGCTGAGGCTGCTGCGGCTGCTGCTGATAGGGCCGGTAAGGCTGCTGGGCGCTCTGTCCGCTGGGTGCGGAGGGGAAATTGAATCGGTTGTCCCCGTGCTCACCCGGTACCTGCCGGCCACCGTTGTACGGGTGTCCGCCCTGGGGTGTGTCCACGATTCCTCCTCCGACTACCGGTCCCGATCCCAGTGGGTCCGCGCCACCGCACCTTATGGCCCGGTGGCGCGAAACGCACTGTCTGCCTACTAGTTAAGAAGACTTCCCTGCAGTTCAGCACGGAGGTCCGGGGTGAGGACACTGCCCGCACGGTCGACGAGAAGTGCCATTTCGTACCCGACCAGACCGATATCGGCGTCCGGATGTGAGAGAACGGCCAGCGAGGATCCGTCGGAAATGGACATGATGAAGAGGAATCCGCGCTCCATCTCCACAACTGTCTGATTCACCGCACCGCCCTCGAAGATCCGCGAGGCACCCGCGGTCAGCGAGGTCAGCCCGGAGGCGACGGCCGCCAGCTGGTCGGCACGGTCACGGGGGAATCCCTCGGACATGGCCAGCAGGAGTCCGTCGGCGGAGACCACCACCGTGTGCGACACCCCAGGGGTGTTGTCCACGAAGTTGGTGATCAACCAGTTCAGATTCTGCGCCGCCTGGCTCATCGGGCTCACACTAACGCTCCTGGTTGTAGGTATTACTGTCGTCCGAACCCGCGCTGCGTCCCCGCAGTACGCCCCGCCGCAGGTTGCTCAACCTGCCGCGGACGTCCTCGGGGGCACGGGAAACCTGAGGGCCGCCCTGCAAGGTCTGCTCCGCCGCACCCTCGACCAGATTGGCCTTGGGTACCCGCCGGGGGAGTCCGGACGGGGTGATCCCGCCCGCCTTCGGCTCCCGGAGCTTCTCCGCCCGCTCCCAGCGCTCGTCGTTGGCCGAGCGCCAGTCGTCGGAGCCGTTTCCGTCCGCTTGCGCGGGCGACGGCTGCTGCGGCAGTTCCTCCTGCTGCTGCGGCTGTTGCTGCGCGGCGACGGGCCGGCTTTTCCCGCGGCCGGTGGGCTGCCAGTGCTGCTGGCCGCCCCGGCGCGGCAGACCGGCTTCGGTCAGCTCAGGACCGGAGTCGGGCGTGGGCTCCGGACGGTCGAAGCCTACGCGCTCCTGCGGCTCCGTGGGGGCGCTCGGGACGGATTCCGTTTCGGCCGGTGCCGGCGGCTCGTACGCACCCTGGTAGGCGCTCTGATCCGGCCAGTCTCCCTGGTGGGACTGGGGAGCGAACTGTTCCTCGTACGTCGGCTGCGAGGCCTCACCGGCCGTGTATGGGGCTTCCGTATAGCCACCGGGCAGACCCTGGTCGGGCAGCTGGGCAAAGCCCGCGTCGGCGCGGTAGGGGTCGTAGCCGCCCTCGTACGGAGCCTGCTCGTACTGCTCCTGCCGCGAGCCCTGCTGCGGCTCCGGGGCGTATCCGTTCCCGGCGTACTGGTTGCCGGCGTACGGATCCTGCGGGAACTGCGGGGGCTCGCCCGCCGTCTGCGCCTCCAGCGCCGCACGGCGCTCCTCACGCATCAGCGAACGGCCCACCGGATCCAGCTGCGCCGCCTCCGCCGAGGACTGCTCGTAGCGGGAGTCGTCGAAGCCCAGCTCCGCCGCAGTGCGCATGTGCGGCTGGGACGGCTGCTGTTCGAAGCTCTGCTGCTCCGGAATGATCGAGGAGACGGTGAAGTCGTCCGCCGCGGCGGACGGTCCGCCACCGCCACCGTGGGTGATCGCGTCCGGCAGCATGACCAGCGACGTGGTTCCGGCCTGCTCGCCCGAGGGGCGCAGCTGGACCCGGATGCCGTGCCGGTCGGCGAGACGGCCGACCACGAACAGACCCATCCGCTGCGACACCGCGGCGTCCACGGTCGGCGGGTTGGCCAGCTTGTGGTTGATGTCGGCGAAGTCCTCGGCGGTGAGCCCGATGCCCTTGTCGTGGATCTCGATCATCACGCGGCTGTCGGGCAGCCGGGTCGCGGTGACCCGCACCTTGGTCTGCGGCGAGGAGAACGTGGTGGCGTTCTCCAGCAGCTCGGCCAGCAGGTGCACGAGGTCGGTGACCGACTGGCCGTGGATCTCGGTCTCGGGCACCCCGGTGAGCTCGATGCGCTCGTACGACTCCACCTCGGAGGCGGCGGCACGGAGCACGTCGACCAGCGGGACCGGCTGGTTCCAGCGGCGGCCGGGTTCCTCGCCGGCGAGGACCAGGAGGTTCTCGCCGTTGCGGCGCATACGGGTGGCCAGGTGGTCCAGCCGGAAGAGGTTCTCCAGCTGGTCCGGGTCGGCCTCGTTGTTCTCCAGGTCGGTGATGAGGGTCAACTGGCCCTCGATCAGCGACTGGTTGCGGCGCGAGAGATTGGTGAAGATGGCGTTGACGTTACCCCGCAGCATGGCCTGCTCGGCCGCCAGCCGGACCGCCTCGCGGTGCACCTGGTCGAAGGCGCGGGCGACCTCGCCGATCTCGTCGTGGCTGTGGATCGGGATCGGCTGGACGCGGGTGTCGACCCGGCCCGGTTCGGCCCGGGAGAGCTGGTCGACCAGCATCGGCAGCCGCTGCTCGGCGATCCCGAAGGCGGCCGTACGCAGCCGGCGCATCGAGCGGCTCATCTGCTGGGCCATGAGGCCGGCCAGCACGAAGGCGGCAAGCAGGGCGACGATCACGACGGCGGCGTTGACGATGGCGTCGGTCCTGGCACTGGACGAGATGTCCGCGGCCTCGGCCACGGCCTTGTCGACGAGCTCGTCCTCGACCGTGGTGTAGCCGTCGAACTTGGCGGTGGCGGCCGCCATCCAGGTCTCGGGCGTGATGCCCTTCGCGGCCAGCTTCTCGGGCGACTTGCCCTGCCCGATCTGCTGGGCCATGCCGTCGAAGACCGAGCCGTCGATGCTGGGCGGGGCGACGAACGGGACCCCCGCGGCGTCGGCCTTCTCCTTGGCCTTCTTCAGCTTCTCCGCGCCCTCGTCGGCCTTGGCGGCCATGACCTGCTTCAACCGGGCCGCGTCGGCCTCCGTGCCGCCGGAGACGAACTCGCCGAGCGCGATCTGCTCCAGGTAGTTGTACGAGCCGAAGGCCTTGACCTGGGCATCGAACTTGGCGCTCTCCTGGCTCGGACGCACCAGCAGGTGCATGCCGATGGAGCGCTGAAGCGATTCTGCAGCCTTGGCGAGCTCGACCGCGTAGACCGTACGGCCGTAGGTGGTGATGTTGCCGGTGCCCAGACCCAGCTCGTTGCTGAACTCCATCAGGGAGTGCTGGACCCTGACGTAGCCCTCCTCCGTCTTCACCGGGTCCATGCCCTCGGCGAAGGCGGCCTTGCGCAGCTCGGGGAGTGTGGGCTCCTCCAGCCGGAGCAGCTGAAGACGCCGCTCCAGGCCCTGCTTCTTGGGCATGCCCTTCACGGCCTCGTTGAACTTGCCCGCGGCGTTGTCGGTGGTGGCCTGGACCTCCCCGATGACGGCGGCGTCACGCTTGTTCGAGAGCAGGGGCTGAGCGGAGAGGTCACGCTCATTGAGGAGCGCCTGGCCGTACTCGGCGGCCGCGCGCACGATCAGCGCGGTCTTCTCGGCGTCCTGCGCCTCACGCCAGGTGTCGATCGACCCCTTCACCTGGAATCCGCCCATGACCAGGCCGACCAGGACGGGGATCAGGAGAATCGCGTTCAGCCGGGTGGGTACCCGCCAGTTGCGAGGCGACAGCCGGCTGGTGCTGCCACCGGACACCGCCGCGTCGGACGCATCGGCGGACGACGCCGCGGCGCGCGGTGGCGGGGTGAAGTTGCCCCGCTCCTGCCGCGCCGTGGAGCTCGCGTTGCTTCGCCTCACTCGACCAACAACCTCTCGGCGTCGGCACCTACGCTGTGCCGTATTTCGTTCAGGGCCGTACTACTCGGGAGTTCGTCGAATTCCAGCACGGGGACCGGTCGCGTTCCAAACAGTCGGAACCTGTCATTCCGAGTGGCCCATGCCTCAGAAAAAACGGGCATAAAGAACGAGCCCCGTCAAAAGGCGGGACTCATGTGAGCGCAGTGGCACCAATTGGATGCGTCGGGTGTCGAACGCGGCTCAATTCTCTGTCGAAACGTTATGAATACGGGGGCGGATCGTGTCAAAGGACACAGTCCACCCCCGTCCGACTACGGTAACTACCGTATGGCAATACCGACTTGTGCCTACTTGAGCCGAGCCATGAGCGCGTGCTCCACGAGCGTGATCAGACCGCTCTTGGCATCCGCACGGTGCCGGGCGTCCGTCGTGATGATCGGGGTGTCGGGGCCGATCTGGAGGGCTTCGCGGACTTCGTCGGGGGTGTAGGGCTGGTGTCCGTCGAAGCCGTTGAGGGCGATGACGAAGGGGAGGCCGCTGTTCTCGAAGTAGTCGACGGCGGGGAAGCAGTCGGCGAGGCGGCGGGTGTCGACGAGGACGACGGCGCCGATGGCGCCGCGGACCAGGTCGTCCCACATGAACCAGAAGCGGTCCTGTCCGGGCGTACCGAAGAGGTACAGGATCAGGTCCTGGTCCAGGGTGATGCGACCGAAGTCCATGGCGACGGTCGTCGTCGTCTTGCCCCCGGTGTGCGTCAGGTCGTCGATGCCCGCGGACGCGGACGTCATCACGGCTTCCGTACGCAACGGGTTGATCTCCGAGACGGCACCGACGAACGTGGTCTTGCCCACGCCGAAGCCCCCTGCCACCACGATCTTCGCCGAGGTGGTGGCCCGGGCCGCACCGCCGCTAGAGCTTGCGAAGTCCACTGAGCACCCTTTCGAGCAGTGTCACATCCGGCGCGCCGCCGGTCTCTCCATTGCCCGGCTGGTGGATGGCCACCATGCCGGCTTCCGCCAGGTCCGCCACGAGGATCCGGGCCACGCCGAGCGGCATCGACAGCAGTGCCGAGACCTCGGCCACCGACTTGACCTCACGGCAGAGGTGGCAGATCCGCTGGTGCTCGGGGAGCAGGGTCCCCAGATGCGCGGGGTCGGCCGTGGTGGAGACCAGTGCCTCTATGGCGAGCTGATAGCGCGGCCGGGTCCGGCCACCGGTCATGGCGTACGGGCGGACCAGTGGCTGGTCGCCTTCACCTTCGTACGACGCGTGGTGCAGTGCGCCGTACGGATCGGGTGAGGCGGGTGGCGGGGTCATGAATCCTCCGGGCGTGACAGCAGTACGTCGGCTTGCCGTCTGAAGGGGCCGGTGGGGGGCTCTAAGCGGCCTGACGGGTGAGGGATGAGGGCATTACCTGGGGCAATCGAGTCTGTCATCGATCCATGGCCGCCTAATGGAGCAGGCTGCCTTGGAGCTCGGCGCGGAGGTCGGGGGTGAGAACGCTGCCCGCACGGTCGACCAGCAGGGCCATCTCGTACCCGACCAGGCCGATGTCGGCGTCCGGGTGGGCGAGAACGGCCAGCGAGGAGCCGTCCGAGATGGACATCAGGAAGAGGAACCCGCGTTCCATCTCCACCACGGTCTGGCTGACGGCGCCGCCTTCGAAGATCCGCGAGGCACCCGCGGTCAGCGAGGTCAGCCCGGAGGCGACGGCGGCCAGCTGGTCGGCGCGGTCACGGGGGAATCCTTCGGACATGGCCAGCAGGAGTCCGTCGGCGGAGACCACCACCGTGTGCGACACCCCGGGGGTGTTGTCCACGAAGTTGGTGATCAACCAGTTCAGATTCTGCGCGGCCTGACTCATCGGGCTCAACTAACGCTCCTGCTGGTGAGTGGGGCCGAGTGGGAAACTGCCGGTCGACTGGCCGTTGTTGGCCTGCCGCCCTTGCTGGATGCCCCGGCGGAGATTGGTCAACCGCCCGCGTACATCATCGGGGGCACGTGACACCTGAGGACCGGACTGATGGTTCTGCTGCTGAGCGGTGCCCGGCACCAGGTTGGCCCGAGGCACTCGGCGCGGCAGTCCGGAAGTGGTCACTCCGCCTGCCGCGGGCTTCTTGACCCGCTCCGCCTGCCGTACGAGTTCGTCGTTCGGCGAGGGGCGCCAGGAACTTGTGGTGCTGCCCGTGTCGCCCTCGCCGCGGTTGGGCGCCGCGGGAGCGGGAGGCTCCGGGGCGGTCGGCCGCTGGGGGAGGGACGCGGGCGCCTGCGGCTCGGCGGGCGGCTGCTGGCCACCCTGCTGCGGGCCGTGGAACCAGTTGGTCTCCAGGGTGTCGTACAGCGGCGTACGACCGTCCCCGGGCCCGGCCGCCGGAGGCAGCGCCTCGGGCTGCGGCTGCGGCGGCAGGACCGGACGGTACTGCGCGTCACCGGTGGGCGCGACGGGCGGACGCGGGGCGCCGAAGTCCTCGTCGTCCCGGCCGCGCTGACGCGGGGCCGGCAGGCCCTGGTCCTGCGCCCGGACAGGCTGCTGTCCGAAGTCGGGGCGGGCGAACTGTGCGGTGCTTGCCGGGTCCTGGGCGGACAGGTCCTGCGGGGCCGGAGCCGAGAAGTCCGGGCGGGCGAACTCGGCGGTGGAGCCGGGGCCCTGCCGGTCGTCCATGGGCGCCCGCGGGGTGAGCGGCGGGCTCATCGGCCGCTGGAACTGGCCGGTGGACTCGGGGTCCTCGTGACCGCGCGGGGCGTCCAGCGGAGTACGCCGCGGCGCGGACGGCTCCTCGGTGCCCCAGCTGGTGGTCTGCGGACGCTGCGGCTGAGGGTTGCCACCGGGCAGCTCGGCACGCGGGCCGCCGACCGGGGGCAGCTGACGGCCGGGATCGCCCTGGCCGGCGGGCTGCTGGAAGCCGCCCTGGTCGGCCGGGTTCTGCCGGGACTGCTGCGGTTGGGACGGCTGCCACGGGGCGGGGCCGTTCGGCCGGCCCTGCGAGCCGTTCTGGTCCTGGCGGTCCGGACCCTGGCGGTTCTGGTCCTGGCGGTGCTGGCCGAACAGGTCGGGCCCGCCCGATTCCGTACGACCCGGTCCGTCGCCCTGGCCGCGGGCACCTAGGCGGGCACCGTTGCCGAAGGCGCCGGCGAGGCCGCCGCCGTGACGATGCGGTTCCGGGCGGGAGGCGTCCTGCGGTCCGGAGCCGGACAGCCCGGCGGACTGGAATCCGGCGTTCTGCTGGCCCTGCTGGTTCGGCTGGCCCTGCTGATGGCGGGGGCCGCCGTCGCGCGAGGGCAGTGCGGCCCGCGGTGCGGAGCCCGCACCGACCTGACCGCGCGAGGCGCCGGGCCCCGAGGCGAGACGGCCGGCCGGGCCCGACGGGGAGCTGCCGAGGCCGGGACGGGAGCCGTTGCCCGGGCCCGCCGTGTTGCCACCGGCGAGCAGGCCGCCGGGGGCGCCGGACTGCTGTCCGGGTGCCTGCTTGGGAGCCGGCTGCTTGCCGCCGTGCGCGACGTCGACGGGCAGCATGACCAGCGCGGTCGTGCCGCCGGAGTCGGACGGCCGCAGCTGGATCCGGATGCCGTGGCGCAGGGACAGCCGGCCGACCACGAACAGACCCATGCGGCGGGAGACCGAGACGTCCACGGTGGGCGGCGAGGCGAGCCGCTCGTTGATCGCCGCGAGGTCCTCGGGGGAGAGGCCGATACCGGTGTCGTGGATCTCGACCAGCACCCGCCCGTCGGGCAGCGCGTGACCGGTGACCCGGACCTTCGTCTGCGGCGAGGAGAACGACGTGGCGTTCTCCAGCAGCTCGGCGAGCAGGTGCACGAGGTCGTTGACCACGCGGCCCGCGACCTCGGTGGCGGGCACCGCGGCCAGTTCGATGCGCTCGTACTGCTCCACCTCGGAGGCGGCGGCACGGAGCACGTCGACCAGCGGGACGGGGCGGGTCCACCGGCGGCCCGGCTCCTCGCCCGCGAGGACGAGGAGGTTCTCGCCGTTACGGCGCATACGGGTCGCGAGGTGGTCGAGCTTGAAGAGCGAGGAGAGCTGGTCCGGGTCGGCCTCGCGCGACTCCAGTTCGGAGATGAGCGAGAGCTGACGCTGGATGAGGCCCTGGCTGCGGCGCGAGAGGTTGGTGAACATCGCGTTGACGTTGCCCCGGAGAAGGGCCTGCTCGGCGGCGAGACGGACGGCCTCGCGGTGCACGTCGTCGAAGGCCGCGGCCACCTGGCCGATCTCGTCCCGGGAGTGCACACCGACCGACTCGACCGAGGTGTCCACGTCTTGCGGGTCGGCCTCGGAGAGCTGCTTGACGAGCTCGGGCAGCCGGTCCTGGGCCACGCGCGTGGCCGTGTCCTGCAGCCGTCGCAGCGAACGGATCATCGACCGGGCGACGACGAAGGCACCGACCAGCGAGACGCCGAGCACCAGCAGGATGAGCGCACCGCTGATGATCGCTTCGCGCTTCGACTCGTCGCGGAGCTCGCGGGCCTTGCCCTCCATGTCGCTGAGGAGGGTCTCCTCGATGGTCTTCATCGCCTGGATCTTGGTGGAGCTCTGGTCGTACCAGTCCAGGTAGGAGCGCCGCGCGGTGCCGGTCATGCCCGAGGGGCTGTCCAGCACCTTCTTCGCGTAGGTGTTGGCGGCCTTGATCTCCGGGTTGCCCTCGTCCAGCGTGGCGGTCAGCTCGTCGGCGTTGTTGCCGGTGGCCTGGTACACGCCCTCGAAGGAGCGGAGCGCCGCACGCTCCTTGTTGAGCGCGGCCTTGCCGAACTGCTTGTCGTTCTCGTCGAGGTGCGGCTGCTTGTCGTTGCCGCCGGGCAGGGCCGCGGCGATGATCGCGCGCTGGACCGAGGCGTACTCCTTGGCGGAGGAGAAGGCCGCCAGCGCCCGGGTCCGCTTGATCATCTCCGAGTTGCTGGTCGCCTGCGCCATGTCCTGCGAGAGGCTCAGCAGCGAGGTGATCAGCTGGCTGTACTGGTCGACGGTCTGGAGACTCGGAGTGTCCTTGGCGTAAGCCGTCTTGCGGATGTCGCGGATCTCGGCCAGCTGGCTCGCGATCTGGGTGACGCTCGAGTAGATGCCCTCGAGGGCCTCGTCGCCGGAGGGGTCGCCGATCGAGGTCGTCGCGTCGAGGAAGGCCGTCTTCGCCCGGTCGGTCTTCTTGCGGGGCTCGGTGACCTTGAAGTCGGAGGGCTTCACGCCGTTGGCCAGCGGACCGGCCGAGCGGTCGCGCTCCTCCTGGAGCGCCTGGGCGAGCGACGTCGCCTGCTTGGTCATCCTGGTCAGCAGCTGCATGTGATCCAGCTGCTGGATGTCGTTCATGGACTCGTTGATCCGCAGTCCACCGAGCGTGGTCGCGGCGACCACGGGCAGGGCGAGCAGGGAGACCAGGCGCGTGCTGATGCGCCAGTTGCGAAGAGCGACTCGCGAGCCGGTGCTGACGGGGCCCCGGGACTTGAGCGACGAGACCGGATCGGTGCCGCCGTTCGCCGTGGCACCGGGGCGCTGAGCGCGGTCGCCGCTGTCACCGGCCGCAGCAGGCCCGGGGTTCTGGGCGTGCTGGGCCGAGGAACCGCGGTCGGTCCCGCCGTGCGGCTCCTGTTCCGCCGCAGCGCTGCCATCCCTCTTGAAACGTCCCTGCACTAGCGTCGCAACCTCTGGACCAGGCGTTCCGCCGCTCTGGGCGGTGGAACGGTGTCGGCGTCTTGGGGCGTTGTGCCCGCCCCATGGTGGTCGTGAGTGACCGGCGTCCTTCCCCTTTCCGCCGCCACTCGGCGCTCCGTTGCGCCCCTGCGCGCCGGCTTGAAAACCCGCGGCGGTGCGTGGAATTCCAGCACAGTGCCGGATCTCCAACAAGGGCCCAGTGCCGGGCTGCGACCTGGGTGACGCGTTGTGATGACTGAGTAACAAGCCGTGGAGCGTGATCATGGATAAAGCGGACGATCAGGTGTGAATCGGCGAAGCGTGAAGGGTGTCCCAGTCGACATGATCAGGAGCGGAATGGCTGATTCAGTGCCGTAATGTCCGTTTCTGTCAACCTGATCGACCGCCTGAAATGGGGGAATTGTCGGCGCGGTCGTGAGCAAACTCACATGATGATCGTCGTCTCTTCCGGCCTTCGGGAGGGAATTGGGTGTTTAGCCTGACGCTTTACAGGGATGGCAAATCCGACAACCGGCGCCCCTCCGGGCGGCGCCCGTACCGACAGGGTCCGAACGGCAGATGAAGACGACGACGATGTTCCGCAACATTGCCAACCCCCGGCGCACCACGCTGGCGCACCTCAAGGACGCCGACGAACTGCAGACGCCGGAGCAGCCGGAGCACACCGTGGACCTGCCCACCCAGACGGCCAACCCGCGGCGCACCATCCTCATGGAAGCCCCGGTCACCGCCGCCGTAGCGGAGTAGTGCGGGCGCCGTCCCCCTCACCCACCCCGCCCCGCCGGGCCGCCCCGTAATCGGGGCAATCCTCGCCGGTCGACGCGTTAGCCTGGAGCGTCAGTCTTCAGCCAGCAAGTGAGGGGCGACAGCATCCCGTGCGCATCGCCAGGTTCTCCATCGACGGCAATGTCGCCTTCGGCGCCGTCGAGGGCGAGGGGCCCGATGGTCTCGTCCTCGACATCATCAAGGGCATCCCGTACGCCGAGTTCGAGCTCTCCGGCACCAAGGTCCCGCTGAGCAAGGTCCGCCTCCTGCCGCCCGTGCTCCCCAACAAGGTCGTGGCCATCGGCCGCAACTACGCGGAGCACGCCAAGGAGCTGGGCAACGAGGTACCGGACGTCCCCGTCGCCTTCTTCAAGCCCACCACCTCGGTGATCGGCTCCGGCGACGCCATCGAGTACCCCTCCTTCTCCAACGAACTCCACCACGAGGCCGAACTGGCCGTGGTCATCGGCCGTATGTGCCGCGAAGTTCCGCGCGAGCGCGTGAAGGACGTCATCTTCGGCTACACCTGCGCCAATGACGTCACCGCCCGCGACGCCCAGAAGCGGGAGAAGCAGTGGGCCCGGGCCAAGGGCTTCGACACGTCCTGCCCGCTCGGCCCTTGGGTGGAGACCGACCTCGACCCCCATGACCTCACCATTCAGGCGACGGTCAACGGAGAGCAACGGCAACTCGGCCGTACGAGCGACATGATCCGCTCGATCGAGGATCTGGTCGTCCACATCACGGAAGCCATGACGCTGCTCCCGGGCGATGTGATCCTCACCGGCACTCCCGCAGGGGTCGGACCCCTCCATGTCGGCGACGAGGTCGCCGTCACCATCGAAGGCATCGGCACTCTCACCAACAAGGTGATCAAGCGTGGTTAACGCACCAGTCCGTGTACGTTTCTGTCCCTCCCCGACCGGCAACCCCCATGTGGGCCTGGTCCGCACCGCCCTGTTCAACTGGGCCTTCGCCCGGCACCACGGCGGCACCCTGGTCTTCCGCATCGAGGACACGGACGCCGCCCGCGACTCCGAGGACTCCTACAACCAGCTCCTGGAGTCGATGCGCTGGCTCGGCTTCGACTGGGACGAGGGCCCCGAGGTCGGCGGCCCGCACGCCCCGTACCGCCAGTCGCAGCGCATGGACATCTACAAGGACGTCGCCGACAGGCTCCTCGCCGGCGGGTACGCGTACCACTGCTACTGCACCACCGAGGAGCTCGACACCCGCCGCGACGCCGCCCGCGCCGCCGGCAAGCCGTCCGGCTACGACGGCCACTGCCGCGAGCTGAGCGCCGAGCAGATCGCCGCGTACGAGGCCGAGGGCCGGACATCGATCGTCCGCTTCCGGATGCCCGACGAGGCGCTCACCTTCACCGACCTGGTCCGCGGCGAGCTGACCTTCCAGCCGGAGAACGTGCCGGACTACGGCATCGTCCGCGCCAACGGCGCCCCGCTCTACACGCTGGTCAACCCGGTCGACGACGCGCTGATGGAGATCACCCACGTCCTGCGCGGCGAGGACCTGCTCTCCTCCACCCCGCGTCAGCTCGCCCTCTACAAGGCGCTCATCGAGCTGGGCATCGCCAAGGACACCCCGGCCTTCGGCCACCTGCCGTACGTCATGGGCGAGGGCAACAAGAAGCTCTCCAAGCGCGACCCGCAGGCCTCGCTCAACCTCTACCGCGAGCGCGGCTTCCTGCCCGAGGGGCTGCTCAACTACCTCTCCCTGCTGGGCTGGTCGATCGCCGAGGACCGCGACATCTTCTCCATCGCGGAGATGGCGGCCGCGTTCGACATCAAGGACGTCAACGCCAACCCGGCGCGCTTCGACCTGAAGAAGTGCGAGCACATCAACGCCGAGCACATCCGCAAGATGGACATGAAGGCGTTCACCGAGGCCTGCGGCCCCTGGCTGAAGGCCCCGTTCGCCCCGTGGGCCCCGGAGTCCTTCGACGCGGACCAGTTCGCGACGATCGCCCCGCACGCCCAGACCCGCGTCACGGTCCTGTCGGACATCACGGCCAACGTCGACTTCCTCTTCCTCGACGAGCCGGCGACGGACGAGGCGTCCTGGAACAAGGCGATGAAGGAGGGCTCCGACGCCCTGCTCGCCACGGCCCGCGCCAAGCTGGTCGACGCCGAGTGGAACGCGGACACCCTGAAGAACGCCATCCTCGCCGCGGGCGAGGAGCACGGCCTGAAGCTCGGAAAGGCCCAGGCCCCGGTCCGCGTCGCCGTCACCGGCCGCACGATCGGCCTGCCGCTCTTCGAGTCCCTGGAGATCCTGGGCCGCGAGAGGACGATCGCCCGCATCGACGCTGCCCTGGCGAAGCTGGCCGCGTAACGGCGGGTCCACCGAAGCACATCCACGGGAGGGGCGGCAGCCAAGCGACGGCTGCCGCCCCTCCCGTCGTGCGTGCACGCACTGGCGCGAACCCGCTGTGCCCGCCGCACGGGCCTCTACGCTGACCCCATGACGATCCGCGCGGTCCTCTGGGACATCGACGACACGATCTTCGACTACTCGGGTGCCGACCGCGTCGGCATGCGCAAGCATCTCGAACAGGAGGGCCTGCCCGACGGATACGACTCCGTCGAGCAGGCCCTCGCCGCATGGCGGACGATCACCGACGCGCACTGGGCGCGGTTCGCCGCCGGGGAGACGGACTTCCTGGGGCAGCGCCGGGACCGGGTCAGGGAGTTCGTCTCGCGGGCGCTGGACGACGAGGAGGCCGACGACTGGTTTGCCCGGCACGCGGCCCACTACGAGGCCGCCTGGGCGCTCTTCCCGGATGTGCTGCCCGTGCTGGATCTGCTGGCGGACGGGTTCCGGCACGCGGTGCTGTCGAACTCCAGCATCCACAACCAGGACCGCAAGCTGCGCACACTCGGTGTGCGGGACCGTTTCGAGGCCGTGGTGTGCGCCGTGGAGCTGGGTGTCTCCAAGCCCGAGGCCGGAGCCTTCCACGCCGCCTGCGAGGCGCTGGCGCTGGAGCCGCGAGAGGTCGCGTACGTGGGGGACGAGCCGGACATCGACGCCGGTGGGGCGGTCGCCGCCGGGCTGATGGGGATCTGGCTGGACCGGGGCGGGCGCGGTGGACGGCCCGAGCTCGTCCGCATCAGCGGGCTCGATCAGCTGCCCGGACTGCTGGGGCCTGTCCGACCCTGATCCGCCGGACAGGCCCGGCGGGCAATACCCGTTTTGGAGCGCCGGACACCTTCGGGTAATGTTCTTCCTGCGCCGCCCAAGCGGAACGAAAGAACCGAACGGGAAGCGCAACCGAACAAAACCCCTCACGGGGGTTGAGTTTTGGTGGGCTATGGTGTAATTGGCAACACTACGGTTTCTGGTACCGTCATTCTAGGTTCGAGTCCTGGTAGCCCAGCGCAGAAATGCAACAGCAGTAACAAGCCCCCGTTGTGTAGCGGCCTAGCACGCTGCCCTCTCACGGCAGTAGCGCCGGTTCGAATCCGGTCGGGGGTACAGATCCTTCCCGCGAGATCATCTGGGTCGCACCCACGCTCTCGATGCAGGATCGCTAGGGCCCCCGTTGTGTAGCGGCCTAGCACGCTGCCCTCTCACGGCAGTAGCGCCGGTTCGAATCCGGTCGGGGGTACAGATCCTTCCCGCGAGATCATCTGGGTCGCACCCACGCTCTCGATGCAGGATCGCTAGGGCCCCCGTTGTGTAGCGGCCTAGCACGCTGCCCTCTCACGGCAGTAGCGCCGGTTCGAATCCGGTCGGGGGTACTTGTAACACCATGGGCTATGGTGTAATTGGCAACACTACGGTTTCTGGTACCGTCATTCTAGGTTCGAGTCCTGGTAGCCCAGCGCAGAAATGCAACAGCAGTAACAAGCCCCCGTTGTGTAGCGGCCTAGCACGCTGCCCTCTCACGGCAGTAGCGCCGGTTCGAATCCGGTCGGGGGTACAACAGCAGGACAGACAAAGGCCCTTCACCTCGGTGAAGGGCCTTTTCGCTGGCCCGCCAGGCCCGTTCGGGCCGCGGACCCGTTCAGAGCCCGTAGCGCCGGGCCGACTCCTCCTCCTGGGCCATCCGGCGCAGGGACATCAACAACGGCTCGTAGAGCACCGCCGACGCGACCGCCATCTCCACCTGCTCCGACTCCGTGGGGTGCGTCTCCATCATGTCCAGGTCCTGGACGGCGACTTGATGCATCAGGCGGGCCTGCTCGGCCAGGTAATCGACGTCACAGGGGTAGCCGAGGCGGATCAGTGTGGCCACCGACGACACCAGCGAGCGATGCGCGGGGGAGAGCGAGCCGATCTCCTGCGACGTCGCCCAGCCGACCCGGTCCAGAAGCCGCTCGACCTCCTCGCGGGCCGCGGCGGTCTCCGGAGCCTCCTCGTCGGGGTCGGGGCCGTGCGGGAGCGACCACAGCGCCGCGCCCAGCCGGATCGTCCGGCCCAGGGACTCGTCGTCCATGTGGGAGAGGACCTCGCGGGCCGTGGCCACCGGAAGGCGGCCCACCTGGATCAGGGCCCGCACCAGACGCAGCCGGCGCACATGACTCTCGTCGTACTCGGCCTGCGTCGCGGTGACCCGCCGGCCGGGATGCAGCAGACCCTCGCGCAGGTAGTACTTGATCGTCGCGGTCTTGACTCCGCTCTTCTCGCTCAGTTCCGAGAGCCGCATGTTCCGTGCCTTCCCTTGCACCACCTCTTGGGCAGTTCAACTATCCAATCATTGGATAGTTGAACTCTCCAACGGCAAGGGGTACGGCCAATGTTCGCGAAGCCGATTCCGGGAAAGATCACCGCCGCGGCCGAGGGAGAGGTGGTCGTGCTGCTCATCGGGATGCGCATCAACCACTTCTGGGGCGTGCATCATTGGCCGCCCCCGCTGCTGGCGATGGAGCGCATGCTGCGGGAGTTGGGCAAGGACAAGGGGCGCGGACTGCTGGGCCACACGCTGTTGACCGGCTCGCCGCGGACGTACTAGGTCGTCCAGTACTGGGAGTCGAAGGAGAAGCTCTACGCGTACGCGAGCGCTCCCGACATGTTCCACCGCAGGGGTTGGGCGATCATGAACCGCAAGGAGGAGGAGGAGTCCCGGCGGCACGTGGGGCTGTGGCACGAGGCGTACATAGTGCCCGAGGGCGGTTACGAATCGTTCTACGCCGATATGCCGGCCTACGGACTGGCCGGGGCGACCGGCGTACTGCCGCTGGAGGCGCGGGGGTGTCGAGGGGCGGACCGTTTCGCGCACCGCTCGTCCGCGAAGTGAGGGTCCGGGAATGAGGTACTGGAAGGGGGCCGCCACGACGCTGGGGCGGCCGGGGGGGATGTGCCGGGTACGTCAGCCGGTGCGGCGCAGGGCCTCGCTGAGCCTTGCCGCCGAGTCGATGACCGCCTGGGCGTGCATCCGGCCCGGGTGCCTGGTCAGCCGCTCGATCGGTCCGGAGACCGAGACGGCGGCGACCACCCGGTTCGAGGGGCCGCGCACCGGCGCCGAGACCGAGGCCACACCCGGCTCGCGCTCGCCGATCGACTGGGCCCAGCCCCTGCGCCGCACGCCCGAGAGCGCCGTCGCCGTGAAACGGGCGCCCTGGAGGCCGCGGTGCAGACGCTCCGGCTCCTCCCAGGCCATCAGGATCTGGGCCGACGAGCCGGCCTTCATGGTGAGCGTGGAGCCGACCGGCACGGTGTCCCGCAGACCGGACAGCCGCTCCGCCGCCGCCACGCAGATCCGCATGTCGCCCTGCCTGCGGTAGAGCTGCGCGCTCTCGCCGGTGATGTCCCGGAGGTGGGTGAGCACCGGTCCCGCCGTGGCCAGCAGTCGGTCCTCGCCCGCCGCCGCCGCGAGTTCCGCCAGCCGGGGACCGAGAATGAAACGGCCCTGCATGTCCCTCGCCACCATGCGGTGGTGTTCCAGTGCCACGGCCAGTCGATGGGCCGTGGGTCGTGCGAGCCCGGTCGCCGCGACCAGCCCGGCGAGGGTGGCCGGACCGGACTCCAGGGCGCTCAATACCAGAGCCGCCTTGTCGAGAACGCCGACGCCGCTAGAGTTGTCCATACGACGATACTCCCGTCTCACTCTGTGAAACGCAAGTTCAATATTCGGCGGAAATTGCGAACCTGTACGGGCGGCCATACAACGGCCCGTAGCCACCGCCCCGCACGGGGGTCCGGACGGCGGCGCACCGAATCTCTAGTTGGGCCGGCGAAGACGCCGGCCGGAGGGAAAGCGATGGGTAGGACACTCGCGGAGAAGGTCTGGGACGACCATGTCGTCCGGCGCGCCGAAGGTGAGCCCGACCTCCTCTTCATCGATCTGCACCTGCTGCACGAGGTGACCAGCCCCCAGGCCTTCGACGGCCTCCGGCAGGCCGGACGCCAGGTGCGGCGCCTTGATCTCACCATCGCCACCGAGGATCACAACACCCCGACCCTCGACATCGACAAGCCGATCGCCGACCCGGTTTCCCGCGCCCAGTTGGAGACCCTGCGCAAGAACTGCGCGGAGTTCGGCGTACGACTGCACCCCCTGGGCGACGTCGAGCAGGGCGTCGTGCACGTGGTCGGCCCGCAGCTGGGGCTGACCCAGCCCGGCACCACCGTCGTCTGCGGCGACTCCCACACGTCCACGCACGGCGCCTTCGGCGCGCTGGCGTTCGGCATCGGCACCAGCCAGGTCGAGCACGTGCTGGCCACCCAGACGCTGCCGCTGGCCCGTCCGAAGACCATGGCCATCACCATCGACGGCGAACTGCCCGACGGTGTCACGGCCAAGGACCTGATCCTCGCGATCATCGCCCGGATCGGCACCGGCGGCGGTCAGGGCTACATCCTGGAGTACCGCGGCTCCGCCATCGAGAAGCTCTCGATGGAAGCCCGGATGACCATCTGCAACATGTCGATCGAGGCCGGCGCCCGGGCAGGCATGATCGCCCCGGACGAGACCACCTTCGACTACCTGAAGGGCCGCGACCACGCCCCCCAGGGCGAGGACTGGGACGCCGCCGTCGCGTACTGGAAGACGCTGCGCACCGACGACGACGCGGTCTTCGACGCCGAGGTCGTCATCGACGCGGCCGAACTGGCCCCGTTCGTCACCTGGGGCACCAACCCCGGCCAGGGCGCGCCGCTGTCGGCCAACGTCCCCGACCCTGCTTCGTACGAGGACGCCTCGGAGCGCAACGCCGCCGAAAAGGCCCTGGAATACATGGGGTTGACCGCCGGCCAGCCGCTGCGCGAGATCAACGTGGACACCGTCTTCGTAGGCTCCTGCACCAACGGCCGGATCGAGGACCTGCGCAACGCCGCCGCGATCCTGGACGGCCGCAAAGTCGCCGACGGGGTACGGATGCTGGTCGTCCCGGGCTCCGTCCGGGTCGCCCTGCAGGCCGTCGAGGAGGGCCTGGACAAGGTCTTCACCGCCGCGGGCGCCGAATGGCGGCACGCCGGCTGCTCGATGTGCCTCGGCATGAACCCCGACCAGCTGGCCCCCGGCGAGCGCTCCGCCTCCACCTCGAACCGCAACTTCGAGGGCCGGCAGGGCAAGGGCGGCCGTACACACCTGGTCTCCCCGCAGGTCGCCGCCGCCACCGCCGTGCTGGGCCACCTGGCCTCGCCCGCCGACCTGTCCGACGTCCGTACGCCCGCCGGAGTCTGAGAATCATGGAAGCTTTCACCGCACACACCGGCCGGGCCGTCCCGCTGCGCCGCAGCAACGTCGACACCGACCAGATCATCCCCGCCCACTGGCTGAAGAAGGTCACCCGGGACGGCTTCGAGGACGGACTCTTCGAGGCCTGGCGCAAGGACGAGAACTTCGTCCTCAACCGCCCGGAGCGCGAGGGCGCCACGGTCCTGGTGGCCGGCCCCGACTTCGGCACCGGATCGTCCCGTGAACACGCCGTGTGGGCGCTGCAGAACTACGGCTTCAAGGCCGTCATCTCCTCCCGGTTCGCCGACATCTTCCGCGGCAACTCGCTGAAGAACGGGCTGTTGACCGTCGTGCTCGACCAGAAGGTCGTCGACGCGCTCTGGGAGCTGACCGAGGCCGATCCCACGGCCGAGATCACCGTCGACCTGGAGGCGCGCCAGGTCCGCGCCGAGGCCCCCGACGGATCAAAGCTGACCGCCGACTTCGAGCTCGACGAGAATGCCCGTTGGCGACTGCTCAACGGGCTGGACGACATCAGCCTCACCCTTCAGAACGAAGCGGACATCGCGACTTATGAGGCGGCAAGACCGACCTTCAAGCCGCGTACAATTAACGCCTGAGCAGCGCGTTTCCAGGACTGCGCCCCTTGCCATCTGGTAGGGGGCGCAGTCGCTTGTTGAGACCCCGTCGGGCGACAACTCGCCCCAGATGGCACAATCGGTGCATGGAACGCGACAGCCAACTCAAGCTTTACGGCCAAGTCGCCGACCGATTGAAGGAAGCGCACACAAGAGTGCGCGCACTGCAAGTCCCGGAGGGCGTAAGGATGGCGCTGTCCCGGAAGCTGTTGGTCATCACGGCCGCGGCTAAGCACGATCTCCCGGATGCGGCAAGGCGTCTGGACCGGTTGATGAAGGACCTCGATGAGGGCCGATTCCCCGAAGGTGACTGACTCTGCGGAACTGTGCAGCGGTCGACTTCGTTGCGGCACTAGGGTGATTAGCCCGTTTCGTGTTTGATTTGCGGTATATATCTGCCTAACGTGCGAAAACGCTTGAACACTTTCGTTCTGGCAATGTCTCCGAAGGGGAAGACGTGAACAAGGCGCAGCTCGTAGAAGCGATTGCCGACAAGGTCGGAGGCCGCCAGCAGGCCGCCGACGCCGTCGACGCGGTACTCGACGCGATCGTCCGTGCGGTTGTCGCGGGGGACCGTGTCTCGGTCACCGGCTTCGGCTCGTTCGAGAAGGTCGACCGCCCCGCCCGTTACGCCCGCAACCCGCAGACGGGTGAGCGTGTGCGGGTCAAGAAGACCTCGGTGCCCCGCTTCCGTGCGGGACAGGGCTTCAAGGACCTGGTGAGCGGCTCGAAGAAGCTCCCCAAGGGCGGCGAAGTGGCCGTGAAGAAGGCGCCCAAGGGCAGCCTGTCGGGCGGTCCTTCCACCCGTACGACGACCAAGGCCGCGGCGAAGAAGGCCGCCGCCAAGAAGGCCACGGCGAAGAAGGCCACCGCCAAGAAGACCACTGCGGCGAAGACCGCGGCGGCCAAGAAGACCACCGCGAAGAAGACCACCGCGGCGGCCAAGAAGACCACGGCGAAGAAGACCACCGCCGCGGCGGCGAAGAAGACGACGGCCACCAAGAAGGCCGCCGCCAGCAAGACCGCGCCCGCGAAGAAGGCCACGGCGAAGAAGGCGCCCGCGAAGAAGACCACCGCGCGCAAGACCACGGTGAAGAAGGCCACTGCACGGAAGAAGTGAGACCGAGCAGCGCAGGGCTACTCACACGCGCCGGGCCGGGCTCCCCTCGGGGAGCCCGGCCCGCGGGCTGTTCTGGGTCCTGTGCGTGCGGCCGTTCGGAAAGTCTGCGCGTGGCCGGTCAGAACGTGTGCCGCGCCCGCTCAGAACGTCTGCAGGGTCACCAGTGTGATCCGCATCTCCGCACCCTCGCCGCTGCCCTCGATCCGCACCCGCTGCCCCGGACGCAGCAGCCGCAGACCGCCCGCGTCGAAGGCCCGGGCGTCGAACTCCACCGGCGTGCCGTCGTCGAGCAGCACACTGCCGGTGCGGGTCTCGGGGTCGTAGGTGTACGAGGTCGCCTGCATGGACGGCAGCCTATCGGTCCGGTGAGGGAGCCGTTGAGAGTTCGTCGCCGCGGGCCCGGCCGGGGGCGGCGGCGGCCCCCCGGGGGGCTCCCGGGGCCCAGTGCCCCGCCGTGTGCGCGCCGACGCCCAGCGTCAGCGCCGCCAGCAGATCGTCGCCGGTGTCCACGTCCTGGCGGACCGAATCGATGCCGGTCAGGTCGATTTCCACCGCGCCGGAGTCCAGGTGCCGGGCCCGGGAAGGGCCGCCGAAAGCCGGACGCAATTCCACTCCCGGCGCAGCCGACAGAAATGTTGTACCGATTCCTGCCGCATCGGTCACAAATGCGCGAGGGAATTCGGCGGAATAGTCGAGCACCCGGGCCAATTCTCCGGGGCGGAGCGCGGGCAGATCCGCGTTGAGGGCGGCGACCGCGGCCCGGGGCCGCCCGGCCCGTACGGCCCGCTCGCCGTGTGCCAGCGCGGCGTTGAGCCCGCGGCCGGGTTCGTCGGGGACGACGCGCGCCCCGATGGCCGTGAGGGCCGCCCCGGCCTCCCGGTCGTCCGTGACTACCACCACATCCAGTACCGCCGGGCAGGACAGGGCGGCGGCCACGGTGTCCCGGGCGAAGGCGAGGGCGAGCCGGGGGCGCAGCTCGGCCCCCGTCGTGGGCGTCAGCCTGCTCTTGGCCCGTGCCAGGGGTTTCAACGGGACGACCAGGGACCAAGGACCGGTCGGGTCGGTGTTCGTGGCGATCTCCCCCTCGATGCGCATCGCCGCTTATTCTCGCCTGCCGGTGCGAGAACCTGGAGGGTCGGTCCCGAAAGCGGGGCGTACGGTGTTCTCGACAGAGCAGGGGCCTGGGGCGAGACTTGACCGTCGGTAGCCAGGCAGAGTTCAGGTCCTTAGAGGAAGGTGTCCGAGTGTCCCGCCGCAGAATCGGCTTCTGGTACCGCCTGGCGGCGGTCATCGCAAAACCGCCGTTGGTGGTTCTGTTCAAGCGTGACTGGCGGGGGATGGAACACATTCCGGCCGACGGTGGATTTATTACCGCGGTCAATCACAACTCCTATCTGGACCCGCTTTCCTACGGTCACTTCCAGTACAACACCGGACGGGTGCCGCGGCTTCTTGCCAAGGCGGGCCTGTTCAAGACCCCCTTTGTCGGAATGATGCTGCGCGGTACCGGACAGATCCCGGTGTATCGCGAGACGACCAACGCACTGGACGCCTTCCGGGCGGCCGTCGACGCCATCGAGCGCGGTGAATGCGTCGCCTTCTACCCGGAGGGCACGCTCACCCGCGACCCCGACATGTGGCCGATGGCCGGCAAGACCGGTGCCGCCCGCGTCGCGTTGATGACGAAGGCGCCGGTCATCCCCGTCGCCCAGTGGGGCGCCAACTTCGCGATGCCGCCGTACGCCAAGGACAACAAGCTCCGGCTGTTCCCCCGCAAGACCCTTCAGGTGCAGGCCGGACCCCCCGTGGACCTCTCCAGGTTCTATGACAGGGATCCGACGCCCGACGTCCTGCGCGAGGCGACCGAGGCCATCATGTCCGCGGTCACCGCGCAGCTGGAGATCGTGCGGGGCGAGCAGGCCCCCGTACAGCCCTACGACCATCGCAAGGCCCGTGCGGAGCAGCGGCGCAAGGCCGAAGGAAAGGGACCCAAGTGACGCACCCCGCAAAGGCGGCCGTCTTCGGAACCGGCTCATGGGGTACGGCCTTCGGCATGGTCCTCGCCGACGCCGGCTGCGAGGTCACCCTCTGGGGCCGTCGCGCCGAGGTCGCCGAGGCCGTCAACACGACCCGTACCAACCCGGACTACCTGCCGGGAATCGAGCTCCCCGAATCCGTCCGGGCCACCACCGACGCCGCCGAGGCGCTGCACGGCGCCGACTTCGCCGTACTCGTGGTGCCTTCGCAGACACTGCGCGCCAACCTTGCCGAATGGACCCCGCACCTCGGTTCCGACACCGTTCTCGTCTCGATGATGAAGGGCGTCGAACTCGGCACCGCGAAGCGGATGAGCGAGGTCATCGAGGACGTCACCAAGGTCTCCGCGGACCGGATCGCTGTCATCACCGGCCCCAACCTGGCCAAGGAGATCGCAGAACGCCGCCCCGCGGCGGCCGTCGTCGCCTGCCAGGACGAGTCCGTGGCCCAGCGCCTCCAGACCGCCTGCCACACCTCGTACTTCCGCCCGTACACCAACACCGATGTGGTCGGCTGCGAGCTCGGCGGCGCGGTCAAGAACGTCATCGGCCTGGCGGTCGGCATCGCCGACGGCATGGGTCTCGGCGACAACGCCAAGGGTTCGCTCATCACCCGGGGCCTCGCCGAGACGACCCGCCTCGGCCTGGCCATGGGTGCCGATCCGCTGACCTTCTCCGGACTCGCGGGCCTGGGCGACCTGGTGGCGACCTGCTCCTCGCCGCTCTCGCGCAACCACACCTTCGGCACCAACCTCGGCCGCGGCATGACGCTCCAGGAGACCATCGCCGTCACCAGCCAGACCGCCGAGGGCGTCAAGTCCTGTGAGTCGGTGCTCGATCTGGCGCGCAGGCACGGCGTCGACATGCCCATCACCGAGACGGTCGTCGGCATCGTCCACGAGGGCAAGCCGCCGATGGTTGCGCTGGGCGAGCTGATGTCGCGCAGCGCGAAGCCCGAGCGGCGCTGAGGGCGGCCGGGGCGGGTGGAGCGGTGAACGTTCCCGCTCACCGCTTCGGCGGCCCCGGCCGCGCTGACGCGAGTGGTACCAGCAGGTACGCTCAACGCGATATGAGCAGCGAGAACCTCCCCCAGAGCCCGGAGCAGCAGCTCCGCAAGCCGCGCGTGGCCGTCGTGTTCGGCGGCCGCAGCTCCGAACACGGCATCTCGGTCGTCACGGCCGGCGCCGTCCTGAACGCCATCGACCGGACCAAGTACGACGTCCTGCCGATCGGCATCACGACGGACGGCCGCTGGGCGCTCACCGCCGACGAACCCGAACGCATGGCCATCACGGACCGGAAGATGCCGGAAGTGGCCCAACTGGCCGAGTCCACCGAGGGCGCCGTGGTGCTCTCCGTCGACCCCGGCAGCCGCGAAGTGGTGTTCAGCGAGCCCGGCTCGGTGCCCAAGGCGCTCGGCGAGGTCGACGTCGTCTTCCCCGTGCTGCACGGCCCGTACGGCGAGGACGGCACCCTGCAGGGGCTCCTGGAGCTCTCCGGTGTGCCCTATGTCGGCGCCGGCGTGCTCGCCTCGGCGGTCGGCCAGGACAAGGAGTACATGAAGCGGGTCTTCATCTCCTTCGGGCTGCCGGTCGGCCCGTACCTCGTGGTGCGTCCCCGCGAATGGGACAACGACCCCTCCGGTGCCCGCAAGCGCATCGTGGACTTCGCCGGCGACCACGGCTGGCCGCTCTTCATCAAGCCCGCCCGGGCCGGCTCGTCCATCGGCATCACCAAGGTCGACGACCTGTCCGGCCTCGACGAGGCGATCGAGGAGGCCCGCCGCCACGACCCCAAGTTCCTGGTCGAGTCGCTGCTGCAGGGCCGCGAGATCGAGTGCGGGGTGCTGGAGTTCGAGGACGGGCCGCGCGCCAGCGTGCCCGCCGAGATCCCGCCGGTGACCTCGCACGACTTCTACGACTTCGAGGCCAAGTACATCGACTCGGCCTCCGGGATCGTGCCCGCCCCGCTCACCGAGGAGCAGACGGCCGAGGTGCAGCGGCTCGCGGTCGAGGCCTTCGAGGCCACGTCCTGCGAGGGGCTGGTCCGTGCCGACTTCTTCCTCACCGAGGACGGCACCTTCGTGATCAACGAGATCAACACCCTGCCGGGCTTCACCCCGATCTCCATGTACCCGCGGATGTGGCAGGAGAGCGGTGTCAGCTACCAGGAACTGGTGGACCGGCTGATCCAGGCCGCGTTGAGCCGCCCGACCGGCCTGCGCTGAGCCGGATCCCGTGCAGTACGGCGTGCGCTCCCGGGCGGGAGCGCACGCCCTACAGTCCCGGAACCGTCTTACGGACGGCCGGGCCGAACGCGGCCAACGGGCTCGCGTCATGGACGTACGCCGCCGACAGGGTCACCTCGACGTACGCCTTGCGGTAGGTCGTCGTGAAACGCGGACCGGCGTCATCGGGCTGCTCCAGCAGCCAGTTGACGCCGTTCGCCTCGGTCCCCTTCGCCATGGGGTCGTCCATCTTCGCGGGCCGGGGGACACCGCAGCGCAGTACGATCTCCCCGTCCCCCCACTCGGCGGTCAGTTCGGACTTCGGCCCGGCGTCACCGCGGTCGAGTCCGGCAACGGTCCTCGGCAGCTCCTCGTGCAGCGCACGGCAGTAGGCCGCGGCTTCCGGGGACGGTGAGGGAACTGTGATCGACACCGCGGCGTCCGTTGAGGAGCAGCCCGCCGCGGCCAGCAGCAGTGCGGCGACGGACGGGCCGAGGAACAAGGGGTGGCGGAGCCGGCGCGATGATGTCACCGAGCCAGCGTAGACGGGGACTACAGATGAACGACCGGGCAGGTCAGGGTTCGGGTGATGCCTTCCACTTGCTGGACCTTGGCGACCACCATGCGGCCGAGTTCATCGACTGTGTCGGCCTGCGCGCGCACGATCACGTCGTAGGGACCGGTGACGTCCTCTGCCTGGATCACTCCCGGAACTCTGGCGATGGTCTCGGCGACGGTCGACGCCTTGCCCACCTCGGTCTGAATAAGGATGTACGCCTGTACCACGGAACCTCCAGGGCGGCCACGAGGATCATGTGGGGGAGAAAGGGACGCCACGGTATCGCGTTGCCGCGTGCCGCGGGGAGACCTGTGGACCGTTGACGCCCAGAGCGTGGCGCACACAACACACAAGTTGACGTATCTCTTGACAGTACCGACAGCAGTGACGGCCCGCGACCGCGGGCGCAGCGGTCCGGAAGGGGGACGGGCATGGCGGTGACCAGCGGTGCAGACTGCTCCCTGCGGCGGCGGCGGCCGGTCCATGGTCCGGACCCCCGGCCGCCGAAGCAGCCCGGACGACCGTCCGGCGCGACAGATGAGAGGTGAGACTCGGTGAAGGGAACCGTGGGCGAGTTGGGGGAGTTCGGGCTCATCAGGGAGCTCACTTCCCGGCTCACCACCACTCCGGCGGTACGACTCGGCCCCGGCGACGACGCCGCGGTCGTGACCGCTCCCGACCGCAGGGTCGTGGCCAGTACGGACATCCTGTTGGAGGGACGGCACTTCCGCCGCGACTGGTCGACCGCGTACGATGTCGGCCGCAAGGCCGCCGCCCAGAACCTCGCCGACATCGCCGCGATGGGCGCGGTGCCCACCGCGCTGCTGCTCGGCCTGGTCGTCCCCGCCGAACTCCCGGTCACCTGGGCCGGCGAGCTGATGGACGGCATCCGTGACGAGTGCCAGGTCGCGGGCGCGGCCGTGGTCGGCGGAGACGTGGTGCGCGGCGAGACGATCACCGTCTCGATCACCGCGCTGGGCGATCTGCGCAACCACGAGCCGGTCACCCGCTCCGGCGCCCAGCCCGGCGACGTCGTCGCCGTCACCGGCTGGCTCGGCTGGTCCGCCGCCGGGTACGCGGTGCTCTCCCGCGGCTTCCGTTCGCCGCGCGCCTTCGTCGAGGCCCATCGGCGCCCCGAACCGCCGTACCACGCGGGCCCCGCGGCCGCAGGGCTCGGCGCCACCGCGATGACGGACGTGAGCGACGGTCTCGTCGCCGACCTCGGGCACATCGCCGAGGCCAGCAAGGTCCGGATCGATCTGCGCTCCGGACTCATCGACATCCCCTCGCAGATGTCCGACATCGGGCAGGCCGTCGGCGTCGACCCGCTCCAGTGGGTGCTGACCGGGGGCGAGGACCACGCGATCGTCGCCACCTTCCCGCCGGACGTGAAGCTGCCCGCCCGCTGGAAGGTGATCGGCGAGGTCCTCAACCCCTCTGCGCTGCCGCAGGTGACGGTCGACGGGGCGCCCTGGACCAGCAAGGGCGGCTGGGACCACTTCGGGGACATCGAGGACGCCCAGTAGATTCGGCGTATGCCCATATCTGCTGCTGTACCCGCCCGTGTGCTCACCGTCGCCGGATCCGACTCCGGCGGCGGTGCGGGCATCCAGGCCGACCTGAAGACGATGCTGGCGCACGGTGTGCACGGGATGAGCGTGCTGACCGCCGTCACCGCCCAGAACTCGCTGGGGGTGCAGGGCGCCTGGGAACTGCCCGCCGAGGCCGTACGCGCCCAGTACCGCAGTGTGGTGGACGACATCGGGGTGCAGGCGGTCAAGACCGGAATGCTGTCGTCGGCCGTCCTCGTGGAGACCGTGGCCGAACTCCTCGCCGGCACCGACGCCCCGGCCGTCATCGACCCGGTCGGTGTCTCCAAGCACGGCGATCCGCTGCTGGCCGCCGAGGCGCTCGATTCCGTACGGACGAAACTGCTGCCGGCCGCCACGGTCGCCACCCCGAACCTGGACGAGGTGGCACAGCTCACCGGCGTCCACGTCGAGGACGAGACCGGGATGCGGCGGGCCGCCGCCGCGCTGTTGGAGTTCGGGCCGCGCTGGGTCGTCGTCAAGGGCGGGCATCTGCCGGGCGAGCCCGTCGACCTGCTCACGGACGGCACCGAGGAGCACTGGCTGCGCGCCCCCAGGCACGAGAACCGTCACACCCACGGCACCGGCTGCACCCTCGCCTCGGCCATCGCCTGCGGGCTGGCCCTGGGGCAGGACGTGCCCACGGCGGTACGGCACGCGAAGGTGTACGTCACGGGGGCGATCATGGCGGGCTTCCCGCTGGGCTCCGGGATCGGCCCGGTCGACCACGGCTGGCGGACGCGCACCGGATGAGGGCGCCCAGGCGCCGGCAAAAAGGGCCGAGAGCACAGCAAAAAGCCGGTCCACCGAGATGGACCGGCTTTTTGGGCAACCGGAAGGCTGCGCTACGACGGGAACGTCAGCGCGCGACCTTGCCGGCCTTGATGCACGAGGTGCAGACGTTGAGCCGCTTCGGCGTCCGACCGACCACGGCACGCACGCGCTGGATGTTGGGATTCCAGCGACGGGACGTACGGCGGTGCGAGTGCGAAATGTTGTTGCCGAAGCCCGGCCCCTTGCCGCAGACGTCGCAGTTGGCAGCCACGGGTCACTCCAAAGACTTCAGATGCACTTACAGTGAAATCCGGCGCGCCGGAATCATTTGACTGAAGTGGCGGTGCCGGAGGGATGGCCCGACTCTCATCGGGCAACCGAAGCAGCATACAACGGCTGCGTCGGTGGAACGAAACTACCATGGGTTCCACCGACCCCGTCCCGCCCCCTGTCCCCGCCGGACCCGGCGCGCGGGGAATACTCTGCGATGCAGCCGGCCGCCCACGGCCGAATCCGAGGAGGGCCGACAGGTGCCGCAGACCGCCGACGACATGGACGCCGTCGCGGTGCGTACCTGGTGCTCACTGGCCCTGGAGGCGCTGGGCCGGGAGCGCGAGGCGATCGACGCGATCAACGTGTATCCCGTCGCCGACGGGGACACCGGGACGAACCTCTATCTGACCGTGGAATCCGCGAACCAGGCCGTCGAGGCGGTCTTCGCCGCCCACGAGACCGGTGGGACCGTGCCCGTCGCGGCCGACGCGGTACGGGCCATGGCGCACGGCGCCCTGATCGGCGCCCGCGGGAACTCCGGCACGATCCTGGCCCAACTGCTGCGCGGGATGGCGGGAGTGCTGGCCGTCGGCCATGACGCGGACCATCTGCGCCGGGCACTCGCCGTCGCCGCCGCCGCGGCCCGGCAGGCCGTCGCCCACCCCGTCGAGGGCACCGTGCTGACGGTCGCCACCGCGGCCGCCGAAGCCGCCGCGCGCACCGAGGGCGACGCCGGGACCGCGGCGGTCGCACGGGCGGCGTACGAGGGGGCGTGCACGGCCCTGGAGGCGACCCCCGGACAGCTCGCCGTCCTCGGCCGGGCGGGCGTCGTGGACGCCGGCGGACGGGGCCTGGTGACGGTGCTCGCGGCACTCGTCGAAGCGGTCTGCGGGCGGGCGCCCGAACGTACCTACGTGGCGGTGCTGCCCACCCTTCCCGTGCCGGACGACTGCGCGGCGGCCGACGCGGAAGGCGGACCGGCCTTCGAGGTCATCTACCTGCTGGAGGCCACGGACGAGGCGGTGGACCGGCTGCGGACCCGGCTCGACCGGCTCGGCGACTCGCTCGTGGTGGTGGGCGGCGACGGGCTGTGGAACGTCCATGTGCACGTCGACGACGCGGGCGCGGCCGTGGAGGCCGGGGTCGAGGCGGGGCGGCCGTACCGGATCCGGATCACCCACTTCGGCGCGGACCGGGTACACCCCCACGCCGAGCCCGTGCAGCGCGCGGTCGTCGTGGTGGTCCCCGGCGACGGGCTCCGCGGCCTGTGCAAGGAGGCCGGGGCCACTACGGTCCTGGCCCGCCCCGGGGAGCCGCCGGCCAGCGGCGAACTGGTCGACGCGATCCGCCGGGCGCACGCCCGCGAGGTGGTCCTGCTGCCCAACGACGCGGAGTTGCGCCACACCGCCGCGGCCGCCGCCGAACAGGCCCGCGCGGAGGGCGTCCGGGTCGCCCTGATCCCGACCAGGGCCGCCGTCCAGGGCATCGCGGCCCTCGCCGTCCACGAACCCGACCGCAGCTTCGACGAGGACGTGGTGGCGATGACCGCCGCCGCCGGTGCCACCCGCTACGCCGAACTCGCCGTCGCCGAACGGCAGTCCTGGACCATGGCGGGCATCTGCCAGGCCGGCGACATCCTGGGCCTGATCGACGGCGACGTCGCGGTCATCGGCGAGGACGTACCGCAGACGGCCCGCGACGTACTGGACCGCATGCTGGCGGCGGGCGGCGAACTGGTCACCCTGGTCCTGGGCGAGGACGTCCCCGACAGCCTCGCGGACGCGCTGGAGGAGCACGTGCGCGAGGGCTATCTGGCGGTGGACACGGTGGTGTACCGGGGCGGCCACCAGCGCGCTCCGCTGCTCATCGGGGTGGAGTAGCGGAGCTGCCTCAGAGGTAGCGGAGCTGCCTCAGGCGCCGGACGGGCCGGTTCTCCTGTCCACGTGGTCCAGCAGCGACGCGGCCTCCGCACGGCGCTCCTCGCCCGTCTCGTCCGGCTCCCCGGCCCCGTGGATCTCCAGCACCCTCCGGGCCCGCTCCCGGGCCGCGTCCGGACGGCCCAGGTCGGCCTCCAGCCAGGCGGCCATCAGCTCGGCGGCCGTGCGCAGACCGACGAAACCGGCGCCCGCCTCCGTGAACCCCGCGACCGCCCGGTCCACGTACCCGAGGGCCTCCTCGTACTCCGGCGCCTCGCCCGGCTCGCCCTGGCAGACATGGGCGATCAGCTCGCCGGTCTGGCGGTGGGTGTCCGCGAGCTCCGCGAGCAGCCGGGGCGCCTCGTCCGCCGGGTTGGAGGACAGTGCCGTCTCGCACTCGCGCGCGGCCGCCGCCATGAACGCCCGTGCCGCCCGGGGGCCCGGCTGCCCCTCCCGGATCGCGATCCAGGCCCGCACCCGCAGCGTCCGCACCAGCGCCGGGACATCGCCCAGCTCGCGCCACAACTCCCCGGCCCGTGCGTACGCCAGCTCCGCCTGCGGGTCCAGGTCGGCCCGGTAGAGCGCCTGCGCGGCCAGATTCGCGAGCATCGCGTGGTCGTGCTGCTCGGGCCAGCCGCGCGCGATGTCCGCCGCCTTCAGCCAGTGCTCGGCCGCCTCGCGCGGCTCGTGCAGCGCCGTGAGCGCGTCGCCGAGCCACCACAGCGTCTGTACGACCGTGCCGTCGCCGTGTTCCTCGGCCGTGATGTCGGGCAGCACGGCCTCCAGCACCGCGGCCGCCTCCGCAGCCCGGTCCAGCCGGAGCAGCCAGCCGCCGAGCTGATGACGGGCATGGGCCCCGATCGTCGCGCTCTCGCCCGACTCGTCCGCCCAGTGCGCGGCATCCAGCGCCTGCTCGGTCGCCTCGGCGAACTGCCCCGTGCCGGCGAGGATTTCGGCGAGCCGCAGATGCAGCCGGGCCCGCCCGCGCGCCGGGACGAACGCCGCCCCGTGCTCCAGCGCGGCCCGCGCCGCGCCCTCCGCCCGCTCGTACTCCTCCAGTTGAGCGGCGAGCCCGGACGTCTTGGCCTCGTACTCGACCGCGTACCAGGACAGCCCGGCGTCATTGGTCTCGGCGGCGGCCCGCTCGTACCGCTCCAGCGCGCCGTGCGGGTCGCCCCGGTACGCCGCGACATCGCCGAGCAGATCCAGCGCCTCCGCGATCCGGGTGGCCACTCCGGCCTCCGCGCGTAGCGGTTCGGTGAACGCGAGCAGCTCCCGCGCCCCCTGTTCGAGACCGGTGACGGCCGACTCGGCGGCCGCCTCGTCCGGGGCGTCCTGCACCAGCCGGCCGAGGATGCGGGCCCGGCACACCAGCACGGCGCTCGCCTGGCGGGCGGTGGCCGCGTCGTCGGCGTACAGGGCCAGGGCCCGGTCCACGACCGGCGCGATCCCGGCCAGGGCCTCGTCCGCCCCGCCGGGCTCCAGCGCGCGGGCGTACGCGGCCCGGCCCGCCGCTGCGGCGGCCTCGCCCGGGTCGCCCGCGGCCTCGTAGAGACCGGCGGCGGCCTCGAAGGCCGCCATCGCCTCGGCCGGCGGCAGCGAGCCGTACATCGCCCGGTGGTCCTCGACGCACGCGCGGTCGTGGTCCGACAGCCCGGCCGCGGCGCCGTCCGGCTCGGCGATCCGGCGGGCGACGGCTTCCCAGGCGGGCCCCGCCTCCGGGCGCTGGGCGTCGGAGAGGCGGTGCGCCTCGGCCAGCAGACCGGTCAGGCCGAGCGGTGCCTCCGCCGGTGCCCCGGGCACCGGCGCCGGGGTGGCGTCCGGCTTCCGGTCCGGGGCGGCCAGCCGCACGGCCCGTACGCCGAGCGGCAGCCGGTCCACCAGCGGCCGGCGGTCCAGACGTTCCCGCACCTGCGTGCCGACCTGGGCGGTGCCATTGCGCTCGTCGAACCGGGCGGCCAGCTCCAGCGCCCGCGCACGGGCGTGTGCCGCCAGCGAGGACGCGGTCCAGTCCGTCCCGGCGGGCCCCGGCACCGACTGCCCGCCGTGGCCGAGCGAGGTCAGCCGGTCCATCAGCAGTGCCGTGACGGCCAGGTAGTCCATCAGACTGCCGGGGTTCCCGCTGTCGGTGAAGTACGCGGGCCGCTCGGCGATGATCTCCAGGGCGCGGGCCTCGTTGCCGGTCAGCGCACAGAACTCGATGTGCTGCGCGGCCGCGTTCCGCATGCTCTCCATCGACCGGACCATCCGGTACCCGCGCAGATGATGGGCACGGGCCTGCTCGGACCGGCCGGTCCGCAGCAGCGGAACGAGCGAGGCCGCCAGCACGGCGTGCGGCTCATGGGCGCAGGTGTGCTCACCGCCCAGCACCGGTGCCCAGGTCTCCAGCGCCTCGGTGTCCAGGCCGCGCTGCGCCTGCCAGCTGCCCTGTTCGTGCAGCTCACAGGCGTGGCAGTTGGCCATGCGGTCGCGGTCGGCCGCCTGCCAGGCGGCGTACGCCCGCTCGGCACGCGGCAGATCGCCCAGGTGGCGGGCGATCTCCAGCTCGCCCTGGCACACGGCACGCTCGGAGTGACCGGCGAGCCGGTAGCGGTACTCCATCTCGCTCTGCCACTTTTCGATGGCGGCGAGCGGGATGTGCGGCTGGTCGACCATGGAGCTGGAGACCCACTTGAACATCCAGAACAGGTGGTGGGTCATGAAGTCGCTGAAATCGCCGGGCTGTTCGTCCCACATGCGCAGAAGCCGCGCGAAGGGCACGAACATCTTGTCCTTCTCGGAGCTGTAGTTGTAGACCTGCAGCTGGTGTGTGAGCGCCTCGATGACCAGGGCGGCGTCCCCGGTCTGTTCGGCCTCCGCCAGCAGCCGCTCCGCGCGGGCGTTGCGCGCGGGACCCTCCGGCTCCCCGTCGTTCTCCCGCAGGGCCTGGCGGATCGTGGTGATGTCGGGGCTCATCGGCCGTCCTCCTGGGGGTCCGCGGGGGAGTGTCCTGGTACTGCGGGATGCGTGGCCCACTCCAGCAGGCCGATGAACGCCCGGTTCAGCAGCGCCGAGTCGGCCGGCCGCAGCGGGCGCTGCGCCATCAGCAACGCCTGCCCGTACAGCGCCTCCGTCGCGGTCGCGGCCAGCTCCGGGGAGTCCAGCGAACTGATCCGCCGGATCAGTGGATTGAGGTGGTTCAGTACGAGCCGGGCGCGCGGCGCACTGCCGCGCAGCGAGCCGAGAATGCCCGCCCACAGCTCGTCGGCCTGCCCCTCCGCGTCGGCGCGGGCCTGCTCGTGGCGGGCCGCCCGGTCGTCGAGATGCAGCGCGGGCACGGTCAGCGGATGGAAGGCGCGCAGTGCCACGTCGCAGCCCAGCGGGTCCAGCCTGGCGCGGGCCGCCGCCAGGAACGCGCCGAGCGCCAGCTCCTGCGCCGGATCGACGGAGTCCAGATGCGCGGTGACGGTGTCGGCGTCCAGCTCGGCGACCACCGTCCCGGGCCGGACCGACGGCAGCCGCTCGACCAGCTCGCTGTCGTACGTGTAGCCGCCGTTGACCACCCCGATGCCCTGCGCGGAGGCGATCGGCGCGACCTGCCGGTACTCCTCCACGGTCCGCGTGAAGTGCACCACCGGATGGCGCCGGGCGAACTCCTCCAGCGACAGCCGCCCGTCCGTCGTCTCGAACGGCAGCCACGGCAGCATCGTGCGCAGCATGGCGCCGTCGTGCCGGGCGAGCGACTTCACCCCCAGGTGGTGCACGGAGAGGAACTCCGCCAGCCGCTCCGGATCACCCGCGGCGAGCCCGGTGAGCCACTGCCTGATCCGGTCGCCGAGCGCCTCCCGCACGGCCGCCAGGGTCTCGTCCGCGTACAGCGCCTCCCGCGAGGCGGTGGGCCGCAGACTGTCCGTGTCGATGACACAGCGCACGAAGAACGCCCAGTCGGGCAGCAGTTCGTCGGCCCGGTCGGTCAGCAGCATCCCCTTCAGATGCACCCGGTGGCCGGCCCGCTGCGCCGGACTCACGGCGGACGGCAGTACGTAGGCGACGCCGCGGATCCCGGCGAGCGGCAGATCCAGGTCGATCGCGTCGAGCGGCGCGAAGCCGAACTGCTCGTGGCAGTGGCGGGCGAGCGCCACCCGTCGCGCCGCCGGGCTCGGATACGGGCGGTCCCACGGCGCCGGCAGATCGGTGACCGGCGACTCGCCCACCCGTACGTCGTAGGGCAGCAGCGAGCCGAAGTCACGGGCGAGGGAGCGCACCCGCTCCTCGGTGAGCCACTCCCCGCTGCCGGGCCGTGCGGTCAGGTGCACGGTGGTGCCCGGCTCCGGCCGTGCGTCGTCGGGCAGCGTACGGACGGTGTACGAACCGTCGTCGCGGGCGCGCCACTCCACGGGCGGCGATCCGGGCGTACGCGCCGAACGGCTCACCACCCGGATCTCGGCCGCGACGACGAAGCACGCCAGCAGCCCGATGCCGAACTGGCCGAGGAACTCGGCGCGGGCCGAGGCCAGCCCTTCCGCCCCGTCGCGCTTGGAACTGCGGCCGATCGTCGCGAGCAGGCTGTGCACATCGGTCTCGGTCAGACCGATCCCGCTGTCCTCGACCCGGAGCCGCCCGCCGTCCGCGTGCAGCCGTACCAGGGCGGGCGCGTCCGGCTGCTCGGCGCGGCGGGCCGTGATGGCGTCCACGGCGTTCTGCAGCAGCTCGCGGAGATAGACCCGCGGGGAGGAGTAGAGGTGGTGGGAGAGAAGGTCGACCAGTCCGCGCAGATCCACCTGGAAGGTGTGCGGCGACCGGCCGGAGGAGGGCTCGGTGTGTTCGGGGGACGCGGAATTCGCTGAGGTCTCAGATGTCATCGTCGCAGCGCCGGTGGGGGGACCTGTGCCTCGCCCGGCGAGACACTTGCGACAGCGCGGGTCGGGCGATCCCTGCGGAGGTGATCGCGAGCCGGAAGCGTGGGAGCCGATCCTAGGTGCGTGGCGACGATTCTGACCAGGGGATTCCCGGGTTCCGGGTGGTGCCCGCCGACATCTGTCAGTGGTGTGGTGTGCAATGGATCGCGTGTCTGCGTTCGATGAACCCCTCAAGAAGCTGCTCGGCGGAGCCACCGCGAAGGTGATGGCCGAGCACCTCGACCTGCACACCGTCGGTGATCTGCTCCACCACTACCCGCGGCGGTACGAGGAGCGCGGCCGGCTCACGGCGCTGGCCGACCTCCCGCTGGACGAGCACGTGACGGTGGTCGCCCAGGTCGCCGACGCACGCGTCCTGATGTTCAACAACGGCCGCGGCAAGCGCCTCGAAGTGACCCTCACCGACGGCAACGGCCACCTCCAGCTGGTCTTCTTCGGCCATGGCGTCCACAAGCCGCACAAGGAGCTGCTGCCGGGCCGGCGGGCGATGTTCGCGGGCAAGGTCTCCGTCTTCAACCGGAAGATGCAGCTGGCCCACCCCACGTACCAGCTGCTGGACGCTGCGGACACCGACGAGGCCACGGAGGCGGTGGACGCCTTCGCCGGGCGGCTGCTGCCGATCTACCCGGCCTGCAAGCAGCTGGACTCGTGGCGGATCGCCAAGGCCGTCGACACGGTGCTGCCCAGCGCGCAGGAGGCCGTCGACCCGCTGCCGCCGAGCCTGCGCGAGGGGCGCGGGTTCACCGCGCTCCCCGAGGCGCTGCTGAAGGTCCACCGCCCGCAGACCAAGGCGGACATCGCCGAGGCCAGGGACCGCCTGAAGTGGGACGAGGCCTTCGTCCTCCAGGTCGCGCTGGCCCGCCGCAGGTATGCCGACACCCAGCTCCCGGCCGTGGCCCGCAGACCCACCGCCGGCGGGCTGCTCGACGCCTTCGACGCCAAGCTCCCCTTCACCCTCACCGACGGACAGCAGAAGGTCTCCAAGGAGATCTTCGACGACCTCGCGACCGAACACCCGATGCACCGGCTCCTCCAGGGAGAGGTCGGTTCCGGCAAGACCATGGTCGCCCTGCGCGCCATGCTCGGCGTCGTCGACGCGGGCGGGCAGGCCGCCATGCTCGCGCCCACCGAAGTGCTCGCCCAGCAGCACCACCGCTCGATCACGGAAATGATGGGGGAGCTGGCCGAGGGCGGCATGCTGGGCGGCTCCGAGCAGGGGACCAAGGTGGTGCTGCTCACCGGTTCGATGGGCGTCGCGGCCCGCCGCCAGGCGCTTCTCGACCTCGTCACCGGCGAGGCCGGGATCGTGATCGGCACCCATGCCCTGATCGAGGACAAGGTGCAGTTCCACGACCTGGGCCTGGTCGTCGTCGACGAACAGCACCGCTTCGGGGTGGAGCAGCGCGACGCCCTGCGCTCCAAGGGGAACTCCCAGGGGGAAAAGAGGCCGCCGCATCTGCTGGTCATGACGGCCACTCCCATTCCCCGTACGGTCGCCATGACCGTCTTCGGCGACCTGGAGACCTCCGTACTGGACCAGCTCCCGGCCGGCCGCTCCCCGATCGCCAGCCACGTCGTCCCCGCCAAGGACAAGCCGCACTTCCTCAGCCGCGCCTGGGAACGGGTGCGGGAGGAAGTGGAGAACGGACACCAGGCGTACGTGGTCTGCCCCCGCATCGGCGACGACGCCGACGACGAGGCGGCGGGGAAGAAAGCGAAGAAGAAGGAGCCCGAGGACGACGGCGAGAAGCGCCCGCCGCTCGCCGTGCTGGAGATCGCCGAACAGCTCGCCAAGGGCCCCCTGGCCGGTCTGCGCGTCGAGGTGCTGCACGGCAGGATGAATCCGGACGACAAGGACGACGTGATGCGCCGCTTCGCCGCGGGCGACGTCGACGTACTGGTCGCCACCACCGTCATCGAGGTCGGCGTCAACGTCCCCAACGCCACCGCCATGGTGATCATGGACGCCGACCGCTTCGGGGTCTCCCAGCTGCACCAGCTGCGCGGCCGGGTCGGCCGGGGCTCCGCCCCCGGACTCTGCCTGCTGGTCAGCGAGGCCCACGAGGCCAGTCCCGCCCGCGCCCGCCTCTCCGCCGTCGCCGCCACCCTCGACGGCTTCGAACTCTCCCGGATCGACCTCGAACAGCGCCGCGAGGGCGATGTCCTCGGCCAGGCCCAGTCCGGGGTCCGCTCCTCGCTGCGGATGCTCACCGTCATCGACGACGAGGAGGTCATCGCCGCCGCGCGGGAGGAGGCCGTCGCGATCGTCGCCGCCGACCCGGAGCTCGAACACCTGCCGGAGCTGCGGATCGCGCTGGACGCGCTGCTCGACAAGGAGCGGGAGCAGTACCTCGACAAGGGCTGACCCCCGGGACTTGCGGGGATGCCGACAGGACCTGCGGGGGCGCCGGGTGCGCGGGCCCGATCAGCCACGACGCCATATCGTGGGTGGCACGGCGCCGCGGCACCCCGCGGGCCGCCCACGAACGGAGGACCAGACACCCATGACCCGCGTGATCGCCGGCTCGGCCGGCGGACGCCGCCTGGCCGTTCCGCCCGGCACCGGCACCCGCCCCACCTCCGACCGTGCACGCGAGGGCCTCTTCTCCACCTGGGAAGCCCTCCTCGGCAGCCTGGAGGGCACCCGTATCGCCGATCTGTACGCGGGGTCCGGGGCCGTCGGCCTGGAGGCGCTCTCCCGGGGCGCGGTGCACGCCCTGCTCGTCGAGGCCGACGCCAAGGCCGTCCGCATCGTCCGGGACAACGTCCGCACCCTCGGCCTGCCCGGCGCCGAGGTCCGCACCGGCAGAGCCGAACAGGTCGTGACGGGACCGGCACCGGCCCAGCCGTACGACGTGGTGTTCCTGGACCCGCCGTACGCCGTCACCGACGACGATCTTGGCGAGATACTGCTCACACTCCGTGCCCAGGGCTGGCTCACGGCCGACGCCCTCGTCACCGTGGAACGCAGCACCAGAGGCGGAGAATTCGGCTGGCCCGAGGGATTCGAACCATTGCGGGCCCGCCGTTACGGCGAAGGAACGCTTTGGTACGGTCGCGCCGCCTCTACGTGCGAAGACGCACGATGACCGCACCGGAGAGCGAGGGAACCAAGTTGCGCCGCGCCGTCTGTCCGGGGTCGTTCGACCCCATCACCAATGGACACCTCGACATCATTGGCCGCGCCTCGAAGCTGTACGACGTCGTACACGTCGCGGTGATGATCAACCAGTCCAAGAAGGGCCTGTTCACGGTCGACGAGCGGATCGACCTGATCCGCCAGGTCACCGCGGACTTCGGCAACGTCCAGGTCGAGTCCTTCCACGGCCTCCTGGTCGACTTCTGCAAGCAGCGCGACATCCCGGCGATCGTGAAGGGCCTGCGGGCCGTCAGCGACTTCGACTACGAGCTCCAGATGGCCCAGATGAACAACGGCCTCTCCGGCGTCGAGACGCTCTTCGTGCCGACCAATCCCACCTACAGCTTCCTGTCGTCCTCCCTGGTCAAGGAGGTCGCCACCTGGGGCGGCGACGTCTCCCACCTGCTCCCCCCGCCGGTCCACCAGGCCCTCACCGAGCGTCTCGCCCGGGACTGAAGAGCTGACGGCCCGTCACCAGGTGTCGGACGGGCGCCGACTGGCCGTACAGTCGTCCCGTCCGTCTCCAATCGGCTGTAGAGAGTGGCGAGCACACGGTGGACGTGCAGAAGAAGCTCGACGAGATCGTCGAAACGGTCGGGAACGCCCGGTCGATGCCCATGTCGGCTTCGTGCGTGGTCAACCGCGCCGAACTGCTCGCGATGCTCGAAGAGGTGCGCGAGGCCCTGCCCGGCTCGCTCGCCCACGCCCAGGAGCTCATCGGCGGCCAGGAACAGCTGGCCGAGCAGGCCCGCCAGGAGGCCGAGCGGATCATCGGGGCCGCCCGCGCCGAGCGCACCTCGCTGATCTCCGACACCGAGGTCGCCAGGCAGTCCCGCAGCGAGGCCGACCGCATCCTCGAAGAGGCCCGCCGGGAGGCCGCCGAGGTCCGCGCCGAAGCCGACGAGTACGTCGACAGCAAGCTCGCCAACTTCGAGGTCGTCCTCACCAAGACGATCGGCTCCGTCGACCGGGGCCGCGAGAAGCTCCTCGGCCGTGGCCAGCCCTTCGACGAGCAGGGCTACGAGGACCCGGACTTCGCCGAGGCCCCCGAGCGCAGCACCGACCCCGCCACGCTCCAGCGCCGGGCGGACGAATACGTCGACACCAAGCTGGGCGCCTTCGAGGCCGTGCTCGCCAAGACCCTGGAGGCGGTCGGCCGCGGCCGGCAGAAGCTGCACGGCCGGGTCGCCACCGACGAACTGGGTGCCCACGTGGCCGCCCAGGACGCGGCGGGCAACCAGGCACACATCAGCGACGAGGACCACTGGGCCGGCCTCGCCGAGATCGCCACCCCGGAGCCGCAGCCGGTGCACCAGCAGGCCCAGCCGCACTTCCCCGCCCAGGCCCAGCCGGGCTACGCGGAGACCTACGCGTACCAGGACCAGCCGCAGCAGGACGTCTACGGGTACCAGCAGCAGCCGGACCCGTACGCCGCGGCCTATCAGCAGCAGGGCTACGACCAGAGCCAGGGCCAGGCCCAGGTCCCGGTCCAGGGGTACGACGGCTGGCAGCAGCAGCCCGTGCAGCCGCAGCAGGCTCTCCAGCAGCAGGGCGAGAGCGCCCTCGACGAGACCAGCCTGTTCGACACCAGCATGATCGACCTGGACCAGCTCCGCCGGTACGAGCAGGAGCGCTGACCGGACGGGACCGGAGCCCGGGGGCAGGCGGCCCCGACGGCCCGGATTGGGAGCTGGGCGGCACGTCCAGTATCCTGGCTCTTCGGTCGCGCGTATGTCCGCGATCCCGGCTGCCTGCTTCGACTCCGAATCCGGGCGGCCCTCCCCACGATGTGCGTTGCACATGATTTCGAAAGCAGGAAAAGCCCTGAACGGCCACCTCGACCACCGAAACCCCCTCGTGTTCGACACGCACGAGCTGGGCCGGCGTCCCGGTGCCCTCCAGCGGCTCTCCCGCCCGGTGGACGCACCTGGTCCGCCGTCGGTCCTCGGCATCGAAGGGGTCATCGGTGTGCCGGAAGGCGCACCCGTGGAGCTGGACCTCCGCCTCGAGTCGGTCATGGAGGGGGTGCTTGTCACAGGCACCGCCCGTGCGTCGGCCGAGGGGGAGTGCGTAAGGTGTCTGGAGCCGCTGCGCCTAGAGGTTGCGGCGGACTTCCAGGAGATGTTCTCGTACCCTGACGCCGATGACCGGGGCCGCAGCAGCAAGGCGGAGCCGGCCGACGACGCCGAGGACGACGAGGACAGGCTCTTCATCGAGGACGGCCTGTTCGACCTCGAACCAGTGCTGCGCGATGCGGTGGTGCTCGCACTGCCGATGCAGCCGGTGTGCCGGGAGTCCTGTGCCGGCCTGTGTTCCGAATGCGGAATCAGGCTGGACGAGAACCCCGGCCACCACCATGATGCCGTCGACATCCGTTGGGCGGCATTGCAAGGACTCGCCGACACCGTTCAGGACGGCGAGAAGGACAACATGGGCGGCGCCGAAGCGGGCGTCGACGAGAAGCAGGAGAAGTAGCCGTGGCTGTTCCGAAGCGGAAGATGTCGCGCAGCAACACGCGCCACCGCCGGTCGCAGTGGAAGGCTGCGGTCCCCACCCTGGTTTCGTGTGAGCGTTGCCAGGAGCCGAAGCTGCAGCACATCGCGTGCCCCAGCTGCGGCACGTACAACAAGCGCCAGGTCCTCGAGGTCTGAGCGGCTGGTGAGAGGCCCGATGTCTGAGTTGTCCAACGCCAAGAAGAAGGCAGACAACGTCAACACAGCCTCGTCCCACACGCTTCTGGAAGGGCGGCTCGGGTACCAACTCGAGACCGCCCTTCTGGTGCGTGCGCTGACCCACCGTTCGTACGCATACGAGAACGGCGGTCTGCCCACCAACGAGCGGCTCGAATTCCTCGGGGATTCGGTGCTCGGCCTGGTGGTCACGGACACGCTGTACCGCACCCACCCCGACCTGCCCGAAGGCCAGCTGGCCAAGTTGCGGGCCGCGGTGGTCAACTCGCGTGCGCTTGCGGAAGTGGGCCGCGGCCTCGAACTCGGCTCCTTCATCCGGCTCGGCCGGGGTGAAGAGGGCACGGGAGGCCGGGACAAGGCATCCATCCTCGCCGACACCCTCGAAGCGGTGATCGGTGCGGTCTATCTCGACCAGGGCCTCAGCGCGGCCTCGGAGCTGGTCCACCGGCTCTTCGACCCGCTGATCGACAGGTCCTCGAACCTCGGTGCCGGCCTGGACTGGAAGACCAGTCTCCAGGAGCTCACCGCCGGCGAGAGCCTCGGAGTCCCCGAGTACCTCGTCACGGAGACCGGCCCGGATCACGAGAAGACCTTTACTGCTGCTGCTCGCGTCGGTGGTGTCTCGTACGGCACCGGCACCGGCCGTAGCAAGAAGGAAGCGGAGCAGCAGGCGGCGGAGTCCGCCTGGCGCGAGATCAGCGCCGCCGCGGAGGAACGGGCGGCTGCGGCGAAGGCCGCAGCCGACGGAGGGGCCGCCGACACCCCTGCAGGCCCGTCGCCGTCCACGGACGCGGCTCCGGCCTGACCCCCAGAACCCCCCGGTGCCCCCGCGCACCGGGGGGTTCGTCCTGTCCGGAAACGTACTCTTTTCTCAGGTCATCCCTTCAGGAGCGACACCGTGCCCGAGCTGCCCGAGGTCGAAGTCGTACGACGTGGTCTCGAACGCTGGGTCACCGGCCGCACGGTCGGCGACGTCGAGGTGCTGCACCCGCGCGCGGTCCGCCGCCATCTCGCCGGTGGTGTGGACTTCGCGGCCCGGCTCGGCGGCGCCCGTTTCGGAACGGCGATGCGTCGCGGCAAGTACCTCTGGGTGCCGCTGGACGACGCGTCCAGCTCGCTCCTCGGCCACCTCGGCATGAGCGGCCAGCTGCTCGTACAGCCGCAGGACGCACCGGACGAGAAGCATCTGCGCATCCGGATCCGCTTCGACGACGCCGTGGGCACCGAGCTCCGCTTCGTCGACCAGCGGACCTTCGGCGGGCTCTCGCTCCACGAGAACACTCCCGACGGGCTGCCCGACACCATCGCGCACATAGCCCGCGACCCACTGGACCCGGCGTTCGACGACGCCGCTTTCCACGCGGCCCTGCGGCTGCGCCGTACGACCGTCAAGCGGGCCCTGCTCGACCAGTCGCTGATCAGCGGCGTCGGCAACATCTACGCGGACGAGGCGCTCTGGCGCAGCAGACTGCACTACGACCGGCCGACCGCGACCCTCACCCGCCCCAAGTCGGCCGAACTGCTCGGCCATGTCCGCGACGTGATGAACGCGGCGCTCGACCAGGGCGGCACCAGCTTCGACAGCCTCTACGTCAATGTGAACGGCGAGTCCGGCTACTTCGACCGCTCGCTCGACGCCTACGGACGCGAGGACGAGCCCTGTCACCGCTGCGGTACGCCGATGCGCCGCCGCCCCTGGATGAACCGCTCCAGCTACTTCTGCCCGCGCTGCCAGCGGCCGCCGCGCGCGACCGTCTAAGACCGACCGGCAATTGGGGGGTGGGAGAAGGAGCGGGGCTGGGCGCGTGCAGCTGCAAGGCGGAGGATTGAGGCATGGCGGAGCCATGGTGATTGACGACAACGCGGCAGATGCGCGCACCCAGCCCCGCGACGCCGCCCCCCAATTGCCGGTCGGTCTAAGGCGTGGGGTGCGTCTCGTCGTAGCGGTCACGGGCCCGGAGCACCTCGGGCATCCGGCCCTCGACGAGCTGGATCAGCGCGAGCAGCCGCTCGGCCACGTGCCGGCCCAGGGGCGTCAGCTCGTAGTCGACGCGCGGCGGATTGGTCGGCTGGGCCTCGCGGTGGACCAGACCGTCCCGTTCCAGGGCGTGGAGTGTCTGGGAGAGCATCTTCTCGCTCACCCCGTCGACCCGGCGGCGGAGTTCGTTGAAGCGGAAGCCGCCTTCGTGCAGCGCTCCCAGCGTGAGACTGCCCCAGCGCCCGGTGACATGCTCCAGCGTGCCGCGTGAGGGGCACTGTCTGGAGAACACATCAAAGGCGAGCGCGTCCAGAGAGGTGTTCTCGTCCATGCGGGCAGCGTACGCCCGCGCAGCGCTCACCGTAGGAGTGCGCTTTCCCCGGGTAAGTGCCGGGGTGCTGGCGGTCAGAAGCCGAAGTCCTGGGTCCACCAGGGGCCGCCGGAGCCGTAGTGCACACCGATGCCGAGCGTCTTGTAGTCGCAGTTGAGTATGTTCGCCCGGTGGCCGTCGCTGTTCATCCAGGAATCCATCACGGCCTGCGCGTCGGCCTGGCCGCGGGCTATGTTCTCGGCGGCGAGGCCCTGCACACCGGCCTTCGAGGCGCGGTCCCAGGGAGTCCGGCCATCGGGGTCCGTGTGGTCGAAGAAGCCACGGGCGGCCATGTCCGCGCTGAAGTCCTGGGCGAGCGAGGCGAGCGAGGCGCTGGCGGTCAGCGGGCTGCAGCCGACCTTCGCGCGCTCCTGGTTGACCAGGGCCAGCACGGCGGACTGGGCGGAGGCGTCGGTCGGGGCCGGGGCCGCGGCGCTGCGGGTCGCGGGGGCGGAGGCAGAGGCCTTCGGCGCGGCCGACGACTTCTCGGCTGCGGGGGCGGTGCTCTTGTCGGTCTCGGCCGAAGGGGTCTGCGACGGCGCCGACCGGGACGGCTTCGTCCGCTCGGCCGGCCCGGACGACTTCGAAGCGGACGCGGGGGATCCGGTGGGGGACTCCGCACTGGTCGGACCTTCGGCCCGTCCGACGCCGCGGCTGGCCGGGTCGGACGCGGTACCGCGGTCGGCCGGTGCGGTGGTGGAGCCGCCCTGGGTCAGCAGATCGGGGGCGCCCCCGGAACGCACCTGGTCCGCGACGCCACCGCCCACCGTGTAGGTGTCGCCGCCGGGTACCAGGCCGGAGGCCACCGCCACGGCTCCCACGGCAAGGGCCGCGGAGACGCCGATCAGTCCCGTACGGCCAGGCGCTCCGGACCGCTTCCTGCGGTGCCCGCCCTGGCTGCGGCCCGCACCCCCCGCCGCGTGGTCCTCAGCGGCGGGAGCTGCGGCGGAGCGTCGGTGGCGTCCCATCTGCTGAGCCCTTCTGACGGTCTGGACGCCGCTTCCGGCGTCAATACGCTTCACCCGTTCGGGTGAGGCCATTGCGTCGGGACTGTACGCCATGGCCCAACGGCAGGAAGTGCTCCGAGAGCAATTGGGCGGTTAGCGTTCGGCCATGAACGAAGATGTACGACTCACCGCATGGGTACGCGGCCGAGTACAGCAAGTAGGGTTCCGCTGGTTCACCAGGGCAAACGCCCTGGAGATCGGGGGCCTCACCGGATTCGCGCTCAATCTCGACGACGGCCGGGTGCAGGTCGTCGCCGAGGGGCGACGTGAGAATTGCCACCGCCTGCTGGACTGGCTGCGTTCGGACGACACACCCGGCCGAGTCGACGGGGTCACTGAGATATGGGACACCCCGCGCGGCGGTTACGAGGGCTTCGCGATCCGCTGATCCGGGTCCGTTCCGGGGGTGCGAAAGAGGTCGCGTTCGGACCGTGTTCGAAACAGGGCGAGGGGTTACCGGGCGGCGCGCTCATCTGCGTACACATGAAATGACCTGCGGAATGTCCGGGTGGTTGCCAAGATTCGGTTACCGTGCCAGGCTGCGGGAGTAAGGATGATCTCCACGCCCCGCAGGGTCCCGCAGGAGAGTCGCGCCGCATGATCGCCAAGCCGCGCGCCCCCGGGCTGCCCGCCTCTACAGGGTGTGATCGTGTTGACCGTCAAACTTTTTGGTGAGACGCTGAAATCCCCGCGCACCTTAGCTGTTTGGCAGAGCTGTTTGGCAGCAGAACAGCAGTGACTACAGAGCGCTGCCGAGCACCGCGGGTGCGATTCCCTCACGACCCACACCGCATCGGTCGGTCACTCAGTGTGGAGGACCATCCATCATGGCAAAGGCGCTTCTCGGTTACGTCGGCGGTTCCGACCCGCGACTCCTCGCCGAGATGCGACGGCTCCAGCAGCGCGTCCAGGATCTTGAATCCGAGCTCGTACGGATTCAGGACGAGAACGACGCGCTCAATGCCGCCGCCCAGCACCAAGAGTCGCTGCTCGACAGCATCGACATCGACGTACCTCAGGCGGAGCCGGCGCTGACCTGACCGATGGCCCCCAGGGGCCGGTCGGGACGTACGCGTCAGCCGTCCGAGATCATCACCCGGATCGTCGCCGGATCACTGAAGATCACTGCTCTTGAGCTGTCACCCACGTGACATGTCCTCGATCCGCCATGCGCAGCTGCACCAGCACACCGCACGTAACACCGCACAAGATTTACAAGGGGCGCTTCGGCGTCCCTTCTTTCTTTTTCCGTTCGGATCCTTCGGATCCTTTTCCGTCCGGACCTGTGCGGGACCCGCCCCCGGCGTACACCCCTTCCCTTAACGTCTGATGTGCCCTGCACCTTCATCAGCGAAACCGAGAGCGAAAGGTAGAGTCCGGCGGCGTGCACCTCAAGGCCCTGACCCTGCGTGGTTTCAAATCGTTCGCCTCCGCCACGACACTGCGGTTCGAACCCGGCATCACATGCGTCGTCGGCCCCAATGGGTCCGGAAAGTCCAATGTGGTGGACGCGCTTTCCTGGGTCATGGGAGAACAGGGCGCCAAATCCCTGCGCGGCGGCAAGATGGAAGACGTGATCTTCGCCGGAACCACCGGGCGTCCGCCGCTCGGCAGGGCCGAAGTATCGCTGACCATCGACAATTCCGACGGCGCACTGCCCATCGAGTACGCCGAAGTGACGATCACTCGGATCATGTTCCGCAACGGCGGCAGCGAGTACCAGATCAATGGCGACACCTGCCGGCTCCTGGACATCCAGGAACTCCTCTCGGACTCCGGCATCGGCCGCGAGATGCATGTCATCGTCGGTCAGGGCCAGCTGGACTCCGTGCTCCACGCCGATCCGATGGGCCGTCGCGCGTTCATCGAGGAAGCCGCGGGTGTGCTCAAGCACCGCAAGCGGAAAGAGAAGGCGCTGCGGAAACTGGACGCCATGGGGGCCAACCTCGCGCGCGTCCAGGACCTCACCGACGAATTGCGGCGGCAGCTGAAACCGCTCGGCCGGCAGGCCGCTGTGGCGCGCCGGGCCGCCGTCATCCAGGCCGACCTGCGCGATGCCAAGTTGCGGCTGCTCGCCGACGACCTGGTGCGGCTGCGCACGGCGCTGCGCAGCGAGATCGCCGACGAGGCTGCGCTCAAGCAGCGCCGGGAGGCCGCGGAGGCGGAACTCAAGGCGGCCCTGGCGCGTGAGGCGGAGCTGGAGGACGAGGTACGACGACTGGCGCCGCGGCTCCAGCGGGCCCAGCAGACCTGGTACGAGCTGTCCCAGCTGGCCGAACGGGTGCGCGGCACGATCTCGCTGGCCGACGCCCGGGTGAAGAGCGCCTCCGCTCCTCCGGAGGAGGAGCGGCGCGGTCGCGACCCCGAGGACATGCAACGGGAGGCGGCCCGGATCCGCGAGCAGGAGGCGGAGCTGGCGGCCGCGCTGGAGGCCGCGGAACACGCGCTGGAGGACACCGCGGCCCACCGTGCCGAGCTGGAACGGGAGTTGGCGGCCGAGGAACGCAGGCTCAAGGACGCCGCCCGCGCCATCGCGGACCGCCGCGAAGGGCTCGCCCGGCTGAACGGACAGGTCAACGCGGCCCGCGGCCGGGCCGGTTCGGCGCAGGCCGAGATCGACCGGCTGGCCGCTTCCCGGGACGAGGCGCGGCAGCGGGCGGTCACCGCCCAGGAGGAGTACGAAGAGCTCAAGGCGGAGGTCGAGGGTCTGGACGCCGGCGATCAGGAGCTCGGCGAGCGGCACGATGCCGCCAAGCGGGAACTCGCGGAGGCGGAGGCGGCGCTCTCCGCGGCCCGGGAGGCCGCCACCGCCGCGGAACGGAAGCGGGCGGCGGTCGCGGCCCGCCACGAGGCGCTGGCCCTCGGTCTGCGCCGCAAGGACGGCACGGGTGCGCTGCTCGGAGCGCGGGACCGGCTGTCGGGGCTGCTCGGTCCGGCCGCGGAACTCCTGACGGTGGCGCCGGGGCACGAGGTGGCGGTGGCGGCGGCTCTGGGCGCGGCGGCGGACGCGGTCGCGGTGACGGACCCGGCCACGGCGGCGGAGGCGATCAGGCTGCTGCGCAAGCAGGACGCGGGGCGGGCCGCGCTGCTGCTGGGCGGGGTGCGGCGCGCCGGGGTACCCGATCAGGGGGGTGCCCCTGGGGCCGGTGGTGCTGGTGGTGTCGATGGTGCTGGTGTTGCCGATGTGGCTGCTGTGCACGTACCGGGGCAGGGGCAAGTGCAAGGGGGGCGAGCCGAAGGGCCGCCCGCCGTGGGCGATCTGGTGCGGGGGCCCGTCGAACTGATGGGCGCCGTACGCAGGCTGGTGCGGGACATGGTGGTCGTCGGCACCCTGGAGGACGCCGAGGACCTCGTCGTCGTACACCCGGAGCTGACGGCCGTGACCGCCGAGGGCGACATTCTCTCGGCCCACTTCGCGCACGGCGGTTCCGCCGGGGCGCCGAGCCTCCTCGAAGTACAGGCTTCGGTCGACGAGGCCGCCGCCCAGCTGGAGGAACTGGCCGTAGAGTGCGCCGAGTTGACCGAGGCGCAGCGGATCGCGGGGGAGCGGCGCCGGGCCGGTGCCGGGCTGGTCGAGGAGCTCGGGGAGCGGCGCCGGGCCGCCGAGCGGGAGAAGTCCGGGGTGTCCCAGCAGCTCGGGCGGCTGGCCGGTCAGGCCCGTGGCGCGGCCGGTGAGGCCGAGCGGATGACCGCGTCGGCCGCCCGCGCCCAGGAGGCCCTCGAACGGGCGACCGAGGAGGCCGAGGAGCTGGCCGAGCGGCTGCTCGTCGCCGAGGAGATGCCGGTGGAGGAGGAGCCGGACACCTCCGTACGGGACCGGCTCGCCGCCGACGGTGCCAACGCCCGCCAGACCGAGATGGAGGCCCGTCTCCAGGTGCGCACCCACGAGGAGAGGGTCAAGGCGCTCGCCGGCCGCGCGGACTCCCTCGACCGGGGCGCCCGCGCCGAGCGGGAGGCCCGCGCCCGCGCCGAGCGGCGCCGGGCCCGGCTGCGGCACGAGGCGGCGGTGGCCTCCGCCGTCGCGTCCGGTGCCCGTCAGCTGCTCGCGCACGTCGAGGTGTCCGTCGTACGGGCCGAGCGGGAGCGGGTCGTGGCCGAGGCCGCGAAGGCGGAGCGGGAACGGGACCTGGCGGCCGAGCGCGGCCGGGGCCGCGACCTCAAGAGCGAGCTGGACAAGCTCACCGACTCCGTCCACCGCGGCGAGGTGCTCGGTGCCGAGAAGCGGCTGCGGATAGAGCAGCTGGAGGCGAAGGCGCTGGAGGAGCTGGGTGTCGAGCCGGCCGGGCTGGCCGCCGAGTACGGCCCCGACCAGCTCGTACCGCCGTCACCGGCCGCGGCGGGCGAGGAGCTGCCGCCGGACCCGGAGCATCCGCGCAACCAGCCGAAGCCGTTCGTCAGGGCCGAGCAGGAGAAGCGGCTGAAGTCGGCCGAACGGGCGTATCAGCAACTCGGGAAGGTGAATCCGCTTGCCCTGGAGGAGTTCTCGGCGCTGGAGGAGCGGCACAAGTTCCTCTCCGAGCAGCTCGAAGACCTGAAGAAGACCCGGGCCGATCTGATACAGGTCATCAAGGAGGTCGACGAGCGGGTCGAGCAGGTGTTCACGGAGGCGTACCGGGACACGGCCCGCGAGTTCGAGGGCGTCTTCTCGCGGCTCTTCCCGGGCGGCGAGGGCCGGCTCATCCTGACCGACCCGGACAACATGCTCGCGACCGGTGTGGACGTCGAGGCGAGGCCGCCCGGCAAGAAGGTCAAGCGGCTCTCGCTGCTGTCCGGCGGTGAACGCTCGCTCACGGCGGTGGCGTTGCTGGTCTCCATCTTCAAGGCCCGGCCGAGCCCGTTCTATGTGATGGACGAGGTCGAGGCGGCGCTCGACGACACCAATCTCCAGCGGCTGATCCGGATCATGGAGGAGCTCCAGGAGAGCTCGCAGCTCATCGTGATCACGCATCAGAAGCGGACGATGGAGGTCGCCGACGCGCTGTACGGCGTCTCGATGCAGGGCGACGGCGTCTCGAAGGTCATCAGCCAGCGCCTCCGCTGAGGCTTTACTCAATCTTCAACACTTCAACATGCATTTTGGGTGTTTCTGGGTAGTTGTGCGCACTGGTCTGATGTTGACTTCGAAATTTGAACGAATAGCCTCTGCAACGTCGTTTTTGCTTTCAAGTGGTGGCAGTCGAGGAGTTATGCGCCACTTGGAACAGTTCCCCCCCACACCTGACGACGCGGCCAGGCATCAGGAGTTCATGTGACCAGCACATCGCAGGGACCGGCGTCCGGAGCCCGAGCGGCCCACCCGGACCACCTCGGCCATGTCATCTTCATCACCGCCGCCGCCGCGATGGGCGGTTTCCTGTTCGGTTACGACAGCTCCGTCATCAACGGCGCCGTCGAGGCGATCCGCAGCCGCTACGACATCGGCTCGGGAACGCTCGCCCAGGTCATCGCCATCGCCCTGATCGGCTGTGCGATCGGCGCGGCCACCGCGGGGCGCATCGCCGACCGCATCGGCCGTATCCGCTGCATGCAGATCGCCTCCGTGCTCTTCACCATCAGCGCCGTCGGCTCCGCGCTCCCGTTCGCGCTCTGGGACCTGGCTATGTGGCGCATCATCGGCGGCTTCGCCATCGGCATGGCCTCGGTGATCGGCCCGGCGTACATCGCGGAGGTCTCGCCGCCCGCCTACCGCGGCCGGCTCGGCTCCTTCCAGCAGGCGGCGATCGTCATCGGCATCGCCATCTCCCAGCTGGTCAACTACGGCATCCTGCAGCTCGCCGACGGCGACCAGCGCGGGAAGATCGGCGGCCTCGAAGCCTGGCAGTGGATGCTCGGCGTCATGGTCGTCCCGGCCGTCCTGTACGGACTTCTGTCCCTCGCGATCCCCGAGTCGCCGCGATTCCTGATCTCGATCGGCAAGAAGGAGCGGGCCCGGAAGATCCTTGAGGAGGTCGAGGGCAAGAACGTCGACCTCGACGCCAGGGTGGCCGAGATCGAGATCGCCATGCACCGCGAGCACAAGTCCACCTTCAAGGACCTGCTCGGCAGCCGCTTCGGCTTCCTGCCGATCGTCTGGGTCGGTATCGGCCTGTCGGTCTTCCAGCAACTCGTCGGCATCAACGTGGCGTTCTACTACTCCGCGACGCTCTGGCAGTCCGTCGGCATCGATCCGAGCGCCTCGTTCTTCTGGTCGTTCACCACCTCCATCATCAACATCATCGGTACCGTCATCGCGATGGTCCTGGTGGACCGGGTGGGCCGCAAGCCGCTCGCGCTGGTGGGCTCCACCGGTATGGCCATCGCCCTCGCCTTCGAGGCATGGGCCTTCTCCGCCGACCTGGTCGACGGCAAACTGCCGAGCACCCAGGGCGTCGTGGCGCTCGTCGCGGCCCATGTGTTCGTGCTCTTCTTCGCCCTGTCGTGGGGTGTCGTCGTCTGGGTCTTCCTCGGTGAGATGTTCCCCAACAAGATCCGCGCCGCCGCGCTCGGCGTCGCCGCGTCCGCGCAGTGGATCGCCAACTGGGCGATCACCGCGAGCTTCCCGAGCCTGTCCGACTGGAACCTGTCGGGCACGTACATCATCTACGCATGCTTCGCCACGCTCTCGATCCCCTTCGTGCTCAAGTTCGTGAAGGAGACCAAGGGCAAGGCGTTGGAGGAGATGGGCTGATCCCCGCTGCCCCGCTCCTCTGTCCGGAACGCCCCGGCCCGCACCCGCGGGCCGGGGCGGTTTGGCCGGTACGGGTCAGCGTGCGACCGCCTCGCAGAACAGCCGCAGACTGCGCCACCCCTCCTCGACCGGCATCCCGCCGCAGAGCGGATGCAGCACCAGACTGTCCAGCTCCACGGCCGCCGCGGCGCACTCGTCGGGGGTGACGACCCGGTAGACCCCCTCGGCCCGCAGCTCCGTCACCGTCGTCGCCGCCGAACGCACGGCGGAGCGGATGTCCTTGGACTGCCAGGAGGCGTACGTGCGCGCCTCGTGCAGGAAGTGCTCGCCGTACTCCGCCCAGGTCCGGTCCGGGTCCGTCGACACATGCAGCAGTGGTGTCTCGGCGGCGGGCATCATGCAGAAGCCGTCCGTCCCGAACTCGGCACGCCGCTCCTGGTAGTACGCCTCCAGCTCCGGCAGATGCGCGCTCGGGAAGAACGGCAGCCCGAACCGGGCCGCCCGCCGCGCCGCCGCCCGCGAACTGCCGCCCACCAGCAGCAGCGGGTGCGGCGGGGTGTACGGGCGCGGCGTGACCCTGACCGTACGGCCCCGGTACGGGAACGGCTCACCGGTCCATGCCTGCAGCAGCGTCTCCAGGAGCTCGTCCTGGAGCCTGCCGCGCCTGCCCCATTCGACCCCCGCCTGTTCGTACTCCTCGGGCCGGTAACCGATCCCCGCCACCGTGACCAGCCGGCCGGCGCTCAGCAGGTCCAGGACCGCGATGTCCTCGGCCAGCCGCAGCGGGTCGTGCAGCGGACCGATGACCGCCGAGACGGTGACCGCGATCCGGCGGGTGGCGCCGAAGACCGAGCCCGCGAAGACGAAGGGAGAAGGCAGCCAGGAGTTGGCGGCGCCATGGTGTTCCTCGGTCTGTACGGTGTCGACGCCGTGCTCGTCGGCGTACGCGGCCATCTCCAGCGCGGCGCGGTAACGGGCCGAGAGCGGCTCGGGGGTGGCATCGGGATCGACGAGATTGAACCGGACCACTGTGAAGGCCATGACACTTGTCCCCATCGTCGGGCGGACCAGGGCCTGTCCGGCGGATCAGGGTCGGACAGGCCCAGGCGAGGCGGGACAGTATCTGATGAGGCGTCAGAAGTGTAGGGGTGTGCCGGCGGCGTTCTTCCGGGCCCGTCCGGCGGAACGCGGCAGGACCGCGTACAGCGCGGCGGAGACGGTGATCGTGGCCGTCCAGCCCAGCCCCTGACGCCCGACCCAGGTGGTGGCGAGCGGCCCGGTGAACCACCGCACGCCGGTGAAGAGCAGGCCCGTCACCAGGCCCGCGGCCCACGCGGCCACGGCCGGCACGGCGAAGCCTCCGGTGTACCAGTAGGCGCTGCTCGGCGTGGTGTCCAGGAGCGCCACCGGATCGTACGTACGGCCCCGCAGCAGATCCACGCCGAAGACCCCGATCCATGCGGAGAACGTCACGGCGAGAAGCGTCAGGAAGGAGATGAAGGAATCCAGGAAACGCGTGGCCGTGAGCATCAGCGTCGCGCCCAGAAAGAGGCTGATGGCGGCATTCACGCCGACCGCCCAGGTGCGGGGGACCATGAATCCCAGCGTCTGTGCGGTGAATCCGGCCGAATACAGCGACATCGAGTTGATCAGCACCATGCCGACCACGGCGAACAGCAGATACGGCACCGAGAGCCAGTCGGGCAGCAAGGGGCCGATGAACGCGACCGGGTCACGGGTGACGGCCAGGCCCGGCTCGGCGACCGCCATCACGGACCCCATAAGCACCATCGGCAGATACACGATCCCGGCGCCGCCCACGGCCGCCCCGACCATCGCCCGGCCGGAGGCCGTGCGCGGCAGATAGCGGGCGAAGTCGGGGCCCGACGGGGCCCAGCTGATACCGCCCGCCGCCAGGGTGCCGACCCCGGCGATCATCATCGTCGCCGGTCCGGGGGGCCTGCCCAGTGCGTCCCGCCAGTCGGTCGTGCCGATCAGGTGGACCAGTACGAGCACGCTGACGCCACCGAAGAGGTACGCCGACCATGTGCAGCACACCCGCAGCGCCCCCATGCCCAGCCCGGACACCAGGCAGCTGCATCCCACGAAGGCGAGCAGGGTCACCAGGGTCAGCCGGTGGCTGCCCGTGACGCCGAAGAGCAGATTCAGCACGGCGAGCACCGCGTAGGTGCCGGTGACCGCGTTCACGGTCTCCCAGCCCCAGCGGGCGACCCAGGTCAGCGCGCCGGGCAGCAGATTGCCGCGCTGTCCGAAAACGGCCCGGGAGAGCGCCATGCCGGGGGCTCCGCCCCGCCTGCCCGCGATCGAGACCAGCCCGACCAGCCCGAACCCGATGACCGAGGCCATGACCGCGACCACCAGCACCTGCCAGAGATTCAGCCCGTTGAAGACGACGAGCCCCGCGCCGACGGTGAGCAGGAGCACGGTCAGGTTCGCGCCGACCCAGGTGGGGAAGAGGGTCCGGACCCGGCCGGTGCGCTCGTTGTCGGGGACTGGCTCCAGGCCACGGGTCTCCACAGGCAGGATCGTACCTTTACCTCCAAAAGGTGCATAACGACCAAGGGGATACTCGGGGGATCCCTCGGGGCGGCCCCCTCGGGCGGACGTGACTGATACTGGGTGGGTTATGGAATTCGTCATCCTTGCTGTAGTCATCGCCCTGGTCGCGGTCGGCGTGATCAGCGGGCTCGTGGTCAGCAGCCGCAAGAAGAAGCAGCTGCCCCCGGCACCGTCGAGCACGCCGACCATCACTCCTCCCGCCGAGCCCCATGTCGGCGAGGAAGCCGAAACGCCGCGCGAGGAACCGCGCCGCACCATCGAGGAGGTCGGCCCGCCCGAGGCCGAGGCTCCCGCCGAGGAGGCCCCCGAGGCCGTCGAGCCGGAGGCGCCCGCCGCCCCCGCCCTCGAAGTGCCCGAGCCCACCGCCGGCCGTCTGGTACGGCTGCGCGCCCGGCTCGCCCGCTCGCAGAACTCCCTCGGCAAGGGGCTGCTCACGCTCCTGTCCCGGGACAACCTCGACGAGGACACCTGGGAGGAGATCGAGGACACCCTCCTCACCGCCGACGTCGGCGTCGCACCCACCCAGGAACTGGTGGAGCGGCTCCGTGAGCGCGTCCGCGTGCTCGGCACCCGTACCCCCGACGGGCTGCGCGCGCTGCTGCGCGAGGAGCTCCTCAACCTGCTCGGCACCGACTTCGACCGTGCGGTCAAGACGGAGAGCGGCCTCGACACCCCCGGCGTCGTGATGGTCGTCGGCGTCAACGGAACCGGCAAGACCACCACCACCGGCAAGCTGGCCCGGGTGCTCGTCGCCGACGGCCGCAGCGTCGTGCTCGGCGCGGCCGACACCTTCCGGGCGGCCGCCGCCGACCAGCTCCAGACCTGGGGCGAGCGCGTCGGCGCCCGCACCGTGCGCGGCCCCGAGGGTGGCGACCCCGCGTCGATCGCCTTCGACGCGGTGAAGGAAGGTATCGCCGAGGGTGCCGATGTGGTCCTCATCGACACCGCCGGACGGCTGCACACCAAGACCGGGCTGATGGACGAGCTCGGCAAGGTCAAGCGGGTCGTCGAGAAGCACGGACCGCTCGACGAGGTCCTGCTCGTCCTCGACGCCACGACCGGCCAGAACGGTCTGGTGCAGGCCCGGGTCTTCGCCGAGGTCGTGGACATCACCGGCATCGCGCTCACCAAGCTGGACGGCACCGCCAAGGGCGGCATCGTCATCGCCGTCCAGCGCGAGCTGGGCGTACCGGTGAAGCTGGTCGGTCTCGGCGAGGGGCCGGACGATCTGGCCCCGTTCGAGCCGGAGGCGTTCGTGGACGCCCTGATCGGGGACTGACACCGGGCGCCGCACACGAAGCGTCCGATCACCTGATCACGAAGAGCCCGACCGCATGATGCAGCTGCGGTCGGGCTCTTCGGCGTCGTACGGGACCGTTTCCGATGTCGGCGTGCTCAGCCGCAGAGCGGCGCGCGATGGCAGCTGTACGCCAGCGTGCCCAGCAGCAGCCGCGCCTGCGGCGGCGCGGCCGCCGTGTCCAGCACCGGCGGGCGCAGCCACCGGACCGGGCCCAGGCCGCCCTTGTCGGACGGCGGGGCGGTGATGTGGCAGCCGGGCCCCAGCGCCCGCAGATCCAGCCCCGCGTCGTCCCAGCCCATCCGGTACAGCAGCTGGGGGAGCTCGGCGGCGGCACCCGGGGCCACGAAGAACTGCGCCCGCCCGGCCGGGGTCACCGCGACCGGGCCGAGCGGCAGCCCCATCCGCTCCATCCGCACCAGGGCCCGGCGCCCGGCCGCCTCGGCGACATCGAGGACGTCGAAGGTGCGCCCCACCGGCAGCAGCATCGAGGCGCCCGGCGTCCGGCCCCACGCGTCGGCCGCCGCGTCGAGCGTGGCGCCCGCGGGGACCTCGGGGGCGAAGTCCAGTGGATGGTCGCCGGGGGAGGGGCAGCTCGCCTGCCCGCAGGAGCAGCGGCCGGCCGCGGCTCGCGCTCCCGGCGCGACGGCCCAGCCCCACAGTCCCGTGTACTCGGCCACTGCCGTGCACTCGGCCGCACGGCCGCGGCGCCGTGAGCCGGTGCGCATCTCGCGGATGCCGCCGATCGTGAAGCCCATGCCCCCTCCAACGGGTCCGACTGGCCGGTGGTTACGACGCGGGCTCGAGTCATGACGCTCCGTCGTCGCCGTCGATCCGGAGTGCGCCGGTGGCATTCGGGGTCGTGCGACATCCTTCGCGCGCCCCGTTCCGCATCACTGCGCACCCTGCTGATCGCCGTGTGTCAAGTGAATCGCGCCCGACGGGGGTGGCGTTCATTCGAAGGGGTGGCGAATGGTGGCGTTTCTGTAATCACCCTCGCCCGAAGGGTGATCGTAGGATTACCGTCGGTACGCGAACCATGGAAGTATGTGCGCCCGTGGGTATGCCAGAGGCAACCCGATTTCCTGTTCGACGGTGCGCAACCCGCCGCATGGGCGGCATCGGCTCAGGGCATTCTGGTAAAGGTTCGCGCGACAGGTATTTCAGCGGGATGGGGGCGTTCCAGTGAGTGGCAGCGGCGCAGGCGATTCGAATGCCGGCAAGCGCCCCAACGGGCAATTGAGCTCATGGTTCGTGCGAAGCGGCTGGTCGAAGGGCGAGCTCGCCCGCCAGGTGAACCGCCGGGCGCGGCAGATGGGTGCCCACCACATCAGCACCGACACATCCCGGGTGCGGCGCTGGCTCGACGGCGAGCAGCCGCGCGAGCCGATCCCGCGCATCCTCTCCGAGCTCTTCTCGGAGCGCTTCGGCGCCGTCGTCGCCATCGAGGACCTCGGACTGCGCTCCGCGCACCAGTCGCCGTCCGTGTCCGGCGTCGACCTGCCCTGGGCGGGCCCGCAGACCGTCGCACTGCTCAGCGAGTTCTCCCGCAGCGACCTCATGCTCGCCCGCCGCGGCTTCCTCGGCTCCTCGCTCGCCCTGGCCGCCGGACCCGCGCTCATCGAGCCCATGCAGCGCTGGCTGGTGCCCGTCTCCACCGCCGGCTCCGCGGAACCGGAACCGGCGGCCGCGGCCCGCCGGCCCTCCCGGCTCTCCAGCCCCGAGCTCGATCTGCTGGAGTCCACCACCGCGATGTTCCGCCAGTGGGACGCCCAGTGCGGCGGCGGACTGCGACGCAAGGCCGTCGTCGGACAGCTCCACGAGGTCACCGACCTGCTGCAGGAACCGCAGCCGGCGGCCACTGCCAAGCGGCTCTTCCGGTGCGCCGCCGAGCTGGCCGAGCTGGCGGGCTGGATGAGCTACGACGTCGGCCTCCAGCCCACCGCCCAGAAGTACTTCGTCCTCGCGCTGCACGCCTCCAAGGAGGCCGGTGACAAACCCCTGGGTTCGTACATCCTGTCCAGCATGAGCCGCCAGATGATCCACCTCGGACGGCCCGACGACGCGCTCGAACTGATCCACCTCGCGCAGTACGGCAGCCGGGACTGCGCCACCCCGCGCACCCAGGCCATGCTGTATGCGATGGAGGCCCGTGCCTACGCCAACATGGGCCAGCCCAGCAAGTGCAAGCGGGCCGTCCGGATGGCCGAGGACACCTTCCTCGACGTGGGGATCGACGGCGAGCCCGAGCCCGACTGGATCCGCTTCTTCTCCGAGGCCGAGCTCAGCGGCGAGAACTCCCACTCCTACCGAGACCTCGCCTATGTGGCGGGCCGCAGCCCCACGTACGCCACGCTCGCCGAGCCCCTGATGGAGAAGGCCGTCCAGCTCTTCGGCGAGGACGACGAGCACCAGCGGTCGTACGCGCTCAACCTGATCGGCCTCGCCACCGTCCACCTCCTCAAGCGCGAGCCCGAACAGTCCACGGTGCTGGCCGAGAAGGCCCTGCGCGTCGCCAGGAAGATCCGCTCCGAGCGCGTCAACACCCGGCTCCGCAAGACCGTCGACACCGCCGCCAGGGACTTCGGGGACATCCCCGATGTCGCCAGGCTCACCGATCTCCTCACCGAGCAGCTGCCGGAGACCGCGGAAGCGGTCTGAGCAGCACCCCCGGCCCCGGCCACGGCGACCACCCCGCACAGACCGACTTCGGCTCCCCCGATTGCCAGGTCAGCGGGTGGTCGGCGTGGCCGGTTCGCGTTGCCGTGCCCGTACGGAAGAGTCGTAACCGCACCGTATGCGGCCACGGCCGCAGGGCAGGCCCGGCACAGGTCACGCCACCGCTGGTTCATGGCGACGTAACACACCGGACCTCTTCGTCACCACGGTGAAACACCGTGCGGCATCGGCGGAAACCGCGCTGGGCGAATCTCATGGCCATAACCGGCCCGCACCTTTTCCCCAGTGGTCCCGCACGTGGTGCCGCTCCCATCGCCCGCACGCGGCCGCACCGACGACGAGGAGACGCCGATGCCCCCAGGCATCACGACGCTTGCCGCAGACACCCCGACACTGTCTGCCGCCAACACCGGGTTCATGCTGATCTGCTCCGCCCTGGTGATGCTCATGACCCCGGCCCTGGCCTTCTTCTACGGAGGCATGGTCCGCGTCAAGAGCACCCTCAACATGCTGATGATGAGCTTCATCAGCCTCGGGATCGTCACGATCCTCTGGGTGCTCTTCGGGTTCAGCCTCGCCTTCGGCACCGACATCGGCTCCGTCGTCGGCTGGAGCTCTGACTACCTCGGACTCAGCGGGATCGGCGTCACCCAGCTCTGGGACGGCTATACGATCCCCGTCTACGTCTTCGCCGTCTTCCAGCTGATGTTCGCCGTGCTCACCCCGGCACTGATCAGCGGCGCCCTCGCCGACCGGGTCAAGTTCACCTCGTGGGCCCTGTTCATCACGCTCTGGGTCACCGTCGTCTACTTCCCCGTCGCCCACTGGGTCTGGGGCGCGGGCGGCTGGCTCTTCGAGATGGGCGTCATCGATTTCGCGGGCGGTACGGCCGTCCACATCAACGCCGGTGCGGCTGCGCTCGGCGTGATCCTCGTCATCGGCAAGCGCGTCGGCTTCAAGAAGGACCCGATGCGGCCGCACAGCCTGCCGCTCGTCATGCTCGGCGCCGGTCTGCTCTGGTTCGGCTGGTTCGGCTTCAACGCCGGCTCGTGGCTCGGCAACGACGACGGCGTCGGCGCGGTGATGTTCGTCAACACCCAGGTCGCCACCGCCGCCGCGATGCTCGCCTGGCTCGGCTACGAGAAGCTCCGCCACGGCTCCTTCACCACCCTCGGCGCGGCCTCCGGCGCGGTCGCGGGACTCGTCGCCATCACCCCGTCCGGCGGCGCGGTCAGCCCGCTCGGCGCCATCGCGGTCGGCGCGATCGCCGGTGTGCTCTGCGCCATGGCCGTCGGCCTGAAGTACCGGTTCGGCTACGACGACTCCCTGGACGTGGTCGGCGTCCACCTCGTCGGCGGTATCGCCGGTTCCCTCCTCGTCGGCCTCTTCGCCACCGGTGGCGTCCAGTCCGAGGCGAAGGGCCTCTTCTACGGCGGCGGCCTGGAACAGCTCGGCAAGCAGGCCGTCGGCGTCTTCGCCGTCCTCGCGTACTCTCTCGTCGTCTCCGCGATCCTGGCCTTCCTCCTGGACCGGACGATCGGGATGCGGGTCCCCGAGGACGACGAGATCTCCGGCATCGACCAGGTCGAACACGCCGAGACCGCGTACGACTTCAGCGGCGCGGGCGGCGGCGCGGCCCCGCGCACCACGAGCTCCGCCCCGGGCAGCACGGCAGCAGCGAAGACGAAGAAGGTGGACGCATGAAGCTCATCACCGCAGTCGTGAAGCCACACCGGCTGGACGAGATCAAGGAGGCCCTCCAGGCCTTCGGCGTCCAGGGCCTCACGGTCACGGAAGCCAGCGGATACGGACGCCAGCGCGGCCACACCGAGGTCTACCGGGGCGCCGAGTACACCGTCGACCTCGTACCCAAGATCCGTATCGAGGTCCTGGTCGAGGACGAGGACTCCGAACAGCTCATCGACGTGGTCGTGAAGGCCGCCCGGACCGGCAAGATCGGTGACGGCAAGGTCTGGAGCGTGCCGGTCGACACCGCGGTCCGGGTACGGACGGGCGAACGCGGCCCGGACGCACTCTGACCGACGCTCCCGAAACGAAAGGCAGCCGGGTGACGAGCACCGGAACGACCACCGAATCCGCAGACTCGGCACCCGGCGGCTACGCGGCGGCCCGGCTGCGCCTCCTCCAGGAGAAGGCGCGGTCCGGGCCGCCGCGCCGTACGGCCCTCGCATCGCTCACCGACGACTGGCTCACCGCACTGTTCACCGCCGCCGCCGGACAGACGGGCGTCCACGGAGCCGCCCTCGTCGCCGTCGGCGGCTACGGACGCGGTGAACTCTCCCCGCGCAGCGACCTCGACCTGCTGCTCCTGCACGACGGGAACGCCGACCCCGCGGCCGTCGCCGCCCTCGCCGACCGCGTCTGGTACCCCGTCTGGGACCTCGGTCTCGCCCTCGACCACTCCGTACGCACCCCCGCCGAGGCCCGCAGGACGGCCGGCGAGGACCTCAAGGTCCAGCTCGGCCTGCTCGACGCCCGGCCGGTCGCCGGAGACCTCGGACTCGTCGCCGCGATGCGCACCGCGATCCTCGCCGACTGGCGCAATCAGGCCCCCAAGCGCCTGCCCGCACTCCACGAACTCTGCCGCGAACGCGCCGAACGCCAGGGCGAGCTGCAGTTCCTCCTCGAACCCGATCTCAAGGAGGCCCGCGGCGGACTGCGGGACGCCACCGCCCTGCGCGCCGTCGCCGCGTCCTGGGTCGCCGACGCCCCCCGCGAAGGGCTCGCCGAAGCCCGCCGCGTCCTTCTCGACGCCCGTGACGCCCTCCACCTCAGCACCGGCCGCGCCACCGACCGCCTCGCCCTCCAGGAACAGGACCAGGTCGCCGGCGAGCTCGGCCTGCTCGACGCGGACGCCCTGCTCCGCCAGGTCTACGAGGCCGCCCGCACCATCTCGTACGCCACCGACGTCACCTGGCGCGAGGTCAACCGCGTCCTGCGCTCCCGGTCCGTGCGCCCCCGGCTGCGCGCCATGCTGAGCGGCGGCAAGGCAGCCGCCCCGGCACGGACCCCGCTCGCCGAGGGCGTCGTCGAGGCCGACGGCGAAGTGGTCCTCGCCCGCACCGCCCGCCCCGAACGCGACCCCGTCCTCGTGCTGCGCGCCGCGGCCGCGGCCGCCCAGTCCGAGCTCCCGCTCTCCCGCCACGTCGTACGCCGGCTCGCCACCGCCGCGCGCCCGCTGCCGGTGCCCTGGCCCGCCGAGGCCCGCGAGGAACTCGTCACCCTCCTCGGCGCGGGCGAGGCCACTGTCCCCGTCTGGGAGGCGCTCGAAGCCGAAGGGCTCATCACCCGGCTGCTCCCGGACTGGGAACGCGTCCACTGCCGCCCCCAGCGCAACCCCGTCCACACCTGGACCGTCGACCGCCACCTGGTCGAAGCGGCCGTCCGTGCCTCCTCCCTCACCCGCCGCGTCCACCGCCCCGACCTGCTCCTCGTCGCAGCCCTCCTGCACGACATCGGCAAGGGCTGGCCCGGCGACCACAGCGTCGCCGGTGAGGTCATCGCCCGGGACATGGCCGCCCGGATCGGCTTCGACCAGCACGACGTGGGCGTCGTCGCCACCCTCGTACGCCACCACCTGCTGCTCATCGAGACGGCCACCCGACGCGACCTCGACGACCCGGCGACCGTCAGCTCCGTCGCCACCGCCGTCGGCACCGCCTCCACCCTGGAGCTGCTGCACGCGCTCACCGAGGCCGACGCGCTCGCCACCGGGCCCGCCGCCTGGTCCTCCTGGCGTGCCTCCCTCGTCGCCGACCTCGTGGGGCGCGTCGCCGCCGTGCTCGCCGGCCGGGCCCCGGAGGAACCGGAACCCGCCGCACCCGGCGCCGAACAGGAACGCCTCGCCGTCGAGGCCCTGCGCACCGGCGAACCCGTCCTCGCCCTGCGCGCCCAGGCCGAGGACCCGAACGAGGACGGCGAACCGGAACCCGTCGGCGTCGAGCTCCACATCGCGCTGCCCGACCGGCCCGGCGTGCTGCCCGCGGCGGCGGGCGTCCTCGCCCTGCACCGCCTCACCGTGCGCGCCGCCGACCTGCGCGCCGTGGAGCTCCCCACCGAGCTGGGCGACCCCGCCGACGTGCTGCTGCTCAGCTGGCGGGTCGCGGCCGAGTACGGCTCGCTGCCCCAGGCCACCCGGCTCCGCGCCGACCTCGTACGCGCCCTGGACGGCTCCCTGGACATCCGGGCCCGGCTCGCCGAACGCGAGGCCGCCTACCCGCGCCGCCGCGGGGTGAAGGCCCCGCCGCCGAGGGTGACCGTCGCGGCGGCCGGCTCCCGGCTGGCGACGGTGATCGAGGTGCGGGCCCAGGACGCCCCGGGACTGCTGCACCGGATCGGCCGGGCGCTGGAACAGAGCGAGGTACGGGTGCGCAGCGCACACGTGTCGACCCTGGGGGCGAACGCGGTGGATGCCTTCTATGTCACGGACAAGGACGGGAAGCCGCTGCCCGAGGAGCGGGCGCTCGCGGTGGCGAACGCGGTGGAGGCCGCGCTTCGGGCGTGACACGGGAAGCACCCGGCGTGGCCCGCGTCCGGGATTTCCCGGGCAGGGGGTCATCGTTTCTTCCGAGCCGGATACCCTGGGGTACCGAATCCACTTTGCCCCCGACCCTGAGGACCGACGAGCGCCGTGTTCGATACTCTCTCCGACCGCCTTGCCGCGACTTTCAAGAACCTCAGGGGCAAGGGCCGCTTGTCCGAGGCGGACATCGACGCCACGGCTCGCGAGATCCGTATCGCCCTGCTCGAAGCGGATGTCGCGCTGCCCGTCGTCCGCGCCTTCATCGCCAACGTCAAGGAGCGGGCGCGCGGCGTCGAGGTCTCCCAGGCGCTGAACCCCGCCCAGCAGGTCGTCAAGATCGTCAACGAGGAGCTCGTCGGCATCCTCGGTGGCGAGACCCGGCGGCTGCGGTTCGCCAAGACCGCGCCCACCGTCATCATGCTCGCCGGTCTCCAGGGTGCCGGTAAGACCACCCTCGCCGGAAAGCTCGGCCTCTGGCTCAAGGGCCAGGGCCACTCCCCGCTGCTCGTCGCCTGTGACCTCCAGCGCCCCAACGCCGTCAACCAGCTCAGCGTCGTCGCCGACCGCGCCGGTGTCGCGGTGTACGCGCCCGAGCCGGGCAACGGGGTCGGTGACCCGGTCCAGGTCGCCAAGGACTCGATCGAGTACGCCCGGTCCAAGCAGTACGACGTCGTCGTCGTCGACACCGCCGGCCGCCTCGGTATCGACCAGGAGCTGATGCAGCAGGCCGCGGACATCCGCGACGCCGTCAGCCCCGACGAGATCCTCTTCGTCGTCGACGCGATGATCGGCCAGGACGCGGTCAACACCGCCGAGGCCTTCCGCGACGGCGTCGGCTTCGACGGCGTGGTGCTCTCCAAGCTCGACGGTGACGCCCGCGGTGGTGCGGCCCTGTCGATCGCCCACGTCACGGGCAAGCAGATCATGTTCGCGTCGAACGGTGAGAAGCTCGACGACTTCGACGCCTTCCACCCCGACCGCATGGCGTCCCGCATCCTCGACATGGGTGACCTGCTCACCCTGATCGAGCAGGCGGAGAAGACCTTCAGTCAGGAAGAGGCCGCCAAAATGGCCTCCAAGCTGGCGTCCAGCAAGGGCAAGGACTTCACGCTCGACGACTTCCTGTCCCAGATGGAGCAGGTCAGGAAGATGGGCTCCATCTCCAAGCTGCTCGGCATGCTGCCCGGTATGGGGCAGATCAAGGACCAGATCAACAACATCGACGAGCGCGACGTGGACCGTGCCGCCGCGATCATCAAGTCGATGACCCCGAAGGAGCGCGCCGAGCCGACGATCATCAACGGCTCGCGCCGGGCCCGTATCGCCAAGGGTTCCGGTGTCGAGGTCAGCGCGGTGAAGAACCTGGTGGAGCGGTTCTTCGACGCGCGCAAGATGATGTCGAAGATGGCCCAGGGCGGCGGCATGCCGGGGATGCCCGGGATGCCGGGCATGGGCGGTGGCCCGGGCCGGCAGAAGAAGCAGGTCAAGCAGGCCAAGGGCAAGCGCAAGAGCGGCAACCCGATGAAGCGCAAGGCCGAGGAGCAGGCCGCGGCGGCCCGTCGCGAGCAGGCGGCGCAGGGCGGCGCGCTCGGTCTGCCGGCGCAGGACGACAAGAACTTCGAGCTGCCGGACGAGTTCAAGAAGTTCATGGGCTGAACCGGCCCGTGTTCCGACGGGCCGTAGCGGCCCGGTGATGTCCCCGAGGGGGCGCCCGCTTTCCTGCGGGCGCCCCCTTCGGCGTGTCCGGCCCCGGCGCCCGCCCCTGCCACGGCCGTCGTACGCCGTCCCTCCAAGGGCCCATCGGGCAGGCCCTGGGAGGGCTTTGCCCGCATTCCTCCCTTACTGTCGCTTCAACGGCAGTCGGCAGAGGAGCGCGCGTGACCAACCCCGTACCTCCCCGCGATCGGACCGATCAGCCGTGGCGCTCCGAGGGCGCGCCACCGCCCCCGACGCCGGGCCGGAAGATGCCGGGAGGCTGGGGCGGTCTGCTGCTGACCGCGCTCGCCGTCTATCTGATCGCCAATCTGGTGCTGTCCTTCTTCAACGGGGAGGAGCAGCGGACGATCGCGTACACGGAGTTCAGCAAGCAGGTCACCTCGGGCAACGTCTCCAAGATCTACTCCAAGGGCGACGCCATCCAGGGGCAGCTCAAGAAGGAGGCCAAGGTCCCGGGGAGCGACGACAAGTACACGAAGTTCGTCACCCAGCGGCCGGCCTTCGCGGACGACAACCTCTGGGCCGAACTGGTCAAGGACGACGTCACGGTCACCGCCGAGCCGGTCGTTCAGCAGCGCAGCTTCCTCGCCAACCTGCTGATCTCGCTCGCGCCCATGCTGCTGCTCGTGCTGCTCTGGGTCTTCATCGCCCGGCGGATGTCCAGGGGAATGGGCGGCGGGATGGGCGGCTTCGGGCGCAAGGCCCCGCCCAAGCCCGTCGAGCTGGAGGGCACCAAGCGCACCACCTTCAAGGACGTGGCCGGGATCGACGAGGTCGAGGGCGAGCTCAATGACGTCGTTGACTTCCTGAAGAACCCGCAGGCGTACCGGCAGATGGGCGCCCGGATGCCCGGCGGAGTACTGCTCGCGGGACCGCCCGGCACCGGCAAGACCCTGCTGGCCCGTGCCGTCGCCGGCGAGGCCGGAGTGGCGTTCTTCTCGGCATCGGCCTCCGAGTTCATCGAGATGATCGTCGGCGTCGGCGCGAGCCGGGTCCGGGAACTCTTCGCGGAGGCGCGCAAGGTCGCCCCCGCCATCGTCTTCATCGACGAGATCGACACCATCGGCCGGGCCCGCGGCGGCGGCTCCGGCATGGGCGGCCACGACGAGCGCGAGCAGACGCTCAACCAGATCCTCACCGAGATGGACGGCTTCTCCGGTTCGGAGGGCGTCGTCGTCCTCGCCGCCACCAACCGCGCCGACGTGCTCGACCCCGCCCTCACCCGGCCCGGCCGCTTCGACCGGATCGTCCAGGTCAGCCCGCCGGACCGGACAGGCCGGGAGGCGATCCTGGAGATCCACACCCGGCAGATCCCGCTCGCCGACGATGTGAACCTGGCCCAGGTGGCCGGCACCACCCCCGGAATGACCGGTGCGGATCTGGCCAACCTGGCCAATGAGGCCGCGCTCCTGGCGGTCAAGCGCCGACAGTCCGAGGTCACCCAGCCCGACTTCTCGGACGCCCTGGAGAAGGTCCAGCTCGGCGCGGAACGCTCACTGGTCATGTCCGACGAGGAACGCCGCAGGACCGCGTACCACGAGAGCGGGCACGCGCTGCTCGGCATGGTCCAGCCGGGCGCCGATCCGGTCCGCAAGGTCACCATCGTGCCGCGCGGCCGGGCCCTGGGCGTCACGCTCTCGACGCCGGACGCCGACAAGTACGCGTACACCGAGGAGTATCTGCGCGGCCGCATCGTCGGGGCGCTCGGCGGCATGGCGGCCGAGCAGGTGGTCTTCGGCGTGATCACCACCGGCGCGGAGAGCGATCTGGAACAGGTCACCAACCTGGCCCGCGGCATGGTCGGCCGCTGGGGCATGAGCCACAAGGTGGGCAGGCTGACCGCGATCCCGAGCGATGCCCAGCAGGCGTACGGGCTGTCGGCGGCCCCCGCCACGCTCGACGCGGTGGACGGCGAGATGCGGCGGATCGTCGACGAGTGCTACGAGGTGGCCTGCCGGCTCCTGCGCGAGAACCGGGACAGGCTCGACTCGCTGTCCGCCGCGCTCCTGGCGAACGAGACGCTGGACGAGGCCGAGGCCTACCGGGCGGCCGGCATCACCCGGATGGCCAAGTAACGGACGGCGCAGCCGCTCACGTGGTGCACACGAGATAACGGAAGACGTTCGGCATCCAGATCGTTCCGTCGCCGTGCCGGTGCGGATGAAGGGCCACCGCGACCTCCTTCTCCACCTGGGCCCGGTCCGTCGCCCGTACCGCCGCGTCGAAGAGCCGGGTGGAGAGCAGCCCCCGCACCGCGCTGTCCATGTCCGCGTACCCGAACGGGCACGCCACCCGGCCCGAGCCGTCCGGGTTCAGACCGGCCCGGAACGCCAGCTCCTCCAGGTCGTCCCGGCCCGACGGCTGCCAGCCGCCGGTGCGAGGGGCCCGGTCCCGGTCGGACAGCCGCCCCGCCACCCGCAGCACGGGCGTCGTCGCACAGCGCTCCGGTGGACCCCAGCCGGTGAGCACCACGGTGCTGCCCCGCGCGGCCAGGGGCACCGCGGACCGCAGCGCGGCCACGAGCCCCTCGCCGTCGTCGGACGAGCAGCCGATCGGGGTGAACGCGGTGATCAGGCTGTACGGCGTCCCGTCGGACGGCCGGGCCTCGGACGGATCGCCCTCCAGGAGCCGCGGGCGCCCGGCCGGAGGGCCGGCGTCGCTGCCCGGATCGGGCAGCAGCCGGGTCCGGGCGAGCGCCAGACGTTCGAGGTCGGTGTCCACGCCGGTGACGCGCGCGCCCCGGGCGGCGGCGATCAGCAGCGCGAGACCGGAGCCGCAGCCCAGGGAGAGCAGCCGGGTACCGGATCCCACCTCGAGCCGCTCGTACACCGCTTCGTACAGCGGTGTCAGCATCCGCTCCTGGATCTCGGCCCAGTCCCGGGCACGGTTACCGGGGTCCACCGGGGTGGACGTTTCCGCGTGGCTGTGGTGCCGGACGAGCGTGCGTGTCATGAAAGCGCCCCAATCCGCCGAGAGGTCGGCCGTGCCCGATCGGTAGTGCCCGAGTGGATGCTTCCCCCGCTGTGTGCGCCCGCTTCCCCCGTATGTCAGAGAACTGCGCATTCGCGTCCGCGTCCAGGGGGCCGATGGCAATGGTTGCGTGGAGCAGTGATGCGTCCGTGGGGAAGGCCCGTGGCGCCGGGGCCCGTCGCCCCGTGCGGTGGGCCGTGTCGCCGTACGATGCGCGCCATGGCAAAGGCACCCGTTCTCACGCCCCAGGCCGAGGACTTTCCCCGCTGGTACCAGGATCTGATCAACAAGGCCGAACTCGCGGACAACGGCCCGGTGCGCGGCACCATGGTCATCCGGCCGTACGGATACAGCCTGTGGGAGCGGATGCAGCAGGAGATGGATGCCCGTATCAAAAAGGCGGGCGCCCGGAACGCCTACTTCCCGCTCTTCATCCCCCAGTCTTACCTGACACGCGAGGCCGAGCACGTCGAGGGCTTCGCGCCGGAGCTCGCCATGGTCACCCACGGCGGCGGGAAAGAGCTCGAAGAGCCCGTGGTGGTGCGGCCGACCTCCGAAACGATCATCAACGAGTACTTCTCGAAGTGGGTGCAGAGCTACCGGGATCTGCCGCTCCTGATCAACCAGTGGGCGAACGTCGTGCGCTGGGAGATGCGCCCGCGGGTATTCCTCCGTACGACGGAATTCCTCTGGCAGGAGGGCCACACCGCCCACGCCACCGATGAGGAGGCCCGGGACTTCGCCGCGTACATCCACCGCGACGTGTACGCGGACTTCATGGTCAATGTGCTGGGCATCGATGTGGTCCTCGGCCGCAAGACCCCGGCGGAGCGGTTCGCCGGGGCCGTCAACACGCTCACGCTCGAAGCGATGATGCGGGACGGCAAGGCCCTGCAGATGGGTACGAGCCACGAGCTCGGCACCAATTTCGCCAAGGCCTTCCACACCAGCTACCTGTCCAGGGAGGGCCGACAGGAGCTGGTCCGGCAGACCTCGTGGGGCTCCTCGACCCGGATGGTCGGCGGCCTGATCATGGCGCACGGCGACGACCACGGGCTGCGGGTGCCGCCGCGGCTCGCGCCCGTCCAGGCGGTCGTCCTCGCGGTCAAGGAGGACGAGGCCGTGCTGAGCGCGGTCCGGTCCGTCGGGGAGCGGCTGCGCGCGGCGGGCATCAGGACCGAGGTCGACGACCGCACCGACACCCCGTTCGGCCGCCGCGCGGTCGACTGGGAGCTGAAGGGGGTGCCGGTGCGGATCGAGATCGGTCCGCGTGATCTGGTGAACGGCACCGCGATGCTGGCCCGGCGCGTCCCCGGCGGGAAAGAACCGGTCGCCGTCGAGGCCCTGCCCGCGTTGCTTCCGGCGGTCCTGGAGGAGGACCAGGCGGCGCTGCTGCGGGAGTCCCGGGCCCGGCGCGAGTCGGCCACCAGCGAGGTCGCGACCGTGGAGGAGGCCGTGGAGGCGGCGGTCGCGGGCGGCTGGGCGCGTATCGCCTGGTCGGTCCTCGGCCCGGCGGGGGAGGCCCGGCTCGCGGAGCACGGCGTGTCCGTACGGTGCCTGGTCGCCGGGGACGGGTCGGTGCCCGATTCGGACGATGCGCCCGGTACTGTCGCCCTGGTGGCACGCGCCTACTGACGCCCCACCCCGCCGCCACGGGCGTCCGGCGCCCCGCGTACGGTGGCTGCCTACGCGTCCGGGCGTACGCGTCGCTACGTACCACCTTGGTGTGAGCTGTGAGGCTTCTCCGCAGATCTGCGCACCCGCCCTCGTCGGGACGCATGCAAGGGCAACTGACTGGTACGTGCAAATTATTTGGGATGGCCCGGAATCGGAACACCGGGGCACTCGTGCTCGTTGTCACGACGTGAGCACGACACCACCTGTACTTGCCGCAGAGCTGGCGCAGGCGTGGGCCGACATTCAGCGGTACCACCCCGAGCTGCCGGATCTAGCCGCTCCCGAGTCCCTGATCGGAGAGTCCTCGTCCGCCTGCGGCGCCGAACTCTCCTTCGAGCGACTGCTCCACGAGGCAGTCCACGGCATCGCCGCCGCGCGAGGCGTCCGCGACACTTCGCGCGCCGGCCGCTACCACAACCGCAGATTCCTCGCGATCGCCGAGGAGCTGGGCCTCGACCACGCCGAAGAGCCCCACCCCAGCAGCGGCTTCTCGCTGGTCACCCTCAACCCCGAGGCCAAGCGCCGCTACCGCCCGACGATCGAGCGGCTGCAGCGCGCCCTCAAGGCGCACACGGTCGCCACCGCCGCCGACACCAAGCGTTCCTTCCGCGGGCCGGCCGCCCGGCACGGTTCCTCCGGCGGAGGCGTCCGCGTCAAGGCCGTCTGCGACTGCGGACGCAATGTGCGGGTCGTCCCGTCGGTGCTGGCGCAGGCGCCGATCGTCTGCGGAGGATGCGGAAAGCCCTTCCGTATCCCGGAAGCCGCAGTCGCGGTGGGGTGACCCGGCGGGGTGTGGCACAATGGCTAGCTGTACTCGACAGTCGCATAGGACCCCTCTCTCCTCCGGCTGACGCGTCCATCGGGCACCCGAGTACCGCAACCCCACGTGGCATCTTCGTTGTGCCCACCCACGTCATAGACCAGGAGACACCACTTCCGTGGCAGTCAAGATCAAGCTGAAGCGTCTGGGCAAGATCCGTTCGCCTCACTACCGCATCGTCGTCGCCGACTCCCGTACCCGCCGTGACGGCCGGGCCATCGAGGAGATCGGCCTGTACCACCCGGTGCAGAACCCCTCGCGCATCGAGGTCAACTCGGAGCGTGCGCAGTACTGGCTGTCCGTCGGCGCCCAGCCGACCGAGCCGGTTCTCGCGATCCTGAAGCTCACCGGCGACTGGCAGGCCCACAAGGGTCTCCCGGCCCCCGCGCCGCTGCTGCAGCCGGAGCCCAAGGCTGACAAGCGCGCCCTGTTCGAGGCTCTGACCAAGGACGGCGGCGAGGAGTCCAAGGGCGAGGCCATCACGCAGAAGGCGAAGAAGGCCGACAAGAAGGCGGACGAGGCTGCTGACGCGGCTGCGCCCGCCGAGTCGACCGAGGCCTGAGCATGCTCGAGGAGGCTCTCGAGCACCTCGTGAAGGGCATCGTCGACAACCCTGACGATGTGCAGGTCGCCTCGCGCAACCTGCGCCGTGGTCGCGTGCTGGAGGTCCGGGTCCACCCCGATGACCTCGGCAAGGTGATCGGTCGTAACGGCCGCACCGCACGCGCGCTGCGTACCGTCGTGGGCGCCATCGGCGGCCGTGGCATCCGCGTCGACCTCGTCGATGTGGATCAGGTTCGCTGACAGAGTTGAACACCGGCACGGGCCGGGGAGGGCCTTGCGCCCACCCCGGCCCGTCGTCGTATGACAGGAGAGACACAAGGTGCAGTTGGTAGTCGCGCGGATCGGCCGTGCCCATGGCATCAAGGGCGAGGTCACCGTCGAGGTCCGTACGGACGAGCCGGAGCTGCGGCTCGGACCCGGGGCCGTGCTCGCCACCGAACCGGCAGGTGCCGGACCGCTGACGATCGAGACCGGCCGGGTGCACAGCGGACGGCTGCTGCTGCGCTTCGAGGGCGTGCGCGACCGCACGGCTGCCGAGGCCCTGCGCAACACGCTCCTGATCGCCGAGGTCGACCCGGCGGAACTCCCGGAGGACCCCGAGGAGTTCTACGACCATCAGCTCATGGACCTCGACGTGGTCCTCGCCGACGGCACCGAGATCGGCCGGATCACCGAGATCACACACCTGCCGTCCCAGGACCTCTTCATCGTCGAGCGGCCGGACGGCAGCGAGGTGATGATCCCCTTCGTCGAGGAGATCGTCACCGAGATCGATCTGGCGGAGCAGCGCGCGGTGATCACCCCGCCGCCCGGCCTGATCGACGAGAGCCAGGCCGTGATCGCCTCCGCGCGGGACGAAGAGGACGAAGACGGCGACGGGGACGGGGCTCCTGCGGCCGGGAAGGACATCTGATGCGCCTCGACGTCGTCACGATCTTCCCGGAGTACCTGGAACCGCTGAACGTCTCCCTCGTCGGCAAGGCCCGCGCACGCGGCCGCCTCGATGTCCATGTGCACGACCTGCGCGACTGGACGTACGACCGGCACAACACGGTCGACGACACCCCGTACGGCGGCGGCCCCGGCATGGTAATGAAGACCGAACCGTGGGGCGAGGCCCTGGACGACGCCCTGGCGGGCGGATACGAGGCCGGGGCGCACTCCCCGGTGCTCGTGGTGCCCACGCCCAGCGGGCGCCCGTTCACCCAGGAGCTCGCCGTCGAGCTCTCGGAGCGGCCGTGGCTGATCTTCACGCCGGCCCGCTACGAGGGCATCGACCGGCGGGTGATCGACGAGTACGCCACCCGGATGCCGGTCGTCGAGGTGTCCATCGGGGACTACGTGCTGGCCGGCGGGGAAGCCGCGGTGCTGGTGATCACGGAGGCGGTCGCCCGCCTGCTGCCCGGGGTGCTCGGTAACGCCGAATCGCACCGGGACGACTCCTTCGCCCCCGGCGCGATGGCCAATCTGCTGGAGGGGCCCGTCTACACCAAGCCGCCCGAGTGGCGCGGCAGGGGTATCCCGGACGTGCTGCTCAGCGGCCACCACGGGCGGATCGCCCGCTGGCGCCGGGACGAGGCGTTCCGTCGTACCGCCCTCAACCGGCCCGATCTGATCGAGCGTTGCGACGCCGAGGGGTTCGACAAGAAGGACCGCGAGATACTCTCCATCCTCGGCTGGTCACCGGAGCCCGGCGGCCGATTTTGGCGCAGGCCCGAGGCCGTGGAAGAATAGGCCGCTGCTGTACGTCCGGCGTACGCCCCTGCCACAGGGGGAACGACGTCCGCCCGACGCGATCAGCACCCCCATCTCTCACTATCTCCCGTCGATGACCTGTGGCATCGGCGAAGAAAGCAGACAACATGGCTTCCCTGCTCGATGGCGTCAACGCCGCATCGCTGCGTACCGACGTCCCGGCGTTCCGCCCCGGTGACACCGTCAACGTCCACGTCCGAGTGATCGAGGGCAACCGCTCCCGTATCCAGCAGTTCAAGGGCGTTGTCATCCGTCGCCAGGGTTCGGGCGTCAGCGAGACCTTCACGGTCCGCAAGGTCTCCTTCAGCGTCGGCGTCGAGCGCACCTTCCCGGTGCACAGCCCGATCTTCGAGAAGATCGAGCTCGTCACCCGCGGTGACGTCCGTCGCGCCAAGCTGTACTACCTCCGTGAGCTGCGCGGCAAGGCCGCGAAGATCAAGGAGAAGCGCGACAACTGAGCTGACTCCCAGGTCCACAGGACGGCCGGATAGGCTCTGGCCCCGATGGACACGGAAGCAAAGCCCTCGGAGCGCGACCGCTCCTCCGCACCCGCAACGGCGCCGGAGGAAGGGTCGCGCTCCTCGCGTATCCCGGACCTGCCGACCGCTCCGGTCTCCTGGCGGCGGACCGCCGCGCTCGGCGCCGTCTGCGCGGTCTTCGTACTGCTCCTGAGCAACTATGTGGTGCAGCCCTTCCTGATTCCCAGCGGCTCGATGGAGCCCACGCTGCGGGTGGGGGACCGGGTGCTGGTGAACAAGCTGGCCTACCGTTCCGGCTCCGTGCCGCACCGCGGCGACGTGGTGGTCTTCGACGGCACCGGATCCTTTGTGCAGGAGCCCCCGCAGGAGAATCCCGTCACCGGTCTGATGCACTCGGTGGCCGCTTCCCTGGGCCTGGCGGAGCCCGCCGAGACCGACTACGTGAAGCGGGTGGTGGGCGTGGGCGGCGACCGGGTGGTCTGCTGCGACAAGCGGGGCCGGATCGAGGTGAACGGTCGGCCGGTCGTCGAGGACTATCTGTATCCCGGTGACGCGGCCTCCCGGGTCCCCTTCGACATCGTCGTGCCCGACGGCAAGCTGTGGATGATGGGCGACCACCGCAGCAACTCCCGTGATTCGCGTGACCACCTGGGAGAGCCGGGCGGTGGCATGGTCCCGGTCGACATGGTGATCGGCAGGGTGGACTGGATCGGCTGGCCGCCGAGCCGGCTGGGCTCGGTGCCGGACAGCGCCGCCTTCGGCTCCGTACGGGCGCCGAGCGGGAGCCATGGGTAAGCGCGGTCGCGGGCGGAACGGGTCCGAACCCGGGACACCGCCGACCGGCAACGAGCCGGAAGGCGCGCGCTCACTGCCCACCAGGGCGGAGCGGCGGAAGCTGGCCCGGAGGGTCAAGCGGCGGCGACGCGTGTCGGCCGCGCGGGAGATCCCGCTGCTCATCGTTGTCGCGCTGCTGATCGCGCTCGTGCTCAAGACGTTCCTGGTGCAGGCCTTCGTGATCCCTTCGGGATCGATGGAGCAGACCATCCGGATCGGTGACCGGGTGCTCGTGGACAAGCTGACGCCCTGGTTCGGATCGAAACCCCAGCGCGGCGATGTCGTCGTCTTCAAGGACCCGGGGCGCTGGCTGAATCAGGAGAACGTCGCCAAGAAGGACCCGCCCGTCGTCGTCAAGCAGGCGAAGGAGGTGCTGACCTTCATCGGGCTGCTGCCCTCCGACGACGAACAGGATCTGATCAAGCGGGTGATCGCGGTCGGCGGCGACACGGTGAAGTGCTGCGGCAAGGACGGCCGGATCAGCGTCAACGGCGTACCGCTCGACGAGTCCTATCTGTATCCCGGTAACCCTCCCTCCCTCATCAAATTCGAGGTAAAGGTTCCGGCGGGCCGGATCTTCGTGATGGGCGACCACCGGTCCGATTCGGCTGATTCGCGCTATCACCTGGACGAGCCGGAACACGGCACGGTGTCCGAGGACGAGGTCGTGGGACGGGCCGTGGTTATCGCCTGGCCCTTCGGTCACTGGCGGAAACTGGAGGAGCCGGCGACATTCGGCTCGGTCCCTGACGCGCGCGCCGGGACGGCTCCTGCGTCGGGCCCGTCGAATAGTGTGTCGTCCCAGGATCTCAACGGAATGATCCCTCTCCCGACCCCTGCGGAACTCCCGCTCGTTATGGGAGTGGTGGGCCTGCACCGGCTAGGGCGCGGGCGGTGGCACGGAGTAAGGAGTGGATGTGGGGGATTTGGCCGTCGGCGCACGATCCGGACGCGAGGAACCCGAGGACCGGCCGGACCAGTCGGGCAATGCCGGGTCCGCCGGGACGACGGGCCGCGCGGGGAGTGACAGCGACACTCCGGACGGCGGTGGCAAGGCCGTGAAGAAGCCACGCTCCTTCTGGAAGGAGCTGCCTCTGCTGATCGTCATCGCACTGGTTCTCGCGCTGCTGATCAAGACGTTTCTGGTGCAGGCGTTCTCGATCCCCTCGGACTCGATGCAGAACACGCTCCAGCGGGGCGACCGGGTGCTGGTCGACAAGCTGACCCCCTGGTTCGGCGCGGAGCCCGAGCGCGGTGAGGTCGTGGTCTTCCACGACCCGGGCGGCTGGCTCGACGACACCGAGGAGGTCCACCCGAATGTGGTCCAGAAGTTCCTCAGCTTCATCGGCCTGATGCCGTCCGCCGAGGAGAAGGACCTGATCAAGCGGGTCATCGCCATCGGCGGCGACACGGTGGAGTGCAGGGAGAACGGCCCTGTCGTGGTCAATGGCAAGGCCTTGGACGAGAAGTCGTTCATCTTCCCGGGCAACACGCCCTGCAACGACGAGCCGTTCGGCCCGATCAAGGTGCCCGAAGGCAGGATCTGGGTGATGGGCGACCACCGCCAGGACTCCCGCGACTCCCGCTACCACCAGGAACTGCCGGGCAGCGGCACGGTCTCCAACGACGAGGTCGTCGGCCGGGCCATCGTCGTGGCGTGGCCGATCAACCGCTGGGCGACGCTGCCGGTCCCGGAGACCTTCGACCAGCCGGGCCTGAACGCCGCGATGGCCATGGCGCCCGGTGCGGTCGGCATCGCCGGAGCTGTCCCGATCGTGCTCTGGCGACGCAGGCGGGCCCGCCTGGATTCCGCTCGGCAGAAGTGACTGATGGTCTGCCATGATCCGTTGAATCGAGCTGACTTGACAGGCTGCCGCGATGACGTTGTGATCAAGGAAGCGGCAAGGCCGAGTAGACGCGGAGTGCTCGCCGGGTGTTCTTCATAGGATCTTGACGACCGATCAGTACAGCTGCACAGGGGGTACCGGACGGCCCGGGCCGTCCGGTACGTGATGAAGGATGCCGGTGCCCGTGACGCGGGCACCGGACGGTACGGATGAAACCGCCCTCCGGTCGCTCGGCGAGCACGCCGAGTAACCGGAGGGCGGTTGTGTGGTGGGTGGCCCGGGGATGCCGGGCAGCCCGCGCACGGCAGGGCGGTCGGTGGATCAGTGGCCCTCAGGAACTCCCGCTCGTTGTTCGGGGCAGGGGGCCTTTCGGACAGGGTCCTGGAGCAGGCGGGGCGCAGAGTGAGGACTGGATGTGAGTGACGTGGCTGCCGGTGTACGACCTGGACATGGAGAGCCCGCGAAGAGGCCCGACCAGCCCGTTGAGCCTGCGCCCGATCCGGCAGGAGAGACACCGGATCCGGATGTGCCCGCGGAAGAGCGGGCCGCGGACGAGGACGGCAGGAAGGCGAGGAAGCAGCGTCCCTTCTGGAAGGAGCTGCCTCTGCTGATCGGCATCGCACTGGTGCTGGCGCTGCTGATCAAGACGTTTCTGGTGCAGGCGTTCTCGATCCCCTCGGACTCGATGCAGAACACGCTCCAGCGGGGCGACCGGGTGCTGGTGGACAAGCTGACGCCGTGGTTCGGCGGGGAGCCCGACCGCGGTGAGGTGGTCGTGTTCCACGATCCGGACAACTGGCTGGCCGGGGAGCCGACTCCTGAGTCGAACGTGGTGCAGGACTTCCTGAGTTTCATCGGTCTGATGCCGTCGACCGAGGAGAAGGACCTGATCAAGCGGACGATCGCGGTCGGTGGCGACACCGTGCAGTGCGCGAAGGGCGGTCCGGTCGAGGTCAACGGGAAGGCGCTCGACGAGCCGTACATCTTCCCGGGCGACACGGCGTGCGACGACAAGCCGTTCGGGCCGTTCAAGGTGCCCGAAGGCAAGATCTGGGTGATGGGCGACCACCGGCAGAACTCCTGGGACTCGCGCTATCACACCGAGGACGCGACCAAGGGCTTCGTGCCCGTCGAGGACGTCGTGGGGCGGGCCGTGGTGGTGGCGTGGCCGATCAACCGCTGGGCGACCCTGCCGGTCCCGGACACCTTCGACCAGCCGGGGATCAGTGTGGCGGCGGGCCTGGCCCCGGGGGCACTCGGCGTCGCGGGTGCGCTGCCTCTCGTGCTGTGGCGCCGCAGGAGGCTGACCAGCGGGCGTACCGCCGGGTAGGGTGCCGACTCGGATCAGCGATTGTCGATCTCCGAGGTGGGGGCGCTGGGATGAGCGGAAAAGGACGTACGGGGGACGGCCACGGTCGGCTCGGCAGCATGCTGTCGGGGCTGGCCGTGGCCGTCGGCTGTGTGCTCTTCCTCGGCGGGTTCGCCTGGGGGGCGGTGGTCTACAAGCCGTACACGGTGCCGACCGAGTCGATGACGCCGACGGTGCACGCCGGTGACCGGATACTCGCGCAGCGGATCGACGGCAGCGAGGTGCACCGCGGCGACGTGGTCGTCTTCACCGATCCCACGTGGGACGCCAACCTGCCGATGGTGAAGCGGGTCGTCGGGATCGGCGGCGACAAGATCGCCTGCTGCGGGAAGGACGGCCGGCTCACGGTCAACGGCAAGCCCCTTGACGAACCGTATCTGCACACGAAGGGCCGCGCCTCGGCCGAGAACTTCACGGCGGAGGTGCCCAAGGGGCAGCTCTTCCTGCTGGGTGACGAACGCACAGCCTCACTGGACTCCCGGGTCCACCTGGACGACGCGGGCCAGGGTTCCGTCCCCCGCGACGCCGTACAGGCCCGGGTGGATGCCATCGCCTGGCCGCTGAACGGCATGGTCGAGCGTCCACGGGCCTTCGCCCCCCTCCCCGGCGGGGTGTCCTCGCCCGGACCGCTGCGGCTGCAGCTCGGGGCCGTTCTCGTGGGCGTGGTGCTCATCCTGGGCGGTGCGGCATACGGCCCGATCGCGGCACGGTCCGCGCGATCGGCACGGAACAAGGGCGGAAGGGTGACCGCCGGTGCGCACTGAGAAGCGGAAGGTCGCCAGGGTGGTGCTCCTGGACCCCGACGACCGGATCCTCCTGATGCACGGGTTCGAACCGGAGGATCCGGAGAGCACCTGGTGGTTCACCCCCGGCGGCGGCCTGGAGGGCGACGAGACCCGGGAGGAGGCCGCGCTGCGCGAGCTCACGGAGGAGACCGGGATCACCGATGTCGAGCTGGGCCCCCTGCTCTGGCAGCGGATGTGTTCATTCCCGTTCGACGGACGCCGCTGGGACCAGGACGAGTGGTATTTCCTGGCACGTACGAGGCAGACCGCCACCGACACCAGTGGGCAGACCGGGCTGGAGCAGCGCAGTGTCGCGGGTCTGAGGTGGTGGACCTCCGCCGAACTGTCGGCGGCGCGTGAGACGGTGTACCCGACCAGGCTCGCCGAGTTGCTGCGCACGCTGCTCGACGAGGGTCCTCCGCGTACGCCACTGGTTCTCGACCCCGAAATCGCCTAAGCGCCCAGGGGCCCGGGGCCTGGCGCACAATGGGGGGACGCACGGCTGAAGGGGAACATGCCAATGAGCGCCGAGGACCTCGAAAAGTACGAGACCGAGATGGAGCTGAAGCTCTACCGGGAGTACCGAGATGTCGTCGGTCTGTTCAAATATGTGATCGAGACCGAACGGCGCTTCTACCTCACCAACGACTACGAGATGCAGGTGCACTCGGTTCAGGGTGAGGTGTTTTTCGAAGTATCGATGGCGGATGCCTGGGTGTGGGACATGTACCGGCCCGCGAGGTTCGTCAAGCAGGTACGCGTGTTGACGTTCAAGGACGTCAACATCGAGGAGCTCAACAAGAGCGATCTCGAACTTCCCGGTGGCTGAGCCCACTCAAAGGGGGTCTTGATTCCCGCTTCCGGGTGGCCGGGTTATCCACAATTCCCGAGTTGTCCACCAAGATCCACAAACCGGGACCGGACGCGTCAGAGTCGGTCCCGGAGGTGGTGCCGAAATGAACGCACGGGGGGCACTCGGGCGGTACGGCGAGGATCTGGCGGTGCGGCTGCTGGCCGAAGCCGGCATGTCCGTACTGGAACGGAACTGGCGCTGTCGGGCCGGTGAGATCGACATCGTCGCGATGGACGGCGACGCACTGGTGGTCTGCGAGGTGAAGACCCGCAGGGCGGGTGCATTCGAGCACCCGATGGCGGCTGTTACGCCGGTCAAGGCGGAGCGGCTGCGGAGGCTGGCCGGCATCTGGATCGACCGGCACGGCGGCCCACCGTCCGGCGGGGTCCGGATCGACCTGGTCGGCGTGATGCTGCCCAGGCGCGGAGCGCCCGTCGCCGAGCATGCGCGGGGGGTGGCCTGATGGGGTTCGCGCGGGCGTGCTCGGTGGCGCTCGTCGGCGTCGAGGGTGTGGTGGTGGAGGTCCAGGCGGACCTGGAGGCGGGGGTGGCCGCGTTCACCTTGGTGGGGCTGCCGGACAAGAGCCTGGTGGAGAGCCGGGACCGGGTCAGGGCCGCGGTGGTGAATTCGGGGGCCGAGTGGCCGCAGAAGAAACTCACGGTGGGCCTGTCGCCCGCCTCCGTGCCGAAAGGCGGATCCGGGTTCGATCTCGCTGTCGCCTGCGCGGTGCTGGGGGCGGCCGAGCGGATCGATCCGGCCTCCATCGCCGATGTGGTGATGATCGGCGAACTCGGGCTCGACGGCCGGGTGCGGCCGGTGCGCGGCGTGCTGCCGGCCGTGCTCGCCGCCGCGGAGGCCGGGTACCGGCAGGTCGTCGTGCCCGAACAGACGGTGGGGGAGGCGGCGCTGGTCCCCGGGGTCTCCGTCCTCGGCGTACGGAGCCTGCGGCAGCTGATCGCCGTGCTCTGCGAGGAGCCGGTGCCCGACGAGCGGGAGGCGCACGACGAGGGGCGCCCCGACACCATGCTGGCCGGGCTGATGGTGCCCGGCGCGGGCATCGGCACCGAGCTCGCCCGCGGGGCCGGACAGGGCGACGGGAACCCACTGGATCTGGCGGACGTGGCGGGGCAGGAGCGGCCCCGCAAGGCCCTGGAGGTCGCCGCGGCCGGCGGTCACCATCTGCTGCTCTCGGGACCTCCGGGCGCCGGCAAGACCATGCTGGCCGAGCGGTTGCCGGCGATCCTGCCGGCGCTGACCAGGAAGGAATCCCTGGAGGTGACCGCGGTGCACTCGGTGGCGGGCATTCTGCCGCCGGGGGAGCCGCTGGTCAGCCGGCCGCCCTACTGCGCACCTCACCACTCGGCGACGATGCAGTCGCTGGTCGGCGGGGGCAACGGACTGCCGCGGCCCGGCGCGGTCTCGCTGGCCCACCGGGGGATTCTCTTTCTGGACGAAGCGCCCGAATTCTCGGTGCGGGCGCTGGACGCGCTGCGCCAGCCGCTGGAATCGGGGCATGTGGTGGTGGCACGCAGCGCCGGGGTGGTGCGGCTGCCCGCCAGATTCCTGATGGTGCTGGCCGCCAACCCCTGCCCGTGCGGCCGGCACAGCCTCAGGGGGGCCGGCTGCGAGTGCCCGCCGTCCGCGGTCAGGCGCTATCAGGCGAGACTCTCCGGGCCACTGCTCGACCGGGTGGATCTGCGAGTGCTCGTCGACCCGGTCAGGCGCGAGGACCTGATGGGGCAGGGCGGCAGGGGCGAGTCGACAGCCTCCGTCGCGGCCCGGGTCCGGGAGGCCAGGGCGCGGGCCGCGGACCGGCTGGCGGGCACCGCGTGGTCCACCAACAGCGAGGTGCCCGGCCATGAGCTGCGGACCAGGCTGGTCGCGGCACCGGGCGCGCTCATGGAAGCCGAACGGGACATGGAACGGGGCATGCTCACCGCGCGGGGCCTGGACCGGGTTCTCAGGGTGGCGTGGACGGTTGCCGATCTGCGCGGCGCCGACCGCCCGGACGCGTCCGACATCGCGGTCGCGCTGGAACTGCGGACCGGGATCTCGCGGGGCGCCCTGACGAACGCCGGGGCGTCATGAAGCCGCAGGCGGACGGTGGGCGGGCGAAGGGGCAGGACCCGTCGGGGGACGTACGGGGGCGGGTTCCGGAAGACGACCAGGGGGAGGGGCCCGGTGCGAGGCCGGGGATGGCGGTGAGCGGTCAGGAGCGGTTGGCGAGGGCCGCCCTGACCCGAATCATCGAGCCGGGGGACGAGCACGGCGGCCGCTGGCTGCGCGAGTGCGGTGCCGTCGAGCTGATACGGCGGATCACCACCAGGGACGGCACCGCGGAGCAGTTGAGCGGAATGACCCCGAAACGGCTCGCCGGGTACCGGCTGCGGGCCGAGAGCGCCGCCCCCGGGCGGGACCTCTCGGCGGTCGCCGCGCTCGGCGGGCGGTTCGTCTGCCCCGGTGACCGGGAATGGCCCAGTCAGCTCGACGACCTCGCGGACGCCAGGCCGACCGGCCTGTGGGTGCGGGGGCCCCGCGATCTGCGGCTCTGGGCGCTGCGCTCGGTCGCCGTGGTGGGCGCCCGCGCCTGCACACCCTACGGATCGCACATGGCGGCCGGCCTCGGCGCGGGACTCGCGGAGCTGGGATGGGTGGTCGTGTCGGGAGCCGCGTTCGGGGTCGACGGGGCGGCGCACCGCGGCGCGCTCGCCGTCGGCGGGGCGACGATGGCGGTCCTGGCCTGCGGAGTGGACGTCCCCTACCCCCGGGGACACGCCGAGCTGATCGGACGGATCGCGGAACAGGGGCTCGTCATCGGCGAATTACCACCGTCCGATCATCCCACCCGCAGCAGATTCATCCTCCGGAACCGGGTCATCGCCGCGTTGACGCGCGGGACGGTCGTGGTCGAGGCCGAATACCGCAGTGGTTCGTTGGTCACCGCGCGCTGCGCACAGCGGCTCGGCCGCTTCACCATGGGCGTGCCGGGACCCGCCACCAGTGGATTGTCGGCAGGGGTCCATGAACTCCTCCGCGGAGAAGGCATTCTGGTGACCGATGCCTCGGAAGTCGCCGAACTGGTGGGGGAGATCGGCGAACTCGCCCCGGCCAGACGCGGCCCCGTGCACCCCAGGGACCAGCTGGACGCGGTCTCCGCCAGAGTCCTCGACGCACTGCCGTACCGGGGTGCCGTCAGCGGGCGCGATGTGGCCCGCGCCGCCGGAACCAGCGCCGACGAAGCGCTCGGCAGGCTGTACGAACTGCACTCACTGGGGTTCGTCGAACGGGATGGCGATGGATGGCAGTTGACGCCGCGACCGACTTGCAATGGCGACGCGCGGCGAGGCGGTACTTGACCTGGAGCATTCGGGTGAAAAGGTGATGCCGATGACCTCGGCGGATCCTTCAGTGACGCCTCCGGGGCCGACGCAGGCGGCGACGGCCCCGGACCTCAGTCATGTCGGATCGGCCAGATTCGCACAGCGCTGATCCTCTATCCTGCGCGGACCGCGACATCACAGTCACGCTACGCTCACAAGGATTCCGACTCAGACATACGTCCCAGCACTTCACAGCAGAACGGCTCAAGGCACCACATGCCCCAGCACACCTCCGGGTCTGACCGCGCGGCAGTACCACCGGCTGCGCGTGGCACTGTGCGCCCCCCTGCACCCTCCTCGCTCGACGAGTTGTGGCGTTCGTACAAGTCCACGGGCGACGAGCGACTGCGGGAGCAGTTGATCCTGCACTACTCACCGCTGGTGAAGTACGTGGCGGGCCGGGTGAGCGTGGGCCTGCCTTCCAACGTCGAGCAGGCGGACTTCGTCTCCTCGGGGGTCTTCGGACTGATCGACGCGATCGAGAAGTTCGACATCGAGCGCGCGATCAAGTTCGAGACCTACGCGATCACCCGCATCCGTGGCGCGATGATCGACGAACTCCGGGCGCTGGACTGGATCCCGCGCTCGGTGCGCCAGAAGGCGCGGGCCGTGGAACGCGCCTACGCCACGCTGGAGGCGCAGTTGCGACGCACCCCCTCCGAGGCGGAGGTCGCCGCGGAGATGGGTATCGCGCTGGAGGAACTGCATGCGGTTTTCAGCCAGTTGTCGCTGGCGAACGTGGTCGCGCTGGAGGAATTGCTCCATGTCGGCGGCGAGGGCGGCGACCGGCTCAGCCTGATGGACACGCTCGAGGACACCACAGCCGACAATCCGGTGGAGGTCGCCGAGGACCGCGAGCTCAGGCGGCTGCTCGCCCGGGCCATCAACACGCTTCCGGAGCGCGAGAAGACGGTCGTCACGCTCTACTACTACGAGGGCCTCACCCTCGCCGAGATCGGCAATGTGCTCGGGGTCACCGAGAGCCGGGTCAGCCAGATCCACACCAAATCGGTGCTGCAGCTGCGCGCGAAACTGGCCGACGCCGGACGCTGAGACCCACTCGCGGCCGGTGCCGGCCATGGCCGCTTCAGCCATCGATCAGGGCCGCACGCGCCCTCTCGAACACCGGTCGCCGTACAGTGGACGCGTGCCCAGGATTCGAGCGGCCTCGGTGGCCGAGCACCGGACCATGCAGCGCGGCGCCCTCCTGGACGCCGCACGCTCCCTGCTGTCCGAGGGAGGTACGGAGGCGTTGACCTTCCCCGCCCTCGCCGAACGCACGGGCCTCGCCCGGTCCTCCGTGTACGAGTACTTCCGCTCCCGTGCGGCCGTCGTCGAAGAGCTCTGCTCCGTCGACTTCCCCGTCTGGGCGGCCGAGGTCGAGAACGCGATGGAGCAGGCCACGACGCCCGAGGGCAAGATCGAGGCCTATGTGCGCCGGCAGCTCGACCTCGTCGGGGACCGCCGTCACCGGGCGGTCGTCGCCATTTCGGCGAGCGAACTGGACGCCGGGGCGCGCGAGAAGATCAGGGCCGCGCACGGCGGCCTGATCGCCATGATCGTCGAGGCGCTCGGCGACCTCGGCCACGCACAGCCGAGGCTGGCGGCGATGTTGCTTCAGGGTTCGGTGGACGCCGCGGTGCGGCGTATCGAACTGGCCGTGGCCGAGGAGCCGGCCGTGATCGCGGACACCGCCGTCACCATGATTCTCCGAGGCGTGCAGGGCGTACGGGACTGACGCGGTCGCCGCGTCGCGGCGACCGCGAGCATAACGCCGGGGGCGGCGAGCCCGTCCCCGGTCCCCTCGGCCGAGTGCGCGGGTTCGGGCTCGGGCTCGGGCTCGGGCACGCCGAACACCGGGAGCAGCCGGGACGGGCCCCGTCGCAGCAGCGACGGCGGCAGCAGCGTCAGCGGATCCAGATACGTGTCACCGCGCCGCAGTCCCCAGTGCAGACAGCCCGACGCGCAGTGGAAGGGCCCCGCCTCCACGACCGCCACCACCTGCCCCGCCGTCACCTTCTCGCCCTTCGCGACGAGCGCGCGCACCGGTTCGTACGTGGTCCGCAGCGGCGGATCGCCGCTGCCCGACACCTCGATCGCCAGCACCCCGCGCCCCGCCACACGCCCTGCGAACGAGACCTGTCCCGAGGCGGCAGCGAGCACCGCAGCGCCTGGCTCCGTGGCGAGGTCGACTCCGCGGTGGCCCCGCCCGTAGGCGCCGTCCGGGGGCTCCCAGCCCCGTACGACCGCAGGCCGCCCAGCAAGCGGCCAGACCCGGTCGCCGACCGGTCCCGGCGTGGGTGCCGGCCCCGGCCCCGGCACGGGAGCGGGCGCGGGCGTCGGCCCTCCGGCCGTGGCGACCGGTGTGCCGCACACCACCGCCAGCAGGGCCACCACCGCCACCACGAGCGCCTGCCGCACGCGGGGGGAAGCGGACCCCGCGGGAGCGGCCGGGTCGGTCGGATCAGTTGTGCATCGCATGGCAGAACCGTCCCGCAGCCCCCCGATCCGCGGGGATCATGAACCGGACCTGTGGACAACCAGCCGGTTGTGGACAGCGCCGTCACCCGGCACCCGGGCCGTCCCGTACACTTCCTATGGCGATCCGGGTCACCGGGTCGACTTCGCACGCCCCGCCACCTCCCTCTCTGCGGACGGTGGCCGCGCTCCTCGGTCCCTTGTGGCACGGCGCGTCGGGGCGTCAGGCGCGACAGCAATCCTGCGGTCGCGACAACCGAGCACCTCAAGGAGTACGGCCATGGCCGTCGTCACGATGCGGGAGCTGCTGGAAAGCGGCGTCCACTTCGGTCACCAGACCCGTCGCTGGAACCCGAAGATGAAGCGCTTCATCTTCACCGAGCGCAACGGCATCTACATCATCGACCTGCTCCAGTCGCTGTCGTACATCGACCGCGCCTACGAGTTCGTCAAGGAGACCGTCGCCCACGGCGGCTCCATCATGTTCGTGGGTACGAAGAAGCAGGCCCAGGAGGCCATCGCCGAGCAGGCGACGCGCGTCGGCATGCCGTACGTCAACCAGCGTTGGCTCGGTGGCATGCTCACCAACTTCTCCACCGTCTACAAGCGCCTTCAGCGTCTGAAGGAGCTCGAGCTCATCGACTTCGAGGACGTGGCCGCCTCCGGCCTCACCAAGAAGGAGCTCCTGGTCCTCTCCCGCGAGAAGGCCAAGCTGGAGAAGACCCTCGGTGGTATCCGCGAGATGCAGAAGGTGCCGAGCGCCGTCTGGATCGTCGACACCAAGAAGGAGCACATCGCCGTCGGTGAGGCGCGCAAGCTCCACATCCCGGTCGTCGCGATCCTCGACACCAACTGCGACCCCGACGAGGTCGACTACAAGATTCCGGGCAACGACGACGCGATCCGCTCCGTCACCCTGCTCACCCGCGTGATCGCCGACGCCGTCGCCGAGGGCCTCATCGCCCGTTCCGGTGCCGCCACCGGTGACTCGAAGCCGGGCGAGAAGGCTGCCGGCGAGCCGCTCGCCGAGTGGGAGCGCGACCTGCTCGAGGGCGACAAGAAGGCCGACACCGAGGTGCAGACCTCCGCCGAGACCGAGAAGGTCGCGGACGCCGAGGCCGCTGAGGCCCCCGCCGCCGAGGCTGCCGCTGAGGCCCCCGCCGCCGAGGCTGCTGCTGAGGCCCCCGCTGTCGAGGCTCCGGCCGCGGACGCCGAGCAGGCCTGACACCCGTCACGGCTGATGACGGCGGGGGCCGGTGCCACAGGCACCGCCCCCGCCGTTCACCCGTAGATCTTTCAGACTTCGAGAGAGAAACCCAGACTCATGGCGAACTACACCGCCGCTGACGTCAAGAAGCTCCGCGAGCTGACCGGCGCCGGCATGATGGACTGCAAGAAGGCGCTCGACGAGGCCGACGGCAACGTCGACAAGGCCGTCGAGGCGCTCCGTATCAAGGGCCAGAAGGGCGTCGCCAAGCGCGAGGGCCGTTCTGCCGAGAACGGCGCCGTCGTCTCCCTCATCTCCGAGGACAAGACCTCCGGCGTTCTGCTCGAGCTGAAGTGCGAGACGGACTTCGTCGCCAAGGGCGAGAAGTTCCAGACCGTCGCCAACACGCTCGCCGCCCACGTCGCCGCGACCTCCCCGGCAGACCTGGCCGCGCTGCTCGCCTCCGAGATCGAGGCCGGCAAGACCGTCCAGGCGTACGTCGACGAGGCCAACGCCAACCTCGGCGAGAAGATCGTCCTGGACCGCTTCGCGCAGTTCACCGGCGGTTACGTGGCTGCGTACATGCACCGCACGATGCCCGACCTCCCGCCGCAGGTCGGTGTCCTTGTCGAGCTCGACAAGGAGAACGCCGAGGTCGCCAAGGACGTCGCGCAGCACATCGCCGCCTTCTCTCCGAAGTACCTCAACCGCGACGAGGTCCCGGCCGAGACGGTCGAGAACGAGCGTCGTGTCGCCGAGGCCACCTCTCGCGAGGAGGGCAAGCCCGAGGCCGCCCTTCCGAAGATCGTCGAGGGTCGCGTCAACGGCTTCTTCAAGGACGTCGTCGTCCTGGAGCAGGCCTTCGCCAAGGACAGCAAGAAGTCCGTCCAGAAGGTTCTGGACGAGGCCGGTGTCACCCTGAAGCGCTTCTCGCGCATCAAGGTCGGCATCTGAGTCCGTCCGCGAACAACGGTGGACCCCGATAGGGTCTAGTGCAGTCGTCGGCCGCACTCACGCCGTACGACCGCAGATCTGACGAGGAGGCCATTGCCGCTGAGGGACACCAGACCCACCGGCAATGGCCTTCTTCGTATGTGCACGAGGAGAATCTCCATGAACAAGGGCGCGGACGCCGCAAAAGGTGACCACAAGCGCGACGACGGCAAGGTGGCCGGACGCTTCATGCTGAAGCTGTCCGGAGAGGCGTTCGCCGGCGGCGGGGGTCTCGGTGTCGACCCCGACGTCGTACACGCCATCGCCCGGGAAATCGCGGCGGTCGTCCGTGACGGCGCGGAAATCGCGGTCGTCATCGGCGGCGGCAACTTCTTCCGCGGTGCCGAGCTCCAGCAGCGCGGCATGGACCGGGCCCGGTCCGACTACATGGGCATGCTCGGCACGGTCATGAACTGCCTCGCACTCCAGGACTTCCTGGAGAAGGAGGGCATCGACTCCCGCGTCCAGACCGCCATCACCATGGGGCAGGTCGCGGAGCCGTACATCCCGCTGCGCGCCGTGCGCCACCTGGAGAAGGGCCGCGTCGTCATCTTCGGCGCCGGCATGGGGATGCCGTACTTCTCCACCGACACCACTGCCGCCCAGCGCGCGCTGGAGATCGACGCAGAGGGCCTTCTGATGGGCAAGAACGGGGTGGACGGGGTCTACGACTCCGACCCGAAGAGCAACCCCGACGCGGTGAAGTTCGACGCGCTCGAGTACAGCGAGGTTCTCGCCCGCGATCTCAAGGTCGCCGACGCCACCGCCATCACGCTCTGCCGCGACAACGACCTGCCGATCCTCGTCTTCGAGCTGACCGCCGCCGGCAATATCGCCCGTGCGGTCAAGGGTGAGAAGATCGGCACGCTCGTGAGTGACCGGAGCACCCGGGCCTGAGGACCGGGGGGCCTTCCCGGAGTACGACGGGAAGGTCCGGGCCCTCGGGGGATCCCCCGGGACCGGCCCCGAAGGATGGACAACGGCCTGCCGGTCGGACACCGTGCAGGTGAGGACGCGACGCAGGACCCGCCGGGCCCGAGCACGACGGGCCCACTCAAGACACGCAGGAGCACGTGGTGATCGAAGAAACCCTCCTCGAGGCCGAGGAGAAGATGGAGAAGGCCGTCGTCGTCGCGAAAGAAGACTTCGCCGCGATCCGTACCGGCCGTGCGCACCCGGCGATGTTCAACAAGATCGTCGCCGACTACTACGGCGCGCTGACCCCGATCAACCAGCTCGCCTCGTTCTCGGTGCCCGAGCCGCGCATGGCCGTCGTGACGCCGTTCGACAAGACCGCGCTGCGCAACATCGAGCAGGCCATCCGTGACTCGGACCTCGGCGTCAACCCGAGCAACGACGGCAATATCATCCGGGTGACCTTCCCGGAGCTCACCGAGGAGCGCCGCCGCGACTACATCAAGGTCGCCAAGGGCAAGGCCGAGGACTCCAAGATCTCCATCCGCGCCGTGCGCCGCAAGGCCAAGGAGACCCTCGACAAGCTGGTCAAGGACAAGGAGTCGGGCGAGGACGAGGTGCGTCGCGCCGAGAAGGAGCTCGACGACACCACCGCGAAGTACGTCGCACAGGTCGACGAGCTGCTCAAGCACAAGGAAGCCGAGCTGCTCGAAGTCTGATGAACGACTCTTCCTGGGGCGCCGCGCAGGGAGCCGGCCACTGGGGTGCGCCCGAGATGCAGGCTGCTCCGGCGGGTCCTGCATACGATGTGAATGACGCCCAGCAGACTCGGCCCATGCCCATCGTGCCGGACGTTCCCGACGCAGGTAGAGACGCTGACGACCGTGATGACCGGGACCAGGGGGCCGGACGCCTGAGCGGCGGTCCCCTGTTCCGTGACGAGAAGCCGCAGGAGCCCATGTCCACCGCGCCGCCACCCCCGCAGAAGAAACGTGCGGGCCGTGATCTGCGAGCCGCCATAGGGGTCGGTGTGGGGCTCGGCGCCGTCATCGTCGCCTCGCTGTTCATCGTGAAGGCCGTCTTCGTCGGTGTGATCGCCGTCGCCGTCGTCGTGGGCCTGTGGGAGCTGACCTCCCGGCTCCAGGAGCGCAAGGGCATCAAGGCGCCGCTCGTCCCGCTGGCGGTGGGCGGCGCGGCGATGGTGGTGGCCGGTTACGCGCGGGGCGCCGAAGGCGCCTGGGTGGCGATGGCGCTGACCGCGCTTGCGGTGCTCGTCTGGCGGATGACCGAGCCGCCCGAGGGCTACCTCAAGGACGTCACGGCCGGTGTGTTCGCGGCGTTCTACGTACCGTTCCTCGCCACGTTCGTCGCCATGCTCCTGACCGCCGACGACGGACCGTGGCGGGTGCTCACCTTCCTGCTGCTGACCGTGGTCAGCGACACGGGTGCGTACGCCGTCGGCTGGCGCTTCGGGAAGCACAAGCTGGCGCCGCGCATCAGTCCCGGCAAGACCCGGGAAGGCCTGTTCGGGGCCGTCGCCTTCGCGATGGTCGCCGGTGCGCTGTGCATGCAGTTCCTGATCGACGGCGGTTCCTGGTGGCAGGGGCTGCTGCTCGGCCTCGCGGTCGCGGCCAGCGCCACCCTCGGGGACCTGGGCGAGTCGATGATCAAGCGGGATCTGGGGATCAAGGACATGGGCACGCTGCTGCCGGGGCACGGCGGCATCATGGACCGGCTGGACTCGCTGCTGCCGACCGCCCCGGTGGTCTGGCTGCTGCTGGTGCTGTTCGTCGGTTCCGGCTGAGAGCAAGGGTTTTGGCCGAGAGCACGGGTTCCGACTGAGAACACGCCTCTGACCTGGGATTTCACGAGTGAGGGTCCGCTGTCCACAGGACGGCGGGCCCTCACTGTTCTGTCTGCGACACTGGATGAACCATGCCTAAGCCCGGAGAACTGACAGTCGCCGGGTGCGATCAAGCCCCCTACCTGCGTGTTTGGCACAAGTAGGGGGCTTGCTGCTTGCTACTGGGCCGTCTCTGGGCCGTCCGGCTTGCGGTCAGCGGGCAGGAACACTCGGTCAACGGCGTTCCTCGTACGCTCCTGACTCGACGGCATCAAGTGCGCGTACACCCGCAGCGTCAGTGCTGGGTCGGTATGCCCCAGGTACTGGCTGACGGCCTTGATGCTTTCCCCGGCGTCCAGAAGAACGGATGCGTAGAAGTGCCTCAGCGCATGCATGCCGTGCTCGCGCGCGGATTCGTGCTTGCCGTCTTCCCCGGCCTCCGGGATGAGGCCAGCCGTGGAGAGCGCAGGCTTCCACTCCTGGATGTTGAAATTGCTGCGCCACACCACGCCGCGCGCAGTGTTCGTGAACAGGAGACGGGCCGATACCTTCGGCCCGTCGGGCTTCCGCCACGGCAGCGTGATGTCTGCCGGCTTGCAGGCATCCATGTGCACACGCAGAGCCTCAGCCACCGAGGGCGGCAGCGGCACGTCACGCTCCCTGGCGCATTTCGGCGGGGCGAACACGGCCTTCCCTCGAATGAGCTTCACCTGCCGGACCACATGAAGGATGCCGTTCTCGAAGTCGAGTGCATCCTCAGCTAGCCCCACGATCTCCCCCTGTCGGAGCCCGCAGCCCGCTCCCGCGTCCACCATGGTCTGATACCGCTCGGGAAGCGCCGCGCGAACCGCGTGCACCTGTGCGGGTGACCACGGCACGACGCGCCGCCGTTCGACGGCCGGCGGACGGACGGATTTCGCGGAGCACGGATTCCGGGGCAACAGCCCGTCGTCCACAGCTGCGCTCAGCACAGCTCGAACGTCGCCGTAGATGTTGCGCGCGTACGCGCCGCTGACGGAGGGGTTGATCTCCAGCGCGCCTACGAGCTCACGGACGTGCTCGGGGCGGAACGAGTCCAGGGGACGCGTGCCGACGATGGGGAACGCATGCAGGCGCAACCGTTGTTCGGTGACGATCTGACTGGACAGATCCGCACTGTGGGCCTTGAGCCACTTCTCGGCGTAGCCCTTGAAGGTGATTCGGGCCGCACGCGGGTCGATGTACTGGCCGCGAGACATGTCGGACGCGATGTCCGTGAGCCACTTCTCGGCAAGGCGCTTCTGCCGGTCCGGGAAGCTCTTGGATTTCTCGGTGCCGTCGGGGCCGATGTAGCGGGCGCGGTAGCGCATGCCGGTGCCGTGGCGGTCGGTCTTGACCTTGGTGGTCTTGCCGTCGGTCGTTTCGGTTTTGTACCAGCGGTCTTGGATGTGGCCTGCCAAGGGGTGCTCCTGTGGTCATGCGGCAGGGGCGCAACCCCTGTGGGTTGCGCCCCTGCTGGTGGTGGTCGGCGTTATGCGGCTTCGTCCGTGCTGAGGCTGTCGACCCATTCGCGGACGGCTGCGGGGTCGTAGCGCAGGTGCTTGCCGATGCGGATGGCGGGCGGTCCGATCCGCTTCTTGCGCCAGGCGTAGACGGTTTCGACGCTCGGGAGGCTGAACATGGCTGCGAGGTCTTCGGGGGTGAGGTAGCGGTCGGGCAGTCCGGCGCGCAGGGTGGTTCGCGGGTCGGTTGCCGGGGCGCGGGTGGTGGTCACCGGGGGCTCCTCGGTTCGTCCGGTCGGCGTGGTGGGGCCGGTTTTCCGTGACAGAACTGACAGAACCTCGCCGATAGCCCGCTGACCTGTGGTTTTCTACGGTTTCCGGCGTCGTGACAAAACCTCGAAAAACTCTGACAGAACCTCCAGGTGGGGGGTTCTGTCAGAGCGCCCGTTTCCGGGCGGGGAGGTTCTGTCAGAGTTTCCGGAGGTTTTGTCACAGCCGTGATCTTGGCTGTTTGTGCAGGTCAGCGGGCTGGTGCGGGGGTTGTGTCAGTTCTGTCAGCGGAATGGGGGTTCTGTCACGCGCCGACGAGCGGCGGGGTGAGCGAGGGGTGGGTGTCGTAGCGGGGCGACGGCGGCCGGCCACCTCGCCCCGTGCGCGGCGGCAGGGGCTGCTGGCGTACCCAGCCGTGCTCTTCGAGCAGGAGCAGGGCGGGGTCCAGGTCGGTCATGGCGGGGAAGTCGCCGCGCGACAGTCCGCGGAACAGCTCCCGCTTGGTGAAGCCGGACAGTCGCTGGTCTTTGAGGTGGGTGAGGACTTGGTGGGCGGCTTCCTGCGCGGGATCGGCGCCCATGTCGTCGAACACTTCGAGTGCGTGGGCGGTGAAGTAGTCGCCCAGCTCGGTCGCGGCGGCCATGGTGGCCGCTTCGATGGGGAGGGCCCATCCGTTGTCGGGGTGGGTGGCCAGGTGCAGGAGGCCTGCGATGCGGGCCACGGCGCCGTCCCGCTTGCTGGCCCACTTCACGATCGGGGCGAGCGAACCGCCCTTGCCGAGACGGGACTCGGTGACCTTCTGATAGGCCAGTATCACCGCGTCGGCTTCCGGGCTGAGCGTGAGCACGGCCGGGTCGGTCCAGTCCGCGAGAGACATCGTCAGGCCGCCGAGGCGCTGGGCGTAGGTGGCGGCGGTCTCCTCGGTGATGAGTTCCGGGGTGAGGTTGCGGGAGCCGACCAGGGAGACGGGCTTGGCGTAGAGGAACCGTGCGAGCAAGCCCCGGCCGTCGGCGCCCTTCACCCGGCCGATCGCGTCCAGGACCTCGGGCTGAATCGCGAGACCCATGGTGACGGCGGGGTTCTCGATGTGCTGGGCTTCGCGGCCCTGGCGGTTGACGCGGGCCATGTCCCCGGCGTGGCCCTTGAGGAAGACGCCCATGTTCGGGGCCCCGGAGTAGCGTCCGGCGATGATGTCGAAGATCTCGCCCTCGGCGGACATGACGCTGATCCGCCCGCCCTGCTCCGCCAGCAGGGTGGCGAGGCTTTCGGGGGTGACGTCGTCCGCGACCAGTTGGGGCTTGCAGGGAACGGTGAGTTCTTCGGCCTGCTGGGCGAGGTGGACGGCTTCGGCGGTCAGTTGATCCCGCAGTCCCGGTTCGGCTGCTGCGGCTTTCTGGGCGGCCTTGTCCGCTGCTGCCTTGGCGAGACGGGCGGTCGTCTCGGCCTCGGCCCGCAGCGGGCCGGAGAGTTCGACGAGCGTCTTCTCCACGGCGAGCAGGGGTCCGGTCATGAGGGCGAACACGGCGGACTTGCGGTTGCCGGGCGGTAGAGCGACGGCGGTGTAGAGGTTGACCGGCTCGCGCCAGTGCCCGCGCACGCACACGGTGGCCCGGCCACCGGCCGCCGTGGCGATGACTCCCAGGGCCAGGCACCCGGCCAGATCGGCCGGTGTCTGCGTCTCCTCGGCCACCGCCGCGACCATGTCACCCAGCCACGACGGCAGGGTGTGCACGGGGAAGGCGGGCAGGGCCCGGCGGTGGTTGAGGGGTACCGGCTCGTCCCAGACCGGTCCGGCGATGGTCTCGGCGTCCAGGGCGTTGAAGCCCTCCCACAGATCGGCGGTCATGCGGCGTTCCTTCTGTCCTGCTCGGGGGAGAGGTGCGGGCACTGCCCGACGCGTACGCGGGCATTCAGTTCGGTGACGGCTCGGCGTCCCCGGGCCCGCTCGTGGTGGCCGCAGGCACACAGCCAGTCCGCGACAGGGATCCCGCCCCGGTCCAGCCCCCGGATGTGGAGACCGGGGCGGATGCCGGACACGGTGGTCGCGTGCTGGTCAGGGCGAACAGCAGTAAGGACGGCCTTGCGGCCGACGTCTTTCGCGCCCAAGGCCGTCCAGGGCGCTGTCTGCTTGGCGCGGTGCGGGCGGGTGGTCATGCCGTCCTCCCCGCATTGAGGCTGAACAGGCCGTTGGTGACGGCACGTTCGGCGTATGCCTCGGGGACACCGACGGAGACGGCCGCAGCGATGATCTGCTGTCCCATGGCGTCCAGGCCGCACGGTCCGGGACAACCGGTGTGCTGCTTGGCGAGGAACTGGGCGACTCCGTACGCCTGTGATCCGGCGCCGGATTCGGTCCGGGCACGGACCAGGGCCACGCCTCGGTCCAAGCCGGTACGCACGAAACGCTCGGTGTGGCGGCATCCGGTGGCCACCGTCGCATCCCACGTGGCCGACCGGGTGAGGGAAGAGACCACCTCGCCGCGGGCGGGGGTGGTCTCTTCCCTGTCGACCAGGGCGCGGACGACGTCCGGCAGGCGGGTCATGGTGCCGGTGCCAGGCCCGAGCCACCGGGCGTAGGCCATGCTCGACTTGATGTCGACGCCGGGGCGTACGTGGTTCGCGGATCGCATCGAGCCCAGGTAGATCCAGTGCTCACCACGGGTGGTGAGCACTGTCCGGGTGGCGGGTAGCGATTCGCGGGCCCAGATGACGGCGTCGACGTCGTCCAGGTCCACCACGGTGAGCCGGGCGCCGCCGGGGTGGTAGGCGACGGCCTGCGCCTGCTGCCACGCCGACGCCCAAGCGAGGGAATGAAGTACGGCGGGGTCGGCGGTGGCGGCGGCCCAGCCGTGGCAGATGTCGATGCACCGACAGGGCCCGGCGGTCTTCATGTTCGGCCGGCCGCCACAGGCGTTGTCCCGGCAGGCGGCGCAGTTCCCGAACGGGAGCTTCCCCGCCCGCAGGGGCAGCACGGGCACGCCGACTGCCGCGAGCCCCAAAGCAGTTTCCAGGTGTGCCAGTAAGCGCGGCCGGTGGCCGTCTCGCCGGATCGGGATCGGATGGGTCATGCTGGGTGTCTCCAGTTCTGTAGAAGGTGCTGGCAGGCAAGGGCGGCCCCGGACTTTGGCGAGACGGGGGCCGCCCTGCTCACTGCTGGTTGGTGGTCTTGGCCCACACGCCACGGGTGGTGGTGTGGACGTTGCGCCGGTCCTGGTGGACGGGCCCCTTGTAGTGGTGGTGGTGCACGTCCGGCAGTGCTTCCTTGCCGCGGCGGACCAGCCGGGCGAGGGCGAGGATCGGGACGGCGGGGGCTCCGAGGAGCAGGGCGAGGACGGTGGGGTCGGCGTGCTGGGATGCGATGAGCAGGCCGATCGCGATCAGGCCGGGGGGCACGGTGGCGAGTCCGGCGGTCAGCATGAGCCTGCTCGCGTCGGTGGCCTTCTGGGACATGGGCGGGATGCCTGGCTGGGCGACCGGGGGCGTGCTGCCGTACTGGGGCAGCGGGGTCGTGTCGCGGTAGGCGGTGGGCGTCTCGGGGGTGGGCCGGTAGGCGTCGGTGATGATACGCGCGGCTTCGGCCGCGGCCTCGGCGTCGGTCATCGGGAGCGGGCGAGCGGGACGGTTCACGGGGTACTCCTCCCGGGCGGGCCGGGGGCCCGGCGTCGGGTGTGACGCCGGGCCCCCGGTCAGGGGGTCGGGTAGGTGTGACGGGGGTGTGACGGGCCGCTGTGAGGGCGCGTCACACCCGCTCCCGCCTAGGGGTTTGGGTGTGACGCGGCCGTCACATGTGACGGGTGTCAGGCGGCGGCGAGGACGGGGACGATGCGCCACCGGCCGGTCTGGGAGGTCGGCTGGAGACGGCCCTCCATGGCGGCGTCCTTCAGCCGCTTGGACACCCAGGACCGACCGAGGTTGTTGCGGTCGCACCAGTCCATGAAGTCCTTCGGTCCGATGACCATTTGCCCGGCCGCCTCGAACTCGTCGAGCGCGCGGGCGAACAACTGCCTGGCTTCCTCCGGGCCCGGCTTGCGGCCGGTTTCCTGACCGAACAGCGGGGTGTCGTCACCCTGCTGGGCCGGGGGAAGGTCGGCCTCGGGGTCCATGGCGGCGTCCTCGGGGTCGAGCTGGGTGCCGGTCTGGATGTCGTCGGTCTGGTCCGGCACGGCAACCTGCCCTGTCTCGTCGGTGCGGCGGCCGGTGTACGCGCGGCCGACGACCGCCTTGGCGGCTCCGGCGGTGATCGGGTCGGCCTCGGCGCCGTTGCGTACGCCCCACTGCGCGAGCATCTCCATGACGGACACGGACCGGGTGGTGAACTGCTGGGTGCGGCCGGGGGAGGCGTAGCGCTCCGGGTCGATACCGCCCGAGACGATGTAGCAGTAGCCGGGCTTGCGGTTGCCCCACGCTCCGGGGTGGGCGCCCTGGTCGATGACGGACTCGGGCAGGCTGAAACCCTCGTCCCTCGGGTCGCAGCCGAGCGCGATCACGGACGGGAGAGAGGCCCGGGTGCTGGTCGACATCTGGTCGTAGGACGGGCGTTGCAGCGAGACGATGAGGGAGACGCCGGCGGACCGGGCTTCCTGGGCGATGCCGGTGAACGCGTCGTCGCCCAGGGCGCGGAGCGTGTTGGCGGCCTCTTCCATCCACGCGACCATGTACGGCATGCCGGGGCAGCCGCACGCGGTGCGGTCCGGTCGGCAGGAGTGCGCCGGGTCGGTCTGCGTACCGGCGGCCTCCTTGGTCCATTGCCGGTAGCTGTGTCGGCCGAGCCATCCCGTTCGGGCGGGGATGACGTGCTGCAGCGCTTCGACCATGGCTTCCGTGTCTGCTCCGCCCTCGACTGCCCAGTCGTAGGCGGGGAGTAGCGGACGGAAGTCCTGGAACGCTTTGGGGTCGGACAGCCACATGATGACGTCGCTGCGGGACAGGATCTCGGTCATGAGGTTCAGGGCGGCGTCGCCCTTGCCGGACCCGGTGCCCCCGGCGATTAGGAAATGGCTGGCGTTGCGCCCGGCCTCCGGGTCGCCGGGCAGCCACACCATGAGTGGCGATCCGTCGTCGTACTGGCCGATGACCAGCGGGTCCGTGATCGAGGCGCCCGGCTGCGACGGGCCTTCCCACGGCTGAGGCTCGGTCAGCATGTCCTTGGGCACGATGACCAGGTCCCCGCGCCGGGCGGAGTCCGGGTCGGGCTGGAACCGGACTGCCGACTGCGGGAGGTCCAGTGCGGACGCGATCCGTACCAGTGCTTTCGCGACATCGTCGGTGGTCTGCTCCCCGCCCTCCAAGGCGAGCGCCGCGGTGACCCTGTTCGGCTCGACCTGCGTGCGGCCGATCATCGCCTTGGCCAGACCGACCTTTGCGAGCAGCCCCTTGTCGGCGGACTCGGTGGCCGCAGGACCGTCGGAGGTCCGCAGCGCCATCCGCACGTTCCAGGACAGGGCGAGCACCACACCGCCCATCAGGAAGGTGTCCGGCAGGATCCCGGCCAGCGGTCCTTCGAGCGCGGCCGCGGTCACCCACGCCGACGCGGACGCCACGGTGATGGCGGAGTGCAGGCGCCGCTGCGGGCTGGTCTCCCGACCGGCCCACCACGTGGCGCTGGTCAGGGCCACGGCGGACAGGGTCAGCCCGACCCCCGCCCCGACCGAATCGGCCCACAGCAGGTGCGCACCGCTCCCGGCGACACCGATTCCGACAACGCCGAGCCACGGCGGGAGGTGCGGCTTGGCCCGGTGCAGGAGGTACGCCCCGATGCTGCCGCCGGTCGTCGATGTGCTGTGGTCGCTGCGGGTCCTCATCCGTTGTGCCGTCCTTTCCAGCTCTCGTTCCATGTCTCGTCCGTCCTGGTCAACCCACCGGCGGCTCACTGCGCGGTCCAGTTCATGCGGGGCCGCTCCGGGCGCTGGGCGCGGTGGCGGTGGGCGCCGAGCTCGCCCTCGTACTCCTGCTGGAACTGGGCGTAGCAGGCGGCGGCGAGCTTGGCGGCGTTGCGCAGCTCGTCGGCCGCGCGCTGCATCTTGCGAGAGACCTTGAAAGCCCTGATCTTGGCGCCGCCCATCCGGCCGTCCGGGTCCGGGACGGTGCTCAGCACCGCCTTGAGGATTTCGGCGCCCATCGCGACCTCGAAGGAGAGCATCACGGCCGCGGCCCGCAGGCTGTTGCAGTAGTCGCGGATCTGAGCGGGGCTGCTGAACTCCGGTGCCGGGAGCAGGCCCTGAGCGCTCTTCGTGCCGCCCTGCTTCGGCACCTTGTTGTTGTTGATCGTGAGGTTGATCGGCGGGACGACCGATGCGCCCATCGCGCCGACGAAACCGCCGGCCATCGCGCCCGCGTTCGCGAACTTGTCGCTCTTGTCCGTGCTGCTACGCACACCGCCGCGCCTGTTGGCACGGGGCGGCGGCCCGTACGGCTGCTGTCCCTGTTGCCGCGCGAAGTTGTTGACCCCGTTGCTGTTGCTTGCCATGGTGATCTCCTTTTCAGGCGGAGAGGAAGAGAGCCGCGACGAGCAGGGCGGCGATGTGGGCGGTCTGATCGACGTGCGCGGCACCGCCGTTGGCGGCCCAGGTGCTCTGGCGGGCCAGGCGCATCCAGGCGGCGACGGGCCAGCGCCGGTCGATCACGGCGTGAGTGGCACCGATCCACAGGACCGCGGCCAGGGTGGGCAGCAGCGGGAGCCGCCAGCCCAGGACAGTCGAGCCCAGAGCGAGCAGGAGCGCGCAGACGACGACATGTGTGGAGGCGTGGGAGGCGTTGGCCGTCCAGCCCTTGACGCCGGGCCCGGCCTTGCACTCGGCCTGATGGTCGGTCTGAAGCGGGTAGTCGGCGATCAGATGGCCGACGTAGAGCAAGAACGCTAGGTCAGCGAACACGTCTTCTCCTCAAGCGGCGAGAGTGGGAGCGGAGTCGTGGCAGGTCACGCACATGCCGAGCGATGGCGGGATGCAGTACCCCGCATCCCGTCCGCAGACGGGGCAGGTGCGGCGGGCCGTGTTCGCCTTGGCGAGCGCCGCCCACTTGGCTGGCGTCATCGGGCGGACCGGCTTGGCACGGTCGACGAGGTACAGGTACGCGACCAGCGGGTTGCGGCGGCGGCGCGGTCGTTCGAGCTGAGCGGCGACGTCCTGACCGCCAGGCCGCAGCCCGAGGGCGCGGAGCTGTCGGCGGGTGGCGTAACCGTCGGGGGCGAGGCGCCACCGGTAGACGGGAAGTGCGGCCATCACATGGCCCCGGCTTCGACAGCCCGCAGGTGCGGGCGGGACGGCTCCTCGTCGTCGCGGACGGCGAGGATCTGCTTGCGTCCCCACGACTCGCTCATGCCGAATGCGTCGCCCAGCGCACGGGCACTGAGCGGGCGGCCCGCCTGTACGGATTCGCCGTACGCACGGCGGGCGTCCTGCCGCATCCTCTCCAGCTCCGCTTCCTCGAACTGGTCCCGAGACAGGGCCGCGTCGGTGGTCTCTTCCTCCGGTGTGCGGGCGGTGTGCGGATCAGGCGCCTGCACGGCGTCCGCATGGGGCGCGACCTGCGCGGACGGCTCCACGACGGGCAGCGGGGCAAGGGGTTCGGCCGCCTCGGTGGCGGGTGTCTGCGCGGGGCGTGCGGGGGTGTGCGGGGCGGGTGCGGATTCCTGCCCGTCCGGCACCCGCACGGTCTCGGCGGCGGTGCGGTGGTGCAGCACCTTCGCGACCAGATCCGACCCGAAGAAGATCGCACCGACCGGCAGCGACGTCGCGATGAGGACGAGTGCGTAGTGCGCACTGTCCCAGTGCGCGAGGCGGACCATGCCGATGTCCGGCTGATGCAGTGCGGGGACCAGGCCGTGCACGTAGTTGAGGACCAGCGACGCGACGGTGTACCCGCCCAGCACCCAGAGCGCGAACCGGCGGTCGGTGCCGGTCAGGACCAGGGTGGCGATCAGGGCGAGAGCCATCAGCCCGTCCACGACGAACGGGTAGAGGGTCGCCGCGGCCGGATCGGCGCCGATCGCACGGGCGATGTCCCGCAAGGCGTTCCAGGACACCCGGAACGCCATGCCGACCACGGCGACCAGCGCGACGACCAGGAGCACGCGGGGGTTGATGCGCTTCATGCCGCACCCCCGTCGGTCAGGCCCGTCGGGCGGACCGGGATGACGGCGACGAGGTGGGCGGCGACCGGGGTGGGGCGCGTCTCGCGCCAGTCCCACTCGGCCCCATCCACGGCCGCGTATCCGAGACCGGCCAGTGCCGCCGCCCGCTCCTCCAGGGTCGGGACCGGGATGACGCGGCGGAACTCGTGCACGGGCCATTCCAGCGCCGGGGCGTCGGTCAGGACGTACAGGCTCCAGGTACCGGCCACCCCCGTGGCCATGCGCGCCTCGGGCAGCATCACGCCACCCCCGGACCGGTCATGAGCGAGAAGGGCATGGCCCGCCAGGCGACCTGAGAAGCGGGAAGGCCCGTGCCCGGCCCCCAGCAAGCGCGATCCGCACCCAGCTCCACCGCGTGATCCTCGGCGGCCTGGAGGCTGAGGTGGATGCTGTGGGGCTCGCCGTAGTGCAGCAACAGCACGGCCGTCTTCAGCCCGCTGTGCGCATCCTCCAAAGCGGCCCGCAAGGAGCTGCAGACGTGCTCGGCGCGCTCCACCCGGCTGCTGAGATCGAGAGCCGAGCGCGTGTGACCGGCAAACGCCTGGTCGGTCATCTTCTGTACCTCAGCCGCGCGGCGGCGGGCCTGGTAGAGGGCCGCGGTCAGCCTGCGGAGCCGGGCCGTGGTGACAATGCGAATCACGCCGCCACCGCCACACCAGCGGTGCCGCCCATCACCGAGCGGCGGACCGCACGACGCGGGCGCCGGCCGGACGGCTGGCGCTTCAGCGGCAGCGTCCGCAGCAGGGACTCGGCGTAGGCCGCGACCTCCGGGTCACTCTCGCGGAGCTCCGCGAGCACCTCGTGCGCCACGTCCAGCCGCGCCGCCCGCTCCATCGCGGACTCCGTGGCCGGACCGGTGAACAGCTCCAGGTCGATACCGAGCGCCAGCTCGGTGAACTCGGTGGCCGTAACGGCCACGTGACCAGCAACGATGTTCTTCATGGGTCGGTTTCTCCTTGCGGTGGGACGGCCCGAAAGGCGGCCCCGGTGGTAGGACACCGGGGCCGCGGGCCGTTGAGTGGTTCCGCCCGTCGAGGCGAGCGGCCCGGCTACCGGGGGCAGCCGTAGTGCCCCGGGCCGGATTCGATCCAGCGCCCTCGCGGCGAGTTGCCGGGGCTGTGGTGCGGGTCAGAGCATCAGCCGGTACTCGGCGACGATCTCCGGGACGTCCGCGAGCTGACGGGCCGCCCGGCGGACGTGAGCCGCGCGTTCCTGGCCGGTGCTGATGTCCGCGGCGAGCAGGGACGCGGCGGCGTCGTCGAGTGCGTCGGCCCCGGTCACGCCGCAGCGGTCGAGGATGGTGGCGGCGGCGGATACCTGCTCGGCGAATTCGCCGAGCGAGGAGGCCGACGGTTCCGCGATGACATCCGCGATGTAGTGGCCGTAGCTGGACATAGTGAGCTCAGCGGTGATTGTCATGAGGTCCCTCTTTGGTGTGGTGGCGATTGGGCGGTGGCTCGCGCCCCGGGCCGGATTCGATCCGGCGCCCTCACGGCCTGTTGCCGGGGCTCGGTTCTCCTGTTCGCACGGCGCTGCTCGTTCCGGGGAGATCCGAGGTCCCGGAAGTCTGAGGTCGCAGTTTTGAAGGTGGCCGTGCGGTTCTTTAAAGCCGATGGCGTGTCCCCCGCATGGGGTGTGGGGCCCGGTTGTGACACGGGCCCGTTCTCGGTCGGCTGGTCTCCACTCGCCTCAGCCGGAATGGTCACGGCCGTCGTACTGCGGTGGATCACGCTGTTGAGTTTTGGCGTGACGGAATCGACCCCTCCGAAAGTTCCGAAGCGGGCGATGGCCACACCAAGAGACTGGACCGGTGGACCGGTCCAGTCAAGCGATGAATCTGTCCGCCGCCACCCACCCTCGAAGGAAGTCGCAGGTGGGGGCCGGTTTCAGGGCAACAAAAAAAGCTGAACCGGTGGACCGGTCCAGCTTGTCTCTCTTGCTCGTTGTGCGCCTACATCGCGTAGGTATCCACCTGCTCGAAGAATGACGAGGGTGTGACGCCCTCCTCGCAGACCAGCGGTTTTCCCTGCTCGTCATACGCCGTGTGCAGCAGCACGGCTACCGGCGTGTTCTGCGGCACTTTCAAGCGGTCCGCCTCCGTCTCTGACGCGCCGCGCACGGTGGTGACGTCCACGCCTTCGGCCGGGCCCCGTCCGGTCTGTCGCCGGACGTAGCGCGTTGTCCCTTCAGCGATTGGTGAAGTGTCTGCGAGGCGCGGTGACGCCTCTGCGATCTCCGGGGGGAACCATGCCTCAACGCAGCTGTTCGGCGTTCCGTCCGGGAGCTGGAGGACGCGAACGCGCCGAAGCGCCTTAGTCCCGGGGGAGAGTCCGAGCGCGGCGGCGACACGGGCGGGGGGCTCCACCCAGTCGGGTGCGCCGACGCGCAGGAACGGCATCCCGCCCAGGATGCGCGCCGATCCCGAGCGGCGAGCGCCGGCGGGGCGGGCAACGGGTGCCTCCGTGACGACGAACCCGGTTCCCTGCTTGGCTACGACCACACCGTCGGTACGCAGCACGTCGACGGCCTTGACGGCAGTGGCTCGTGACACATTCCACTGCTCAGCCAGCTCGCGACCCGACGGGATCGTGTCCCCGGGGGCGATCTCGCCAGCGGCAATGCGGGCGCGCAGGAACTCTGCGATCTCTTCGTACTTCAGGACTGCCATGGCTTCCCCTATTCCCTGCGCTGGACTGGTCCACCGGTACACACGATACTGCGACCATGTCGAATCTCGAATTGGCTCCCTCCGTGATGCGGTTCTATGGCGAGACGGTCAACGAGGACAGTCGTCTGCGTAGCTCCGCAGACGGTCGGATGGAACTGCTCAGGACTCAAGAACTCCTCCGACGCTTTCTGCCCCCCGCGCCGGCGCGCGTGCTCGATGTGGGCGGAGGGACCGGGATTCATGCTGAATGGCTCGTGAAGGACGGCTACGAAGTCGCTCTAGTCGATCCGGTGCCTCGTCACGTTGAGGCTGCGTCGGCGGTGTGCTCAGCGGTCGTAGGCGACGCGCGCGACCTGCCCGAGCCGGACGACAGCTTCGACGTCGTGCAGCTCCTTGGGCCGCTCTATCACCTGCCCGACCCCGCCGACCGGCAACGAGCGCTGGCCGAAGCCTCCCGTGTCGCCAAGCCCGGCGGACTGGTCGCCGCCGCCGCTATCAATCGCTATGCGTCACTCTTCGAGCACGTTACGTACGCCCACCTGCACACCGAACGAATCCGTGCGTCCGTCTCCAAGATTCTGGAGACGGCCGTCTATGACGGTGTGCGGGGATTCACTCTGTCGTACTTCCACCGGGCCGAAGAGCTTGTGACGGAGCTGGTCGCCTCTGGGCTGGAGGGCGTGCAGGTCTTCGGCATCGAAGGCCCCGCATGGTCGCTGGTGAAGGCGGCGGAACAGCAGCCAGGCGAAGGCCCCACGGATGAGCTGATCGCCTCAGCCATGGAGGCGGCCCGCATGGCGGAGCCGTACCCGGAACTTCTCGCTGCCAGCTCGCACCTCTTGGCCGTTGGCACGGTCCCGTCCAACGGCGTCGACTGACGGCCTTGACCTGCGGGCGGAGCTGTGGCGCCGGGCCGTGTGTGGGCCGTCGGAGGGCCGCCGACGACGACCCACAACCACCAACAACGACCGGCACCGCCCGGCCCTGGTGGTCGCTGAGCTGGGCGACGGCCCGGCGCACCTCGGCGTGTCTGCGACACTGAATGAACCATGCCTAAGCCCGGAGAACTCACTTTCGTCGCGCCCCGCGGAGCCAAGAAGCCGCCGCGGCACCTCGCCGACCTCACGCCCGCCGAGCGCAAGGAAGCCGTCGCCGCGATCGGCGAGAAGCCGTTCCGCGCCCAGCAGCTCTCGCAGCACTACTTCGCGCGGTACGCGCACGACCCGGCGGAGTGGACCAACATCCCGGCCGGATCGCGGGACAAGCTCGCCGAGGCGATGTTCCCCGACCTGATGTCGGTGGTCCGCCACATCAGCTGCGACGACGACACCACCCGCAAGACGCTGTGGAAGCTGCACGACGGGACGCTCGTCGAGTCCGTCCTGATGCGCTACCCGGAGCGGGTGACGATGTGCATCTCCTCGCAGGCGGGATGCGGGATGAACTGCCCGTTCTGCGCGACGGGACAGGCCGGGCTCGACCGCAATCTGTCGACCGCCGAGATCGTCCATCAGATCGTGGACGGGATGCGGGCGCTGCGCGACGGAGAGGTCCCCGGGGGTCCGGCGCGGCTCTCCAACATCGTCTTCATGGGCATGGGTGAGCCGCTCGCCAACTACAACCGGGTGGTCGGCGCGATCCGCCGGCTGACCGACCCGGAGCCGGACGGGCTGGGGCTCTCGCAGCGCGGGATCACCGTCTCCACCGTGGGCCTGGTGCCCGCGATGCTCCGGTTCGCGGACGAGGGCTTCAAGTGCCGTCTCGCCGTCTCGCTGCACGCGCCGGACGACGAGCTGCGCGACACCCTCGTCCCCGTGAACACGCGCTGGAAGGTGGGCGAGGTGCTGGACGCCGCGTGGGAGTACGCGGAGAAGTCCGGCCGCCGCATCTCCATCGAGTACGCGCTGATCCGTGACATCAACGACCAGGCGTGGCGCGGTGACCGGCTCGGCCGGCTCCTCAAGGGCAAGCGGGTGCACGTCAACCTGATCCCGCTGAACCCCACGCCCGGCTCCAAGTGGACCGCCTCGCGGCCCGAGGACGAGAAGGCGTTCGTCGAGGCGATCGCGGCCCACGGGGTGCCGGTGACCGTGCGGGACACCCGGGGCCAGGAGATCGACGGAGCCTGCGGACAGCTGGCGGCGGCCGAGCGCTGAGGCCACTCCCGGACGGGCGCCGAGGCCCGTGTAGCCTGGGCCCGAAATCAACTTCATATTCCGACAGGGGAGCGCCACAGCGCTGAGAGTGCGGCACCGAGACAGGTCGGCCGCAGACCCTCTGAACCTCGCCCGGGTCATTCCGGGTAGGAAGTTCGGTCATCAACTCATGCTGTTGCGCCCTGCCCGCATTCCGCGGGCGGGGCCGCGTCTCTTCCTGGCCAAAACCCAGGAGGAATCCATAATGAGCACCACGCGCAGGACCAGGCAGCTCGCGGCATCGGCCGTCGCCGCCGCGCTCGGTGTCACCGCACTCGCCGGATGCGGGAGCTCCGACGAATCGGCCTCCGGTTCCGGAGGTACGAAGGGCTCGGGCTCCAAGACCGTGACCCTCGTCAGCCACGACTCCTTCAACGCCTCCAAGGACGTACTGAAGGAGTTCACCAAGGAGACCGGCTACACCGTCAAGGTGCTGAAGAGCGGCGACGCGGGTGTCGCGCTCAACCAGGAGATCCTGACCAAGGGCTCCCCGCGCGGCGACGTGTTCTTCGGCGTCGACAACACGCTGCTCTCCCGCGCCCTCGACAGCGGGCTCTTCACGCCGTATCAGGCGAAGGGGATCGACCGGGTCGCGGCCGACACCCGGCTCGACGCCGACAAGCACCGGGTCACCCCGGTCGACACAGGCGACATCTGCGTCAACTACGACAAGAAGTACTTCGCCGACAAGAAGCTCGCGCCGCCGCGGTCCTTCGACGACCTGGCGAAGCCCGCGTACAAGAACCTCCTCGTCACCGAGAACGCCGGAACCTCCTCGCCCGGCCTCGGCTTCCTCCTCGGCACCGTCGCCACCTACGGCGAGAAGGGCTACCAGGACTACTGGAAGAAGCTGGAGAACAACGGCATCAAGGTCGTCGACGGCTGGGAGCAGGCGTACAACGAGGAGTTCTCCGGCTCCGCGGGCGGGAAGAAGGCCAAGGCCGACCGTCCGCTCGTCGTCTCGTACGCCTCCAGCCCGCCCGTCGAGGTGCTGTACGCGAAGCCGCAGCCGGCCGAGGCCCCGACCGGCGTCGCCACCGGGACCTGCTTCCGTCAGATCGAGTTCGCCGGCCTGCTGAAGGGTGCGAAGAACGAGGCGGGCGGCAAGGCCCTGCTGGACTTCCTGATCAGCAAGAAGTTCCAGGAGGACATGCCGCTCAACATGTTCGTGAACCCGGTCACCAAGGACGCGGAACTGCCGGAGCTCTTCACGAAGTTCGGCGCGACGGTGGACAGGCCGACGACCGTGGCCCCGGACGAGATCGCCAAGAACCGTGAGCAGTGGGTCCAGTCGTGGTCCTCGCTCGTAGTGAAGTAACGAAGACTCCCGTACGCGGAACGGACGCGGGCGGGAGCGGCCAGGCCGGGAGCGACGCGGGCGGGAAGGCTCCCCGCAGCCGGTCGGGCCGGTCGGCGCACGCGGATGCCGCTCGTGCGAAGGCCCGGCGCGGGAGCGCGGTGCGGCTCGGGCTGATGGCCCTGCCCGTCGCGTTCTTCGCGCTGTTCTTCGCCTACCCGGTCGCCGCGATCGTCGGCCGGGGCCTGAAGGCGGACGGTGTCTGGCAGTTCGGCCGGATCGGCGAGGTGCTGACCCGGCCGGACATCCGCGAGGTCCTCTGGTTCACCAGCTGGCAGGCGCTCGCCTCGACCGCGCTGACGCTGCTGATCGCGCTGCCCGGCGCCTATGTCTTCGCCCGCCTCGACTTCCCCGGCAAACAACTGCTGCGGGCGGTCGTCACGGTGCCGTTCGTCCTGCCGACCGTGGTCGTCGGGACGGCCTTCCTGGCGCTGCTGGGACGCGGCGGATTCCTCGACGAACTCTGGGGCGTACGGCTCGACACCACCGTCTGGGCGATCCTGCTCGCCCATGTCTTCTTCAACTACGCGGTGGTCGTACGGACGGTCGGCGGGCTGTGGTCCCAGCTCGACCCCCGGCAGGAGGAGGCCGCCAGGGTGCTGGGGGCGGGACGGTTCGCCGCCTGGCGCCGGGTCACTCTGCCGGCCCTCGCACCCGCCGTGGCCGCGGCCGCGCTGATGGTCTTCCTCTTCACCTTCACCTCCTTCGGGGTCGTGCAGATCCTCGGCGGTCCCGGGTACTCCACGCTGGAGGTGGAGATCTACCGGCAGACCGCGCAGCTGCTCGCGCTGCCGACGGCCGCCGTGCTGACGCTGGTGCAGTTCGCCGCGGTCGGCGCGATCCTCGCCGTTCACGCGTGGACCGTACGGCGCAGGGAGACCGCGCTGAAACTGGTCGACCCGGAACGGACCGCCCGCAGGCCGCGCGGCGCCGGGCAGTGGGCGCTGCTCTGCGGGGTGCTGCTGACCGTGCTCCTGCTGATCCTGCTGCCGCTCGGGGTACTGGTCGAGCGCTCCGTGGACACCACCGGCGGCCATGGCCTCGACTTCTACCGTGCGCTGGGGTCCGTGGACGCCGGCGGCGGTACGTTCCTGGTCGCGCCGCTCGAAGCGATCTGGAACTCCTTGCAGTACGCGCTGGTCGCGACGGTCATCGCGCTGGTCATCGGCGGGCTCGCCGCGGCGGCGCTGACCCGGCGCGCCGGTCGGCTCGTGCGCGGCTTCGACGCACTGCTGATGCTGCCGCTCGGGGTGTCCGCGGTCACCGTCGGCTTCGGCTTCCTGATCACTCTGGACAAGCCGCCGCTGGACCTGCGGACTTCCTGGATCCTGGTGCCGCTCGCCCAGGCGCTGGTCGGTGTGCCCTTCGTCGTACGGACCATGCTGCCCGTCCTGCGCGCGGTGGACGGGCGGCTGAGGGAGGCGGCGGCGGTGCTCGGGGCGTCACCGCTGCGGGCCTGGCGGGAGGTCGATCTGCCGTTGGTGCGGCGGGCGTTGCTGGTCGCGGCCGGTTTCGCGTTCGCCGTCTCGCTCGGCGAGTTCGGCGCGACGGTGTTCATCGCGCGGCCCGACCGCCCGACGCTGCCGGTCGCCGTGGCCCGGCTGCTGGGGCGGGCCGGGGAGCTCAACTACGGCCAGGCGATGGCCCTCAGCACCATCCTGATGGTGGTCTGCGCCGTCTCGCTGCTGCTGCTCGAACGTATCCGCACGGACCGGTCCGGGGAGTTCTAGAGATGCTGACACTGGAATCGGCCACGGTTCGCTTCGGCGAGCGGGCGGCGCTCGACGCGGTGGACCTGGAGGTCGCCGAGCACGAGATCGTGTGTGTGCTCGGGCCGAGCGGAAGCGGCAAGTCCACCCTGCTGCGGGTGGTCGCCGGACTGCACCCGCCGGACGGCGGCCGGGTGCTGCTGGACGGCGCGGACCAGGCCGACGTGCCCGTGCACCGGCGCGGTCTTGGCCTGATGTTCCAGGACCACCAGCTCTTCCCGCACCGGGACGTCGGCGCCAATGTCGCGTTCGGGCTGCGGATGCACGGGGTGCCGCGCCGCGACCAGGAGCGCAGGGTCGGCGAACTCCTCGACCTGGTGGGCCTGCCCGGCGCCGAACGGCGCGCCGTCGCCGCGCTGTCCGGCGGTGAGCAGCAGCGGGTCGCCCTCGCGCGGGCCCTCGCCCCGCGCCCCAAGCTGCTGATGCTGGACGAGCCGCTCGGCCAGCTCGACCGCGGTCTGCGTGAACGGCTCGTGGTCGAACTGCGCACGCTCTTCGGGCAGTTGGGTACGACGGTGCTCGCCGTCACCCACGACCAGGGCGAGGCGTTCGCCCTGGCCGACCGGGTGGTGGTGATGCGGGACGGACGGATCGCCCAGGTGGGCACTCCGCTGGAGGTCTGGCAGCGGCCCGCCTCCGCCTTCGTCGCCCGGTTCCTCGGCTTCGACAACGTGGTCGAGGCGACGGTGACCGGCACCGTCGCCGACACGGTGTGGGGCGAGGTGCCGGTGCCCGAGGGCTCGCCGCAGGGGGCGTGCGATCTGCTGGTGCGTCCGGCCGGGGTCGGGATCGGCGCCCCGGACGAGGGGCTGCGCTGCGTGGTCGGGACGCGTACGTTCCGGGGCAATCACGTCGCCGTGCGGCTGACGCCGCAGAGCGGTCCGGAGCTGGAGGCGGAGTGCGCGCTGCGGGACGCCCCCGAGGAGGGCTCGACGGTCGGGGTCGGCTTCGACGCGGCGGAGACCGTGGTCCTGCCCGCCCGCTTCTGAACCGGGCGCGGCCGCGTTCACCGGACCGGACGAGCCGGAAGCGGCACCGCTCGCGGGATCCGGCCGTCGGCCGGACGATTGCCTGATGCCCCGGAGCGCGGCTCCGGCCGCCCCGGGGACCTCCGGCACGCCTTCGCGGACAGTCCCGGGGCCGTGCAGCAGATCCGGAACGACTCCGGGAAGGACAGGGACAATGACCGAGTCAGCACGTGAGGGCATCGACATCACCCGCATCCTCCACGCCCCGAGGGAACGGGTCTTCGAGGCCTGGACGACGCCCGAGCACTTCGCGGCCTGGTACGGCGGTGACGCCGAGGTGCCGCTCGACCGGGTCTCGATGGACGTCAGGCCGGGCGGCGCCTGGAGCCTGGTCATGGTGGTGCCGGGCACCGAGATGCCGTTCCACGGGGTCTACCGGGAGGTGGTGGCCCCCGAGCGGCTGGTGTTCACCGTGAAGGACGCCTCCGCGCCCGACGACATCGAGGGCGAGACCGTCACCGCCACCTTCACCGACCGCGGCGACAGGACCACCGAGATGGCCTTCCAGCAGCGCGGCGGCAACCTCACGGCCGAGCAGTACGCAGCGGCCGAGGACGGCTGGGAGGCCTTCTTCGACGCGCTCGTGGCCCGGCTCGCCTCCTTCTGAACCGGCCCTGCCCACGGTTTCGCCGACAACCGGGCGAGCGCCTAGGGGGCCTCGTCCACCGGGTCCGCGGAACGCGCCCTCAGGCCGTCAGCGGCAGCGCGGCCAGCTCCGCGATCAGCCAGGTCAGCGGGGCGAAGACGATCAGCAGTGCGGCGGCGCGCAGGGCCGTCGCGGTCCGCAGCGCCGATGCCGGGGCGCCGAGCCGCAGCAGCGCCCGCGCCGTCCGGGCGCGGGCCTGCCTCGCCTCCAGTGCCGAGGTCAGCAGCGTCGCCGTCGTGCAGCCGAGCACGAGTACCGCGCCCAGCACCGTCAGCGGGCCGAGCGGGTGTGTCTCCGTCCCGTACAGCGCGTAGGCGGCGACCGCCGCCGAGAGCACCGCGCACACCACACCGAGCGGCCGGCCGATCCGGCGCGACTCGTCCATCAGCACCCGGCCCGCCAGCAGACGTACCGCGCCGGGGCGTGCCGCCTGCAGCAGCCGCCCGCACAGGTATGCCAGGCCCGGACCCGCCACGGCCAGCCCGACCGCCGTCAGCGTCCACCCCACCAGCACCCCGGCCGGGGTGGCGTCGAGCCTGCCGGGCAGCGGGAGCAGGCTGTGACCGTCGCCCCGGCTCATGTACGCCTCGACGGCGAGGCCCGCCGCGGCCAGCGCCACGCCCCACGGCAGCCCCGTGGGAGGCGCCGCCGGACCGGGTGGATCCGGCTCCGTCAGGACCTCCGAGGAGGTGTCGTCCGGGGCCGCCGTCGGGACCGGCTCGGCGCGCAGCGCGAGCACGCTCGCCGTCGCTGCGGCCACCGGCACCAGGGCCAGCAGCACGAGCGCGGCGGCGAGCGGCAGCGGGGCGTCGGCGTCGAGCAGCCCGGCCGCCGCACCGTCGAACGGCAACCCGGTCAGATCGCCGCGCAGATGCAGGAAGAACAGCAGCGCCACCATCGACCCGAGGGTGCAGGAGACGGCGGTGGAGACCGCGGCGAGTGCGGCGAGCCGGACCGGCCCGAGACCCACGGCGGACAGTCCGGAGCGCGGCCGGGTGCTCGGGTCCGTACGTGCCACCGCGACCGCGAACTGCACCGTGGCGGCGAGCGGCACGAAGCACCACAGCAGGCGCAGCACGGCCCCGGCGGAGTGCGCCGGGTGTCCCGACGCGTAGCCCAGGGTGCACAGCAGCAGGAAGCCGACCCCGGCGGATGCGGCGGCGACCAGCAGCCGCCGCAGCAGGACCAGCGGATGGGAACCCCGGGCTAGACGGAGAGCGAGCACGCCGCGCGGCCCTCCGTATCGGATACGGCGGGCAGGGCGACGGTGGCGACGCGACGGCCGTCCAGCAGCGGGACCGTACGGTCGGCGAGGGCGGCGATCTCCGCGTCATGGGTGGCGAGCACGATCGTGATGCCGTGCGAACGGGCCGCGCTGGTGAGGGTGCGCAGCACATGCGTCCGGTCGTTGCGGTGCAGGGTCGCGGTCGGCTCGTCGGCGAAGATCACGGTGGGGGCGGCGGCCAGGGCGCGGGCCACGGCGATCCGCTGGCGCTGCCCCTGGAGCAGGGTGTGCGGTCGCTGTCTGGCGCACGTGCCGATGTCGAGCCGTTCCAGCCACTCCAGGGCGGACTTCTTCGCCTCCCGGTGCGTGGCGCCGCGCAGCAGCAGCGGAAGGGCCGTGTTCTCCCAGGTGTTCAGCTCGGGGACGAGCTGGGGCTCGGGGGCGATCCAGCCGAACCTGTCGCGGCGCAGCCGTTCGCGCAGCCGGGGACCCATGGTGTGGACGGGGACGCTGTTGAACCACACCTCGCCCTGCTCGGGCACCAGCTGACCGGACAGGCAGTGCAGCAGGGTCGTCTTGCCGCAGCCCCGGGGGCCGGTCACGGCGAGGATCTCGCCGTCGCGTACGCCCAGGGAGACACCGCCGAGCGCGGGTGAGCCGTTGTGGGAATGGTGCAGGGAACGCGCCCAGATCACGTCGTTGTCCGGCGGGGCCACCATGGCGTACACCTCGGTTCAGATCATTGTTCCCGTCCCCCGTACGGGGGAACGAAGAGAGGGCCGATCGGTCACTCGGCACCGTAAGGATTCGAACCGCGGTGAGCGCACAGCACACGGCCCGGGTGCGCCCCTTCCCACTCGAATGGGCGCATCCGGACCGTGTGGACCGTACGAGGATGACGGCTGGGAGCCGGTCAAGCAATGGTCAGGCGATGGTCAAGCCGAAAGGCCCGTCCGGCGGGCCGGGACGGCAGGGGCTCCTGCCCCGCCGGAGGGACGGCCGGGCGGTCGGCCGGGGGCCGGTCCGTGGTCGGCCGCCCGGTCGCCGGGCCGGTCAGAGCTTGGTCCACGCCTCTGTGAGGACGGTGCGCAGGATGCCCTCGATCTCGTCGAACGTCGACTGGTCGGAGACCAGGGGCGGCGCGAGCTGGACGACCGGGTCGCCGCGGTCGTCGGCCCGGCAGTACAGGCCGTTGTCGTACAGCGCCTTGGAGAGGAACCCGTACAGGACGCGCTCGGTCTCCTCGTCGGTGAAGGTCTCCTTGGTGGCCTTGTCCTTCACCAGCTCGATGCCGTAGAAGAAGCCGTTGCCGCGGACGTCGCCGACGATCGGCAGGTCGAGCAGCTTCTGCAGCGTCGTGAAGAACGCGTTCTCGTTGTCCAGGACGTGCTGGTTGAGGCCCTCGCGCTCGAAGATGTCGAGGTTGGCGAGGCCCACCGCCGCGGAGACCGGGTGGCCACCGAAGGTGTAGCCGTGCAGGAAGGTGTTGTCACCCTCGTAGAACGGAGCGGCGATGCGGTCCGAGACGATGCAGGCACCGATCGGGGAGTAGCCCGAGGTCATGCCCTTGGCGCAGGTGATCATGTCCGGCACGTAGCCGAACTTGTCACAGGCGAACATCGTGCCGAGGCGGCCGAAGGCGCAGATGACCTCGTCGGAGACGAGCAGCACGTCGTACTTGTCGCAGATCTCGCGCACGCGCTGGAAGTATCCGGGCGGCGGCGGGAAGCAGCCACCGGCATTCTGCACCGGCTCCAGAAAGACCGCGGCGACGGTGTCCGGGCCCTCGAAGAGGATCTCCTGCTCGATCTGGTCGGCGGCCCAGCGGCCGAAGGCCTCGGGGTCGTCGCCGTGGATCGGGGCGCGGTAGATGTTGGTGTTCGGTACCTTGTGCGCGCCGGGGACCAGCGGCTCGAAGGGGGCCTTCAGGGCCGGCAGGCCGGTGATGGACAGGGCGCCCTGCGGGGTGCCGTGGTAGGCGACCGCACGCGAGATGACTTTGTACTTGGTCGGCTTGCCCTGAAGCTTGAAGTACTGCTTGGCCAGCTTCCAGGCGGTCTCCACGGCCTCGCCGCCACCGGTGGTGAAGAAGACCTTGTTGAGGTCGCCCGGCGCGTAGTCGGCCAGGCGCTCGGCCAGCTCGACGGCCTTCGGGTGGGCGTAGGACCACACCGGGAAGAAGCCCAGCTCCTGGCCCTGCTTGTACGCCGCCTCGGCGAGCTCGTGACGGCCGTGACCGGCGTTGACCACGAACAGGCCGGACAGGCCGTCCAGGTAGCGCTTGCCCTGGTCGTCGAAGATGTAGGTGCCCTCGCCACGCACGATGGTGGGAACGGGCGCGTTCTCGTAGTCCGACATGCGGGTGAAATGCATCCACAGGTGGTCGTACGCGGTTCGGCTGAGGTCCTTGCTCACGGCTATCGGGTTCCCCACATATAGGTCTGCTTCTTGAGCTTCAGGTACACGAAGCTCTCGGTGGAGCGCACGCCGGGGAGGGCCCGGATGCGTTTGTTGATCGTTTCCAGCAGGTGGTCGTCGTCCTCGCAGACGATCTCCACCATCAGGTCGAAGGAGCCCGCGGTCATCACCACGTACTCGCACTCGGCCATGGCCGACAGCGCCTCGGCGACGGGATCGAGGTCGCCCTCGACATTGATGCCCACCATCGCCTGCCGCCGGAATCCCACGGTGAGGGGATCGGTGACGGCGACGATCTGCATCACGCCCTGATCTAGCAGCTTCTGGACGCGCTGTCGCACGGCCGCCTCGGACAGGCCGACGGCCTTGCCGATCGCGGCGTACGGACGACGTCCGTCCTCCTGGAGCTGCTCGATGATTGCGAGGGACACGGCATCGACCGCTGGTGACGATCCGTTCCCGGTCCTGGAGTCTGCGCTGCGACTGGCCACGCATCCACTGTGCACCGGGACTCGTCTGTCTGGCAACCCCGGAGCGATGAAATTCGTTGTTTGAAGGCCCAGATCTCACTGAATCCGAAGTTCACGGCGGTTGGGCATGTCGAAAGCGACACCTGAGCGACTACCCTGGTGATCTCACCCATTGGACGTGTCGACAGGAGGGGTGGTTGTGACCACCGAGGTGCGCCGTCTGCGCAACTACATCAACGGAGAGTTCCGGGACGCCGCTGACGGGCGGACCATCGATGTGGTCAACCCGGTGACGGAAGAGGTCTACGCGACCTCGCCGCTCTCCGGGCAGGCCGATGTCGATGCCGCGATGGACGCCGCCGCGGCCGCTTTCCCCGCCTGGCGCGACGCCACGCCCGCCGAGCGCCAGAAGGCCCTGCTGAAGATCGCCGACGCCTTCGAGGAGCGGGCCGAGGACCTCATCGCCGCCGAGTCCGAGAACACGGGCAAGCCGCTCGAACTCACCCGCACCGAAGAGGTCCCGCCGATGGTGGACCAGATCCGCTTCTTCGCGGGTGCGGCGCGGCTGCTCGAAGGCCGCTCGGCCGGCGAGTACATGGAGGGCCTCACCTCCATCGTCCGGCGTGAGCCGGTCGGCGTCTGCGCGCAGGTCGCGCCGTGGAACTACCCGATGATGATGGCCGTCTGGAAGTTCGCCCCGGCGCTCGCCGCGGGCAACACCGTCGTCATCAAGCCGTCCGACACCACCCCGGCGTCGACCGTGCTGATCGCCGAGATCATCGGCCAGATCCTGCCCAAGGGCGTCTTCAACGTCATCTGCGGCGACCGGGACACCGGCCGCGCGATGGTCGAGCACCCGACCCCGGCGATGGCCTCCATCACCGGCTCGGTGCGGGCCGGCATGCAGGTCGCCGAGTCCGCCTCCAAGGACGTCAAGCGGGTCCACCTGGAGCTCGGCGGCAAGGCCCCGGTCGTCGTGTTCGAGGACACCGACATCGCCAAGGCCGTCGAGGGCATCTCCGTCGCGGGCTACTTCAACGCCGGCCAGGACTGTACGGCCGCGACCCGCGTCCTGGTCCACGAGTCCATCCACGACGAGTTCGTCACCGCGCTCGCCAAGGCCGCCGCCGACACCAAGACGGGGCAGCCGGACGACGAGGACGTGCTGTACGGCCCGCTCAACAACGCCAACCAGCTGAAGCAGGTCAGCGGCTTCATCGAGCGGCTCCCCGCCCACGCCAAGGTCGAGGCGGGCGGCCACCGGGTCGGCGACAAGGGCTACTTCTACGCCCCGACCGTCGTCTCCGGCCTCAAGCAGGACGACGAGATCGTCCAGAACGAGGTCTTCGGCCCGGTCATCACCGTCCAGAAGTTCACGGACGAGGCCCAGGCCGTGGAGTACGCCAACGGCGTCGAGTACGCCCTGGCCTCCTCGGTGTGGACCAAGGACCACGCCCGCGCCATGCGGATGTCCAAGAACCTCGACTTCGGCTGCGTGTGGATCAACACCCACATCCCGCTCGTCGCCGAGATGCCGCACGGCGGCTTCAAGAAGTCCGGCTACGGCAAGGACCTCTCCGCGTACGGTTTCGAGGACTACACCCGCATCAAGCACGTCATGACCTCGCTCGACGACTGATACTCCGTCAGCAGGCAGGTCACGGCCCCGGGCACGCGCCCGGGGCCGTTCCCGTTCCCCGGCAGCGATCCGTGCCCGGGCATCGACAGGGTGTGCGGACGGGGCGTGTGCCGCTGGACGGTTGGTCCATTGCCCGCGCCGCCAGCCGACCGGCATCCTGCGCAGGTGCGAGCAACCCCGAAGAACCCCATGTCCCGCCGGTCCCTGCTGCGCGCCTTCGGAGCCACGGCGGCCGGTGCCACGCTGGCCGGCTGCGGAGTGCCCGCCGCCTATGTGGAGCCCGGCGACCGCGCCGGACGCGACACCTCGGCGAGCGACCACACCCTGCAGTTCGCGAACTGGCCCCTCTACATCGACACCGACGACGAGAACGAGTCGAAGCGGCCCACCCTCGACGCGTTCGGCAGGCGGACCGGGATCTCCGTCACGTACACCGAGGAGATCAACGACAACGACGAGTTCTTCGGGAAGATCAGCCCGGCGCTGATGAACCACCAGGAGACCGGCCGGGACCTGATCGTCATCAGCGACTGGATGTCCGCCCGGTTCGTGCGGCTGGGCTGGGTGCAGGAGATGGACCGGGCGAAGCAGCCGAACGTCGCCAAGTACCTGGATCCGCAACTGCGTTCGCCCGCCTTCGACAAGGGCCGTATGCACAGCGTCCCCTGGCAGTCCGGGATCACCGGCATCGCGTACAACCGCAAGAAGCTCGGCCGCGAGATCAAGCACCTGAGCGATCTGTGGGCGGACGACCTGCGCGGCAAGGTGACGCTGATGTCCGGGCTCGACGAGTCCATGGCCCTGCTGATGCAGGGCAACGGCGTCGACGTCACCCGCTGGCAGCCGGACGACTTCTACCGGGTGTGCGACCAGGTCGAGAAGCTGGTGAAGAAGCGGCACATCCGCCGCTTCACCGGCAACGACTACATCAAGGACCTGTCGACCGGCGATGTGCTCGCCTGTCAGGCCTACTCCGGCGACGTCATCCAGCTCCAGGCCGACAACCCGGAGATCGAGTTCGTGGTCCCCGAGGAGGGCGCCGAGCTCTGGGCGGAGTCGCTGATGATCCCCAACCTCGCGCGCCACAAGCGCAACGCGGAGCGGCTCATCGACTACTACTACGAGCCGGAGGTCGCCGCCGAGCTGGCGACCTGGGTCAACTACGTCTGCCCCGTCCCGGCCGCCCGCGACGTGCTGGCCTCCGCGAAGGACAAGGAGACCGCCGCACTCGCCGAGGACCCGCTGATCTTCCCCGACGACGCGATGCGCAAGCGGCTCGCGATCGCCCGCGACATCACCTCCGAGGAACGCACCGGATTCGCGAAGAAGTGGAACGCCATCGTCGGGCTGTGAGCCGTACCAGGGGTGGCGTAAGAGGCCGGTAAACGCGGGCGTACGCTGCGGACATGAGCGAGCGAAGAGCCCTGCTGAGGCGCATACGCGTGGGGTTGGCCGTCTTTATCGTCTGTCTGGTACTGAGCGGGCTCACCGCCTTCCCGCTCGTCCATGAACTCCACTGGGCCGAGGATCTGTTGAGGTCCTCGGCCTCTCCCGTACCGGAGCACTTCCCGGCGCTGATGGAGTGGATCACCAAGGTCCGCACCGGCCTCGACGAGGCCGACGCGAAATACCCCTTCGTGCTGTACGGCACCGACTGGCTGGCCTTCGCACACCTCGTCATCGCGGTCGCCTTCTACGGCCCCTACCGCGACCCGGTCCGCAACATCTGGGTCATCGAGTTCGGCATGATCGCCTGCGCCGGGATCATCCCGCTCGCGCTGATCTGCGGGCCCATCCGTGGCATCCCCCTCTGGTGGTCCGTCATCGACATGTCGTTCGGCGTCTTCGGGGTGATTCCGCTGCTCGTGGTGCGCCGCATGATCAAGCGACTGGAGGCCCTGGAGCGGACACCGCGGCCGGAGCCCGCGCCGACGGCCGCCCCGGCGGTCTGAGTCACCCGGCCGACGGGGCGCCGAAGGCGGCCACCACTATGTTCAACGCCGTGGGGTTCATGTCGTCCCCCTTCGCGTCCGTCGAGTTGACGCTGTAGACGAGGGTCCGGGAGAGATCACGGGTGGCCGCGACGACCGTGTTGTAGCCCCAGCGGCCACCCGTCTTGCCCCAGACCTCGCGTCCTCCCAGCCTCATGACCGAGAGCCCCGCGCTGTACGCGGCGGGCTTGCCCGTGCCGTACTCGCGGACCGATGCGTCGGGCAGCGTGAACATCTCCTGGAGCAGCGGTCCGCGCACCACCTGCCCGCCGAACAGAGCCCGGGTGAAACGCTCCAGGTCAGCGGTGGTCGAGATCAGGTCGCCCGCCGCCCAGGCGTCCGTCGCCCCCCACACCGTCACATCGCGCAGCTCGCCCGTGCCGAAGAGCTGGTAGCCGTGGTTGTGCGGCCCGCGGATCGACGGGTCGGTGCCGGGGAAGTACGTGTCCTTCAGGTGCAGGGGCTCCAGGATGCGGCGGGAGACCTGCGAGGCGTACGTGTCACCGGTGACCCGCTCGATCAGCAGGCCCGCCACGGTGTAGCCGATGTTGGCGTAGTGCTGCTGGGTGCCGGGCACGAAGTCCGGCTCCTGGGAGGTGGCTTCGCGCACGGTCCGCACCGGGTCGTGCAGGTCGAAGCGGTGCGCGTACGCGTCGTCCAGGTCGCCGCCCGAGCCGACGGACGGGATGCCGCTGGTGTGGTTCAGCAGCTGGCGCACCGTGACGTCCTTGTACCCCGCCGGGATCAGATCCGGCAGATAGCGCCGGACCGGGCGGTCCAGGCCGAGCCTGCCCTCCCCGGCCAGCTGAAGCACGACGGCCGCTGTGAAGACCTTGGTCACCGAACCGGCCCGGAAGCGGCCGTCCGGGTCCGCCGGCCGCCCGGAGGCCAGGTCGTGGACGCCGGCGCTGCCCCGCCAGTCGCCCCCGGAGCCCGAGACCCGCACCAGCGCGGCCGTGGCGTCGTCCTTCGGGAGCCCCTGGATCGCGGCGCGCAGGGCCTCGGCGTCCGGGGCCTGCCCGGTGGTCTCCCGCTGCGCGGAGTGGCCTGCGGCCGCCGGGGTACCGGCCGCCAGGGCCGGTGGGACAGGGCCCACGGCGATGCCGAGGACCAGCGCGGCTGCGACGACGGTGCGGGACGTGCGGGCGTTCATGTCGGGTGCCTCCAAGGAGTGGAATCCGTAACTGCCTACGGACTCCATCCTGTTGACCGGCCCGCCCGGGCGGATCCCCCGCCCGGGGGATTGCCGGAGGGAGACCGGCTCCCCTGCGCGGGGGAGCCGAGGGCCGGACCTCCCTCCGGAGAGGGAGTCACGACACCGCACTCGTACGCGCAGATCACCGCCTGGATCCGGTCGCGCAGCCCCAGCTTGGACAGCACATTGCCGACATGGGTCTTCACCGTGTGCTCGCTGACGACCAGCGCCGCCGCGATCTCCGCGTTCGACAGCCCGCGGGCCAGGTGCAGCAGCGTCTCGCGCTCCCGGGCGGTCAGTACGTCCAGGCGCGTCGACGGTGCCACGGCCGTGGCGGGCGGGCGCGAGGTGTACTCGGCGATCAGCCGGCGTGCCACCGAAGGAGCCAGCAACGAGTCCCCGGCCGCCACCACCCGTACCGCGTGCACCAGGTCGTCGCGGCGGACGTCCTTGAGCAGGAATCCGCTCGCGCCCGCGTGCAGCGCCTCGTAGACGTACTCGTCGGAGTCGAAGGTGGTCAGCATGACCGTCCGGCAGCCGGTCCCGGCGCTGATGGTGCGGCAGGCCTCGATGCCGTCCGTGCCGGGCATCCGGATGTCGAGCAGCGCCACGTCGGGCGCCAGCCGCCGTACCGCCTCGACCGCCGCCCGGCCGTCGCCCGCCTCGGCCACCACCTCGATGTCCGGCTGCGCGTCCAGGATCATCGCGAAGCCGCTGCGTACCAGCTCCTGGTCGTCGGCCACCACCACACGGATCGTCAACTTCCCACCTCTGTCCTCTGCTCCGTCTCTGGCTCCGGCCGTGCCCGCGGAATCGTCACCCGGACCCGGAATCCCCGCCCGCCCGGACCGGGGCCGGTACCGGCCGTGCCGCCGTGCGCGGCGGCACGTTCCCGGATACCGACCAGCCCCAGCCCCGAGCCGCCCCCGGGTCCCCGTCCGTCGTCGGTGACGGTGAGCGTCAGCGCCTCGGGTCCGTGCTCCAGCCGGACGCTGACCGTGCTCGCGTCCGCGTGCCTGATCACGTTGGTCAAGGCTTCCTGCGCGATCCGGTAGACGGTCGCCTCGACCGCCAGGCCCGGCGCGCCGGGGCTGCCCGTGACCTCGTACGAGACCGCCGGACCACTGCCGCGCACCCGCTCCACGAGACCCGGCAGTTCGGCCAGCGCGGGCTGGGGTTCCCGCGGCGCGTCCGGCGAACCCTCGTTCTCGCGCAGCACGCCGAGCATCCGGCGCAGCTGCGCCATCGCGTCCCGGCCCGTCTCCGAGATCGCGTCGAAGGCCGCCTCGGCACGCTCCGGCGCCGTGCGGACCGCCACCGGTCCCGCCTCCGCCTGCACGATCATCAGGCTCACCGCATGGGACAGGATGTCGTGCATCTCCCGGGCGATCCGGGCCCGTTCGCGGGCCGCCGCCTGTTCGGCCTCGATCCGGTGCGTCAGCTCCAGCTGACGGGCCCGGTCCTCCATCGCACGCAGATAGGCCTTGCGCGTCACCGTGAACCGGCCGAAGGCGTAGGCCGCCGCGAACACGAACAGGGAGAAGAGCAGCTCCCGCATGTCGTCGCTGCCGAGTCCGACCGAGACCAGCACCGCCGACACCGTGAGCGCCGCGATCCCGATCCGCTTCGGCGGCGAGGACAGCTCGGCCACCGTGTAGAACGCCACCAGGCCGGTGTACGGCAGCGGCTGACCCGGCCCGTCGACGGTGAAGGTGTACAGGGCGCCCGCGGCCAGCACCGCGATGAGGACCGCGACCGGTGCCCGGCGGCGGGCCACCAGCGGCAGCACCATCAGGGTGGTCAGCCCGTACGACGTCCACGTCGCCTCCGGCAGCTCCGGGGCGCGTGGGACGACGAACGGCATGGTCACGGCGGCCTGCACCAGCAGAGCGATGAGCAGGTCCACGCCGAGGGGGCCGGCTCCCGGGGCGAGTCCTGGCACTCTCGCCGTGATGTCTCGTATGCGCATCGGACCGGTGTCCTCAGGGCTTCCGCGCCACGGCGCCGAACTGGGCGACCCGGGCCGCACCGGGCTCGCCGCGCCAGTGCGCGCACGACACGATGCCCGGGTCCACGAGGTCGAGCCCGGTCAGGAACACGGCGAACTCGGCTCGGGTGCGGGCGGTGATGGGCGGGGTGGCGTTCTCGTTCCAGAACCGCATCGCCGCCTCGTTGCCCTCGCCGCCCAGCTCCAGCGTGGGATGGGTGAGCACCAGATGGCTGCCGGAGGGCAGCGCGTCCATCAGCGTGCGCACGATGCGCCGCGCCTCGTCCGTGTCGAGGACGAAGTTCAGGATGCCCAGGAGCATGACCGCGACCGGCCGCTCCAGCTCGAGGGTCGGCTGCGCGGCCCGCAGGATCTGCTCCGGATCGCGGGCGTCGGCGTCGACGTACTCGGTCGCGCCCTGCGGCGATCCGGCGAGCAGCGTCCGGGCGTGCGCCAGCACGGCCGGGTCGTTGTCGACGTACACGACGCGGCAGTCGGGCGCGGTGCGCCGGGCGACCTCGTGGGTGTTGCCGGCGCTCGGCAGGCCGGTACCGATGTCCAGGAACTGTCTGATCCCCGCCTCACCGGCCAGATATGCCACCGCGCGGCCCAGGAACGCCCGGTCGGCGCGCGCCACTTCGCCGATGCTCGGGTACATGCCGGTGACTCGGTCGCCGACCGCACGGTCCACGGGGTGGTTGTCCGTTCCGCCGAGCCAGTGGTTCCAGACCCGCGCGTTGTGGGCGACGTCTGAGCGGATGCGGTCGGGGACGGGGGTGGTGCGGGGATCGGTCATGTCGCTGCTCCTCCTGCGCCGGGCCCGCATCACGGACGATGGGGCGGGCCCATGATGCCGGACCGGTCAACGGGAGCGATCCGCCGGGGAGTTGGCCAGGACGTCGTGCAGGACATCGACCCGGTTGGTGGTGATCGAGTCGACGCCGTGCCGGACCAGGCGGCGCATGGTCCGCCTGGTGTCGGCCGTCCAGGCGGAGACCAGCAGCCCGTCCCGGTGCAGACGGTCCGTCAGGTCCCGGTCCACCAGACCGAACCGGTAGTTCAGCCAGCGCGGCCGCACCGCGTCGAGCAGTGCGGCGCGCGGTGGCGCGAGTGTCGTCCGGGTCAGGGCGATCTCGGCGTTCGGGTCGGCGGCCCGGACCCGGAGCATCGCCTCGGAGCCGGCGCAGTAGTACACCCGCTCGCCGGCCCCGCACTCGCGCACCACGCCGACGACCTTCGGCACGGAGCCGTCGGTGGAGCCCGGCAGATCGATCATGACGCGGTGCGTCCCGGCGGCGAGCAGCGCCTCGCGCAGGGTGGGCACACCCCCCCGGGTCAGCTCGGTGAGCTCCTCGTGGGTCAGCCGGTCGAGCCGCACCTCATGGCCCCACAGCCGCTTCAGCGTGGCGTCGTGCAGCAGGACCGGTACGCCGTCGCGGGTGACCCGCACATCGATCTCGACCGCGTCCGCCCCCCGTTCGAGGGCGGAGCGGATCGAGGAGAGCGTGTTCTCGCGGACGCGGTAGGGATCGCCGCGGTGGGCCACGGCGGTGACTGGGGTGACCATGGGGCCATTGTGACCACCGGGGTCACCGGCCCGTGCGCTCCAGCCAGTTCGTCGTGTACGTGTCGATCTCGGCGGCCAGCGTCCGCTTGCCCGCCGCGTCCAGGTACGACGCCTCGACGGCGTTCTTCGCCAGCGACGCGAGACCCCGCTCGTCCAGTCCGAGCAGGCGGGCGGCCACCCCGTACTCGTTGTTGAGGTCCGTGCCGAACATCGGCGGGTCGTCGCTGTTGATGGTGATCAGTACGCCCGCGTCCACCATCTCCTTGACCGGGTGCTGCTCGATGTCCGCGACCGCCCGGGTCGCGATGTTCGAGGTCGGGCAGACCTCCAGCGGGATGCGGTGCTCGGCGAGGTGGGCCAGCAGCTTCGGGTCCTGGACGGAGCTGGTGCCGTGACCGATGCGCTCGGCGCGCAGATAGGTCAGGGCGTCCCAGACGGTCTGCGGCCCGGTGGTCTCCCCGGCGTGCGGCACGGAGTGCAGGCCCGCGGCGATCGCCCGGTCGAAGTAGGGCTTGAACTGCGGGCGTTCCACGCCGATCTCCGGACCGCCGAGACCGAACGAGACGAGTCCCTCGGGCCGCAGGTCCATGGCGAGCCGGGCGGTCTCCTCGGCCGCTTCGAGTCCGGCCTCGCCGGGAATGTCGAAGCACCAGCGCAGCACGACACCCAGCTCGGCCTCGGCGGCCTTGCGGGCGTCCTCTATGGCCTCCATGAACGCCTGCTCCGGGATGCCGCGCCGGGTCGACGAGAACGGGGTCACCGTCAGCTCCGCGTAACGGATGTTCTGCCGCGCCATGTCGCGGGCGACCTCGAAGGTCAGCAGCCGGACGTCCTCCGGGGTGCGGATCAGGTCCACGACGGAGAGGTACACGTCGATGAAGTGCGCGAAGTCCGTGAAGGTGAAGTAGTCGGCGAGCGCCTCGGGGTCGGTGGGGACCTTGGAGTCGGGGTGGTGCGCGGCCAGCTCGGCGACGATGCGGGGCGAGGCGGAGCCGACATGGTGGACATGCAGTTCGGCCTTGGGCAGCCCCGCGATGAAGGGGTGCAGATCGGTCATCGGACTCTCCCGGGCGTGGAACGGTTCGGATGCCGGGCACGGTCGGCCGGGCAGGGGACGGGGATCATCGTAGGCCGGGCCCACCGGTGCGCAGCGGGGCCGTAGCATGACGGGATCACGATGGGGGAGGCCCATGTCAGACAACACAGAGCAGCCCGCGGGCGGGGCCGCGCCGCGCGATCCGTGGGCTCCGCCGGACAGCAAGGTGCCGCTGGAGAAGCCGGCCGGTGATCCTCGCCCGCCCGCTGTGCACAACCAGCCCACGGTCACCTCGATGCCGGGCGTCGGGGACGGCCCCGCACCGGCCGACTCGCCGCCACCGGGATTCGGTTCGCCGGCGCAGACCGGGCCGGTGCCCGGATTCGGTCCCGGTCCCGGGGAGGTACCGCCCCCGCCGGTCGGTCCGAACGGACCGGGCCAGCAGGTCCCGCCGGTCGCCGGACAGTACGGCTACCCGGCCCCACCCGTCCCGCAGTACGGCGGATACCCGGGGTACTCCGGCTATCCGCAGGCGCCCTGGGGCGGTCCGCCGCCTTCCAACGGCATGGGTACCGCGGCCATGGTGCTCGGCATCCTGGCCATCTGCATGTTCTGCATCTACGGGATACCCAGCCTGATCCTGGGCGCACTGGCCCTGATCTTCGGCATCCTGGGCCGCAAGCGGGTGCAGCGCGGTGAGGCGACCAACAGCGGTCAGGCGCTCGCCGGGATCATCATGGGGTCCATCGGCATCGTCTTCGGTGTGGCGATCATCAGCTTCTTCATCTGGCTGTTCGTCGCCCACGCCGATGATCTCGACGACAACACCTACAACGACGACCCGTACTCCACGTCGCTGGTCGTCGACGTCACCCGTTAGTCAGTCTCGCAGTCCCGCTCCCGATGGCCCGGCCCCCGCAGCCGGGCCATCGGGCGTCCGGGCCTCCTCACGACGCGCGCAGCTCCGCCCGCGCGTCCATCAGCGCGAACCCCAGCAGATTCAGCCCCCGCCAGCCGGCCGGACTGGCCGCCCGCGGGTCGTCCGCCGCCAGCCCGATGCCCCAGATCCGGTCCATCGGGCTCGCCTCGACCAGCACCCGCTCACCGGTGTTCAGCAGGAACTCCCGCAGCTCCGGATCGCCGCCGAACTTGTGCACGCTGCCGGCCACCACCAGCCCGTACCGCTCGCGCTCCCATATCGCGTCGTCGAAACCGCGGACCAGCCGGCCCACCTTCTTCGCCGCCGCCGGGCTCTTCGCCGCCACCGCCGCGGCCTCGGACGCCGCATCGCCGAACAGCCGCGCCTTGCCGGCCATCATCCAGTGCTCGGCCGACGCGTACGTCACACCGTCGACCGTGAAGCGCGACGGCCACCACTGACTGAGGCAGCTCGCGCCGATCCGGCCGTCGGACCGGGGGCGGTGCCCCCAGAAGTGCAGATACTTCACCTTCTCGCCCCGCGCGCTCCGAGCCAGGAGGTCGTCCATGTGTTCCATGACACGCGATTCTGGCATCCGCCACTGACACTACGTACGGGGATTTCCGCACCGACGCGACACATGGTCGACAGATTCCGTCGCGTAACCAAAAGGCAACAACGGAATCACTTGTTGGGGTTGTTCCCCTCTGCCAGGATCGGCACTCAAATCGAGCAGAGGCTACGCCGTCCCCGCACTCCGGGCACGCGGCGGAGGAGATCGTCATGGGCAACGGCATCCAGGTGCGGGACCGCTTCGCGGACGGCGCACAGTACATCGGCGGAAAGCTGCGGTCCGGAACATCGGGACGTCACCACGACGTGGTGAACCCGGCCACGGGCGAGACCGTCTACAGCTACGAGCTGGCGGGCACCGCCGACGTGGACGCCGCGGTGGCGGCCGCCCGCGAGGCGTTCCCCGGCTGGTCGGGTGCGACGCCCGCCGAGCGGGCCGAGGCGATGCACCGCTTCGCCGCCGTCCTCGCCGAGCAGGCCGACGACTTCGCGTACGTGGAGTCCCTCCAGTGCGGCAAGCCGATCAAGCTCTCCACCGAGTTCGACGTGCCCGGCACCGTCGACAACACCTCCTTCTTCGCCGGGGCCGCCCGCCACCTGGAGGGCAAGTCGGCCGCCGAGTACGACGGCGACCACACCTCGTACGTACGCCGTGAGGCGATCGGCGTCGTCGGCTCCATCGCGCCCTGGAACTACCCGCTCCAGATGGCCGCCTGGAAGGTCCTCCCGGCCGTCGCCGCAGGCAACACGATCGTGCTGAAGCCCGCCGAGATCACCCCGCTGACCTCGCTGATGTTCGCCCAGGCCGCCACGGAGGCGGGCATCCCGGACGGTGTGATCAACATCGTCACCGGTGCGGGCAAGGACGCCGGCGAGCACCTCGTCGGCCACCCGGACGTCGTCATGACCTCCTTCACCGGCTCCACCGCCGTCGGCAAGCGGGTCGCGGAGATCGCCACCTCCACCGTCAAGCGCCTCCACCTCGAACTCGGCGGCAAGGCCCCCTTCGTGGTCTTCGACGACGCCGACCTCGAAGCCGCGGTCAACGGCGCGGTCGCCGGAGCGCTCATCAACACCGGCCAGGACTGCACCGCCGCCACCCGCGCCTACGTCCAGCGCCCGCTGTACGACGCCTTCGTCCAGGGCGTCGCCGAGCTCATGGAGACCGTCCGGCTCGGCGACCCCTTCGACCCGTCGACCGACCTCGGCCCGCTGATCAGCCACGCCCAGCGGGACCGGGTCGCCGAATTCGTCGAGCGCGCCCGCGCCTACGCCACCGTCGTCACCGGCGGCGAGGCCCCCGGCGGCGAACTGGCGGCCGGCGCCTACTACCGGCCGACGCTGGTGGCCGGAGCCGCCCAGGACAGCGAGATCGTCCAGTCGGAGATCTTCGGCCCGGTCCTGGTCGTGCTGCCCTTCGACACCGACGACGAGGGCATCCGCCTCGCCAACGACACCCCGTACGGACTCGCCGCCTCCGCCTGGAGCCGCGACCTGTACCGCGCCAACCGCGCCACCCGCGAGATCAAGGCGGGCTGCGTCTGGGTCAACGACCACATTCCGATCATCAGCGAGATGCCGCACGGCGGATACAAGGCCAGTGGCTTCGGCAAGGACATGTCCTCGTACTCCTTCGAGGAGTACACGCAGGTCAAGCACGTCATGTACGACAACACCGCGGTCGCCCGGAAGGACTGGCACCGCACGATCTTCGGGGACCGATAACCCGGCCGACCCCCGGCCACACACACCCGAAAGGGCAACGCGCATGGAGCAGTACGAGCCCGAGCGCCTCTCCGCGGCCCAACTCGCCGCGATGCGACGCAGCCTGACCACCGGCCGGGGCGCTCTGACCCGCCGATCGCTGATCCGCACCTCCGGCATGGGGGCGCTGGCGATCGGCGGGCTGGGCACGCTGAGTGCGTGCGGCATCCCGCCCGCCAAGCGGGAAGGGGATGCCGCCGCGGCCTCCGACGACCACTCGGCCGAGGAGAAGCAGATCAACTTCTCCAACTGGACCGAGTACATGGACGTCAGTGACGACGAGAAGCACCGGCCCACCCTGGAGGCGTTCACGAAGCGCACCGGGATCAAGGTCAAGTACACCGAGGACATCAACGACAACGTCGAGTTCTTCGGCAAGATAAAGCCGCAGCTGGCCGCCGGACAGGACACCGGCCGCGACCTGATCATCGTCACCGACTGGCTGGCCGCCCGCATCATCCGGCTCGGCTGGGCCCAGAAGCTCGACGCGGCCAACCTGCCGCACGCCTTCGCCAACCTCTCGGCCCAGTTCCGCACCCCCGACTGGGATCCGGGCCGCGCCTACTCGTACCCCTGGACCGGCATCCCCACCGTCATCGCCTACAACTCCAAGGCGACCGGCGGCCGCAAGGTCGACTCCGTCACGCAGCTCCTCGACGACCCGAAGCTCAAGGGCCGGGTCAGCTTCCTCTCCGAGATGCGCGACTCCATAGGCATGACCCTGCTCGACATGGGCAAGGACCCCGGCAACTTCACCGACGCCGACTACGACGCCGCGATCGGCCGGCTCCAGAAGGGTGTCGACAAGAACCAGATCCGCCGCTTCACCGGCAACGACTACACCGCGGACCTCGACAAGGGCGACATCGCCGCCTGCGTCGCCTGGGCCGGCGACATCATCCAGCTCCAGGCCGGAAACCCCGACATCAAGTACGCCATCCCGGCCGCCGGATACATCACGTCGAGCGACAACATGCTCGTCCCGGCCAAGGCACGGCACAAGACCAACGCCGAGAAGCTCATGGACTACTACTACGAGCCGCCGGTCGCCGCCCGCCTCGCCGCCTACATCAACTACGTCTGCCCGGTCGACGGCGTACGCGAGGAACTCGCCAGGATCGACAAGGCGATGGCCTCCAACACCCTGATCCTCCCGGACAAGGAGATGGCGTCCCGGTCGCACGCCTTCCGCTCCCTGACCAGCAAGGAAGAGACGGCGTACGAAGAGAAGTTCGCCAAGCTCATCGGCGCCTGACCGCCGCGCCTTTCCTCCCCCTGATCTCCCTCTGACACCACTGGGACCGCGATCCATGACACAGCAGCAGACAGGCGGCGACGTCCGCCTCACCGGGATCAGCAAGAAGTACGGCTCCTTCGAAGCCGTCAAGCCGCTCGATCTGACCGTCCCGCAGGGCTCCTTCTTCGCGCTGCTCGGCGCGTCCGGCTGCGGCAAGACCACCACCCTGCGGATGATCGCGGGCCTGGAGGAGGCGACCACCGGCACGGTCTCGCTCGGCGGCCGCGACATCACCGGGCTTCCCCCGTACAAACGGCCCGTCAACACGGTCTTCCAGAGCTACGCGCTCTTCCCGCACCTCGACATCACGGAGAACGTCGCCTTCGGTCTGCGCCGGCGCGGCATCAAGTCGGTGAAGAAGCAGGTCGACGAGATGCTGGAGCTCGTCCAGCTCGGCGACTTCGCCAAGCGCAAGCCGCACCAGCTCTCCGGTGGCCAGCAGCAGCGCGTCGCCGTCGCCCGCGCTCTGATCAACCACCCGCAGGTGCTCCTGCTCGACGAACCGCTCGGCGCCCTCGACCTCAAGCTGCGCCGCCAGATGCAGCTGGAGCTCAAGCGCATCCAGACCGAGGTCGGCATCACCTTCATCCACGTCACCCACGACCAGGAGGAGGCCATGACCATGGCCGACACCGTCGCGGTGATGAACGGGGGCCGCGTCGAGCAGCTCGGTGCGCCCGCCGATCTGTACGAGAACCCGAGGACGACCTTCGTCGCCAACTTCCTCGGCACCTCCAACCTCATCGAGGGCGAGGTCGTCGCCGCGGGCGCGGACATCGTCGTGGCCGCGGGCGGCGGGAAGCTGCGACTGCCCACCGACCGGTGTGCGGCCCCGACCACCGACGGCGGCAAACTGCTCCTGGGCATCCGCCCGGAGAAGATCTCGCTCACGCACACCGACGACGCGGACGCGATCGCCGAAGGCCGCAACCGGGTCACCGGCCGGATCGTCGACTCCAGCTTCATCGGAGTGTCCACGCAGTACGTGGTGGAGAGCCCGGCGGGCAAGGCGCTCCATGTGTACGAGCAAAACGTCGAGAGGCGCGCGGGATTCACGGTCGGCGCCGAGGTCGTCCTGCACTGGAACCCCGCACACACCTTCGGTCTGGACGCCGCCCAGGACATCGACGCCGGTGTGGAGACGGTGGAGGACGCGGCGTGACCGTCACCAAGGAGGCGCCACCGGCGCCCGTCACGGCGGAGCTCAAGCTACGCAAGCCCTCCACCCGCAAGCGCCTCGTCCCCTACTGGCTGCTGCTCCCCGGCATCCTGTGGCTGCTCGTCTTCTTCGCGCTGCCGCTGGTCTACCAGGCGTCGACCTCCGTGCAGACCGGATCCCTGGAGAAGGGATTCGAGGTCACCTGGCACTTCCAGACCTACTGGGACGCGCTGACCGACTACTACCCGCAGTTCATCCGGTCCCTGCTGTACGCCGGCACCGCCACCATCCTGTGCCTGCTGCTCGGCTACCCGCTCGCGTACCTCATCGCGTTCAAGGCGGGCCGCTGGCGCAATGTCGTCCTGGTGCTGGTCATCGCGCCGTTCTTCACCAGCTTCCTGATCCGCACGCTCGCCTGGAAGACGATCCTCGCGGACGGCGGCGCGGTCGTCGACGTACTGAACACCCTGCACGTCCTGGACGTCACCAGCTGGCTCGGCTGGACCGAGTCCAACCGGGTGCTGGCCACGCCGCTCGCGGTGGTCTGCGGTCTCACGTACAACTTCCTGCCGTTCATGATCCTGCCGCTCTACACCTCGCTGGAGCGGATCGACGGCAGGCTGCACGAGGCGGCCGGCGACCTGTACGCCACCCCCGCCACCACCTTCCGCAAGGTGACCTTCCCGCTCTCCATGCCGGGTGTCGTCTCCGGAACGCTGCTCACCTTCATCCCGGCCAGCGGTGACTACGTCAACGCCGAACTGCTGGGCTCCACCGACACGAAGATGGTCGGCAGCGTCATCCAGACCCAGTTCCTGCGGGTCCTGGACTATCCGACGGCGGCCGCGCTCTCCTTCATCCTCATGGCGGTCGTCCTGATCATGGTCACCGTCTACATCCGCCGCTCCGGGACGGAGGACCTGGTCTGATGCCCGTACTGCGCTGGATTCGCCGGAACCTGATCGTCATCGCGGGTCTGCTGACCCTCGCCTACATGATCCTTCCGAACGTCGTCGTCATGGTGTTCTCGTTCAACAAGCCGAACGGGCGCTTCAACTACTCCTGGCAGCGCTTCTCCCTGGACGCCTGGAAGGACCCCTGCGGCGTCGCCGACATGTGCGGCTCGCTCTCGCTGTCCTTGCAGATCGCCGTCTGGGCCACCGTCGGTGCGACCGTCCTCGGCACGATGATCTCCTTCGCGCTGGTCCGCTACCGCTTCCGGGCGCGCGGCGCGATCAACTCGCTGATCTTCCTGCCGATGGCGATGCCCGAGGTCGTCATGGCCGCCTCGCTGCTCACGCTCTTCCTCAACATGGGCGCACAGCTGGGCTTCTGGACGATCCTGATCGCGCACATCATGTTCTGCCTGAGCTTCGTCGTGACGGCGGTCAAGGCGCGCGTGATGTCGATGGACCCGAGGCTGGAGGAGGCGGCCCGCGATCTGTACGCCGGACCCGTGCAGACCTTCCTGCGGGTGACGCTGCCGATCGCCGCCCCCGGAATCGCGGCGGGAGCGCTGCTCGCCTTCGCGCTCTCCTTCGACGATTTCATCATCACCAATTTCAACGCGGGCTCCACCGTGACCTTCCCCATGTTCGTCTGGGGATCGGCGCAGCGCGGCACGCCCGTGCAGATCAACGTCATCGGAACGGCGATGTTCATCATTGCCGTGATGGTGGTCGTCGTCGGCCAGCTGATCGCGAACCGGCGGAAGAACAGCGCACGCTAGAAAGCCCTGAAGGAGTTGGAAACCATGGCCCCAGCTGCCATGCGTACTGCTGCACAATCACTCTCCGACGCGAAGCCCGTCTCGTTCTGGCTGGACGACCCCGGCAAGCCCGCCGCACTGCCCGCGCTCACCGGCGACGAGCACTGCGATCTGCTCGTCGTCGGCGGTGGCTACAGCGGACTGTGGACCGCGCTGATCGCCAAGGAACGCGACCCGGAACGGGACGTCGTACTGATCGAGGGGCACGAGGTGGGCTGGGCCGCCTCGGGCCGCAACGGCGGATTCTGCGCCGCCTCCCTCACCCACGGCCTGCCCAACGGGCTGGAGCGCTGGCCGGACGAGATCCGGAAGCTGGAGGAGCTCGGCGAGCGGAACCTCGACGCCATCGAGGCCGCCGTCACCCGCTACTCGATCGACTGCGAATTCGAGCGGACCGGCGAGATCGATGTCGCCACCGAGCCCCACCAGCTCGAAGAGCTCCGTGAATGGCACCAGGAGACGGAGAAGCTCGGCTTCACCGGGACTGAGTTCCTGGACCGGGACGCGCTGCGCGCCGAAGTCGACTCGCCGACCTTCCTGGGCGGCCTCTGGGACCGGCGCGGGGTCGCCATGCTGCACCCCGCCAAGCTGGCCTGGGGCCTGAAGCGGGCCTGCCGCGACCTGGGAGTCCGGGTGTACGAACACACCCGGGGCCTCGAACTGGCCAGGACCACCACGGGAATGGCGGTCCGCACCCCGTACGGGAGAGTCTTCGCCCGCCGGGTCGCACTCGGTACGAACATCTTCCCGTCGCTGGTCAAGCGGGTGCGCCCGTACACCGTGCCGGTCTACGACTACGCGCTGATGACCGAGCCGCTCTCTGCGGACCAGCTCGCCTCCATCGGCTGGAAGAACCGGCAGGGGCTGGGCGACAGCGCCAATCAGTTCCACTACTTCCGGCTGTCGGCCGACAACCGGATCCTGTGGGGCGGCTATGACGCGATCTATCCGTACGGCGGGCGGCTGAGCGCCGATCTCGATCAGCGTCCGGAGACCTTCCTCAAGCTCGCGGGCCAGTTCTTCGACTGTTTCCCGCAGTTGGCGGGGGTCCGTTTCAGCCATGCCTGGGGCGGGGCGATCGACACCTGTTCGCGCTTTTCCGCGTTCTTCGGCACGGCCCATCAGGGCCGGGTCGCCTATGCCGCCGGATTCACCGGACTCGGCGTCGGCGCCACCCGGTTCGGGGCCGATGTGATGCTCGATCTGCTGGCGGGCGAACAGAACGAACGGACCGCGCTGGAAATGGTCCGCAGCAAGCCGATGCCGTTCCCGCCGGAGCCCTTCGCCTGGGCCGGGATCGAGCTCACCAAGAGGTCCCTGGCCAGGGCGGACAGCAACGGCGGGCACCGCAATCTCTGGCTGCGGACGATGGACCGGCTGGGGCTCGGCTTCGACAGCTGAGCACGGCGGCCGGTCACCCCCAGGGACGACCGGCCGGGTCCATTGCAGATTCATTGCCCGAACCCGCGTAATCGATCGGCGCCACCTCTCTCTCCCGTGTGAACGCACCGGCCATGCACGGCCGGTGCACACGGAATGGAGACAGGTCATGGCGGGCGCGGGGGTCAAAACGGCAGTGGAATGGCTCGCATCGGTGGCGCCGGACCCGGACGCGTGCCGGTGGGAATGGGAGCGCAATCCCCGCGGGATCGCGCTCCTTCCCGCCGGCCGGCGCTGGGACGTGCTGATTCTTCCGGGGGAGCTGGGTTATCCCACCCTCGACGTACTGACCCGTCTCATCGACAGACCCGGTCCTGTTCTCTCCGACTTCGGCGATGCCCGGATGGGCTTCTTCGTGCCGCCGGGCACCGTCGCCCGCTGGGTCGGCACCGGCGTACGGGGAGCGGGGCAGGGAACCTGGATCGTCGTGCCCTATCCGGGCCGGGCGGCCGGCGGCGGGGTGCGCTGGCTGATTCCGCCGGACGGCTCGGGAACCCTCACCGACGCGACGCTTCTGGAGCTCGCGATGCACGAGGCGGCGGCCGGGAAGGCCGAGAGCGGCGGGGACTGACGGCGACCGGGCGGGGGCGGGAACGGTGTACGTCGTCGGGTCGGCGAGTGGTCCGGGACTGTCAGAGGTCTTGACAACCTGATTGGTCTGGACCATGTTGTGGCGGCCGCACTCAATTCCCCCATGCACGGAGGCCGTTGTGGAACGCACGGGACCCCCCGCCCGATTTACCGGAGTCGTGGCCGCCTTCGCGGCGGCCCTGCTCGCCGCCGGCGGTCTGACCGCCGTCGCTCCGCCCGCCGCCGCCGCCGACACCGACCTGGCGCGCAACGGCGGCTTCGAGTCCGGCCTGGACGGCTGGAGCTGTACCGGCGGCAGCGGAGCCGTTGTCAGCACCCCGGCCCACAGCGGAACTTCGGTGCTGAAGGCGACCCCGGCCGGCGCCGACAACGCCAAGTGCTCCCAGCAGGTGGCGGTCCAGCCGGACTCCGCCTACACGCTGAGCGCCTGGGTGCAGGGCTCCTACGTCCGCCTCGGCGCGGACGGCACCGGCACCACCGACGTGTCCACCTGGACCCAGTCCTCGGCCGACTGGAAGCAGCTCACCACCACGTTCAGGACGGGCCCGTCCACCACCCGGGTGACCGTCTACACCCACGGCTGGTTCGGCACTCCCGCGTACCACGCCGACGACCTCACGCTGATCGGCCCGGGCGGCGCCCCGGCCGAACTCCCGGCCGCCCCCACCGGACTCAGGGCCGGCACGGCCACCGCCTCCTCCGTCGACCTCTCGTGGACCGGTTCCTCCGGGGCCACCGGCTACAACGTCTACCGGGGCGACACGAAGGTCCTCTCGGTCACCGGTACCTCCGCCACCGTGACGGGCCTCGCCGCGTCGACCGCGTACAGCTTCCAGGTCGCCGCGACCAACTCCGCCGGAGAGTCCGCCAGATCGGCCGCCGTCGCGGCCACCACCACGGCGGGCGGCGGCTCAGGCGGGGAAGGCGGCCTGCCCGCCCACGCGCTCGTCGGCTATCTGCACTCCAGCTTCGCCAACGGCTCCGGCTACACGCGGATGGCGGACGTGCCCGACTCCTGGGACGTCATCGACCTGGCCTTCGGCGAACCGACCTCGGTGACCTCGGGCGACATCCGATTCTCGCTCTGCCCGGTCGCCGAATGCCCGAACGTCGAGTCGGAGGCCGAGTTCAAGGCGGCCATCAAGGCCAAGCAGGCCGCGGGCAAGAAGGTGCTCATCTCCATCGGCGGCCAGAACGGCCAGGTGCAGCTCTCCACCACCGCCGCCCGCGACACCTTCGTCTCCTCGGTCAGCAAGATCATCGACGAGTACGGTCTGGACGGCCTCGACATCGACTTCGAGGGCCACTCCCTCTCGCTGAACACCGGGGACACCGACTTCCGGAACCCCACCACCCCGGTCGTCGTCAACCTGATCTCCGCGGTGAAGTCCCTCAAGGCCAAGTACGGCGACAAGTTCGTACTGACGATGGCCCCCGAGACCTTCTTCGTCCAGCTCGGCCACCAGTACTACGGCTCGGGCCCCTGGGGCGGCCAGGATCCCCGGGCGGGCGCCTACCTCCCGGTCATCCACGCGCTGCGCGACGACCTGACCCTGCTGCACGTCCAGGACTACAACTCGGGCTCCATCATGGGCCTGGACAACCAGTACCACTCGATGGGCGGCGCGGACTTCCACATCGCCATGACCGACATGCTGCTCACCGGCTTCCCGGTGGCAGGCGACCAGACCAAGGTCTTCCCGGCGCTCCGCCCCGACCAGGTCGCCATCGGCCTGCCGGCCTCCACCCAGGCGGGCAACGGCCACACCTCGCCCGCCGAGGTCACCAAGGCGCTGAACTGCCTGACGAAGAAGACCGACTGCGGCTCCTACGCCACCCACGGAACATGGCCCGCGCTGCGCGGACTGATGACCTGGTCGATCAACTGGGACCGGTTCAACAACGGGGAGTTCTCGAAGAACTTCGACGCCTACTTCGGCAGCTGAGACCGAGCGGCAGGAGCAGCGGCCCGCACAGGAACCAGCTGCCCAGCACATCCAGCGGCCAGTGATAGCCGCGCAGCACCAGACCGATGCCCGTCGCCGTGGTCAGCAGGACAGCGGCGGCGGGCATCACCCATGACCACGAACGCCTCACGTACGGCGCGACCAGCAGCGCCGCCGCCCCGTACGCCACCGCGGCCGTCGCCGCATGGCCGGACGGGAAGTGGCCGGTGGCGTCCGTCAGCGGCCCCGGACGGGCGACCCAGACCTTCAGCGGAACGACCAGCAGGGGCACCGCGCCCATGGTGAGCGCCGCGAGCAGCGGCTCACGGCGCGCACCGCGCACCAGGGCCCAGGCGATCGCGCAGCCCAGTACCGGGAGCGCGATCTGCATATTGCCGAGATCGGCGAGGAATTCGGTCAGCCGGGCGGGGCCGTGTCCGACGACAGCCCGGCCGGTTCGCTCGTCCAGCCCGCGCAGCGGGCCGTCGGCTGCGACCTGCCAGGTGGTGAGCGCGAAGAGCGCCAGGAGGGACAGAGCCAGGGAAAGGAGAAGAGCCGGCCGCCCGGGAACAGGGGGGGTGGTTCCGGGGCGGCCGGTCGGACCGGTTTGCCGCACGCCCCGGGGGGTCTGGGGCGAGCGGCCATCCGATCGGTGAGGAGTTCCGGAGCCGGAGGCTCCAGTGGTGTGCGCGAAGGCACGGCCAGGACGGCGCTGGGGAAGCTCCGGCCCGGCATCGCCCGCAGTCCCCTGCGGGCGGGGTGTTTCTCTCATCTGCGGAAACCGTACGGCAGGCGATGGGGGACCGACCAGCGGGAAACAGATCCCGCCATCGGCCCCCCACACGTTCTTCACAGGCCCTCACGCGGGCCCCTCGTATCCCCTGCGAGAACGCGTTCCGCACCCGCCGGGTTCGCACAGGTCAGATCCGGCCGAAAGCCTGCTCGATGACGTCGAGTGCCTCGTTCAGCAGGTCCTCGCCGATCACCAGCGGCGGGAGGAAGCGCAGGACGTTGCCGTACGTGCCGCAGGTGAGGACCAGCACGCCCTCCGCGTGGCAGGCCTTGGCGAGATTCGCGGCGGCCTCCGGGTTCGGGTCCTTCGTGCCGGACTTCACCAGCTCGATCGCGATCATCGCGCCGCGACCGCGGATGTCACCGATGATGTCGCCGTTGTCGAGCTTCGACTGCATCTCGGCGAGGCGGCCCTTCATGACCTCCTCGATGCGCTTCGCCTTCCCGTTCAGGTCCAGCTCGCGCATCGTCTCGATGGCGCCGAGCGCACCCGCGCAGGCCACCGGGTTGCCGCCGTAGGTGCCGCCGAGGCCGCCGGAGTGGGCGGAGTCCATGATCTCGGCGCGGCCGGTCACGGCAGAGAGCGGCAGACCGCCCGCGATGCCCTTGGCGGTGGTGATCAGGTCCGGGACGATGCCCTCGTCCTCGCAGGCGAACCACTGGCCGGTGCGGCAGAAGCCGGACTGGATCTCGTCGGCGACGAAGACGATGCCGTTGTCCTTGGCGAACTGGGCGATCGCCGGGAGGAAGCCCTTGGCCGGCTCGATGAAGCCGCCCTCGCCGAGCACCGGCTCGATGATGATCGCGGCGACGTTCTCCGCGCCGATCTGCTTGTTGATCTGGTCGATGGCCTGGGCGGACGCCTCGGCACCGGCGTTCTCGGCACCGGTCGGCCAGCGGTAGCCGTACGCCACCGGCACCCGGTAGACCTCGGGCGCGAACGGGCCGAAGCCCTGCTTGTACGGCATGTTCTTGGCGGTCAGCGCCATCGTGAGGTTGGTGCGGCCGTGGTAGCCGTGGTCGAAGACGACGACCGCGGTGCGCTTGGTGTGGATGCGGGCGATCTTCACCGCGTTCTCGACGGCCTCGGCACCCGAGTTGAACAGCGCGGACTTCTTGGCGTGGTCGCCCGGCGTCAGCTCGGCGAGCTGCTCACAGACCTCGACGTACCCCTCGTACGGCGTGACCATGAAACAGGTGTGGGTGAAGTCGGCGAGCTGCGCGGACGCGCGGCGCACGACGGCCTCGGCGGAGGCGCCGACCGACGTCACGGCGATACCGGAGCCGAGGTCGATCAGACGGTTGCCGTCCACGTCCTCGATGATCCCGCCACCGGCGCGGGCGGTGAACACCGGCAGGGTGGAGCCCACACCTGCGGCCACCGTCTCCAGACGGCGGGCCTGCAGCTCCACCGACTTCGGGCCGGGAATGGCAGTGACGACGCGGCGCTCCTGCGGGATTGCGGTCATGAGGGGCTCCTGGGGGATGTTTCGGACGCTTCTTCGTGCAGGCTATGGGCGAGGCCCGGGGTACGGCATGTTCCGTTCGGGAGTGGTGGTCGCACGCGGTTGTCCGCCACGGACATAGCGACGGGGATACGCGGGCCGGGGAGGACCCCGGGGGCGGGCGAAGACATCCCGCCGGACCGCGTCCGACAGGGTGGTACGGGGCACTAGATTGATGGCTTCGGGCGCCCGCGCCCGAGGTTACGGTCGGCGCTGGTCAGGGGACGAGGGACAGCACATGGACACCGAGGGCACATACGACTCGCGCGGCACCCGCTCCGGTCCACCGGTGCCGCGCCCGGCCGGCCCGCCTCCCGCTGCCCCGCCCAAGCCCACCGGCCTCCCCCGGCCCGGGCTGCCGCCCGCCGTTCCGCCGGTGCCTGCCGGTCTTCCCGCGGCCGGCCCGTCGACCGCCGAATGGCTGAACACCGTCCGCCCCACCGCCGCGCCGGGCGTCTGGCGGTACGGACACGTGCCGCGTTCCGCCGAGCGGCCACCGCGCCCCTCCCTGCTCGGGCCGTTGATCGCCCTGGCGCTCTGGCTGCTGCTCTGGGCCCTGCTGGCGGACCTCCGCATCCCGTACGTGAAGGTTCCCCTGATGGCGATCACGCCGGGGGACTGGTGGCTCTTCGAGAGCCTGCGGGCGGGCTACGCTCCGGCCGCCGCGTACAGCATCGAGACGCTCTACATCCAGATTCTGGTGCTGATCGCGGGGGTGTGGGCCGCCCGTGTCGGGCACTGGGCCGGGCTCTTCCAGTACTGGGCGGGGCCCCGCCCGGACCGTGCCCGGCTGATGCTCTCGGGCTTCGGGGCCCTGCTCGCGCTGTGGCTGGTCTGGAGCGGCAAGGTGCCACTGCTGGACGTCGTCCTGTACCTGATCCCGCAGAGCTGGTTGCAGGGCGGCGGGAACGCGTACCTGGCGGCTCTGGTCGCCTATGGCGCCTATGCGCTGGTCATCGCCGTGATCGTGTGGCCGTTCGCCCGGGCCGGGCACTGGCGCACCGCACTCCGTGACCGCGCGGCACGTCGCGCCACCACCGGCCCGCAGGCCCCGCAGGCGCAGGACCCGTCGCCCGTGACCGGAACGGACGCTGCGCAGTGGCCGGAGCTGCGTGCCGCGGGACGCACGGACGCGGCGGACGTGCTCGGCGCGGCCGTGCGTGCCGGGCGCATGAACGACGTGGACTGCGTCCGCCTGAGCCATGCGTGGGCACGCGCCCGGACCCGTCACGACGGGTCGGCGTCCTTCGACGAGACGGTCGCGCGCCAGGGGGCCGATGCCTTCCTGCACCCTTCGGGGCGCCGGGATCTCCCCCTGCGGACCGCGCGCCACGACCTGCTGGCCGGCCAGGTCCGTATCGGCGGCTGCCCGGACGACGAACGCAACCCGTACGCACGCAGAGGTTCCGGTGTGGCTCTGGACCCCGCCGTCCTGGGTACGTCGCTGCTGGCGGTCGGCCCGCCCGGCGCGGGCAAGACGGCGTTGCTGGTGCGTCCGGTCGTGGAGACCCTGGCCCTCCAGGCCCTGACGGGCGGGGCGGCCGTGCTCGCCGTGGGCGCGGCGGGGGCGGCCCTCGGTCCCGACGACGCGTACGACGTCGTCGTGAAGATCGGCGATCCCGCGTCCGTCCACGACTTCGATCTGTACGGGGGGTCGACCGACCCCGACGAGGCCGCGGCCCTCCTCGCGGAAGGGCTGGCCGGAGACGTTCCCGGCCTGGACGGCCGACGCGCGGCCCTGGCCCTGGGGCAGCTGCTCGGCCCGTACCGGGCCGTCCACGGGCACTTCCCGGCGGTTCCGGTTCTGCGCGAACTGCTCGCCGGGGACGAGTCCGCCCTCGGCGGGTTGCGGGATTCCCTGGAGGCCGGCGGCCACTCGGCCATGCTCCGTGAGCTGGACGCCCGGATCCGGCAGGCGGGCGGCGCGGGAGACCCCGCGACGGTACTGGCCGATCGCATCGCCCTCCTCGACCGGCCCGCGTTCGCCGGGTTCTTCACCACGGGTGAGGAGGCACGGCCCTTCTCCCTCCCTTCCCTCGGACAGCACCCGCTCAGGGTCCGGATCGACCTTCCGGAGCGCACCCACGCCGGGGCGTCCAGGGTGCTGGCCCGCCTGGTCCTCGCGCAGTTCAACGCGGTCGCCGCAGCCCGTACCGACCGGTCGATCTTCGCCTGCCTGTTGCTGGACGACGCGACCCACACGGTCACCGCCGAGACCGTCCAGGGGCTCAGGAGGCTCAGGTCGGTGAACGCCGGTGCCGTGCTGGCCCTGCGCACCATCGACGACGTTCCCGAAGGCCTGCACGCGGCCCTGCTGGGAGCGGTGGGATGCGGCATGATCTTCTCGGGCGTCACCACATGGGACGGGAAGCGCTTCTCGGAGACCTGGGGCAAGGAATGGGTCTCCGTCCGCGAGGTGGCCCAGCACGGGGTCTTCGCCGACCAGCCGTTCACCCGTGCCATGCACGCGCTGCGCAAGCTCGCCACCGGCAAGGCGGTCACCGTCGACGCCGTCACCGTGCGACAGGTGGAGCGCGAGCGCTGGTCCGCCTCCGCGCTGGCCTACGAGCTGCCTGCCAGGCACGCGGTCCTCTCCCTGACGACGGTCGACGGCGAGCACGCGCCGCCCCTGCTGGTGGACCTGAACGGCTGAGCGGCGGGGGGTGCGGCCCGCGTCCCTGGTCGTGGTCATGCCGGACCCTGCCAGCCTGGCAGAATTGGCGGGAGCCGTTCATACGGGACGGCGAAAACCGACTCCCCGAGGTCCAGCGGTCCCCATGCCCCTCACTCTCGCCTCGCTCGTCCAGCGTTCGGCGCTCAAACTCACCGTGCGTGCGGGGGCTGACCGGCTCGACGCGCCCGTGCGCTGGGCGCACGCCAGCGAGCTCACCGACCCCGTTCCGTACATGGAGGGCGGCGAGTTCCTGCTCGTCACCGCCACCAACCTCGACGCCGAGAACCCCGAGGCGATGCGGCGGTACGTGCGACGGCTGGCCGGGGCCGGAGTCGTCGGCCTGGGCTTCGCCGTCGGAGTCAACTACGACGAGCTGCCGCAGGCGCTGATCGACGCGGCCGAGGAAGCGGGACTGCCGCTCCTCGAAGTGCCGCGCCGCACCCCGTTCATCGCGATCGCCAAGGCCGTGTCCTCGGCGATCGCGGAGGACCAGTACCGGGCCGTGACGGCCGGGTTCGAGGTGCAGCGCGAACTGACCAGGGCCGCACTCGCGGGCGACGGACCCGGCGAACTCCTCACCCGGCTCGCCGCACACCTCGACGGCTGGGCCGCGCTGTACGACGCGGCCGGCCAGGTCGTCGCCGCGGCCCCCGAATGGGCCGCCCGCCGTGCCGCCCGGCTCACCCCCGACGTGGAACGGCTGCGGGACCGCCCCGCCCCGGCCAGCATCGTCGTCGGCGACACCGACGACCGGGTCGAGCTCCAGTCCCTGGGCACCGGCCGCCGGGTCAGGGGAGCGCTGGCCGTCGGCACCGGCGCGGCACTGGGCACCGCCGAGCGGTACGCCGTGCACTCGGCCGTCGCCCTGCTGACCCTGACCACCGCACGCTCCCGGGCCCTCCAGGGCGCCGAACAGCGTCTCGGCGCGGCGGTGCTGCGCATGCTGCTCGCCGGCCAGCCGGACCACGCCCGGGCCGTCGCCGGGGACCTGTACGGGGGGCTGCTCGACGCCCCCTTCCGGCTGCTCATCGCGGAGGCGGCCGACCCGGCCACCCCGGCGTCGCTCGGCGAGGCGATGGAGGCGGCGGCGCTGCGGACCGGCGAGACGCTGCTGACCGTCCCCGACGGCGACCGGCTCGTCGTCCTCGCCGCGGACGGCGGAGCGGCGGTCGCGGCCTGCACGGCGTACGCGGAGGCCCAGGAGGCGCGTACGCCCGTCGAAGGGGCGAAGGCGGAGGAGGGCGATGTCATCGTGGGCCTCTCCGCGCCGGCGGGCCCGATCGCCGTCTCCGCCGCGTACAAGCAGGCCGAGCAGGCCCTGTCGGTGGCCCGCCGCCGGGGCAGGGCGCTGGTCGAGCACGAGGAGCTGGCGGCCGGCTCGGTGCTCCCGCTGCTCGCGGACGACGCGGTACGGGCCTTCGCCGACGGAATGCTCCGCGCCCTGCACGAGCACGACGCCAAGGGCCGCGGCGACCTCGTGGCCTCGCTGCGGGCCTGGCTCGCCCACCACGGCCAGTGGGACGCGGCCGCGGCGGACCTGGGAGTGCACCGCCACACCCTGCGCTACCGGATGCGCCGGGTGGAGGAGATCCTGGGCCGCTCGCTGGACGATCCCGACGTCCGGATGGAGCTGTGGCTGGCACTGAAGGCCACCAGCACCCCGTCGACCCCCCAGCCGTAGCCGCGCAGGCGGAACCGTGCGTTCCGGCCGCATCCGACAAACCGGAGCGTCCCCGTCGCGCACTGCTCCACGCCGGACAAACGCCAGGGCGGCCCCGCGGCCCTACGGTGGGGGCAAGAAACCCCCACCGCTCCGAAGGGCCGGAACCTCCATGACTTCCACCCACGCCTTCTGGCTCGCCGGCCGCCAGGCCACCGGCGAGGACAGCTTCGACGTCACCAACCCCTGGGACGGCCGTCTCGTCGGCACCGTCAGCGTGCCGACCGACGCCCAGATCGAGGAGGCCGTCGCGGCCGCGCACGCCGTGCGCGAGGAGTTCGCCGCGACCCCGGCCCACGTCCGGGCCGCCGCACTCGACCACGTCGCACGGCGTCTGGTGGAGCGCACCGAGGAGATCGCCCAGCTGATCTCCGCCGAGAACGGCAAGCCCATCAAGTGGGCCCGCGGCGAGGTCGGCCGCGCCGTCTCCGTGTTCCGGTTCGCCTCGGAGGAGGCCCGCCGCTTCAACGGAGGCGACGCCCAGCGCCTGGACACCGACGCCGGCGGCACCGGCCGTCTCGGCCTGACCCGCCGCTTCCCGCGCGGCACGGTCCTCGGCATCGCGCCGTTCAACTTCCCGCTGAACCTGAGCGCCCACAAGGTGGCCCCGGCCATCGCCGTCGGTGCCCCGATCATCCTGAAGCCCGCCCCGGCCACGCCGATCTCCTCGCTGATCCTGGGCGAGCTGCTGGCCGAGACCGAGCTGCCGGCCGGCTCGTGGTCCGTACTGACGGTCCCCAACGACCGCATGCCCGCCCTGGTCCAGGACGAGCGCCTGCCGGTCATCTCCTTCACCGGGTCCGGCCCGGTCGGCTACTCGATCATGGAGTCGGTGCCCCGCAAGCACTGCACGCTGGAGCTCGGTGGCAACGGCGCGGCGGTCGTCCTCGGCGACTACGCCTCGGACGAGGACCTGGACTGGGCCGCGACCCGTATCGCGACCTTCTCCAACTACCAGGGCGGCCAGTCCTGCATCTCCGTGCAGCGCGTCATCGCGGACGCCTCGGTCTACGACCGGCTCGTCCCGAAGATCGTCGCCGCCGTCGAGGCCCAGGTCACCGGCGACCCCTCGGACGCCGCCACCGACGTCGGCCCGCTGGTCAGCGAGGACGCCGCCAAGCGTGTCGAGTCCTGGGTCGACGAGGCCGTGCAGGCCGGCGCCCAGCTGCTCACCGGCGGCAAGCGGGACGGTGCCACCTACGCGCCGACCGTGCTCTCGGAGCTCCCGGACAACGTCACCCTCTCCTGCGAGGAGGTCTTCGGACCGGTGCTGTCCGTGCAGAAGGTGGACGGCGAGGCCGAGGCGTTCGAGGCCGTCAACTCCTCCAAGTACGGCCTGCAGGCAGGCGTGTTCACGCACGACCTGCAGACCGCCTTCCGCGCCCACCGCGCCCTCGAGGTCGGCGGCGTGATCATCGGCGACGTCCCCTCCTACCGCGCGGACCAGATGCCGTACGGCGGCGCCAAGCAGTCCGGCGTCGGCCGCGAGGGCGTCAGCTACGCCATGGACGACTACACCTACGAGCGCGTGCTGGTCCTCACCGGCCTCGCCCTGTAGTCCGCGAACAGGATCGAACCGATCCACCGACGTCGCCTGTGATCCGCCTGGACAGCACGACGGCAGGCGACAACGAGACGGCCGGAGCCCACTGTGCGGGGGCTCCGGCCGTCTCCGCGTTCCCGCCGCGTCCGCCACCCCAGGCGGGTCAGTGGAGTGGCCCTCGACCCGATCGGTGTCCGGGGGATGGTGGGCGTGTCGGGATTCGGGTACATACGGACGAGTAGAGCCGGTTGGTGCCGGTGGGTGCTTCCCCCACACGGACCGACCGCGTCCGCCCACCCACAACGCGGCGAGGTGAGCTCCTCAATGTCCGCACCATCCGCACCGAAGAACACGCCCAGGGTCACCGAGCGTGAAGCGCGCCAAGTGGCCGAGGCCGCGCGCGAACAGGACTGGCACAAGCCGAGCTTCGCCAAGGAACTCTTCCTCGGGCGCTTCCGGCTCGACCTGATCCATCCGCATCCGCTGCCGCCCGCGGACGACGTCCGGCGTGGCGAGGCGTTCCTCGCCCGGCTGCGCGAGTTCTGCGAGACGAGGATCGACGGCGCCCTGATCGAGCGCGAGGCGAGAATCCCCGACGAGGTGATCAGCGGTCTCAAGGAGCTCGGCGCGCTCGGGATGAAGATCGACCCGAAGTACGGCGGCCTCGGCCTGACCCAGGTCTACTACAACAAGGCCCTCGCCCTGGTCGGTTCCGTGAGCCCGGCCATCGGGGCACTGCTCTCCGCCCACCAGTCCATCGGCGTGCCGCAGCCGTTGAAGATCTTCGGCAGCCAGGAGCAGAAGGACACCTTCCTGCCCCGGCTGGCCCGTACCGACATCTCGGCGTTCCTGCTCACCGAACCGGACGTCGGCTCCGACCCGGCCCGGCTCGCCACCTCGGCCGTGCCGGAAGGGCCGGACTACATCCTCGACGGGGTGAAACTCTGGACGACCAACGGCGTCGTCGCCGATCTGCTCGTCGTGATGGCCCGGGTACCGAAGTCGGAGGGCCACAAGGGCGGCATCACGGCCTTCGTCGTCGAGGCGGACTGCCCGGGCATCACCGTCGAGAACCGCAACGCGTTCATGGGCCTGCGCGGCCTGGAGAACGGCGTCACCCGCTTCCACCGGGTCCGGGTCCCGGCCGCGAACCGCATCGGCCCCGAGGGCGCCGGGCTCAAGATCGCCCTCACCACGCTCAACACCGGACGGCTCTCGCTGCCCGCCATGTGCGTCGGCGCCGGGAAGTGGTGCCTGAAGATCGCCCGCGAGTGGTCCGCGGTACGTGAGCAATGGGGCAGGCAGGTCGCCCGGCACGAGGCCGTCGGCGCCAAGATCTCCTTCATCGCCGCGACCACCTTCGCACTCGAAGCGGTGGTCGACCTCTCCTCCCAGATGGCGGACGAGAACCGCAACGACATCCGTATCGAAGCGGCCCTCGCCAAGCTGTACGGCTCCGAGATGGGCTGCCTGATGGCCGACGAGCTCGTCCAGATCCGGGGCGGACGCGGCTTCGAGACCGCCGAGTCCCTCGCCGCCCGTGGCGAGCGGGCCGTTCCCGCCGAACAGCTCCTGCGCGATCTGCGGATCAACCGGATCTTCGAGGGCTCGACCGAGATCATGCATCTGCTGATCGCCCGCGAGGCCGTCGACGCCCATCTGAAGGTCGCCGGGGACATCATCGACCCCGACAAACCCCTCTCCGCCAAGGCGAAGGCGGGCGCGAACGCGGCCGGCTTCTACGCCCGCTGGCTGCCCAGGCTCGTTGCGGGGCCGGGCCAACTCCCTTGTACGTACGCGGAGTTCAACCATCCAGGCCACCCCGACCTGTCCGCCCATCTGCGCTACGTCGAACGCTCCTCGCGGAAGCTCGCGCGCTCCACCTTCTACGCCATGTCGCGCTGGCAGGGCCGGATGGAGACCAAACAGGGCTTCCTCGGCCGGATCGTCGACATCGGTGCGGAACTCTTCGCGATGAGCGCCGCCTGCGTACGCGCCGAACTGCTGCGCTCCGGCGGCGACCACGGACGCGAGGCCTACCGGCTCGCCGACGTGTTCTGCCACCAGTCCCGCGTCCGGGTCGAGGAACTCTTCACCCGCCTGTGGTCCAACACCGACGACCTGGACCGGCGCATGGTCGACGGCGTCCTGGCCGGTGCGTACACCTGGCTGGAGGAAGGCGTCATCGACCCGAGCGGCGAAGGACCGTGGATCGCCGACGCCACCCCGGGACCGTCCGCCCGGGAGAACGTCCACCGGACCATTCGCTGAACCACCGGCCGCCGGGCGGGGCACGTCCACTCACCGGACGTGCCCCGCCCGGCCGCGCGCGGTACGGCAGGATGACGACCCGTGACCGTCACCCACATCCCCGGCTCCAAGTCCGTCACCGCGCGTGCCCTGTTCCTGGCCGCCGCCGCGAACGGCACCAGCACCCTCGTACGGCCCCTGCACTCGGACGACACCGAGGGCTTCGCCGAAGGGCTCGCGCGCCTCGGCTACCGGGTCGAACGGGAGCCGGACCGCTGGCACATCGAGGGCCGCCCCGAGGGCCCCGCCGTCACCGACGCCGACGTCTACTGCCGCGACGGCGCCACCACCGCACGCTTCCTGCCGACCCTCGCCGCGGCCGCCACCTCCGGCAGCTACCGCTTCGACGCCTCCGCCCAGATGCGCCGCCGCCCCCTCGCCCCGCTCACCGAGGCCCTGCGCACCCTCGGTGTCGACCTGCGCCACGACGGGGCCGAGGGCCATCACCCGCTGCGGATCGACGCCTCCGGGATCGAGGGCGGCGAAATCGCCCTGGACGCGGGGGAGTCCTCCCAGTACCTCACCGCACTGCTGATGCTCGGACCGCTGACCGCCAAGGGGCTGCGGATCACCGTCACCGACCTGGTCTCCGCCCCGTACATCGGGATCACCCTCGCGATGATGCGCAGCTTCGGCGTCGAGGTGACCCGAGACGGCAACGTCTTCACCGTGCCGCCCGGCGGCTACCGGGCCACCACGTACGCCATCGAGCCCGACGCCTCCACCGCGAGCTACTTCTTCGCCGCGGCGGCCCTCACCGGCCGTGAGATCACCGTCCCCGGCCTCGGTACGGACGCGCTCCAGGGCGACCTGCGGTTCGTCGACGTGCTGCGCCGCATGGGCGCCGAGGTGCGCACCACCGCCGAGTCCACCACCGTCCGCTCCGGCGGAACCCTCTCGGGCCTCACCGTCAACATGCGTGACATCTCCGACACCATGCCGACGCTGGCCGCGATCGCCCCCTTCGCGTCGGGGCCGGTACGCATCGAGGACGTGGGCAACACCCGGGTGAAGGAGTGCGACCGGCTGGAGGCCTGCGCCCAGAACCTCCGGCGGATGGGCATCGCGGTCGCGACGGGCCCGGACTGGATCGAGATCCGGCCGGGAACACCCCGCCCCGCCGAGATCGCCACCCACGGCGACCACCGCATCGTCATGTCGTTCGCCGTCGCCGGCCTGCGGGTGCCGGGAATCACGTTCGACGACCCCGGTTGCGTACGGAAGACGTTCCCGGGATTCCACGAGGCCTTCACCGAATTCGCGGAACTCACCAACCGCTGAAGTCCTCCGTCCACCCCGTGCGCGGGACGCACTGTCCACGCCCACAGGCGATGCGGCAAGAATGGGGGGCATGAGCGACAGCCCTGCCCCCCTCGCCGATCCGCACCTCGTCTTCGATGCCGCGGAAGGCCGCCGGGATCTCGTCATCCTCGGCTCCACCGGATCCATCGGCACCCAGGCCATCGACCTGGTGCTGCGCAACCCCGACCGCTTCCGCGTCACCGCGCTCTCCGCCGCGGGCGGACGGGTCGCACTCCTCGCCGAGCAGGCGCGGCAGCTGCGGGTGCGTACCGTGGCCGTCGCCGCACCGGACGCCGTACCGGCCCTGCGCGAGGCGCTGCACGAGCAGTACGGGACGGGCGAGCCGCTCCCCGAGATCCTGGCCGGGCCCGACGCCGCCGCACAGCTGGCGGCGAGCGACTGCCACACCGTGCTCAACGGAATCACCGGCTCGATCGGACTCGCCCCGACGCTCGCCGCGCTCGAAGCGGGCCGCACGCTCGCCCTGGCCAACAAGGAGTCGCTGATCGTCGGCGGCCCGCTGGTCAAGGCGCTGGCGAAGCCCGGCCAGATCATCCCGGTCGACTCCGAGCACGCCGCACTCTTCCAGGCACTGGGCGCCGGCACCCGCGCCGACGTGCGCAAGCTCGTCGTCACCGCCTCCGGCGGCCCCTTCCGGGGACGGACGCGGAGCGAGCTGGCGGACGTCACACGCGAGCAGGCCCTCGCCCACCCGACCTGGGCCATGGGACCGGTCATCACGATCAACTCCGCCACCCTGGTCAACAAGGGACTGGAGGTCATCGAGGCCCATCTCCTCTACGACATCCCGTTCGACCGGATCGAGGTCGTCGTCCACCCCCAGTCGTACGTCCACTCCATGGTGGAGTTCACCGACGGCTCCACCCTCGCCCAGGCCACGCCCCCGGACATGCGGGGCCCGATCGCCATCGGCCTCGGCTGGCCCCGGCGCGTCCCGGGCGCCGCCCCCGCCTTCGACTGGTCGAAGGCATCGAGCTGGGAGTTCTTCCCCCTCGACGACGAGGCCTTCCCGTCCGTGGGTCTGGCCAGGCACGTCGGCACGCTCGGCGCCACCGCACCGGCCGTCTTCAACGCCGCCAACGAGGAATGCGTCGACGCATTCCTCGCAGGACGGCTGCCGTTCAACGGAATCATGGATACGGTCACCGCGGTGGTGGCCGAACACGGCACCCCCGCCACGGGAACTTCGCTCACGGTCGCAGACGTCCTCGAAGCGGAGACCTGGGCACGTGCCCGGGCCCGTGAACTCTCGGCGAAAGCGACAGCGGAGGCGCGCGCATGAGTATTACGACGGTCCTGTTGACGATTCTGGGCATCGTCGTCTTCGCCATCGGTCTGCTGTTCTCGATCGCCTGGCACGAGTTGGGGCACCTGTCGACCGCGAAGCTCTTCGGTATCCGCGTCCCCCAGTACATGGTCGGTTTCGGGCCGACGATCTGGTCGCGGAAGAAGGGCGACACCGAGTACGGGATCAAGGCCATCCCGGCCGGCGGCTACATCCGCATGATCGGCATGTTCCCGCCGGGAGAGGACGGGCGCCTGGAGGCGCGGTCCACCTCGCCCTGGCGCGGCATGATCGAGGACGCCAGGTCCGCCGCCTTCGAAGAGCTCGAACCGGGCGACGAGAAGCGCCTCTTCTACACGCGCAAGCCGTGGAAGCGCGTCATCGTGATGTTCGCCGGACCGTTCATGAACCTGGTCCTCGCCGTCGCGATCTTCCTCGGTGTGGCGATGACCTTCGGCTTCCAGACCCAGACCACCGAGGTGGCCGGTGTCCAGAAGTGCGTGATCGCCCAGAGCGAGAACCGCGACACCTGCAAGAAGTCCGACCCGGTCTCGCCCGCCCAGGCGGCGGGACTGAAGAAGGGCGACAGGATCGTCGCCTTCGACGGCCAGAAGGTCGACGACTGGGCCACGCTCTCCGACAAGATCCGCGACACCATCGGCCCCGCCACCGTCACCGTCCTGCGCGACGGCCAGGAGACGACCCTCCACGCCGTGCTCAAGGAGAACGCGGTGGCGAAGAAGGACTCCAAGGGCGAGGTGATCGCCGACGAGTACGTGAAGGCCGGTTACCTCGGTTTCGCCGCCCAGACCGAGATCGTCCCGCTCTCCTTCGGCGACTCGGTCGTCCGCATGGGAGACATGATCGAGAACGGCGTCGACTCGATCATCGCTCTCCCGTCCAAGATCCCGGGCCTGTGGGACGCCGCCTTCGGCGACGGCGAGCGGGCGGCCGACTCCCCGGTGGGCGTCGTCGGCGCGGCCAGGATCGGCGGCGAGGTGATGACGCTCGACGTCCCCGCGACGAACCAGATCGCGATGATGCTGTTCCTGCTGGCGGGCTTCAACCTCTCGCTGTTCCTCTTCAACATGCTGCCCCTGCTGCCGCTGGACGGCGGGCACATCGCCGGAGCGCTCTGGGAGGCCCTGCGCCGCAATGTGGCACGGGTCTTCAGGCGCCCCGACCCGGGCCCGTTCGACGTGGCCAAGCTGATGCCGGTCGCCTATGTCGTCGCCGGTGTCTTCATCTGCTTCACGCTGCTGGTGCTGGTCGCCGACATCGTGAATCCGGTCAAGATCTCCTGACCCATCGACCACCCCGTGCACCACGAGTGACGGCCCGGCACACAGCGTGTGTCCGGGCCGTCCCTTTTGTGTGGCGCTCCCGGACGCGGTGTGCTCCGGGCTGCCGCCGGTGCCGTAACCTCGAAGGTCGGAGCCCGCCGATCTCGGGACCTTGATCCACACCTTGGGGATGCTCAGCGCATGACTGCGATTTCTCTCGGAATTCCGTCCGTTCCGACCAAGCTCGCCGACCGGAGGGTCAGCCGCAAGATCCAGGTCGGGTCGGTTGCGGTGGGCGGGGATGCGCCGGTGTCGGTGCAGTCGATGACCACGACGCGTACGTCGGACATCGGTGCGACGTTGCAGCAGATCGCGGAGCTGACGGCGTCGGGCTGTCAGATCGTGCGGGTGGCGTGTCCGACGCAGGACGACGCGGACGCGTTGGCGGTGATCGCGAAGAAGTCGCAGATCCCGGTGATCGCGGATATTCATTTCCAGCCGAAGTATGTGTTCGCGGCGATCGATGCGGGCTGTGCGGCGGTGCGGGTGAATCCGGGGAACATCAAGCAGTTCGACGACAAGGTGAAGGAGATCGCGCGGGCGGCGGGGGATGCGGGGACGCCGATCCGGATCGGTGTGAACGCGGGTTCGCTGGATGCGCGGTTGCTGGCGAAGTACGGGAAGGCGACTCCTGAGGCGTTGGTGGAGTCGGCGTTGTGGGAGGCGTCGCTCTTCGAGGAGCACGGTTTCCGGGACATCAAGATCTCGGTGAAGCACAACGATCCGGTGGTGATGGTGAATGCGTACCGTCAGCTGGCGGCTCGTTGTGACTATCCGTTGCATCTGGGTGTGACGGAGGCGGGTCCGGCGTTCCAGGGGACGATCAAGTCGGCGGTGGCGTTCGGTGCGTTGCTGTCGGAGGGGATCGGGGACACGATCCGGGTGTCGTTGTCGGCGCCGCCGGCCGAGGAGGTCAAGGTCGGCATCCAGATCCTGGAGTCGCTGAATCTGAAGCAGCGGCGGCTGGAGATCGTGTCGTGTCCGTCGTGCGGGCGGGCGCAGGTGGATGTGTACAAGCTGGCGGATCAGGTGTCCGCGGGTCTTGAGGGCATGGAGGTTCCGTTGCGGGTGGCCGTGATGGGCTGTGTCGTCAATGGTCCGGGTGAGGCCCGTGAGGCGGATCTGGGTGTGGCGTCGGGGAACGGCAAGGGGCAGATCTTCGTGAAGGGCGAGGTCATCAAGACGGTGCCCGAGTCGAAGATCGTCGAGACGCTCATCGAAGAGGCCTTGAAGATCGCCGAGCAGATGGAGAAGGACGGCATCGCCTCGGGCGAGCCCGAGGTCTCCGTCAGCTGAAGCACCACTCGTACCACCGCGCCCCGCCGGACGGACACGACCGGCGGGGCGCCGCCGTGAGCGACCTCACGGCCCACCGCGGACCCTGTTCGCAGGCCCGGGCGGCACGGATGGGCCGCTTCGGTTACAGTGCGGAAATCAGCAGACCGTATGGTGAGGCCCCCTCGTGTTGACGCAGACCACCACCCGGGTCCTCGAACCCAGCGACCTCGGTGCCGCTCTCGCCGTCCTGGAGAGCGAGCCCGTCGCCAATGCCTTCGTGACATCCCGGGTCCAGATCGCGGGTCTCGACCCCTGGCGCCTCGGCGGCGAGATGTGGGGCTGGTACGCCGACGGCCGGCTCCGCTCGCTCTGCTACTCGGGCGCCAACCTCGTCCCCATCTGCGCCACCGCCGAGGCCGTCCGGGCCTTCGCCGACCGGGCCCGCCGGGCCGGCCGCCGCTGCTCCTCGATCGTCGGACCCGCCGGGCCCACCGCCCAGCTGTGGCGGCTGCTCGAACCCGGCTGGGGCCCCGCCCGCGAGGTCCGGGCGAACCAACCGCTGATGGTCACCGAGAGCCCGTCCGCCGGCGTGACCCCCGACCCCCTGGTCCGCCGGATCCGCAAGGACGAGATGGACGTCCTGATGCCGGCCTGCGTGGCGATGTTCACCGAAGAGGTCGGCATCTCCCCGCTCGCGGGCGACGGCGGACTCCTCTACCAGGCACGCGTCGCCGAACTCATCGGAGCCGGCCGCTCCTTCGCCCGGATCGAGGACGGCAAGGTCCTCTTCAAGGCGGAGATCGGCGCCGCGACCCCGCAGGCCTGCCAGATCCAGGGCGTCTGGGTCGCCCCCGAACACCGCGGCCGCGGACTCTCCGAAACCGGCATGGCGGCGGTCCTGCGCTACGCGCTGGCCGACGTCGCCCCCGTCGTCAGTCTCTACGTGAACGACTACAACACCCCCGCGCGCCGGGCCTACGCCCGGGTCGGTTTCCAGGAGACTGGTGCGTTCATGAGCGTGCTGTTCTGACGGCCGGCCACCGGTGCCACCGACCCGTACCCCGTTCCCCGCCGAGGCCAGTAGGGTCGGCGCATGGCAGCAGATTCCGGGGGCGGCCCCCGCACTCCCAGCGTCCGGATCGGGCCGATCGATCTCGTTGCGCGCGTGGACGAGGCGCTCGCCGTGCAGGCCGTCGCCTTCGGCCTGGGTCCCGAAGAGGTCGAGGTACGACGCCACATCGTCCTCAGACACCTCGACCACCCCCACGCCCGCGCCCTCGGCGCCACCACCACCGACGAGCGGCTCGTCGGCTTCGTCTACGGCATGCCGAACGAACGCGGCCAGTGGTGGTCCACCGTCGTCGAGCCCTACCTCCGCGCCACCGGCTGCGTGCACTGGCTCGACGACTCGTTCGTCATCACCGAACTGCACGTTCTGCCCGAGTTCCAGAACCGGGGCATCGGGCGCACGCTGATCACCACCATCACCGACGCCGTCGACCAGCCCCGGTCCATCCTCTCCGCCATCGACACGGAGAGCCCGGCACGTGGCCTGTATCGCAGTCTCGGCTACCAGGACCTGGCCCGGCAGGTGCTCTTCCCCAGCGCTCCCAAGCCGTACGCGGTCATGGGAGCCCCGCTCCCGCTGCGTCGCAGGGACTAGTGCCCCTCCCGGCAAGCTTTGCCCCGTCGCACCGCCGGCACGCACGCTCGCGGCGTTGGTCAAAAGCCCTGGTAGCTCCGCTACAAGGACTTCCGGCCGCCTTGCGATCGCACGCACCGGACGACGCTCCTTCCGGGCAAACATTGCCGGTCACGGCACTGGCACCGCGGACAATGGATTTCCGCCCACCCGCACCGCCCGGCTAACCTCCTGCACATCACCCTTTCCGAGCAGGAGTTCATCATGGCCCAGGTCCAGCGCATGTCCCGATTGATGATCAAGACACTGCGCGACGACCCGGCCGACGCCGAGACGCTCAACCACAAGCTGCTCGTCCGGGCCGGATACGTACGTCGCACCGCGGCCGGAATCTGGACCTGGCTGCCGCTCGGCAAGAAGGTCCTGGAGAACATCACCCGCGTCGTGCGCGAGGAGATGGACGCCATCGGCGGCCAGGAAGTGCTGCTGCCCGCGCTCCTGCCCAAGGAGGCGTACGAGGCGAGCGGCCGGTACGACGAGTACGGCGACCTGCTGTTCCGGCTCAAGGACCGCAAGGGTGCCGACTACCTCCTCGGCCCCACCCACGAGGAGATCTTCACCCAGGTCGTCAAGGACATGTGCGCGTCCTACAAGGACCTGCCCGTGATCCTGTACCAGATCCAGACCAAGTACCGCGACGAGGCCCGTCCCCGCGCCGGCGTGCTGCGCGGCCGTGAGTTCCAGATGAAGGACTCGTACTCCTTCGACACCACCGACGAGGGTCTCGCCGAGGCGTACCAGCTCCACCGCGCCGCCTACATCCGGATCTTCGAGCGGCTCGGCCTCGACCACCGCATCGTCTCCGCCGTCTCCGGCGCGATGGGCGGCTCGGCCTCCGAGGAGTTCCTGGCGCCCGCCCCGGCCGGCGAGGACACCTTTGTCGACTGCCCCAGCTGCGACTACGCCGCCAACACCGAGGCCGTGACCTTCAAGGCCGCCCCCGCTGACGGCTCGGCGCACGGCCCCGTCGAGGAGCTGGACACCCCCGACACCCCGACCATCGAGACGCTCGCCGCGCACCTGGGCGTCGAGGCCTCCGCGACCCTGAAGAACCTGCTGGTCAAGGTCGACGGCGAGATCGTGGCCGTGGGCGTGCCCGGCGACCGCGAGGTCGACCTCGGCAAGCTCGGCGAGCACCTCGCGCCCGCCGTCGTCGAACTGGTCACCGCCGAGGACTTCGAGGACCGCCCCGACCTGGTACGCGGCTACGTCGGCCCGCAGGGCCTGGAGAAGGTCCGCTACATCGCCGACCCGCGCGTCGCCGCCGGCACCGCCTGGATCACCGGCGCCAACAAGGAGGGCAAGCACGCGAAGAACGTCGTCGCGGGCCGCGACTTCGAGGTCGACGACCACCTCGACGTCGTCGTCGTCGAGGCGGGCGACCCCTGCCCCAACTGCGGCGCCGGCCTCCAGGTGGACCGGGCCATCGAGATCGGTCACATCTTCCAGCTCGGCCGCAAGTACGCCGACATCTTCTCCCTCGACGTCCTCGGCCAGCAGGGCAAGCCCGTCCGCGTCACGATGGGCTCTTACGGCATCGGCGTCTCCCGCGCCGTTGCCGCCCTCGCCGAGCAGACCGCCGACGACAAGGGCCTGTGCTGGCCCCGCGAGATCGCCCCGGCCGACGTGCACGTCGTCGCGGCGGGCAAGGCGCTCCAGACCGAGCTGGCGCTCGACGTCTCCGAGAAGCTGAACGCCGCGGGCCTGCGCGTCCTGGTCGACGACCGCGCGGGCGTCTCGCCCGGCGTCAAGTTCACCGACTCCGAGCTCATCGGCGTCCCGAAGATCCTGGTCGCCGGCCGCCGCTCGGCCGAGGGCGTCCTGGAGCTCAAGGACCGCCGCACGGGCGAGCGCGAGGAGCTCACCGTCGACGAGGCGATCGCCCGCCTCACCGCCTGACACCGCGGAAAGCCGCAGGCCCCCGCGCACCGCGCGGGGGCCTGCGGCTTGTCGGCCCTCACAGCCAGCTCGCGAACTCCAACGTCAGCTCGCCCTCCTGGCGGCGTCCGACCGCCAGCGCCCGGGTCCCCGACTCCACCGCACGGAACAGTGTCCAGCCGTGCAGCCGCTCCCGGTCCACATCCAGCGAATCGGCCAGCTTCTTGATCCGCCGGCGGGCCGTCACCGGACCGCCGGGCGAGGCGATCAGATCCTCGAAGCGGTCGCGCACCAGGCGCGCCAGATCGTAGGCACGCTCACCGACCAGCGGCTCGGGACCGACCGTCAGCCACGGCGCCCGCTCGCCGGCCAGCACCTTGCTCTGGCGGAAGTTGCCGTGCAGCAGCAGAAGTTCGGGGGAGTGGGCGACCAGCTCCTCGCGCGCCGCGAGCGCCGCGGAGACCAGCGGCTCCAGGCCCGGGTCGGCCGCCGCACCGGCGCGCATCGGCTCGATACGGCGCCCGGTCCGCTCGGCGACCGTCTCGAAATCGTGCCCGGCCGGCGGCTCGACCCACAGCCGGCGCACCGTCCCCGCCGCCTCCAGCAGCGCCTTCGCCTCCGGCAGCGAGCGCAGTGACACCTCGGGGTGCAGCCGCTCCAGCAGCAGTGCGCCGGGGCCGGCGTCGATGAGCTGTACCGCGCCCCAGCCGTTCCAGTGGGCCAGCGCCGCCCGCTCCAGCTCGGGTGCGGCCCCGGGCGGCGCGACCTTCAGCGCGGCCGGTGTGCCGTCGGCACACGTCACCAGCAGGACCAGACTGCTGCGGCCCCCCGGGGCGGCGACCCGCTCCACGGTCGGCTTCCGCCCGGTGGCGGACAGCGCTTCCTCGGCCAGTGCGGGAAGCCGCGCGAGCCAGTCGGCGGCAGCATCCCCGTACGACTCGCCCAGCGCCCGCACCAGTCGCTGCGGCGGTTCGAAACCCATACGTGCTTTGTTCCCTTTCAGAGCTTCTTCAGTGCGTCGCGCCGGACCCGTTCGTCCCACCGGACCCGCGGTTCGCGCCGGAACCGGCTTCCACGGCCGTCCCCGCCTTCGCGCCGTTGCCGTCGGCGGTCCGCTCGGCGAGCCCGGGAAAGGGTACGCCGCTGCCCCGCCAGCGGACCGCACGCACCGCGGCCTCCCGCAGCGCGTCGGCGGCCTCCCGCCTGAGCGGGCCCTCAGCGGCCCGTACGAGATCGGAGTACACGCCCGCCACCCGGTCCTCCAGCACCGCCGCCAGCCGCACCGCCGCGGCCGGGTCCGGCACCGCGAACGGCAGAGCGTACGCGGCCTGCGCCGCCACCGGCTCACCGCCCAGCCCGCGCACGGTCCGCACCAGCGCGTCGCGCCGGGCCCGGTGTGCGTGGTAGGCCGCCGTGGCCTCGGACCGGCGGCCCTCGGCGACCCGGCCGCCGACCACCCCGTACCCGTACACCGCCGCGTGTTCGGCGGCCAGGGCCGCCTGTGCGGCCTTCTGTGTCCCGGTACTCATGACGAGGTCTCCTTGGCCAGTTCGGTCAGCAGATAGGCGTGGGCCGCGCCCGCCGCCGCGATCGACGCCAGCAGCCGGGCCAGCTCCGGCGGGGCCTCCATGAGGGCCGCCAGGTGCGAGTCCGCGGCACGGCGCTCGGCCGCGGCCAGTTCCCTGACGGCGGCCTCGGCGTCGGTCGCACGCGAGCGCGAGAAGGCGAGCGCCTGCCCGCCGGCCGGTGCCAGCGCCTTGGCATGGGCCCGCACGGCGGCCCGCAGCGGCGAGAGCCCGGCGGCGGTCGCCGGATGGGCCCGGATCACGTGCTCGTACCCGCCGAGCAGTTCCAGGCAGGTACGCGCGGCGGCCTTCCGGATCTTCTTCTCCGCCCGCGTCGCCGAGGCCTGCTCGGCCGCGGTCGCCGCCCCGGACCGGCCGGAGCCCTTCTCGCGCCCGGGCCCGTCACCGCAGCCGGCCAGCACCGCCCCCAGGGCGACCGCTCCCGTCGCGGTGAATACACCTCTGCGCGTCGTCCCCGTGCGCCGCACCTGTTCTCCTTCGGGCCTGGACCTGACTTGATTGGATCTGTCCTGAAGTGATCACCGCAGGCGAGCGTACCCGCGGCCGCGGAGCCGGCGGACGGCAACACCCCCCGGGACCGGATACCCTTTGACCTGACACGCGAGGATCCCCACAACAGCACACGCGGCCGAGGAGTCACCCGGATGAGCACCACCCAGAGCGAGAGGCTGCGCGGGCTGCTCGAACCGCTCGTCAGCGCCGAACAGCTGGATCTCGAAGAGATCGAGGTGTCCCGGGCCGGCCGCCGCCGCGTGCTGCGGATCATCGTGGACTCCGAAGAGGGCGTCGAGTTGGACGCCTGCGCCGAGCTGAGCCGCGCGATCTCCGAGAAGCTCGACGAGACCGACGCGATGGGCGACGACGAGTACGTCCTCGAAGTCAGTTCCCCCGGTGCCGACCGTCCGCTGACGGAGCACCGCCACTACGTACGTGCCACGGGCCGCCTGGCCAAGCTGCACCTGCGCGAGGGCGGCGAGCTGGTGGCCCGCATCCTCGCCGTCGACGAAGAGGGCCTCGACCTCGAAGTGCCGGGCGTCAAGGGCCGCAAGCCCACGTCCCGCCGGGTCGCCTTCGACGAGATCGCCAAGGCGCGCGTGGAGATCGAATTCAGCCGCAAGGACAAGAAGGACAAGAAGGAAGAGGAGGCGTAGCCGTGGACATCGATGTGAAGCTCTTGAAGGGCTTGGCACAGGACAAGGAGATCCCCTTCGACGTGCTCGTCGAGGCGATCGAGTCGGCCCTCCTCATCGCCTACCACCGTACCGACGGAAGCCACCGCCGCGCGCGAGTGAAGCTCGACGAGCGCGGCCATGTGACGGTGTGGGCGAAGGAGGACCCGGCCGACCTCGAAGAGGGCCAGGAGCCCAAGGAGTTCGACGACACCCCGTCCGGTTTCGGCCGGATCGCCGCGACCACCGCCAAGCAGGTCATCCTGCAGCGGCTGCGCGACGCCGAGGACGACAAGACGTTCGGTGAGTACGCGGGCCACGAGGGCGATGTCGTCACCGGCGTCGTCCAGCAGGGCAAGGACCCGAAGAACGTCCTGGTCGACATCGGCAAGCTGGAAGCGATCCTGCCGGTGCAGGAGCAGGTGCCGGGCGAGGAGTACACCCACGGCCTGCGGCTGCGCACATACGTCGTACGGGTCGCCAAGGGTGTGCGCGGTCCGTCCGTGACGCTGTCGCGGACCCATCCCAACCTCGTGAAGAAGCTCTTCGCGCTGGAGGTGCCGGAGATCGCGGACGGTTCCGTCGAGATCTGCGCGATCGCCCGCGAGGCCGGTCACCGCACCAAGATCGCGGTCCGTTCGACCCGCTCCGGGCTGAACGCCAAGGGCGCCTGCATCGGCCCGATGGGCGGCCGGGTGCGCAATGTCATGGCCGAGCTGCACGGCGAGAAGATCGACATCGTGGACTGGTCGGACGACCCGGCCGAGATGGTCGCCAACGCGCTGTCGCCCGCTCGGGTGAGTCAGGTCGAGGTCGTCGACCTCGGCGCCCGGTCCGCCCGGGTCACCGTGCCGGACTACCAGCTGTCGCTGGCGATCGGCAAGGAGGGGCAGAATGCCCGCCTGGCGGCCCGCCTCACCGGCTGGCGCATCGACATCCGTCCGGACACCGAGACCGACGCCGAGCGCGACGTCGCGGACCGGGAGCGGGCGGAGCGGGCCCGCGAGCGGTCCGAACGCCGCTGATCCGGTGCCCTGCGGGGCGCTGATCCGGTGCCCCGCGGGGGGCTGCCGGGAATATTTCTCAGCGGCATGCCGCTGAGATCACGACAACATCCGTTCGATTTTTGCCCCAAAGGGGTGAGGTCGGTGCGGGGAGGTAGACTTAGCCGTGTCTGGCCGGACGCACGCCCGCGCTTGCCCTGAGCGAACCTGTGTGGGATGCCGGGAGCGGGCGGCCAAGAGCGAGCTGCTGCGCATCGTCGTGGACGAGGACGTTTGTGTCCCCGATCCTCGCGGTACGCTGCCCGGCCGGGGTGCTTATGTACACCCCGCCTCCGTCTGTCTGGACCTGGCGGTTCGCCGCCGGGCCTTCCCCCGGGCCTTCAAGGCCAAGGGGCCGTTCGACCCCGCCGCAGTGCAGCGGTTCGTCGAGCGGGTGACACCGTAAGAAATGAACGGCACGGGACCCCGTGCGGTCAGGTACCTCGCGAGTTGGAAGTAGGTCGAGATTGCGATGAGCACTCGATGAGTACGCGATGAGTACGCCCATGAAGTAGCGACGGTCCGGCGGTAACCCGGACCTAAAAGGAGCGAAGTGGCTAAGGTCCGGGTATACGAACTCGCCAAGGAGTTCGGCGTCGAGAGCAAGGTCGTCATGGCCAAGCTCCAAGAACTCGGTGAATTCGTCCGTTCGGCGTCCTCGACGATCGAGGCGCCGGTTGTACGCAAGTTGACTGACGCACTGCAGGGGCCCGGCGGCAACGCCGGCAAGTCCGCTGCCAAGCCTGGCGCGCCCCGCAAGGCGACGCCCGCAAAGCCCGCAGCGCCCTCCCCGGCCGCTGCGGCACGTCCTGCTGCCCCGAAGCCCGGCGCCCCGGCCCCCAAGCCGGCCCCCGCCGCTCCGGCGAGCAGCACCCCCGCAGCGCCTTCCGCGCCGTCTGCAGGCCCGCGTCCGGGCCCGAAGCCCGCGCCCAAGCCCGCTCCGGTGACCCCGGTGCCCGCCGCCGAGTTCTCGGCTCCGGCTCCGGCCCAGCAGGCTGCCCCGCAGCAGCAGGCCCCGCGTCCCGCGGGTGCCACCCCGGGGCCCCGTCCCGCCCGTCCGGCCCCGGCCGGCGGTCAGCGCGATGGTGGCCAGCGCGACGGCGGCCGTGGTGGCGAGCGCGGCGGCGACCGCCCCGCACGTCCCGCAGGCCAGGGTGCCCCGCGCCCCGGCGGCGCACGTCCGGCCGGTCCCCGTCCGGGCAACAACCCCTTCACCTCCGGTGGCTCGACGGGCATGGCCCGTCCGCAGACACCCCGTCCCGGCGGCGCCCCGCGTCCCGGTGGCGGCCAGGACCGTCCGGGCGCCCCGCGTCCGCAGGGCGGCCCCGGTGGCGCCCCGCGTCCCCAGGGTCAGGGCGGCGCCCGTCCGACTCCGGGCGGCATGCCCCGTCCGCAGGCTCCCCGTCCGGGCGGTGCCCCCGGTGGTAACCGTCCGAACCCGGGCATGATGCCGCAGCGTCCCGCTGCGGGCCCGCGTCCCGGTGGTGGCCCCGGCGGTGGCCGTGGTCCCGGTGGCGGCGGTCGTCCCGGCGGTGGCGGCGCGGGCCGTCCCGGCGGCGGTGGCTTCGCAGGCCGTCCGGCCGGTCCCGGTGGCGGTGGCGGCGGTTTCGCCGGTCGTCCCGGTGGCGGCGGTGGCGGTGCGGGTCGTCCCGGCGGTGGCGGCGGCTTCGGCGGTCGTCCCGGCTTCGGTGGACGTCCCGGCGGCCCCGGTGGCCGTGGTGGCACACAGGGTGCGTTCGGCCGTCCCGGCGGTCCCGCGCGTCGTGGTCGCAAGTCGAAGCGGCAGAGGCGCCAGGAGTACGAGGCCATGCAGGCCCCGTCGGTGGGCGGCGTCATGCTGCCTCGCGGCAACGGACAGTCCGTCCGTCTGTCGCGCGGTGCCTCCCTCACCGACTTCGCGGAGAAGATCAACGCCAACCCGGCGTCGCTCGTCGCCGTGATGATGAACCTCGGCGAGATGGTCACGGCGACGCAGTCCGTCTCCGACGACACCCTCAGGCTGCTCGCGGACGAGATGAACTACGTCCTCGAGATCGTCAGCCCCGAGGAGGAGGACCGCGAGCTGCTCGAGTCCTTCGACATCGAGTTCGGTGAGGACGAGGGCGGCGAAGAGGCCCTGGTCTCCCGTCCGCCGGTCGTGACCGTCATGGGTCACGTCGACCACGGTAAGACCCGACTGCTGGACGCGATCCGCAAGACGAACGTCGTCGCGGGCGAGGCCGGCGGCATCACGCAGCACATCGGTGCCTACCAGGTCTCCTCCGAGGTCAACGGCGAGGACCGCCGGATCACCTTCATCGACACCCCGGGTCACGAGGCGTTCACCGCCATGCGTGCCCGTGGTGCGAAGTCCACCGACATCGCGATTCTCGTGGTGGCGGCGAACGACGGTGTGATGCCCCAGACGATCGAGGCGCTGAACCACGCCAAGGCGGCCGAGGTGCCGATCGTGGTCGCGGTCAACAAGATCGACGTCGAGGGCGCCGACCCGACCAAGGTGCGCGGTCAGCTCACCGAGTTCGGTCTGGTGGCCGAGGAGTACGGCGGCGACACGATGTTTGTCGACATCTCCGCCAAGCAGGGCCTCAACATCGAGGCACTGCTGGAGGCCGTCGTCCTCACCGCCGACGCCTCGCTCGACCTGCGGGCCAACCCGGAGCAGGACGCGCAGGGTATTGCGATCGAGTCCCACCTCGACCGCGGCCGCGGTGCCGTCTCGACCGTCCTCGTCCAGCGCGGAACGCTGCGCATCGGCGACACGATGGTGGTCGGCGACGCGTACGGCCGTGTCCGGGCGATGCTCGACGACAACGGCAACAACGTCGAGGAAGCGGGTCCGTCGACCCCCGTCCTCGTGCTCGGTCTCACCAACGTCCCGGGTGCCGGCGACAACTTCCTGGTGGTCGACGAGGACCGTACGGCCCGTCAGATCGCCGAGAAGCGTGCCGCCCGTGAGCGCAACGCCAACTTCGCCCGCAAGGGTGTCCGGTTCTCCCTGGAGAACCTGGACGAGGCGCTCAAGGCCGGTCTGGTCCAGGAGCTCAACCTCATCATCAAGGGCGACGCGTCCGGTTCGGTGGAGGCTCTCGAGTCCTCGCTGCTCCAGCTCGACGTCGGCGACGAGGTCGACATCCGGGTCCTGCACCGCGGTGTGGGTGCGGTCACCGAGTCGGACATCGACCTGGCGACCGGATCCGACGCCATCGTCATCGGCTTCAACGTCCGCGCTGCCGGGCGTGCCCAGCAGATGGCGGAGCGCGAGGGCGTCGACGTCCGCTACTACTCGGTGATCTACCAGGCCATCGAGGAGATCGAGGCGGCCCTCAAGGGCATGCTCAAGCCGGAGTACGAAGAGGTCGAGCTCGGTACGGCGGAGATCCGCGAGATCTTCCGCTCGTCCAAGCTGGGCAACATCGCCGGTGTGCTGGTCCGCTCCGGCGAGGTCAAGCGCAACACCAAGGCGCGCCTGCTGCGCGATGGCAAGGTCATCGCGGAGAACCTCAACATCTCCGGTCTGCGCCGCTTCAAGGACGACGTCACCGAGATCCGCGAAGGCTTCGAGGGCGGTATCAACCTCGGAAACTTCAACGACATCAAGATCGACGACGTCATCGCGACGTACGAGATGCGCGAGAAGCCGCGAGGCTGATCCACGGGGAATTCCGGGGGGAAGCCCCCGGGCCTCTCTTCAACAGTCGGGGCCGGTCGACGGGTCGTATTTCCGTCGATCGGCCCCGGCCGTTCCGTGTACGGTTCTGGTGTCCCTGCCAAGCACTGGCGGGGCACGAACCCGAACCGGCGGGACATCCGGACATACATGTATGTGGGGACACTGTCCTTCGATCTGCTTCTCGGCGACGTACGGTCGTTGAAGGAGAAGCGCTCCGTCGTCCGTCCGATCGTCGCCGAGCTCCAGCGCAAATACGCGGTGAGCGCGGCGGAGACGGGCGGTCAGGATCTCCATCGCAGGGCCGAGATCGGCCTTGCCGTGGTCTCCGGTGACACCGGACACCTCACAGATGTTCTGGACCGGTGCGAGCGGCTGGTGGCCGCACACCCGGAAGTGGAGCTGCTGTCCGTACGACGGCGGGTACACAGCGACGAAGACGATTGAGCAAGGCGAAGAAGGAGACGGACCAGTGGCCGACAACGCGCGGGCGAAGAAGCTGGCGGACCTCATCCAGGAGGTGGTCGCCGAGAAACTGCAGCGCGGTATCAAGGACCCGCGTCTGGGTACGCACGTGACGATCACGGACACCCGGGTCACCGGTGACCTGCGGGAGGCCACGGTCTTCTACACGGTCTACGGCGACGACGAGGAGCGGGCGAGCGCCGCGGCCGGTCTGGAGAGCGCCAAGGGAATCCTGCGGTCGGCGGTCGGAGCGGCGGCGGGGACGAAGTTCACCCCCACGCTGGCCTTCGTGGCGGACGCCCTGCCGGGCAACGCCAAGGCCATCGAGGACCTCCTCGACCGGGCGCGCGCCTCGGACGCACGGGTGCGCGAGGCGTCCTCGGGCGCCACGTACGCCGGTGGTGCCGACCCGTACCGCAAGGCGGACGACGAGAACGACGAGGACACCGCCTCCGAATGACACCGCAGAAAACGCCGGACGGCCTTGTCATCGTCGACAAGCCGTCCGGCTTCACTTCGCACGACGTCGTCGCCAAGATGCGCGGCATCGCACGGACCCGCCGGGTCGGCCACGCCGGCACCCTGGACCCGATGGCGACGGGTGTTCTCGTGCTCGGTGTCGAGAAGGCCACCAAGCTGCTGGGCCATCTCGCACTGACCGAGAAGGAGTACCTCGGCACGATCCGGCTCGGCCAGAACACCATCACGGACGACGCGGAGGGCGAGATCACCTCGTCCACCGACGCGTCCGGTGTGACCCGTGACGGCATCGACGCCGGGGTCGCGGCCCTGACCGGACCGATCATGCAGGTGCCGTCCAAGGTCAGCGCCATCAAGATCGACGGCAAGCGGTCCTACGCGCGGGTGCGCGGCGGCGAGGAGTTCGAGATCCCGGCCCGGCCGGTGACGATCTCGTCCTTCAACGTCTACGACGTCCGCCCGGAGGTCGCCGAGGACGGCACACCGGTCGTCGACCTGGTCGTCTCGGTCGTCTGTTCCTCGGGTACGTATATCCGCGCGATCGCCCGGGACCTCGGCGCCGGGCTCGGCGTCGGCGGGCATCTGACCGCGCTGCGGCGCACCCGGGTCGGGCCCTACGGCCTGGACGCGGCACGGACGCTCGACCAGCACCAGCAGGAGCTGACCGTGATGCCGGTGGCCGAGGCCGCCGCCTCGGCCTTCCCCCGCTGGGACGTGGACGAGAAGCGCGCCAAGCTGTTGCTGAACGGCGTACGGCTGGACATGCCGGCCTTCCCGCCGGGACCGGTCGGCGTCTTCGGGCCCGACGGGCGGTTCCTGGTCCTCGTCGAGGAGCAGAAGGGCAAGGCCAAGAGCCTCGCCGTCTTCGCCTGACGGGCGGACCGGGGCTCGGGACCCCATCGTGGAGCGGGCGGGGCATTCCCTGCACCCGCTCCACGATCCCCCACCATGTTCTGTCCACCGGACGCCATCAATTCACCCCAACGGGCAGGCGCTCGGAGTGAATCAGGGGTGCATTCGGGGGCGCTTTTACTCCGAGTGGCCCATGCGCTGATCATCGGACCTAACGTCGGACCATGGGAAGCGGGGACCGGGCAGCGCTGGTACGTATCTGCGATTCGGCCGGTCGGCCGCGCGGGACCGGATTCGTCGCGGACGACCGCGGCACGGTACTGACCAGCCACGAAGCCGTCGACGGACCCACCCGGTTCGTCCTGCACGGAACGGGCGGCCGCAGCCGCACCGTCGAGGCCGAGGACATCACCGCGCTGCCCGAGCTGGACCTCGCCCTGCTGCACACCGCGGGCCCGGGTGAGCTGGGCGTGGAGCCGGTCCCGATCACCCTGCGGGACCGGATCGGCGCCGGTACGTATGTGACGATCGCCGCGCACGGCTGGCGCGAGGCCCGGGTCCTCGGCACCGCCCCCGTGACGTACACCGCGAACGGCCGCTCCCACCGGATCGGCGCGGCGCTGGAGCTGGCGCTCGGCACGGACGGCAGGGACGCACTGCGGCTCGGCGGCGCGGCCGTGGGCGGGCCCGTCCTCGACCCGGAGAGCGGCGCGGTCATCGCCGTGCTGGGCAGCGCGCTGCGCGCCGGGCATCCGGGCGCCGGGTTCGCCGTGCCGCTCCGGGCATCAGGCAGCGGCGGGCCGCTCGACGCTCTGCTGCGACGCAACGCGACGAGCGTCCCCGGATACGGACGCGACCTGAATCTCGCCGGCACCCTGCACCTCACCGCGACCTCGCTCGGCTCGGCGGACGGACCGGTCGCCCGGCCCGATCCGGTCGAACGCCCGGACGTCATCGCGGAGTTCGCCGCCTTCGCGGGCCCGGACCGGCCCTCGTCCGCGCCGGACGGCCCTGCCGTCGTCCTCGGCCTCGTCGGAGCGCCGGGCACCGGCCGCACCACCGAACTTTCCGCGCTCACCGCACGCCGGGCGCGCGGACCGGTTCCCGCACCCACCCTCTGGCTGCGGGGCGCCGATCTGCTGGCCGACGACACCTCGGTCGCCGATGCCGTCGCCCGTACGCTGCGCCGGGCCGGACGGATCGTCACCGCCGCCGGAGCCAGGGGCGACATGGCGACGGCCACCCCCGAGCGGGTGACCCGGCTGGCCGAGGAGTCCGGGAGCCCGCTGCTCGTCCTGCTGGACGGCCCCGAGGAGATGCCTCCCGCGCTGGCCCACGAGCCGGCCCGGTGGACCGCCGCCACCGTCGAATGGCTGCGGGAGAACGGGGCCCGGCTCGTGGTCGCCTGCGGGCCCGAGTACTGGGAGACGGCCGGAGCGCTCTGCCCGCCCGGTGCGCTGCACCGCCCCGCCAGGCCGGCCAGACGGCTGCCACCGGCGGTCCGCCTGGGCGACCTCACCGCAGACCAGGCCGAACAGGCCAAGGAGCGGTACGCCATCCCGCCCGAAGCGCTCGCCCCCGGCCACGACCGGCATCCGCTCACCCTGCGCCTTCTCGCGGAGGTGCGCGCCGCACTGCCGGAGGACGTCGCCGGGCAGCCCGACACCGAGGAGGTGTTCCGGGCCCACCTGGACCTGATGTGTCTGCGCATCGCGGTCCGTATCGCGGCCGGGTCCGGCCCGGCGCCGGGGGGCGGCGCGGTCCGCAGGCTGGCCGCACGGGTGGCGGGGCAGGTCCACGAGGTGGCGCGGCGCTGTCTGGGCCCCGGGCAGGGGGAGCTGGGCCGGGCGGCGTTCGAGGAGGTCTTCCCCTGGCGCACGGGCTGGGCTTCGGCCGTCCTCACCGAGGGCCTGCTCGTCCCGGCGGGCGCCGGTTACCGCTTCGCCCACGAGGAGCTGGGGGACTGGGTGCAGGGCGCCCACCTGGACGTGGACGCGGCGCTGTACGCGCTGGTCCACCGGTGGCACGCGCGCGAGGAGCGGAACGAGGAGCCGGGGGCGGGGGCGCCGGCCGCCGAAGGCCGGGTTCCGCGGCCGAGGGGGCCGCTTACGCGGCGCGGTGCGGCGGTGGTGGTGCCCACGGAGCCGAGAGCGGAGCCCGGCCGTGCGCCCCTGCCGGAAGCGGTGACGGAGGCGGCGACCGGGCCGCGCACCCTGCCCGTGCCGCGCCATCGCATCGGCCCGGTGATCCAGGCCCTGCTGCTCCTGGGCCGCCGCCAGGGCCCCGCCGCGCTGTCCCACCAGCTGGCCGATCTCATCGAGGCGTTGGACCGGCTCTCGGCGGAGGCGGGGGCGGGTTCCGAGCCGGGGACGGCGGCCGACGCCGCAGCTCTCGACGCCGCACACGGCACACCGCGCCACGAGGTCCGTTGGTGGGCGGTTCGCCTGCTTTCGGAGACCCTGCTCCGCGTGCCCGACGCCCGTCCGTACCTCGGCGTGCTGCGGCTCCTGGCCGGCCGGGTCGTACGCCGGGCGGCCGCGGGCGGGCCGGGCGGCCCGGGTACGTACGCCGCATTCGGGCCGTGGTTCTGGCGGCGGCTCAGGCTGACCGAGGCGGACCGGATCGACCTGTTCCGGCGTCTCGTCCCCGCCGACGACCCGTCCCGCGGCGAGCCCCGCGCCGACGGCGACCGCTCCTGCGGCACGTACCCCGGCGGCGACGGCGGCGAGCGGTTCCTGGATGCCGTCGCGCGTCGGCTCGTCGACCGGCCCCGGACCGTGCAGCCACTGCTCTCCGGCTGGTTCACCGACGAGCGCCCGCTCCCCGCCGGGGACGGTGGCGCGATGCGGCCGACCGTGGCAGCCGCCGCCCAGGCGCTCCTCTACGCCCGCCGGGACCTCGCCGTCGACGATCTGACCGACGCACTCGTCTCGACCCCCCACCCCAGGGCCGAGGAGCTGCTCACCGCGCTGGCCGAGGACGAGCCCTCCGCGCTGTGCCGGGCCGTCCACCGCTGGGCCCACGACGAGGACCGGCGCGCCCGCCACACCGCCGCCGCCTCGTACGCCCTGGTCACCGCTCCCCACACCACCCTCGACGCCGACCGCGCGCTGCTGCACGGAACGGCCCTCGCCCTGCTGGCCCGCCCGGCGGACGCCGCCCTGCACGGGCCCGCGCTCACCCTCCTCGTACAGGATCCGGGGACCAGGGACCGCTACCTTCCGCAGGCGCTCCGGGCCTTCGTCGCGGGGGAGTCCGCGCCGTCCGCGGAGGCGCTCGCCGTCGCGCTGCCCTCCCACCCGGAGCCGGTGCTCGCCGCGTTCCGGGAGCGGCTCACCCGGCCCGACGACGGGGCGGGCGAGGTGCTGTGCTCGCTGGCCGGGGTCGACGCCCCCGAGCTGGCCCTGCACACCGCCGGGCTCGTGCGCGCCTACATCGACAGCCACCCGGACGACACCGGGCACGCGGCCTCGTACATCGACCGGAGGCTGGAGCGCGGCCCCGCCGCCCGCGCCCTGCTGCTGCCCCTGGTGACCGGGCTGCTGCGGGGCCGTCCCGTGCCGCCGCCGGTACGCGGCGCGCTCGCCGCGGTGCTCGCCGCGCCGGGGAGTCCCGACTCCGGGCCGCTGAGGGAACAGCTGCTGGAGGTCCTGCTGGATTTCGAGCAGGACGCCCACCGGGATCCGGCCGTGCTCGACGCGCTGCTGCGGGCCGCCGCGACCGGCTCCGGCGGGCGCGCCCCCGCCCGTACCCGCGCCCTGGTCCACCGCACCGGGACGCTGCTGGTCCGGACCCCCGAGGGTGCGGTCCGATTCGACCGCCGGCTGGTCGAGCTCGCCCGCGACGTGCCCGGATTCGCCGCCCTGGTCACCGGGTGGCTGGCCGACGCCCCGCAGGAATGGGAGGCGCTCGTCGGCCCGAGTGCGCGGCGGACGGTGGAGGCGCTGGGAAGCCCGAAGACGATGCCGATGCAGGCCGCGCGGCGTGAGCATGGCAGTCTTAGACCTGCGTAAGAGACAAACCCACGTACACAGGTTCGGGCGAGGAGCGGTCAGAGTGCAGCGCTGGCGTGGCTTGGAGGACATCCCCCAGGACTGGGGACGCAGCGTCGTCACCATCGGCTCCTATGACGGGGTGCACCGCGGACACCAGCTGATCATCGGGCGGGCCGTGGAGCGCGCCCGCGAGCTGGGCGTGCCGTCGGTCGTGGTGACCTTCGACCCGCATCCCAGCGAGGTCGTACGGCCCGGCAGCCACCCGCCGCTGCTCGCCCCGCACCACCGGCGTGCCGAGCTGATGGCGGAGCTGGGGGTGGACGCGGTGCTCATCCTGCCGTTCACCACCGAGTTCTCGAAGCTGGCGCCCGCCGCCTTCATCGTGAAGGTGCTCGTCGACAAGCTGCACGCACAGTTGGTGATCGAGGGGCCGAACTTCCGCTTCGGCCACAAGGCGGCCGGAAACGTGCAGCTGCTCACCGAGTTCGGTGAGACCTACGACTACCGCGTCGAGGTCATCGACCTGTACGTGAGCGGCGAGGCGGGCGGCGGCGAGCCGTTCTCCTCCACCCTCACCCGGCGACTGGTGGCCGAGGGCGATGTGGCGGGCGCCGCCGAGATCCTGGGCCGCCCGCACCGGGTCGAGGGCATCGTGGTCCGCGGCGCGCAGCGCGGCCGCGAGCTCGGCTTCCCCACGGCCAACGTGGAGACCCTGCCCCACACCGCGATCCCTGCCGACGGCGTCTACGCGGGCTGGCTGAACGTGAACGGCGAGGCGATGCCCGCCGCGATCTCGGTCGGCACCAACCCGCAGTTCGACGGCACGGAGCGGACGGTGGAGGCGTACGCGATCGACCGCGTCGGCCTCGACCTGTACGGGCTCCATGTCGCGGTGGACTTCCTCGCGTACGTGCGCGGGATGCTGAAGTTCGACTCGATCGACGACCTGCTCGTGGCGATGGCCGCCGATGTGAAGCGGTGCACCGAGCTGATCTCCGCGTACGAGCGCGGCTGAACCTCCTCCCGTACGGGACGACGCGGGGCCGGGACCGTCAAGGAGACGGTCCCGGCCCCGCGTCGTGGCTCTGCCCCAGTGCCTAGGACCGGGCCTTCGCGGCCGCGACCGCCCAGTGGCACGCCACCTGGGTCTGCCCGCCGCCCGCGAGCACCGGCAGATCCTTCGTACGGCAGGCCTCCGCGACGCCCGCCCGTTCCGCCTCGCCCGAGGCCAGCACCTGGCAGCGGGCATGGAACCGGCAGCCCGACGGCACCCTGGACGGGTCCGGCGGCTCACCCGTCAGCACCACCGGCTCGGCCCCGGACTCCGGCAGCACCGACAACAACGCCTGGGTGTACGGATGTTGAGGAGACGTCAGGATCTCCTCCACCTTGCCCGTCTCCACGATCCGTCCGAGGTACATCACCGCGACCCGGTCCGCGATGTTCCACGCCAGCCCGAGGTCGTGCGTGACCACCAGCGCGGACAGGCCCAGCTCGTCCCGCAGCCGCAGCAGCAGGGCCAGGATCTCGCCGCGCACCGAGGCGTCCAGCGAGGCCACCGGCTCGTCGGCCACGATCAGTTCGGGCTCCAGGACCAGCGCGCCCGCGATCACGACCCGCTGGCGCTGACCGCCGGACAGCTCGTGCGGATACCGCAGGAAGAACCGCTCCGGGGGCCGCAGCCCGGCCCGGGACAGCGCCCCGGCCACCGCCTCCCGCTCGTCCCCGGCGTACCCGTGGATCCGCAGCCCCTCGGCGACGGCGTCGTACACCGTGTGCCTCGGGTTGAGCGAGCCACTGGGGTCCTGGAGCACCAGCTGGACCCGCTTGCGGTACGTCTTCAGCGCCCGGCTCGTGTAGTCGAGCGGCTTGCAGCCGAAGGTGACCTGCCCGGACGTCGGCGGGACCAGGCCCAGCAGCGAGCGCGCCAGCGTCGTCTTGCCGCAGCCCGACTCGCCGACCAGTGCGACGATCTCGCCGGGCCGGATGTCCAGGTTGACACTGTCCACGGCACGCGCCGGGGCGGCCCCGCGCCGGCCGGGGAAGGTGACCTTCAGCGCCTCGGCGCTGAGCAGGGGAGTGGTGGTGGTCATGGTGTGCTCCTTGCTTCCTCGGCGCCCGGCAGGGCCGGGACCGCGGCCACCCCCGGCTCCACCAGCACACAGGCGGCCCGCCGCTCCGGCCCCGCGATCCGCAGCACCTGGTCCTCGGTCGTGCAGGACTCCAGGGCCACCGGGCAGCGCGGGTGGAAGGTGCAGCCGCCGGGCAGTGCCGACGGGTCCGGCGGATCGCCGGGCAGCCCGCGGGGCGCGAACCGGGAGGCCGGGTCGCCGATGCGCGGGAACGCGCCGGACAGGGCCTTGCCGTACGGGTGGTGCGCGTTCTCGTAGACCTCGGACGCCGGGCCCTCCTCGACGACCCGGCCCGCGTACATCACCGCGAGCCGGTCGCAGGTGTCCGAGAGCACCGCGAGGTCATGGCTGATCATGATCAGGCCGAGGTCCTGCTCGGACACCAGCTGCTCGATCAGCCGCAGGATCTGGGCCTGGATCATCACGTCGAGAGCCGTGGTCGGCTCGTCCGCGATGATCAGTCCCGGGTCGCAGGCGAGCGCCATCGCGATCATCACGCGCTGCCGCTGCCCGCCGGAGAGCTCGTGCGGATAGGCGGACGCGCGGGCGGCGGGCAGACCCACCTGCTCCAGCAGCTGGCCGGCCTTCTTCGCCGCCCCGTCCTGCGTCGCCTTCTTGTGCAGCAGGATCGGTTCAGCGATCTGCTCCCCGATCCGGTGCACCGCGTTGAGCGAGTGCATCGCGCCCTGGAAGACGATCGAAGCGCCCGCCCAGCGCACCGCCCGGACCTGGCCCCACTTCATGGTGAGGACGTCCTCGCCGTTCAGCAGGATCTGGCCGGAGACCTTCGTGCCGGCGGGCAGCAGCCGCAGCAGCGCGAGCGCGAGTGTCGACTTCCCGCAGCCCGACTCACCGGCGATGCCGAGCTTCTGCCCGGCGTCGACGGAGAGGTTCACACCACGGACGGCCTGTGCTCCGCCGGCGTACGTCACCGTGAGGTCCCGTACGTCGAGAAGCGGTGCTTTCTGGATGCTCGTCGTGCTCAACGGGCCACCCCCAGCTTGGGATTGAGGACGGACTCGATGGCGCGGCCGCACAGGGTGAACGCCAGGGCGACCAGGGCGATGGCGATGCCGGGCGGAGCCAGGTACCACCAGTGGCCCGCGCTGACGGCGCCCGCCTCGCGGGCGTCCTGGAGCATGCCACCCCAGGAGGTGGTGGTCGGGTCGCTGAGGCCGAGGAAGGCCAGGGTGGCCTCGGTGAGGATCGCGCTGGAGATCACCAGCGTGGTCTGCGCCAGCACCAGCGGCATCACGTTCGGCAGCACGTGCCGGAGCATGATGTGCCCGTGGCCGCCGCCCAGCGCGCGGGCGCGTTCGATGTACGGGCGGGACTCCACGGCGAGCGTCTGGGCCCGGACCAGCCGGGCCGTGGTCGGCCAGGTCGTGACCCCGATCGCGATGATGACCGTCCACATCGAGCGGTTCATCACCGTGGCGAGCGCGATGGCGAGGACCAGCGTCGGCATCACCAGGAACCAGTCGGTGATCCGCATCAGGACCGTCGAGTACCAGCCGTGGAAGTGGCCCGCGACGATGCCGACGACCGTACCGATGGCGACGCACAGGAACGCCGCGAGCAGGCCGACCGTCAGCGACACCCGGGTGCCCCACACCAGCAGCGCCAGCACGCTGCGGCCGAACTGGTCGGTGCCGAGCGGGAATTCACCGCTCGGCGACTCCAGCGCACCACCGGGGGCGCCGGTGACGCTCTGCGAGTCGGCCCCGACGAGCTGCGGTGCGAACACGGCGACGAGCGCGATCAGGACGAGCGCGCCCAGACCCCACAGTCCGCTCCGGTGGCCGCGGTACTCCCGCCAGAAGCGGGCCATGGACCGGCGCTTGCGCGCGCGGGCCAGAGCGCGTGGATTCTGCGCGGTCTCCGCCTTCGTGGGCGTGGGCATGGATTCGGTCGTCATCGGCCCACCCGGGGATCGAGCAGCGGATAGAGCACATCGGCAAGGGTGTTCGCCAGGATCACCGCGGTGGCGAAGACGAAGAACAGCCCTTGCACGAGCGGGAGATCGGGCACGCTGAGTGCCTGGTAGAAGAGGCCGCCGAGGCCCGGCCAGGAGAACACCGTCTCGACCAGGATCTGTCCGGCGACCACATGCCCGAGGTTCACGAACATCAGGGTGAAGGTCGGCAGCATCGCGTTCGGCACGGCGTGCTTGCGGCGTACGACGTCGTCCCGCAGCCCCTTCGCGCGGGCCGTCGTCAGATAGTCGCTGCCCATCTCGTCGAGCAGCGAGGAACGCATCACCAGGAGCGTCTGCGCGTACCCGACCGCGACCAGTGTGATCACCGGCAGGACCAGATGGTGCGCCACGTCGAGGACGTAGGCGAACCCGGTCTCGTTGCCCGACTCCAGACCACCCGTCGGGAACATCCCGGGGATCGGGCCGATGCCCACCGCGAAGACGATGATCAGGAGCAGGCCCAGCCAGAACGCCGGCACCGAGTAGAGCGTGAGCGCGAACGCGGTGTTGAATCGGTCGCTCATGGAGCCGTTGCGCCAGGCGGTACGGGTGCCGAGCCAGATGCCGAGCGCGGTGTAGAGGACGTACGACGTGCCGGTGAGCAGCAGGGTCGCCGGTAGTGCCTCGGTGATCTTGTCGATGACCGGCGCGTGGAACTGGAAGGAGGTGCCGAAGTCGCCCGTGAGGGCGTCGCCGACATAGCTCGTGAACTGCTGCCACATCGGCTGGTCGAGGCCGAACTGGCGCCGCAGCGACTGGAGTTGTTCCGCGGACACGGGCCTGCCGCCCGTCATCTGCTTCACCGGGTCGCTGGGAATGAGCCGGAACAGGAAGAAGCTGGTGACCAGAACGGCGAAGAGCGAGACCGCTGCTCCCGCGATCTTGGCCGCCACGTATTGGAGGTATGCCTTGGTGTTGCGCGCCCGTGGACCGCGGGCGGCCGACGGGCCGGCCTGGGCCGGCCCGTCGGTGTCCGCGTCCGCGACCTGCACGAGCGCCGGAGTGCTGTCAGCTGTCATGGGGAACTCTCGTTACTCGTGCTGCACGTGGAGGGGCCGACCGGTGAGCTGCACGTTCACCGGCCGGTCTCTCTCTCGACCCGTCCGAGTGGTTACTCGCGGTCGTCCGCCGTGTTGCGGCGGCGCATCGCGATGAACAGCCCGCCACCGGCGAGCACCACGACCACCACGATGATGCCGATGACGACGCCGGTCGAGCTCGACCCGCCGGAGCCGTCCGAACTGCCGCCGGACGCAGGAGCCGCGGACCACCAGCTCCAGTAACCGTCCTGGCCGTAGATGTTGCCTGCCGCCTCGGGCATGGTCGTGATCGACTTGATCTGGTCGGTGCGGTACGCCTCGACCGCGTTCGGGTACGCGATGACGCTCATGTACCCGGAGTCGTACAGCCACGACTGCATCTCGTTGACGATGCCGGCCCGCTTGGCCGGGTCGTACTCGGCGAGCTGCTTCTTGTAGAGCTCGTCGTACTGCTTGTCGCAGATGAAGTTGTCGGTGGCGGCACTGTCCTTCGCCTTGATCGGCAGCGCGGCGCAGGTGTGGATGCCGAGGACGAAGTCGGGGTCCGGGTTGACGGACCAGCCGTCGAAGGCGAGGTCGTACTCACCGGCGTACCAGGGCACCGAGACGTTGTTGAGGCAGTCGACCTTCAGGCCGATGCCGAGCTTGCCCCACCACTCCTTGAGGTACTTGCCGATCGCCGTGTCGTTCGGGTCCGTGGCGTGGCACAGGATGCGCAGGTCGAGCGGCTTGCCGTCCTTGCCGACCCGCTGGTCGCCCTTGAGCTCGTAGCCCGCCTCGTCGAGCAGCTTGGCCGCCTTGGCCGGGTCGTACGCCAGGCTCTGCTCGGCGGTCGGCTGCCAGTGGTACGCGGAGAAGCGCGGCGGGATGTAGCCCTGGCCCTCGACGGCGTGCCCCTGGAAGACCTTGTCGATGATGGTCTTGCGGTCGATGGACAGGAAGAGGGCCTGGCGCACCTTCTGGTCGAGAAGGGCCTTGTTGCCGTTGCCGAACTTCTTGCCGTCCTTGGTCTGCGCGCCCGGGTTGGTGGCCAGCGCGAAGAAGCGGCGACCCGGACCCTCGTTGACCTTGATGTTCTCGTCGCCCTTGAGGGACGCGGCCTGAGCGGGCGTCAGCGCGGGGGAGCCGGCGACGAAGGAGACCTCGCCCTTGCGCAGCGCGGCGACCGCGGCGTCCTGGTCCTTGTACGTCTTGAAGACCAGCTCGTCGAACTTCGGCTTGCCGCGCCAGAAGTTTTTGTTGGCCTTGAGCTTCACATACTGGTCGACCTTGTAGTCGGTCACGACGAACGGCCCGTTGCCGACGATCGGGAACGTCTTGTCGTTGTTGAACTTGGAGAAGTCACCGACCTTGTCCCAGACGTGCTTCGGCACTATCGGCACGTCGAGCGCCGCCATGGTGGCCTGCGGCTCCTTGAGCTCGATGACCAGCTGCGTCGGGCTGGGAGCCGTCACCTTCTTGAAGTTCGCGACGAAGTTGCCGTTGGCCTGCGCGGCGGCCTCGTCGGTCATGATCTTGTTGAACGTCCAGGCCGCGTCCTCGGCGGTGGCCTGCTGCCCGTCCGACCACTTGGAGTCGGAACGGATGGTGTACGTCCAGGTCAGCTTGTCCGCGGACGGCTCCCACTTGGTGGCCAGGCCGGGGATCGCGTGGTTGTCCTTGGGGTCGTAGTTGGTGAGGAAGTCGTACATGAGCCGGGTGATGCTGGTGCTCATGAGGCGCTGAGCGAGGAACGGGCTCAGCGAGTCGACGCTCTGGGCGACGGCGACGGTCAGTGTCGACTTTCCGCTGTCGGCGGCCTGCGCCTGCTGCGGCGCGGCGCCGAGCGGTACACCCGGGACGATGGATCCGGCGGCCAGCGCCAGTGCGGCGGCACCGGAGGCCAGGAGGACACGCATACGTGAGCGTGGCTTGGCGGAGCGTGACTTGGCGGAGCGTGGTGGAACTCTTTCGACCATGGTCAAGGACCTCGCGTCATGACTCGCACGGAGAAGGCGGGTTGATCTGTGGTTCGCCAGCTGGTGAAGCGAAGGTTTATCAGCGGTGGTCGAGCTGCGTCAACGGTCATCGAAACGGCGTGTGGTCTGCGGGAATGTGCAGAGGGCCCGCACCGTGGAGACGGTGCGGGCCCTCATTGGTTTAGACCTCTGATGCCTTACTGCTGAGGCGCTGGCGGCGGCTGCTGCTGCCACCCCGCGGGCGGGACGGGACCCTGCAGCTCGGGCGGGACCGGCTGACCGGGCTGACCCGGCTGTCCCGGCAGAGCGGGCTGCTGCTGGTGGGGCGGCTGCGGGCCCGCCGGGCTCGCAGCCGCCGGGTCCTGCGGGGGCAACGGCTGCTGCCAGCCGTTCTGTTGCACTCCGGGGCCGGGCTGCGGCGGGTACGGCTGCGGGGGCTGCTGGCCGCCGTACGGCTGCTGCTGCGGGGCGTACTGCTGCTGGCCGGGCATCGGCGGGGCGTACTGCGGCGGCGGGTTGGAGCCGTTGGAGGTCCAGAGTCCCTGCTGCTGCTGGGCGCGCGAGAAGTCCTCGGCCACCATCGCGGAGAGGTTGAAGTACGCCTCACGGGTCTTGGGGCGCATCATGTCGAGGTCGACCTCGGCACCGGCCGACAGATGCTCGTCGAACGGTACGACCACCACGCCGCGGCAGCGCGTCTCGAAGTGCTGCACGATGTCATCGACCTTGATCATTTTGCCGGTCTCGCGGACCCCCGAGATGACGGTGATGGAACGCTGCACGAGCTCCGCGTACCCGTGCGCGGAGAGCCAGTCCAGCGTGGTGGACGCGCTTGACGCACCGTCGACCGACGGCGTCGAGATGATGATCAACTGGTCGGCGAGGTCCAGCACCCCGCGCATCGCGCTGTAGAGGAGGCCGGTGCCCGAGTCGGTGAGGATGATCGGGTACTGCTTGCCCAGCACATCGATCGCGCGCCGGTAGTCCTCGTCGTTGAACGTCGTGGAGACCGCCGGGTCCACGTCGTTGGCGATGATCTCCAGACCGGAGGGCGCCTGCGAGGTGAACCGGCGGATGTCCATGTACGAGTTGAGGTACGGGATCGCCTGGACCAGGTCACGGATGGTGGCACCGGTCTCGCGGCGCACCCGGCGGCCGAGCGTGCCCGCGTCCGGGTTGGCGTCGATGGCGAGGATCTTGTCCTGCCGCTCGGTGGCCAGGGTCGCGCCGAGGGCGGTGGTCGTCGTGGTCTTGCCGACGCCGCCCTTGAGGCTGATGACCGCGATCCGGTAGCAGGACAGCACGGGCGTACGGATCAGGTCGAGCTTGCGCTGCCGCTCGGCCTCCTCCTTCTTGCCGCCCAGCTTGAAGCGGGACGCCCCGGAGGGGTTGCGGCTGCTCTTCGCCTTCTGCTTGCCCCGGACCAGCCGGTCGGAGGAGAGCTCCACGGCCGCCGTGTACCCGAGCGGGGCGCCGGGCACGGAGCGCTCGCGCTGGTCGTGGGTGACCGGGGTCGGCCAGGCGCCCCCGGTGCGCGGGTCGACGGGCTGGCCGTGCTGGCCCTGCGGCTGGGGGTGCGGCGGCTGTTGCTGTTGCTGTTGCTGGGGAGGCTGGGGCCGGGCCGGCTGCTGCGGGGTGACCTGGGCGGGCAGATGGGGCGTGGCCTGAACCGGCGGCTGGGGTGCCGGGGGGACCTGCGGCGGCAGGGGCGTGCCCTGCTGCGCGGGCCACTGAGCGCCTGGAGACGGCTGAGACGGCTGGGGTACGTGGAGCGGCTGAGGCGCCTGCGGCTGTTGTGGCGCCTGCGGTGCCTGCGGCTGTTGCGGGAACCCGTAGCCGCCCTGTGCCGGTGTCTGCTGTGCTGGTGTCTGCTGCGCCGGGGGAGCGGGCTGCTGCGGGAATCCGTAGCCGCTCTGGGGCTGCTGGGGTGCCCCGGCCTGGGGGAAGCCGTAGCCGCCGGGCGCCTGGCCGGTCGGGCCCGGTGCGGGCCACTGTGGTGCCGGCTGGGGCGCGGTGGGCTGCGGCGCGGCGGGCTGGAAGGCGGGCGGCAGTGGCGGCAGACCGCCCTGCGGCGGCGCCGGGGTCCAGGGATTCGGCGTGACGGGCGCCGGGGCGCCCTGCGGTGCGTTGCCGGGCGGCACGTCCTGGGGCGCCGCATCCGCGACGGCGTCGGAGGGGGCGGAGCCCCTCGGTTCGTCGGCGGCGGCGCTCGGGACGTCTGCCTGGGCCCCGGCGGCGCCGTCGGACTCACCGGCGGACGCGTCCGCCGCCTGCGCGGAGTCGGAAGCAGGCGCCTCGCCCACGTCCGTACCACCGACACCGTCACCGGCATCGGCCTCTGCGGGACCCGAGCCCGAAGCCGGCCCCGAATCCGCCACCGGGTCGTCCCCGGCCGCGCCCGCCGACCCCCCCTCGATCTCGGCGATCTGCCGCTTCAACGCGGCCGGGGAGAACCGCATGGTCGAGCCGCTCTCCACATCACCGCCCCCGAACGGGTCCGACGCACCACCGGAATCCCCCACGCTCGCCGCAGGAGCAGATGTGGCGTCCCCCGTCGGGGCGTCGCCCGCCGCGGACTGGGCGGGAACCGGTGCCGGCGCGGGCGGCGCCGGAGTCCAGTCGGAGTCGAAACCGCCCCCGGCCGACGGTGCGGGCACGGACACCGGCGCTCCGCTCGGCGGCGGAGGCGGCGCCAGATGCGTTCCGGCACCGCCCGACGAGTCCCCCGGCGCGTTCTGCGTGTACCAGGCGGGCGGGGTGTAGTCGATGGTGAACTCACCCGTCATCTCGGCGGGCTCCGCGTCGGACGACTCGTCGACGGGCTTGTTCCAGCCCCCGCGGATCTCGTCCCGATCGCCGTTCACTTTGCCTCCTGGTGTGGTCGAGCACCCTTGTGCCGTAGTGGGTGGGGGGCGACCGTTTCCGTCTGCCTGACCGCCCGGCTCTCCCCCTGGGACACGCATTGCCTGCCCGCAGGTTCTTCTGCCGCGCCCGGACCCACCCTAATCGTCATGGGGCTCGCTCCGGCAGGCCGTACGGCACCGCAAGAGCTGTCCCGTGCATCATGTGCTGCCCTCAAGTGAACCGAGTACGGCACAGCGTGAAGGGCGAAGCGGTCAAACATGTACATCTATGTACGGAAAGCCGAACGTTCCGTGCAGGCAGGCGCGAGCAAGCCGTGCCCGTCAGTCCATCCTGCGTGCGCCGCCCAGGAGTCCGGTCTCGGCATCGGTCGCCTGGGTCATCACGAACTGCCGGTCGCGCTCGGCGCACCAGAGGGTGACCCCGTCCGCCAGCGTGGACAGCGCCTGGGTCTCGGCGGCCGGAAGGTGCAGTATGCGACCGATCTGTGCCGCTTCATCAGGAGATACCCGTTGAATGCCGACCAGGGCGGACTTCTCGATCAGCCGCGGTGCCACCGGGCTGAGATACGGCAGCAGCGTCAGCACCGACTGCCACGGCCCGGACACCACCCGCCCGCGCGGCGGCCGCATGCCGCAGTCCCGCACCACGACCACCGGCGAACCGGCCGACGGCCCCTGCGGCGGCACCCGCCCGACATCGTGCAGCGTGATGCACGGCTGACCGCCGCCCGCCGCGTGCGCGAGCCCCGTCCAGGTCTGGGCCCGCCCGGTCTCCACGACGATCCGCGCACCGGTGGCGGCCGCCCGCAGCGCGAGCACCTGGGCCGTCCACAGCCCGCCGATCAACGTGACGTCGTACGGAGTCGGCCGGTTGATCCCCAGCACGGCAGGCCGGCCGTGGGCGTCCACGCCGATCACCACGCCGTCGTCGCCGACCGGCAGGGCCAGCGACGCCAACTGGTCGAGCGAGACCGATTGCCGTTCGCGCCGTGGACCGATCAGCCCGAAGCCGAGCCGGGCCCTGGCGTTCGTGGGTGCGGACATCAGCGGGTACCCCCGAGCGGCAGTGTGGCGAGCACGCCGGGCAACTGCTCGCGGTCGAGCCGTACCAGCGAGGTCCTGACCCCGCGGGCGGTGCGCTCCAACTCATGGCGGGCGCCCAGCAGTTCCTCGTCGCTGCGGCCGGTGATCCGGATGTGTCCGGTGATCGAGACGCCCTGCCGCTCGCCGTGCCCCAGCGTGAGGCTGAAGGTCGTGGCGAGCGCCGGGATCGAGGTGAGCAGGGCCACGAGCTGCGGCATTGCCGCGCCGCCGGCGCCGCCGCCGAACTGCGGCCACCGGGCCACCCAGTAGGTGGTGTGCCACCGGTCGTCGCAGCGCCAGGTCCGCGCGGACTCCTCGGTACGGCGTACCGGCCTCCCGCTCAGACCGGCCTGCGTCATGGCCGGCGCGCTGGCACAGACGGAGGTCGCGATCGCGGACGTGAGCTCCTGCTCGGTCAGCACCGTCGCGCGGAAACCGGCCCCGGTCAGTCGGCTGGACAACTGGTCGGCCGCCCGCACCACGCACTTCTGCGCCCCCGTGATGCCACCGCCGCGCGCCTGCACGGCCTCCGGGCAGAGCTCCGGGTCCAGCTTGAGCGCGATCCAGGTGATCCGGACGGCGGGCGAACCCGTCTGGGCCTGCAGCGGCGCGTAGTTGCGTGCGGCGACGGACTGCTGCGGCAGATGCGGGGCGGGCGCGGGCTGGGTGTGCTGCACGATCTGCGCCGACTCCAGCCGGATGCCGTCGACTTCGAGCACATCCCGTACGAGCGCCAGGGGCAGCGGCTGCGCGGACCGGTCCGGCCTGAGCGCCGAGACGTCCGACTCCACCTGGAGGACGGCCGTGACGAACGTACCGTCACCGATCATGCCGACCGGCCGCCGGTCGCGGTCGCTGAAGGAGTACGTACGCAGCGCCGGATCGCACTCGACGACAGGCGCGATCCCGGGCTCCGTACCCGCGGGCAGCTCCAGCGAACCGGCCCTGCGGGAACGCGCGCGCTGCGAGAGGACGGTGCCCAGCAGCTCGGGCAGTGAACGGCGATGCCTGCGTACGACGGCCAGCAGCACCAGGACTCCGGCGATCACCACGGCCGGTGCCAGCAGCAGCGGTTCGACCACCCACGCCGCGAGCAGCAGCGCGGCCGCGATTTCCAGCAGCACGAGTTGTTGCAATTGGAACGAACCGAGCCTCCCGACACGTCCGTTCGCCCGGCCGGAGGCGGGTCCGCGGGAGCTCCGCGCGGGCCCGTGGGGAGCAGGCGGACCACCGGGCCCGGGAGCTGCGGGGCGCGTCGCGTTCCCGGCCGGACGTGTCCGTGTCGCGGAAGCCGTCATTCCGGCGTTCCCCCCGTTCATCGGTCCCCAACTCCACCCGTATTCCGCCTGTCCCGCTCGGGGCCTTGGCGGCCGGATCACCCTACCCGCCCCGACACCACCCGCGGTCAGCAGGCATAGTAGGGGGCCGGTCCGGCACCGAGGTCCGGCATCGCGGCCCGGCACGACGGCCGGCGACGCGACCGCTTCTTGTGCCGCGCGGGGAGACACGGGAGACGAAGCGACTGATGGCATCACGGCGGGATGAGCTCAACGCGTACACCTTCGCGAAGAAACGCACGGTGGCGGCCTTCCTCCAACCCTCGCCGGGCGGCACCGAGGAGGGCGCTCCGCGCCCGCTGCGCGCGGTGCTGCCGAGTGTGATCGTCGGGGCCCTGATCCTGGCGGGCTTCGGAGCCGTCGGCATGTTCAAGCCCACCGCTCCCAAGGACTGGGACAAGCCCGCCACCAAGGTGATCGTCGGCAAGAAGTCCACCACCCGCTACGTCGTGCTCACCACCGGCAAGGGCGGGAAGAAGAAGACCCTGCTGCACCCCGTGCTCAACCTCGCCTCGGCCCGGCTGCTGCTCAACCCGGCGGAGTACGACGTCGTCCAGGTCGCGGACGACGTCCTGGACGCGGGCAAGCCCCCGCGCGGACCGATCCTCGGCATTCCGTACGCCCCCGACCGGCTGCCCGAGGCCGAGGACGCCGGGACGGCGAAGCGGTGGGCCGTCTGCGTACAGCCCGGTGGCAAGGGCAACACCGTGCAGAAGGCCGCCTTCGTCCTCGGCGCACGTGACAACGGGCTGACCGAGGGCAGGAACAAGCTCACCGGCAGCCAGGTGTTCTACGTCCAGGGCCAGGACGGGGCCCGCTATCTCGTCGACGCCAAGGGCACCAAGTACCGCATCGCCGAGACCACCGCCGACAGCGGCCATCTGACCAACGCCCTGGTCGGGAGCAGGCAGCCGCAGTCCGTCACCGACGACTGGCTGGCCACCCTGCACGAGGGCAGCCCCATCGTCTTCCCGCGGATCCCCGGAAACGTCGGTGCCCCGGCACATGTCGCGGGGCAGCTCTCCGCCGAGGAGAACACGGTCGGCATGGTCCTCAGGACCAGGACCGGCGAAGGCGCCAGTTACTACGTGGTGCTCGAAGGAAAGGCCCAGCGCGTCTCCGAGTTCACCGCCTGGCTGCTGATCAACTCACCGCAGACGGCCGAGCTGAACCTGGAGGGCGAGGCACGCGCCGTCGGCCTCCAGGACTTCGTGCCCGACACGGCGCGCTTCGCCGGCCAGGCCGCACTCTGGCCGGCCCATCGGACCGAGCCCCCGGTGAACTCCGCCGAGGGCGGCAGCGGCAGCGGCAGCCGCGACACTGTCTGCAGCGTGCTGCGCAAGGTGGACGGCTCGGGCCGGACCACCCTGAGCACCTGGGCGGGCACCGCGTACCCCACCTCCATCGCCGCCGGTGGCACCAGCACCTACGTCACCCCCGGCAGCGGCCTGCTCTACACCCAGGTCCGGGGCCGGCAGACCAGGCCCGACGGATCGCTCTTCCTGGTGACCGACACCGGACTGCGCTACGCGGTCCAGGCGAACGGCGACAGCGACGCCGGCCGCTCCGACATCGGCACCGGCGACCAGCAGAAACAGTCGGACGGCCGCCCCGAGCCCAGCCAGGCGCAGAGCAGGCTCGGATACGAGAAGGTGATGCCCGCCCTCGTACCGATCGAATGGTCGGACTTCCTGTCCAAGGGCCCCAGGCTGGACACCAACAGCGCTCGCCAGCGCCAGGGTTCATGACGTTCCGGAACGCGGCGGGCAGCGTGCGGCCCGGGGGAGAGAAGCAGATGGGGTACCGGAAGACGGCCGGCGCGGTGGCGGTCGCCGCCGCGCTGGCCGCACTGGCGGGGCCGGGGGCCGCATACGCGGCCGAGGACACCGAGGGGCCCGGTGACCTGGGCATAGACGGCGGCGGCGAGTGCACCTTCCCGATGAAGGGGCAGTACGAGGGCCGCCCCTGGCCGCTGCAGCGTGTTCTGCTGGACGAACTCTGGCAGGACACCAAGGGCAAGGGTGTACGCGTCGCGGTCATCGACACCGGCGTGGACAACGACAACCCGCAGCTGAGGACGGCCGTCGACGCATCGGCGGGCGCCGACTACCTCAAGGGTGGCAAGAGCGACGGCACGGTCGACGAGGTCGGCCACGGCACCAAGGTCGCCGGCATCATCGCCGCCCGCCCCCACAAGGGCACCGGATTCGTCGGACTGGCCCCCGAGGCCACGATCATCCCGATCCGCCAGAACGACGAGAAGAACAGCGGCAAGGACACCACGATGGCCACCGCGATCGACCACGCGATCGCCGAGCACGCCCAGGTCATCAACATTTCCCAGGACACGACCAAAGCCCTGGACGAGACGTCCACGCTGGGCCGGGCCGTGGCCAGGGCGCTCGCCAAGAACATCGTCGTGGTCGCCTCCGCGGGCAACGACGGCATGGACGGCAGACGGAAACGCACCTACCCGGCCGCCTTCGCCGGAGTCCTCGCCGTTGCCTCCTCCGACCGCAACAACGAGCGCGCCCCGTTCTCCCAGGCCGGCGATTTCGTCGGAGTCGCCGCCCCGGGCGTCGACATCGTCTCCACCGTCCCCGGCTACGGCCAGTGCACCGACAACGGCACCAGCTTCTCCGCCCCGTACGTCGCCGGGGTCGCCGCCCTGATGCGGGCCAAGTACCCGAAGTGGACGGCGGCCCAGATAGTCGCCCGGATCGAGCAGACCGCCGAACGCTCCGTCACCGGCCATGACGACTTCGTCGGCTGGGGCGTCGTCGACCCGGTCCGCGCCCTGTCCGGGGACGACATCCCGCAGGACGCCGCGCATCCGGACCCGGCACCGCCGAAGGCACCGGCCCCCGAGCCCGCGCAGCTGTCCCTGTCGGAGACCCCGCAGGAGCGCAGCGAGCGGTACGCCACCTACGCGCTGACCGCGGCAGCCGTCCTGGTCGGTGTGATCGCCGGGGCCGCGACGGTCGTCCGGGACGTCCGCCGAAGGCGCGTCGCGCGATGACGCGGCCGCCCGGCGATGTGACCGGCCCCCGGTGAAGAGCAGTTGGGGAGAGGCCGCGAAATGGCTAGGGTGGTAACAGACTTCACGTGTGTGACGGGGGAACGAGAAGTGGCCGACGCCGAATTCGAGCCAAAGGGATGCCTAGACGGCGTTTCCCGGGCCCGGACCTTCCCCATTCCTTTGCCGGAGCACATGGGAACGGAAGGATCCTGACCGTGACAGACGGACAGGCCAGGGAACCGAGAGATAGGACTTCCGGATGACCAGCCCCTCAGGCGGTTTCGGACTTGCCGACGATCCGATCGTCCAGGCGAAGAACAAGATCATTGAGACGGGCCGCGCGGTGTCCCGTCAGTCCAGGGAGCTGGCCGACATCCTGGAGACGGTCAGCGCCGGATGGACGGGTGTCGGCGCCTCGGGGTTCAAGTCCGCGCAGTTGATGATCAACGAGGACCACGACCAGATCCGTCGGCTCCTCGACGTCCTGCTCAACGCGGTGGAAGGCACCAAGAACCTCAGCAACGCCAACGACGAGGAGGTCCGTGCGGCCTTCAACGCGGTCAAGGATCAGGCGCTGCCCGCCAACACCTCCGGACTGAACAACGTCTGAGCGGCGCCGCACCACCCCTTCCGCACCCGCCGAGCACCGAGGAGAAGACACATGGGGCACGACCCGAACACGAAGGTCAAGTACGAGACCGTCCAGGAGATGGCCAACCGCATCCGCGCGGTGTCCAGGAACATCGTCAAGGACCTCGAAGAGATGGACGCCGCGCTCAAGGTCGTCACCGACACCTGGGACGGTGTGGCCCACGGTGAGTACGTGAGCCTGCAGGGCAAGTACAAGGGCCGGGCGGAGCACATGAAGGACCGCCTGGAGCAGGTTGCGAGGATCGTCGAGAACGGCAAGGACAGCTACCGCGCCACGGACCACAGGGCCTCGCGCGGCTTCACCGAGGCGTACTGACCGCCGGCAGACATACGGAAGGAGGGGCACGCCCGCCGGGCGTGCCCCTCCTTCCGTATGTCTGCCGGCTACTTCAGGTCGAACTCGCCGTCCCGCGCACCCAGGACGAAGGCCCGCCACTCGGCCTCGGTGTACCGCAGCACCGTCCCGGGATCCAGCGAGGACCGCATCGCCACGGCACCACCCGGCAGATGAGCGATCTCGACGCGCTCCTCGGCCTCCTCGGTACCGGGCGCGCTCAGCCACTCCACCCCCGAGATGTCGAGTGCGTACAGCTCGTCCTTCTCCTGCTGAGTACCCATCGGGCGCCTTCCCTCTCCTGCGGCGGAACGCTTTCTCGGATCCGTCAGCAGACTATCCCCGCTTTCCGCCCCGGTGTACGGGGAGTCGATCATGTGCTATCGCACCGGATCAGCGCTGCTCCGGCAGCCGCCCGATCTGCACCAGCGGGTTGCCCCGGCGCCGCGAGGCGAAGTATCCGCGCCCCGGCGGCATCGCATGCCCGCGCACCGTACCGATCAGATCGCCCTCGCCCGGGTCACCGGAGAGGACGACACCCTGCGCCCCCAGCTCCTTGATGCGCTGCATGAACGCCTCGTACATCGACCGCGAGGCCCCGGCGGAGTTCCGCGCGATGACGAAGCGGACCCCGGTGTCCCGGGCGAACGGCAGGTACTCCGCCAGCGGGGCCAGCGGATTGCCCGCGTTCGTCGCCACCAGGTCGTAGTCGTCGACGATGATGAAGATCTGCGGACCGGTCCACCAACTGCGGTCACGCAGCTGCTGCGGCGTGACGTCGGTCGGCGGCTGCCGGCGCGCGAACACGCCCGCCAGCGCCTCCATGTGCATCTGCATCGAGCTCGCCATCGGCGCGTACTCCAGCAGATGGCCCTCCGGCAGCGCGCCCAGCAGCCCCCGCCGGTAGTCACCGACGACGAGCTTCGCCTCGTCGGGGGAGTAGCGCTCCGAGATCTGCTTCGCGATCAGCCGCAGCAGATTGGTCTTGCCCGACTCGCTCTCCCCGAAGACCAGGAAGAACGGATCGGTCTCGAAGTCGACGAACACCGGCTCCAGAGCGGTCTCGTCGATACCGATCGCGATGCCCCGCTGCGGGAACTCGAAGCCCTTCGGCAGCTGATCGGCCGGCAGCTTGCGCGGCAGCAGCCGCACGGCCGGCGCGGCGGGACCCGCCCAGTTCGTTTTCACCGTCCCGACGAACGCGGCCGTGCCCTCGGAGAGATCCGCGGCGCTGCTGGAACCGTCGATACGCGGCAGCGCGCCCATGAAGTGCAGCTTCTGCGCCACCTGCCCCCGGCCCGGGACACCGGCCGGCACATTGGCCGCGACCTTCCGGTCGAACTCGGAGTCCATGACGTCGCCGAGCCGCAGCTCCAGACGGCCCAGGATCTGGTCCTTCAGCGCGGCCCGCACCTCCATGTAACGGGCCGCCGTGATCACGACATGGATGCCGTAACCGAGCCCGCGCGAGGCGATGTCGGTGACGACCTGCTCCAGATTCTCGTACTCGGACCGGAAACCGCCCCAGCCGTCCACGACCAGGAAGACATCGCCCCAGGGCTCGCCGGGCAGTTCGCCCAGGGCACGCCTGCGCCGGTAGGTGGCGATGGAATCGATGGAGTGGGCGCGGAAGAACTCCTCGCGCCGGTTCAGCACACCCGCGACCTCGGCGACCGTACGCCGCACCCGCTCCGGGTCAAGCCGTGAGGCCATCCCGCCGACATGCGGCAGATCCGCCAGCGAGACCAGACCGCCACCACCGAAGTCCAGCCCGTAGAACTGCACTTCGTGCGGGGTGTGGGTGAGGGCGAACGACGAGATGAGCGTACGTACCAGCGTCGACTTCCCGGACTGCGGACCGCCGACGACCATCATGTGACCCGCGGCGCCCGAGAAGTCCTGGTACAGCACCTCGCGCCGCTGCTCGAAGGGCTTGTCGATCAGCCCGAGCGGCGCGGTCAGCCCGCCCGGACGGGTGTACTCCGTCGCCGTGAAACCCCGCTCGGCGGCCGGCGCGAGCCCCGGCAGCAGCTGGTCCAGCGTCGGCGCCCGGTCCAGAGGCGGCAGCCACACCTGATGGGCGGGCACCCCCTGCCCCTCCAGGCGGCGCACGATCACATCGAGCACCGTGTCGGCCAGCGCGTCGTCGTCCGAGCCCGCCCGGGCGGCCACCAGATGCGCCGGGTCGGGCGCCGCGTACACCACCGGCACCTCAAGGGCGCTGAACAGCGCGGGCCGGCGCTCGATCGGCAGCGCCCCCACCGACAGATCGGGGCCGCCCGTGCGGTACGTCCCCGACACATACGCCGCCTTGAACCGGGTCATCTCGTCCGTACCGAACTTCAGATAGCCGGAACCGGGCACCGACGGCAGGTGGTACGCGTCCGGCACACCGAGCGCCGTACGCGACTCGGCGGCGGAGAAGGTCCGCAGCCCGATCCGGTACGAGAGATAGGTGTCGAGACCGCGCAGCTTGCCCTCCTCCAGGCGCTGCGAAGCGAGCAGCAGATGCACACCCAGCGAACGCCCGATCCGGCCGATCTGGATGAACATGTCGATGAAGTCGGGCTTGGCGGTGAGGAGTTCGGAGAACTCGTCGATGACCAGGACCAGCGAGGCCAGCGGCTCCAGCGCCGCACCCGCCGCCCGCGCCTTCTCGTAGTCGTGGATGTTGGCGTAGTTGCCGGCCGACCGCAGCAGCTCCTGCCGCCGCTGCAGCTCACCGCGGATTGCGTCCCCCATGCGGTCGACCAGTGTCAGGTCGTCCGCGAGGTTGGTGATGACGGCCGCGACATGCGGCATGTGCGACATCCCGGCGAACGTCGCACCGCCCTTGAAGTCCGCGAGCACGAAGTTCAGCGTCTCCGAGGAGTGCGTGACCGCGAGCCCCAGCACCAGCGTCCGCAGCAGCTCGGACTTGCCGGAACCCGTGGCACCGACACACAGCCCGTGCGGACCCATGCCGTCCTGCGCGGCCTCCTTCAGGTCCAGCATCACCGGCTGACCGTCCTCGCCGATACCGATCGGCACCCGGAGCCGCTCGGAGACCGACCGCGGCCGCCAGGTCCGCGCCACATCGACCGAACCCGCGTCGCCCAGATTCAGCAGATCCGTGAAGTCCAGGTTCGCCAGCAGCGGCTCGTCGTCGTCGCCCCCGCCCATCCTGAGCGGCGCGAGCTGCCGGGCCAGCGCCTCGGCCGCGGGCAGCGACATCCCGTCCGGCACACCCTCGTACACCATCCCCGCACCCGACTCCAGCCGCAGCAGCCCCGGCCGCACCACCACGGAGAGACCGCCCCGCGGCTCGTCGAGCTCGCCCGGCACCACCTCGACGATCGTCACACCCTGCAGGCCCTCGGCCGCCGCGAACAGCGAGTCGGGCGGCACGATCCCACCGTCCAGCACCACCACGACGTGCGGCTGGTCCAGCACCGGCTGACTCTCCCGGCCGAACCGCGGCCGTCCTTCCAGCCGGCTCGCCAGCAACTGCTCCAGCTCACCCAGGTCGTCCCCGAACAGCCGCTTCGTACCGGCCCCGTCGACCTGCCCCGGCAGCTGCAGATGCGGCAGCCACTTCGCCCAGTCCCAGCGCTCCACCGCACCCCGCGCCGCCACCACGGCGACCATCAGGTCCTCGGGGGAGTGCAGCGTCACCAGCTGGGCGACCAGCGCCCGCGCGGCCGACTGCGCCGCCTCCGGCTGACCGGAGACCGTCACGTGGTAGAACGCCCGCATCGACACGGCCATCGGCAGCCCGTCCAACGACCCGTGCACGGCGAGGAACCGCTGCATCGCACCCGCGCACATCGGCTCCAGCTCATCCACCGGAGCGGTGTCGGGAGCGATCAGCGGGGTGGCCAGCTGCTGCGCCCCGAGCCCCACCCGGACCTGCCCGAAGTCCTTGTCGCCGACGCGCCGTTCCCACACCCGGCTGCCCTCGGCGACCACCGACCACAACTGCTCCGGAGCGGGCTGCAGATACAGCTGCACATCCCGCTGGGAGCGCGCCGTCCGGCGCACCGTACGCCGGGTCTGCGCCAGGTACTTGAGGTAGTCGCGCCGGACATCGGCCATTTGCCCCTGCGTACCGCGGCGATAGCGGACCAGCTGCGCGACCACCATCCCGACGGTCGAGACCAGCATCAGAACACCCATGATCCGCATGAACGGAGGTGCCTGCGGCGAGAAGAAGAAGACCACCGACGAACCCATGCCGAGCACCGGCAGGATCTGCATCAGCATGCCCTCCTGCTGCCCGCGGGGCAGCTCGGGAGGGGCCTCCAACGTCAACTCGTCCATGGGGACTTCCGGCGGCAGGGCCCGCGGAGGTCGTTTCACGACGATCTGGCTCACCGAAACATCAATCCCTCGGTACGGACGGGCACAAGACCGGCCGGACGTGCACCGAAGCCCCCGTGGCTGCCATTGCTTGCGGACGTCCCTCCGCGCGACGGCGATCCTACTTGCAGATGACCTGCCGCCCGCCCGGTAGGGTGGCGCGCGCACCGTGCGCAACCGCGAATCAGGGGGACCAGACACGTGAGTTCGACTGCAGCGACGGGCTTCTGCCGGGTGACCGTCGTGGCGCCCGACAGCCGGATCGATGTGGCCCTGCCGGAGGACATCGCCGTCGCCGACGTCTACCCGGAGATCCTCCGGCTCACCGGCCAGACCCAGGCGGCCGGAACCCCCACCGGCTACCACCTCGTACGCCGCGACGGCACGGTCCTCGACGGCGCGCGCACCCTCGCCGCCCAGCAGGTCCTCGACGGCGAACTCCTCAGCCTGCGCCCCTTCGCCCAGTCCCTGCCGCCCGCCGTCTTCGACGACGTCTCGGACGCCGTGGCCTCCGCCGTCACCCGAGACCGCCACCTGTGGAGCGACGAACTGCTGCGCGGCGCGGGCCTGGTCGGCGGCGTACTGCTGCTCGTCCTGATGGGCTTCGTGCTCTGGTTCGCCGACCCGGTCAGGCACGACATGCACAGCCTGCCCGGCATCATCGCGGGCTCCGCCGGGCTGCTGCTCACCGCGTTCGCGGGGGTACGCGCCCGGGTCTACACGGACCGCTCCACCGCGGTCGCCCTCGGTCTCGGCGCACTGCCCCTCGTACTCATCGCGGGCTCCGGCATCATCGGCCCGGACGCGGGCCAGGGCCCCGGCCGGCTCCAGTTCCTGCTCGGCTGCGTCGCCGTGCTGATCGCCTCGGTCGCGCTGGTCGCCCTCACCCCGAGCGGCGACGCCCCGTTCGTAGCGACCACCTTCCTCGCCACCGTCGGCACCCTGGCGACCTTCGTCGCGATCCTCACCGAGGCGTCCGCCACCGAGACGGCCGCCGTCTGCGCCCCGGTCACCCTCGGCCTGGTCGCCTTCCTGCCCGGCCTCTCCGCCCGGTTCGCCCGGCTCCCCATCGGCTACGCGTCGCCGCGCACCACCCCGGGCGGCTACGACGACAACTTCGCCGACCCCTACGCCGAGCCCCCGGCCCAGGGCACCCCCGTCGACGGCGACCGCATCGCGGCCCAGGCCCGCCGCGGCCACGAGATGCTGCTCGGCCTGGTCGGGGGCTGCGCGGCGGTCGTCGTCGGCTGCGCGGCCGTGCTCGGCTTCTCGGACAACGTCTGGGGCCAGTTCCTGGCGCTGGCCGCCGGACTCGCGATGCTGCTCCGAGCCCGCCTGTTCCGCTACACCTCGCAGGTCGCCTGCGTACTGGTGGCGGGCATCGGCACGATCGCCCTGCTGGTGCTCGGCCTCTCCCTGAACCCGCCGACCGACCTGCTGTTCGACCTGGTGAGGTACGGGGACCGCAGCTCCCTGGACATCCGTACGATCTGGCTCTCCGCGGCCGTCGCCGCCGGGGCCGCCCTGCTCACCGCCATCGGCCTGATCATCCCGCACAAGGGCCTCTCCCCGTTCTGGGGCCGCCTCCTCGACCTGACCGAGAGCGCCGTCCTGCTCTCCCTGGTCCCGCTCTGCCTGGCGGTGCTGGACGTCTTCACCAGGGCAAGGGCCCTGACGAGCTGAGCCGCGGGGGCTGGTACGCTGTGTGACGGCCGTTTGTGTACGCCCTCCCGGATCATTCTGGGAGCTGCGCTCATCGGACCTTCGCCTCCGAGTCATGGAAGCTCCCCTGCGATCTAGACCAGGGGCACTCGTGGGCGCATCGAACATCAAGAGGAGTACGCGTGCCGCTCGACGCCGCTACGAAGAAGCAGATCATGTCCGAGTTCGCCCAGAAGGAGGGTGACACCGGATCCCCCGAGGTCCAGGTCGCGATGCTCTCCCGCCGGATCTCGGACCTGACGGAGCACCTCAAGACGCACAAGCACGACCACCACTCCCGTCGTGGTCTGCTGATCCTGGTCGGCCAGCGTCGCCGCCTCCTTCAGTACCTGGCCAAGAAGGACATCCAGCGCTTCCGTGCCCTGGTCGACCGCCTCGGCATCCGCCGCGGTGCGGCCGGCGGCGCCAAGTAATTCGCCGTGAAGGGAGCGGTTCCCACCACTGAGGGGGGCCGCTCCCTTTGCTGTACGTACGATTGTGCGTACGCGGGCATGTACGGGATGTGACGGGTCCGCCCGTACGGCCGGAATGCCAAGCAGAACCGAATCTCAGTAACCTGGTCGGAGAACGACCGACAGACGAGCGAGAAGCAGACCTCCCCGCCGCCGGTCCTCGGTAGTGGCCCCCGGACTCATCGATCCGGGTGCTTCGATCGAAGACCGGCCCGCCGATGGAGGGCTTCTCCGCTACGTCCCCCGCCACACGGGCGTGGGGGCGAGAAGACGATATGTATCGGAGAAAACGCTAGTGGAGAACGAGACCCACTACGCCGAGGCCGTTATCGACAACGGAACCTTCGGCACCCGCACCATCCGCTTCGAGACGGGCCGCCTGGCCAAGCAGGCCGCCGGCTCCGCCGTCGCGTACCTGGACGACGACACCATGGTGCTGTCGGCCACCACCGCTTCCAAGAAGCCCAAGGACCAGCTCGACTTCTTCCCCCTCACGGTGGACGTCGAGGAGCGGCAGTACGCCGCCGGCAAGATCCCCGGCTCCTTCTTCCGTCGTGAGGGTCGGCCCTCCGAGGACGCGATCCTCACCTGCCGCCTGATCGACCGCCCGCTGCGCCCCTCCTTCAAGAAGGGCCTGCGCAACGAGATCCAGATCGTCGAGACGATCATGGCGCTCAACCCCGACCACCTGTACGACGTGGTCGCGATCAACGCCGCCTCCTGCTCCACGCAGCTGGCCGGCCTGCCCTTCTCCGGTCCGGTCGGCGGCACCCGTGTCGCCCTGATCAAGGGCCAGTGGGTCGCCTTCCCGACGCACACCGAGCTCGAGGACGCCGTCTTCGACATGGTCGTCGCCGGTCGCGTCCTGGAGGACGGCGACGTCGCGATCATGATGGTCGAGGCCGAGGCCACCGAGAAGACCATCCAGCTCGTCAAGGACGGCGCCGAGGCCCCCACCGAGGAGGTCGTCGCCGCCGGTCTCGAGGCCGCGAAGCCCTTCATCAAGGTCCTCTGCAAGGCCCAGTCGGACCTCGCCGCCAAGGCCGCCAAGCCCACCGGCGACTTCCCGGTCTTCCTGGACTACCAGGACGACGTCTTCGAGGCGCTCGCCGCCGCCGTGACGTCCGAGCTGGCCCAGGCGCTCACCATCGCCGGCAAGCAGGACCGCGAGGCCGAGCTGGACCGCGTCAAGGAGATCGCCGCCGAGAAGCTCCTCCCGGCCTTCGAGGGCCGCGAGAAGGAGATCTCCGCCGCGTACCGCGCCCTGACCAAGAAGCTGGTCCGCGAGCGCGTCATCAAGGACAAGGTCCGCATCGACGGCCGCGGCGTCACGGACATCCGTACGCTCGCCGCCGAGGTCGAGGCCATCCCGCGGGTGCACGGCTCGGCGCTGTTCGAGCGTGGCGAGACCCAGATCCTGGGCGTCACCACCCTCAACATGCTCCGCATGGAGCAGCAGCTGGACACCCTCTCCCCGGTGACCCGCAAGCGTTACATGCACAACTACAACTTCCCGCCGTACTCCGTCGGTGAGACCGGCCGCGTGGGCTCGCCCAAGCGCCGCGAGATCGGCCACGGTGCGCTCGCCGAGCGCGCCATCGTGCCGGTGCTGCCGACGCGCGAGGAGTTCCCCTACGCGATCCGCCAGGTCTCCGAGGCGCTGGGCTCCAACGGCTCGACGTCCATGGGCTCGGTCTGCGCCTCCACCATGTCGCTGCTGAACGCCGGTGTGCCGCTCAAGGCCGCCGTCGCCGGTATCGCCATGGGTCTGATCTCCCAGGAGATCGACGGCAAGACCCACTACGTCGCCCTCACCGACATCCTCGGTGCGGAGGACGCCTTCGGCGACATGGACTTCAAGGTCGCCGGTACGAAGCAGTTCGTCACCGCGCTCCAGCTCGACACCAAGCTCGACGGCATCCCCGCCTCGGTCCTGGCCGCCGCGCTGAAGCAGGCCCGCGACGCACGCCTCCACATCCTCGACGTGATGAACGAGGCCATCGACGTCCCGGACGAGATGTCCCCGAACGCCCCGCGGATCATCACCGTCAAGATCCCGGTGGACAAGATCGGTGAGGTCATCGGCCCCAAGGGCAAGATGATCAACCAGATCCAGGAGGACACCGGCGCCGACATCACGATCGAGGACGACGGCACCATCTACATCGGTGCCGCCGACGGGCCGGCCGCCGAGGCCGCCCGCGCCACGATCAACTCGATCGCCAACCCGACCATGCCGGAGGTCGGCGAGCGCTACCTGGGTACGGTCGTCAAGACCACCACCTTCGGTGCCTTCGTCTCCCTCATGCCGGGCAAGGACGGCCTGCTGCACATCTCGCAGATCCGCAAGCTCGCCGGTGGCAAGCGCGTGGAGAACGTCGAGGACGTGCTCGGTGTCGGTGCCAAGGTCCAGGTCGAGATCGCCGAGATCGACTCCCGCGGCAAGCTCTCCCTGATCCCGGTCGTCGAGGGTGAAGAGGACGAGAAGAAGGACGACGCCGCCAAGTGACGTCCCGTAGTTCCGTGACGACGGCCCGCGCCTCTTCGAAGGCGCGGGCCGTCGCCCGTACCCAAACGCTTCTCAAGGGCACCAACGGCATCGGTACGGTCCGCCGCACCGTCCTGCCCGGCGGTCTCCGGGTCGTCACCGAGACCCTGCCCTCCGTACGCTCCGCCACCTTCGGCATCTGGGCCAACGTCGGATCACGCGACGAGACCCCCACGCTGAACGGCGCGACGCACTACCTCGAACACCTCCTCTTCAAGGGCACCGCGAAGCGCAGCGCCCTCGACATCTCCGCCGCGATCGACGCGGTCGGCGGCGAGATGAACGCCTTCACGGCGAAGGAGTACACCTGCTACTACGCGCGGGTCCTCGACACCGACCTGCCGCTGGCCATCGACGTCGTCTGCGACATGCTGACCGGCTCGCTGATCACCGCCGAGGACGTCGACGCCGAGCGCGGCGTCATCCTCGAAGAGATCGCAATGACCGAGGACGACCCGGGCGACTGCGTGCACGACCTGTTCGCGCACACCATGCTCGGCGACACCCCCCTCGGCCGCCCGGTCCTCGGCACCGTCGACACCATCAACGCGCTCGACCGCGGCCGGATCGCCCGCTTCTACAAGAAGCACTACGACCCCACGCACCTGGTCGTCGCCGCCGCCGGCAACATCGACCACGCCACGGTCGTACGCCAGGTCCGCAGGGCGTTCGAGCGGGCGGGCGCCCTGTCGCGCACCGACGCCGTCCCGGTCGCCCCGCGCGAGGGCGCACGCACCCTGCGCACCGCGGGCCGGGTCGAGCTGCTGAACCGCAAGACCGAGCAGGCCCATGTCGTCCTCGGCGTACCCGGCCTGGCCCGCACCGACGAGCGCCGCTGGGCGCTGGGCGTCCTCAACACCGCCCTCGGCGGCGGCATGAGCTCACGTCTCTTCCAGGAGGTACGGGAGAAGCGCGGCCTCGCCTACAGCGTGTACTCGTACACCTCGGGCTTCGCCGACTGCGGACTCTTCGGGGTGTACGCGGGCTGCCGGCCCAGCCAGGTCCACGACGTCCTCAAGATCTGCCGGGACGAACTCGACCGGGTGGCATCCGAAGGACTGAGCGACGAGGAGATCGGCCGCGCCATCGGGCAGCTCTCCGGCTCCACGGTCCTCGGCCTGGAGGACACCGGCGCGCTGATGAACCGCATCGGCAAGAGCGAACTGTGCTGGGGCGACCAGATGTCGGTCGACGACATGCTGGCCCGGATAGCACAGGTCACTCCCGACGACGTCCGCACGGTCGCGGGCGAGGTCCTCGGACACCGCCCCTCCCTCTCCGTCATCGGCCCGCTCAAGGACAAGCAGGCCGGCCGCCTCGAAGAAGCGGTCTCCTAACTCCACCGTTAAGGAAGCAGAGCAATGAGCAAGCTGCGCGTGGCCGTTCTCGGCGCCAGGGGCCGTATCGGAGCCGAGGCGGTACGAGCCGTCGAGGCCGCCGACGACATGGAGCTGGTGGCCGCGCTGGGCCGCGGCGACAAGCTGGAGACCCTCACGGAATCCGGCGCTCAGGTCGTCGTCGAACTCACCACCCCCGCGTCCGTGATGGACAACCTCGACTTCTGTGTCCGGCACGGCATCCACGCCGTCGTCGGCACGACGGGCTGGTCCGACGAACGGCTCGCGCAGCTGAACACCTGGCTCTCCGGCTCCCCGGAGACCGGTGTGCTCATCGCGCCGAACTTCTCCATCGGCGCCGTCCTCACGATGAAGTTCGCGGAGCAGGCCGCCCGTTACTTCGAGTCCGTCGAGGTCGTCGAACTCCACCACCCCAACAAGGTCGATGCCCCCTCGGGCACCGCCACCCGCACCGCCCAGCTGATCGCCGAGGCCCGCAGAAAGGCCGGCTGCGCCCCGCAGCCGGACGCCACCACCACGGCCCTGGACGGCGCCCGCGGCGCGGACGTCGACGGAGTCCCCGTCCACGCGATCCGGCTCCGCGGCCTCCTCGCCCACCAGGAAGTGCTGCTCGGCGGCGAGGGCGAGACGCTCACCATCCGCCACGACTCCCTGCACCACAGCAGCTTCATGCCGGGCATCCTGCTCGGCGCACGCCGCGTGGTGACCACTCCCGGCCTCACGTTCGGCCTGGAACACTTCCTCGACCTGAACTGACTGAGCCCTGCCATGCGCGCAAAGATCACCTACTTCGTCACCGCTGCCGTCCTGGTCTTCTACTTCGCCCTGGTCGGCAGCCGTGGCGTACTGCTCATCCGGCACGGCACGCTGCTGACGGTCACCTTCGGGGTCGCGGTGCTGATCCTGCCGGTGATCGGCATCTGGTTCCTCTGGAAGAACACCCAGTTCGTGTCGCGGGCGAACGCGCTGGCCGCGGAACTCGACGCCGAGGGCGGCCTGCCGGTCGACGAACTGGTCCGCACCCCGTCCGGCCGCATCGACCGCGACTCGGCCGACGCGGTGTTCGCCCGCCGCCGCGAGGAGACCGAGGACTCCCCGGACGACTGGCGCTGCTGGTTCCGCCTGGCCGTCGCCTACCAGGACGCCAGGGACACCCCGCGGGCCCGGAAGGCCATGCAGCGCGCCATCGCCCTGCACATGAAGGACGCCCGGCCCAGCACGTCCTGAACGGGCGTGCCGGGCCGGGCGGCCCATTCGTCCAAGGGGCTCAGGCCCGCCGGTACTCGTCCCCCCACGCCTCCACCGTGTCGGCCGCACGGTCGAACGCCTCGCCCCGCGTCAGGAAGTCGGCGTTGTTGTCGGTGAGCAGCGGCGGAATCGCCTCGCCCCCCTGGCCTACGACGATCAGGGCCTGCCCCTGGACCGTGCGCGGGAACCCGAGCCACTTCACCGGCTGCTGCACCGTACGGATGGCGGTGACGCGGTTCCACGGCACGGTCGCGGTCGTGAAGAAGCCCACCCGGCGCACGCCGTGCCGACTGACCCAGGCACCGACCCGCAGCAGCCGCAGCGCGCAGAAGATGACCACGAGGGCGACTCCCAGACATACGGCCGCGCCCGGCAGCGCCCCGGCGAACGCGATGATCATTCCCGCGAGCAGGACAAAGGACGCGAGCAGCAGCAGGAAGGCCGCAGCTGCGACCCGCCAGGGGCCGGGGCGGTACGGACGCCGCCAGCTGTCGTGGTCGTCGAACGGCAGCGCGATGTCCTCGGCGCTCGCGTCAAACGCGCGGTCGGCCGTCAGAAAGGGCAGGGGCACGACTGATCCTCACTCACAAACACGCTCGATTGCTGTGCCCGGTGAGGCTACCGAGGTGGTCGCCGACCCGACCACCCCAGGGGGCCCGTACGTGTCAATGCCCGTGGGAGGCCTCGGTCTGCTCGGCGTGCGAGGGGCTCTGGGCGGGACTGAGCGCGGGCAGGCCGAGGATCAGCGCCCCGACGAGGCCGACGACCATCGTCAGCCCGACAAGGGAACGGCCGGCCAGCTGGGAGACGGTGGCGCGCTCCCGCGGCGGCGGAGTGACGTTACTGCGGAATCGGTCGCTCTCGGCCACGAACGAGAACGGGACGGATTCACGCCGGCAGAACATGAGGAAGGTCTCCTTGAACTCTATTACGGATGCTGCTATTGAGTCAGACGCGTGGCGGGCCCGATCCGTGCCCCGAATCGCCGAATTCGTCGAAGAAATCCCTGGACGGACCTTCCGGCCCTGGTTGTCAGTGGTGGCCCGTAGAGTGGGCGCCGCCCGAGCGACGCAACTGGAAGGACCCCGCCGGTGACCGAGACCCCCGAGCCCGCAAAGCCCAGCTTCCGCAGCGATGTCACCGTTGAGCTGGTGAAACACGCCGCGGGCGACTCCGACGTCCTGTTCGCGGCCCGTGTCTCCACGGCCGGTGAGCAGTCCCTGGAGGAGGTCACCAAGGACCCCGAGCGCTCCAAGGGCCTCATCAACTTCCTGATGCGTGACCGCCACGGCAGCCCGTTCGAGCACAACTCGATGACCTTCTTCATCAGCGCCCCGATCTTCGTGTTCCGCGAGTTCATGCGCCACCGCGTCGGCTGGTCGTACAACGAGGAATCGGGCCGCTACAGGGAGCTGGAGCCGGTCTTCTACGTCCCGGACGCCTCCCGCAAGCTCGTCCAGCAGGGCCGCCCCGGCAAGTACGAGTTCGTCGAGGGCACCCAGGCCCAGCAGGAGCTCACCGGCCGCGTCATGGAGGACTCCTACCGCCAGGCCTACGAGGCGTACCAGGAGATGCTCGCCGCGGGAGTGGCCCGCGAGGTCGCCCGCGCAGTGCTCCCCGTCGGCCTCTTCTCCTCGATGTATGCCACGTGCAACGCCCGCTCGCTGATGCACTTCCTCGGCCTGCGCACCCAGCACGAGCTGGCGAAGGTTCCGTCCTTCCCGCAGCGCGAGATCGAGATGGTCGGCCAGCAGATGGAGGAGCACTGGGCCCGGCTCATGCCGCTCACCCATGCAGCCTTCAACAAAAACGGACGCGTAGCCCCGTAAGCGGTGTCCATATTGCGGCGTTTCGTGAAGTTCATCTAGGCTGATCAAACGGACCCGGCACTGCTTGAACCCCCGAGCAGGCAGTGCCGGGCTCCTACAGCTTGTCCCCCGAGGGGGCATTGGGCCCTGAGCAGCGAGTAGCGTGTTACCCATGGCTCCGATCTCCACTCCGCAGACCCCCTTCGGGCGGGTCCTCACCGCTATGGTCACGCCCTTCACGGCGGACGGCGCACTCGACCTCGACGGCGCCCAGCGGCTCGCCGTCCACCTGGTGGACGCAGGCAATGACGGCCTGGTCGTCAACGGCACCACCGGCGAGTCCCCGACCACCAGCGACGCGGAGAAAGACCAGCTCGTACGGGCGGTACTGGAAGCCGTGGGGGACAGGGCCCACGTCGTCGCAGGCATCGGCACCAACGACACCCGTCACAGCGTCGAGCTCGCCCGTACGGCCGAACGCTCCGGTGCCCACGGCCTCCTCGCGGTGACGCCGTACTACAACAAGCCGCCACAGGAAGGCATCTTCCGCCACTTCACGGCGATCGCGGACGCCACCGGCCTGCCGGTGATGCTCTACGACATCCCCGGCCGCAGCGGTGTGCCGATCGACACGGAGACGCTGGTACGGCTCGCCGAGCACCCGCGCATCGTCGCCAACAAGGACGCCAAGGGCGACCTCGGCCGAGCGAGCTGGGCCATCGCCCGCTCCGGCCTCGCCTGGTACTCCGGCGACGACATGCTGAACCTGCCACTGCTCTCGGTCGGCGCCATCGGATTCGTCTCCGTCGTCGGCCACGTCGTCACCCCCGACCTGCGCGCCCTCATCGAGGCGTATGTCGGCGGCGACGTTCAGAAGGCCACGGAGATCCACCAGAAGCTCCTGCCGGTCTTCACCGGGATGTTCCGCACCCAGGGCGTCATCACCACCAAGGCCGCACTGACCCTCCAGGGCCTCCCCGCAGGCCCGCTGCGCCTCCCCCTGGTGGAGCTCACCGAACAGGAAACGACCCAGCTCAAGATCGATCTCGCCGCCGGCGGGGTAGAGCTGTAACCACAGACTTCACAACTGAATACGCGAAGAACACTCGCAAGAGCGAAAACACAGACAACAGCAAGTGCACGAATGACATGCGCGCCACGTGCCCAAGCGGTACGTGGCGTGCGTGGTAAGGAGAGTCTTTTGAGTCATCCGCATCCCGAACTCGGCACCCCGCCGAAGCTCCCGAAGGGCGGCCTTCGCGTCACCCCGCTCGGCGGCCTCGGTGAAATCGGCCGCAACATGACGGTCTTCGAGTACGGCGGCCGCCTGCTCATCGTCGACTGCGGAGTTCTCTTCCCCGAGGAAGAGCAGCCCGGAATCGACCTGATCCTGCCGGACTTCACCACGGTCCGGGACCGTCTCGACGACATCGAGGGCATCGTCCTCACGCACGGCCACGAGGACCACATCGGTGGTGTCCCGTATCTGCTGCGCCTGAAGCCGGACATCCCCCTCATCGGCTCCAAGCTGACCCTCGCGCTGATCGAGGCGAAGCTCCAGGAGCACCGCATCCGTCCGTACACCCTCGAAGTGGCGGAGGGCCAGCGCGAGCGCATCGGTGTGTTCGACTGCGAGTTCATCGCGGTCAACCACTCCATCCCGGACGCCCTCGCGGTCGCCATCCGCACTCCCGCGGGCATGGCCGTCGCGACCGGCGACTTCAAGATGGACCAGCTCCCGCTGGACGGCCGGCTCACCGACCTGCACGCCTTCGCCCGGCTGAGCGAGGAAGGCATCGACCTCCTCCTCTCCGACTCGACGAACGCCGAGGTCCCCGGCTTCGTACCGCCCGAGCGGGACATCTCCAACGTCCTGCGCACGGTCTTCGCCAACGCCCAGAAGCGCATCATCGTGGCGAGCTTCGCCAGCCACGTCCACCGCATCCAGCAGATCCTCGACGCGGCACACGAGTACGGCCGCAGGGTCGCCTTCGTCGGCCGCTCGATGGTCCGCAACATGGGCATCGCCCGTGACCTCGGCTACCTGAAGGTCCCCGCGGGCCTGGTCGTCGACGTCAAGACCCTCGACGACCTGCCGGACGACGAGGTCGTGCTGGTCTGCACGGGATCCCAGGGCGAGCCGATGGCCGCACTGTCCCGGATGGCCAACCGCGACCACCAGATCCGGATCGTCCAGGGCGACACGGTGATCCTCGCGTCGTCCCTGATCCCGGGCAACGAGAACGCGGTCTACCGCGTGATCAACGGCCTGACCCGCTGGGGCGCCAACGTCGTCCACAAGGGCAACGCGAAGGTCCACGTCTCGGGCCACGCCTCGGCCGGCGAGCTGCTGTACTTCTACAACATCTGCAAGCCGAAGAACCTGATGCCGGTCCACGGCGAATGGCGCCACCTGAGGGCCAACGCCGAACTGGGCGCGCTGACCGGCGTGCCCAAGGACCACATCGTCATCGCGGAGGACGGCGTCGTCGTCGACCTCATCGACGGCAAGGCCAAGATCGTCGGCAAGGTCCAGGCGGGCTACGTGTACGTCGACGGCCTCTCGGTCGGCGATGTCACCGAGACCTCGCTCAAGGACCGTCGCATCCTCGGCGAAGAGGGAATCGTTTCCGTCTTCATCGTGGTCGACAGCTCCTCCGGCAAGATCACGGGCGGGCCGGACATCCACGCCCGCGGCTCCGGTATCGACGACTCGGCGTTCAGCGCCGTCGTGCCGAAGATCGAGGAAGCGATCAACAAGTCCGCGCAGGACGGTGTGCTGGAGCCCCACCAGGTCCAGCAGCTGGTCCGCCGCACGGTGGGCAAGTGGGTTTCCGACACCTACCGTCGGCGCCCGATGATCCTTCCGGTCGTCGTCGAGGTCTGACCCCGACAGACGCGAACTACGGAGCGGGGCCCCCGATTTGCATCGGGGCGCCCCGCTCCAGTACGTTTACGGCTCCGCCTGACCGGGAAGCACCGCGCACACTCGTGTGCAGTGAGTGTCCCGGACGGGGCGGGAATTCCGACTCAGAACTTCTGATAAAGTCGGATCCGCCGAAAGGCAAGGCCAATCCAAAGGCCACCGGAATTCAAATTCGGACCGGAAACGGAACGAAAAAGAGTCTGGTAAGGTTGGAACCGCCGGAAAGGGAAACGCGAAAGCGAAGAACTGGAAAGCGAAGCAAAACCCCGTTTCGACCGGGAATCGGACACGAAAGAGTCTGATAGAGTCGGAAATGCAAGACCGAAGGGAAAAGCCCGGAGGAAAGCCCGAGAGGGTGAGTACAAAGGAAGCGTCCGTTCCTTGAGAACTCAACAGCGTGCCAAAAGTCAACGCCAGATATGTTGATACCCCGGCCTGCTTCGGCAGGTTGGAGGTTCCTTTGAAAGTCCTACGGGGTCACTGACCCGGTAGGCAATTTACACAGCGAGGACGCTGTGAACGACCGGTCTTATTCCGTCCGGTCGTTCCGCTCTCGTGTTGTGTTGTCCCGATCACGGGAAAACATTCACGGAGAGTTTGATCCTGGCTCAGGACGAACGCTGGCGGCGTGCTTAACACATGCAAGTCGAACGATGAAGCCCTTCGGGGTGGATTAGTGGCGAACGGGTGAGTAACACGTGGGCAATCTGCCCTTCACTCTGGGACAAGCCCTGGAAACGGGGTCTAATACCGGATAACACTCTGTCCCGCATGGGACGGGGTTGAAAGCTCCGGCGGTGAAGGATGAGCCCGCGGCCTATCAGCTTGTTGGTGGGGTGATGGCCTACCAAGGCGACGACGGGTAGCCGGCCTGAGAGGGCGACCGGCCACACTGGGACTGAGACACGGCCCAGACTCCTACGGGAGGCAGCAGTGGGGAATATTGCACAATGGGCGAAAGCCTGATGCAGCGACGCCGCGTGAGGGATGACGGCCTTCGGGTTGTAAACCTCTTTCAGCAGGGAAGAAGCGAGAGTGACGGTACCTGCAGAAGAAGCGCCGGCTAACTACGTGCCAGCAGCCGCGGTAATACGTAGGGCGCAAGCGTTGTCCGGAATTATTGGGCGTAAAGAGCTCGTAGGCGGCTTGTTGCGTCGGTTGTGAAAGCCCGGGGCTTAACCCCGGGTCTGCAGTCGATACGGGCAGGCTAGAGTGTGGTAGGGGAGATCGGAATTCCTGGTGTAGCGGTGAAATGCGCAGATATCAGGAGGAACACCGGTGGCGAAGGCGGATCTCTGGGCCATTACTGACGCTGAGGAGCGAAAGCGTGGGGAGCGAACAGGATTAGATACCCTGGTAGTCCACGCCGTAAACGTTGGGAACTAGGTGTTGGCGACATTCCACGTCGTCGGTGCCGCAGCTAACGCATTAAGTTCCCCGCCTGGGGAGTACGGCCGCAAGGCTAAAACTCAAAGGAATTGACGGGGGCCCGCACAAGCAGCGGAGCATGTGGCTTAATTCGACGCAACGCGAAGAACCTTACCAAGGCTTGACATACGCCGGAAAGCATCAGAGATGGTGCCCCCCTTGTGGTCGGTGTACAGGTGGTGCATGGCTGTCGTCAGCTCGTGTCGTGAGATGTTGGGTTAAGTCCCGCAACGAGCGCAACCCTTGTTCTGTGTTGCCAGCATGCCCTTCGGGGTGATGGGGACTCACAGGAGACTGCCGGGGTCAACTCGGAGGAAGGTGGGGACGACGTCAAGTCATCATGCCCCTTATGTCTTGGGCTGCACACGTGCTACAATGGCCGGTACAATGAGCTGCGATGCCGCGAGGCGGAGCGAATCTCAAAAAGCCGGTCTCAGTTCGGATTGGGGTCTGCAACTCGACCCCATGAAGTCGGAGTTGCTAGTAATCGCAGATCAGCATTGCTGCGGTGAATACGTTCCCGGGCCTTGTACACACCGCCCGTCACGTCACGAAAGTCGGTAACACCCGAAGCCGGTGGCCCAACCCCTTGTGGGAGGGAGCTGTCGAAGGTGGGACTGGCGATTGGGACGAAGTCGTAACAAGGTAGCCGTACCGGAAGGTGCGGCTGGATCACCTCCTTTCTAAGGAGCACTTCTCACCAGGCTTGCCTGGTCAGAGGCCACTACGTCGGCAAATGTCCGACGGTGGTTGCTCATGGGTGGAACGTTGACTATTCGGCACGGTTCTTCAGGGATCATTAGTACTGCTTCGGCGTGGAACATGAATTCTGGGGGATCGGGTCGGGCACGTTGTTGGGTATCTGAGGGTACGGCCGTATGGTCGCCTTCAGTTGCCGGCCCCAGTGAACCTGTTCTTCGGAGCGGGGTGATGGGTGGCTGGTCGTTGTTTGAGAACTGCACAGTGGACGCGAGCATCTGTGGCCAAGTTTTTAAGGGCGCACGGTGGATGCCTTGGCACCAGGAACCGATGAAGGACGTGGGAGGCCACGATAGGCCCCGGGGAGCTGTCAACCGAGCTTTGATCCGGGGGTGTCCGAATGGGGAAACCCGGCAGTCGTCATGGGCTGTCACCCGCTGCTGAACACATAGGCAGTGTGGAGGGAACGAGGGGAAGTGAAACATCTCAGTACCCTCAGGAAGAGAAAACAACCGTGATTCCGGGAGTAGTGGCGAGCGAAACTGGATGAGGCCAAACCGTATGCGTGTGATACCCGGCAGGGGTTGCGCATGCGGGGTTGTGGGATCTCTCTTTCACGGTCTGCCGGCCGTGAGACGAGTCAGAAACCGTTGATGTAGGCGAAGGACATGCGAAAGGTCCGGCGTAGAGGGTAAGACCCCCGTAGCTGAAACATTGACGGCTCGTTTGAGAGACACCCAAGTAGCACGGGGCCCGAGAAATCCCGTGTGAATCTGGCGGGACCACCCGCTAAGCCTAAATATTCCCTGGTGACCGATAGCGGATAGTACCGTGAGGGAATGGTGAAAAGTACCGCGGGAGCGGAGTGAAATAGTACCTGAAACCGTGTGCCTACAAGCCGTGGGAGCGTCGCTGTATGTGCTTGCACATGCAGTCGTGACTGCGTGCCTTTTGAAGAATGAGCCTGCGAGTTTGCGGTGTGTTGCGAGGTTAACCCGTGTGGGGAAGCCGTAGCGAAAGCGAGTCCGAACAGGGCGTTTCAGTAGCACGCTCAAGACCCGAAGCGGAGTGATCTAGCCATGGGCAGGTTGAAGCGGAGGTAAGACTTCGTGGAGGACCGAACCCACCAGGGTTGAAAACCTGGGGGATGACCTGTGGTTAGGGGTGAAAGGCCAATCAAACTCCGTGATAGCTGGTTCTCCCCGAAATGCATTTAGGTGCAGCGTCGTGTGTTTCTTGCCGGAGGTAGAGCACTGGATAGGCGATGGGCCCTACCGGGTTACTGACCTTAGCCAAACTCCGAATGCCGGTAAGTGAGAGCACGGCAGTGAGACTGTGGGGGATAAGCTCCATGGTCGAGAGGGAAACAGCCCAGAGCATCGACTAAGGCCCCTAAGCGTACGCTAAGTGGGAAAGGATGTGGAGTCGCAGAGACAACCAGGAGGTTGGCTTAGAAGCAGCCACCCTTGAAAGAGTGCGTAATAGCTCACTGGTCAAGTGATTCCGCGCCGACAATGTAGCGGGGCTCAAGCGTACCGCCGAAGTCGTGTCATTCGTACATGTATCCCCAACGGGAGTACGGATGGGTAGGGGAGCGTCGTGTGCCGGGTGAAGCAGCCGCGGAAGCGAGTTGTGGACGGTTCACGAGTGAGAATGCAGGCATGAGTAGCGATACACACGTGAGAAACGTGTGCGCCGATTGACTAAGGGTTCCTGGGTCAAGCTGATCTGCCCAGGGTAAGTCGGGACCTAAGGCGAGGCCGACAGGCGTAGTCGATGGACAACCGGTTGATATTCCGGTACCCGCTTTGAAACGCCCAATACTGAGCCCATTAATGCTAAGTCCGTGAAGCCGGCCCGATCTCTTCGGAGTTGAGGGTAGTGGTGGAGCCGATGAACCAAGGTGGTAGTAGGTAAGCGATGGGGTGACGCAGGAAGGTAGTCCAGCCCGGGCGGTGGTTGTCCCGGGGTAAGGGTGTAGGACGCACGGTAGGTAAATCCGTCGTGCACATAGTCTGAGACCTGATGCCGAGCCGATTGTGGTGAAGTGGATGATCCTATGCTGTCGAGAAAAGCCTCTAGCGAGTTTCATGGCGGCCCGTACCCTAAACCGACTCAGGTGGTCAGGTAGAGAATACCGAGGCGTTCGGGTGAACTATGGTTAAGGAACTCGGCAAAATGCCCCCGTAACTTCGGGAGAAGGGGGGCCATCACTGGTGAGGAGACTTGCTCTCCGAGCTGGGGGTGGCCGCAGAGACCAGCGAGAAGCGACTGTTTACTAAAAACACAGGTCCGTGCGAAGCCGTAAGGCGATGTATACGGACTGACGCCTGCCCGGTGCTGGAACGTTAAGGGGACCGGTTAGCTGACTTTCGGGTCGGCGAAGCTGAGAACTTAAGCGCCAGTAAACGGCGGTGGTAACTATAACCATCCTAAGGTAGCGAAATTCCTTGTCGGGTAAGTTCCGACCTGCACGAATGGCGTAACGACTTCTCGACTGTCTCAACCATAGGCCCGGTGAAATTGCACTACGAGTAAAGATGCTCGTTTCGCGCAGCAGGACGGAAAGACCCCGGGACCTTTACTACAGTTTGATATTGGTGTTCGGTTCGGCTTGTGTAGGATAGGTGGGAGACTTTGAAGCGGCCACGCCAGTGGTTGTGGAGTCGTCGTTGAAATACCACTCTGGTCGTGCTGGATGTCTAACCTGGGTCCGTGATCCGGATCAGGGACAGTGTCTGATGGGTAGTTTAACTGGGGCGGTTGCCTCCTAAAGAGTAACGGAGGCGCCCAAAGGTTCCCTCAGCCTGGTTGGCAATCAGGTGTTGAGTGTAAGTGCACAAGGGAGCTTGACTGTGAGACCGACGGGTCGAGCAGGGACGAAAGTCGGGACTAGTGATCCGGCAGTGGCTTGTGGAAGCGCTGTCGCTCAACGGATAAAAGGTACCCCGGGGATAACAGGCTGATCTTCCCCAAGAGTCCATATCGACGGGATGGTTTGGCACCTCGATGTCGGCTCGTCGCATCCTGGGGCTGGAGTCGGTCCCAAGGGTTGGGCTGTTCGCCCATTAAAGCGGTACGCGAGCTGGGTTTAGAACGTCGTGAGACAGTTCGGTCCCTATCCGCTGCGCGCGTAGGAATATTGAGAAGGGCTGTCCCTAGTACGAGAGGACCGGGACGGACGAACCTCTGGTGTGCCAGTTGTTCTGCCAAGGGCATGGCTGGTTGGCTACGTTCGGAAAGGATAACCGCTGAAAGCATCTAAGCGGGAAGCCTGCTTCGAGATGAGTATTCCCACCCCCTTTGAGGGGTTAAGGCTCCCAGTAGACGACTGGGTTGATAGGCCAGATGTGGAAGCCCGGTAACGGGTGGAGCTGACTGGTACTAATAGGCCGAGGGCTTGTCCTCAGTTGCTCGCGTCCACTGTGTTAGTTCTGAAATAACGAACGGCCGTGTTTTTCCGGTGTTGGTTAATTTCATAGTGTTTCGGTGGTCATTGCGTTAGGGAAACGCCCGGTTACATTCCGAACCCGGAAGCTAAGCCTTTCAGCGCCGATGGTACTGCAGGGGGGACCCTGTGGGAGAGTAGGACGCCGCCGAACAATCATTGTGGAAAGCCCCGTGCCCTTGTGGCACGGGGCTTTTCTGCGTTCACGGCCGACCCGATGGGGTCGCGCGGTCGGGTCCGGCCTTGTCCGGGTAGGTACCGCATCGTGTCGGTAGGCACGGTACCGGGTCCTGTGAGAGCCCGTCAGAGTCTTCCCTGGTCAATGGTTTTGAGCATCCCTGAGTTCGGGGTATGCTTTACCTCGTTGCCACAGCGCAGCAGGCCCCAATAGCTCAGTCGGTAGAGCGTCTCCATGGTAAGGAGAAGGTCTGCGGTTCGATTCCGCATTGGGGCTCAGAAGAAAAAGAAAGGCCCTCGCCAGTCGGCGAGGGCCTTTCTCGTTGGCGCGGGGACTATCCGGCCCTTCGTAGATCAGCCTGGGCCGGGCTCGGTCGGCTCTGATGCACGAGGGCCAAAAAAGTTCCGACGGCGATGTCGAGAACCCGTGGCTGGCTTCGTCCCCGTAGAGAGCGCGACCAGAATGGGTCGCACCAGCACCGAGGAGAACACGATGGCCAAGTACCTTCTGCTCAAGCACTACCGCGGTGCCCCGGCTGCGGTCAACGACGTGCCTATGGACCAGTGGACGCCGGAGGAGATCTCGGCGCACGTGCAGTACATGAACGACTTCGCGGCCCGGCTGGAGAAGACGGGCGAGTTCGTCGACAGTCAGGCGCTCGCCCCCGAGGGGACGTTCGTCCGGTACGACGGCGAGGGCCGCCCGCCGGTCACCGACGGTCCGTTCGCCGAGACCAAGGACGTCATCGCCGGCTGGATGGTGATCGACGTCGACAGCTACGAGCGAGCCGTCGAGCTGGCCGGGGAGCTGTCGGCCGCACCTGGGGCGGGTGGGGAGCCGATCCACGAATGGCTTGAGCTGCGCCCGTTCCTGGCCACGCAGCCCACCATCACGGAGTGACCTCCGAGATGAAAGAGGCCCTGCTCCGGAGCCTCACGCCGAGCGTGCTCGGGATCCTCGTCCGCCGCGGAGCCGACTTCGCGGCGGCCGAGGACGCCGTGCAGGACGCGCTGGTCGAGGCGGTCCGCGTCTGGTCGGCCGATCCTTCCCCAAGCTCTTCGAGCAGGGGAGACCACATCCGGGACCCGAAGGGCTGGCTGGTCACCGTGGCCTGGCGTCGGTTCATCGACGCGACCCGGGCGGACACCGCCCGCCGCCGGCGTGAGGACCTCGTCGACGAGGAGCCGGCGCCCGGACTCGGCCCCGCGGTCGATGACACGCTCCAGCTCTACTTCCTGTGCGCCCACCCGTCGTTGACGCCGTCGTCCGCGGTCGCGCTCACCCTGCGCGCCGTCGGTGGGCTGACCACCCGTCAGATCGCCCAGGCCTACCTGGTGCCCGAGGCGACCATGGCGCAGCGCATCAGCCGGGCCAAGCGCACCGTGTCCGGCGTGCGGTTCGACCAGCCCGGCGACGTCGCCACCGTGCTGCGCGTCCTCTACCTGGTCTTCAACGAGGGCTACTCCGGCGACATCGACCTCGCCGACGAGGCCATCCGGCTCACCCGGCAGCTCGCGGCCGCGATCGACCACCCCGAGGTGGCGGGGCTGCTCGCCCTCATGCTGCTCCACCACGCCCGGCGTGCGGCAAGGACCGCGCCCGACGGCAGCCTGGTGCCGCTCGCCGGGCAGGACCGTGGCCGATGGGACACCGAGTCGATCGCCGAGGGCGTCGGGATCCTGCAGGCGGCCCTCGCCCGCGACCGGCTGGGCGAGTTCCAGGCCCAGGCCGCCATCGCGGCACTTCACGCGGATGCGCCCACCGCCGAGGAGACCGACTGGGTGCAGATCGTCGAGTGGTACGACGAGCTCGCGCGCCTGACCGACAGCCCGGTCGTCCGGCTCAACCGCGCGGTGGCCGTCGGCGAGGCCGACGGACCGCGCGCCGGCCTGGCGGCGCTCGCGGCGCTGGACGACTCCCTGCCCCGCTACGCCGCGGTGGCGGCGTACCTCCACGAGCGCGACGGCGACCTGACGACGGCGGCACGGCTGTACGCCGAAGCGGCCCGGAAGGCACCCAACCTCGCCGAGCGCGACCACCTGACGCGCCAGGCGGCCCGGCTCAACACCCGCCGCTGTAGCTGACGGGTCGCGCTCGGACTCTCCCGCTGCACTTGGCGCGGCCCCGTGGCCAGAGTGGAGGCGGGCGGGACCAGAGCGTTCCCGCCCGCGTCTGCCGCGTCCGTACTACGCGGCGGGTGGTTCAGGCACGCGCATGGCGAGGATGGCCATGTCGTCCGAGGCCGGCTCGGCGGCAAAGCGTTCCACCGCCCGCAGGATGCGGGCTGCCACCGCGCCCGCGGTGAGGCCGGTGCAGGTCGCCAGGACGTCCGCCAGACCGTCGTCGCCGAGCATGCGGGTGCCCTCCCGGCGTTCGGTGACGCCGTCGGTGACACACAGCAGGACATCGCCCGGGGCGAGGGTGACCGTCTGCTCGTACAGCTCCAGGTCCTCGATGACGCCCAGCAGGGGCTGAGGCTCGGCAGCTGCTTCGACCGAACCGTCCTGCCGCAGGCGCAGCGGCAGCGGGTGCCCCGCGCAGACCACCTTCAGAAGGGCGCTGCCGTCCTCCTGGGGCCACAGCTCGCCGTACAGGAGGGTCAGGAAGCGGCTGCGGGCGCCCTCGTCCAGGATGGCGGCGTTGAGGCGCTCCAGGACGGCCGGGCCGCCGAAGCCCTCGCGGGCGAGCAGACGCAGGGCGTGGCGGGCGAGGCCCGTGACGGCCGCGGCCTCCGGGCCCGTACCGCATACGTCGCCGATGGCGAAGCCGTAGGCGCCGTCGCGGATCGGGAAGACGTCGTAGAAGTCGCCGCCGACCTCGTTGCCCTCACCGGCCGCGCGGTAGATGACCTCGATCTCGACATTGGGGACCTCGGGCAGTCCCGGCGGCAGCAGGCTGCGCTGCAGGGACTGGCTGATCGCCATGCGCTCCGAGTAGAGACGCGCGTTGTCGAGGGCCAGGGCGGCGCGGCGGGAGAGGTCCTCGGCCAGTTCCAGGATCTCCTGGCGGAAATGGTCGTCGGAGGGCTTTCCGAGCGTGAGCATGCCGATGACGCGGTTGCGGGCCACGAGTGGGAGGACCACGGTCTCCCCGCCCACGGCGGCTGCGGTGGCGAGCGTCGTACGGATGCCGGAGCCGAGCCTGCCCGGTTCGACGAGCCTGCCGGTCTCACCGAGACCGAGCGTGCGCATCGAACTGCGCAGGGCCGCCTGGTGGGCGGCCTCGGACGGGGCGGCCCAGACACGGGCGCCGGGGGTCGGTACGGGGTCCGGCGGTGCGATCTTGGAGAGCAGGGCCTTGAGGCCGTCGATGCGCTCCTCGTCCTCGTGCAGGACGTACGAGAGGTACGGCTCGGAGGACTGGTCGGCGATCGTGTACACGGCGCACCAGGTGGCCAGGGTGGGGACCGTCATCTGGGCCATCAGCGCCAGGGTCTGGTCCCGGTCGAGGGTGCCGGCGAGCAGGTCGGACGCTTCGACGAGGAACGAGAGGGACCCGCGGCGGAGGCGTTCCAGCTCGCCCAGGCGGGCCGATTCGACGGCCAGCGCGATCCGGTCCGCGGCGAACTGAAGGCGCAGCGCCTCCTCGTTCGAATAGCGGCCGGCCGCTTCGGCGGCGACACCCAGGGAGCCCGTGAGCCGCCCTTCGACCTTCAGCGGGACCGTGACGACGGAACGCATCCCGGTGCCGCCGAGCAGCGGGACGGCGCCCGGAACGTTGTCGAGGTCCTCGTGGACGGCTGGCATCCGGGCGGATCCGTACCGTCCGGTTCCGGCTTCCACCGGGACGCGGGCGAAACGCTGACGGGCGGAGGGGAGACCGGTGGTGGCCCGTACCTCCAGTTCCGTTTCGTCGTCCGTCGCCAGCAGCAGGAAGGCCGCATCCGCGTCGAGCATGTCGCGGGCCCGCTCGACCGTGCGCTGGAGCAGCCCGTCGAGGTCGTCGGGGGCGGGGGAGCCGATGAAGATTTCGAACGGGTCCGTCTTGCCGCTCTCGGCGTTCGCGTCGGACACCGGAGTGCGGGCCGGCGACTGGAGCACCGCGCGCTCGTAGTCGCGGACGAGCAGACAGACGGTCGAGGGCTCGCCGTGGGTGTCGCGGACCCTCAGGTGCGAGGCGTAGACGGGCATGATCCGGCCGTCGGCGCCCCGGATTCCGTAACTGCCCTCCCATCGCGAGAGTTGGAGCGCGTCGACGATGCCCGTGTTCGTGCCGGGAGTCTGGGGCCAGGCGGTGAAGTCGGTGAGCTGTTTCCCGGTGACCTGATCCGCGGTGTGGCCGAAGAGGAACGAGGCGTCCTCGTTCCAGGCCGCGATGGCGCCGGCGCTGTCGGTCTGGACGACCGCCACCCGGACGCGCTCGTCGGCGACGGGGAGCAGCCCCACGGGGAGCAGCGGGCCCGCCGAGCGGATGCCCACCGGGCGTTCGGGGAGATCGAGCTGGAACCAGACATGTTTGTGGGTGGGCGAATACTCGACGCCCCACCGGGTGGCGAGCGCCGCGCAGAGCAGCAGTCCGCGGCCGTTCTCGCGGTCCGGGCTGCCGAAGTCCGGGCCCGTGCTCTGGAGCGGGATCTCGCGTTCCGGATAGTGGTCGGAGACCTCGATCCGGACGCCGTCCTCCGTGCGCAGGCACAGCACGTCCGCGGCGGTGCCCGCGTGAACCACGGCATTGGTCACCAGCTCGCTGGTGAGGACGACCGCGTCGTCGACGACGTCCGTGTAGCCCCACCCCTGGAGGGTGTCGCGGACGAAGGCGCGGGCGGTCGCGACGGAGCGCCCGACCGGGTCGAAGGTGGCGGCCGCGCGCGCGGTGATCACAGCACTCCCCATATGGTGTCTCGTCGCTTTCCCGAGTCCTGTGCCCGTTTCTCGCCGCTTCGATTCGCCTGCCAGGCTAGACGCTCGGTCTCGGTGCCGGGTACACGAGGGGCGACTTCGGGCAGGAGCGACCAGGAACGGACCTGTGACCGGACAAGTGTGGGCTTCTCAGCAGAGGGATGCGGGCCAACCTCCGGAGGTTGCACCCCGGCTGCGTCGGGCCTGGTACGTTTCAACGATTTGACGTCCCCATGGTCACCCGTCGACGGTGGGCTGTGGCGGTGAGCCAAAGAAGAACTGGGCAAGCTCCCAGACAAGGCCCGAGCGATACGGTCAACCCCTGCGGGAGGGACACGGTGGAGTCTGGCGTGGCGGCGCGGGGCAAAGGCACGCGTACAAAAGGCGGACAGTCCGTGAAGAAACAGCGCAATGGAACCATCGATGTCGATGCGGCAGCGCTCAACAGACTGTTGGCGGGTCTCGTGGCGATGCGCGACGGGAATTTCCGCAGGCGTCTGACCGTCTCGGGCGACGGCGTGATGGCGGAGATCGCGGCAGTCTTCAACGAGGTCGCCGACCGGAATCTGCATCTCACCGGTGAGCTGGCCCGGGTACGGCGGGTGGTCGGACGCGAGGGGAAGCTCACCGAGCGGCTGGAGACGGGCGCCTGCGAGGGCTCCTGGGCCGCCGCGATCGACGCTTCCAACGAGCTGGTCGACGATCTGGCCCGCCCGGTCTCGGAGGTCGGGCGGGTGCTGTCGGCGGTGGCCGACGGTGATCTCGAACAGCGGATGGAACTGCGGTCGCACACGTCCGACGAGACGGTACGGCCGCTGCGCGGCGAGTTCCTGAAGGTCGCCCGTACGGTCAACAGCCTCGTCGACCAGCTGTCGGCGTTCACCGAGCAGGTGACGCGGGTCGCGGTCGAGGTGGGCACCGAGGGCAAACTGGGCGGACAGGCTCAGGTGCGCGGAATGTCCGGGTCCTGGAAGGACCTCACGGACTCCGTGAACACCATGGCGTACCGGCTGACCGCGCAGGTGCGCGACATCGCCCTGGTGACGACGGCGGTCGCCAAGGGTGACCTGTCGCGGAAGGTCACCGTCCATGTGGCCGGCGAGATGCTCCAGCTGAAGAACACCGTCAACACGATGGTGGACCAGCTGTCGTCGTTCTCCTCCGAGGTGACGCGGGTCGCCCGTGAGGTGGGCACGGAGGGCGAGCTCGGCGGGCAGGCGACCGTGCCGGGTGTGGCAGGGGTGTGGAAGGACCTCACCGACTCCGTCAACACGATGGCCGGGAACCTCACCTCCCAGGTGCGCGGGATCGCCGAGGTGACCACGGCCGTCGCCAACGGCGACCTGTCCCAGAAGGTCACGGTGAGCGCCCGCGGCGAGGTCGCGCAGCTGGCCGAGACCATCAACCAGATGACCGACACGCTGCGGCTCTTCGCGGACGAAGTGACCCGGGTGGCCAGCGAGGTCGGTGGCGAGGGGCTGCTCGGCGGGCAGGCGAAGGTGCCAGGTGCGGCGGGGACCTGGAAGGACCTCACCGACTCGGTGAACACGGTCTTCCGGAACCTGACGACCCAGGTGCGGGACATCGCGCAGGTGACCACGGCGGTCGCCAACGGTGACATGACGCAGAAGGTCACCGTGGATGTGGCCGGCGAGATGCTGGAGCTGAAGAACACCGTCAACACGATGGTGGACCAGCTCCAGGCCTTCGGTTCGGAAGTGACCCGGGTGGCCCGGGAGGTCGGCGTCGAGGGCCGGCTCGGCGGTCAGGCCGAGGTGCCTGGTGCGGCGGGGACCTGGAAGGACCTCACCGACTCGGTGAACGCCGCGTTCCGCAACCTCACGGGGCAGGTGCGCGACATCGCGCAGGTGACGACGGCGGTGGCCAATGGCGACCTGTCGCAGAAGGTCACCGTGGATGTCGCGGGCGAGATGCTGGAGTTGAAGAACACCGTCAACACGATGGTGGCGCAGCTCTCGAACTTCGCCGACCAGGTGACGCGGATGGCGCGGGACGTGGGCACGGAGGGCCGCCTCGGTGGCCAGGCCCGGGTGGACGGCGTCTCCGGTACCTGGAAGGAGCTCACCGACTCCGTCAACTTCATGGCCGGGAACCTGACTTCGCAGGTCCGGCAGATCGCCCAGGTGACCACGGCGGTGGCGCGCGGTGACCTGTCGCAGAAGATCGACGTGGACGCGCGCGGGGAGATCCTTGAGCTGAAGAACACCATCAACACGATGGTCGACCAGCTCTCCGCCTTCGCCGAGCAGGTGACCCGGGTGGCCCGCGAGGTCGGCACCGACGGGCGGCTCGGCGGGCAGGCGCAGGTGCCCGGAGTGGCCGGTGTGTGGCGTGATCTGACCGACTCGGTGAACGGCATGGCGGGCAACCTCACCGCTCAGGTCCGTAACATCGCGCAGGTCGCCACGGCGGTGGCGCGCGGTGACCTGTCGCAGAAGATCGACGTGGACGCCCGGGGCGAGATCCTTGAGCTGAAGAACACCATCAACACGATGGTCGACCAGCTCTCGAACTTCGCCGAGCAGGTGACCAGGGTCGCCCGTGAGGTGGGTACGGAGGGCATTCTCGGCGGCCAGGCCGAGGTGCAGGGGGTGTCCGGTACGTGGAAGGACCTCACCCAGTCCGTCAACGGCATGGCGAACAACCTGACCCTGCAGGTCCGTAACATCGCCGAGGTCACCACCGCGGTCGCGAACGGCGATCTCTCCAAGAAGATCACCGTCGACGCCAAGGGCGAGATCCTCGAACTGGTCACCACCGTCAACACGATGGTCGACCAGCTGCTCAACTTCGCCGACGAGGTGACGCGGGTCGCCCGTGAGGTGGGTACGGAGGGCATCCTCGGCGGCCAGGCCCGGGTGCCGGGTGCGACCGGCATCTGGAAGGACCTCAGCGACAACGTCAACCTGATGGCCAACAACCTGACCAGTCAGGTGCGGAACATCTCCCGGGTCTCGTCGGCGGTCGCCAACGGCGATCTGCGCAAGAAGGTGACCGTCGAGGCGCGCGGCGAGGTCGCCGAGCTCGCAGACACCGTCAACACGATGGTGACGACGCTGTCCTCGTTCGCCGACGAGGTGACGCGAGTCGCCCGCGAGGTGGGCACGGAGGGCGAACTGGGCGGCCAGGCGCGGGTGCCGGGGGTCTCCGGTACGTGGAAGGACCTCACCGAGTCGGTGAACTCGATGGCGTCCAACCTGACCGGTCAGGTGCGGCAGATCGCCGCGGTCACCACGGCGATCGCCAAGGGCGACCTCACCAAGAAGATCGACATCGACGCGCGCGGCGAGATCCAGCAGTTGAAGAACACCATCAACACGATGGTCGACCAGCTGTCCTCGTTCGCCGAGCAGGTGACCCGGGTGGCCCGCGAGGTGGGCACCGAGGGGCAGCTGGGCGGTCAGGCCCGGGTCCGGGACGTCGACGGCACCTGGCGCGACCTCACCGAGTCGGTGAACGAGATGGCCGGAAATCTCACCCGCCAGGTGCGGGCCATCGCGGCCGTCGCCACGGCGGTGACCCGAGGCGATCTCAACCTGAAGATCGATGTGGACGCGGCCGGCGAGATCCAGGCCCTGCAGGACAACATCAACACCATGATCGCCAACCTGCGCGACACCACGGCGACCAACAAGGAACAGGACTGGCTCAAGGGCAACCTCGCCCGGATCTCCGGTCTGATGCAGGGCCGCCGCGATCTGGACGACGTGGCCTCGCTGATCATGAGCGAGCTGACCCCGGTCGTCTCCGCCCAGCACGGTGCGTTCTTCCTGGCCATGCCGACCGGGGACACCGGCGCGGTGGGCTCGGACAGCGACAGGGACAGCTCGTACGAACTCTGCATGAGGGGCAGCTACGGATATTCGGCGGGCTCGATGCCGACGTCCTTCCGGCCGGGCGAGACCCTCATCGGCACGGCCGCGGAGGAGAAGCGGACCATTCAGGTGGACAACGTTCCGCCGGGATATCTGAAGATCTCCTCCGGGCTCGGCGAGGCGCCGCCCGCGCATGTGATCGTGCTGCCGGTGCTTTTCGAGGGGAAGGTCCTCGGCGTGATCGAGCTGGCGTCGTTCCAGCCGTTCACCCACATCCAGCGGGACTTCCTCAACCAGCTCGCCGAAATGATCGCGACCAGCGTCAACACCATCAGCGTCAATACGAAGACCGAGAAACTCCTCGAACAGTCGCAGGAGCTGGCCGAGCAATTGCGGGACCGTTCCAAGGAGTTGGAGAACCGGCAGAAGGCGCTCCAGGCCTCCAACGCGGAACTGGAGGAGAAGGCCGAACTGCTGGCTCAGCAGAACCGCGACATCGAGGTCAAGAACACCGAGATCGAGGAGGCCCGGCAGGTCCTGGAGGAGCGCGCCGAGCAGCTCGCGGTTTCGATGCGCTACAAGTCCGAGTTCCTGGCGAACATGTCGCACGAGTTGCGTACGCCGCTCAACTCGCTGCTCATTCTGGCCAAGTTGCTCGCGGACAATGCCGAGGGCAATCTCTCGCCGAAACAGGTGGAGTTCGCCGAGACGATCCACGGGGCCGGTTCCGATCTGCTCCAGCTGATCAATGACATTCTCGATCTGACGAAGGTCGAGGCGGGCAAGATGGACGTCAGTCCGACCCGGATCGCGCTGGTCCAGCTGGTGGACTACGTGGAGGCGACATTCCGCCCGCTCACCGCGGAGAAGGGACTCGATTTCTCCGTACGGGTCTCGCCGGAACTGCCCGCGACACTCCACACGGACGAACAGCGGCTGCTGCAGGTGCTGCGCAATCTCCTCTCCAACGCGGTGAAGTTCACCGACAGCGGGGCGGTCGAGCTGGTGATCCGGCACGCCAACGAGGATGTGCCGAACGCCATCCGGGAGCAGCTCCTGGAGGCCGGCTCACTGCGTGACGCGGACGCCGACCTGATCGCGTTCTCGGTCACCGACACCGGTATCGGGATCGCCTCCAGCAAGATGCTGGTGATCTTCGAGGCGTTCAAGCAGGCGGACGGTACGACCAGCCGCAAGTACGGCGGTACGGGACTCGGACTGTCCATCAGCCGGGAGATCGCCCGGCTGCTGGGCGGCGAGATCCACGCGGCCAGCGAGCCGGGCCGCGGCTCGACGTTCACGCTGTATCTGCCGCTGCACCCGAGCGAGTTGCCGCCGCAGGGATACCCGCAGATCGGCCCCGGTCCCATCGAGGCGCATGGCGCCGCGGTCGAGGAAGGGCTGCTGTCGGAGGCCGGTTCGGGTGCCGACCCGGCGGCCACGGCGCCGGATCCGGCCGGTGCGGCCGGTCTGATGCGGCGGCGCCGCAAGAGCCTGGGGAGTGCGGAGCGGCGGCCCGCGCTGCCGCCCCGCAGCGCCGCGCCGGCGGCTCCGCAGGAGCCGTGGACGCTCGCCGGGCAGGAGGGACCCGAGGTCCGCAGGACGTTCCGGTTCCGTGGCGAGAAGGTGCTCATCGTCGACGACGACATCCGTAACGTCTTCGCGCTCACCAGCGTGCTGGAGCAGCACGGTCTTTCGGTGCTGTACGCGGAGAACGGGCGGGTGGGCATCGAAGTCCTGGAACAGCACGACGATGTGACGGTCGTACTGATGGATATCATGATGCCGGAGATGGACGGCTATGCCACGACGGCGGCGATCCGCCGGATGCCGCAGTTCGCCGGGCTGCCGATCGTCGCGTTGACCGCGAAGGCGATGAAGGGTGACCGGGAGAAGGCCATCGAATCCGGCGCTTCCGACTATGTCACCAAGCCTGTCGATCCTGATCATCTCCTTTCCGTAATGGAGCAGTGGATGCGCGGAGAGTGATCATTGATCAAGAGAATCTTGGTGAGTTACTGATCGACTGTGCTCGAAGGGGTGTGAGAAGGCGGTATACGGGGAACCTTCTGGTCCCCCACCGCGTTTCTGCTGTGTGCACAGTGACATCGCGGTGACAGGGTGTGGCGACGGGCGGGGTGCGGCTACCATGACCGGCACAAGGACGGACGGCGTAAGGGAGTCGTCCCCTGGGGCGGCGCCCGGTGCAATTCCGGGGCGAGGAGGACGGGCCATGGTGCAGAAGGCCAAGATCCTCCTGGTCGATGACCGGCCGGAGAATCTGCTGGCGCTGGAGGCCATCCTCTCTGCGCTCGATCAGACACTGGTACGGGCATCGTCAGGGGAGGAAGCGCTCAAAGCGCTGCTCACGGACGACTTCGCGGTCATTCTGCTGGACGTCCAGATGCCGGGCATGGACGGTTTCGAAACCGCCGCGCACATCAAGCGGCGGGAGCGGACCCGGGACATCCCGATCATCTTTCTCACCGCGATCAATCACGGTCCGCATCACACCTTCCGGGGCTATGCGGCGGGCGCGGTGGACTACATCTCGAAGCCGTTCGACCCGTGGGTGCTGCGGGCCAAGGTCTCGGTCTTCGTCGAGCTGTACATGAAGAACTGCAAGCTGCGCGAGCAGGCGGCGCTGCTGCGGCTCCAGCTCGAGGGCGATACGGGCGGCGCGGACCACGAGAAGGAGCCCGCCGGGCTGCTCGCCGAGCTCTCGGCGCGGCTCGCAGCCGTCGAGGAGCAGGCCGAGGCGCTCTCCAAGCAGCTCGACGACGAGTCGGCGGACGCCGCGGCGGTGGCCACCGCCGCCCATCTGGAGCGCAAGCTGACCGGGCTGCGCCGGGCGCTCGACGCCCTGGAGCCCGGCACCGGAAGCGGCGCCGCCCCCCTTCCCTCGTAACGCCGCAGCCGTACCGCCGCGACTCCGTATCGGGGGAAGGGCCGGGTTCGCGGCGCGACTCCGGCCGGGGACGGGCGGTTGTCCGGGCCGTCGGCTCAACTGCCCTTCCCGCTCCGCTGTTCGACGGTGCGGCAACGGGGCATCCGATGGTGAGGCCGCGTCAGTTTGCGGCCCTTGTGCAGCGACACGGACGGGTGAAGCGGCACGCGCTCGTGTTAACAGCCATAGACACCGGTAACCTCGGCACCATGGCCTCACGTACGTCCGGCAAGGGTTCCCAGGGCACGGCGGGCACCGCGAAGCGCGTCGGCCGTACCGCGGGGCCGGCCAAGAAAGTCGCGCCCGCGAAGAAGACCGCCGCCAAGAAGACCGCGCCCGCGAAGAAGGCCCCCGCCAAGAAGGCGGCGGCGAAGAAGGTGGCCCCGCCCAAACCCGCCCCGTCGCCCACCGGTGGTGTGTACCGCCTGGCGCGCGCCGTCTGGCTCGGTGCGGCCCACGCCGTCGGAGCGGCGTTCCGCGGCATAGGGCGTGGCGCCAAGGGGCTCGACCCCGCACACCGCAAGGACGGCGTCGCGCTGCTGCTGCTCGGTCTCGCGCTGGTCGTCGCCGCGGGCACCTGGTCGAATCTGCGCGGGCCCGTCGGCGACCTCGTGGAGATGCTCGTCACCGGGGCCTTCGGCCGGCTCGATCTGCTCGTACCGATACTGCTCGGCGCCATCGCCGTACGGCTGATCTGCTACCCGGAGAAGCCCGAGGCCAACGGCCGCATCGTCATCGGGCTCTCCGCCCTCGTCATCGGGGTGCTCGGGCAGGTCCACATCGCGTGCGGATCGCCCGGCCGGGAGGACGGCACCACGGCGATGCAGAACGCGGGCGGGCTCATCGGCTGGGCGGCCTCCAAGCCGCTGATCTACACGATGGGCGAGGTTCTCGCCGTACCGCTGCTGTTGCTGCTCACCGTCTTCGGACTGCTGGTCGTCACCGCCACCCCGGTCAACGCCATCCCGCAACGGCTCCGGCTGCTCGGCACCAAGCTGGGCCTCCTCCACCCGGTGTACGACCCGGAGGCGGACGAGGAGAACGACGACGAGCGCTACGACGAGCAGTGGCGCGAGCAACTTCCCGCCCGCTCCCGTCGCTCCCCGGCCCGCCGCTCCGAAGCGCCCGCCGAGTACGACCCCGACCAGGCCGAGGTCGATGCGCTGTCCAAGCGCCGCCGGCCGCGCAGGCCCTCCGTGCAGCCCGCGATGAACCGCACCATGGACGCGGTGGATGTGGCGGCCGCCGCGGCCGCGGCCCTCGACGGGGCGGTGCTCAACGGCATGCCGCCCTCGCCGATCGTCGCCGACCTCACCCAGGGCGTCTCCGTCGAGCGCGAACGTCCGGGCACGCCGGTCCCCGGTGCCAGGGAGGGCGAACCCTCCTCCGGAGGAGGGAAGCAGCCGGCGCCCACGGGCGGCGTACCCGATCTGACGAAGCCAGTGCCCGACTCGCAGTCCCAACCGCTGCCGGCCCGCGCCGAACAGCTCCAGCTCTCCGGCGACATCACCTACTCGCTGCCCTCGCTCGACCTGCTGGAACGCGGCGGCCCCGGCAAGACCCGCAGCGCCGCCAACGACGCGATCGTCGCGTCCCTGACCAACGTCTTCACCGAATTCAAGGTCGATGCCGCGGTCACCGGCTTCACCCGCGGACCGACGGTCACGCGGTACGAGGTGGAGCTCGGCCCCGCGGTGAAGGTCGAGCGGATCACCGCGCTCGCCAAGAACATCGCCTACGCCGTCGCCAGCCCCGACGTCCGGATCATCTCCCCGATCCCGGGCAAGTCCGCGGTCGGCATCGAGATCCCCAACACCGACCGGGAAATGGTCAACCTCGGCGACGTGCTCCGTCTCGCGGACGCCGCCGAGGACGACCACCCGATGCTGGTCGCGCTCGGCAAGGACGTCGAGGGCGGCTATGTGATGGCCAACCTGGCGAAGATGCCGCACGTGCTGGTGGCCGGCGCGACCGGTTCCGGCAAGTCGTCGTGCATCAACTGCCTGATCACCTCGGTCATGGTGCGGGCGACCCCGGACGACGTCCGGATGGTGCTGGTCGACCCCAAGCGCGTCGAGCTGACCGCGTACGAGGGCATTCCGCACCTGATCACGCCGATCATCACCAACCCGAAGCGCGCCGCCGAAGCACTCCAGTGGGTCGTACGGGAGATGGACCTGCGGTACGACGACCTCGCCGCGTTCGGGTACCGGCACATCGACGACTTCAACCAGGCCGTCCGCAACGGCAAGGTCAAGCCGCCGGAGGGCAGTGAGCGCGAGCTCTCGCCCTACCCGTATCTGCTGGTGATCGTCGACGAGCTCGCCGACCTGATGATGGTCGCTCCGCGTGACGTGGAGGATGCCATCGTCCGGATCACCCAGCTGGCCCGCGCCGCCGGTATCCACCTGGTGCTCGCGACCCAGCGGCCCTCGGTGGATGTCGTCACCGGTCTGATCAAGGCGAACGTGCCCTCCCGGCTCGCCTTCGCGACCTCGTCGCTGGCCGACAGCCGGGTCATCCTCGACCAGCCCGGCGCCGAGAAGCTCATCGGCAAGGGCGACGGTCTGTTCCTGCCGATGGGGGCGAACAAGCCCACCCGTATGCAGGGCGCCTTCGTCACCGAGGACGAGGTCGCGGCCGTCGTCCAGCACTGCAAGGATCAGATGGCGCCGGTCTTCCGCGAGGACGTGGTGGTCGGCAGCGCCAAGAAGAAGGAGATCGACGAGGACATCGGCGACGACCTGGATCTGCTCTGCCAGGCCGCCGAACTGGTCGTCTCCACCCAGTTCGGATCCACCTCGATGCTCCAGCGCAAGCTGCGGGTCGGCTTCGCCAAGGCCGGCCGGCTGATGGACCTGATGGAGTCGAGGAACATCGTCGGGCCCAGCGAGGGATCCAAGGCGCGCGACGTCATGGTGAAACCCGACGAGCTGGACGGGGTGTTGGCACTGATCCGCGGGGAATCCGCTCCGTAGGAGAAGTAGGTGAAGTACGGGCAACCGTTTCGTCGGGTCGTACGTCAACTTGGAGGGAGGGGCGGCAGAATTGTCCTTCCCGGGACGGTCCGGCGAATCGGACGGTGTTCGAGTCCGATGGCGGACAAAGTCCTTCCTCCCGGTTGCCCCACCCTTTCGTACCCCCCCTAGACTGAACACCCAGCAGGTGGCTCACGCTCGAAAGGCACCCCCGTGTCCATCGGCAACTCCCCCGAAGACGACCGGCCTTCGATCGGTCGAGTGCTCCAGCAGGCTCGCATCGCCGCAGGTCTCACGGTCGAAGAGATCAGTTCGTCCACCCGGGTGCGCATCCCCATCGTGCACGCGATCGAAGCGGACGACTTCTCCCGTTGTGGCGGCGACGTGTACGCGCGCGGCCATATCCGTACGTTGGCGCGTGCTGTCAAGCTCGATCCGGAACCGCTGGTTTCGCAGTACGACGCAGAACACGGCGGCCGTCCCGCACCCACCCCCGCGGCGCCGCTGTTCGAAGCCGAGAGAATCCGTTCCGAACCCCGCCGGCCCAACTGGACGGCGGCCATGGTCGCGGCGATCGTCGCCGTCGTCGGTTTCGTCGGCTTCACCTTCTTCAAGGGCGGCGACGACGGCCCCGCGGCCACCCAGGTCGCGGAGGGCCCCGCGCCGCACAAGAAGAGCTCCGCACCGAAGACCGACAAGCCCGTCGACCCCAAGCCGGCGCCCTCCGACAGTGCCATTGCCGCGGCACCCAGGGACAAGGTGACGGTCAGGCTCGACGCCAACCAGGGCAAGAGCTGGATCTCCGCCAAGGACCACAATGGGCGGCTGCTCTTCGACGGCCTGCTGCTGCAGGGCCAGTCCAAGACCTTCCAGGACCAGGAGCGGGTCGACCTCGTCCTCGGCGACGCCGGCTCGATCGAGCTCTTCGTGAACGGCAAGAAGGTCGAGGACCAGTTCCAGCCCGGCCAGGTCGAGCGCCTCTCGTACACGAAGGGCGACCCGGCGGTCGGCTGACCTGTACACGCGCCGTTCCTCAGGCGGCATCGACGACACGGCGAGCGCCCGGCAATCCTGCCGGGCGCTCGCCGCATTTGTTACTCGGTGTAACGGTGGAACCCTGCGCGGCAGGGCGAGTGCCGGGACAAAGTAGTCTTGAGCCCATGCCCGAACGCCGTACCGTCGCCCTTGTCACTCTTGGCTGCGCCCGTAACGAGGTGGACTCGGAGGAGCTCGCAGGCCGCTTGGCAGCGGACGGCTGGGAGCTCGTCCAGGACGCCTCCGACGCGGATGTCGCCGTCGTCAACACCTGTGGATTCGTCGAGGCCGCCAAGAAGGACTCCGTCGACGCCCTGCTCGAAGCCAATGATCTGAAGGACCACGGCAGAACCCAGGCCGTGGTCGCGGTCGGCTGCATGGCCGAGCGCTACGGCAAGGACCTCGCCGAGGCCCTGCCCGAGGCGGACGGCGTCCTCGGCTTCGACGACTACGCCGACATCTCCGACCGCCTCCAGACCATCCTCAACGGCGGCATCCACGCCTCGCACACCCCGCGCGACCGCCGCAAGCTGCTGCCGATCAGCCCGGCCGAGCGGCAGGACGCGGCCGTGGCCCTGCCCGGGCACGCACAGGAGGCCGCACCGGCCCCCGCCCCGGAGGACCTCCCCGACGGCGTCGCCCCGGTCTCCGGGCCGCGGGCGCCCCTGCGCCGGCGGCTGGGCACCAGCCCTGTCGCCTCGGTGAAGCTCGCCTCCGGCTGCGACCGCCGCTGCTCCTTCTGCGCCATTCCGTCCTTCCGCGGCTCCTTCATCTCGCGGCGCCCCTCGGACGTGCTGCAGGAGACCCGCTGGCTGGCCGAGCAGGGCGTCAAGGAGGTCATGCTGGTCTCCGAGAACAACACCTCGTACGGCAAGGACCTCGGCGACATCCGGCTGCTGGAGACGCTGCTGCCGGAGCTCGCCGACGTCGAGGGCATCGAGCGGATCCGGGTCAGCTATCTCCAGCCGGCCGAAATGCGGCCCGGCCTCATCGACGTGCTGACCGCGACGCCGAAGGTCGCGCCGTACTTCGACCTGTCCTTCCAGCACTCGGCCCCCGGTGTGCTGCGGGCGATGCGCCGCTTCGGTGACACCGACCGGTTCCTGGAACTGCTGGACACCATCCGGACCAAGGCGCCGCAGGCCGGTGCCCGCTCCAACTTCATTGTGGGCTTCCCCGGCGAGACCGAGGCCGACCTGGCGGAGCTGGAACGCTTCCTCACCGGTGCCCGGCTCGACGCCATCGGCGTCTTCGGCTACTCCGACGAGGAGGGCACCGAGGCGGTCGGTTACGAGAACAAGCTGGACGCCGATGTCATCGCCGAGCGGCTCGCGCACATCTCGCAGCTGGCCGAGGAGCTGACCTCGCAGCGTGCCGAGGAGCGCCTGGGCGAGTCGCTCCAGGTGCTGGTCGAGTCCGTGGACGACGAGGACGGCGCGGTGGGGCGTGCGGCGCACCAGGCACCCGAAACGGACGGCCAGGTGCTCTTCACCACACGCGACGGCCTCGTGCCCGGCCTTATGGTCGAGGCAAAGGTTGTGGGCACCGAAGGAGTGGACCTGGTGGCCGAGTGTTCCGAACTCGTGGAGGCGGCCAGATGACGGGAGCCCCGGCATCCGCGGCAGGCGGCTCCGGCGCGAAGCCGGTCCGCGGCGGCAAGCTGGGCACTGCGGCCGTCAATCAGGCCAGCCTGTGGAACATCGCCAATCTGCTCACCATGCTGCGGCTGGTGCTGGTGCCCGGCTTCGTGCTGCTGCTGCTGCACAACGGCGGGTACGACCCGGTCTGGCGGTCGTTCGCCTGGGCGGCCTTCGCCATCGCCATGATCACCGACCTGTTCGACGGTCATCTGGCGCGCACCTACAACCTGGTCACCGACTTCGGGAAGATCGCCGACCCGATCGCGGACAAGGCGATCATGGGTGCGGCGCTGATCTGTCTCTCGTATCTCGGCGATCTGCCCTGGTGGGTCACGGGCGTGATCCTCTTCCGCGAACTCGGCATCACGCTGATGCGCTTCTGGGTGATACGGCATGCGGTGATTCCGGCCAGTCGCGGCGGGAAGATGAAGACCCTGGCACAGGGGACGGCCGTCGGGATGTACGTCCTGGCGCTGACCGGTCCACTTGCCACCCTGCGCTTCTGGGTGATGGCGGTGGCCGTCGTACTGACGGTCGTCACCGGGCTCGACTATGTGCGCCAGGCCGTCGTACTGCGCCGCAAGGGGCTCGCGGCGGAGCGGGCCGCCGCGGCGGACGCAGCGGGCGCGGTGGCCACGGGAAGCCGTGATTCGGCGGAGGCCGAGCGGTGACTGCCGCGGCCAGGGTGCTGGAGCTGCTCGTGGAGCGTGGGCAGACCCTTGCCGTCGCCGAGTCGCTGACCGGCGGTTTGGTCGCGGCGGAGCTGACCTCCGTGCCGGGTGCCTCGCAGTCCTTCCGGGGCTCCGTGACGGCGTACGCAACGCCCCTGAAGCGGGACGTCCTGGGTGTGGACGGCGTCCTGCTGGCGGAGCGCGGTGCGGTCGACCCGGAGGTGGCGCGGCAGATGGCAGCAGGTGTGCGCCGTGTTCTCGGGGCGGACTGGGGCCTGGCCACCACCGGGGTCGCGGGCCCCGAGCCGCAGGACGGCAAGGCTGTGGGAACGGTCTATGTCGCGGTGGCCGGGCCGGACGGCGTGGAGAATATGGCCGAGCTGAGGTTGAACGGCGGACGGGCGGACATCCGTGAAGAGAGCGTACGGAGCGTGCTCGAGTTGCTCTCCGCCGAACTCGGCAAGAATGCAAGGGCACAGGATACGGAACAGAACGGGGGGAATTGATGTTTGCAGCCCTGAGTGAACACGACATCGCTCCCCGCACGGCCGCGGCGCAAGGCGGTACGGTAGGGCGTGAAGGATGCGGCTACGCGGTCCGAGGAGGGAGCCACCGATGATTCTGCTCCGTCGCCTGCTTGGTGACGTGCTGCGTCGGCAGCGCCAGCGCCAAGGCCGTACTCTGCGCGAAGTCTCCTCGTCCGCCCGAGTCTCGCTCGGCTATCTCTCCGAGGTGGAGCGGGGGCAGAAGGAGGCATCCTCCGAGCTGCTCTCCGCCATTTGCGACGCGCTTGACGTACGGATGTCCGAGCTCATGCGTGAAGTGAGCGATGAGCTGTCGCTGGCCGAACTGGCCGAGTCGGCAGCAGCCAGCGATCCGGTGCCTGTGCCGGTGCGGCCAATGCTCAATTCCGTCTCCGTGACGTCGGTGGCAGGCGTGCCGACGGGACGGGTGACCATCAAGGCGCCCGCGGAAGCGGTGGATGTCGTCGCCGCCTGACCCGCGTGGTCCGGTGTGAATCGGAGCCCCGGTCGTCCCCCTGAGGGGGCGGCCGGGGTTTCTGCATGCCCGGGGTCGCGGACGGGATCGGGCGAATCCTCGAATGACCGATTTGTTTCGTTTGTGTCATCGTGGGTGATGTCGAACGGAAGAGCTGCCGGATCGGATCGTATGTCTGCGGTTGAGCGGCCCTCCGTGATCGCCGTCGTGTCCCAAGGCTGGGCCCCGAGGGCACGGACGCGGTCGAGGCCCTGAACGAGGCAGAGAGACATCCCCCTACCCGAAGGAGTCGCAATGGTTGACGAAGGCGCCAAGGACAAGATCAAGGGCAAGGCGAAGGAAGCCATGGGCAAGATGACCGGCGACCGGCGCAAGGAGGCCGAAGGCAAGACGGACCAGGCCAAGGGCCGGGCCAAGGACGCCATGAGCGATGCCGAGAAGCGCGCGGAAGGCATGAAGGACTCTCTGCGCCGCGACGAGCGCTGACCGCGTTCACCGGGCCCCCACTCGAAACGGTGGGGGCTCGGTGGTGTCGTGGTGCCGCTGGTTCTGGATGCGGCCCGGGCGCTGCCGGGCGAGACTGCGGAGGGCGGAACGCCGGCCCGTGGCGCAGCGTCATCGCGCCCTCCTGCTTCGCGCTGGGGAGTGTGTTCCGGTCCTGCACCGGAGTCCCCGGCGGTAGCGGGGTCCGATCCGGCGCGGCAGGCCCTGGAGTTCCGGGCAGGAGCGTGCGGCAGCAGGCCCTGGAGATCCGGACAAGAGCGTGCAACCGTCTGCGGTTGCGCGCAGCGCGCCGGTGGTGCGCCGATGCGCTCTCCCGCCGGGTGAGTGCGCCGCACTAGGTTCGGCCGGAGGAGGCAGCCATGGTACGGCGATGGGTGCCGGCGCTCGTTCTCGGCGGGGTGTGGTGGTGGGCCGTGCTGCGGCTCGTGCTGGAACCGGCCCATGCGGGGCTTGTCGAGGGTGCGGTGGCGGCGGGCGGATGGGGACTGAGTCTGCTGCCCGTGCATGTGGCCGCGACTGCCGGGTCGGCGGGTGCGGGCGGCGCGAACAAGGGCGGTGGGGGCGCCGCGGACAGGGGCGGTGGGGGCGCGGAAGCGGGTGCGGCTCGGTGGCCGACTGCCGGGGCGCGGTCGGCGGGCCGCTGGTTCGTTGTCGGGACGCGGTGCGCGGAGCGGGGCCGGCGGGCTACCAGGGCATGGTTACGCCGCCGTTCGGGCGGAGGATCTGGCCGGTCATGAAGGCCGAGGCATCGGACGCGAGGTGGAGCACGGTGTGGGCGACGTCCTCGGGTTCGCCCACCCGCCCCAGCGGGGAGATCCGCGCCATCGCCGCCTCCACGCGGTGCTGCCGGTCCGCGTCGTGGCGGGCGGTCATGGGCGTGCGGATCCAGCCCGGGGCGACGGTGTTGACGCGGATCGCGTGCGGCCCCAGTTCGGTCGCCAGCGTCTTCGTCAGCTGGACGACCGCCGCCTTGGCCGCGCTGTAGCAGAGCAGTCCCGGGCCGGCGGAATCGACCGCTCCCGAGGCCATGGTGATCAGTGAGCCGGGGGCGCCGCGCGCGATCATGCTGCGGGCCACTTCCTGGCAGGCGTACAGCACGCCCTTGAAATTGACCGCGAGGATGCGGTCGAGATCCTCGTCCGAGGTCTGCAGGACGCTGCTCGTGTGCATGATTCCGGCGACGGCGGCCAGGATGTCGAGGTCGCCCGCGGCGGCCACCGCGGCCCCGACCCGACTGCGGTCGGTGACATCGAGGACGTGGATGTGCGATGCGCCCCCCGCCTCGGCGATCAGGTCCCGCGTTTCCAGCAGGCCCTTCTCGTCGAGGTCCGCGCAGTGCACGATGGCGCCCGCGGCCGCGAGGAGGACGGCGCAGGCTCGGCCGATGCCGCCCGCCGCGCCGGTGATGAACGCGGAGCGGCCCGTGAGGTCGTACGCGGTGAGAAGCATGACCGGACGGTACGACTGGAGCTGACGGATCGTCAACTAACTTGTGGGGCCCGACTGGCAGCGCGGACACCAGTAGGTGGGTCGGGCGCCCTGGTCCGCGGTGCGGATGGTGGTGCCGCAGCGCAGACAGGGGCGGTTGGCCCTGCCGTAGACCCAGAGCCGGTCCTTCGGGCCGTGTCCGCGCGGGGCTGTGCCGGTGGTTGTGCGCATGGGGCGGTCGCGGTTGGCTTCGAGTAGTTGCTTGGCCGTCGTGATCAGGCGGGCGGCGGTGGGGGCGGTCAGTTCGCCGATGGCGAGCCAGGGGGTGGCGCGGGCCATGAAGCAGAGCTCGGCCTTGTAGATGTTGCCGATTCCGGCCAGATTGCGCTGGTCCAGCAGGGCTTCGCCGAGAGAGCGGTCGGGGGTGCTGAGCAGATTGCGCAGAGCGGTGTCGGGGTCCCAGTCGGGCCCCAGCAGATCCGGGCCGAGATGACCGACCGCGCTCTCCTCGTCCCGGGTGCGGAGCAGTTCGAGGACGGGCAGCCGGTAGCCGACGGCGGTGTGCTCTGCGTTGGCGAGGACGGCGCGGATCTGGTGGGCGGGCCCGCCGCGCCAGCGCTCGCCCGTGGCGTAGACGCGCCAGGCGCCGTCCATCCGGAGGTGGCTGTGAAGGGTCAGGCCGCCCTCGATGCGGGTGAGGAGATGCTTGCCGCGAGAGGTGACGTCCAGAATCGTCCGGCCGGTGAGATCGGCGGTGGCGAATCGGGGGACGCGCAGGTCGGAGCGGATGAGGACCTGACCGGCGAGTGCGGTGTGCAGACGCTTGGCGGTCTGCAGGACGGTGTGGGGTGGGGAGCGGCGTACGGGGGGTGTACGGGGTGCGGCCGACGGTACTGGCGGTGCGGTGTGTGGCCGACGGTGCTGGCGGTGTGGTGTGCGGCCGTGCCGACGGCACGGCCGGTGTGCGAGGAGTGGGGGTGCCGCTGGTTCAGGCGCGCAGGCGGAGACCCCTCGGGGTTGCGAGGAAGCCGGCTGCCTCCAGCGTGCGGCCCAGCGGGGAGGTCAGGGACGACGCGCCATTGGTGCGCTCCACCGTGACCGTGCCGAGCGCCCCCGCGCGGGCGGCCGCCGCCAGCGCCCCTGCTGCCGCGAGGAGAGCCGGGTCGTCCGGGTCGGTCGGCCAGGCCAGCAGTGTCTTGCCGCCGCGCTCCATGTACATCGCCAGCTCGCCGTCGACCAGCACCACCAGGGCGCCCGCCTTGCGGCCGGGCTTGTGCCCGGCGCCGTCCGGCGGCTCGGGCCAGGGCAGCGCCGCACCGTACGCATTGGCCGGGTCCGCCGCGGCGAGCACCAGGGCGTGGGGCGCGGCACCCGGCTCCGTACGGTCGCGGGCGGTGGACGTGGCACGCAGCCGGTCCACCGCGCCGTCCATCGCGAACTGCGCCGCCCCCAGGCCCTCGACGACATACCCGCGCCGGGCCTGCCCGTTGTCCTCGAAGGCGGACAGGATGCGGTACGTCGCGGAGAAGCCGCCTTCGACGCCTTCGGCCTGGACCGCGCCGCGGGTCACCACCCCGTGGCGGTCGAGGAGTGTGCGGGCCAGGGCATGAGCACGGTGTGTGGGGTCGGGTTCGATGGCGGGCAGCAGGGACCAGCGGCCCGAGACGGTGGGCGGGCCGGTGCGGGACGCGGGCCGAGCGGCGGAGGTGAGTGAGCCGTAACGCCCGCGCGGGACACTCCGTCTGGCGCGGTGGGCGGTCGACCCCGCCGTGCGGCCGGAGCCGAGGAGCGAACGCAGCGGGGCGAGCGTGTCATTGGTGAGCCGGCCCGACCAGGCCAGCTCCCAGATGGCATCGGCGAGTTGCGGATCGGTGCAGTCCGGATGCGTGGTGGCGCGGACCTGATCGGCGATCTGCCGGAAGAACAGCCCGTATCCGCCGCTCAGGGCGGTCAGGACGGATTCGTGCAACGCGCTGAGTTCCAGCGGGTGCGGGGGCGGGAGGAGCAGGGGCGCGCTGTCGGCGAGGTAGAGGGACAGCCAGCCGTCCTTGCCCGGGAGGGCACCCGCGCCGGCCCAGACGACCTCGCCGGTGGTGGTCAGCTCGTCGAGCAGCGCGGGGGTGTAGCCCGTGACCCGGCCAGGCAGGATCAGCTTCTCCAGCGCCGACGCCGGGACGGGCGCGCCCTGCAACTGCTCGATGGCGCGGGCCAGTCCGTCGATTCCGCGCAGGCTGTTGCTGCCCAGGTGCTGCCACTGCGGAAGGAAGCCGGCGAGGGCGGCGGGCGGGACGGGCTCCAGCTCGTGGCGGAGCGCGGCGAGCGAACGGCGGCGCAACCGGCGCAGCACGGTGGCATCGCACCACTCCTGGCCGATACCGGCGGGATGGAACTCGCCCTGGACGGTCCGGCCGGACGCGGAGAGCCGTTGCAGCGCCCCGTCCGTGACAGCGGTGCCGAGGCCGAAGCGGGTGGCGGCCTGGGTGGAGGTGAACGGGCCGTGCGTACGGGCGTATCGGCCGAGTAGGTCGCCGAGAGGGTCCTTCACCGGTTCGGTGAACGCCTCGGGGACGCCGACCGGGAGGGCGGTGCCCAGCGCGTCCCGCAGGCGGCCCGCGTCCTCGATCGCGGCCCAGTGGTCGGCTCCACCGATCCGGACCCGGATGGCCCGGCGGGCTGCGGCCAGCTCCGGAGCCCATGACGGGTCGGCGCCGCGCTCCGTCAACTCCTCGTCGGTGAGCGGTCCGAGGACCCGGAGGAGGTCGGCAACGCCTTCGACGTCCTTGATCCGGCGGTCCTCGGTCAGCCACTGGAGCTCCTGCTCCAGCTCGGTCAGGACATTTGCGTCGAGCAGCTCGCGCAGCTCCGCCTGGCCGAGGAGCTCCGCCAGGAGATGGGAGTCGAGGGAGAGGGCGGCGGCCCGCCGTTCGGCCAGGGGCGAGTCGCCCTCGTACAGGAACTGGGCGACGTAGCCGAACAGGAGCGAGCGCGCGAAGGGCGAGGGCTCCGGGGTGGTCACTTCGACCAGGCGGACGCGACGTGCTTCGAGGTCGCCCATGAGTTCCGTGAGCCCGGGGACGTCGAAGACGTCCTGGAGGCATTCGCGGACCGCCTCCAGGACGATCGGGAAGGAGCCGAACTCCGACGCGACCTGGAGCAGTTGCGCGGCGCGCTGGCGCTGCTGCCACAGCGGGGTGCGTTTGCCGGGGCTGCGGCGCGGCAGCAGCAGGGCGCGGGCCGCGCACTCGCGGAACCGGGAGGCGAACAGCGCCGATCCGCCGACCTGGTCGGTGACGATCTGACCGATCTCGCCCTGCTCGAACGTCACATCCGCGGCGCCGACCGGTGGTTGTTCACTGTCGTACGAGAGGCCCGGCAGCGGTGCCGGATCCTGAGCCGGGTCCAGGGCGAGGTCCTGCGCTGGATCGAAGTCCAGGAGGTCCAGGCCCATCAGGTCGGCGTCGGGCAGCCGCAGCACGATGCCGTCGTCGGCATGCATCACCTGGGCGTCCATGCCGTACCGCTCGGCGAGGCGGGCACTCAGCGCCAGCGCCCACGGGGCATGCACCTGCGCGCCGAACGGGGAGTGGACCACTACCCGCCAGTCACCCAGCTCGTCACGGAAACGTTCGACGAGGATGGTCCGGTCGTCCGGCACGTGGCCGCAGGCGCGGCGCTGTTCGTCGATGTACGACAGGGTGTTGTCGGCGGCCCAGGTGTCGAGACCGGCGGCGAGCAGGCGCTCGCGGGCGTCCTCCTGCGACAGTCCGCCGATCTCGCGGAGGAACGCCCCAAGCGCACGCCCCAGTTCCAGCGGGCGGCCCAGCTGGTCGCCCTTCCAGAACGGCAGCCGGCCGGGAACGCCGGGGGCGGGCGACACCAGGACCCGGTCGCGCGTGATGTCCTCGATCCGCCAGGACGTGGTGCCGAGCGTGAAGACATCGCCGACCCGGGACTCGTACACCATCTCCTCGTCGAGCTCACCGACCCGGCCGCCGCCCTTCTTGGGATCGGCGCCCGCGAGGAAGACCCCGAAGAGCCCCCGGTCGGGAATCGTTCCCCCGGAGGTGACGGCGAGCCGCTGTGCGCCCGGGCGGCCGGTGACCGTACCGGCCACCCGGTCCCAGACCACACGCGGGCGCAGCTCGGCGAAGGCGTCGGAGGGGTAGCGACCGGCGAGCATGTCCAGCACGGCGGTGAACGCGGACTCGGGCAGTGCGGCGAAGGGCGCGGCGCGGCGGACCGCCGCCAGCAGGTCGTCCGCCTGCCAGCTGTCCAGAGCGACCATGGCGACCAGTTGCTGGGCCAGCACGTCCAGTGGGTTGGACGGGACCCGGAGCGCCTCGATGGAGCCCTCGCGCATCCGCTCGGTGACCACGGCGGCCTGCACCAGATCGCCCCGGTACTTCGGGAAGACCACTCCGGTGGAGACCGCACCGACCTGGTGTCCGGCCCGGCCGACCCGCTGCAGGCCGGAGGCCACCGAGGGCGGCGACTCCACCTGGATCACGAGGTCGACCGCCCCCATGTCGATGCCCAGCTCCAGGCTGGAGGTGGCGACGACGGCCGGCAGCCGGCCCGCCTTGAGATCCTCCTCGACCTGGGCGCGCTGTTCCTTGGAGACCGAACCGTGGTGGGCACGGGCGAGCAGCGCCGGGGCACCCTTCGCCGCACCGGACTCGGCCATGATCTCGGCGGGGGAGCTGGACTCGGCGATCGTCTCGCCGGTGAGCCGCTCGTACGCGATCTCGTTGAGCCGGTTGCACAGCCGCTCGGCCAGGCGGCGGGAATTGGCGAAGACGATGGTGGAGCGGTGCTGCTGGACCAGGTCGACGATCCGCTCCTCGACATGGGGCCAGATCGACGGCTTGTCCGCCTGGCCGGCCTGGTCGGGGTCGGTGGCGGGGGAGCCGCCGAGCTCGCCCAGATCCTCGACCGGCACGACCACCGACAGGTCGAACTGCTTGGTGGACGGCGGCTGGACGATCTCCACCTTGCGCCGGGGCGAGAGGAAGCGTGCCACCTCGTCGACCGGACGGACTGTCGCCGACAGGCCGATCCGCCGAGCGGGACGCGGCAGCAGCTCGTCGAGACGCTCCAGCGACACGGCGAGATGGGCGCCACGCTTCGTGCCCGCCACGGCGTGCACCTCGTCGAGAATCACCGTCTCGACACCGGACAGCGCCTCCCGGGCGGACGAGGTCAGCATCAGGAACAGCGATTCGGGGGTGGTGATCAGGATGTCCGGCGGCCGGGTCGCCATCGAGCGGCGCTCGGCGGGCGGGGTGTCGCCGGAGCGGATCCCCACCCGGACCTCGGGCTCGGGCAGCCCCAGGCGCACCGACTCCTGGCGGATACCGGTCAGCGGCGAGCGGAGGTTGCGCTCGACATCGACCGCGAGCGCCTTGAGGGGCGACACGTACAGCACTCGGCAGCGCTCCTTCGCCTCGGCGGGCGGCGGGACGGACGCCAGGGCGTCCAGCGCGGCGAGAAACGCGGCGAGGGTCTTGCCGGAGCCGGTCGGCGCGACGACCAGCACGTCCGAACCCTCGCCGATCGCTCGCCAGGCACCCTCCTGCGCGGCGGTGGGCGCACTGAAGGCACCCGCGAACCAGCCGCGGGTCGCGGGTGAGAACGAATCGAGCGCTGAGCCGGTCATGCCCCCCATCGTGCACCCCGCCACTGACAACGACCCCGACCGCTCTCGGCGGCACTGTCCCGGAGCTGCGAGAATTCGTGCATGGCGGCGATACCGGAGTCGGGATCGGGGGAGTGGGCGAGGTACTGGCAGTACGCGGAACTGCCCGACCTCGATCTGCTGCGTGCCCGGTATGTGCGCCACACCTTCCCGCGCCACAGCCACGAGGGCTATGTCTTCGGCACCATCAGCCGCGGGGTGGAGGACGTCGGGCTGCCGGACGGCACCGTCCACGCCGGCCCCGGCACCGTTGTCATGATCAACCCGGAGGTTCCGCACACGGCCCGCGCGGGTGTGCCCGAAGGCTGGGTGTACGCCACGTTGTACCCGTCCGCGCAGGTGATCAACGACATCGCGGCCGACACGACGAGCCTGCGCGGCACGGTCGGATTCACCGAGACCAGCGTCGTGGATCCGTACGCGGCCCGGCTGATCGGCGAGGTCCACCGGGCGGCCGAGGAAGGCAACGCACTCGCCGCCGACACGGTGCTGCGGGTCATGGTCACGCGGCTGCTCAGCCTGCACGGCAGCGCGCTGCCCGCCCGCGCGCCCCGCTCGGCGGGCGCGCGCGACGCGGCGCGGGCACGCGCGGTGCTGGAGGGCAGGATGGCGGCGCCACCCACCCTGGAGGCGCTGGCGGAGGAGCTCGGCACCAGCCCGTTCGCGCTTCTGAGAGCCTTCAAGAAGCAGTACGGGATGCCGCCGCACGCCTGGCTCACCGATGCCCGGGTGCGGGCGGCGCGGCGGATGCTCGACGCGGGGACGGCGCCCGCGCAGGCGGCCGCGGAGGTCGGCTTCACCGATCAGCCGCATCTCAACCGTCACTTCACCCGGATCGTGGGGGTGCCGCCCGGCGCGTACCAGCGCGAACGTGCAAGAACGTACAAGACCGGTCCCGATCTGCCCACATAGCGTTCCGGGCGTGGCAGAACAAACAACACTCCCAGAGGGCGTCGGCGAATCGGCCGACGCACCCCCCGGCAACGCGACCGGCCCCGGAGCATGGCCGGACGCGGCCGGGGCGAAGCCGGACGCGGCCGTCGTACGCGATGCGCTCGGTGTCGGCATAGCCGTCGGGCTCTCCGGCTTCGCCTTCGGCGTGACCTCGGCCGGTTCCGGGCTGAGCCTGCTGCAGACCTGCGCGCTCAGCCTCGCCGTCTTCACCGGCGCCTCGCAGTTCGCCCTCGTCGGTGCCCTCGCCGCGGGCGGCAACCCGTACACCGCGGCTGCCGGGGCCTTCTTCCTCGGCGTACGCAACTCGTTCTACGGCCTGCGGCTGTCGCAGCTGCTGGCGCTCCCGCGCGCGCTCCGCCCCTTCGCCGCGCAGTGGGTCATCGACGAGACGACCGCCGTGACACTGCCGCAGCCGACCCGGCGCGCGGCACGGATCGGCTTTGCCGTCACCGGACTGACCCTGTACGTGCTGTGGAACCTGACCACGCTGCTGGGAGCCCTCGGTGCCGAGGCGCTCGGCGACACCGACACCTGGGGCCTGGACGCGGCATCACCCGCGGTCTTCCTCGCCCTGCTCGCGCCGATGCTGAAGAGCACCACGGAACGCGTCACCGCCGCGATCGCGGTCCTGCTCGCGCTCGGCCTGCTGCCCGTGCTGCCCGCGGGCGTTCCCGTCCTGCTGTCCGCGCTCGCCGCACCCGCCGTCCTCTTCCTGAGCGGACGCCGGAAGGGCGCGGGCCGGGGAACGGCCACGACAAAGGAGAACCGGGACACGGCCGTTGCGAGCGAGAATCGGACGACGACCCGGTCGGCGGCCACCACGGAGGAGGACCGATGAACGTCTGGATCGCCATCGCGCTGACCGCCGTCGGCTGCTACCTCGCCAAACTGCTCGGACTGCTGGTACCCGCCGGTGTGCTGGAACGTCCGCTCGCCCAACGTCTCGCCGCGCTCCTGCCCGTGGCGCTCCTGGCCGCCCTCACCGCGCAGCAGACGTTCGGCGACGGGCAGTACCTGGCACTGGACGCCAGGGGCGCGGGCCTCGCCGCAGCGGCGCTCGCGCTGGTCCTGCGTGCGCCCTTCCTCGTGGTCGTGGGCTCCGCCGTGGTCGTCACCGCAGGGGTACGTGCCCTCAGTTAGACCTCCCGTACAGGGGCCCGTCAGACCTTCTGTACAGGGCCCGCATGGATCTCCCCTGCAAGTGCTTCCCCGGCAGGCCCGCCTTGCAGGCCTCTCGTACGGGGTAGACATCCGGTAGGGGCATGCATTCGGTAAGGGGCTCGGTCAATGGGACCGAGCCCCTTACACGCACCCGCGGACGGCCGGTCTCAGTGCCCCCCGGGACCTGTCGGCGGGGTCTCCGTCACGCCCAGCCGTGCCGCGTCCTGCTCCGGTCGCAGGAAGCAGACAGCGAGCACACCGGCCACCGCCACCAGTGCGGCCATCAGTAGATACGCCGAGTGGTAGCCCGTGGGCACGGATGCGGCCGCATCCACCATCCGGCCCGTGACCAGCGGTGAAAGGACTCCGGCGAGTGCGTAGACGAAGGCCAGGGCACCCAGCACCACCCCGCGCTGCCCGGCGGGCGTGATCCTTGCGACGGCCGTCTGCGAGACGGTGAGGATCACATTCGTCAGCGTCATCGGACCGACCATCAGCGCGATCTTCATGCCCACCGAGTCCACCTCGGCGAACGCCGCGATCGACAGGGCGGCCACACACATCAGGAGGCCACCGCCGAGTCCAGCCGGGAGCCGGGGCGCGGTTCCCCTTCGGGAGGCCCGCCGCGCCAGCAGCCCGTGAGTCAGCAGCACCACGGCGTTGCCGACGGCGGTTGCCGTCACCACCGCTCCCGACTGCTTCGAAGTCAGCCCCGAAACCTCGTGCAGATAGTCGGGCGCCCAGGTCAGTCCGGCGGAGAGCATCCAGTAGGCGGCGAACGCGCCGAAGGCCGCCGTCAGCCACGTGCCGGAGAGCAGCAGTCCGCGATACGGAACGGCCTGGCCCGTCCCGTCGGAATCGGCCGAGGAGGCCGCCCCCGACAGTGGCGCGAGCGGCCCCTCCTCGCCCCGTGCGTACCAGCACACCGCCCACACCAGGCCGACCAGCCCGACGGCGCCGAAGGCCCAGCGCCACCCCCACGCGTCGATCACCAGGGTCAGCAGCGGAGCGGACAGCGCCACCCCGCCTGCCGCACCGACCATCAGCACGGAGGTCGGCAGCGTCCGTTCCTTCTGCCCGAACCAGCCGTGCAGATGATGCACCGCCACCGGGGCGGCCGGTCCCTCGGCCGCCCCGAGCAGCACCCGGGTCGCCACCAGCGTCCCGAAACCGGCGGCGCCGAGCAGCATCGGCAACTGCGCCACCGACCACAGCAGGGCCATGCCGAGCAGCAGCACGGTCGTGCGGACCCGGCGGGTCAGGAACGACACCCCCAGCGCGGCCAGGCTGAACAGGGCGAAGAACGAGGACTGCGCGGTGCCGAACTCACCCCTGGTCAGCCCCAGCTCGTCACGGATCGGGCCGGCGGCCAGGCCCATGACGGTCTTGTCGGCGAAGTTCACCAGCATGAAGGCGAGCAGCAGCCAGGTGGTGCCCCAGGCACCCTTGCGCGCCCGCTCAGCCCCCGCGGTTCCGCCGCCCGTCCGGAGCCGGCCGGCGGCCCCGGCAGGCGCTGTCACCCGTCCTCCCCGGATACTCCGCAGCCGCACTCGTCCTCGTCCACGACACCGACGCTGATCATTCCGGCTGCCCGTTTCCGGCCGTCGGGGGAGCGGGTCAGCTCGGTCTCCAGGTCAGTTCCCTCCGCCACCGCGGCCGACTCCGCCGCCGCCCAGTTGAACACCCCACGGGCCATCGTCGACGTCTCGGACGCCGCCCGCTGTCCGTAGACGCGTGCGCGTATCCGTGCCACTTCCACATCGGCAGGCGCCGCCAGCGCGGCGGTCTCCGCCAGATGCGAGGCGAGCCTCGGCTCACCCTCCTCCAGCAGCTTCAGCGCCCGCTGCGCCAGCACGGACGCGCCGCCCGCGGCGTTCGCGAACTCGGTGGCGACCGCGGCGTCCGGGGCCGGCTTGAGGTGCGCCGGGTTCTGGTCGTACCAGCCGCCCCACAGCCGCCACAGATTGCGCACGACGAACTCCGGCTCGTCGTAGGCGGGATGCAGATAGGGCTTCCGCAGCAGCTCCTGCGGCACCTGCACGCCGTGCAGCACGGTATCGAGCCGGTGCCCGGCGTTCATCAGGTCCCTGGTCTGCTCGCAGAGCGACTCCAGGAACCGGGCCGTGTCGTCGAGCGCCTGGTACACCCGCTCCCTGCCCACGATCGGCACACCGTGGCCGGGCAGCAGCAGTTCGGCGCCGAGCTCCTGCATGGCGCGCAGTGCATGGGCCCAGTCCTCCGGATACCGCTGCACCTTCTGCGGATTGCCCGCGTTCGGGGTGTTCCAGATGAAGAGGTCACCGGTGCACAGCGCCTTGAGTTCGGGAACCCACACATAGGTGCTGTCGTCCGTCTCGCCCTTGGCGTGCACCAGCTCGAAGGTCAGATCGCCGCGCTCGACGGTCATCCGGTCGCGGTAGGTGGTGTCGGGGTAGCGATAGGTGGACGGCCAGTCCAGCGACGGTACGCCGAACTGCCTGCGGTTGATCCAGGTGTTGTAGCCCGCCGTGCTGACGTACCGGTCGAAGCGGGCCGTGACCGCTTCGTGCGCGATCACCTCGGGACGGGGGCGCCCCTCGCTGTCCGCCTGCGCGTCGAACGGCGCGACACCGAAGACATGGTCCACATGGCCGTGCGTATAGACGACGGTACTGACCGGCTGATCGCTGAAGGCGCGGACCGCCTCGTGCAGCGGAGCCGCCGTCCGTATGTCGCCGGAGTCCACCAGCACCAGTCCGTCGCCGGTGTCGAACACCGCCACATTGGCGAAGGCGGGCAGGAATCCGACCCGCTCGCGCACGGGCACCAGTTCCGCGCCGGTGTACGCCCCGGACAGGTGGGCCAGCAGCGTGTCCTCGCCCTGCCACACCCGGTCGATATAGCTGAGATAGTCCGTCGGCTTGTGCTCGGTCATACCCGCGGCTCCTTCGGTGCTGTACGGCGGACGGCCAGGAACCCGAGTCTCGGCTGCGGAGGTGACCTGCGACACCCGCTCTCGTCACACCTCGGCGGGCCGCGTACTGTGACGTGTCACAAGATCCTCCGGGGAGAGGGAGCACCGACGTGACGCTGTCCGACGGGGCCAGGGTCCTCGCCCTGCGTTGCGAGCCCAAGGTCAATGGGCTGGCGCGGCACATGTCCCGTGAGTCCTTCGAGCAGCTCCCCGGGTACGCGGGGCTCCCGGACGATGTGAAGGACCTGGAGATCGCCGCGACCGTCCGGCACGGCGTACGCCTCTTTCTCCGCCGCGTCACCGAACCGCACCCCGGTCCGGGCGGGCTCCGCCTCTTCCGGGAGCGGGCGGCGCAGCGCGCGGAGGAGGGAATGCCACTGCATCTGCTGCTGCGCAGCCACGCGCTCGGCGTCTATGTCCTGTGGCAGTTGCTGCGGGAGACGGCGGAGCCCGGCGAGGAGGGTGCACTGATCGAACTGGTCGATCTGCTGCTCCGGTCGCACCACTCCCTGGTCGGTGCGGTGGCCGAGACCTATATGGACGAGCGGTCCGCGCTGGAGGCGGAACAGCGCGAGCGGCGTCGCTCCCTGATACGCGGATTTCTCGACGGGACGCTGGAACCCGGCCGCGCCCTGCTTGAGCAGCTCGGCCTCGACGGGCCCGCGCTCGTGCTCGCCGTCGTCCTGGAACCCTCGGCCGACGCAGGTGCGGAACCGGGCGATGCGGACCAGGGCGGTGCGGAACCCGGCGGTCCGGAACCGGGGAACGCGGTGACCATACGGCGCCGGATGCGGCGCATCCAGACCGTGCTCGACCAGGGATTCGGCGCGGAACTGCTCTTCCTCTTCGACGCGGGGGCCGGACGGGCCGTCGTACCGCGGGGATGCGAACCACCGGGCGACCTCGCCGAGCGGCTGACACGCGCCTGTGGGGCCGAAGTCCGGATCGCCGCCGTGCCGGCGGCGACGCCGGAAGCGGTCCCCGAGGCGTCCCGGACGGCCGTGGAGATCCTCCGGGTCGCCCGCACCTGCGGGCTGCCGCCCGGACTGCACGTCCTGGACGACGTACTCCTCGAATTCCACCTGTCCCGCCCCGGCCCCAGCAGCCACCGCATCGCCGCCCTGCTGGACCCCGTCGCGGGCCGCCCCGAACTGCTGCGGACCCTCCGCACCCACCTGGCGCAGCACCAGGACCGACGCCTCACCGCGGCTCTGCTGGGGCTGCACCCCAACACCGTCGACAACCGCCTGGCCAAGCTCACCGAGCTGACCGGCCTCGATCCGTCGTCACCACGCGGCGCCGCGCTCGCCATCGCGGCCCTGCTGCTGCGCGACACAGCTGCCGGGCCCGACGGAGCGTCCGCAGCCGGCTGACCGGCACCCGCACCGGCCACCGGGTCTCAGCCGAGGCTGCGCCCATGGGCGCGCAGTGTCAGAAGAGCCTTGAGCGTCACGATGGGCCGTCCCTCCAGAGCCGTCCCCGGTGCCCACTGCCGCCAGTTGACCGGCCAGCCGCCGTCCGCCTGCTGCTCGGCCGCGAGGTGGTCGAGCGAGCGGGAGAGCTCCTCGTCGGTGAACCAGTGACGGGCGAGTGACTCGGGCGTACGGGCGTAGTCGTACGGAAAGTGCTGCTCACCCGGCGCGTATCCGGCCGCGACGGGGTACTCGGCGCGCCGCTCAGGATCCAGTACGGCGAGCCGCTGATCCCGTACCAGCCGCCCGAGCCGGTCGGCCGCCGCCTCCGCCCTCGCCCGGTCCGGAGCGCCGTCCAGGAACACGAGGGCCGCCTCGATCTCGTACGGATGCGACCGGTCCAGTGCGTCCACCGCGGCCCAGCAGAAATCGGTGGCCCGGAACAGCCAGGCATGCCACACCGCGTTGCGGTGCAGGAGCCCGACGACGGGGCCGGTGGTCAACAGCTCCGCGGGAGGATTGTCGACGATCGGGATGAACGGCGCGGCGGGATAGCCGCGCTGTGTCGGCAGGAGCGCGGGCAGCGCGCCCTCCTTGGTCGACACCTCGGTGAGGAAGCGGCAGATCCGCTCCACCCGCAACCCGTCGCAGCGCTCGATGGAGTCCAGCACATTGAGGGCGTGCGCGGTGTGCAGTGGCTGACTGACAGGGCCGCGCAGATCGGGTTCGAGCGCGTGCCCGTAGCCGCCGTCCTCGTTCAGATAGGCGGCGAGTGCGGTTTCCACGGCGTCCGCACTTCCTTCCAGGAAGTGATGAGCGAACCGCCGCTGTTCCAGGACACGGGCCGTGAGCCAAATGAACTGCTCGGCACGGTTGAGGGGACTTGTTCCGGTTCCAGCCATGGACCGACCGTAGGGCGGTAAGCGCTCTCGGCAAGACGTAGCGGCCCGGCTGCACTCTCAGGAGCGGGATACTGAGGTCATGCGGTTGACGATTTTCTGGGAACGGATGGCAGACCACTTCGGCGTGGGGTACGCCGACTCCTTCGCGCGCGATCATGTGATGGCCGAGCTCGGCGGGCAGACGGTGTACCAGGCGCTGGCCGCGGGCTGGGAAACCAAGGACGTCTGGCGCGGTGTCTGCACCGCGGTCGGCATCCCCGCGGACAAGCGCTGACGTCCGGGTCCGCGGCCGACCCGCGTCGACTCCCGGCTCGTCGCCGGCAGACATCGGTTCTCGGCTCGTCGCGGACGATCGCCGGCTTCCGGCCCGTCGCGGACACGTGCCGATCTCCGGTTCGTCAGCGGCCGGACCTGCACTGATTTCCGACCCGTCAGCGGACGGACCTGTGCTGTTGTCCGGGGTGGGCGCTTGCCTGTCACAGCCGTAGGCGAGACTGGAACCGTGGCACCGACAGACGAGACAGCACAGACCCAGCCGCCTTCCACACCGCCCGTCCCGCCGGCCGCGCCACCCGTCGCGCCCGTCGGCAACGGGCCGGTGCGCATGCCCGCGTGGCTGCCGCGCGCCATGATTCTCGCCCTGGCGCTCTACGCCTGCTTCCGGCTCGGCAGCTGGGCGTTCGACCAGCTCATCGGGCTGCTGATCAATGTGCTGATCGCGTTCTTCCTGGCGCTTGCCATCGAGCCGGCGGTGAGCCGGATGTCGGCGCGCGGCATGCGCCGCGGCCTCGCCACCTTCCTGGTCTTCCTCGGGGTGCTGATCGCCGGGGTGGGCTTCGTCGTGCTGCTCGGCTCGATGCTCGCGGGCCAGATCGTCGACATGGTCGAGGAGTTCCCGAAGTATCTGGACTCGGTGATCAACTGGGTCAACCAGACCTTCCACACCGACCTTTCCAGGGTCGAGGTCCAGGACAGTCTGCTCCACTCCGACTGGCTGCAGAAGTACGTCCAGAACAGCGCGACCGGAGTGCTCGACATCTCCACCACCGTGCTCGGCGGGCTGTTCCGTCTTCTGACGATCTTCCTGTTCTCGTTCTACTTCGCGGCCGACGGCCCCAGGCTGCGGCGCGCCCTGTGCTCCGTGCTGCCGCCGGCCAGGCAGGCAGAGGTCCTGCGGGCCTGGGAGATCGCGGTCGACAAGACCGGCGGCTACCTCTACTCGCGCGGTCTGATGGCCCTCGTCTCCGGGATCGCGCACTACATCCTGCTGGTGATCCTCGGCGTTCCGTACGCGCCGGCGCTCGCCGTCTGGGTCGGGCTGGTCTCCCAGTTCATCCCCACGATCGGTACGTATCTGGCGGGCGCTCTGCCGATGCTGATCGCGTTCACCGTCGACCCCTGGTACGCGGTGTGGGTGCTCGGCTTCGTCGTGATCTACCAGCAGTTCGAGAATTACGCCCTGCAGCCCAAGCTCACCTCCAAGACCGTCGACATCCATCCGGCGGTCGCCTTCGGATCGGTCATCGCGGGCACGGCCCTGATGGGCGCCGTGGGCGCGCTGATCGCGATCCCGGCCGTCGCCACGCTCCAGGCGTTCCTCGGCGCGTATGTGAAGCGGTATGACGTGACGGACGACCCACGGATGCACGGCCGGGGCCGACGACGGGGCGAGCCGGTGCTCACGCGGCTGCGCCGTTCCTGGCGCGCCTCCGGGAGCGACAGGGGTGACGGGAGCGGCGGGGGCGAGGGCGGACAGGGCGCTGCCGCGGAGCCGGAGAGCGCCTGACCGTTTCGTCGCGAGGGCCCGGAGTTCGCCTGACCGTTTCGTCGGCAGTGCTTTCCGGGTCTCTCGGGTTCTGGTCCTCAGCGATAGCCCGTTACGTCGGCGGGGCGGCCCGGGTCCTGGACCTCGGTGACGTACCTCCAGGCATCGGGTCGGCTGCCGTCGAGATCGGTGAAGCCGTAGACCTTCGCCAGCTGTCCGCTCGACAGCGACCTGCCGTTCCAGCGCGACACCCGGGGGTCCTGCGCGAGCGCGGCCACCGCCCGGCCGACGAACGCCGGGCTCTCGGAGATGGCGAAGTGGGGCGAGTGCGCAATCGCGTCATGCCAGTTCGCTTCGGTGACGCCGTGGGCCTCCAGCATGGCCTCGGACCGCAGCCAGCCGGGTGTGAGGGACACGGCGGTCGCACCGTGGGGCTCCAGCTCGTGCGCTGGCGCGAAGAGCGCGTCGACCTCCTCGGGCACCAGATGGGTCGACCCGGACCGGGATCCCGCAGCCGCCCGCCTCGTCCACGAGAGCCGCAGTCTCCTCCACGGTCTCCGGGCGGTTCATCTCCGAGCGCTCCGACCCGCTCGTCCGTCCCGTGACGTAGACGGTCGCTCCGATCGCACCCAGTTGAACGGCGATGCCGCGGCCCGCACCCCGTGTCGCCCCGGCGACCAGAGCCACCTTTCCTGTCGATTTTGACCCCATATCGCCGGAATTTAGCATGGTGTCAATCGCCTGTTCTTGACTGCCCGGCAGCGGAGCGTCAGGGGCTGCTCGGGTGTGGATCGGTTCGGCATGGTGCGCTTGACAGCAAAATCGAACATCCATTCTCATGGGATTCCGGCCGGGTTTTCCCGGGCCCGACCGTGGAGTTGTCCACAGGCCGGGAGGACGTCGAGGCCCATTGTCAGTGGCAGGGGTTAGCGTCTTTGACGTGAAGCGATCGACTCAAGCAAATCGGGTGGAACCCATGGCAGGAACCGACCGCGAGAAGGCGCTGGACGCCGCACTCGCACAGATTGAACGGCAATTCGGCAAGGGCGCGGTGATGCGCCTCGGTGAGCGGCCGAACGAGCCCATCGAAGTGATCCCCACCGGGTCGACCGCCCTCGACGTGGCCCTCGGTGTCGGCGGCCTGCCGCGCGGCCGTGTGGTGGAGGTGTACGGACCGGAATCCTCCGGCAAGACGACGCTGACGCTGCACGCGGTGGCGAACGCGCAGAGGCTCGGCGGCTCGGTCGCCTTCATCGACGCGGAGCACGCCCTCGACCCCGAGTACGCGAAGAAGCTCGGCGTCGACATCGACAGCCTCATCCTGTCCCAGCCGGACAACGGCGAGCAGGCCCTCGAGATCGTGGACATGCTGGTCCGCTCCGGCGCCCTCGATCTGATCGTCATCGACTCCGTCGCGGCGCTCGTGCCACGCGCGGAGATCGAGGGTGAGATGGGTGACTCGCACGTGGGTCTGCAGGCCCGTCTGATGAGCCAGGCACTCCGCAAGATCACCAGCGCGCTCAACCAGTCCAAGACCACCGCGATCTTCATCAACCAGCTCCGCGAGAAGATCGGTGTGATGTTCGGCTCGCCGGAGACCACGACCGGTGGCCGGGCGCTCAAGTTCTATGCCTCGGTGCGCCTCGACATCCGCCGGATCGAGACGCTGAAGGACGGCACCGACGCCGTCGGCAACCGCACCCGCGTCAAGGTCGTCAAGAACAAGGTCGCGCCGCCCTTCAAGCAGGCCGAGTTCGACATCCTCTACGGCCAGGGCATCAGCCGCGAGGGCGGTCTGATCGACATGGGCGTGGAGCACGGCTTCGTCCGCAAGGCGGGCGCCTGGTACACGTACGAGGGCGACCAGCTCGGCCAGGGCAAGGAGAACGCCCGTAACTTCCTCAAGGACAACCCCGATCTCGCCAACGAGATCGAGAAGAAGATCCTCGAGAAGCTGGGCATCGGCGTCAGGCCCGATGACAGCGCCGCCGAGTCCGGTGCGGACGCGGCAGGCGGTGCCGCAGCTCCGGCCGACAGCGCGAAGTCGGTGCCCGCTCCGGCCGGCAAGGCCAAGCCGGCCAAGACCGCGGCGGCCAAGAGCTAGCCCGTGACGCGTCGTACGGAGTGGCCGGTCAGCGCCACTGACCATCACGCCGGACCCGGTCACGAGATCGCCGCCGGGTACATGGCCGAGTCCGAGGGTGAGTACGAGCCGGAGGCCGGTCCCGGTCGTGGCACGGGCTCGGGCACCGGATTCGGCGAGGGGGCGGGCCGTCGTGCCCGCTCCCGCACCAGGAGCAGCGGCTCCCCTTCCTCGTCGAGGGCCGAGAAGGGGGAGCCGCGAGACCCGGTCGAGCAGGCGCGCAACATCTGCCTGCGCCTGCTCACCGGGACACCGCGCACCCGTAAGCAGCTCGCGGACGCCCTGCGCAAACGGGAGATCCCGGATGAGGCAGCCGAAGAAGTGCTTTCGCGCTTCGAGGATGTCGGGTTGATCGACGACGCGGCGTTCGCGGACGCCTGGGTGGAGTCCCGGCATCACGGACGCGGACTGGCCCGCCGCGCTCTCGTCCGTGAGCTGCGTACCAAGGGGGTGGACTCCGCCGTGATCGACGAGGCCGTCGGGCAGCTCGACTCCGAACAGGAGGAGGCGACCGCCCGCGAGCTGGTTGCGCGCAAGCTGCGCTCCACTCGTGGCCTGGACCGCGACAAGCGGCTGCGCCGCCTTGCCGGCATGCTGGCGCGCAAGGGGTACGGGGAGGGCATGGCCCTGCGCGTCGTGCGGCAGGCGCTGGAGGACGAGGGCGAGGACACGGAAGGCCTGGACGAGCCCTTCTGACCGGGCTCGTGTGGGTTCGTACGAGGGAGAGAGCGCTCCGGGTATCGCCGCCGTGGTCAGGCGGCCTGCGGGAGAGGCGGAGTGATCACTGCCCGGCGCGGGCGGCGCGGGTGATGGTGGCGTCGATCAGGGCGAGCGCATCTGCGGCGGTGCGGCCGGGGCAGCGGTTCCAGGGCCCGATCAGCCCGGTCCAGCCCCGGGAGCGCAACTCGGCGACGAGCCAGGCACCGGCCCGGTCCACGGTGTCGAGGGAGCCGTAGCCCAGGCGGTGCGCGGTGAGGAGAGCGCCGCAGATGCATCGTGCGCCGCGTGTGTTGCGGAGCCGGTACGGGGTGTTCTGCCAGCCCCATTCGGTCAGGATCTGCCTCGCGTAGGCGAGGTGCGTGGAGGGGCGTACCTCGGGCTGGCCGATGCGCCGCCAGGAGTGGAGCCGGTCCGGGAGCACCGCGCCCAGCCTCCCGGGAAGCGGCCGTTCGCGCGGCGCGGTCGCCGGCAGGCCACGGACGGAGTCGGCGATGAGCTGGTCGACCGGCACGGACAGCAGGTCGCGCCAGTCGGTCGGCCGGCGGTCCGGCAGCTGTTCCGCGGCACCGGGGGCAGCGGGAGAGGAAGGCCGTACAGGGTCGGGGGCCGTAGCTTCCCAGCCGGTGATGATCTGCTGCCATGCCGCGGTGTCATGAAGGCGAGCGGCCTTGGCGTCCAGTTGGTCGGGGGTCAGGGTGGGCGTCGGCATGGGTGCGAGGTCTCCGTCACGTCGGTCCTTGGTGTTGAGGTGAATGTCCGTCGGGTACGGGGATTGCTCCACCGGAGCGTGGCGTTCGGGTGTGTCGGGGCGGATTCGGGGGAACGGCCGGCGGCAGAAGGGGTGGGCCCGGTGGAACGCATGAGGGACAGCCCCGCATGAAGAACGCATGAGGGACAGCCCCGCATGAAGACACAGGCACGCTCCAGTGCGCAGGTATCTGTGCACGGAGCACTGTGTGACACATGGCAGAGAAGCCGCTCAGTGCGAGGAACCTGCGCATGGCGGAGAAGCGGCGGCGCGAGTGCGTCGATGTCGCACCCCCTGTGGGCGCCCGCACGGTCCGCATCGGGCCTGTCGTGTCACCGGCCGGGACCACGAGCCCGGCGGCCCGACGACCCCGGCCGCGGCACATGGATAACCTGCTTGCCGCCACTGTCCTGGTCGCCAGGCAGGGCAGCCGCGACGAACGCGGCGCCCACCGTTCTGCCGAGGCTGTACGCGACGGTGGTGGGCGCCGCCGCACTGCTGACACTGGCCGCCACCGCGCTGCCCGGCCGACTCGCACTCAGGGTCCGGCCGATGGAGGCGGCCACGTTCAGGCAGTGAGTCCCGGCCCGTCACACCTCGACTGGCAACCCCGCAGCGCGCCACGCCTGGAACCCGCCGATCAGATCCGTCGCCCGGTGCAGCCCCAACTGTCGCAGGGACGCGACAGCCAGGCTCGACGCGTAACCCTCGTTGCAGACCACCACGACCCGGAGATCGTGGCTCACCGCCTGCGGCGCCCGATGGCTTCCCCGCGGGTCGAGCCGCCATTCGAGCTCATTGCGCTCGACGACCAGCGCCCCCGGAATCAGCCCGTCCCGCTCCCGCAGCTCCACGTAGCGGATGTCCACGAGCAGCGCACCGTCCGCAGCGGCGGCCGCCGCCTCCTGCGGGCCGACCCTGACGAACCCCGCCCGGACGCTGTCCAGCAGATCGTCGATCCCGAGCGGCTCCGTACCGCCCCGGCGGCTGTCACTCACTGCCAGTCCTCCGGCCGTTCGACCTGCTCAAGGCGGAGCAGCGCACCGCTGCGGCTGTAACGCCGGATCCGCGGCAGCGGCGGGTAGTACGCGTGGACGGAGACGGCGTGCTCCGTGGCGGACTCGTTCAGCACCTCGTGGACGTGGTGGCGGCCGAACGCCCGGCCCTGGCCGGTGGCCAGTTCCTGGGAGCGGTCGATGCCCTCGGTGAGTTCGAGGGTCTTCCAGCCGTCGGTGGGCAGCCGGGCGGCCAGCGACAGTTCCCTGAGGGTGCCGGCCGCGGTGGTGAAGGCGCCGATCGAGTCGGCGTGGTCGTGCCAGCCGGTGCCGGTCCCCGGCGGCCAGCCGATCAGCCAGGCCTCGCTGCCGCCCGGGCCTTCGAGCTGGACCCAGGTGCGGCCTTCGGGATCGAGGGGGAGCGAGGCGACGATCTCGGCGTCGGCGGCGACACGGCGGACGAAACCGAGCAGTTCCGCAGCCGTCGGACCGGAACCATCGACGGATGCGGATGCGGATGCGGATGCGGGCCCGGGAACGGGCGCAGGCGTGCTTACAGGGAGTGAGGCAGGGGCAGACACAGAGACCGTCCTGAGGGTTCGCGCGGGCGCCCGCCCGTACGGCAGCGCGCACGGCGGGGCAGGGGAAGGCGATTCAGCAGGACGGCCGACACACGCAGCCCGCATAGCGGACGAGGTCCATATGGACCCTCCGCCACAGGCGCACATCGGTGTCGGTCACGATTCGGAGTACACCATCCACGTCCGCATCGGTCAATTGATGCCCGCAGTCTGGTCGGAACGTACGGCGGCGCGCACCGCTCCGCCACGTACCGCGTCCGCCGCCGCGAAGAGGTCCCGGGGCTGCACCCCGCCGAACGACGCCACGAGATGACCGTCCGGCCTGACCAGGAGCACGGTGTGGGCCGACGCCCCCGGGTAGCTCTCGGTCACCAGCAGCTCGCCCTTCATCGGCAGGGCGTCGACGGCGGCGACGAGGCGGGGCATGACACCGGCGGTCATCCAGTGACGCCGGTCCCAGACCCCGGTCCCGGGGGCCACCAGAATCACCAGCAGATGCCCCTGCCCCAACCGTTCCCGGAGCCGCACGGTCGTGCCGTCGGGGGCCGTCACCCGCACATCGGCCACCGGCGCACCGGGGGGCGTACCCACAGAGGTGTGCGCCTCGGCGCGTGGGGGCGCAAGGGGCGAATGCGAGTACGAGGGGGGCGCACCGAGGGGGCCGCATCCCAGATGTCCGTCGGCGAGCAGCGAATCGTGCTCCCGTGCGCTCCCCGGGACCAGCGTCCGCAGCCCTCCGCCGCCACGCAGTATCGGCAGCGACTGGTCTGCGGCGCGCAGCCGTGCGGCGACCGCGGCCCGGCGCTCGGCCTGGTAGCTGTCGAGCAACACGTCGGAGGCGCCGTGGTGCCAGTCCTGGGCCAGCTTCCAGGCCAGGTTCTCGGCGTCCCGCAACCCCTCGTCGAGCCCCTGGGTGCCCAGCGCGCCCAGCAGATGGGCGGCGTCGCCGGCCAGGAAGGCCCGGTCGACCCGCCAGCGCAGGGCGAGCCGGTGGTGCAGCGTGTACACGCCCGTGTCCAGCAGCTCGTACGGCGGTGTCTCCCCGCACCAGCCCGCCAGGGTGTCCCGGACCCGGGTGATCAGGGCATCCGGGGTGACGAGCTCGCCGCGCGGCGGCAGCAGCCAGTCCAGCCGCCAGACGCCGTCCGGCAGCGGCCGCGCCGTCACCTCGGCGCCACCGGTGCGCCACGGCGGCAGCCGGTGCAGCACGGCCTGTCCGGGCCAGGGCAGCTCGGTACGCAGCGCCGCGACGGCATGCCGCTCCACCGCCGTACGTCCGGGAAACCGGATGTCGAGCAGCTTGCGCACGGTGGACCTGGCGCCGTCGCAGCCCACCAGATAACTCCCGCGCCACCAGGTCGCGTTCGGCTCCCTGGTGTGCACGGTGACGCCGGTGGCGTCCTGCTCCAGGGTGTCGATCCGGCTGTACGGGGCCACCCGCACCAGCTCCTGCGCGGCCACCGCGTCCCGCAGCCCGCGCGCCAGCACGTGCTGGGGCAGATGGATGGGGGCCGGCAGCGGATCACCCTCGGAGGAGTCCTCGCCGAGCGGCAGCTCACGCACCAGCTGCTTGCGCCGCATCGACCGCCACCCGGCCCATCGCACCCCCTCGTGCCGGAGCGCCTTGCAGCCCAGCCGCTCCACCAGGGCCGCGGTGTCCTCGCGCAGCACCACGGTGCGGGCGGGGCGTGTCTCGTCCTTGCCCGGGTCCTCGTCGAGCAGGACGGAGGGAACGCCTTGCGCCGCGAGGGCGAGCGACAGCGCCAGGCCGACCGGCCCGGCACCCACGACGATCACCGGGTCCACGGCGCGACTCCTGAGATCCGTTCAAACGACGCGGACGCGAGGAGCGAGCGGCTCGAAAGGCGGATGGAGGGTTGAGGAGGCGTGGCGGCGGAGAGGACAGGGGGCGCGATCACAGAACGTATGCAACCTACTGCCGGTGCTTGCGTCAAGCGACACCAAAGAGCGGTGAGGGGCGGTGGCAGATCTGCCACCGCCCCTCGGGGACGCATTTCGACGAGCCGTCAGACGGCGCGCTCGTCGTCGACGACGAGCGACGGCGTACCGATGATCTCGGGTGCGCCCCCGGGCGCGGTGCCCTTCCCCTTCTTCTTGCGCCGGAGCCACTGCTCCAGCCAGCTCGCGAACGAGGTGAGCGCGAAGTTCACCAGGAGGTAGATCAGGGCGACGATGGTGAAGCACGCGATGGTGTTCGCGCCGTAGTTCGCAGCCATCGGGCGGACCGAGGCCAGCAGCTCGGGGAAGGTCATCACGGCGCCGCCCAGCGCGGTGTCCTTCACGATGACGACGAGCTGGCTGACGATCGCCGGCAGCATCGCCGTCACCGCCTGCGGCAGCAGCACGAACACCATGGTCTGGCCCTTGCGCATGCCGAGAGCCTTGGCAGCCTCACCCTGACCCTTCGGAAGGGTGTGGATACCGGCTCGCACGATCTCGGCGAGTACGGAGGCGTTGTACAGCACCAGACCGGTCACCACGGCGAACAGGGGACGGTCCTCGGTGCTGATGTTCGTGTACTCCGAGTACACCGCGTTCGCGATGATCATCAGGATCAGCACCGGGATGGCACGGAAGAACTCCACGACCACGCCGGCCGGCACCCGTACCCACCGGTGGTCGGAGAGCCGACCGACACCGAAGAGCGCTCCGAGCGGCAGCGCGATGATCAGGGCGAAGAACGCCGCCTTGAGCGTGCTCTCGAGACCCGGCCAGATGTACGTGACCCAGGGCTGGGAGCTGGTGAAGAAGGGCTTCCACTTGATCCAGTCGAGCTGGTGCTTCTCGGCCAGGCCGTCGTACACCCACCACACCACGGCCGCGGCGCACAGCACGAACAGCACCGTGTACAGGATGTTGCGCTGCTTGGCGCGGGGGCCCTGTGCGTCGTAGAGGACGGAACTCATCGCTTCACCGCCACCTTCTTGCTCACCCAGCCGAGGATCAGGCCGGTTGGGAGGGTCAGAACGATGAAGCCGAACGCGAAGACCGCCGAGATGAGGATCAGCTGGGCCTCGGCCTCGATCATGTCCTTCATCAGGTAGGAGGCCTCGACGACACCGATCGCGGAGGCGACCGTGGTGTTCTTCGTCAGCGCGATCAGCACGTTGGACAACGGGTTGACCACCGCACGGAATGCCTGAGGAAGGATGATCAGCCGCAGTACCTGCGTGAAGCTCAGCCCGAGTGCGCGCGCCGCCTCGGCCTGGCCGACCGGTACCGTGTTGATGCCGGAGCGCAGCGCCTCGCAGACGAAGGCGGCTGTGTAGGCGGCCAGGGCGAGTACGGCCAGCCGGAAGTTGATGTCGTCGATGACATCGGCACCGAGCATGACGCCCAGCGTCTGGTACAGACCCAGCGACGAGAACACGATGATCACGGTCAGCGGAATGTTCCGGACCACGTTCACGTACGCGGTGGCGAAGCCGCGCATCAGGGGGACCGGGCTGACCTTCATGCCGGCCAGCAGCGTTCCCCATATGAGGGAGCCGAGGGCGGAGTAGACGGTGAGCTGCACCGTCACCCAGAAGGCCCCCAGCAGGTCGTAACCTTCAAGAAAGTCGAACACGATCTCCCGCGCTTCCGCGTGTAGGAGGGCACGGCGCGCCGCCGTTCACGGACGGCGCGCCCGGTCAGCCCTGCTTCACTTGACGATGTTGCCGATCTTCGGGGCGGGCTCGTTCTTGTAGTTCGCCGGGCCGAAGTTGGCCTCCACGGCCTTGTCCCAGGAACCGTCCGAGACCATCTTGGTGAGTGCGTCGTTGACCTTCTTCTTGAGGTCGGCGTCGCCCTTCTTCAGTCCGATGCCGTAGTTCTCGTTGGTCATCTTGAAGCCGGCCAGCTTGAACTTGCCCTGGAAGTTCTGCTGCGAGGCGTAGCCCGCCAGGATGCTGTCATCGGTGGTCAGCGCGTCGATGACCTTGTTCTCCAGGCCGGTCAGGCACTCCGAGTAGCCGCCGTACGTCTGGAGCTGCGCCTTCGGGGCCAGCTTGTCCTTGACGTTCTTCGCCGAGGTCGAGCCGGTGACCGAACACAGCTTCTTGTTGTTCAGGTCCTCCGGCGACTTGATCGAATCGTCGTCGGCGCGGACCAGGATGTCCTGGTGGGCCAGCAGGTACGGACCCGCGAAGTCGACCTTCTGCAGGCGCTCGTCGTTGATCGAGTAGGAGGCGGCGATGAACTTCACGTCACCACGCTCGATCGCCGTCTCGCGGTCGGCGCTCTTGGTCTCCTTGAAGACGATGTCCTCGGCCTTGTAGCCGAGCTCCTTGGCGACGTACGTGGCGACATCGACGTCGAAGCCGACGTACTTGCCGTCGGGGGTCTTCAGGCCGATGCCCGGCTGGTCGATCTTGATGCCGATCGTGATCTTCTTGCCGTCGCCCGAGCCGCCGTCCTCCTTGTCGGAGCCACAGGCGGTGGCGGTGAGGGCGAGGGCGAGCACGGCGGCCGAGGCGGCGGTGACCTTACGAAGCTGCATGGTGGTTTTCCCTAGAGTTGACGCGATGTGAGTGATCGGCCGGTCCGGGCCCGGCGGTGCAGGATCAGTCAGTGGTGAAGGATCTTCGACAGGAAGTCCTTGGCCCGGTCACTGCGCGGGTTGCTGAAGAACTGGTCGGGCGTGGCCTCTTCGACGATCTTTCCGTCCGCCATGAAGACGACCCGGTTCGCCGCCGAGCGCGCGAAGCCCATCTCGTGCGTGACGACGACCATCGTCATGCCGTCCCGGGCGAGCTGCTGCATGACCTCCAGCACCTCGTTGATCATCTCCGGGTCGAGCGCGGAGGTCGGCTCGTCGAAGAGGATCACCTTCGGGTCCATCGCCAACGCCCGTGCGATGGCCACGCGTTGCTGCTGACCGCCGGAGAGCTGGGCGGGGTACTTGTCGGCCTGCGTCGCCACACCCACCCGGTCGAGCAGAGTACGGGCCTTGTCCTCGGCGGCCTTCTTGTCCGTCTTGCGGACCTTGATCTGGCCCAGCATCACGTTCTCGAGCACCGTCTTGTGCGCGAAGAGATTGAACGACTGGAAGACCATACCGACATCGGCACGCAGCCCGGCCAGCTCCCTGCCCTCCGCGGGCAGCGGCTTGCCGTCGATCGAGATGGCGCCCGAGTCGATCGTCTCCAAGCGGTTGATCGTGCGGCACAGCGTGGACTTCCCGGACCCGGAGGGCCCGATGACGACCACGACCTCGCCACGGGCGATCGTCAGGTCGATGTCCTGGAGCACATGCAGCGCGCCGAAGTGCTTGTTGACGTTGCTCAGTACGACAAGGTCGTCCGCCGCAGGCGCGGCGTCCCCGGCACCCTTGGTCACTGAAACTCCGCTCATCGGCTTCACGCTCCGTCCTCCTCGGTTGGGAAGGACCCTAGTGACGCAGTGCTACCAGCGTCATTACATCTGAGCGGAAATTGAGGATAACGATCCGGCGGCAACCGGACACTCCGTGTGAACGGGACGCAGGGTGCGATGCCCGCGGCGTACCGGGTGGATAACAGATGGCCGGAAGCGACGGGCGGGCCTTGACTGACCTGCCTCTCATCGGAGTGGATGCCCTGGTACGTCATGACGTGGAACGCCTCGGTACGGGAACCGGTACGGGGAAGTGACGAGGAACGTACGAGAGACCGCACCGACACCTGCCGACGCGTACCGGCACCGCACGATCGAAACCATCGGAGAACCGGAGAGGGAGGCCATGAGACTTCTGCTCGTCGAGGACGACAACCACGTCGCGGCCGCTCTCTCCGCCATCCTGGCCCGGCACGGCTTCCGGGTCGTGCACGCGCGCAGCGGCGAGGAGGCACTGCAGGCGCTGCTGCCCGCGGGCATGGAGCCGTTCGGTGTCGTGCTCCTCGACCTCGGCCTGCCCGACCAGGACGGCTACGAGGTGTGCGGGAAGATCCGCAAGCGCACCTCCACCCCGGTGATCATGGTGACCGCGCGCGCCGACGTACGGTCGCGGATCCACGGCCTCAACCTCGGCGCCGACGACTACGTGGTCAAGCCGTACGACACCGGCGAGCTCCTCGCCCGTATCCACGCCGTCAGCCGGCGCAACGCGCCGGGCGAGGACACCGTGCCCATGCCCGTCGCCGCGCTGCGTCTCGGCCACGTCCACATCGAGCTGCCGACCCGCCGGGTCAGCGTCGACGGATCGGAAGTCCAGCTCACCCGCAAGGAGTTCGACCTGCTCGCGCTGCTCGCCCAGCGCCCCGGAGTGGTGTTCCGCCGGGAGCAGATCATCAGCGAGGTGTGGCGCACGAGCTGGGAGGGCACGGGGCGCACGCTCGAAGTGCACGTCGCGTCCCTGCGTTCCAAACTGCGGCTGCCCGCACTGATCGAGACGGTGCGCGGAGTCGGTTACCGCCTCGTCGCCCCGTCCGCGTAGAGGCGTCCGTCCCAGGTGCGTACCCGGCTGCTTCCCCTGCTCATCGTTCTCATGGCGGGCGTGCTCCTCGCCCTCGGCTTCCCGCTGGCCGTCAGCGTGGCGGCGGCCCAGCAGCAACGCGTCGTCATCGACCGCATCGACGACACGGCACGCTTCGCCGCACTCGCACAGTTCATCACCGAGCGGGCAGCCGGTTACGACGAGCGGCGGCGCACCCTGCGGAGCGAACTCGACACCTACGCATCGGTGTACGGAATCCGCGCCGGTGTCTTCTACCGCGACGACAGCGCCATGGCGAAGGCCCCCGCGGCCTGGCAGCTCCCGATCGAGGGGGAGGGGCGCGAGGCGTTCAAGGAGGCCCTGCTGGGGCGGCGCAGCCACGATCCGCCGCAGGTCTGGCCGTGGCAGGACGGCAGGGTCGTCGTCGCCTCACCCGTCGTACGGGACGGCGATGTCGTCGCCGTCGTGGTCCTCGACTCGCCCACGGCCGAGATGCGCTCGCGCACGCTGCGCGGTTGGTTGCTGATCGCGGCCGGCGAAGCGATCGCGATGCTGGTGGCGGTCGGCGCCGCGATCCGCCTCACCGGCTGGGTGCTGCTGCCCGTGCGGACCCTGGACGCGGCCACCCACGACATCGCCAGCGGGCGGATGAGGTCCCGGGTCGCGGCCTCCGGCGGGCCGCCGGAACTCAGGCGCCTGGCCCGGTCGTTCAACGAGATGGCCGACAACGTCGAGGACGTGCTGGAGCAGCAGCGCGCCTTCGTCGCCGACGCCTCGCACCAGCTGCGCAACCCCCTCGCCGCGCTGCTGCTGCGGATCGAGCTCCTCGCGCTCGAACTCCCCGAGGACAACGAGGAGATCGCCTCCGTGCGCACGGAGGGCAAACGCCTGGCGCAGGTCCTCGACGACCTGCTCGACCTGGCGCTGGCCGAACACGCCGCGGCCGATCTGCAGCTCACGGACATCGGCGCGCTCACCGCGGAGCGCGTCGCGTCCTGGCGGCCGCTCGCCGAGGAACAGGGGGTACGGCTCAGGGCGGACGGCTCGTCCGCGGTGACCGCCTGGGTGGACCCCATCGCGCTGTCGAGCGCCCTCGACGCGATCATCGACAACGCCCTGAAATTCACCCCGGCCGACGAAGAGGTCGTCGTCACGGTCGCTTCCGGCCGCGATGACGTCAGCGTCGTCGTCGCCGACCGCGGGCCGGGCCTGACCGCACAGGAGATGGAACGCGTCGGCGACCGCTTCTGGCGCAGCACCCAGCATCAGAACATCCAGGGCTCCGGCCTCGGGCTCTCGATCTCGCAGGCGCTCCTGGCGGCCGGCGGCGGTTCCCTGAGCTACGCGGCTCATGAGCCGCACGGGCTGCGGGTGACGGTCTCGGTGCCGCGCAACGGCCCGCAGGGCTGAGCGGAACCGCAGCTCCCGCAGGGCTGAGCGGAACAGAAGAAGAGGAACGATCAGGGCTTGACCGAGCGGTAGTAGCGGCTGGCCCCTTCGTGCAGCGGCAGCGGATCGGTGTAGATCGCCGTACGCAGATCCACCAGCTGGGCGGCGTGCACCTCGCGCCCGATCCGGTCCCGGCTGTCGATCACGGTCCGGGTGAACGCCTCCGTCAACGTCGGGTCCGAGCGTTCCGTGGTCACCAGCACATTGGCGACCGCGACCGTCGGCACCGCCGCGTCCTGCTGCGCATTGCGGTAGGCATCGGCCGGCATCATGGCCGAACGGTAGTAGCGGGCGGACCCGCCCGCCGCCTGCAGCTCCTTGATCAGCGGGGCCTCCAGCGGCACCAGCCGGATCGCGAACCGGTCCGACAGCTCCTGCACGGCGGACGTGGGCAGTCCGCCGGACCAGAAGAAGGCATCGAGCCGGTCGTTCTCCAACTGCTCCGGCATCGTGTCGATACCGGCGGAAACCGGTGTCACGTCGTTCGCGGGATCAAGACCCGCGGCGGTCAGCAGCCGGTCGGCGACCAACCGTACCCCCGAACCCCGCTGCCCCACCCCGACACGCTTGCCACGCAGATCCGAGACCTTCCGCACCTCCGAGTCGCGGGGCACGACCAGCTGGATGTAGTCGTCGTACAGCCGCACACAGCCCCGCAGCCGGTCGGCGCCGGGCTTGCCGCTGCGCAGATAGGTGGCGAGGGCATCGGCGGTGGCGATGGTGAAGTCGACCTTCCCGGTCGCCACCCGTGCGATGTTCTGCTGCGAGCCCTCACTGGTCTGCAGCCGTATCGACACCTCGGGCAGATCCCTGGCCAGGTCCCCCTTGAGGCGCTCGCCGTAGCGCTGGTAGACCCCGCTGCGCACACCGGTGCTGAAGGTCAGCGTTCCGGTCGGTTCCGGCTGCCCGAGCGGCAGCAGCCACCACAACAGCAGCCCGAGCGCGACGGCGACGGCGGCGCACGCCTGAAGAACGCGTCGCGTGCCGATACGGGAGAGTGCCTGGAGCATGGCGGCGATCCTGCCAGTCCGCCCCGGCGATGACCAGGGCCGCTCCCCGGCGGCGGGGTATTCATCATCGGGGCCCGGTCGGAGCCCTTACCCTGGACGGGTGAGCGGCAACGACGTGGCTGGTGGAGTAGTGGACGGTTTGAAAACGTACGAGGTGCGCACCTACGGGTGCCAGATGAACGTCCACGACTCCGAGCGGCTGTCGGGGCTGCTGGAGGGCGCGGGTTACGTACGTGCCGCCGAGGGTTCCGACGGTGACGCCGATGTCGTCGTCTTCAACACCTGCGCGGTGCGGGAGAACGCCGACAACAAGCTCTACGGCAACCTCGGCCGGCTCGCCCCGATGAAGACCAAGCGGCCCGGCATGCAGATCGCCGTCGGCGGCTGCCTGGCGCAGAAGGACCGCGACACCATCGTCGAGCGGGCCCCCTGGGTCGACGTCGTCTTCGGTACGCACAACATCGGCAAGCTGCCCGTGCTGCTGGAGCGCGCCCGTATCCAGGAGGAGGCGCAGATCGAGATCGCCGAATCCCTGGAGGCATTCCCCTCCACGCTCCCCACCCGACGCGAGTCCGCCTACGCCGCGTGGGTCTCGATCTCCGTCGGCTGCAACAACACCTGCACCTTCTGTATCGTCCCGGCGCTGCGCGGCAAGGAGAAGGACCGCCGCACCGGCGACATCCTCGCCGAGATCGAGGCCCTGGTCGCCGAGGGCGTCTCGGAGATCACCCTGCTCGGCCAGAACGTGAACGCATACGGCTCCGACATCGGCGACCGCGAGGCCTTCTCCAAGCTGCTGCGCGCCTGCGGGAAGATCGAGGGCCTGGAGCGGGTCCGCTTCACCTCTCCGCACCCCCGCGACTTCACGGACGACGTGATCGCGGCCATGGCCGAGACGCCCAACGTGATGCCCCAGCTCCACATGCCGATGCAGTCGGGCTCCGACACAATCCTCAAGGCGATGCGGCGCTCGTACCGGCAGGAACGCTTCCTCGGCATCATCGAGAAGGTGCGCGCCGCGATGCCGGACGCCGCCATCTCCACCGACATCATCGTGGGCTTCCCCGGCGAGACCGAGGAGGACTTCGATCAGACCATGCACGCGGTCCGCGAGGCGCGCTTCGCCAACGCCTTCACCTTCCAGTACTCCAAGCGTCCCGGGACCCCGGCCGCCGAGATGGAGGGGCAGATCCCCAAGGAGGTCGTCCAGGAGCGGTACATGCGCCTGTCGGCCCTCCAGGAGGAGATCTCCTGGGAGGAGAACAAGAAGCAGGTCGGCCGGACGCTGGAGATCATGGTCGCGGAGGGCGAGGGCCGCAAGGACGGCGCCACCCACCGCCTCTCCGGCCGCGCCCCCGACAACCGCCTGGTCCACTTCACCAAGCCGGACGAGGACGTGCGCCCGGGCGACGTGGTGACCGTCGAGATCAGCTACGCGGCCCCGCACCATCTGCTCGCCGAGGGCGCACCGCCGGCCGTGCGGCGGACCCGGGCCGGGGACGCCTGGGAGAAGCGCAACGCCGCCGAGGCCGCCAAGCCGGCCGGAGTGATGCTGGGACTGCCGGGCATCGGAGCCCCGGCGCCGTTGCCGGCCGCGGCGGCCCCCGGCTGCGGCTGCGACTGACACCGGGGGGCGCCCGACGGAGCCCGACGGCGGCCGACAGGTGTGCCGGGTCCTAGCAGTACGCTGCCCACCATGCTTGTCGCCGCCGCTGTCTGCCCCTGCCCGCCCCTGCTGGTACCCGAGGTCGCTGCCGGTGCCGCGCCCGAGCTCGACACCCTGCGGGACGCCTGCGCCGACGCCGTCGGCGTGCTCGCCGCCGCGCGCCCCGATCTGCTGATCGTGGTCGGCCCCGCGGACCGGCCGGGCCGCGGCCCGCACCCCGAGGGCGCCACCGGCACCTTCAAGGGCTTCGGCGTCGACCTCGGCGTACGGCTCGGTCGCGACCGCGGACCGGTGGCGGACCACTCGCTCCCGCCGTCCCTGTCCGTCGGCGCCTGGCTGCTGGCCCGCGCGGAATGGACCGGTGCGCCGGTCGAGGGGCTGGGCGTGGGGGAGCCGCTGGAGACCGGCCGCTGCACGAGCGCCGGACGGGACCTGGCCGCCAGGGCGGACCGGGTCGCGCTGCTCGTGATGGGTGACGGCAGCGCCTGCCGCACGCTCAAGGCCCCGGGCTATCTGGACGAACGTGCCGAGGCGTTCGACGCGGCGGCCGCCCGTGCGCTGGGCGCGGCGGACCCCGGCGCGCTGATCGCACTGGACGAGTCACTGGCGTACGAACTGAAGGCTGCGGGCCGGGCGCCCTGGCAGGTGCTCGCGGGTGCGGCCCAAGGGACCGGCCTGGCCGGGCGGCTGCTGTACGAGGACGCTCCGTACGGCGTGGGCTACCTGGTCGCCACCTGGTCCTGAACCGCCGCCGCCCGGGGACCGACGGGCGACGGCCGTGCAGCGTTCTCGCTCCACGGCCGTCCGTCGGACTCGATCAATTCTTGGTCAGGAAGCGGGCGGCGGCGTACCGCCCTCGTCCTTGTGGGACCCCTCGTCCTTGTGAGACAGGCGCTCGACCGCGTCCTTGGCCTTCCTCGCTCCGGACTCGATCTTGTCGCTGTACTTGCCCTTGGTCTTTTGGTCGACCGTCCGTGCGGCCTTGTCGAGCCCTTGGTCGATCTTGTCCCCGTGCTGATGCGCGAGTTCGCCGACCTTGTCCTTGGCGGGGCTCAGCTTGGCCTTCAAATTGTCCAGGAAGCCCATCGGGCACCTTCCCTGCTGGGGGACTGCGGTCGGGCGGTTCTTCAAACCATGAAAAACCGCCCATACTTACTATGAATTCTACTGGCCTGCGAGAAGATCCGCGCCGCCCGGGGGGCGCGGCAGGACGGGTCCGGGCCGGGACGGCAATTCCTGTTCACGGCCGGTCACCTCACTCGTTCGGGAAGTGGGGCGGAGGTTTGCGAGACTGTGGCGGTGAGAAGTTCAGCTCCCGCACCGCGGGTCATCACCGTCGTCGGTCCCACTGCAGCCGGAAAGTCCGATCTGGGGGTATTCCTTGCTCAGCAGCTCGACGGCGAAGTGGTCAACGCCGACTCCATGCAGCTCTACCGGGGGATGGATATCGGCACCGCGAAGCTGACGCTCGCCGAACGCGAGTCCGTCCCGCACCACCTGCTGGACATCTGGGACGTCACCGAGACCGCCAGTGTCGCCGAGTACCAGCGGCTGGCCCGCGCCGAGATCGACCGGCTGCTCGCCGCCGGCCGCACCCCCGTCCTGGTCGGCGGCTCCGGCCTCTACGTGAAGGGCGCCATCGACGCCCTGGAGTTCCCCGGCACGGACCCCGAGGTACGGGCCAGGCTGGAGGAGGAGTTGGTCGAGCGCGGCTCCGGCGCGCTGCACGCCCGGCTCGCTGCCGCCGATCCCGAAGCAGGCCGGGCCATCCTGCCGAGCAACGGCCGCCGGATCGTCAGGGCCCTCGAAGTCATCGAGATCACCGGCAAGCCCTTCACAGCCAATCTCCCCGGTAACGATGCGGTGTACGACACCGTCCAGATCGGTGTCGACGTGGCCCGCCCCGAACTCGACGAACGCATCGCCCTGAGGGTCGACCGGATGTGGGCGGCCGGACTCGTCGACGAGGTCCGCGCCCTGGAGACACACGGCCTGCGCGAGGGGCGAACCGCGTCCCGGGCGCTCGGCTACCAGCAGGTGCTTGCCGCGCTGGCCCAGGAGTGCACCGAGGACGAAGCGCGGGCCGAGACCGTTCGCGCCACCAAGCGATTCGCCCGCCGTCAGGACTCGTGGTTCCGCCGCGACCCGCGGGTCCACTGGCTGAGTGGTGCCGCGGAACACCGCGGGGAACTCCCGCACCAGGCGCTGGCGTTGGTCAAACGAGCGGTTACAGCCTGATCACGTGATGGCATCGGGAAGCCCTGCCCGTCATTTCGGCGACCTGGAGCGTGCCATCATCGAGCATCGATCGACCAGTGGAGTCCGAGTTGGGAGGGCGCGTGGCGATGGAGGCCGGCCCTCGCGACACTGAACAAGACGCACCGGACGCGCTGCATGAGGCAGCAAGTCTGAGCCCCGACGGGCCGGACGAGCTCGAAGCGACCCCCGAGGTCGAGGTCGAGCTGCGGCCCGCGCGCAAGCTGCGGATCTGGCAGCTGGCACCGATCGTCATGCTCGCCGCGGTGGGGTCGCTGATGTTCGCCTTCCCGCTGGCCTTCGAGTTCGGCGACGGCGGCGCGGTCGTGGCCATGCTGGGCCTGCTGATCAGCTGCTGCGCCGCGGGCTGGGGCATGATGGCCGCCCGCCGCGTGGGATACACCTGGCCCGGGCTGCCGCAGCGTGGCTCGGGCGAGCGCTCCGACTGGCGGGTGATCGCCCTGTACGTCGCCGTCTGCGGCGCGCTGGTCGCACTGGCCGTCTGGCGCGTGGCACGGCTCCGCTGACGGCCGGAGCGGGCCCTTTCCGCAGGCCCTGCCGTCATGCCGGAGCCCGCGGGGGCGGGCCGGGGCCGCCGGTTGTCGGCGCCGTTTCGTACAGTTGCCCTGTGAGCACCTCGCAGATCGCCTTCCTCAAGGGTCACGGCACCGAGAACGACTTCGTGATCGTTCCCGACCCGGACAACGCCATCGACCTGCCCGCGTCCGTCGTCGCCCGGCTCTGCGACCGCCGCGCCGGTATCGGCGGTGACGGGCTGCTGCACGCCGTACGGTCCGCCGCGCACCCCGAGGCGCAGGCCATGGCGGGCGAGGCCGAGTGGTTCATGGACTACCGCAACGCGGACGGTTCGATCGCCGAGATGTGCGGCAACGGGGTACGGGTCTTCGCCGGATACCTCCAGCGCGCCGGGCACGTCGAGGAGGGCGACCTCGCCGTCGCGACCCGGGGCGGCGTGAAGAAGGTGCACATCGCCAAGGACGGCGCCATCACGGTCTCCATGGGGCGCGCGCTCCTCCCCGAGGACGGCGTCACGGTCAGTCTCGGCGGCCGGAGCTGGGGCGCCCGCAACGTGAACATGGGCAATCCCCACGCGGTCGCCTTCGTCGACGACCTGACCCACGCCGGCGATCTGCTCTCCGTACCGCCCTACAGCCCCGCAGCCGTCTACCCCGACGGCGTCAACATCGAATTCGTCGTGGACCGCGGACCGCGCCATGTCGCCATGCGGGTCCATGAGCGCGGCTCCGGCGAGACCCGCTCCTGCGGCACGGGTGCCTGCGCCGTGGCCGTCGCCGCGGCCCGCAGGGACGGCGCGGACCCCGCGGAGACCGGCACCCCTGTCACGTACACGGTCGATCTGCCCGGCGGCACCCTCGTGATCACCGAGCGGCCGGACGGCGAGATCGAGATGACCGGACCGGCTGTGATCGTCGCCGAAGGCCTGATCGACTCCTCCTGGCTCGAAACGGTGATCGGCTAGGGCCTCTCGTTTGGATCAGGCCGGATCAGGCACCGGGGCCCGCGAGCCCGGAATGATCCAAACGAAGGGCCCCGGACCTTCGCTCGAATGGGTGATCCCTTTCACGCTGGGCGAGAGCCGGACTCCGCCACGTGGTGGGCTCGGTAGCATCAAGCACCGGCCCGGAGGCGCGACCGCACCTTCCCACCGCCGGTCGACGTCGCCGGAGGTGCCCCGCATGAGCACAGAGGCCACCAGCCCAGGTGCCCCCATCCGCAGACGGGGCCGTCCCCGGATCGATCTGCGCAGGCTCGGGCGCGTCGCGCTGCTCGGCCCCGTCTCCCGCGACCGGCTGCCCGATGCCATCGGCCATGTCGCCGAGGCCCACCGGGCCCACCACCCGGACGCCGACCTCTCGATCCTGCACCGGGCCTACGTACTCGCGGAGTCCTCGCACCGCGGCCAGATGCGCAAGAGCGGCGAGCCGTACATCACGCACCCGCTCGCGGTCACGCTGATCCTCGCCCAGCTCGGCGCCGAGACGACGACACTCACCGCGTCGCTGCTCCACGACACCGTCGAGGACACCGACGTGACCCTCGATCAGGTACGGGACCAGTTCGGCAAAGAGGTCTGCTATCTCGTCGACGGCGTCACCAAACTCGAGAAGGTCGACTACGGAGCGGCTGCCGAACCGGAGACCTTCCGCAAGATGCTGGTCGCCACCGGGGACGACGTCCGGGTCATGTCCATCAAGCTCGCCGACCGGCTGCACAACATGCGCACCCTCGGCGTGATGCGTCCCGAGAAGCAGGCCAGGATCGCCAAGGTCACCCGCGACGTACTGATCCCGCTGGCCGAACGGCTCGGGGTGCAGGCCCTCAAGACCGAGCTGGAGGACCTCGTCTTCGCGATCCTCCACCCCGAGGAGTACGAACGGACCCGCGCGCTGATCGACGCCGCGTCGGCGCACCCGGACGGCTCCGGCGCCGCCCGTCAGGACCCGCTCGCGGCCATCGCCGAGAACGTCACGACGGTGCTGCGGGAGGCCGGCATCCCCGCCGAAGTCCTCATCAGGCCACGCCACTTCGTGTCCGTGCACCGGGTCGGCATCAAACGCGGCGAACTGCGCGGCACCGACTTCGGCCGACTGCTGGTGCTCGTCGGCGAGGACGCCGACTGCTATGCCGTGCTCGGAGAACTGCACACCTGCTTCACTCCGGTGATCTCCGAGTTCAAGGACTTCATCGCCGCCCCCAAGTTCAACCTGTACCAGTCACTGCACACCGCCGTCGTGGGCGAGGACGGGGCGGTCGCCGAAGTCCTCATCCGTACCCACCGGATGCACAAGGTTGCCGAGGCCGGAGTCATCGCCCTCGGCAATCCGTACGCCGCGGAGAGCGGCACCGGACCCCAGGCCGCCGAACCCGCCGACGGAGAGCGCGCCGACCCCACCCGGCCCGGCTGGCTCTCCCGGCTCCTCGAATGGCAGCAGTCCGCCCCGGACCCCGACACCTTCTGGACCACGCTCCGCGCCGACCTGGCCCAGGACCGGGAGATCACGGTCTTCCGGACCGACGGCGGCACGCTCGGGCTGCCCGCCGGAGCCAGCTGCGTCGACGCCGCCTACGCGCAGTACGGGGACGAAGCGCACAACTGCATCGGCGCCCGGGTCAACGGCCGCCTGGCCACCCTCGGCACCGTACTCAGCGACGGAGACACCGTGCAGTTGCTGCTCGCCGAGGACGCCGCCTCGGGCCCCTCGCCCGACTGGCTCGACCACGCCCGGACCCCCGCCGCCCGCATCGCCATCACCGGCTGGCTGGACGCCCACCCCGAGGACACCCGTGGCCCGCACGGCGGCCGGCCCGCGGAATCCGGGCCCGAGCAGCAGTCGCACGGCCACTCCAGGCCCGGACCGCAGCCGCAGGAGCCCGCAGGCACCGGGCCCGCCGCGGGCCGCGCCGCGAGCGCCGTGGTGGACCTGCCGGACGCCACCGTACGGCTCGCGGGCTGCTGCACCCCCGTACCCCCCGACGCCGTCACCGGATTCGTCGTGCGCGGCGGCGCCGTCACCGTGCACCGGCTGGAATGTCCCGCCGTCGCCCGGATGCGGTCCGTCGGCCGGTCGCCGGTCGGGGTGAGCTGGGGAGACGCCACCGAGTGCCGGGTCACGCTGGTCGCCGAGTCCTTCGGACGCCCCCGGCTGCTCGCCGATCTCACCGAGGCGATCGCGACGGCGGACGCGGCGATCGTCTCCGCCACCGTCGAACCGCCCAGCGAACAGCGTGTCAGGCACACCTACACCCTGCAGCTCCCCGACGCGGCCGGACTGCCGTCCCTGATGCGCGCCATGCGTGACGTGCCCGGGGTGTACGACGTGAGCCGGGCCCAGCACCCCGCGGCCACCGTCTGACTCCGCCGGCCGGAGCCATCCGCCACAGCGATCTCATTCGGGTGGCGCGGCGCGCGCCGCGCCTGCCCAGGGCGAAGTCGCTGGTAGCGGTAGTTCATGCCGTTCATCTCCCGCTGTCTGCGGGCCGCTCTGCTGGCCACCGCATCAGCCACCCTCGTCGCAGCCACCCTCCCCTCACCCGTGCCACTCGGCATCGGTGATCCGCTCTTCCCCCACCTCGGCAACCCCGGGTACGACGTCCGCGCCTACGACGTCGGAATGACCTACCACGGCGACAACAGCAAGCCGCTGGACGCCGTCACCAGGATTGACGCGCGGACCACCGAACCGCTCGACCGGATCAACCTCGACTTCACCCTGGGCACGGTCCGCACGGTCGAAGTCAACGGACTGCGCGCCGACTTCGCCCTCAAGGACGAGGACCTCGTCATCCAGCCACTGGGCCGGCTGCCTGCCGGGGTGCCGCTGCGCATCACCGTCCGGCACACCAGCGACCCCTCCGGCGACCAGAACAGCGGCGGCTGGCTGCGCACCGCCGACGGTCTGGCCATGGCCAACCAGGCCGACGCCGCGCACCGGGTCTTCCCGAGCAACGACCACCCCGCCGACAAGGCGTACTTCACCTTCCGGATCACCGCGCCCAAGGACCTCACCGTGGTGGCCAACGGACTGCCCGCCGGCACGGCCCGGCAAGGCGCCGACACCACCTGGACCTACCGGACCGAACACCCCATGGCCACCGAACTGGCTCAGGTCTCGATCGGGCGTTCCGCCGTCCTGCACCGGACCGGTCCGCACGGGCTGCCGGTACGCGACGTGGTGCCCGAGGCCGACCGCAAACGCCTCGAACCCTGGCTCAGCAAGACCCCCGCCCAGCTGGAGTGGATGGAACAGCAGGTCGGGCGCTATCCCTTCGAGACGTACGGACTGCTCGTCGCCGACACAGAGACCGGTTTCGAGCTGGAGACCCAGACGCTCTCACTCTTCGAGCGGGCCCTGTTCACCGGGAACGACTACCCCGAGTGGTACCTCGAATCGATCATGGTGCACGAGGTCGCCCACCAGTGGTTCGGCGACAGCGTCTCCCCGCAGAGCTGGTCCGATCTATGGCTCAACGAGGGACACGCCACCTGGTACGAGGCCCGCTACGCCGAGGAGCACGGTGGCAAGGCGCTGGAACGCCGGATGCGCGATGCCTATACCAGGTCCGACGGCTGGCGCGCCGCGGGCGGCCCGCCGGCCCGACCCGACGCCCCGGAACCCGGACAGAAGATCAGCCTGTTCCGGCCGGTGGTGTACGACGGCAGCGCACTGATCCTGTACGCGCTGCGCCAGGAGATCGGCGAGAGCGCGTTCGACCGGCTGGAGCGGAGCTGGGTGAGGAAGCACCGGGACTCCAACGCCACCACCGGGGACTTCGTCCGCCTGGCGTCCCGGACCGCGGGCCGCGACCTGACCTCGTTCTTCGACGGTTGGCTGTACGGGGAGAAGACCCCGCCGATGCCGGGACACCCGGACTGGCACAGCACCGCGCCCGCCGGACAGCGATAAACCCGGGTGACGGGTGCGGCCGACCATGCCACTATCGACGAGTCGCTGCGGCGGCCGGACCGGAGATTCCCGACAGCGGGAATCATCGGAAGGGGTCACGCGTTGTGACTGATGTAACGGACTTCCAACGACGTAAGGATCCAATGACCTCCTCTTCTTCCTTTCCCCAGGACGCGCAGGATGCGCAGAGTGCTACGGAGAATGTCACCGAAAGCCTCACCGAGAGCCTTCGGGCCGACGCCCTGATGGAAGAGGACGTCGCCTGGAGCCACGAGATCGACACGGAGCGGGACGGCGAGCAGCTCGACCGCTCCGAGCGCGCCGCCCTGCGGCGTGTGGCAGGGCTCTCCACCGAGCTCGAAGATGTCACCGAGGTCGAGTACCGGCAGCTGCGCCTGGAGCGCGTGGTGCTGGTCGGTGTCTGGACGTCGGGGACCGTGCGTGACGCGGAGAATTCCCTCGCGGAGCTGGCCGCACTGGCGGAGACGGCGGGCGCCCAGGTGCTCGACGCCGTCTTCCAGCGCCGTGACAAGCCGGACCCGGCCACCTACATCGGTTCGGGCAAGGCGCTGGAGCTGCGCGACATCGTCCTCGAATCGGGGGCCGACACCGTCGTCTGCGACGGTGAGCTCAGCCCCGGCCAGCTGATTCACCTGGAAGACGTCGTCAAGGTCAAGGTGGTCGACCGGACCGCCCTGATCCTCGACATCTTCGCCCAGCACGCCAAGTCCCGAGAGGGCAAGGCGCAGGTCTCGCTGGCACAGATGCAGTACATGCTGCCGCGGCTGCGCGGCTGGGGTCAGTCGCTCTCCCGTCAGATGGGCGGCGGCGGTTCCAGCGGCGGTGGCGGCATGGCCACCCGTGGTCCCGGTGAGACCAAGATCGAGACGGACCGGCGTCGGATCCGCGAGAAGATGGCGAAGATGCGCCGGGAGATCGCGGAGATGAAGACGGGCCGCGAGATCAAGCGCCAGGAGCGCAAGCGCAACAAGGTGCCGTCGGTCGCCATCGCCGGTTACACCAACGCGGGCAAGTCCTCGCTGCTCAACCGGCTCACCGGTGCGGGCGTCCTGGTGGAGAACGCCCTGTTCGCCACCCTGGACCCGACTGTGCGCCGGGCCGAGACGCCGAGCGGCCGGCTCTACACCCTGGCCGACACCGTCGGGTTCGTACGGCATCTGCCGCACCACCTCGTCGAGGCGTTCCGCTCCACCATGGAGGAGGTCGGCGAGTCCGATCTGATCCTGCACGTGGTGGACGGCTCCCACCCGGCGCCGGAGGAGCAGCTCGCCGCGGTGCGCGAGGTGATCCGCAAAGTCGGCGCGGTGGACGTGCCCGAGATCGTGGTGGTCAACAAGGCGGACGCGGCCGATCCGCTGGTGCTCCAGCGACTGCTGCGCATCGAGAAGCACGCGATCGCCGTCTCTGCGCGCACCGGCGTTGGTATCGAGGAGCTGCTCACGCTCATCGACACCGAACTGCCGCGGCCGTCGGTCGAGATCGAGGCCCTCGTGCCGTACATCCAGGGTGGACTCGTCTCCCGGGTGCATGCCGAGGGCGAGGTGATCTCCGAGGAGCACACGTCGGAGGGCACCCTGCTCAAGGCGCGGGTACACGAGGAGCTGGCGGCCGAGCTCTCCTCGTTCGTCCCCGTGGCGCACTGACCGCGGCGCTGTACGGCTCGGTAACGCCCGAAAGCCCGCCCCGACCAGGGGCGGGCCTTCGGCCGTCATAGGAGGCAGGTGGCCGTCAGCGGCCGGCGAACTTCTCGCTCATCGTGGTGAAGACGTCCTTGGCACCCCGGCCCAGCTGGGGGCCGGCGAGCCAGCCCGAAGTCACCGGTCCGATGGAGGTGTTGGAGACCAGCACGGACTTGCCGTCACTGCCCTTTCTGAACCATCCGCCGCCGGACGACCCACCGGTCATGGTGCAGCTGATGCGGTACATCGCCGGAGTGCCCGGGCTGATGGAGAGCCGCCCGGGGCGATCGACGCACTTGTGCATGATCAGGCCGTCGTACGGGGGAGCGGCGGGGTATCCCCAGGCGCCCATGGCGTCGATCCGCGAGATCTCGGGAGCGTCGAAGTCGACCGCCAGGGCGTTGCCCACGGTCTCCTCCAGGGACTTGGTCCCCTTCTCCGGCTTCACATGCAGCACCGCGTAGTCGTAGGGGGCGCCCTCGCCCCCGGTGGGGCCGCCGTCGGCGAGCCATTCACCGGACGTCGTCGCCCAGTCCGCCCAGTACGCGCCGTACGGGGCGATCTCCTGCGGCTGCGCGTTCTCCAGGGCGGCGGCGGACTTGCCCCTGTCGTTGTACGCGGGCACGAAGACGATGTTGCGGTACCAGCCGCCCTTCGACCCGGCGTGCACGCAGTGTCCGGCGGTCCACACCAGGTTGGACCGGCCCGGCTTCTCCGGGTCCTTGACGACCGTGCCCGAGCAGACCATCGAGCCCTCGGGGGAGTCGAAGAACACCTTGCCGACCGGGGCCGCGTAGTCGTGGTACGGCGTCTTCTCGCGCTCGGCCCGCACCGGAGCGGGCTCCGGATCGGTGACGCCCTGGCCGCCGGAGACGTCGCCGGCCGCCAGGGTCTTCGCCGGGTCCTTGGCCGACTTCATCCGGTCGGGCTTCCACAGCCCCTCGATGACCGGGTTGACGAAGTCCTTGGCCTCACGCAGCCATTTGTCCTTGTCCCAGTTCTTCCACTCGCCGTTCTTCCACTTCTCCGGGTCGACACCGTGCTTCTTCAGCGTCTCGGCCAGACCGTCGGTAGGGAGCCGCCGGCGTCCTGGCCACCCGCGGAGTCCGCGGCGGGCTTGCCGGTCGCGTTGTCCTCGCTCGGACCACAGGCCGTGGCCGTCAGGGCGAGCGCGGCGACGAGACCGGTCGCGGCGAGCAGCGGACGTATGGATCGCATGGAAAGGGTTCCCCCTGAAATTTCTGAAATTGCCATGAACGTGTCATACGGCTCGGTGGCCGGACCAACGGCCACCGAAGATGCAGGGGTCACCCTATGACGGTCCGGAGCATGCCCCCTGCCGCGGCGGCGCGGCCCGCACGGGGCGCGGCCGGGCGGCGGTGCCGCACGACGTACAGGGGCCCCCGGCGCGCAACTGCCGCGCCGGGGGCCCCTGATGTGCCGTCACCGTCCTCGGGACCGGCCCGGGTGACGGTCCGTCGTCACTGTCCCGCGTACTTCTTGCTGACCGAGTCGTAGACGCCCTTGGCCTCCTTGCCGAACCGCGGCCCGGCCAGCCAGCCGGCCGTCACCGGTCCGATGGAGGTGTTGGAGACCAGCGCGGGCTTGCCGTCCTGGCCGTTCGCGACCCAGCCACCGCCCGACGCGCCGCCGGTCATGGTGCAGCCGATGCGGTACATCGTCGGGTCCTGCGCGGTCAGCGAGAGCCGACCCGGCTTGTCCGCGCACTGGAACGCCTTCTGGCCGTCGTACGGCGGAGCGGCCGGGAAGCCGGTCGCCGTCATGCTGTCGATCTTCGGCACGGCCGGGGCGTTGAAATCGACGGGCAGCGCGGAACCGACCGTCTCCTCCAGGGACTTGCCCGTCGAGCCCTTCTCCGGCGTCACGTGCAGCACCGCGAAGTCGTACGGCGCGCCCTGCCCGCCCATCGAGGAACCCTGCGAGATCCACTGGTCGGACGTCTGCGCCCAGCTGCCCCACCACACGCCGTAGGGGGCGATCTCCTGCTTGGTCGCCTTCTTCAGCTCGGCCAGCGACAGGCCCTGGTTGTTGTACGACGGCACGAAGGCGATGTTGCGGTACCAGCCGCCCTTCTTGCCGGCGTGCACACAGTGCCCGGCGGTCCACACCAGGTTGGACTTCCCGGGGTGCGCCGGGTCCTTCACCACGGTCGCGGAACAGACCATGGAGCCCTCGGGGCCGTCGAAGAGCAGCTTCCCGGACTCTGCGGCGTTGGCGTGGTACGGCGTCCGGACGCCCGCGGCCTGGACCGGCGCGGGCGTCGGGTCCGTCACACCCACATCACCCGAGATGTCGTTGTCGACCGGCTTCTCCGGTGCCTTGTCCGCGTCCCGCATCCGGTCCGGGTCCCAGAGGTCCTCGATGACCGGGTTGACGAAGTCCTTGGCCTCACGCAGCCATTTGTCCTTGTCCCAGTTCTTCCACTCGCCGTTCTTCCACTGGTCGAGGTCGATCCCGTGTTCCTTGAGCCGGTCCTTCAGGTCGTCCGGAATCGTGATCTTGCCGTCCGAGGACTGGCCGGCGGGGACGCTCGGCTTGTCACTCGCGTTGTCCTCCTCGGGACCGCAGGCGGTGGCGGTGAGCGCGAGGGCCGCGGTGACCGCGGCCACGGCGAGCACCGACGAAGGCCGGCGGCGTGCCCTCCCCTGACGTGCGGCGAGAGCCGGTCGAATGAGTCGCATGTGGTGATCCCCCTGGGACTTCGTAACTCAACACTTCTGTACTGCACTGCGGTACTGCTCCGAGCCACCTGCTCCGAACGCCCTGCGGACTCCCGGACGGTTTCCCGAGGTCCTGTGCGGCCCCCACTATGCCGGTGCCGATGGGGACGGCGAGCGGCAGGGCCGCGGTTCCGCCCCCGCAAGGATCTTCCGATTTACCCGTGATCCGCCGCGCCCGGCGTCGTTGGTACGTGCGAGGGACTCGGAGAAAGCGTTCATCCCCGCAGTCCGTCCGTGCGTCGACGTACTGATGTGCAACGCAACCGTTACAGCGGGAGGACCAACAGCCGTGGCCGTGACCGAACCAGCCCCGGTGGCAGCACCGGCGGTGCACGAGGGGATCCTGCGCCGCCAGTCGTTGCGCGAATCCGCTGCCCGTACCTATGCGCGTTCACTGCCGATCGTGCCGGTGCGGGCCCGTGGGCTGACCATCGAGGGCGCGGACGGGCGGCGATACCTCGACTGTCTCTCCGGAGCCGGCACCCTGGCGCTCGGACACAACCATCCGGTCGTCCTGGAGGCGATCAAGAAGGTCATCGACTCGGGCGCACCGTTGCATGTGCTCGACCTCGCCACGCCGGTCAAGGACGCCTTCACCACGGAGCTGTTCGCCACCCTGCCGCGGCAGTTCGCCGACAACGCCCGGATCCAGTTCTGCGGACCGGCGGGCACGGACGCGGTCGAGGCGGCGTTCAAGCTGGTCCGCGGCGCGACCGGCCGCAGCGGCCTGCTCGCCTTCACCGGCGCCTACCACGGGATGACGGCAGGGGCCCTCGCCGCCTCGGGCGGCGCCGAGGACGTACGGGTGACCAGGCTGCCCTTCCCACGGAACTACCGCTGCCCCTTCGGCGTCGGCGGTGAGCGCGGCGCGGAGATCGCCGCCCGGTGGGCCGAGAACCTCTTGGACGATCCCAAGGGAGGCACACCGACGCCGGCCGGGATGATCCTCGAACCCGTACAGGGGGAGGGCGGCGTGAACCCCGCCCCCGACAGCTGGATGCGCCGGATGCGCGAGATCACCGAGACCCGCTCCGTCCCCCTGATCGCCGACGAGGTCCAGACGGGCGTCGGCCGCACCGGTGCCTTCTGGGCTGTCGAGCACAGCGGGATCGTGCCCGATGTGATGGTGCTCTCCAAGGCGATCGGCGGTTCCCTCCCGCTCGCCGTGATCGTCTACCGCTCCGAACTCGACACCTGGCAGCCGGGCGCCCACGCCGGCACGTTCCGGGGCAACCAGCTCGCGATGGCGGCGGGCACGGCCACTCTTGCCTTCGTACGGGAGAACCGCCTCGCCGAGCGCGCCGCCACCCTCGGCGCCCGCATGCTCGCACGCCTCCAGGCGCTGGCCACCGACCACCCGACCATCGGTGACGTACGCGGACGTGGCCTGATGATCGGCATCGAGCTGGTCGACCCGGAAGCCGCCGCGCCCGGCGACAGCCCCGAGCCACCACCCGCCCCCGCCCTGGCCGCTGCCGTCCAGGAGGAGTGCCTGCGCCGCGGGCTCATCGTCGAACTCGGCGGACGCCACTCCACCGTCGTACGCCTCCTCCCTCCCCTCACCCTCACCGACGAACAGGCAACAGCGGTCGTGGACCGCCTCGCCGACGCACTGGCAGCCGCCGAGCGCCTGCCGCACCGCCGCACCACGACCGGGTCGATCCGCTGACCCCGGACACCTTCACAAGAAAGACCGCCGTGAACCCCACCCCCACCCCCATGCCCCAGGCTGACGGCTCGTCCCCCACCCAGCAGCTCGCCGGCCCACTCGTCGTCGAGCAGTCCACCGTGCCGCGCCAGATGACGGCACCGCCCGACGAGCGGTACACCCCGAAGTCCGCGGCCACCGCTGGGGCACCGGCCGACCCGCTCGACCACCCGGACCCGCTGCGGGCCGCCGACACGGCGGGCACGGAGAATCTGCTGCGCTGCTGGATCCGGGAAGCCGACCTGCCCAGGCCGGACGGGGGCACTCTCCGCATCCCCCTCCCCGCCAGCGGAACGGCCCTGCTCGTCCCCGTCCTCTACTGGTCGGCCACGGGCTGGCACCGCTTCGGCCCGCCCGCCCTGGAGGGGGCACCCGAAGGAGCACCGCCCACCGACGCCGTCACGGTCGCCGCTCTCCTGGGCCGCGAGGCCGACCGCCACGAAGGGGCCGACATGGTGGCCCGGGTGGCCGACTCGGTACGGCGGACCGCCGGCTTCATCGCCGAGCGGCGCCGCACCCCCCACGCCCCGGACGAGGCGGACCTCTTCCTCACCGCGGAGCAGTCACTTCTGCTGGGACATCCGCTCCACCCCACCCCCAAGAGCCGCGAAGGGCTCTCCGATGCCGAATCGCGCCTCTACTCGCCCGAGTCGCACGGCTCCTTCCCGCTGAACTGGATGGCCGTCGACCGGTCGGTGCTGGCCACCGACTCCGCCTGGACCGACGGCGGCCGACCGGTCCGGGCCACGGAACTGCTCGCCTCCCACGCCGAGGGCCTGCACTTCCCCGACAACACCGCACCGATTCCGCTCCACCCCTGGCAGGCCCGCGAACTCGGACACCGCCCCGAAGTGGCGGCCCTGCTCGACGCCGGACTCCTCCACGACCTGGGACCGTACGGCAGGCGCTGGCACCCCACCTCCTCCGTCCGCACCGTGCACCGGCCCGGTGCCGAGGTCATGCTCAAGCTCTCCCTCGGCGTGCGCATCACCAACTCCCGCCGGGAGAACCTCCGCAAGGAACTCCACCGCGGAGTGGAGGTCCACCGGCTGCTCCGCAGCGGGCTCGCCACGCAGTGGCACGCCGCCCATCCGGGCTTCGACATCGTCCGCGACCCCGCCTGGCTCGCCGTAGACGGTCCGGACGGCGAACCGGTCCAGGGCCTCGACGTGATGCTCCGCCACAACCCGTTCGGGCCGCACGACGACGCGGTCTGCATCGCGGCTCTGACCGCTCCCCGCCCGTGGCCGGGCAGGACGGGCATGCACTCGCGTCTCGTCGAGACCGTTCTCTCCCTGGCCGCCGCCACCGGCAGAACCGTGGGCGCGGTCGCTGCCGAGTGGTTCCTGCGCTACCTGGACCGCGTCGTGCGCCCCGTGCTCTGGCTCGACGCCCACGCCGGCGTGGCCCTCGAAGCCCACCAGCAGAACACCCTGGTGCTGCTCGACCCCGAGGGCTGGCCCGTCGGCGGGCGATACCGCGACAACCAGGGCTACTACTTCCGTGAGTCCCACCGCGCGGCGCTGGAGCACAGGCTCGCAGGCATCGGATCGGTCAGCGACACCTTCGTCTCCGACGAGGTCACCGACGAACGCTTCGCCTACTACCTCGGCATCAACAACGTCTTCGGTCTGATCGGAGCGTTCGGCGCCCAGCGCCTCGCCGACGAACGCGTACTCATCGCGGCTTTCCGCCGGTTCCTCGGCTCGGCCGCCGCCCTGGGCTCCCCGCTCCCCACGCACCTGCTGGAAAAGCCCCACCTGCGGTGCAAGGCCAACCTGCTGACCCGGATGCACGGCCTGGACGAACTCGTCGGTCCCGTCGACACCCAGTCCGTCTACGTCACCATTGCCAACCCCCTGTGTGACTGAGGGACCATGACCACCGCCTGAACCGCCGAGAGGAGAGCGACACCGTGGTTCCCGCCGATGCGCACACCGACGCCGCGACCGGCCCTGCCCCACAGGCCGACACAGGTGCCGAGGACACCCTGGACCTGGAGCTCTCCGAAGAACTCCTCGCCCTGTTCGGGGAGGACACACCGGCCACCGCGGCGCCGCACCTGCCGCCCGGCGCACCCGTGTCACCCGCGTCGTCCGTCCCGGGCGACGCGGGCCCGGCAGCGGGAACGCGGCCGGCCATGAGCAGGGCGGCCGCCTCCGATCTGCTCGACCGTCCGGCCGACTGGCGACCGGTCACCACCCCGGCCGGAATCTTCCAACTCGTCCCCGTGCGACCGGAACGCGATCTCGCCGTACTGAGCCGCTGGATGAACGACCCCGCGGTCGCGGCCTTCTGGGAGCTCGCCGGATCCGAAGCCGTCACGGCCGCCCATCTGCGCCCTCAACTCGACGGCGACGGGCGCAGCGTCCCCTGCCTCGGAGTGCTGGCAGGCATTCCCATGAGCTACTGGGAGATCTACCGCGCGGATCTCGACCCGCTGGCACGCCACTACCCCGCTCGTCCGCACGACACCGGAATCCACCTGCTCATCGGTGGTGTGCACAACCGTGGGCGTGGCGTCGGCACCACCCTGTTGCGGGCCGTCGCCGACCTCGTACTCGACAACCGCCCCCTGTGCGCGCGTGTGGTCGCCGAACCCGATCTGCGTAACACCCCGTCCGTCTCAGCCTTTCTGAGTGCCGGGTTCCGCTTCTCCGCGGAACTCGAACTCCCCGACAAACGAGCCGCCCTGATGGTCCGCGACCGAACCCATCGTGCCCAGCTGTGAACGAACTGCTGCATTACTCACCCCGCTCGAACCCCATCGGTTCCATCCCGAGGAGTCCCCGTGCCGAAATATCCCGCGAGCCATGATTCAGCGGAGTCCGCCGAGCTGCTCAGCACGCCAGAACTGAACCGGACGGTCTGGGACGGAGCCGCCGCCCGACTGCTCGCGAAGATGCTCGGTCAATTCGCCTACGAGGAAGTCATCGAGCCGGTTGGGGAGGCCGGCGGAGGCGATACGTACACCCTCGGACTGGACGACGGCGGAGCCCTCCGCTTCAGCGCCCGGCGGGGCGTGTACGGGAGTTGGCACATTGCCCCGGACTCGATTCTGGAGATGCGCGGGAGCATCCCCCGGGCGCCGGCCGACGCGAGGCCCGACGGCGACCGGGGCCCGACCACCGAGCCGTCCGGTGACCCGGACACCGGCGCCGTCCCCTTCCGCGATCCGCTGCAGTTCCTCGTCCGCGCCCGCCGCCTCCTGGGCGTCGACGGCGCCACCCTCGGGCACCTCATCCGCGAAATCACGACCACCCTCACCGCCGACGCCCGGCTCGACCACACCGCGCTCACCGCGGCCCGGCTGGCCGACCTCGACTACGCCGAGCTGGAAGGCCACCAGACCGGCCACCCCTGGCTCGTCGCCAACAAGGGCCGCCTCGGTCTCTCCGCCGCCGATGCCTCGCGCTACACCCCCGAGGCCCGCAGGCCCCTCACGCTGCCGTGGATCGCGGTCTCCACGAGGATCGCCGCCTACCGCGGAGTGGCCCGTCTGGCCGGCCCGGAGCAGTTGTACGCCCAGGAACTCGACCCGTCGGTCCGTGACTCCTTCGCCGCCGTGCTCCGCTCCCGCGGCCTCGATCCCGGCAGCTATCTCTGCCTGCCCGTGCATCCCTGGCAGTGGGACGAATGGATCGTCCCGATCTTCGCCCCGGCCATCGCCGCCGGTGACATCGTCCCGCTCCACGCCGACGCGGACCTCAGGCTGCCGCAGCAGTCCATCCGAACCTTCAGCAACGTGGCCCGCCCCGACCGGCACACCGTCAAACTGCCCCTCTCGATCCTCAACACGCTGGTCTGGCGTGGGCTGCCGACCGAACGCACGCTCGCGGCCCCCGCCGTCACCACCTGGGTCCAGGGCCTGCGCGACCAGGACGCGTTCCTGCGTGACACCTGCCAGGTCATCCTGCTCGGCGAGGTGGCCTCGGTGACGGTCGAGCACCCGCTCTACGACCACCTTCCCGAGGCCCCGTACCAGTTCAAGGAGATCCTCGGCGCGATCTGGCGCGAACCCCTCCAGCCCCGGCTCGCTCCCGGCGAGCGGGCCCGGACCCTGGCCTCGCTGCTCCACACGGATCCGCAGGGCCGCGCCTTCACGGCCGAGCTCGTCGCCCGCTCCGGGCTGACGCCCACCGCCTGGCTGACTCACCTCTTCGCCGCCCTGCTGCCACCGCTGCTGCACTTCCTCTACCGGTACGGCACGGTGTTCTCCCCCCACGGCGAGAACGCCATCGTGGTCTTCGACGACCAGGACGTACCGGTGCGCCTGGCGATCAAGGACTTCGTCGACGACGTGAACATCAGCGCTCAGCCGCTGCCGGAGCACGATTCGATGCCGGAGGACGTACGCCGCATCCTGCTCACCGAGGAACCCTCCTTCCTCACCCAGTTCATCCAGTCCGGACTGTTCATCGGGGTGTTCCGCTTTCTGTCCCCGCTGTGCGAGGAACAGCTGGGGGTGCCGGAGGTCGATTTCTGGTCACTCGTCCGGGCCGAGATCCTGCGCCACCACGCCCGCTTCCCCGAGCTCAAGGAGCGGTTCGAGATGTTCGACCTGCTGGCACCCCGCATCGAACGTCTCTGTCTGAACCGCAACCGCCTGCACGTCGACGGCTACCGGGACCGCCCCCAGCGCCCGCACGCGGCCATCCACGGGACCGTTCCCAACCCGCTCCACCCCACCGCCGGAGTCCGGGAGTGACCGCTGTTGTCAGTGGCGCCCCGTACGCTGGTCGGGCTATGACGAAGCCATCCCTCCCCGAGCTCCTGCACGCCGCCGTGACCGCCGTCGGCGGTACGGAACGCCCCGGTCAGGCCGCCATGTCCGAGGCCGTTGCCGAGGCTGTCGACGACAATTCCCATCTGCTCGTCCAGGCCGGCACCGGCACGGGCAAGTCCCTTGGCTACCTGGTGCCCGCGCTGGCACACGGGGAGCGGGTCGTGGTGGCCACGGCGACGCTGGCGTTGCAGCGCCAGCTCGTGGAGCGCGACCTTCCGCGCACGGTCGACGCCCTGCACCCGCTGCTGCGCCGCCGTCCCGATTTCGCCATGCTCAAGGGCCGGTCGAACTACCTCTGCCTGCACCGGCTCCACGAAGGGGTGCCGCAGGACGAGGAGGAGGGGCTCTTCGACCAGTTCGAGGCCGCCGCCCCGTCGAGCAAGCTCGGTCAGGACCTGCTGCGGCTCCGCGACTGGTCCGACGAGACCGAGTCCGGCGATCGCGACGACCTCACTCCGGGGGTCTCCGACCGTGCCTGGGCACAGGTCTCCGTCTCCTCCCGCGAATGCCTGGGCGCCAGCAAGTGCGCGTACGGCGCGGAGTGCTTCGCCGAGCTCGCCCGGGAGCGGGCCAAGCTCGCCGATGTCGTCGTCACCAATCACGCCCTCCTCGCCATCGACGCCATCGAGGGTGCGCCGGTGCTCCCGCAGCACGAGGTGCTGATCGTCGACGAGGCCCATGAGCTGGTCTCCAGGGTCACCGGGGTGGCCACCGGCGAGCTCACCCCCGGCCAGGTCAACCGCGCGGTGCGCCGCGCGGCGAAGCTGGTCAACGAGAAGGCCGCCGACGCGCTGCAGACCGCGTCGGAAGGGTTCGAGCGAGTCATGGAGCTGGCGCTCCCGGGCCGCTTGGAAGAGGTCCCCGAGGACCTCGGCTACGCACTGCTGGCGCTGCGCGACGCCGCGCGTACGGTGATCTCGGCCCTGGGCAGCACGCGGGACAAGTCCGTCCAGGACGAGGACGCCGTCCGCAAGCAGGCTTTGGCATCGGTGGAGACGATCCACGGCGTCGCCGAGCGCATCACCCAGGGCTCGGAGTACGACGTCGTCTGGTACGAGCGCCATGACCGCTTCGGCGCCTCCGTGCGGGTCGCTCCGCTCTCCGTCTCGGGGCTGCTGCGCGAGAAGCTCTTCGCCGAGCGGTCCGTCGTCCTCACCTCGGCCACGCTCAAGCTCGGCGGGGATTTCAACGGGGTGGGCGCCTCGCTCGGCCTGGCCCCCGAAGGCACCGCGGGCGACGACCTTCCGCAGTGGAAGGGGCTCGACGTCGGCTCGCCGTTCGACTACCCGAAGCAGGGCATTCTGTACGTCGCCAGGCATCTGGCCACGCCGGGGCGGGAGAGTTCCCGCACCGACATGCTGGACGAGCTCGCCGAACTGGTGGAGGCGGCGGGCGGACGCACCCTCGGATTGTTCTCCTCCATGCGGGCGGCCCAGGCCGCCGCGGAGGACATGCGGGGCAGGCTGGACAAGCCGATCCTGCTGCAGGGCGAGGAGACGCTCGGAGAGCTGATCAAGAATTTCGCGGCCGATCCCGAGACCTGTCTCTTCGGCACGCTGTCGCTCTGGCAGGGCGTCGATGTGCCGGGGGCCAGCTGCCAGCTGGTGGTAATGGACCGGATCCCGTTCCCGCGTCCCGACGACCCGCTGATGAGCGCGCGCCAGAAGGCGGTCGAGGAGGCGGGAGGCAATGGGTTCATGGCCGTCGCGGCGACGCATGCCGCACTGCTGATGGCCCAGGGGGCCGGCCGACTCGTCCGGGCCACGGGCGACAAGGGTGTGGTCGCCGTACTCGATCCGCGCCTGGCCAACGCCCGGTACGGCAGCTATCTCCGAGCCTCGCTGCCCGACTTCTGGTACACCACCGACCGGAACCAGGCGCGCCGCTCACTCGCGGCGATCGATGCGGCAGCCAAGGCCGACGGCAAGTAGCCCGCTCCGGGTGCCCGCTCCATGGGCAGGGCCCCGGGATCGGCGCAGTGGATCCCGGGGCCCGGTCGGAACCGGCGAGCTTCACACCCGCCGCAGCACCGCCACCACCTTGCCGAGGATCGTCGCCTCATCGCCCGGGATCGGCTGGTACGCGGAGTTGTGCGGGAGCAGCCAGACATGGCCGTCCTCCCGCTTGAAGCGCTTGACCGTGGCCTCGCCGTCCAGCATGGCTGCCACGATGTCGCCGTTCTCCGCGACGGGCTGGCGGCGCACGGTGACCCAGTCGCCGTCGCAGATCGCCGCCTCGATCATCGAGTCACCGACGACCTTGAGCACGAACAGCTCGCCGTCACCGACGAGCTGGCGGGGGAGAGGGAAGACGTCCTCGACCGACTCCTCGGCGAGGATCGGACCACCGGCCGCGATCCGGCCGACCAGCGGCACGTACGACGCCGCGGGCTTGCCGGTCGTATCGGTGGGCTGTGAACTGGGCTGGTCCGAACCACGGACCTCGTACGCCCGCGGGCGGTGCGGGTCGCGACGCAGGAAGCCCTTCCGCTCCAGGGCCATCAGCTGATGGGCGACGGAGGATGTGCTGGACAGGCCCACGGCCTGACCGATCTCCCGCATCGAGGGCGGGTAACCACGCCGCTGCACGGAATCCCGGATCACCTCGATCACTCGCCGCTGCCGGTCCGTGAGCCCCGAGCTGTCCGCCCGGATTCCAGGAGGTCGGCCGGGCAACGAGCGCGCTGGGCGCGCGGGCTCTGGCCCCTCCATGTTCGTGACTGAGTCATTCATGGCATGCACCGGCTCGAATCGGCTCTGGGAGCGGTCCTGGGCAGTGATGGTGGCACTGTCTGCGGTGGTGGTCACGTCGGCCCCTCTCGAATGGTCTCCCTAGCTGGACAACGGTAGTAGCTTTCGAAAGGTTGCGCCAAACACACGTTCGAGTGAAAAACGAATAAAAGTCTGCCGTGTGTTCTCTGCCGGGTGTATGTGCGATGACCGAGGGGTCGGGATTCTTCTGTGGACCGACCCGAAATTCGGGCTTTTACGGTAGCCGTCGCCGGTGCGGCGCCGCCATGCGGGGTGGCCGTCGGGCCGTTGTTCGAGTCCGGCGGCGGGAGCCCCGCAATCCTGGCGGCCGGACTGTTCCCGTAACCTCGTGTGCGGCCGTACGCTGCCTGCCGGCTGCTCGTGATGCGCGACACGCGGTAGGGCCGAATGCGCAGCCAAACCCAAGATCTAGTGGTTGGATTGTTCCAGCCGCCCAGAAGTTGTGGTCCCCGGTCCGCCGAGGGTTCGGCCATCGCCTATGCTTGTGACAGCTTCGAGGGGCCCCTACGGGTCCTGGAGAGGCAATTCAGTCGTGCTGTGAAGGAGGGTTGGGAGCCATGCACTGCCCCTTCTGCAGGCACCCCGACAGCCGGGTCGTCGACAGTCGCACCACCGACGACGGCACGTCCATCCGACGCCGCCGCCAGTGCCCCGACTGCTCCCGCCGTTTCACGACGGTGGAGACCTGCTCGCTGATGGTGGTGAAGCGCAGCGGCGTGACCGAGCCCTTCAGTCGTACCAAGGTCATCTCCGGCGTACGCAAGGCATGCCAGGGCCGGCCGGTCACCGAGGACGCCCTCGCCAAGCTCGGCCAGCGGGTCGAGGAGGCGGTGCGTGCCACCGGCAGTGCCGAGCTGACCACCCATGACGTGGGCCTGGCCATCCTCGGCCCCCTGCAGGAACTCGACCTCGTCGCGTACCTGCGCTTCGCGTCCGTGTACCGGGCGTTCGACACACTCGAAGACTTCGAGGCCGCCATCGCGGAACTCCGTGAGCGGCGGCCTCCCGTGGAGGAACGCGGGAGGGGAGAGACCCTTGAGGTCCCCGTTCCCGCCGTCGCCGCCGACTGATCGGCACCGGCCGACCGGCACGGTTCCGTGGATCGGCGGCAGGGCGGCTTCATAGACCTGCTCCGGGCGCTCTGCGTGGCGTCCGAGGCATCAGAGACAGACTGTGCCCCGGGAAGTTCTGGGCACTTCAGGGCGTTTTTGCCCACATATGGGAGGCGGCATGACAGAGACGGCGAGCGGCCCGGCACGAGGTTCCCGAGCCAAGGGATCCAAGTCGAGCAAGGGTCTGCGTATCGAGCGCATCCACACCACTCCCGGCGTACATCCGTACGACGAGGTGGCGTGGGAGCGCCGTGACGTCGTCATGACCAACTGGCGCGACGGCTCGATCAACTTCGAGCAGCGTGGCGTCGAGTTCCCCGACTTCTGGTCGGTGAACGCGGTCAACATCGTCACCAGCAAGTACTTCCGCGGGGCCGTCGGCACCCCGCAGCGCGAGACCGGTCTGCGGCAGCTCATCGACCGGATCGTGAAGACGTACCGCAAGGCCGGCGAGGACCACGGCTACTTCGCCTCTCCCGCGGACGCCGAGATCTTCGAGCACGAGCTGGCGTACGCCCTCCTGCACCAGATCTTCAGCTTCAACTCGCCGGTCTGGTTCAACGTCGGAACGCCCCAGCCGCAGCAGGTCTCCGCCTGCTTCATCCTGTCCGTCGACGACTCCATGGAGTCGATCCTCGACTGGTACAAGGAAGAGGGCATGATCTTCAAGGGCGGCTCCGGCGCCGGCCTGAACCTCTCCCGTATCCGCTCCTCCAAGGAACTGCTGTCCTCCGGCGGCAACGCCTCCGGTCCGGTCTCCTTCATGCGCGGGGCCGACGCCTCCGCCGGAACGATCAAGTCCGGTGGCGCCACCCGGCGCGCGGCCAAGATGGTCATCCTCGACGTCGACCACCCCGACATCGAGAACTTCATCGAGACCAAGGTGAAGGAGGAGGAGAAGATCCGCGCCCTGCGCGACGCGGGCTTCGACATGGACCTGGGCGGCGACGACATCACGTCCGTCCAGTACCAGAACGCCAACAACTCGGTCCGCGTGAACGACGAGTTCATGAAGGCCGTCGAGTCCGGCGGCAAGTTCGGGCTGCGTGCCCGGATGACCGGTGACGTCATCGAAGAGGTCGAGGCCAAGTCCCTCTTCCGCAAGATGGCCGAGGCGGCCTGGGCGTGCGCCGACCCGGGTATCCAGTACGACGACACCATCAACGCCTGGCACACCTGCCCGGAGTCCGGCCGGATCAATGGCTCGAACCCGTGCTCCGAGTACATGCACCTGGACAACACCTCGTGCAACCTGGCCTCGCTGAACCTGATGAAGTTCCTCAAGGACGACGGCAAGGGCAACCAGTCCTTCGAGTCGGAGCGCTTCGCCAAGGTCGTCGAGCTGGTCATCACCGCGATGGACATCTCCATCTGCTTCGCCGACTTCCCGACCCAGAAGATCGGCGAGAACACCCGCGCCTTCCGTCAGCTCGGCATCGGTTACGCCAACCTCGGCGCCCTGCTGATGGCGACCGGCCACGCCTACGACAGCGACGGCGGCCGCGCCCTCGCCGGTGCCATCACCTCGCTGATGACCGGCACCTCGTACAAGCGCTCCGCCGAGCTCGCCGCGGTCGTCGGCGCGTACGACGGCTACGCCCGTAACGCCGAGCCGCACCAGCGCGTCATGAAGCAGCACGCCGACGCCAACGCCGCGGCCGTCCACATGGACGACCTGGACAACCCGATCTGGGCCGCCGCGACGGAGGCCTGGCAGGACGTGATCCGGCTCGGCGCGAAGAACGGTTTCCGCAACGCGCAGGCCTCGGTCATCGCGCCCACCGGCACCATCGGCCTCGCGATGTCCTGCGACACCACCGGCCTTGAGCCCGACCTCGCCCTGGTCAAGTTCAAGAAGCTGGTCGGCGGCGGCTCGATGCAGATCGTCAACGGCACCGTTCCGCAGGCCCTGCGCCGCCTGGGCTACCAGGAGGAGCAGATCGAGGCGATCGTCGATCACATCGCCGAGCACGGCAATGTGATCGACGCCCCCGGCCTGAAGACCGAGCACTACGAGGTCTTCGACTGCGCGATGGGCGAGCGTTCCATCTCCGCGATGGGTCACGTGCGCATGATGGCCGCGATCCAGCCCTGGATCTCCGGCGCGCTCTCCAAGACGGTGAACCTGCCGGAGACGGCCACCGTCGAGGACGTCGAAGAGGTCTACTTCGAGGCGTGGAAGATGGGCGTCAAGGCGCTCGCGATCTACCGTGACAACTGCAAGGTCGGCCAGCCCCTCTCCGCGAAGACCAAGGAGAAGAAGAAGGCAGAGGTCACGGCCAAGGCCGAGGAGACCATCCGTACCGCGGTCGAGAAGGTCGTCGAGTACCGGCCGGTCCGCAAGCGTCTCCCCAAGGGACGTCCCGGCATCACCACCTCCTTCACGGTGGGCGGCGCCGAGGGCTACATGACCGCCAATTCCTACCCGGACGACGGTCTCGGCGAGGTCTTCCTGAAGATGTCCAAGCAGGGCTCCACCCTCGCGGGCATGATGGACGCCTTCTCCATCGCCGTCTCGGTCGGCCTGCAGTACGGCGTCCCGCTGGAGACGTACGTCTCGAAGTTCACCAACATGCGCTTCGAGCCGGCCGGTATGACGGACGACCCGGACGTGCGGATGGCGCAGTCGATCGTCGACTACATCTTCCGCCGCCTCGCGCTGGACTTCCTGCCCTTCGAGACCCGCTCGGCGCTCGGTATCCACTCGGCCGAGGAGCGGCAGCGCCACCTCGACACGGGTTCGTACGAGCCCTCCATCGAGGACGAGGAACTGGACATCGAGGCCCTGGCCCAGTCCGCCCCGGTGCGGACGGAGCCGCTGAAGGCGGTGGCCGCGGTGCAGGAGGCGGAGAAGCCCGCCCCGAAGACCGCGCACACCTCGGCGGAGCTCGTCGAGATGCAGCTGGGCATCAGCGCGGACGCGCCGCTCTGCTTCTCCTGCGGTACGAAGATGCAGCGCGCCGGATCCTGCTACATCTGCGAGGGCTGCGGCTCGACCAGCGGTTGCAGCTGACAGGCTGCACGGTCGCATCGTCCCGCATGATGTGCCCGGCCGGCTGAATCACAGCTGGAGGAGGGCGTCGACTTCTGGTCGGCGCCCTCCTCGGCCGTGCGGTCCCGGACCGGCGCGCGACGGCCCTCGCGGTGTGGCACGATCTCGCAGGTGACCAGCAGACCCGATGAGGCGCAGCGCCTGCGCGACCTTGCGCGATTGCGCCGTGTCCGTGACCGGATGGACCGGGAGTTCGCGCAGCCGCTGGATGTCGAGGCGCTTGCCCGTGGCGTGCACATGTCGGCGGGGCACCTGAGCCGCGCGTTCCGGCTGGCGTACGGCGAGTCTCCGTACGGTTACCTGATGACGCGGCGCATCGAGCGGGCGATGGCGCTGTTGCGGCGTGGCGATCTCAGCGTCACGGAGGTCTGTTTCACGGTCGGTTGCTCGTCGCTGGGCACCTTCAGTACGCGCTTCACCGAGCTGGTGGGCATGTCGCCCAGCGCCTACCGACGCGAGGCCGCGCGGGCGACCGCGGGGTTGCCGTCGTGTGTGGCGAAGCAGGTCACCAGACCGATCAGGAATCGAGAAGCGCGGTCACCGGGCCGCGATTAGCTTGACGTTCATGGACATCACGATTCACGCGAGCTTCCTTCCGCACGAGGACCCGGACGCCTCGCTGGCCTTCTACCGCGACATCCTGGGCTTCGAGATCCGCAACGACGTCGGGTTCGGCGGGATGCGCTGGATCACGGTCGGCCCCGTCGGCCAGCCCGGCACGTCCATCGTCCTGCATCCGCCTGCCGCCGACCCCGGTGTCACCGAGGACGAGCGGCGTACCATCACCGAGATGATGGCCAAGGGCACCTACGCCATCATCACCCTGGCCACCACCGACCTCGACGGCACCTTCGACCGGCTGCAGGCCGGCGGCGCCGAGGTCGTCCAGGAGCCGACCGAGCAGCCGTACGGGATCCGCGACTGCGCCCTTCGCGACCCCGCGGGCAATCTCATCCGCATCAACGAGCTGCGCTGAACCATCCGGCGACCGCGGCCACGACCTGCACGGACGGAACCGCGAAGGTGACGCCGCCTCGGCCGGGCCCGCCGACGAAGCAGAACCAGACGTACCGCTCGAAGTCGGTGACATCGAGCCAGGCGACGCAGACGGAGACCGCGACGACGGCTCCGCCAGACAGATGGAGACACGATGAGCATGGCCAAGAGGACGGACCCGCAGTCGCCTGCGCTGCACGCTGCCGACAGCCACGATCTGATCCGCGTGCACGGCGCGCGCGTGAACAACCTCAAGGACGTCAGCATCGAGATCCCGAAGCGCCGGCTGACGGTGTTCACCGGCGTCTCCGGTTCGGGCAAGAGCTCGCTGGTGTTCGGCACCATCGCCGCCGAGTCGCAGCGGCTGATCAACGAGACGTACAGCGCCTTCGTGCAGGGCTTCATGCCGACTCTCGCGCGCCCCGAGGTCGACGTGCTCGACGGCCTGACCACCGTGATCACCGTCGACCAGCAGCGTCTCGGCGCCGACCCCCGCTCCACGGTCGGCACCGCCACCGACGCCAACGCGATGCTGCGCATCCTCTTCAGCCGGCTGGGCAAGCCGTACATCGGATCGCCCCAGGCGTTCTCCTTCAACGTCGCCTCGGTCCAGGCGAGCGGCGCGTTCAAGGTCGACCGCGGTGCCGACAAGACCAAGACCGTCAAGCGGACCTTCACCCGCACCGGCGGCATGTGTACGCGCTGCGAAGGCCGGGGCACGGTCTCGGACATCGACCTCACCCAGCTCTACGACGACTCCAAGTCGCTCTCCGAGGGCGCGTTCACCATCCCCGGCTGGAAGTCGGACAGCTTCTGGACCGTGCGGGTCTACGCGGAGTCCGGCCTCCTCGACCCGGACAAGCCGATCCGCAGGTTCACCAAGAAGGAGATGCAGGACTTCCTCTACCGGGAGCCGACCAAGGTGAAGGTCGAGGGGGTCAACCTCACCTACGAGGGGCTGATCCCCAAGATCCAGAAGTCGTTCCTGTCCAAGGACAAGGAGGCGCTGCAGCCGCACATCCGGGAGTTCGTGGAGCGGGCGGTCACCTTCACCACCTGCCCCGAGTGCGAAGGCAGCCGACTCAGCGAAGAAGCCCGGTCGTCGAAGATCAAGAAGATGAGCATCGCCGACGCCTGCGCAATGCAGATCAACGACCTGGCCGAGTGGGTGCGCGGCCTGGACGATCCGTCGGTGGCCCCGCTGCTCGCCGCGCTGCAACGGACCCTCGACTCGTTCGTGGAGATCGGTCTCGGCTACCTCTCGCTCGACCGGCCGTCGGGCACGCTGTCGGGCGGCGAGGCACAGCGCGTCAAGATGATCCGCCACCTCGGCTCCTCGCTCACCGACGTCACCTATGTCTTCGACGAGCCCACCATCGGCCTGCACCCCCATGACATCCAGCGGATGAACGGCCTGCTGCTGCGGCTGCGGGACAAGGGCAACACGGTGCTCGTCGTGGAGCACAAGCCGCAGACGATCGCGATCGCCGACCATGTCGTCGACCTCGGACCCGGCGCGGGTACGGCGGGGGGCGCCGTCTGCTTCGAGGGCACCGTCGAGGGGTTGCGGGCCGGCGACACCGTCACCGGCCGCCATCTCGACGACCGGGCGGCCGTGAAGGACACGGTACGCAAGGCCACCGGGGCGCTGGAGGTTCGCGGCGCCAGGGCACACAACCTGCAGGGCGTCGACGTCGACATCCCGCTCGGGGTGCTGACCGTCATCACCGGTGTCGCGGGCTCCGGCAAGAGCTCTCTCGTGCACGGGTCGATCCCCGCGGGCGCGGAGGTGGTGTCGGTCGACCAGGGCGCCATCCGCGGGTCGCGGCGAAGCAACCCGGCGACGTACACCGGGCTGCTCGACCCGATCCGCAAGGCGTTCGCGAAGGCCAACGGCGTGAAGCCGGCGCTGTTCAGCTCCAACTCCGAGGGCGCCTGTCCGACTTGCAACGGTGCCGGTGTCATCTACACCGATCTGGCGATGATGGCGGGCGTCTCCACCACCTGCGAGGAGTGCGAGGGGAAGCGGTTCGAGGCGTCGGTGCTCGACTACCACTTCGGCGGCCGGGACATCAGCGAGGTGCTCGCCATGTCGGTGACCGAGGCCGAGGAGTTCTTCGGCGCCGGCGAGGCGCGCACACCGGCCGCGCACAAGATTCTGGAGCGGCTCGTCGATGTCGGCCTCGGCTACCTCAGCCTCGGCCAGCCGCTGACCACGCTGTCCGGCGGCGAGCGTCAGCGGCTCAAGCTGGCGACCCACATGGCCGAGAAGGGCGGTGTGTACGTCCTCGACGAGCCGACCACCGGCCTCCACCTCGCCGACGTCGAGCAACTGCTCGGCCTGCTCGACCGGCTCGTCGACTCCGGCAAGTCGGTGATCGTCGTCGAGCACCACCAGGCGGTCATGGCGCACGCCGACTGGGTCATCGACCTGGGCCCCGGTGCCGGTCACGACGGCGGCCGGATCGTCTTCGAGGGCACACCCGCCGACCTCGTCGCCGCCCGCTCCACCCTCACCGGCGAGCACCTCGCGGCCTACGTCGGCTCCTGACCGAGGGGCCTCGCGCGGACGTTGCGACACGACCGCGCGAGGCCCGAGGAGGCCGTGCTCCCGCAGCGCTCGGACGGGACCGCGTACTGCGACGTGTCACATGCCGGGTGTACGGCTTCCCATCGTTCCGGCGAACGAGTCGGGGTCGCCGTCGAAGCCCCGGACCGTACCGTGGAACTCCCAGGCCCCGGAGGCGCCCCGGACGAATTCGGCCACGGTGGCCGCGGTGGCCGCGCCGACCGCGGAGAAGTCGTCCTCCGCCAGGTTCGTGTAGCCCTCCCGGACCTGAACACCGGTGTTCGCTATCTCGGCGAATGTGCTGCGGCCGTCGCGCTGCTGGATGGCGACCCCGACGACGACCCGGGTGTACGCGGTCGACAACCGGTTCAGTTCCAGCGTCATCACCTCGTCGAAGCCGAAGCCCTGGCCGGTCCTGCTGTCGCGGTTGAGGGTGATGGTGCCGTCCGGCGAGCGGCTGTCGAAGTGCACGAGGTACGCGGGGCTGCCGTACGGTGCTTCGGCGAGGTAGGTCGCCGCGATGATGTCGAGGTCGTGGGCCGGTGCGCCCTGAGGGCTGGGATCCCATTTGAGTCTGACTTCGACCTTGTCGATGTCCTTGTTGGGCGTGCTCATCGGACTTGCCTCCCTGGCTTGCCGCTGGGCCGTCGGGCCGTTCACGTCACCCGATCATGTCCGTAACCGAGCGTGGATCCAACCGGGTTGGTTTCGGGCGATGGAATCGGGCCATCGGTTCGTTCGGTTCGTTCGGTTCAGTGCGGTATGCGGCGCGGCGGCCGCTGCCGGACCTCGTCCCGGAAGTTCTCGATGGCGCTGCTGACCTGACGGATCAGGTGGGTGTCCTCGATGCGGTCGAGATAGAGACAGTTGCGGGCCACTCCGTCGAGTTCGAAGGCGAAGCAGATCGTCATCAGAGGGTTGATGAACAGCTCGCTGCCACGGGTGCGCGAGGTGAACCGGACGTCCCCGAAGGCCCCTTGGACGGCAGCGGCGATCGACCCGTTCACGATGCTGGGGTGGTCGGGCGTGTGGTGCTGGGCGTGCGCCACGGCATCGACGAAGAGCGCGCCTTCACGTGTCGTACGGGATACGGAGAACGCACCGAGGCAGGAACCGTCGCGTTCGAGTGCGGCGATGTTCTCCAGTACGAGGCCGTGGCTCACCCCGTGGTACGCGTCGATGCCGAAGCCGATGGACACAACGAGGCGTTCGGGTACGTCGATCGAGGCGAGCGCGGCCACGCTGGTCAGGTCCTCCTCCGGGGTGCCGAGGCCGGACTCGTCGCCGCGCATCAGGATGTCCGTACCGCCGTCGACCAGGATGACCGCGTCGATGTCGTACTTCTCGATCAACGCCCGGTAGGCGGCGCGCAGCGGTTGTACGCCCACCCGGGAGAAGGCGTGGACCGTGTTCGGGTAGCCGTGCAGATCGAGCCACTGGGCGAGCGTGCGTTCCGGGAAGTACGCCTGGTGGAGGGCCGTTTCGGGGCCGATGGCGGCGACGTCCGGGGCGAGCCAGGAATCGAGAGGCAGTCCTTCGAGTGCGCTGAACGACAGATTGGCGAGCTGTACGTGCTTGCCCTGGTGGAACAGGGAGAGCGCGACGGGGAGTCCCGCGTAGATGTCGAAGCCGCCGCCGGCGCCTGCGACGAGGACACATTCCGCGGATTCGAGCCGGGCGAACAGGGGGTTGGTGTGCAGCGAGACCATGCAGATCATTCTGCGATTCATGGCGGTCGCTTCGGGTGTACTCCATCGGAGCGTGACCCGTGACACGCCCGGCACCGTACGATGGCGCGGTGCTGGTCAAGTGGATTCGTTGCACCGTGGTGGACCGTCGAGGTTTTGAGCGGGGGCAGCGGAAGTGGGCGGAGCTGCCGGGTGAGCCCGGATTCAGGGGGCAGGGCGGCGGGTGGAGCCGAGGGCGTCCGGACGTGGCGCACGTCTTCGCCTTCTGGGAGAACCGCGTCTTCTACGACTCGTTCATGGCGCGCGCGCACGACGGCCTGGCTGCCGCGCAGTCCGGTACGTACAGCGGTATCCAGGTCAAGCTGTTCGAGCACCGCTTCGATGTGAAGACGGGCTTCGAGCCGCGCTTCACCGACGCGGATGTGGTCCGGGTGGCGCACAGCAAGGTGCGCGAGGACCGGGTGGAGCACTTCGCGTTGATGCAGGAGCGGGTGTGGAATCCGGCGATGGCCGGATCGCCCGGCATGCTGCGAGGGGTGTTCGGGGAGGCGCCGGGGCACGAGTTTCTCGTGTTGTCCATGTGGCAGTCGAGCGCCGAACGCGGCAAGTATCGGGCGGGGAGCATCGACCGGCTGACGCAGCGGGCGCAGACCGAGGACGACGTGGCGGAGCTGGCGGGGGACGTCGTGCAGCTGGAGCCGTCGTGGACGGTGTGACCGGCCCGGCCGGACGGGTGCGGCCGGGACGATGAGCCGGGGGCGCTCCGGGTATCCGATCAGGCGGATTCGGTCGGGGTGTTGAAGACCCCGGCGCGGGCGGCTGCCAGCGCCGCGTCGGCGGACTGGTCGGCCAGCGTCCCGTCCACGGGTTCGCGGGTGATGAACAGTCTGAGGAACAGGGGCGAGACCACGGCCCTGATGAGGGCTCCCGCGTCCGTGTGCCGGTCCAGTTCGTTCCGGGAGACGGCGCGCGCGACGATGGCCTCGCAGCGGTCGAACCGCTTTGCGTAGAAGGCGTTCAGCGCCTCCGCGGCCCGTTCGGACTGGAAGGCCGCCGCGATGAAAGCGGTCGGTGCGGCAGCTGCGGCGGGGTCCTCGAAGGAGGAGGCCGTCGTGTGCGCCAGCGCGCGCAGATCGCCTTCCAGGCTTCCGGTGTCGGGCGGTGTCCAGGTGTCCTCTCCGGCCAGGTCCAGGGCGTCCACGAGGAGCCCTTCGAGGTTTCCCCAGCGGCGGTAGAGAGTGGTCTTGTGGATGCCGGAATGCTCCGCGACGTATTCGACGGTGAGAGCCGGATAGCCGTGCTCCACCAGGCCGTTGAGGACGGCATCACGGACCGCCGCTCGGGTGCGGGCCGTTCTGCCGCCCGGGCGACGGGTGCCGGGGGCGAGCGGGGGTGTCGGCAGGTCGGTCTCCGGTGCGGTTCTCTGCCCAGTCAATTGCTACTCCTGTTGCGTTAGCGAGTTCCAGTGTGCCACACTCGTCTTAATGCGACATTGATTGCGTTAAATCGGAGGCGCTCTTGCCCACACAGATCTCCCTGCGCGGCGTGACCATGTCCCGCGGTGACAGGCTGTTGCTCGACGATGTCTCGCTGACCGTGCGCCCGGGCGAGCGGATCGGCCTCGTGGGGGAGAACGGCGCGGGGAAGACGACCTTGCTCCGGCTCCTCGCGGGGCTCGAACAGCCCGATTCCGGGAGTGTGTTCACGGTCGCCGACCGCGGCACGGGCCTGCTTGCCCAGACACCGCGGCTGCCGCCCGACAGTACGGTCCAGGACGCGATCGACGACGCGCTGGCGGAACTACGAGCGATGGAACGGAAGTTGCGGGAGGCCGAAGCGGATCTCGGCGCGGCCGACGGTGCCGCGCTCGCCGCCTACGGGGACCTGCTCACCGCGTTCGAGCTGCGCGGGGGATACGAGGCGGACGCACGCGTCGACAAGGCGATGCACGGCCTCGGCCTCGCGCACACAGGACCGGCCAGGAAGCTCGGCAGTCTCTCCGGCGGCGAGCAGGCAAGACTGGGTCTTGCCTGCCTGATCGCGGCAAGCCCCGAGGTCATGCTGCTCGACGAACCCACCAACCACCTGGACGGAACCGCGCTCGACTGGCTGGAGAGCGCCCTGCGGTCCCATCCCGGCACGGTGATCGCCGTGTCCCACGACCGGATCTTCCTGGAGCAGGTCGCCACCGCTGTGCTGGAGGTCGACGCAGACCGGCGGACGGTCGTGCGCTACGGCGGTGGCTACGCGGGATTCCGGGCCGAGCAGAGCGCCGCACGGCAGCGCTGGGAGCAGTCCCACGCCCAGTGGTGCGAGGAAACCGCGCAACTGGAGGAGTACACGGCGACCACCGCCCATGGCGTCGCGATCGGCCGCGCCATCAAGGACAACAACAAAATGGCGTACGACCGGGCTGCGGGCCGCGTCCAGGCCTCCGTGTCCGGCCGGGTCCGCAACGCTCGCAAGCGACTGGAGCGGCTGAGGGCACATCCCGTCCCCAGGCCGCCGGACCCCCTGCGCTTCGCCGCTCTGCCCACGGCCGGCGCGACCGAGGGAGAGCTGGTGTCCCTGACCGGCATACGGGTCGGCGACCGGCTCGCAGTAGACCGGCTCTCCGTGGCGGCAGCCGGCAGACTGCTGATCCACGGCGGCAACGGGGCAGGGAAGTCCACTCTGCTCCGAGTCATGGCGGGCGTGCTCGAACCGGACGCGGGCCGCGTGGTCCGGCGGGGCGGGATCGGCTACCTCGCCCAGGAGATACCGGAGCACCGCCCGACGGAGTCCGTGCTCACGGAATTCGGCCGAGGACTGCCGCTCACCGACGACGAACAGGCGGAACTGCTGCTCTCGTACGGGCTGTTCCGTTCCCGGGACCTCCGGGTGCCGGTCGGATCGCTTTCGGCGGGACAGCGCAGACGGCTCGCCCTCGCCCGTCTCCTGGCCCGGCCCGCAGATCTGCTGCTGCTCGACGAACCGGCGAATCACCTGGCACTCGGACTCGTACAGGAACTGGAGGAAGCGCTGGCCCACTGGCAGGGCGCGCTGGTCGTGGTCTCGCACGACCGGCTGCTGCACCGCCGCTTCACCGGCGACATCCGTCGGATGGAGTCCGGACAATTGCTCGAATGAGCCGAAGCCGATCTAGGGTCGGTACATGGCACGACCGCAACGCATTGTCCTCGTCCGGCACGGGGAGTCCGAGGGCAACGCCGACGACACGGTGTACGAGCGCGAGCCGGACCATGCGCTGAGGCTCACCGCGACAGGGCTGAGACAGGCCAGGGAGACGGGCGTGCGGCTGCGCGAGATGTTCGACGGCGAGCGGGTCAGCGTGTACGTCTCGCCCTACCGCCGTACCCACGAGACATTCAGGTCCCTCGGCCTGGACCTCGAGAACGTGCGGGTACGGGAGGAGCCGCGGTTGCGGGAGCAGGACTGGGGGAACTGGCAGGACCGTGACGACGTGCGCCTGCAGAAGGCGTACCGGGACGCGTACGGCCACTTCTTCTACCGCTTCGCGCAAGGGGAGTCCGGGGCCGATGTGTACGACAGGGTCGGGGCCTTTCTGGAGAGCCTGCACCGGAGCTTCGAGGCGCCCGACCATCCGCAGAACGTTCTGCTGGTCACGCACGGGCTGACCATGCGTTTGTTCTGCATGCGCTGGTTCCACTGGTCGGTTGCCGAATTCGAGTCGCTGTCCAACCCGGGCAATGGGGAGACCCGGACGCTGATACTCGGAGGGAATGGGCGCTACACCCTTGACCGGCCGTTCGAGCGCTGGCGTACCCCTGAGCCGTACGGCATCACCGGATAGAGTGGAAGGGCGATGACAACCGCTGACTCTGCTTCCGGCCAATGTTTCGAACGCGCCCTGTCCAGCCTGCGCGGGCTCTCCGTGGGAGACGCGCTGGGCTCCCAGTTCTTCGTGCCCGCCAACTATCCGCTGCTGAAGCGGCGTGAACTTCCACCCGGCTCCTGGCAGTGGACGGACGACACCGAGATGGCGTGCTCGGTGCTGGCCGTGCTGGGGGAGCACGGGCGGATCGACCAGGACGCGCTAGCTCATTCCTTCGCCGACCACCATGACTTCGACCGGGGCTACGGCCCCGCCGTGAACCGGATGCTCAGGCTGGTCCGGGAAGGCGGTGACTGGCGGGAGCTGGCGTCCGCGCTGTTCCAGGGCCAGGGCTCCTGGGGCAACGGCTCGGCGATGCGCATCGCGCCGCTCGGCGCCTGGTACGCGGACGATCCGGAGCAGGCCACACATCAGGCCGAGATCTCCTCGTACACCACACACCAGCACCGCGAGGCGGTCGTGGGCGCGATGGCCGTCGCGGCGGCCGCCTCACTGGCGGCGGCCACGACCGGGCCGCCCACCCCGGCAGAGTTGCTCGACGGCGTCATCGCGCTCGTGCCGCGCAGCGCCGTCGGCGCCGGACTGCGACGGGCACGCGACATGCTCGACTACGACGACGCCGGGACGGTCGCGGCGGTCCTCGGTAACGGCCGGCGTACCAGCGCACACGACACCGTTCCGTTCGCCCTCTGGTCGGCGGCGCGGAGCCTCGGCGATTTCGAGCAGGCATTCTGGGTGACCGCCCAAGCGGGCGGGGACGTCGACACGACCTGTGCGATCGTCGGCGGGATCGTCGCAGTGGGCAAGGCAGGCGCGCCACCGGCCGACTGGACGGCACGTACGGAGGAGCTGCCGGGCTGGCTCCCGCAGCGCGGCGGCCGCGCCTGAGCCGCCGACGGGCACAGTACGGGCGGCCCGGGCCGCCCGTACTGTCACGGTACTGCCACATCTCCTTCACGCACGGCCCGGAACAGCGAGGGGAAGCTACTCTTTCGGCCACGCCGCCGTTGATGATCATCCAGACGGGCGTGCGCCGAAAATGAGACGCCGGGGTGTCCCAGCCACTGCCCTGCGGGCGGTGTGCGCGGACCTCGGTAGGGGAGGGGTCCCATGTCCGATCACATGTCAGAAACACCCCGGCCGGAAGACGCCCCCGAGCTGTCCGGGCCGTCGGGGCAGGCCGGAACGTCCGAGCAGACCTCGTTGTCGAAGGCTCCGCTGCCGGAGCCCCGCGGTACCGCTCCCGAGCCGCCGAAAGTGCCGGGATACGCGCAATGGGGTGGGCAACCGCATCCGCCCAACCCCTGGCGGCAGAGCAGCCCCCAGCCATCTGCGCTGTCGACCCTGCGCCCGGCGGCGCCCGCCGCCATCCGCGGCGCGACTCTCTGCTCCGCCATCGTCACGGCGATGCTGAGCGCCCTGCTGCTGGGCGACGGTCTCGGCCTGAACGCGCTGATCGTCGCGGTCCCCGCAACGCTCGGGGCCTTCTTCGCCGCGCGGACGGCCGGTCGCCGCCTCCGCCCGTGGACGGCCTTCTGGGCGGTCGGCGGACTGGCGCTCCTCGCCGTCCCGGCCCTTCGGGACGCCGGCTGGCCCGTCTTCCTGGCCGTCGTGTCGGCTGTCGCGCTGGGCTCACTCGCCCTGCACGGCAGCCGCAGCTGGCTCGGCGTGTTTCTGGGCTCGCTGGGCCTGTTCAGCTCCATCGCCGGCGGTCTGGCCTGGGGCGGACGCGGCGTGCGCGCCCGGATGACGGGCTCCCGTGGCCGGTTGGGGGTCGTTCTGCGCAGCGTCGCGGTGGCGGTCGTCCTGCTCGTCGTGTTCGGGGCGCTGTTCGCCAGCGCCGATGCCGCCTTCGCCGACGTGCTCGGCGATCTGATGCCCGATGTATCGCTCAGCGGCAGCCCGTGGCGGTTCCTCCTCTTCCTGATCGGCCTGGTCGGCGCGCTCGCCGCCGCGTACGCCGCAGCCGCTCCGATCCGCTGGGACGGCATCACCGTCCGTCAGGGGAAGGCACGCGGGCGACTGGAGTGGGCCCTGCCGCTCATCCTGCTGAACATGCTGTTCGCCGTCTTCATCGCCGTCCAGCTCACCGTGCTGCTCGGTGGATACGACAAGGTGATGGCCGAGACCGATCTCAGCTATTCCGCGTACGCCCGGCAGGGTTTCTGGCAGCTTCTCTGGGCCACAGTGCTCACGCTGCTGGTGATCGCGCTGGCCCTGCGCTGGGCCCCTCGCGGACGGGGGAGCGACCGCACCCTCGTCCGTTCCGTGCTCGGCGTGCTGTGCCTGCTTACCCTGGTCGTCGTGGCATCCGCACTGAGGCGGATGGACCTCTACGTCGACGCGTACGGTCTGACACGGCTGCGGATATCCGTGGCCGCAGTGGAGCTCTGGCTGGGAGTCGTGCTCGTCCTGATCATGGCCGCCGGGGTGTTCGGTGCCCGCCTGCTGCCGCGTGCCGTGGCTGCGAGCGCGGCCGTCGCCGTCCTCGGGTTCGGACTGATCTCGCCCGACGGGCTGATCGCGGAGCAGAACGTCCAGCGGTACCGCAACGATCACTCGATCGACGTCGATTACCTCCGGGACCTCTCGGCCGACGCCGTACCTGCCCTGGACACGCTGCCCGAACCGCTGCGCTCCTGCGCCCTCATGGACATCGAACGGTCGCTGCGCTCCGACGACGCTCCCTGGTACGCCACCAGCTGGGGCGAGGCACGGGCGCGGGACATTCTGCGGAAGCGGAGTCCGGCCGATCCGACGCGGTCCTGCGCCGGATCGCGTACGGGCATCGGAGGCAGCGAACGCGACGGTGACGAAAGCGATCCGTACGACCCGTACTGACCGGGCCGAGCCGTCTGCGTGCGGGGGGCCCCGCACCGGCACGCCCACCGACGTCGGCACACCCCCTTCCAGGGCGCCCCGTCATCCGGAATACCGGCGTCCACGGCCGCGCCGCGATCCTTTCCGCGCCCTGTTGCGAGTCCGGGGCGGCCGACGGGCGCCCCGGGGTGTTGTCGGCCGCCCCATCGGCGTACGCTGACAGGCGCCATGCCGTACGAACCACCCACGCACACCGTCGAGCGCTCACTGCGCGCAACCACTGGTGCCAAGACCGTCGCCGGTGTCGATGAGGTCGGACGCGGAGCGTGGGCGGGACCGGTCACAGTGTGCGCGGCCGTCACCGGCCTCCGCAGACCTCCCGCCGGACTCACCGACTCCAAACTGATCAGCCCCAGACGTCGCGCGGAGCTGGCACCGTTGCTGGAGCGCTGGGTCACCGCGTTCGGTCTCGGCGACGCCTCTCCGCAGGAGATCGACGAGCTCGGGATGACGGCTGCGCTGCGCCTCGCCGCCGTACGCGCCCTCGAAGTCCTGCCGGTGCGCCCGGACGCGGTGATTCTCGATGGCAAGCACGACTACCTGGGACAGCCCTGGCAGGTCCGCACCGTGATCAAGGGCGACCAGTCCTGTATCGCGGTCGCGGCTGCATCGGTGATCGCGAAGGTCCAGCGGGACACGATGATGGCCGAACTGGGCGCGGATTCCGGCGAGTACGCCGATTTCGCCTTCGGGGCCAATGCCGGTTACCCGTCGCCCGTGCACAGGGCCGCGCTGGAGGAGTGGGGACCGACACCCCACCACCGTCTTTCGTGGTCCTATCTCGACGCGCTGCCCAGGTGGCAGCACCTGAAGAAGGTCCGCATCTCCGCCGAGGCGGCTGCACTGGAAAGCGGGGGCCAGCTCGGCTTCGACTTCTGATCGCGCACATGTACCCACCCGCCGACGCCCCATGTGCCGGCGTTTGATAGACAACCACCCATGCCTCTCATCCCCGAGGAGCCTCAGATTCACGAGAGCGCCCAGGGTCCCCGCGTCACTCCGGCCGCAGGCCGCACCGCGTCGACCCCCCGTCCTGTACCCGGTCCGCGTTCAGCGGCCACGCCGCGTCCCGGTCGTCCCGGGCCCGGCCCCGCGAGGCCCGCGCCCCCGGCGCCGCGCCCGCACCCCACCTCCGACCGTCCCAGGACGGACCGGCCGGAGAATCGTTCCGCACCGCAGATCCAGTTGATCCCCGCCTCGGCGGCCGGCGCACTCGACTCCGCCGACGAAGCAGTGGATCTGCTGCTCGACTCCGGCCGCGCACCGGGCGACATCCTGGTGCTCACCACCGGTGAGCAGCACCCGTGGGCCGCGCACGAACTCTCCTTCGGCGAGGCCGCCTACTGGGCGCAGCACGAGGCCGGCGACGATGTCTTCTTCGCCGGTGCCGCAGCCGCGGACCGGGTGAGGACCCGTCCCGTGGTGATCGTCGCCGTCAACGGCGGTGATGTCGTCGCCGAAGCGCTGACCGGGGCGCGCGAACGCGCCGGAGCACTGCTGATCGTGTGCGGGGACCCGCAGCGGATCAACGCATTGCTCGGTGCCGGAGTCTGATCCGCAGGGCATACATGACCGTGCGGCCCGGCTGCCCGACAGGGCGGCCGGGCCGGCGGCCACGGGTCAGCGGGCCGCGGTGCGCCGCAGCGCCTGTGCCGCACCGCCGCCGGTGCGCAGCGGAGCCGGATCCTGCCCGAGCGAGGTGTCGGCGAGAGCGGACGGCTGCGACGTGGAGTTGGGACGGCGCCCGCCACGTCCCTCGCCGAGCACCTGCCAGCCGCCGTGGGTCAGCGTGATGTACGCGCCGCACCGCAGGCCGTGCAGGGTGCAGGCATCCCGCAGGCCCCACATCCACGCCCCGTCCTCCTCCGTCCAACGCTCGTCGCCCTCACGGCAGTAGAGAAGCACTGCGGTACGGACCGGTGTGCGGCGGCGAAGATCGTGCGGGACGACCCGGCGCAGATGCGCGAGCAACGCGTTGCGGAACTCCCAGCCGTCCGCGGCTATGGAGCGGCGGGCGAAGGAAGCGCTGGCCGTGAGGCGTTCCTCATGGTCCAGTACGGCGACCACAGCGGTCGCCGGGGTCGGCCTGTGCCGGGCGTGCAGGCCGCTGACAACCTCGCGGGGGCTGCGCAGCAACGGTATGCCCGCTTCGGCCCACTCGGCCGGTTCGAGCATCCTGGCAAGACGGTTGGCGGAGTCGGCGGATGCCGAGGACGCCGACATCGAAGTGGCTGCGGACGGAGCGAATCCGAAGGTCACGATCCTCCCTTCGCATACGCGCCCATGGTGCGGGCAGGGTCGAGTGAGGGCGCACCGTGGCACAGCCCTTCCAGGCCGCGAAAGGGACTGTGCGGGGAGCGAGTCCAATTCTTCCTGGCGTATCGGCAGGCGGCAACGAGCAATTGGCACAGGTGACGGTAATCAGCCGGAATGACTCTGATATCCCTGCCCATGCCGTGCCCGGATGACTCCTCCCGTCCCGCCTGAACGGCGAGGACCAGCGGAAACACCTCCGGGTGTCACATGGGGTGGATTCGCCGATTGTCAGTGCCATCGGGTTGCATGGAGGCATGGACAACCTGGAGCTCCGCGCCGAAGCCGATGCCATCCTTGCCGAGCTCGTCGGTGACCCGGGGGGTTCGGCGCGGCTGCGGGAGGACCAGTGGCAGGCGGTGGCGGCTCTGGTGGAGGAGCGCCGACGTGCCCTGGTGGTGCAGCGCACGGGCTGGGGGAAGTCCGCGGTGTACTTCGTCGCCACCGCTCTGCTGCGCCGTCGTGGCTCCGGGCCCACGGTGATCGTCTCGCCGCTGCTGGCGCTGATGCGTAACCAGGTCGAGTCTGCGGCGCGGGCCGGTATCCGGGCGCGCACCATCAACTCTGCCAATCCGGAGGAGTGGGACACCATCTACGAGGAGGTCGAGCGCGGCGACACCGATGTCCTCCTGGTAAGTCCGGAACGTCTCAATTCCGTGGATTTTCGCGATCAGGTGCTGCCCAAGCTCGCGGCCACCACCGGTCTGCTGGTGGTGGACGAGGCGCACTGTATTTCCGACTGGGGGCATGACTTCCGGCCTGACTACCGCCGGTTGCGGGCGATGCTCGCCGAGCTCGCTCCCGGCGTGCCGGTACTGGCCACCACCGCGACCGCGAACGCGCGGGTCACCGCGGATGTGGCCGATCAGCTGGGCACCGGCGCGGGCGAGGCCCTGGTGCTGCGCGGCCCGCTGGAGCGGGAAAGCCTGCGGCTGGGTGTGGTCCGGCTGCCGGACGCCGCGCACCGTCTGGCCTGGCTCGCCGAGCACCTGGACGAGCTGCCGGGTTCCGGGATCATCTACGCCCTCACCGTCGCCGCAGCCGAGGAGGCCACCGCCTTTCTGCGTCAGCGCGGCTTCCGCGTCGCCTCGTACACCGGAAGAACGGAGAACGCCGACCGGCTGCAGGCCGAGGTCGACCTGCAGGAGAACCGGGTCAAGGCACTGGTCGCGACTTCGGCCCTGGGCATGGGCTTCGACAAGCCGGACCTGGGCTTCGTGGTCCATCTCGGCTCGCCGTCCTCGCCGATCGCCTACTACCAGCAGGTGGGGCGTGCGGGGCGCGGGGTGGCCCACGCCGATGTGCTGCTGCTGCCGGGCAAGGAGGACGAGGCCATCTGGCGCTACTTCGCCGACACCGCCTTTCCGCCCGAGGCGCAGGTCCGACAGACCCTCTCGGCCCTCGCAGATGCGGGACGGCCGTTGTCCGTGCCCGCCCTGGAGGCTGCGGTGGATCTTCGGCGCACCCGTTTGGAGTCGATGCTGAAGGTGCTGGATGTCGACGGCGCGGTCAAGCGGGTGAAGGGCGGCTGGACGGCCACGGGGGCCGAATGGGTGTACGAGGCCGAGCGCTACGCCTGGGTGGCGCGGCAGCGGGCGGCCGAACAGCAGGCCATGCGCGATTACGCGAGCACGTCCCAGTGCCGGATGGAGTTCCTGCGCCAACAGCTGGACGACGAGGGGGCGACCCCGTGCGGCCGTTGCGACAACTGCGCGGGGTCCTGGGCCGATTCAGCCGTTTCGGCGGATGCTCTGACGGGTGCGACGAAGGAACTGGATCGCCCGGGGGTGGAGGTCGAGCCGCGCCGGATGTGGCCGACGGGGATGCCCGCACTGGGCATCGACCTCAAGGGCCGTATCCCGGCCAAGGAGCAGTGCTCCACCGGGCGTGCCCTGGGGCGGCTCTCGGACATCGGCTGGGGCAACCGACTGCGCCCGCTGCTGGCCGAGAACGCACCCGATGGGCCCGTCCCGGACGATGTCCTGCAGGCCGCGGTGGCGGTCCTCGCCGACTGGGCGCGCTCTTCGGGCGGCTGGGCGCCGAATGTCTCCGACGCCACTGCCCGGCCGGTAGGAGTCGTCGCCGTACCGTCCCTGACCCGCCCGCAACTGGTCGGCTCCCTCGCCCAGGGAATCGCGACCATCGGCCGCCTCCCCTTCCTCGGCACCCTGACGTACACCGGTCCGAGCCGTGCGCACACGGCACGCCGCAGCAACTCCGCCCAACGCCTCAGGGCGCTCTCCGGCACCTTCGCCGTCCCCGAGGAACTGACCGAAGCCCTGGCCCGCACTCCCGGCCCCGTCCTGCTCGTGGACGACTGCACCGATTCCGGCTGGACCCTCGCCGTCGCCGCCCGTCTGCTCAGGCAGGCAGGCAGCGACCAGGTTCTTCCACTGGTCCTCGCTGCGGCAGGCTGAGCACGTTCATGCTCGTGCCGCGGTGGCCTGCTTGCCGTGATTCACCGACCGGGCCGCCCCGGAGCCGGCTGCGTTCAGCGCCCTTGTGCGGCGCCTGGACGTAGCCCGGCAGAGCCCGGTGAGCACCCGCACAGCCTCTCAAGTTCCCTGCTTCAGCAGGATTTCATCGGCATTGCAGCACGGCGCGTCAGAGTCTGCCGAGCGCGTCGGGTGCCGACGAACCGCACGGAGAGAGCTGTCATAGAAGTGAGACCGAACAGGCGGAGGGCACCGGCGGGGCAGGGACGGCGACGGCTGTTCGCGTGGGCGAGGCGCCGGAAGGCTGCTTCGGCGCGGGGCGGCATGCGGCCGGTTCCCCCGTGGTCGGCGCCCGTGCCATCAGGGTGCGGGGTCTCGATTCCCTGGTAAGTACGGACTGGATCCGGGCCGCATCAGCAGTTCCGGAGAAGGCTCCGATCCCTTCGAGGAGCCGGACGCCATTCAGGCACGGCCCCAGACTTGCGCAGCCTGCCGCAGGGAAGCGTGATCACCACCATGCGGCCTGCAGAATCAGCCACCACGTCACCGAGAGAGGACATATTGCTATGTCGCAGGTCAATCGCGCGCCCGGCGCACAGCCCACCCGCCGCAGTGGGCGATGGGAACGCTACCGGGACGCCCACCCGTTCTCCGCCCAGGACCAGGCAGGCCTGTGGGGGTTGATCGTGGGCGTTGTGGCACTTGCCGTACTGCTCGGCTGGGCACTCGACATGAAGGGCGGTGCAGTCATCGTCGCGGCGATCCCCTTCATCATCTCCTGGTACGAGAAGCGACGCACAGCGTTCCAGTTCGACGCAGCCGGCGCCCGGTTCGGTAATGTGCTGCTGCCGTGGACCGACTTCACGCAGTTCGTCGTGGCCACACCGCCGGACGACCAGCAGGCACTGATCGGCGCGCGGCTGCGTCCCGGTGCGACCTTGTCGGCCGGCGCAATGGTCCCGTCGCAGAAATCCGGCCATGCCCGCACCGATCCACGTCGCCGTTCCGCGGTCCAAGTTCGATCTGGCGAAGATGGTCGGCAAGGCGCGCAAGTACGCCCCGCCGCACATCCAGATCGTGGTCGCCGAACCGTCCGGCGAACGCATCGCAGTCCAGCATTGATCTTGAGCGTGGACATGGCGTGTGCGACGTGAGGAGAGGAAGACCGTGACGCTCCCGAGTGGGACTGTGGTGCGGACCGTACCGGTGAGCGTGGCGTTGATGACCGGCCGCAGCATGGACTCGCCCCAGCCACCGGTCGAGTTCGGACCGGCGAGAAGAGGGGGAAACTGATGCCGCGCCCGCCACAACCCTGGTGCACGCCACACCCACCCGCAGCAGCCGGTTCCGGGCAATCCGTACGCCGCGGAGGGCGGCACTCCGTCGGAGCCGCCGACCCGCCCCAGGCGCTTCGGCAAGGGGCCGTTGATCGCCACTGTTGTCGTTCTACTGCTCCTGGTGGCAGGTGGAGGGGTGTACGCCGTCACCGGCGACCGGCCGGGCGCGACCGCCTCGCCCGTGGCGGCGAAGGCACCCCGCCCCTCCGGGGCGTCGGCCACTGCTACAAGAAAGTCACAGCCAACCGCCTCTCGGACGGTGCCGAGGTGGGGAGCGTGCCGTTGCCCGCCCCTGTCTGCGAGACACCGGTCAACCCGACCCCGGACGGCAAGGGTCGTCCTCGTGTACAAGAACAGCCGGGCCCGGAGCGGGAACCGGTGCAATCAGCTTCAGATGATCGACCTCCGGACCGGGAAGGCCGGCTGGCACAAGTAGCTCACCGAGACCGGCTCCATGGACGACACGATCACCGTGAACAGCGCGATCAGTGGCGACACCCTCGCGATCGTCCAGAGCATGAGGGCTGCGGCCAGTGCCGGGAGATCGACCCGCGCACCGGCAAGGTTCTCTGGCGCTTCCGGACCCAGCCGGGCTGGAAGGCCGGCAAGGTGCTCTCCGTCGACCCGGTCGTCTTCACCACCCTCCACTTCGAGGAGCGCACCGACAACTGGCGGGTCGTCGCCCTGGGGCCCGGCGGAAGGCTCCGCACCACCATCGACGCCAGGCCGAAGGGCTTCAAGCACTGTGCCGACGCCGGGGAATCGGGCGAGAACATCCAGAACTGCCCAGGCACCGTCGTCGGCAAGGGCATCGTCTGTCTAGGGGGCAACGACACGGTCGGTGCCTACGACCTCGGCACCGGGAAACTCGTCTGGGGCGTGAAGTCAGGGGACAGCACCTTCCATCCCCTGCGCGCGGAGGGCGGCTCGTCCGCGCTTGTCCATGAGGCGGCCTCGTGGAAAAGGCCGGGCGCGATCATCCGGTTCGGCCCAGGTGGCGTGGACACGAAGAAGAAGGTGTTGAAACACCCCGCATCGGCTCGGGCCACGGAGTCCGGAATGCACGCCGGACACCTGGCCTACGCGAACGAACGGATCGTCATCACGCCGTCGGGCGTGAGCGGCGACGACGCGGCGCACGAAGCCCGCATGCTGTCCTTCGCCCCCGAGCCCCGGTGAGAGGACCCGACGCCCGCGTCCTGAATAGGCCGAGGCCATGAATTCTGCGTGGTCCGTGTTGGTCATGCCCCCATGCAACCCGATGGCTAGGACAGATCGCGAACGCCCCCGCGACCCTGTGGAAAAAGTTATCCACAGGGGTCGCGGAATCCGGCCGCCCGCGGGACGGTCATGCCATGAACCAGCACAACGAATCCACCGGTCCGGCCGACGAGCAGCAGATCACCCTGCGAGGACCTGCCGAACTCGCCGATGCTCTCCCCTACCTCATGGGGTTTCACCCGAACGACAGCGTGATCATGGTCGCCCTGCACGGCGGCAGGGGGCGCTTCGGCGGCCGGCTCAGGCTCGGCATCCCGCAGTCGCCCCAAGAATGGGAGCCCGTCGCCGAGCAGCTTGCCGAGTGCTTGATCAAGGGGAGCGAGCGGCGTGGTGAACGCCCTGACGCGATCGTCGTCTTCCTCTGCCAGGATCCTGCCGAGGGTGAGTCCGGCAGTCAGATCATGGAGCGGCTGCGGCCACTTGCCCAGCGCCTGCGTACGGCCTGCGGCGCGCTGGACGTTCCGGTGCTCGAAGCGCTCTGCATCTCTGACGGCCGGTACTGGTCATACTGCTGCCCGGACGAGCGCTGCTGCCCGATGGAGGGGAACCAGCTGGCCATGCCTGGCACTTCGGTGATGGCGGCCGCTGCCGCGTACGCGGGCATTCAAGTGCGCGGAACGTTGCGGGAGATGGAGGCGAGGCTCGCACCCCTGACGCACTCGGCGGCGGCAGGTCAGCAACGCGCTCTCGACTCGGCGGGCACCGAACTGATGCCCAGGCTCCTCGACGAGGTGGGACGCAAGGATGTGGCCCGAGAAACCTTGGACCTTGCCCGGCAGCTCATGAAACGCCTCCGGGAGGCGCCGGTGACGGCGCCCTCCGCCTCGGACATCAGCGACGACCGGCTGATCAGTCATCACGAGGCAGCCGCAGTGATTCTCGGTCTGCAAGACCGGGAGACCCGCGACAGGGCCGCGGAATGGATGGAGGGTCCAGAAGCCGATTCGGCGTTGCGGCTCTGGCGCGCACTGTCCCGTCGTTGCGTGGCACCGTACGAGGAGCATGCCGCGGCGCCACTGACCCTGGCCGGATGGGTCTCGTGGTCGACGGGCGACGAACCGGGCGCGCGGGTTGCTCTGGGCCTCGCCCTGCGGATGGATCCCGCGTACACCTTTGCCCAACTTCTTCATGAGGCGTGCAACCAGGGCCTCGACCCGGAGACCTTGCGCCGATGCCTGCGCGGGGAGCGCAGTGCGCGAACGGGGCGGCGCGGGCACCGGACGGACCGGAGTGCCCGGCCCCGCCCGGCGCGGCCGACCGCTACGCGCCGGAAGAAGACCCCGTCCGGCTCCGCCCGTCCCGAATCAGGGGCCGCCCGGCGTCGGTCCGGACAAGCCACCCCCGGCCGGCGTGTATCCGGTGGCGACGGATGACCCGCATGTCCCGTCGCTCCGCGACACCTCGCGTCACCGCCGAGCACTGAGATCCCCGACCGGAACCCCACGACGCCGAGTGGTGACAGATGTCCTGGTGCTGCGCCAGGACGCGATGCGGTCGTCCAGCGCTCCGGGTACGTCATCGGCTTCGGGGCTGCTGGGGCCGCCCGGCGAGGCCGGTGCCCGTGCGAGTGTGCACTGCGATTCAGTGCGCGTACCGCCAGGTCCGGAGCGTTGGATGCGCATGCGGGGGAGACGGCTCCGGGGGAGTCGCGGTGGTGCACGGGGACGGCGATCTCGAGGGCGCGGGGGCGGCCCGCGGCGGATCCGTGGGCGATCGGCCCTGTCCGACAGCGGTCCGGGGTCGGCGATGCGGCTCTCGGGCGGCTCCTGCCGGCCCGAAAGAGCTCCTGGAAGACCATCGCGAAGGGAGTGTTTATCGTCAGGCAGACGACTATGATCACCGCATGCCGCCCTACGACCCGTCGACCTTCCCGCCCTTCGCTGTCACCGTCGACCTGGTTGTGCTCACGGTGCGCCGCCACGCGCTCTGCGCGCTGGTGGTACGCCGTGGTGAGCCACCATTCCAGGGGCGATGGGCGCTGCCCGGCGGGTTCGTCAAGGCCGATGAGGATCTCGGAGCCGCAGCAGCGCGCGAGCTCGTCGAGGAGACCGGCCTGTGCGCCCAGGATCCGGCAGCCCCGGCGATCGGGAACGGCGCCCACCTCGAACAGCTCGCTACCTACGGTGACCCCGGTCGCGACCCGCGGATGCGAGTCGTCAGCGTCGCCCATCTCGCCCTGGCCCCCGATCTGCCGGCCCCACGGGCAGGTGGCGATGCGAACAGCGCGCGATGGGCGACTGTCGAGGATCTGCTCGGGGCGGAGGGGGGCTTCGGCCAGGAGGGCGAAAACCAGGCTCCGCTGGCCTTCGACCATGCGCAGATCCTTGCCGACGGAGTCGAACGCGCCCGCTCCAAGATCGAATACTCCTCCCTGGCCACCGCCTTCTGCCCTCCGGCGTTTACGGTCGGCGAGCTCCGGCGGGTGTACGAGGCGGTGTGGGGAGTTGTTCTCGACCCGCGGAACTTCCATCGCAAGGTCACCGGCACCCCCGGCTTCCTGGTGCCCACCGGCGGGACGACCACTCGCCAGGGCGGACGCCCGGCCCAGCTCTTCCGGGCCGGTGCGGCCACGGTGCTCAACCCCCCGATGCTGAGGCCGGAAGTCTGACCTCGCGGAACGCCCACAGGACTGGTGCTGCACGAAAAGTCGGATATGTCGCGTTATCTTTCTGCGGTACCCGCCCTGCCGCCGAGCGGTCTCACCTTCCGCGAGAGAAGCGATGCTCCAGGCCATCGGACTCACCAGTGCCCCCCGCCGCGGTCTTCGGGCCGCAGTGAACGATCTCACCTTCGAAACCCGGCCCGGCCACGTCACCGCGCTTCTGGGCGCCCCTGGCTCGGGCAAGACCGCAGCCCTCCGCCTCATGCTCGAGCTCGACCCGGGGCGGGGGGTCACCTACTTCCGGGGCAGGCCGATGCACCGGATCCCGCACCCCGCGCGTGAGGTGGGCGTGCTGCTCGGGGACGTACCGGGTCACCCTGTCCGTACCGCCCGCGGCCAGCTCCGGATGCTCTGCGCCGCCGCGGGTGTACCTGCGACGCGAGCGGATGAACTGCTTGAGCTCGTAGGTCTCGCCGGGCTCGGGGGCCAGCGCATCGGCACACTCTCGCTCGGCATGGATCGACGGCTCGCCCTCGCCTCCGCGCTGCTCGGTGATCCGCACACGCTCGTCCTCGATGATCCGGCAGAAGGCCTCGCTCCGCGCGAGGGCTGCTGGCTGCACGGGCTGTTGCAGGCCCATGCGGCCCGGGGCGGGACCGTTCTGTACACCACGGCGGACCCCAAGGAGGCCGCGCGGGCCGCCGATCATGTGGTCACCATCGACGGCGGCCGCCTGGTCGCCGACCAGGATGTCGGCGACTTCTCCCGGACTCGTCTGCGCCCCCGGGTCGCGGTCCGGACCCCGCACGCGGCTCGCCTCGCGGCAGTGGTCAGCCGCGAGGCCCGAGCGGCCCGGCGCTCGGTCGAGGTGGTCACCGAAGCCGGCGGCCGCCTCGCCGTGTACGGCTCCACCTGTGCGGAAATCGGTGACACGGCGTTCCGGCACGGGCTTCCGGTGCATCAACTGGCCGACGAGGTCGGAGATGCCGGCCCCACGGCGCCCAGGGGTGGCATGAGCCCCGCGGAGCCCGCAGGTGCCACTGATCCAGCAGGCTCCACGGGACCCGAAGGTCCCGTAGATCGCACAGACTCCGTGGATCCCGCGGATCTCGCAGCGCCCGGCAGCGGCGAAGGGCCAGGCGATCCGCGACCGGTCGTGCAGGCGTCGGGCACGGAACCGGCACTTCCCATCCGGCGCCGCCCGGCCCGCGGTCCGCTTCATCCGCTGCGCTACGAGTTGCGCCGTCTGCTCGGCGTCAGAACAACGACCTTGATCATGGCCGCTGTTCTGGTCGTCTCCGTGGGGTTCTCCGTGCTCCTCGCCCGTACCGGCCATGCGTCGTTGCCGAAGGTACTGGCGGCCTGGCCGTCGTTGCTGCCTCTGCCGCCCGCGGCGGTCGGGGCCGGACTGCTCGGCGCCCTCTCGTTCGGTGACGAATTCCGCTACCCGGCGCTCGCTTCGGGCCGCGGCACCGTGCCCCGCCGCCTGGGGCTGCTTCTGGCCAAGCTGGTGGTGTCCGCGGGCGTCGCCGTGGTGCTTGCTCTGGCCGTCGTACTGGTCTCCGCCGAAACCCTTCGCCTCGTGTACGGCCACGATTGGATCCATGTCCCGCCGAATTCGATTTCGCTGGGCGTGAGTTGGGTGGCGCTGACCGTGGGCTGCGCCTGGGCGGGCCTCCTGGCTGCTGGAGTCTTCAGGGTGGCGACGGCGGGTGTCGCCGCGGTACTCGCCGTTCCTGTGCTTGTTGTGCCGCTTGTCCAGAAGGTGCTGACGGTGCCGGGATCCCGTCCGGTCACCGGGCTTCCTGGCAGGTTCCGCGAGCTGATGTGGCCGCGCTGGCCGCACGAGACGGACCGATGGGTGGCCGTCGCCATGGGCGTCGTGGCGCATCCGGTGGGGGCCGCGCTGGCGTTGTCGCTGTCGGTCCTGGTCTTCGCCTATCTGCTCACCAGCCTTCACGGCAGGGCCCGTTGGCGGTCCCAGAGTGCCGCCGGATCGGGCCAGGCCTCATAACCTCCTGAAAAATGCCCCATTTATACCAGTAAAGCGTCAATTGGCGGGCTGGCGCCGATCACCCTTTCGTGTGCTTTTCACCAAAGACCTCAAGAGGCGGGTGAGCTGCGCCGACAAAGGATGCGTGAGTACCCTTGCGCACACCATGATGACCGCCGCCCGCTCCGCCGATTCCGGCCTCGCCGGCCCGGGTGAACTCGATCGCTACCCGTATGCGGAGGCGCCGGCCGGCGAGCGTGCCGCTCTTCGTTCCTGGGACGGTCCCGACGCCGACCTCGGCCGGGTGAGCCGCCGGGGCTCGGCCAGTCGGGGTCGCGGCCTCCATGGCCAACTCGTTCAACAGCTGGGTCAGATGATCGTCTCCGGCGACCTGGGCGCCGACCGCCCTCTCGTGCCGGAGGAGATCGGTCAGCGTTTCGAGGTCTCCCGCACCGTCGTACGCGAATCGCTGCGTGTCCTTGAGGCCAAGGGCCTGGTCAGCGCCCGGCCCAATGTGGGTACCCGGGTCCGCCCCGTCAGCGATTGGAACCTGCTGGATCCCGACATCATCGAATGGCGCGCCTTCGGTCCTCAGCGTGAGGACCAGCGTCGCGAGCTCGGGGAGCTCCGGTGGATGATCGAGCCCCTTGCCGCGCGTCTCGCCGCAGGCCACGGCCGTGAGGACATTCAGCAGCGCCTCGGCGACATGGTCGAGATCATGGGGCACGCGGTCGGGCAGGGCGACACGATCACCTGCTCCCGGGCCGATGCGGAGTTCCACTCCCTGCTCATCCAGGCGGCGGGCAATCGCATGCTGGAGCACCTCTCCGGCATCGTTGCCGCGGCACTGCAGGTCTCGGGCGGTCCGGTCACGGGCTGTGACCGCCCCACCGAGGCGTCCCTCGGTCACCACGCCCGGATCGTCGATGCCCTCGCATCCGGCGACTCGGCGGGTGCCGAAGCGGCCATGCGTCAACTGCTCGTCGTCCACCCCGAGGTGGAGCGTGTGGTGCCCGCGCCCCGCGAGCACTGAGCACAACACGGCCAGGGTGTGTGAACCGTGTGTCGCCGGGCCGCTACGGTCCGGCGGCGCAGTTGCGGGTGGTTTGCGCCCTTGGTCATGTTCGTCGCAAATGAGGTGTGACTCGGGCCACGCGGATTGGGCGTAACACTCCTCGAAACAGTGCGATGACTTAAGAGGTGACCGCCGCGGAAGGAATACAGCAGCCATTCAGTGCGCTGTGCAGTTCTGAGGCCAAACCCGCGCCGCCGGTACATTCCCAGCCCGGCGGTCGTCGGCTCCAGTCCTTTCCAGGACCGGGCCGGAAGCCGTTTCCATCGTTCCGAGAGGTTGTTCGTGTCGGCCAGCACATCCCGTACGCTCCCGCCGGAGATCGCCGAGTCCGAGTCTGTGATGGCGCTCATCGAGCGGGGAAAGGCTGATGGGCAGATCGCCGGCGATGACGTGCGTCGGGCCTTCGAGGCTGACCAGATTCCGCCAACCCAGTGGAAGAATGTTCTGCGCAGCCTCAACCAGATCCTCGAGGAAGAGGGTGTGACGCTGATGGTCAGTGCCGCGGAGCCGTCCAAGCGTGCCCGCAAGAGCGTCGCAGCAAAGAGCCCGGTCAAGCGCACCGCCACCAAGACTGTCGCGGCCAAGACAACCGTGACCAGGACGGTCGCGGCCTCTGCCGCCCCGTCGGCAGAGACCGTGGACGTGGTGGCTGACGACGCTGCCGCGGCCGGCCCTGCGAAGAAGGCAGCAGCCAAGAAGACGGCTGCCAAGAAGACCGCCGTGAAGAAGACGGTGGCCAAGAAGACAGCAACGAAGAAGTCCGGAAAGCAGGACGACGAGCTCCTCGACGGCGACGAGGCGGTCGAGGAAGTAAAGGCCGGCAAGGGCGAGGAAGAGGAGGGCGAGGGCGAGAACAAGGGCTTCGTCCTCTCCGACGACGACGAGGACGACGCACCTGCGCAGCAGGTCGCCGTCGCCGGCGCCACCGCCGACCCGGTCAAGGACTACCTGAAGCAGATCGGCAAGGTTCCCCTCCTCAACGCCGAGCAGGAGGTCGAGCTCGCCAAGCGCATCGAGGCCGGTCTGTTCGCCGAGGACAAGCTGGCGAACTCAGACAAGCTCGCTCCGAAGCTCAAGCGCGAGCTGGAGATCATTGCCGAGGACGGCCGCCGCGCCAAGAACCATCTGCTGGAGGCCAACCTCCGTCTCGTGGTATCCCTGGCCAAGCGCTACACCGGCCGCGGTATGCTCTTCCTGGACCTCATCCAGGAAGGCAACCTCGGTCTGATCCGCGCGGTCGAGAAGTTCGACTACACCAAGGGCTACAAGTTCTCCACGTACGCCACCTGGTGGATCCGTCAGGCGATCACCCGCGCCATGGCCGACCAGGCCCGCACCATCCGTATCCCGGTGCACATGGTCGAGGTCATCAACAAGCTCGCCCGTGTCCAGCGCCAGATGCTCCAGGACCTGGGCCGCGAGCCCACGCCGGAGGAGCTGGCCAAGGAACTCGACATGACCCCCGAGAAGGTCATCGAGGTCCAGAAGTACGGCCGTGAGCCGATCTCCCTCCACACTCCGCTGGGTGAGGACGGGGACAGCGAGTTCGGTGACCTGATCGAGGACTCCGAGGCGGTCGTCCCGGCCGACGCGGTCAGCTTCACGCTCCTCCAGGAGCAGCTGCACTCGGTGCTCGACACGCTCTCCGAGCGTGAGGCCGGTGTGGTCTCGATGCGCTTCGGCCTCACCGATGGTCAGCCGAAGACCCTGGACGAGATCGGCAAGGTCTACGGCGTGACGCGTGAGCGCATCCGTCAGATCGAGTCGAAGACCATGTCGAAGCTGCGCCACCCGTCGCGTTCGCAGGTGCTGCGCGACTACCTCGACTAGGTCGCAGGAGTACGCGGACCGAGGGCCCGGATCCCCATGGGGGAGCCGGGCCCTCGGCCTATCAACGCGTGCGGTCGGCGGCGGGCGGTATGACTCTGGGTGGGAATGGTTCACCACAGAGTCAGGAGCACGCATGTCCCGTACCGTCTTCCGTACCTTGACCGGGGCGTTCGCCCTGGTTGCCGCCACAGCCCTGATACCGCTCGGATTTCCCGCCCGGGCGGCCGAGGACGGCATCGTCATCGGCGGTCAGCCCGCACACGTCAAGGACAGCCCCTGGGTTGTGGCACTGTCCAGCCGCGACCGGTTCGGAGATGCGCGCGCCGGCCAGTTCTGCGGCGGTGTCGTGGTGGCGCCGAAGAAGGTGATGACCGCTGCGCACTGCCTGAGTCGCCAGGCGCTCGGCGTTGATGTCGGCAGCGTGCGCGATCTGCGGATCATCGCGGGCCGCGACGCCCTGCGCGGGACGGGAGGCCAGGAGATACCCGTACGGGAGACGTGGACCAATCCGGGGTTCAGCCCCACCACGAACGCGGGGGACCTGGCTGTGCTCACACTCGCCGACGCGCTCCCCGAGAAGAACGTGATCCCGATGGCCGAATCCGGCGATGCGGCGTACGCACCGGGCACCGAGGCAGTCGTCTACGGATGGGGTGACACAACGGGCAACAGCGACTACGCGTCGTCGCTGCGGTCCGCGAAAGTGAGCGTTCTGCCCGACGCCGCGTGCGCGCAGGCCTACCCGGGCGGCAGGAACGGCACGTACGACGCCTCAGCGATGCTCTGCGCGGGCGAACTGCTGGGCGGGTACGACGCATGCCAGGGCGACAGTGGAGGGCCGCTGGTGGCCCGTGGGCGGCTCATCGGACTCGTGTCCTGGGGGAACGGCTGTGCCCGGGCGGGGAACCCTGGCGTGTACACACGGATCTCCGCCGCGATCGGCTGGATGCCGGAAGGCAGCTGAACGGCATCACCGCGTACGAGAACGGGCGGCTCCCCCCTTCGGGGAGCCGCCCGTCGGCAGGTCCGGGACCTGGCCCTTGCTCGTCGTGGATGCGAGGTGTCAGTGTTGTTCCTCTTCGGCGGCTTGGGCCTGCACAGCCGTGAGCCGGTCCGTCTCATCCTGTATTTCCGCGGCGATCTTCTTGAGTTCCGGCTCGAACTTGCGACCGTGGTGGGCGCAGAAGAGCAGTTCACCGCCGCTGATCAGGACGACGCGCAGATATGCCTGGGCGCCGCAACGGTCACAGCGGTCTGCTGCGGTCAGCGGGCTCGCGGGGGTCAGAACAGTAGTCACGTCGCCTCTTCTCTAGCTCGACGAGCTGTCGTACCAGGGTCAACATCCAACCAGGCCGAAAACGTTCCCGCTCGTGGCTTTTCTTCGAAACTTCTTCTCGAGATGGCTGTCTGTTGCCGGTTGGCGGCGAATGTGCCGTATTGCGTAGCGCTACGGTTTCGCGTTGCTTGTCTTGGTGGGATCCTCCCGGCTGGCTTGCCGGTTTGTTCATGAGGACGTGCCCGGAGCCTAAATGGTTCATGCCTGGAAGGGAACGTGATGTTCGCGTCACTCCTACGAGGGATCGAACGTGTATGCGAGGCTGGACTAGTGTGAGGGTTGTCGAAGGGTGGCGTTACAACCGCTCTACCAGGCCTCGGTACCCTCTCAGCGGCGACCGAAGCCGAGCCCGTTATCCACTGGGCCCCAAATGAAATTCAGCGAGGAGCGAACCGCGTGACCGCCGATACGTCCGTGCCGTCCACTGCGCTGCTGACCGGAGCAGACCGAGACGGTTCCAACTACACCGCGCGGCATCTGCTCGTACTCGAGGGGCTCGAAGCGGTTCGCAAGCGCCCCGGGATGTACATCGGGTCCACCGACAGCCGCGGACTCATGCACTGCCTCTGGGAGATCATCGACAACTCCGTCGACGAGGCTCTGGGCGGCTACTGCGATCACATCGAGGTCATCCTCCACGAAGACAATTCCGTGGAGGTCCGGGACAACGGGCGAGGCATCCCCGTCGATGTCGAGCCCAAGACGGGCCTGTCCGGCGTCGAGGTCGTGATGACCAAGCTGCACGCCGGCGGAAAGTTCGGCGGCGGTTCGTACGCCGCGTCGGGCGGTCTGCACGGCGTCGGTGCCTCCGTCGTCAACGCGCTCTCCGCCCGGCTGGACGTCGAGGTCGACCGCAGCAGCGCGACGCACTCGATCAGCTTCCGGCGCGGAGTCCCGGGGATCTTCACCGAGCAGGGGCCGGACAGCCCCTTCGACCCGGCAAACGGCCTGCTCAAGGGCAAGCGGGTACCGAAGGCGCGCACCGGCACCAGGGTGCGTTACTGGGCGGACCGGCAGATCTTCCTCAAGGACGCCAAGCTCAATCTGGAGACGCTCCACCAGCGGGCGCGGCAGACGGCCTTCCTCGTTCCGGGCCTCACGATCGTCGTCCGTGACGAACGCGGGCTCGACGGCGAGGGCAAGACCGAGGAGACCTTCCGCTTCGACGGTGGGATCAGCGAATTCTGCGAGTACCTCGCTCAGGACAAGGCGGTCTGCGACGTCCTGCGCCTGACCGGGCAGGGCACCTTCAAGGAGACCGTGCCGGTCCTGGACGAGCGCGGTCACATGACGGCGACCGAGGTCACGCGTGAGCTCGCCGTCGACATCGCCCTGCGCTGGGGCACCGGATACGACACCAACCTCAAGTCCTTCGTCAACATCATCGCCACCCCCAAGGGCGGCACGCATGTGACCGGATTCGAGCGCTCCGTGACCAAGACGGTCAACGAGGCGCTGCGCTCCGCCAAGCTGCTCCGCGTCGCCGAGGACGACATCGTCAAGGACGACGCTCTGGAGGGCCTCACCGCAGTGGTCACCGTGCGCCTGGCCGAGCCGCAGTTCGAGGGCCAGACCAAGGAGGTGCTCGGCACCTCGGCGGCCAACCGCATCGTCGCCAATGTCGTGGCCAAGGAACTCAAGGCGTTCCTGACCTCGACGAAGCGTGACGCGAAGGCCCAGGCCAGGGCGGTCCTGGACAAGGCCGTCGCGGCTGCCCGGACCCGCATCGCGGCCCGCCAGCACAAGGACGCGCAGCGTCGCAAGACGGCGCTGGAGTCCTCCTCGCTGCCGGCGAAGCTTGCCGACTGCCGCAGCGACGACGTGGACCGCAGCGAACTCTTCATCGTCGAGGGCGACTCCGCGCTCGGTACGGCCAAGCTCGCCCGGAACAGTGAGTTCCAGGCTCTGCTGCCGATCCGGGGCAAGATCCTCAACGTCCAGAAGGCGTCCGTCTCGGACATGCTGAAGAATGCCGAGTGCGGTGCGATCATCCAGGTCATAGGAGCCGGGTCCGGACGGACCTTCGACATCGACGCGGCCCGCTACGGGAAGATCGTCCTGCTGGTGGACGCCGACGTCGACGGCGCGCACATCCGTGTCCTGCTGCTGACGCTCTTCCAGCGGTACATGCGGCCCATGGTCGAGGCCGGACGGGTCTTCGCCGCGGTGCCCCCGCTGCATCGGATCGAGTTGGTCCAGCCGAAGAAGGGCCAGGACAAGTACATCTACACGTACTCGGACAACGAGCTGCGCCAGCGGCTGCTGGAACTCCAGCGGAAGAACGTCCGGTACAAGGACTCGATCCAGCGCTACAAGGGCCTGGGCGAGATGGACGCCGACCAGCTGGCCGAGACCACGATGGATCCGCGCCACCGCACCCTGCGGAGGATCAACATCGGCGACCTGGAAGCGTCCGAGCAGGTCTTCGATCTGCTGATGGGCAATGAGGTGGCGCCGCGCAAGGAGTTCATCACCAGCTCCGCGGCCACCCTGGACCGCTCGCGCATCGACGTCTGAGCGACGCCGTCTCCACCCACGGGTGGAGACGGCGCCTCCACCCGTGATCAACCCCTGAGCCGATGCTCCGGCCCGGCCGCTTCCGTAGCGTCGAAGGCGTTCAACCTTCCCGCACATCGGAGGCAGCCATGTCAGGGCTCGTCAATGTCCTGCTGATCGGCGCAGTGATCGCTGTCGTCGTCGTTCGCCAGTGCTCGGCACAGCAGATCTCGGACGACAGGCGTTGGTGGATCCTGCCGGGCGTTCTCCTCGTCCTGTCGCTGCGCGAGCCCGGACTGGCGGATCCGCGTCACGCGGCGCTGTCCACGGCGATCCTGGGCGCTGAGCTGGCGGTTGGGCTCGTGACAGGCGCCGGCTGGGCCTGGACCACCAGGCTGTGGCGCGAGGCGGACGGCTCGCTGTGGAGCAAGGGCACCAAGTCCACCGTCTTCGTCTGGGCAGGGGGACTGGCGCTGCGGGCGGCTCTCTACGGGGCTGCCGCACTGCTGGGCATATACCAGGGCACCGCGGCCCTTCTGTCTGCCCTCGCTGTGACGTTGGCGGTGCGTGGCGGTGTGCTGATGTGGCGGGCCGGGCAGATGCGTCCGGCGTACGGTGATGCCGCCGACGGGATGATGCCGAGGCCGGCATGGAGGGACCGCGTGTGACGCGCACGACCTGGACCAGCTGGCCGTCCTGGGAAGCCCTGGCAGGGACGAGCCGCACCCGTCCGCGAAAGGCGATCACCTGGTCCGTCCGGGCGGGACTGCTCACCGCCATGCTCTGGGGCACATTCAGCGGCGGACAGTTCGGGCCCTGGGAGATCGCGCTCGGTCTGGTGGGCGTACTGGGCTGCGCGTTCGCTTCATGGGCGTTCTTCCGGACCAGCCTGGAACACCGGCTGTGGCCGTCGCTCGGACTGCTGGCGCTGTTGATGCTGGCGGCGTTCGGGGCGCAACAGGCCGGTGCCGATGTGCCCGCGGTGATCCTGTGGTGCGGCTGCGCCATCGCTGCACTGGAGCGGTTGCCGCTCACGGCGGGCCTCCCGGCCACGGCCGTCGCACTCGGCGCGTACGCCGCCGTCAACACCGATGGCTGGCTCTCCACCGCCATGTCCACAGCAGGTCTCTCGCTGGCGGGCTATGTGCTCCGGCTGGATGCCGAGGCGCGGGGCAGTGCCCAGAGGCTCCTGGTGCAGGAGCGTGCGGCCCGCGCGGCGGAGGCGGAGACGGCCGCGCTGGACGAGCGGGCCAGGATCGCGCGGGAGATACACGATGTGCTCGCCCACAGCCTCTCCGCCCAGCTGGTGCATCTGGAGGCGGCGCGGCTGCTGATCGAGCGGGAGCCCGCGGGGGAGTTCCGGGACCAGGTACTGGAGCGGGTCGTGGCTGCGCGTTCCATGGCGCGTGAGGGGCTCGTGGAGACCCGTCAGGCTCTCTCCGCGCTCCGGGGGGAGGTGTCTCCCGTGGAGGACTTCCTGCGGCAGTTGGTGGCCGTGGATCCGGGGGAGGTCAGTGTGGCGGGGAAGCAGCGGACGCTGACGGCCGAGGCGTCGCAGACGGTCCGGAGGGTGGCGCAGGAGGCCCTGACCAATGTGCGCAAGCACGCACCGGGGGCCAGGGTTCTCGTGCGGCTGGAGTATCTGCCGGACGAAGTCGCCCTGGAGGTCAGGGATTCGGGTGGACGAAGACCCGAGGGCGAGCTGTCCGGCAGTGGCTCCGGATACGGTCTGCTCGGGATGAGGGAACGGGCCGAGCTGATGGGCGGGACGCTGGAGGCCGGCCACGGCGAGGAGGGTTTCGTGGTGAGTCTGCGGGTGCCCGCGTGAACGCGCGGGTCGTGGTAGCCGACGACCAGTCGGTGGTGCGTGAGGGGATCGTGATGCTGCTGGGGCTGTTGCCGGGAATCGAGGTGGTCGGATCGGCGAAGGACGGCGAGGAGGCCGTGGCGCTCGTGGCCGAACTGGCCCCCGATGTCGTTCTGATGGATCTGCGGATGCCCCGGTGCGACGGGGCGGAGGCGACACGGCGGATCCGTAAAGACCATCCAGGGACCCAGGTGGTGGTGCTCACGACATTCGCGGACGACGACTCGCTCTTCCCCGCGCTGCAGGCCGGAGCCCGCGGCTATCTCACCAAGGACGCCGGGGGCGAGGAGATCGTGCGGGCCATCCAGGCCGTACTGTCCGGCGAAGTCGGCCTCTCGCCGAGCGTGCAGCGCCGTCTGCTGGAGCGCGTGACCACGGGCCCGCCGCTGCCCCCGACGGCCCCCGAGCCGCAGTTGCCCGACGGACTGACACCACGTGAGCTGGAAGTGCTGGTGCTGATCGCGGAGGGCCTGTCCAATCTGGAGATCGCCCGCAAACTGCACATTTCGCTGGCCACCGTGAAAAGCCACATCAACAATCTCTTCGCCAAGGCTGGAGTGCGTGACCGGGCACAGGCCGTTCGCTATGCGTACGTTCGGGGCCTCGCACAGCCGCCCGGATGAACCGTCACCTGAAGAGGTGAAGACCGGCGAATGAAGTGCCCGGGATCTTCCCGATCTGCCCATTCTTGGGTACACGGCCGAAGTGGTCCGTGGACAAGGGGAGTTGTTCCGTGGAGAAGGAAGCAGGGCGTGAGGCCGCAGCGATGCGACTCGACGACCCGTGGTACGACGTGCTGGCCTCCGGATGGGGCGAGCTGGACGGTACAGGGAGTTTCGCTCCCGCCGGACCACCCGGGCCCGCAGACCCGCGGCGCGGCCACAGCGCGGCCGACATCTATCTGGAGGTGCAGCGCAGCGAGGCATTCCAGGAAGTGCGCCGCCGGTACCGGCGGTTCGTCGCCCCCGCCACCCTCGCCTTCCTAGTCTGGTACCTCGTCTATGTCGTCGCCGCGGTCACCGCGCCCGGAGTGATGGCCCGCCCGGTGGCGGGGGCGGTCAATGTCGCGATGGTCGCGGGGCTCGGGCAGTTCCTCACGACCTTCCTTCTCACCGGGGCGTACGCGCGCCACGCACGGTTGCGCAGGGACCGGGCCGCACTCGATCTGCGTTGGGAGACACAGGAGATGACGCGGGGGGCCGGGCGGTGAACGGGGACCACCAGACGCTGGCGCTCCTGCTGTTCAGCGCCTTCATCGCAGTGACGCTCGCCATCACCACCTGGGTGAGCCGTAACCGCCATGGCTCGGCGGAGGAGTTCTACGCGGGCGGTCGTCTGTTCTCCCCCATGGAGAACGGTTTCGCCATCGCAGGCGACTACATGTCGGCCGCGTCGTTCCTCGGCATCTCCGGTCTGATCGCCCTCTTCGGCTACGACGGCATGCTCTATTCGGTCGGCTTCCTCGTCGCCTGGCTCGTCGTCCTGCTGCTGGTCGCCGAACTGGTGCGCAACTGCGGCCGGTTCACGCTCGCCGACGTGGTGGCGGCGCGGATGGCGGAGCGCCCGGTCCGGATCGCGGCGGGCACTTCCTCCGTCACCGTCTCCGTGCTCTATCTGGTGGCGCAGATGGTGGGTGCGGGCAGCCTGGTCGCTCTGCTCCTCGGCGGTACGAGCGGCGCCGCCCGCTCCTGGACCGTCATCGGCGTCGGGGCGCTCATGGTCATCTATGTGTCGCTCGGCGGGATGCGCGCCACCACCTGGATCCAGATCGTCAAGGCCGTTCTGCTGATGGCGGGAGCGATCGTGCTCACCGTTCTCGTCCTGCTCCGCTTCCACGGCGATTTCAACGCCCTGCTCAACTCCGCCGCCGAGCGGAGCGGGCACGGAAGCCGGTTCCTCGGGCCAGGTCTCCGGTACGGCGGAACGTGGACCGCGCGCATCGACTTCATCAGCCTGGGGCTGGCCCTGGTACTCGGTACGGCCGGGCTGCCGCACATCCTGTCGCGGTTCTACACCGTGCCCACCGCCCGTGCGGCCCGCCGTTCCGTCGTCTGGTCGATCGGACTCATCGGCAGCTTCTACCTGATGACGATCGCGCTCGGATTCGGGGCAGCCGCTCTGGTCGGTTCGGCCGATGTGCGGGCGTCCAACGCCGCGGGCAACACGGCGATCCCGCTGCTGGCCATGGAGCTCGGCGGCGGTGAGGGGTCCACCGGAGGCGCGATCCTGTTCGCCGTGGTCGCCGCAGTCGCCTTCGCGACCATCCTCGCGGTCGTCGCGGGGATCACCCTCGCCTCGTCCGCCTCCGTGGCCCATGACCTCTACGCCTCGCTCAGGCACCCGGGCGCCAAGCAGTACAGCGAGGTCGCCGTGGCCAGGGTGGCCGCGGCCGCGATCGGGGTGGCCGCCATCGGGCTCGGTCTGGTCGCCCAGGACCTGAATGTGGCGTTCCTGGTGGGACTCGCCTTCGCCGTCGCGGCCTCGGCCAACCTTCCGGTGCTCCTGTACTCCCTGTTCTGGCGGAACTTCACCACCCGGGGCGCGGTCTGGTCCGTCTACGGCGGGCTGATTCCCGCCGTGCTGCTCGTGCTGCTCTCCCCGGTTGTTTCCGGCAGCCCCGCCTCGCTCTTCCCGGGCGTCGACTTCCAGCTCTTCCCGCTGGAGAACCCCGGACTGGTCTCCATCCCCCTGGGCTTCCTGGCCGGCTGGGTCGGAACGGTCACCTCCACCGATCCGCCCGACGAAGCCAAGCACGCGGAGACCGAGGTCCGTGCACTGACCGGGGCGGGCGCGGTGTAGCCCCACGCCACCGAGCCACCGCAGCGCACCACCGCACCGCACCATACGGCCAGGCCCGGAGCGGTCAGGCCTGCGCGCCGGTGGACCAGGTGTAGCGGTGTTCCGGGCGCCCCGTCTCGCCGTACCGCAGTGTCAGTCGCACCCTGCCGGTCCTTTCCAGCAGCTTCAGATAGCGCTGGGCGGTCTGCCTGCTCATGCCGGCGCTCTCCGCGATCTCCTGCGCGGAGAGCGGCCCGTCCGCGCTCCGGAGCGCCTGCCTGACCAGTTCCGCCGTGGTCGGTGAGTGCCCCTTGGGCAGATCGGGCTCGCCCGCCGCCCACAGGGCGCCGAAGAGCCGGTCCACCTCACCCTGTTCCGCCTCGCCGCCGCGTTCCAGCGTCTGGCGCAGCGCCGCGTACGCCTCCAGTTTGGTGCGCAGCCCCGAGTACGTGAACGGCTTCACCAGGTACTGCAGGGCGCCGTGGCGCATGGCCTCCTGCACGGTGACGACGTCGCGCGCCGCCGTCACCATGATCACGTCGGTGTGGTGGCCGAGCCTGCGCAGCTCCCGCACCATGGCCAGGCCGTTGCGGTCGGGCATGTAGTGGTCCAGCAGCACCAGGTCCACGCGCCGGCTCTCGATCGTGGCGAGGGCTTCGGCGGCGGAGTGCGCCTGGGCGGTCACCCGGAATCCCGGCACCCTGGAGACATAGGCCGCATTGACCTTCGCGACCCGGATGTCGTCGTCCACGACCAGGACCTCGATCACTGAGCTTCTCCCGCGATGCCGGTATGCGATTCGGTCATTTCCGGTCCCACTCCGGATCCAGTTGCTTCCGGTTCCGTCACGTCCGGTTCCGTCAGGTTCTTGTCGGCAAGGGCCTCAGGCAGCACGACGGTGAACTCGGCGCCGCCGTCCACGGCCCCGTCGACGGTGACGCTGCCACCCTGTCGTTCCGCCAGCCGCCGCACCAGGGCGAGGCCCAGGCCGCGCTTGCCGTGCGCCGGGACTTCCTTCGTCGACCAGCCCTCCGTGAAGATCGATTCACGCTGCCCGGGCGGAACTCCCGGGCCGTTGTCGCGGACCCGCAGGACCACCGTACGGGCCTCCGCGCGCAGGCCCACCTCGACCAGAGCGCCGTCCGCTCCGGCCGACGCGTCCAGTGCGTTGTCCACGAGGTTGCCGACGACCGTGACCAGCCCACGAGGGTCCACCAGCCGGTCCGGGAGCAGCGTCCCCGGGGCCATGCGCAGTGCGACACCGCGCTCCGCCGCCACTGTCGCCTTGCCGACCAGGAGCGCGGCCAGCAGCGGGTCGTGCACCTTCTCGGTTACCTGCTCGGCGGTTGCCCGGTGGACGCCCACGACCTCGGTGACGTACTCCATGGCGTCCTCGTGCATGTCCAGTTCCAGCAGCCCCAGGAGCGTGTGCAACCGGTTGGCGTGCTCGTGGTCCTGGGCCCGCAGCGCGTCGATCAGGCCGCGCGTCGAGTCGAGCTCGCGGCCGAGGTGTTCGAGTTCGGTGCGGTCGCGGAGGGTGGCGACGGCGCCGCCGTCGTCGGTCGGCATCCGGTTGGCGAGCAGGACCCGGGTGCCCTGCACCGTCAGCAGATCGTCGCCGAGTACCCGGCCCGCCAGCACATCGGCCGTCCGCCCCGCGAGCACGGTGTCCAGCGGGCGGCCCGCGGCGTCGGGGCCGAGCCCGAGCAGCCGCTGCGCCTCGTCGTTCAGCAGCCGTATCCGGCCCGTCCGGTCGAGTGCGACGACCCCTTCCCTGATGCCGTGCAGCATCGCCTCGCGCTCCGTCAGCAGCGCGGAGATGTCGGAGAACGCGAGGTCGTGGGTCTGCCGCTGGAGACGTCGGGAGATCAGATAGGCGGCCAGTGCCCCGACGGCGAGCGCACCGCCCGCGTAGGCGAACAGCCCGGGGATCGCAGCGACGAGCCGGGCGCGGACACTGTCGTACGCGATACCGACGGAGACGGCGCCCACGATGTGCTGCGCCTCGTCGTGCAGCGGCACCTTCCCGCGGGCCGAGCGGCCGAGCGTCCCGCTGTCGATCTCCATGACATTCCGGCCCGCGAGCGCGTCGCTCGGGTCGGTGGAGACGACCCTGCCGATCTCGTCGGCGTCGGTGTGCGACCAGCGCACCCCGCGCCGGTCCATGACGACGACGTACTCGGCGCCGGTGGCGCGCCTGACCCGCTCGGCCGCGGACTGCACGGGTCCGGTGGGGGACGGGTCCGTGGCGAGCAGCGACTCGGTGATCTGCGGCTGGGCCGCCGTACTCTGCGCGATGGCCAGGGCACGGCGCATCGCCTGGTCGTCGAGCTGGGCGCTGAGGGGTGCCAGGAAGAGACCGGTGGCGAGCACGGTGACGCCGGTCGCGATGGCCAGCTGCATCAGCAGGACCTGGGAGAAGACCCGCTGCGGCCAGCCGAGCCGGCGTGCTCTCCTGGCGGTGGGCGGTGGGGCGCTCATCGTATGAACGGTAAAGGGCATTCCGGTGCTTTCCGAAATTCCCCTCGCGGAGTCCCCCGTGAGCTTCCCTACGGACTGTCTATAGCGGCGGTCCACCCGTGGCGGTGGGCAGCGGCTGAGGCGGACGAGGGCCGCCGTACTGGCCGCTGGGACGCATCCGCAGGGGCCGTTCTCCGTACTCCTCCAGGGCATGGGCGATCCAGCCGGCCGTGCGGGACACCGCGAACACCGTCTCACCCGCCTCCGCGGACATGCCGCAGGCGACCGAGAGCACGGCGAGCGCCAGGTCGACATTGGCGTGCAGGGGGGCGTGCCGGGCCGTCGTGGTGACCACATCGCGTGCCGCGGCGAGCGCCGCGGCCGCCTGCGGCACCTGGGCGAGCAGGGCGAACAGCGCCCGTGCCCGCGGATCCTCGGAGGTGTAGAGACGGTGGCCGAGCCCGGGCACCCTGCGTCCGGTACGGAGGTGGTCCGCGACCACAGGGACCGCGCTGCCCCGCTCCAGGACCTCGGTCAGCATCCGGTGCGCCAGCCCGCTCGCCGCCCCGTGCAGCGGGCCCTCCAGGACTCCGAGGCCCGCGGAGACCACCGCGTACGGATGGGCACGGGCGGATGCGGCGACCCTGGCGGCCAGTGTCGACGCCGCGAGATCGTGGTCGATCAGCAGGGCGAGGGCGGCGTCCAGCGCGGCGACCGACGGTTCGTCGGCCGGCCGTGCGGTGAGCTTCGGCCACAGCTGCCGGGCCAGTCGGGCGCCGCTCGCCTCCGCCTGCTCCCCGGTTCCCTCAACCGTCGACGGAGCGCCCGCGACCCCGGGCAGTGCGCCGACCAGGGTCGGAACGAGGCTCCGCGCGCCGGCGAGCACCGACTCGCGCGAGAGGTCGAAACGGAGCGGATCGGCGGTCGCCGAGGCGACCACCGCCACGCGCAACCGGTCCGTCGAGCCGCTGTGCGGGGGCAGCGCGTCGACCGCCCGGCGCGCCGCGGCCAGCGCCTCGACCGGTGCCGTGAAGCGGATGCCGGGCCGCAGATCACCGGTCCAGAGCCACTCGGCGACCTCCTCGTAGGCGTACTGACGAGCCAGCTCCGTCGCGTCGACGCCACGGAAGTAGTAGCGGTCGCCCTCGATCAGCGTGATGCCGGTACGGAAGACCAGATCGCCGGTGGCGGGGGAGGGGGCCTTGCGGCCCGTCCGGCGGGCCAGCGCGTCGACCTCCGCGGCGTCGAACGTGCTGCCGCGTCCGCCCGGAGCGCGCCTGCTGCTCAGCTGGCCCCGACTGACGTACGCGTACACCGTCTCGGGCTTCACCCCGAGACGCTCGGCCGCCTCCCGGGTGCTCAGCCGCTGCGGAGCCATTGCCTCCGGACCGTCGCCGGACGCTGCTTGATCCTTCATGCCGACACCGTATCCATATTGATTCAATCAATGTTGACAGGATTCAAGTCAATCATGGAAGGTCGAAATCAATATCAATGAGACCCGCCGGGACGCTCACGGAGGAAGAGATGCCGACCATGACCAGCGGAACCCCGCTCGACGTACCCCGAGGCCTCGCGGGTGTCGTCGTCACCGACACGGCCCTCGGTGACGTCCGAGGACGCGAGGGCTTCTACCACTACCGGCAGTACTCGGCGATCGAACTGGCGCAATCCCGCAGCTTCGAGGACGTCTGGTACCTGATGTTCGAGGGCACGCTGCCCGACGCCGCGGCCCGTGCCGAATTCGCCGCCCGCACCGCCGCCCTGCGCCGGCTGCCCGCCGAGGTGAGCGGGGTGCTGCCCGCCATCGCGCGGGCGGGAGCTGTCTCCGGGCCCCTGGCCGGTCTGCGTACAGCCCTCTCGCTCCTCGGTGCCTCGGCCGGCTTCCGGCCGGTCTACGACATCGACACCGACCGGCGCCGCGCCGACGCACTGGCCGCCTGCGCCGCCGCCCCCACCGTGCTCACCGCCCTGCACCGGCTCGGCCGGGGCCTCGAACCGGTCGAGCCGCGCGACGACCTGCCCCATGCGGCCAACTACCTCTATATGCTCACCGGCTCGGTACCGGACCCCGCGCACGCCAGGGCCGTGGAGCAGTACCTGATCTCCACCATCGACCACGGCTTCAACGCTTCGACGTTCACCGGCCGCGTCGTCGCCTCCACCGGCGCCGATGTGGCCGCCTGCCTGGTGGCGGCCGTCGGCGCGCTCTCCGGACCGCTGCACGGCGGAGCGCCCAGCCGGGCACTCGACACCCTGGACGCCATAGGCACCCCCGACCGCATCGACGGCTGGATCCGCGAACGAGTGCTCGCGGGCGAGCGGATCATGGGATTCGGACACCCCGTCTACCGCACCGAGGACCCCCGCTCACGGATGCTGCGGGGCATTGCCCAGGGCTTCGGCGGTTCGCTCGTCGACCTTGCCGTCGAGGTCGAGCACCAGGTCGAGGCGATCCTCGCCGAGCTCAAGCCGGGCCGTGAGCTGCACACCAACGTGGAGTTCTACGCCGGAGTCGTCATGGAGCTGTGCGGGCTGCCGCGCGAGATGTTCACGCCGACGTTCTGCGCGGCGAGGGTGGTCGGCTGGAGCGCCAATATCCTGGAGCAGGCGGAGGACTCGAAGATCATCCGCCCGGCGGCCCGCTACGTCGGTACGCCCCCGCCGCAGCCGGTCCCCGTGCCCTGAGGTCCCCGAGAGAGGTCTCCGTTGAAGCCGTCGTCCCCGCCCCGCAAGCAGCAGATCCCGGTCATCGTCCTTGCGGGGTTCCTGGGGTCGGGCAAGACGACGCTGCTCAACCACCTCCTCCGCAACCGCGCCGGAAACCGGATCGGCGTGATCGTCAACGACTTCGGCTCCATCGAGATCGACGCCATGACGGTCTCGGGCCAGGTCGGCTCCACGGTCTCGCTGGGCAACGGCTGCCTGTGCTGCGCGGTCGACGCGAGCGAACTCGACACCTTCCTGGAGACGCTGACCGGGCCCGCCGCCCGTCTCGACGTGATCGTGATCGAGGCCAGCGGACTGGCCGAACCGCAGGAACTCGTCCGCATGATCCTCGCCAGCGAGAATCCGCACATCGTGTACGGGGGACTGGTCGAGGTCGTCGACGCCGCCGAGTTCGACGCCACCCGGGATCGCCATCCGGAGATCGACCGCCATCTCGCCGTCGCCGACCTCGTCGTGCTGAACAAGACCGACCGGGTCGGGAGCGAGGAACAGACCCGCATCCGGGACGTCATCGCCGCGGCAGGCGACCCCGGCGGCGGCGCGACCGCCGTCATCAGTGCCACATATGGACGCATCGACCCCGAGGTGCTCTTCGACCCGGCACTGCGGCCGGGCAGCGAGGAGAAGACGCGTCAGCTCACCTTCGAGGATCTGCTCCGGGAGGAGCGTGACGGGGAAGAGGGCGAAGCCGGGCACGCGCACCACCTCCACGCCGCGTACGACAGCGTGTCCTTCACCGCGGACGTGCCCATGAACCCCCGCCGTCTGATGGAGTTTCTCGACTCCCGGCCGCAGGGCCTCTACCGGATCAAGGGGTTCGTCGACTTCGGCGTGGGCGACCGGACCAACAAGTACGTGCTGCACGCGGTCGGCAGGTTCCTGCGGTTCGACCCGCAGCCCTGGAAGCGCGACGAACCACGCCGGACCCAGCTGGTGCTGATCGGCTCGGGCATCGCGCCGGACGCCCTGCACAAGGAGCTGGCCGACTGCCGCGAGAGCGCGGCACCGGGCCCGGACGCGACGCAGGACGCCGCACATGAGCGAAGCATGTGGGGCGTCCTGCGGTACGTACAACGGCCCGACGACGACGCGTAGCACTCCGCCACGCGTCGCCCGGCCGGTCGGCTACACCGGGCCCGCGATCACCGCGACCGGCTTGGCCAGCGGCGTCCCCGAACCGTCGCGCCGCGGGTCCGGCTCGGGCAGCTCGCTCGGCGTGCCGTTCTGCTGCGCGGCGCGGGCAGGCGTCGCGCCCGCCCAGCCGAACACCAGGACGTCCTCGCCTTTGAGGAACCGCTGACAGCGCACCCCACCGGTGGCCCGGCCCTTGCGCGGGTACTGGTCGAACGGGGTGAGCTTGCACGTCAGCACCGAGTCGTCCAGCGTGCCGTGCGAGCCCGCGACGGTGAACACCACCGCGTCCACGGCCGGATCCACCGCGGTGAACGAAATCACCTCGGAGTCCGCCGCGAGCTTGACCCCTGCCATGCCACCGGCGGGACGGCCCTGCGGCCGCACCTGTGCCGCCGGATAACGCAGCAGCTGAGCGTCGGACGTGATGAAGACCAGATCCTCCTCGCCGGTCCGCAGCTCGGCGGCGCCGACGATCCGGTCACCGTCCTTGAGGGCGATGACCTCCAGCTCGTCCTTGTTGGCCGGGTAGTCCGGCACCACCCGCTTGACGACCCCCTGAAGGGTGCCGATCGCCAGGCCGGGGGAGGCCTCGTCGAGCGTGGTGAGGCAGACGACGGACTCGTCGCTCTCCAGCGTGAGGAACTCGGCGACCATCGCCCCGCCCGACAGGTTGGGCGCCGCGTGGGTGTCCGGCAGCTGGGGCAGATCGATCACCGCGAGCCGCAGCAGCCGACCCGTCGACGTCACCACGCCCACATCGCCGCGCGCCGTCACAGGCACTGCCGACACGATCACATCGTGCTTGGAACGCTTGGCGTCCTCGGCGAGAACGATCGGCTCGTCATTGGCGGTACGGGCCAGCAGACCGGTCGAGGACAGCAGCACCCGGCACGGGTCGTCCGCGACCTCCAGCGGCACCGAGGCGACCTGCGAACCGGCCGACTCCAGCAGCACCGTACGCCGGTCGGTGCCGAACTTCTTGGCGACCGCGGCCAGTTCGGAAGAGACGAGCTTGCGCAGCTCGGTGTCCGACTCGAGGATGGCGGTCAGCGCGTCGATCTCGCCGTTGAGCCGGTCCCGCTCGCTCTCCAGCTCGATCCGGTCGAACCGGGTCAGCCGGCGCAGCGGGGTGTCCAGGATGTACTGCGTCTGGATCTCGCTCAGCGAGAAGTGCTCGATGAGCCGCTCCTTCGCCTGCGCCGAATTGTCACTGGACCGGATGATCCGGATGACCTCGTCGATGTCGATCAGCGCGACGAGCAGGCCCTCGACCAGATGCAGCCGGTCGCGGCGCTTGTCCCGGCGGAACTCGCTGCGTCGGCGCACCACGTCGAAGCGGTGGTCGAGATAGACCTCGAGGAGCTCCTTGAGCCCCAGCGTGAGCGGTTGTCCGTCCACCAGCGCCACATTGTTGATACCGAAGGACTCCTCCATCGGCGTCAGCTTGTAGAGCTGCTCCAGCACGGCCTCCGGCACGAAGCCGTTCTTCACCTCGATGACCAGGCGCAGGCCGTGCTCGCGGTCGGTCAGGTCCTTCACGTCCGCGATGCCCTGGAGCTTCTTCGCCGAGACCAGATCCTTGATCTTGGCGATCACCTTCTCCGGGCCGACGGCGAAGGGCAGTTCGGTGACGACCAGGCCCTTGCGGCGGGCCGTCACATTCTCCACCGAGACGGTCGCACGGATCTTGAAGGTGCCGCGCCCGCGGGCGTACGCGTCCTTGATGCCGCCCAGGCCCACGATCCGGCCACCGGTGGGCAGGTCGGGACCGGGCACGAACCGCATCAGGGTCTCCAGGTCCGCGCCCGGATGCTTGATCAGGTGCCGGGCGGCGGCGATGACCTCGCCCAGGTTGTGGGGCGGCATGTTGGTCGCCATGCCGACCGCGATCCCGGACGACCCGTTGACCAGGAGGTTCGGGTACGCGGCGGGGAGAACGGTCGGTTCCGTCTCCTGGCCGTCGTAATTCGACTGGAAAGCGACGGTGTCCTCGTCGATCGACTCCGTCATCAGTGACGTAGCGTCGGCCATCCGGCACTCGGTGTACCGCATGGCGGCCGGCGGGTCGTCGTTTCCGAGCGAGCCGAAGTTGCCGTGGCCATCGACCAGGGGGAGCCGCATGGAGAACGGCTGCGCCAGACGGACCAGCGCGTCGTAGATCGACGTGTCCCCGTGCGGGTGCAACTTACCCATGACCTCGCCGACGACGCGGGCACACTTCACGAAGCCGCGATCGGGGCGCAGGCCCATCTCGTTCATCTGGTACACGATGCGGCGGTGCACCGGCTTCATGCCGTCGCGGGCGTCGGGCAGGGCCCGTGAGTAGATCACCGAGTACGCGTACTCGAGGAAGGAGCCCTGCATTTCGTCGACGACGTCGATGTCGAGGATCTTCTCCTCGAAGTCGTCCGGCGGCGGGGTCTTCGTGCTGCGGCGGGCCATCGCTGCTGCGACTCCTTCACGGATTCTGTTCGGGCAACCTCAGGTTCTGACGCGGACCATTGTGGACCGCCGCACTGACATCGCCGACCTCGACCCGTCCCAAGGGGCGTTCCCGGCCCCGGCCGAGGCGCTTTTCCGCCCCGTCGCGCGGGGGATGCGCCCCTCTTTCACGCGAACTTCCACGGTATGGGAACTTCGCCAGGTGTCCGTGCGCTTGCTTAAAGTGGCAGGTCTCGCAGGAAATCCAGTATCGCGATCGAAGGGACGTACATGCCCATGGGTCACACGGCCACCGCTCAGGCCGGCTCCGGCGGCTTGACAGCGACCGAGCACCGCCTGGCCAACGGCCTGCGCGTGGTGCTCTCCGAGGACCATCTGACCCCGGTCGCCGCGGTCTGCCTCTGGTACGACGTCGGTTCGCGCCACGAGGTCAAGGGACGCACCGGTCTGGCTCACCTCTTCGAGCACCTGATGTTCCAGGGCTCCGGCCAGGTCAAGGGGAACGGCCACTTCGAGCTGGTGCAGGGGGCCGGCGGTTCGCTCAACGGGACCACCAGCTTCGAGCGCACCAACTATTTCGAGACCATGCCCACGCACCAGCTGGAGCTGGCCCTGTGGCTCGAGGCCGACCGCATGGGCTCGCTGCTCGCGGCACTCGACGAAGAGTCCATGGAGAACCAGCGCGACGTCGTCAAGAATGAGCGCCGCCAGCGCTACGACAACGTCCCCTACGGCACGGCGTTCGAGAAGCTGACGGCGCTGGCCTACCCCGAGGGCCACCCGTACCACCACACCCCGATCGGCTCGATGGCCGACCTGGACGCCGCGACCCTTGAGGACGCGCGCACCTTCTTCCGTACGTACTACGCGCCCAACAACGCGGTGCTGTCGGTCGTCGGCGACATCGACCCCGAGCAGACCCTCGCCTGGATCGAGAAGTACTTCGGCTCCATCCCGTCCCACGACGGCAAGCAGCCGCCGCGCGACGGCGCGCTCCCCGAGATCATCGGCGAGCAGCTGCGCGAAGAGGTGCACGAGGAGGTCCCGGCGCGGGCGCTGATGGCCGCCTACCGGCTGCCGCACGACGGCACCCGCGAGTGCGACGCGGCAGACCTCGCGCTGACCGTGCTCGGCGGCGGCGAGTCGTCGCGGCTGCACAACCGCCTGGTCCGCCGTGACCGTACGGCCGTGGCAGCCGGGTTCGGGCTGCTGCGGCTGGCCGGCGCGCCCTCGCTCGGCTGGCTGGACGTCAAGACGTCCGGCGGCGTCGAGGTGCCGCAGATCGAGGCCGCGGTCGACGAGGAGCTCGCCCGGTTCGCCGCCGAGGGCCCCACGCCCGAGGAAATGGAGCGGGCACAGGCCCAGTTGGAGCGCGAGTGGCTGGACCGGCTCGGCACGGTCGCCGGCCGCGCCGACGAACTGTGCCGGTTCGCCGTGCTGTTCGGCGACCCGCAGCTCGCCCTGACCGCCGTGCAGCGGGTGCTCGATGTCACCGCGGAGGAGGTCCAGGCGGCCGCCAAGGCCCAGCTGCGCCCCGACAACCGGGCAGTGCTGGTCTACGAGCCGGTCGAACCGGCCGAGCCCGCGGACACCGACGAGACCGACGCCGACGACACCGACGCGCACGAAGGGGCGGACAAGTGACCGACGCTGCCGCGACTGGAGTTTCGATGCAGTACCACCCGCAGCCGGCCGCCGGAGTCGCCCGGCCCTGGGCCTTCCCCGCGCCGGAGCGCGGCACCCTGCCCAACGGCCTCACGGTGCTGCGTTGCCACCGCCCCGGTCAGCAGGTCGTGGCGGTCGAGATCTTCCTCGACGCCCCGCTGGACGCCGAGCCCGAGGGCCTCGACGGTGTGGCCACGATCATGTCGCGTGCGCTGTCCGAGGGCACCGACAAGCACACCGCGGAGGAGTTCGCCGCCGAGCTGGAGCGCTGCGGCGCCACTCTCGACGCGCACGCCGACCACCCCGGCGTGCGGGTCTCCCTGGAGGTCCCGGCCTCCCGGCTGGCCAAGGCTCTCGCGCTGGTCGCCGAGGCGCTGCGGGCGCCCGCCTTCGCCGACAGCGAGATCGAACGGCTGGTACACAACCGGCTCGACGAGATCCCGCACGAGCAGGCCAACCCGGCTCGGCGCGCCGCCAAGCAGCTCTCCAAGGAGCTCTTCCCGGCCACGGCGCGGATGTCGCGCCCGCGCCAGGGCACCGAGGAGACGGTGGAGCGCATCGACTCGGCGGCCGTGCGTGGCTTCTTCGACGCCCACGTCAGGCCGTCCGCGGCGACCGCCGTGGTCGTCGGGGACCTCACCGGCATCGACCTGGACGCCCTGCTCGCCGACACCCTCGGCGACTGGTCGGGAGAGGTTGCCGAGCCCCGTCCCGCCCCGCCGATCACCGCCGACGACACCGGGCGGGTGGTGATCGTCGACCGTCCGGGCGCGGTGCAGACGCAGCTGCTGATCGGCCGGATCGGCGCCGACCGGCACGACAGCGTCTGGCCGGCCCAGGTGCTCGGCACGTACTGCCTGGGTGGCACCCTCACCTCCCGTCTCGACCGTGTGCTGCGCGAGGAGAAGGGCTACACGTACGGCGTACGGGCCTTCGCCCAGGTGCTGCGGTCGTCGGCCCCGGACTCCGCCTCGGGTGCGACCGGCGCCGCGATGCTCGCCATCAGCGGTTCGGTGGACACCGAGTCCACCGAACCGGCGCTCAAGGACCTGTGGACGGTCCTGCGGACCCTGGCGGCCGAGGGCCTGACCGACGCGGAGCGCGAGACGGCCGTGCAGAACCTCGTGGGTGTGGCACCCCTGAAGTTCGAGACGGCGGCCTCCGTCGCGGGCACCCTCGCCGACCAGGTCGAGCAGCACCTGCCGGACGACTACCAGGCGCAGCTGTACGCCCGGCTCGCGGAGACCGGCACGGTCGAGGCGACCGCGGCGGTCGTCAACGCTTTCCCGGGCGACCGGCTGGTCACGATCCTCGTCGGCGACGCGGCACGGATCGAGGAGCCCGTCCGGGCTCTGGGCATCGGAGACGTGTCGGTGGTCACCGGCTGACGACTGTTCCGGCTGACGTCCGGTCCGGCGGGCGCCGACCGACGGGGCGCCCGCCCCGGCACGGCCGGTCCGGCACTCCGGCATATCTCTGCATACCGGGACAAAGGGAAGGCCCCTGCGAGTGCGATCTCGCCGGAACCTTCCCTTTTGTCCGTTCTGGTGGGGAGGTTGCCTGTCTGCCCTGTGGGATGCGCTACAAAATGGCCTGTCCGTTTGGTGAATGAAAGTGACCCCGCTTAGCGTCGGCTCGGCTGTCCGTCACTCGTATGCCGCATCCGCGACGTACCGGACAGTCATCGCCGAGTCCCCGTCAGGCGCGAGCCTGGGGAGCCGGGGACCCACGAAGTCCCTGGGGTGAATCGGATGCCTGAGCCCGATGGGGCCGGGGTGTCCGTAGGAGACCTTCCTGCTCCGAACCCGTCAGCTAACCCGGTAGGCGAGAAGGAAGGAAAGGATCAGCCACTTCATGGCGTTCACCCGTGCCACCGGGAAGCACCGTGCCCCGAGTCGACTGACGCGCAGCAGCGCGAGGGTCGTCGGCGTCGCGGCTCTGGCCACCACCGGCGTCATCGGCGGCCTGGCCGCTCCCGCCCTCGCCGCCGACTCCGAGGCCCCCTCCGCGAGCGACACCGGCCTCAGCCAGGTCATCGCCATCGACAAGACCCTCGCCGACCGGATCGACGCCCAGGCCGACGTGCAGCAGCACCAGGCCGATGCCGCGGCGAAGGCGAAGGCGGAGGCTCAGCGGAAGGCTGAGGCCAAGAAGAAGGCCGAGGCGAAGGCCAAGGCGGACGCGAAGGCCAAGGCGGACGCGAAGCGCGCCGCCGAGGCCCGTGCGGAGAAGGCGCGCGCCGCCCGGTCCGCCGAGCGCACCCGCCTGGGCTCCTTCCAGCTCCCGGTCGCCGGTTCGTACGTCAGTACCGGTTACAAGTCCAGCGGCTCGCTCTGGTCCTCCGGCAGCCACTCGGGCATCGACTTCCACGCCGCCTCCGGCAGCTCCGTCGTCGCCGTCGGCGCCGGTACGGTCGTCGAGGCCGGCTGGGGCGGCGCGTACGGCAACAACATCGTGCTCCGGATGACGGACGGCACGTACACGCAGTACGGCCACCTCTCCTCGATCGGTGTCTCCGTCGGCCAGAGCGTCGGCGCGGGTCAGCAGATCGGCCTCTCCGGCTCGACCGGCAACTCCACCGGACCGCACCTCCACTTCGAGGCCCGGACGACGCCGTCCTACGGCTCCGACATGGACCCGGTCGCGTACCTGCGCGCCCACGGTGTCAACGTCTGACCGACGCCCCACCGCAGCACCACGTCGAAGGCCCCGGCTCCATGCCGGGGCCTTCGGCATGCCCGCCGTGCGCCCGCGGGCGACGACTGTCCGCCGAACCGCCCCGTGGCCAAAAGATATTCATGAATTTCCGCCCGGCATCGGAAATGCGGCCGCATTGCAATAGAGTCGCAGAACAGGCGTCGGTCGGCCGCGTTTCGCGGGGATTAAGGCGGAGGTTCGGACATGCGCATTCCGGCGCATTCGGTATGCACGGCAATCCGTGAAGACATCGTCTCCGGTGTCTTCGAACGCGGCAGCCGTCTCACGGAGGAGTTGCTGGCACGCCGCTACGGGGTCTCCCGCGTCCCGGTACGGGAAGCGCTGCGCACCCTGGAGTCCGAGGGCTTCGTGGTCACCCGGCGGCACGCGGGTGCCTGCGTCGCCGAGCCCACCGAGCTGGAGGCGGCCGACCTCCTGGAGGTCCGCACGCTGCTGGAGCCACTGTGCGCCGCGCGCGCCGCGCAACGCCGCACCGAGGCGCACCTCAAGGTGCTGCGCGGTCTCGTGCGGCTCGGCCAGGACCGGGCCAGGCGGGGCGAGGGCGAGGACCTGCGCTCGTTGGGCGGCTGGTTCCACGAGACGCTGGCGCAAGCCTCCGGCAGCCCCGGCCTGATCGCGCTGCTCACCCAGCTGCGGCACAAGACCGCCTGGATGTACGCGGTCGAGCAGCCGGCCCGGCCGGTGGATTCCTGGGCCGAGCACGGGGCCATCGCGGACGCGGTGGCGCGCGGTGACGCGGAACGGGCCAGGGCGCTGGCCGCCCATCACGCGGAACGGGCCGCGGCCGCGCACCGGCTGCGCCGGACCGACCGGCCGGGCCGGCAGCCCGCCGTTCCCCGTACCGGCCGGGTGAGGACCTCGCAACATTCCGTAAACACCGCAGGCGTCCGGAATTAACAATTACGCCGTATACAAATAGGTATGGCTGTGCGGGGTCAATTTCACCCCGCCTGGAATTGGCGTGCCAGAATTCTGCATGTTCACCCGGAGGGCCCGATCCGGGAAAAAGGATCCGATCCGGAAAACAAAAGAGCCGCGGCCCCGGTTCAGGGCGCCACGGCTCTCTCGCGGAGCATGTTCTCAGACGGTCTCCGGGAGCTCCTCGAGCCCCTCGGCGACCAGCTTCGCCAGACGGTCCAGGGCGGCTTCGGAGTCGTCGGCCTCGGATACGAGCACGATCTCCTCGCCACCCTGTGCGCCGAGACCGAGTACCGCGAGCATGGAGGCGGCGTTCACCGGGTTGCCGTCGGCCTTGGCGATCGTCACGGGGACGCCGGAAGCCGTGGCGGCACGGACGAAGATGGAAGCGGGGCGGGCGTGCAGGCCCTCGGCCCAGCCGACGTTGACGCGGCGCTCAGCCATGGTTCTGCCCTTCAGGAATCAAAAGTTGTCTAGACCAGTCTCTCACGCGGTGCGCAGTGCTCCGGTCGACCCGGGAAATGCCCGTGATGCCTGCGGTAGGGCCGAACGGCCCTCCCAGACTGCCCCGGCCCCGGGACCTACGCGACCGCTGACGGAGCCGTAGTCTTTGCCCATGCAGCCCGCGCCGGAGCAGAGTCCGCATCACGCTTATCCCGACCACTGGGAAGCGGACGTGGTGCTCCGCGACGGAGGCACCGCGCGCATCAGGCCCATCACCACGGACGACGCCGAACGGCTGGTCAGCTTCTACGAGCAGGTCTCCGACGAGTCGAAGTACTACCGGTTCTTCGCCCCATACCCACGCCTGTCCGACAGGGACGTGCACCGCTTCACCCATCACGACTACGTCGACCGGGTGGGGCTCGCCGTCACGGTCGGCGGTGAGTTCATCGCGACCGTCCGCTACGACCGCATCGACGAGCGCGGCAGGCCCGCCTCCGCACCCGCCGACGAGGCCGAGGTCGCCTTCCTCGTCCAGGACGCGCACCAGGGCCGGGGCGTGGCCTCGGCGCTCCTCGAACACATCGCGGCCGTCGCCCGCGAGCGCGGCATCCGCCGCTTCGCCGCCGAGGTGCTGCCCGCCAACAACAAGATGATCAAGGTGTTCCGGGATGCCGGATACACCCAGCAGCGCAGCTTCGAGGACGGCTCCGTCCACCTCACCCTGGACCTCGAACCGACCGCCGAGTCCCTCGCCGTCCAGCGCGGCCGTGAGCAGCGGGCTGAGGCGCGGTCCGTGCAGCGCCTGCTGGCCCCCGGTTCTGTCGCCGTCATCGGTGTCGGCCGGACCCCCGGCGGCGTCGGCCGAACGGTCCTGCGCAACCTCCTCGGGGCCGGCTTCACCGGCCGTACGTACGCCGTGAACCGCGCCTTCGCCGCCGACCAGGTGACCATCGATGGCGTCCCCGCCCACCGCTCGATCGGCGAGATCGACGAGCCGGTCGACCTCGCGGTGGTCGCCGTCCCCGCCGACCGGGTCCCGGAAGCCGTCGCCGACTGCGGTGAGCACGGCGTCCAGGGCCTGGTCGTCCTCTCCGCCGGATACGCCGAATGGGGTGCCGAGGGCCGGGAACGGCAGCGTGAACTGGTCCGTCAGGCCCGCTCGTACGGGATGCGGATCATCGGCCCGAACGCCTTCGGCCTGATCAACAACGCGGAAACGGTACGGCTGAACGCCTCGCTCGCCCCCGAGCCGCCCGCTCCCGGGCGCATCGGCCTCTTCACCCAGTCCGGAGCGATCGGCATCGCCCTGCTCTCCGGGCTCTACCGGCGCGGCGCGGGCCTGTCCACCTTCATCTCCGCGGGCAACCGCGCCGACATCTCGGGCAACGACTTCCTCCAGTACTGGTACGAGGACCCCGACACCGACGTCGCCCTGCTGTACCTCGAATCGCTCGGAAACCCCCGCAAGTTCACCCGCCTCGCGCGGCGCACCGCGGCGGTGAAGCCGGTGGTCGTGGTGAAGGGCGCCCGGCACAGCGGCTCCACCCCGCCCGGCCACGCGGTGCCGATCAGCCGGATCCCCGACGCGACGGTCTCGGCGCTCATGCGGCAGGCCGGCGTGATCCGGGTCGACACGGTGACGGAGATGGTCGACGCGGGTCTTCTCCTCGCCGACCAGCCCCTCCCGGCCGGCCCCCGGGTCGCGATCCTCGGCAACTCCGAATCGCTCGGCCTCCTCACGTACGACGCCTGCCTCGCCGAGGGGCTGCGCCCGCGCCCGCCGCTCGACCTCACCACCGCCGCCACCCCGCAGGACTTCAGGAACGCCCTGGCCGAGGCTCTCGCCGACGACGGCTGCGACTCGGTGGTCGTGACGGCGATCCCGTGGGTCGGCGAGGACGGCGAGGCGGAGTCGGGCGACGGAGAGGTGCTCGCCGCCGCCCTGCACACAGCCGCCGCCGCAGGTCCGGCCAAGCCGGTCGCCGTCGTACATGTCGAGATCGGCGGGCTGGCCGAGGCCCTCGCCGCGGCCACCAGCACGGTCGCGCAGCCGCGCCCCCCGGCGCAGCCCGCCCCGGCCGCGACCACCACGCCCACCGGAGTCACCGCCCCGGCCGACCCGAGCCCGGCGCCCACCTCACCGGCTCCTCCCGCAGTCGACGGCGCCCCCGGCACCCGGATCGGCCGGATCCCCGCCTACCCCGCCGCCGAACGGGCGGTGCGCGCCCTGGCCGAAGCGGTGCGGTACGCGCAGTGGCGACGCCAGGCCGCCGTGCCCGGCAAGGTGCCCGAGTTCCTCGACGACACCATCGACGAGCCGGGCGCCGCCGGCCTCATCGACACCCTCCTCGGCCCCGACCCCGACCCGCGGGGCCGGCAGCTCGCACACGACGAGGCGCGCGAACTCCTGGGCCGCTACGGCATCACCGTACGGCCGACGCTCCCGGCGCCCGACCCGGACGCCGCCGTCGCGGCAGCGGCCCGGCTCGGCTATCCCGTGGCGCTCAAGACCACCGCGCCGCACCTGCGCCACCGGGCCGACCTCGGCGGTGTCCGGCTGGACCTCGCCAACGAGACCGCGCTGCGCCGGGCGTACGGCGAACTGACCGACCTGCTCGGCAAGCCCGCCGAACTCCAGCCCGTGGTCCAGGCCATGGCGCCGCGCGGCGTCGACACCGTCGTACGGGCCACGATCGACCCGGCGGCGGGCGCCGTCCTCTCCTTCGGGCTCGCGGGCGCGCCCTCCGAACTCCTCGGCGACACCGCCCACCGCCTGGTCCCGGCCACCGACCGCGACGCCGCCGAGCTGATCCGGTCGATCCGGGCGGCCCCGGTGCTGTTCGGCTGGCGCGGCGCGGCACCCGTGGACACCGCCTCGCTCGAAGAGCTGCTGCTGCGGGTCTCCCGGCTGGTCGATGACCACCCCGAAGTGGTCTCCATCGCCCTGGAACCGGTCGTGGTCGCCACCCAGGGGCTGACCGTGCTCGGCGCGAGCGTCCGCCTCTCGCCGCCCCCGGCCCGCACCGATCTCGGCCCCCGCCGCCTGCCCAACTACTGACCCGCGCGCCGTCACGCCCGAGGGACCCGGACCGCCCTGCCGCACAACGTCCCCGGCAGTCATCCGCCCCCCGTAGGATGGTCCCCATGGCTAAGACCGGTACGACGACCCAGGGGCTGCGCGCGGCGATCGAGCGCAGCGGCTACTACCCGGCCCTCGTGGCCGAGGCGGTGGAGGCCGCCGTGGGCGGTGAGCCGGTCGCTTCGTACCTGGTGCACCAGGAGACCACGTTCGACTCCAACGAGGTGCGCCGCCACGTCACGGTCCTGGTCCTGACGGACAACCGTTTCATCGTCAGCCACACCGACGAGCAGAACGCCGACACCAGCTCCCCGACCCCGTACGCCACCACCTCCACGGAGTCGGTCAAGCTCGACCGGATCTCGTCGGTCGTGGTCAGCCGGGTCGTGGCCAACCCCGAGAAGTACGTACCGGGCACGCTGCCCCGCGAGGTCGTCCTCACCATCGGCTGGGGCGCGGTCTCCCGGATCGACCTGGAGCCGGCCGCCTGCGGCGACCCCAACTGCGAGGCCGACCACGGCTACACCGGCAACTCCACCGCCGACGACCTGAGCCTGCGGGTCAGCGAGGCCGGTGACGGCCCGGACACCGTGCGCCAGACCCTCGTCTTCGCCCAGTCGCTCTCCGAGGCCACGGCCGCGACCGCGGCGACCGGCCGCTGATGGCGCAGCCGGCCTGGCAGGACCCCGTCCTGCTCCCTGTCGAAAGCGCCCCGGTCCCGGAGTACGGCAGCGGATCGCTCGCCGATCTGCTGCCCACGCTCGTCGCCGGACAGGGCGTGCCGGGCTTCACCGCGGCGATCCCCGAACTCACCCCCGCCGACCGGAACTGCGTGTTCCTGATCGACGGCCTCGGTTGGGAGCAGATCAAGGCCCACCCCGACGAGGCACCGTTTCTGCACTCCCTGCTCCCCACCTCGCGCGGCGGCACCGGCCGTCCGATCACGGCGGGCTTCCCGGCCACCACAGCGACATCGCTGGCCTCCGTCGGCACGGGCCTTCCCCCGGGGGAGCACGGCCTGCCGGGCTACTCCGCGCGCAATCCGGAGACCGGCGAGCTGATGAACCAGCTCCGCTGGAGGCCCTGGACCTCGCCGAAGGTCTGGCAGCCGTACCCCACCGTCTTCAAGCTCGCCGACGCGGCGGGCGTGCGTACCGCGCAGGTCTCCGCCCCCGCCTTCGAGCAGACTCCGCTCACCAAGGTCGCGCTCAGCGGGGGTTCGTTCCTGGGCCGGCTGTCCGGCGAGGAGCGGATGGACGTGGCCGCCGAGCGGCTCGCCGCGGGCGACCGGTCGCTGGTCTACACGTACTACAGCGAGGTCGACGGCATGGGCCACCGCTTCGGTGTCGACTCCGACGCCTGGCGCGGCCAGCTGATGTACGTGGACGGACTGGCACGACGCCTGGCCGAACAGCTCCCGCCCCGCTCGGCGCTGTACATCACCGCCGATCACGGCATGATCGACGTCCCGTTCGACGAGCAGTCCCGGATCGACTTCGACGAGGACTGGGAGCTGCGCGCGGGCGTCGCCATGCTCGGCGGCGAGGGCCGGGCCCGCCATGTGTACGCCGTCCCGGGCGCGGAGAACGATGTGCTGACCGTCTGGCAGGAAGTGCTGGGCGAGCAGTTCTGGGTGGCGAGCAGGGACGAGGCGATCGCGGCCGGCTGGTTCGGCCCGAAGATCGACGAACGCGTCCACGGCAGGATCGGCGACGTCGTCGCGGCGGCCCACGACGATGTGGTGATCACCGCCTCCGTCAATGAGCCGAACGAGTCCGCGATGGTCGGTATGCACGGTTCGATGACCCCCGTCGAGCAGCTCGTCCCGCTCCTCGAAGTACGCTCGTAACCGCGTTTCGCCCGACATCGCTTCCCTTGCCCGAAAGGTGCTCAACCCCTCATGCCCGAGCTTGTGTTCTTCTCCGGAACGATGGACTGCGGAAAGAGCACGCTGGCGCTGCAGATCGGCCACAACCGTTCGGCACGCGGCCTGCAAGGCGTGATCTTCACCCGTGACGACCGGGCGGGGGAGGGCAAGCTCTCCTCGCGTCTGGGACTGGTCACCGAGGCCGTCGAGGCCGATGAGGGCATGGACCTGTACGCCCATCTCGTCGACCGGATAAGCCGCGGCGGCCGGGCGGACTACGTGATCGTGGACGAGGCGCAGTTCCTGGCTCCCGCCCAGATCGACCAGCTCGCACGCATCGTCGACGACCTCGACATGGACGTCTTCGCGTTCGGCATCACCACCGACTTCCGGACCAAGCTGTTCCCCGGATCGCAGCGCCTGATCGAACTGGCCGACAGGGTGGAGACGCTCCAGGTCGAAGCGCTCTGCTGGTGCGGCGCACGGGCCACGCACAACGCCCGGACGGTCGGCGGCGAGATGGTCGTCGAAGGCGCCCAGGTGGTCGTGGGCGATGTCAACCAGCAGGCGGGTGAGGTCGGTTACGAGGTGCTGTGCCGGCGCCACCACCAGCGCAGGACGACCAGCGCGAGCGCCCGCGCGGGCGCGCTGTCGCCGGACGTACTGCCTGTCACCTCCGCCTGAACCGCCCCTTCGGTCACCGGCGCGGCTGCTTAGGATGACGCTGTGAACACGGTGAGCGGAGCAGAGAACGAGTCCGGACCGGGCTCGCTGGGCAAGGTGCAGCCCCGGCAGCTGATCGTGACCGTCTACGGGCTGTACGCGCGCGACACCGACGGCTGGCTGTCGGTGGCCTCGCTGATCCAGTTGCTCGCCGACCTCGGCGTCGAGGCACCAACCGTACGGTCCTGCGTCTCCCGGTTGAAGCGGGCCGGACTGCTCGAAGCCCAGTCGGTGTCCGGAACGGCCGGTTACCGGATCTCGCCCGAGACCGAGCGGATGCTGCGCGACGGCGATCCCCGGATCTTCGCGGCCCGGCGGGCCACCGTGGACGAGGGCTGGGTGCTGGTCGTCTTCTCGGTGCCCGAGTCCGAACGCGCCAAGCGGCACACCCTGCGCACCCAGCTCACCCGGCTCGGCTTCGGTTCCGTGTCCGCCGGGGTCTGGATCGCACCGGGACATGTGCACGACGAGGCGGAGTCCATGCTGGCCAGGCACGGGCTGCGCTCGTACGCCGACCTCTTCCGGGCCGACTACCTGTCGGTCGGCGGGGGCGACGGCGACGAGCTCGCCGCGAAGGTCCGCTCCTGGTGGGACACCGCCCGGCTGCAGCGGCTGTACGTCGAATTCCTCACCGCGCACCGTCCGGTGGCCGAGCGGATCGCGAACGGCACCGAGGTGACGGACCGCGAGGCGTTCACGACGTACATCAGGGTCCTCACCGACTGGCGCCGGCTCGTCTACCTCGATCCCGGTGTCGCGCGTGAACTGCTGCCCGGCGAATGGAGCGGAACCCACGCCTCTGAGCTCTTCGACGAGATGCACGCCCGGCTGGCCGACCCCGCCCACCGGCATGTCGAACGGGTCCGGGCGCGCTGACGCCCCCCGCCGCCGGACGGCTCAGCGACCGGCCGACCGGACGATCGTGAACACCGCGCCCTCCGGGTCCGCCACGGTCGCCACCCGGCCGCTCGACCCCTCCCGGGGCGGCTGGAGAACGTATCCACCGAGCTCCACCACGCGCCGGGCCGCCTCGTCGGTGTCGGAGACCTCGAAGTACGTCATCCAGTGCGGGCCGCGGTCGCGCGGCAGGGCGTGGCCGACGCCGTGCAGCGAGGCCACCGGGCGGCCCTCCAGATGCAGGGTCTGGTAGTCGAAGTCGGCCGAGACGACCGCCTCCGCCTCGTAGCCGAAGACCGTCTGGTAGAACTTGCAGACCGTCGCGGTCTCACGGGTCACCAGCTCGTTCCAGACCGGTGTGCCGGGAGCACCGGCGAGCGCCGTACCGACATGCGCGGCGGCCTGCCAGATCCCGAAGACCGCACCACTGGGGTCGGAGGCGATGGCGAGCCGGCCCGCCTCGCCCGCGTCGAGCGGCCCCACGGCGACCGTGCCGCCGCAGGACCGGATGCTCTCCGCCGTGAGGTCCGCGTCGTCGGTGGCCAGATAGGTCGTCCAGGCGACCGGCAGATGCCGGTCGGGCGGCAGCTGTCCGATGCCCGCCACCACCTTTCCGTCGATCAGCGCCCGGACGTACGGACCCAGCTGGTCCGGACCCGGCACGAATTCCCAGCCGAACAGATCGGCGTAGAAGTCCTGGGTCGTGCTCAGGCCGTGCACGATCAGACTCACCCAGCAAGGTGTTCCGGGCGTACGCGGAGCGGCAGCCTCGGTCATCGTCACTCTCTCCTCGGACCATCGGGGTGGTGGCCGTACGGGGGGAACGGGGCCGACGTGCCGTCGTGCGGTACGGGATGTGTACGCCCCGTGCAGATGTTTGCACCACCCGGCGCACGATGTGCTCCGGCCGCGCCGCACTTCCCGGGATCTCGACGGAGGGAGCCCGATTTGCCGCGATGCGCCCGTTTCGATGGTGTTACCGGTGGGGCGGCTCCTGCGCGAGGATGGCACCCATGAAGCCCATCATCACCGCATCCCAATACGCGAGCGAGTCGGCGGGGCCACGTCCGCCGGTGCTCCTGGACGTACGTTGGCAACTGGGCGGCCCGAACGGGCGGCCCGACTACGAGTCCGGGCACATTCCCGGTGCGGTCTTTGTCGATCTGGACGCGGAGCTCGCCGGTCCGGCGGGCATCGGCGGTCGTCATCCACTGCCCGATCCGGACGAATTCGGGGCGGTGATGCGCCGGGCAGGTGTCTCCCGGGACACCCCTGTGGTCGTGTACGACGGCGGCCAGGGCTGGGCGGCGGCGCGTGCCTGGTGGCTGCTGCGCTGGACGGGACACCCGGATGTCCGGGTCCTGGACGGCGGTCTCGCTACCTGGACGGGTGACCTCCAGACCCGGATCCCGGCCCCGGCCGAGGGCGACTTCCGGCCCGCCCCCGGCGCGCTGCCGCTGCTGGACGCGGACGGGGCGGCGGCGCTGGCCCGCTCGGGGCTGCTGCTCGATGCGCGCGCCGCCGAGCGCTACCGGGGCGATGTGGAGCCGATCGACCGGGTGGGCGGCCACATTCCGGGTGCCGTCTCGGCCCCGACCTCCGAGAACACGGGGGACGACGGCCGGTTCCTGGCCGTGGAAGCGCTGGCGGTGCGTTTCAAGGAACTCGGCGCCGACCGGGCGGACGAGATCGGCGTCTACTGCGGCTCCGGGGTCTCCGGTGCCCACGAAGTGCTGGCCCTGGCTGTCGCCGGTATCCCCGCGGCGCTGTACGCGGGCTCCTGGTCCGAGTGGTCCGGCGACGAGTCCCGCCCGGTCGCCACGGGACCCGAGCCGCAGTAGCGGGGCGCGCGCCGTCCGGACGGACCGGAATCGCGGCACCCGGCCCCGTAAGCACCAGGCGTGGCGGACGCACACGGCACGAGGGCCCGCACGCAGTGGCGTACCAGCCCTCGTCATCCTGTCGTTGCTCCGCTCAGTCCTGCTTCTTGCGGCGCGTACCGAAGACGATCTCGTCCCAGGTCGGCACGGCGGCCCGGCGGCCAGGCCGGACGCCGTCCGCCTCGGCCTGGCGGTCCGTTGTCCCGGTCAGCCGGTCGCGATGACCGGCGACCGCTCGGGGCATCAGCACATCCGCATAGGCGGAACCGGCGCCCGCGGAGGCTGCCGCGGCCGGCGGCTCGTCGGCCTCCGGCTCCTGCGCGGCGGGCTCGATCGCGGGCGGCTCGGGTGGCGCCGGCCGTTCCGGCACCACCATGTCGCCGCGGAAGCTCGGCACCGCTTCCAGCAGGCTGGTCAGCGAATCGCGCTCACCGGCCGAGACGGACGCGATGTGCTCCTCGGGCTCGGGCGGGGGCGGCGGGGCCGTGGGCCGCTCCATCTGGCGGTCCAGGGCGCGGTCCAGCGGCCGGTCGCGCGGCAGCCGGGCGATCCGGGGCACGAACGGGAAGCTCGGCTCGGGCGCGGCGACGTCGTCGGTCTCGCCGATCAGCGAGCGCGCCTCGTCGTCCACGGCCTGGACCAGGCGGCGCGGCGGGTCGTACGTCCAGCTCGCCGAGTGCGGCTCGCCCGCGACCCGGTAGACCAGGAGGACCTCCCAGGTGCCGTCGTCCCGGCGCCAGGAGTCCCACTGGACGGTCTCCTTGTCGGCGCCGCGCAGCAGCAGTCGCTCCTGCACCGCCTCGCCGAGCTGGGGGCCGGTGTTCTCGCCGGGACGGCGCACGGGAGTCTTCCGGGCCCGCTCGGCCATGAAGGCGCGCTCCGCGAGCACGGGGCCCTCGAAGCGGCGGACACGGTCGACGGGGATCCCGGCGAACTGGGCGACCTCCTCAGCGGAGGCACCGGCTCGTATCCGCGCCTGGATGTCGCGGGGGCGGAGGTGGCTCTCCACCTCGATCTCGATCTGGCCGAGCCGCGCGCGGTCGTTGCGCACGGCGGCTCGCAGCCGCTCGTCGATGGGAAGCGTGTACTCCGTGCTGTCCGCAGCCTTGAGCACCAGTCGTGTGCCGTCGTTGGAGACGGCCACGACACGCAGTTCGGGCATGGGGACCTCCCGGGTGGTGCCTGCCGACGTCACGTGCGTCGCTGCTTCCGCTAGTCGAGTGTGGCCTGCCCGGGTGCAGCCTGCCACAACATTGCCGTGTTGCCCGGCGTGTCGGGCGTGAGCCCTTGATCGCCGGTATGACACGGTGACCTATTCTGCAACAGAAAGCGACTGTTGGTCACTTCATGTAGCCAGTCCCCGTGCGATGCCGTGGCGCCGCCGGATCGAGTGCCTCCTTCGGCCCCCTCCCGAAGATCCCGGACACCCACGTGGGAGTCCGGCCCCAGGGCTCGCCACAGTACTCCATTCGGGCCACGAGGGTGGACCGCCGCGCCGTCGAAGTTCTCGTGAGGTGCGGGAGTTGAGCCATCGAGCCGGGGGTGGTGCGCCCCTCGTGCGTGTCCTGCTTCACAGAATCCCCGGAAGCGGAACTATTCACTTCGCTCAAATGTCCCTTCCTGTTGCATGGTGGGAGAGATGTCAATCAAGGGCTGGAAATGGTGCAGAAGCCGGAAAGTGACATAGAACCCAAAGAAAGGCGTATAGATCTGAGCCTGCCGCAGGTGGCGGGCAGCGCCGTGGCCGCGGTCGCGGCGGCGGTGGCGGCCTCCCAGCTGGGTGTGTACGGAACGATCCTCGGCGCCGGAGTGATGAGCGTCGTCGCCACCTGCGGCGGTTCGGTCTTCCAGCACTTCTTCCGGCGCACGGGGGAGCAGATCCGCGAGGTCACGGTCCAGGTGAAGCACCCGGGCCGTGAGGTGACGGTGCATACCCGTGAGACGAGCGGTGCGCGTGCGGCGAAGGGGACGCAACGGCCGTCGGCCGGAACTCCCTCCCGAGCTCCCGACGGAGCCGCGGATGCCACCACGATGATGCCCGCCATGGATGCCACGACCGTGCTGCGCAGGGCGGACGCCACGGCCGCGCCGGGTGCCACTGCCGACGACCCGGACCGTACGCGAATGCTGCGGCCTCTCGACGCGACCCAGCTGCTCACCACAGGGCGCCCGGACCCGGACGAGGACTTCTCCGAAGCCACCACGCACGGCACCCGGATCCGCGGCTGGAAGCGGTCGGCGCTCGGGGCGGCGGTGGTCTTCGCCCTCACGATGGCCGGAATCACCACGTACGAGCTGATCTCCGGCAACGACCTGAGCGGTGGCCAGGGCACGACCGTCGGCTCCGTCGTGCGTGGCGGGGAGCGGAGTTCCGGGTCGGACGATCCGGCGCCGTCGACGAGTACCGACCCCGGCCAGGGGCGGACGCCGGACCAGGAGAGCGGCACGGCGCCCGGTACCGATCAGCAGGGCGGCCGGAGCCAGAGCCCCGACTCCGGTCAGGGCGACCGCTCCTCGGCCGATCCGACGCCCAGCCCCACGCAGTCCGGCAGCACCGGTGACCGTACGAGCCCGCCCCCGGCGGCCACTCCCTCCCCGGCGGCACCCGGCGACGGCGCCTCTGCCGGCACGGCCCCCGCGGGCGGCGGCGAGGCCCCGGCACAGGGCGACGGTGCCACCACCGGCACGGACACCGGACAGTGAACCGCCCCGCGCCCCGCGCCCGGGGCGAAGGCGCTACTCGCCCAGCACCCGGCGCAGGTAGTCGTTGCCGAAGAGCCGGTCCGGGTCCAGCCGGTCGCGTACGGCGGTGAACTCGCCGAACCGCGGGTACACCCCGGCGAGGTACTCGGCGTCACGGGTGTTGACCTTGCCCCAGTGCGGGCGGCCGCCGTGGGCGGTCATGATGCGCTCGACCGCCGTGAAGTACGCCTGGTAGGGCGTGCCCTTGTAGAGGTGGACGGCGATGTACGCGCTCTCGCGGCCCGAGGCCGTGGAGAGCGCGATGTCGTCCGCGGGGGCGGTACGGACCTCCACCGGGAAGCTGATCCGCAGCGGCGAACGTTCGACCATCGCCTTCACCTCGCGCAGCGCCTCCACGGCGGCCTCGCGCGGCAGCGCGTACTCCATCTCCACGAAGCGGACCCGGCGCGGGCTGGTGAAGACCTTGTACGGGATGTCGGTGTACGTACGGGCCGACAGGGCGCGGCTGGAGAGCTTGGCGATCGACGGAATGGTGGCGGGGACCGCCCGGCCGAGCGAACAGGCCACCTGGAAGATCCCGTTGGAGAGGAGCTCGTCCTCGATCCAGCCGCTGACCTTTCCGGGCGGGGCGGCGGGGCCCGCGCTGCGGTTGTTGCGCTTGGTGTTGCAGTTCCCGGTGTGCGGGAACCAGTAGAACTCGAAGTGCTCGTTCTCGGCGACCAGCTCGTCGAAGTCGCCCATGACCCGGTCGAAGGTCATCGGCTCCTCACGGGCCGTCAGCAGGAAGACCGGCTCCACGGCGAAGGTGATCGCCGTGACGACACCCAGCGCGCCGAGCCCGATCCGGGCGACGGCGAAGATGTCGGCGTTCTCCTTCTCCGAACAGGTCAGCACCGTGCCGTCGGCGGTGATCAGTTCGAGGGCGCGGATCTGCGCGGATATGGACGCCGAGTCACGGCCGGTGCCGTGGGTGCCGGTCGAGGTGGCGCCCGCGACCGTCTGCTCCATGATGTCGCCCATGTTGGTGAGCGAGAGACCCTCGCGGGCCAGCGCGGTGTTCAGCCGCTTCAGCGGGGTGCCGGCCTCGACGGTCACCGTCATTGCCTCGCGGTCGATGTTCCGGATGCCGGTGAGCAGGTCCGGGCGGATCAGCACGCCGTCGGTGGCCGCCGTCGCGGTGAAGGAGTGCCCGGTGCCTACGGGCTTCACCCGCAGACCGTCCTCGGAGGCCCGGCGCAGCACCACGGCGAGCTCCGGCACGGAGGCGGGGGACACGGCCCGTACCGGACGGGCGCTGACATTCCCCGCCCAGTTACGCCACGCGTTCGTCGTCGTCCGTGCGTCGGTGTCGGTCATCTTCCGCGCGCCCTTCCATAGGAACCGGCCCGCTGAGCCGGCGATACCCCAGGAACGCCACCGCGGCCGCGAGCGCTCCCGCCACGACGGGCACCGCGTACCCCGCCTCGGCCCCCGACGCGTCGACCACCCAGCCGGCGGCCGAGGAGCCGAGCGCCACTCCGACGGCGAGTCCGGTACTGGTCCAGGTCATGCCCTCGGTCAGTTCGGTGCGCGGTACGTGCTGTTCGACGAGGGCCATGGTGGTGACCATCGTCGGTGCGATGGCGAGACCCGCGACAAAGAGCGCCACGGCCAGGAACGGCAGGTTCCCGGCCAGTTGGAGGGGGATCATACTCACGGCCATCGCGCACACGCCCACCAGCCACCGGGTGGACGCCTTGCCCCTGAGGTGGAGCAGGCCGAAGACCGCTCCGGCCAGGCAGGACCCCAGCGCGTACACGGCCAGCACGAGGCTCGCCGCGGCCTTGTGGCCCCGCTCCTCGGCGAAGGCCACCGTCACCACGTCGATGCCCCCGAAGATCGCACCGGTGGCCACGAAGGTCACCACGAGCACCTGGAGACCCCGGGAGCGCAGCGCGGAGCCGCCGGTGTGCTCCCGGCGCGGATGCGGAACCGGCTCGGTGGCCCGCTGCGCGGTCAGCCAGAGGACGCCGACCAGCAGGAACCCGGCCGCCAGGAGCGGCCCCGCCTCCGGGAACCAGGCGGTGGACAGACCGATCGAGATGATCGGCCCGAAGATGAAGCACACCTCGTCGACGATCGACTCCCACGAGTACGCGGTGTGCAGCTCCCGCGGCGAGCCGCGGTAGATCTCCGCCCAGCGGGCCCGGATCATCGAACCCACGCTGGGCACGCAGCCGGCGCCCGCCGCGAAGACGAAGAGCGTCCAGTCGGACAGCCGCTGCTGCGCGCAGATCAGGAGCCCGGCCACCGCCGCCAGCGCGACGAGGGTGGCGGGACGCAGGACACGGCGCTGCCCGTGCCGGTCGACGAGCCGGGAGATCAGCGGCCCGATCACCGCCGCCGACATCGCCAGCGTCGCGGAGAGCGCGCCGGCGAGCCCGTAACGCCCGGTGAGCTGGGAAATCATGGTCACCACGCCGATGCCCATCATGGACAGCGGCATCCGGCCGAGGAATCCGGCCGCCGAGAACCCCTTGGTGCCGGGGGCGGCGAATATCGCGCGGTAGGGACTGGGCAAGGAGATCTCCGGAACAGAGTGATCGCACGCGCCTGTAATACGTGAAGCTAACCGATACAGCTTACGGTCGGGGCGATCGCTCCGACAGTGGGGTGGGCCCGGGAGCCGATGTCGGTGGGAAGGCCGTCCGAGGCGGGTGGCAGGATCGGTGTCATGTCCGATCTGCGCGATCCCGCTCCCTACGACGCCCTGCTGCTGCTCTCCTTCGGCGGCCCCGAAGGCCCGGACGACGTGGTCCCGTTCCTGGCGAACGTCACCCGTGGCCGAGGCATCCCCGAGGAGCGGCTGAAGGAGGTCGGCAAGCACTACTTCCTGTTCGGCGGCGTCAGCCCGATCAACGCCCAGAACAGGGCCCTGCTGGACGCCCTGCGCAAGGACTTCGCCGAGCACGGACTGGAACTGCCGGTGTACTGGGGCAACCGCAACTGGGCGCCGTACCTCACCGACACCCTGCGCGAGATGGCCGCGGACGGGCACCGCCGCATCGCCGTCCTCGCCACCAGCGCCTACGCCTCCTACTCCGGCTGCAGGCAGTACCGCGAGAACCTCGCCGAGTCGCTGGCCGCACTGGAGGCGGAGGGGCTGCCGGTGCCCCGGGTGGACAAGCTCCGGCACTACTTCAACCACCCCGGGTTCGTGGCGCCCATGGTGGACGGCGTCCTCGCGTCCCTCGCCGACCTCCCCGAGGAGGTGCGGGCCGGGGCGCACCTCGCCTTCACCACCCACTCCATCCCCACCTCCGCCGCCGACACCTCCGGCCCCGTGGAGACGCACGGCGACGGCGGCGCCTATGTCGCCGAGCACCTCGACGTCGCCCGGCTGATCGTCGAGGCGGTGCGCGAGGAGACCGGCGTCGAGTACCCCTGGCAGCTCGTCTACCAGTCGCGCAGCGGCGCCCCGCACATCCCCTGGCTGGAGCCCGACATCTGCGACCACCTGGAGGCGCTGCACGCGGACGGCGTGCCCGCCGTGGTGATGGCCCCCATCGGGTTCCTCTCGGACCACATGGAAGTCCTGTACGACCTCGACACGGAGGCCACCGCGAAGGCCGCCGAGCTGGGACTGCCGGTGCGCCGGTCGGCCACCGTGGGCGCCGACCCGCGGTTCGCCGCGGCCGTGCGCGAGCTGGTGCTGGAGCGCGCGGCCACCGAGCGGGGCCAGGGCGGGGAGCGGTGCGCTCTGGGCGCGCTCGGGCCGGCCCACGACCTCTGCCCGGTCGGCTGCTGCCCCGCACGGGCCCTCAAGCCCGCCGCCGCGGGTGCCGACAGCCCGTACGCATAAGAGCAGCCCCGCCGTACGCCCACAGACCCCTGGAGAGCCGTGACCGACCCGAACCTGTCCGAACTGCTCGACCTCGCCCTGGAGGCCGCCTCACGCGCGGGCGCGCTGCTCCGCGACGGCCGTCCGGCCGATCTGGGAGTGGCGGCGACCAAGTCCAGCCCGATCGATGTCGTCACCGAGATGGACATCGCCGCCGAGAAGCTGATCACCGGCTTCCTGAGCGAACGCCGCCCGCAGGACGGCTTCCTCGGCGAGGAGGGGGCCAGCGCCGAGGGCAGCAGCGGTGTCCGCTGGGTCATCGACCCGCTCGACGGCACCGTGAACTACCTGTACGGACTGCCCACCTGGGCCGTCTCCATCGCCGCCGAACGGGACGGTGTGCGGGTCGTGGGCGTGGTGGAGGCCCCGATGCGCGGCGAGACCTACCGGGCGGTGCTCGGCGGCGGGGCGTACGCCCGGGGCGGCACGTTCGGCGACGGCGCCGCGCTGCGCTGCCGGACCGCGCCGCCGCTCGACCAGGCGCTCGTCTCGACCGGTTTCAACTACGTCAGCGAGGTCCGTACGCACCAGGCGGACGTGGCCCAGAAGCTGATCCCGCGGCTCCGTGACATCCGGCGCAGCGGCTCCGCCGCCGTGGACCTCTGCGATGTGGCCGCGGGCCGCCTCGACGGCTACTACGAGCGCGGGCTCCACCCCTGGGACCTGGCGGCCGGCGACCTCATCGCCCGTGAGGCGGGCGCGCACACCGGCGGGCGTCCCGGGCGGCCCGCCGACGGTGACCTGACGGTCGCTGCGACACCGGGCGTCTTCGAGCCGCTGCAGGCCCTCCTGGAGGAGCTCGGCGCCTGGCACGACTAGAACGGCCGACCGGGTCCGCCCGGCACGCGAGAAGGGCCCCCGACGCCGGTCACGGCATCGGGGGCCCTTCTCGCCGACGTGCTCAGACGCTGGTGGCGCCGATTTCGACGCCGTGCTCGGCGGCGAGGCGGTGAAGGTCTTCCAGCTCGCTCTGCTCGACATCCGCGAGGAAGTCGTCGCCCGTTTCCCGAGCTCTCGTGAGGTCGTACTCGGTGGTCTTGATCCGCTGCAGCAGACCTGCGGTGAAAGCGTCCATAATGCGCCCCCTCATCGTGGGCCGGTGGCACGGGGCTGTGCCCGGGGTTTCCCTCCGCACGGAGGCGGTAGGGCGGGTGATCACGCGCTCTCCGGGGACGGAGTGGCCTGTGGCACGCCAGACTCAAGGCGTGATCGCGGGTGTGAATTCGTCCTCCCCCGGCCGGGGAGGAGGGAAACCTCAACTGTCCCGAAAATCCGGTGAATTCCACCGAGCCCCAGGTCGGAGAGCGTCGTCTTACCGCCGGTTTATGCGCGTTGCGGGCAGGATGGAGCCGCACAGACCAGTGCCGACGGATGTCCGGATCACGGACCGTGGGCACTTCGATACGTTCTGAAGTTTCTAAGGAAGGACAGCGCCGTGCGCGTACTCGTCGTGGAGGACGAGCAGCTGCTCGCCGATGCGGTGGCCACCGGATTGCGCCGGGAGGCCATGGCCGTCGATGTTGTGTATGACGGTGCGGCGGCCCTGGAGCGCATCGAGGTCAATGACTACGACGTCGTGGTGCTGGACCGGGACCTCCCCCTGGTCCACGGCGACGACGTCTGCCGGCGGATCGTCGAGCTGGGCATGCCCACCCGGGTGCTCATGCTCACCGCGTCCGGGGACGTCAGCGACCGCGTCGAGGGCCTGGAGCTGGGCGCCGACGACTATCTGCCCAAGCCGTTCGCCTTCAGCGAGCTCACCGCGCGGGTGCGGGCGCTCGGCCGGCGTACGACGGTGGCCCTGCCGCCCGTCCTGGAGCGGGCCGGCATCAAGCTCGACCCGAACCGGCGCGAGGTCTTCCGGGGCGAGACGGAGGTCCAGCTCGCGCCGAAGGAGTTCGCCGTGCTGGAGGTGCTGATGCGCAGCGAGGGCGCGGTCGTCTCGGCCGAGCAGCTGCTGGAGAAGGCCTGGGACGAGAACACCGACCCGTTCACCAATGTCGTCCGGGTGACCGTCATGACGCTGCGCCGGAAACTCGGCGAGCCGCCGGTGATCGTCACCGTGCCCGGTTCCGGCTACCGGATCTGACGGCCGATGCCCACCGTCCCCGCGCCGCCGGCGGCGCCTCCGAAGCCCACCTGGGAGCCCAAACAGCAGGAGCCCCCCTACTGGCTGCGCCCGACCATCCGGATACGGCTCACGCTGCTCTACGGCGGCATGTTCCTGATCGCCGGCATCCTGCTGCTGTCGATCATCTACATGCTGGCCGCGCAGGCCCTGCACGTGGGCAGCGAGCTGCCGTTCAGGATCGTCAACGGACAGGTCACCAGTGATGTCTGCAACCTGCCCGAGAAGGCATCCCCGGAGTCCTTCAACGCGGCGATGAACTCCTGCGTCAACCACCAGCGGCAGCAGGCGCTCGACACGCTTCTCAACCGGTCGCTGCTGGCCCTGGTGGGTCTGAGCGTCATCGCCTTCGCCTTCGGCTACGCGATGGCCGGGCGCGTGCTCTCGCCGCTGGGCCGGATCACCCGCACCGCCCGCCGGGTGGCCGGGACCGACCTGTCCCGCCGGATCGAGCTGGACGGCCCGGACGACGAGCTGAAGGAGCTCGCCGACACCTTCGACGAGATGCTCGACCGACTGGAGCGGGCCTTCACCGCCCAGCAGCGGTTCGTCGGCAACGCGTCGCACGAGCTGCGCACGCCGCTGGCGATCAACCGCACGCTGCTGGAGGTCCATCTGTCCGACCCGCAGGCGCCGCCGGAGCTGAAGCAGCTCGGCAAGACCCTGCTGGCCACCAACGAGCGCAGCGAGCAGCTGGTCGAGGGCCTGCTGCTGCTGGCCCGCAGCGACAACCAGATCGTCGAGCGCAAGCCGGTCGACCTCGAGGAGGTGGCCTCGCGCGCGATCGACCAGACGCGCGGCGAGGCGGAGGAGCGCGGTGTGGAGATCCGCGGCGAGAGGGCCCCCGCCGTGGTCCAGGGCAACGGGGTCCTGCTGGAGCGGATCGCGCTGAACCTCGTACAGAACGCCGTGCGCTACAACGTTCCCGAGGAGGGCTGGGTGGAGGTCACCACCGAGCTGCGGGGCGGCCAGGCCCTGCTGGTGGTCTCGAACACCGGCCCTGTGGTGCCCGCGTACGAGATCGACAACCTCTTCGAGCCCTTCAGACGGCTGCGTACGGAGCGAACGGGCAGCGACAGGGGGGTCGGCCTCGGCCTGTCGATCGCGCGGTCCGTGGCGCGCGCTCACGGCGGCCGTATCATCGCGGAACCCCGTGAGGGCGGTGGTCTTGTGATGCGTGTCTCACTGCCGGTCTGAGAGGCCGGACGGAGCGATCCGCGCACGAATTAATTTGTTCGCTTTGAGCGGAATTTTCGGGACCTGCTCCCGGATCGTCCGTGTGTGATCGATCACAGGAGCGAATTTCTGACCGTCAACGCTCCGTGATCAGGGGCCCCACCGGAAAACCCGCAAAAGTCGGGGTTTTCGGGGCCCGATATCACGGGAAGTACACGGGGTGGCGCCCGTGAAGCGCGACACCGGGACCGTGTACGGTCCCCATCGCCACCCAAGCCGGCCACTCTCGAGCGGCCCTTTTGGGTGTCGATTGAGTAACAGACCTTGATGTGAGGCAAAATCTCCGCCTCGGGTCGGGCACAAGTCCGGCCTCTCACGCGTTACGTGCGCTGAGACACCGCAGACACCCAGAGGGGGAGAGCGACATGGCAACGGATTACGACACCCCACGCAAGACCGATGACGACGTCGACCAGGACAGCCTCGAAGAACTCAAGGCTCGCCGGAGCGACAAGACGGCGTCCGCCGTCGACGTCGACGAATTCGACGCGGCCGAAGGACTGGAGCTGCCCGGCGCAGACCTGTCCAACGAAGAGCTGGCCGTCAGGGTCCTGCCCAAGCAGGCCGACGAGTTCACGTGCATGAGCTGCTTTCTCGTGCACCACAGGAGCCAGCTGGCACGCGAGAAGAACGGCCAGCCGATCTGCCGCGACTGCGACTAGGTCGCACCGACCGTGGCAGGCGATACACCGTTCCGGAAGCGGCGCTTGCGGCGCAAGAGGTCGTCGGAGGCGTATCAGGGCGGCACAGGCCCGGCAGAAGGCGTGACAGCGCCTGCCGAGCGGTCCGCCCTGCCACCCTCCCCGGGCGAGCGGGACGACGAGCGGGGCCTGCCGGCCTCGCTCGAAGCAGTCGTCGCGGCAGTTGAAGGAGTCGACACGGCCGATGGGGCCGGACAGGTCGACAGGACGGAGCCCGTGACCGGGGCAGGCCGTCTGAGTTCAGTGAAACGGGGCGTACGCAAGGGCGGGGAGAGCGCCAGGGCAGCGATCGGTCATATCGCCGACCTGATCATCGAGAACGCTCCCCGCGTCCCTGTGCGCGATCTCGCCACCCTGCGCAAGCAGTTCCCCGGGCTCGGCCCGGAGGAGCTCGCCGACAAGCTCATCGCAGGCGCGAGCAAGGGCACCGCCACCGTCGGCGCCGGAATCGGCGCGGCGGCGATGATGCCCGTACCGCCCGCCATGCTCGCCGAGCTGGCGGCGGAGATCACCGGCGTGGCCGCGATCGAGATGAAGCTCGTCGCCGAGCTGCACGAGGTCTACGGGCTGCGTCCGCCGGGCGGGCTCGGCCAGCGTTCCACCGCCTACCTCACGTCCTGGACGGAGGAGCGCGGAATCGATGTCGCCCACCCCACGACGGTGAACGCGGCACTGGGCGGCCAGATGAAGCGCGAGCTGCGCCAGCAGATCATGAAGCGCATGGTGCGCGATCTGCCGAATCTGGTCCCGTTCATGATCGGCGCCGCCGTCGGCGCGATGATGAACCGGCGCGACACCAGAAAGCTCGCCGAACGGATCAGGAAGGACCTGCGCAAGCGCCAGATCCCCTGGGACCGGCTCCCCGAGCTGCCTCCACTGGAGCGACAGGTGGGCCCCCGCAAGCACCTGCCGGGCGAGTTGGAGGCCTAGGGCCTCTCGTTTGGATCAGGCCGGGCTCGCGGGGTCCGGCACGCACGCTCGCCGCGTTGTCGTCAGTCGCCAGGGCTCCTTCCCCAAGCTCTCGGCTCCGCTCGAGCAGGGGAGACCCCATCTGACTCCCTCCTCCGCCTTGCGATCGCACGCACCAGACCACGCTCCCTGATCCGGCCTGATCCAAACGAAAGACCCTGGCGCCTCTCAGGCCCGTACGGCCGTGAGCGCCGCTACCAGGGCCTGCGGCTCGCGCGTCGACAGATAGACGTACGGGGTCGGGTCCTGCGGGTCGGTGACCTCCACCCGGACCGCCGTCGGGATGTAGCTGCGCAGCAGCATGAACGCCCGGGTGTCCGCCTTGTACGAGCGCCACGCGCGCGCCTCCTCCCCGTCCAGCACCTCGGCCTCGCCGAGCGCCGTCACCGGGATCCGCGCGTCGCCGGCGACCAGGGCGCCGGCCACGACCCGGATCCTGGCCGAGCCGTAGGAGCTCACCGCGACCGCCGACAGGGCCGTGCCGCCCACCAGGCCGGCCAGCAGGGGCAGGCCGCCGAGCGGCAGCAGCATCAGCGCGCAGGCGATGCCGACGAGGAGGGCGATGAGCCACCACGAACGGGGTGCGGTGAGTCGTTCGTCGAAAGGCGGGGTGGAAGGCTGCATGAACCCAAGCTTGGCACGGTGCGACCCGCGGGTAGCCGCGCGGGTAAGGTCTGCGCCTGTGAGTGGAACATCTGCGGCTCTGAACCCCCCGGCCGACGCGGTGAAACCGGTCCGGCACCCCGACGCCCCGGCCCCCGGCGAACTTCTCGGTGCGCACTACGAACACTGTTTCGGTTGCGGCGGAGGACAGCAGCACGGGCTGCACCTCCAGGCGCGGGCCGGTGACGGTGTCGGTGTCACCGCCGAGTTCACCGTGAAGGCCGCCCACCAGGGCGCCCCGGGTCTGGCGCACGGCGGCATCCTGACCACCGCGCTGGACGAGACGCTCGGCTCGCTGAACTGGCTCCTGCGGGTGATCGCCGTGACCGGACGGCTGGAGACCGACTTCGTGCGTCCGGTGCCGGTGGACACCGTGCTGTACCTCGACGCCGAGATCACCGCGGTGCACGGCCGGAAGATCTACTCCCGGGCGACCGGCCGGATCGGCGGCCCGGACGGGCCCGTGGCGGTCCGTGCCGAGGCCCTCTTCATCGAGGTCAAGGTCGACCACTTCATCGAGAACGGCCGCCCGGCCGAGATCCAGGCGGCGATGGCCGACCCGGACCAGGTCAGGCGTGCCCGTGCCTTCGAGGTGAACCCCTGATGCGCCGGCCCGTGGACGTACTGATCCGCCGGGTCGACCCGGACGTGCCGATTCCGGCCTACGGTCACCCGGGCGACGCCGGGGCCGATCTGGTGACCACCGAGGCCGCCGAACTCGCCCCGGGCGAGCGGGCGGTGCTGCCCACCGGGGTGTCGATCGCGCTGCCCGACGGATACGCCGCGTTCGTGCACCCGCGCTCCGGTCTCGCCGCACGCTGCGGAGTCGCCCTCGTGAATGCCCCGGGGACGGTGGATGCCGGGTACCGTGGAGAGATCAAGGTGATCGTCATCAATCTCGACCCGCGCGAGCCCGTGCGGTTCGAGCGGTTCGACCGGATTGCCCAACTGGTCGTGCAGCAGGTCGAGAAGGTGCGCTTCCACGAGGTGGCGGAGCTGCCCGGCTCGGCCCGCGGCGAGGGAGGCTTCGGATCCACCGGAGGGCATGCTTCCGGTGATGTTGATGGCGTCAGGGGCGGGATTACCCAGGGCGGGAACAGCTACGCTTCGGTCGTACCCGACCGGGAAGGACAGTGACGTGTTCGGACGTCGCAAGAAGAGTGGTTCCGCCGAGGACGTGGCGGACGAAGCGCGCGAGGCCGAGCAGGTCGTCGACGAGCTCGATGACACCGACGGTGCCGACAGCGGCTCGCGTCGGGTGAACCTCCCGCCGGCGCCGCGGCCGGACGGACCGTGGGACATCTCCGAGGTCTCCCAGCCCGGCGAGGGCCGGGTCGACCTGGGCGGCGTCTTCGTGCCCGGCGTCGAGGGCATGGAGCTGCGCGTCGAGGTGGCCGGTGACGCCATCGTCGCCGCGACCGTGGTGCTGCGCGACAGCGCCATCCAGCTGCAGGCCTTCGCCGCGCCCAAGAAGGAGGGCATCTGGGGCGAGGTCCGCGAGGAGATCGCCTCCGGCATCACCCAGCAGGGCGGGATCATCGACGAGGTCGAGGGCCCGCTGGGCTGGGAGCTGCGTGCCCAGGTCCCCGTACAGCTCCCGGACGGGACGAACGGCGTGCAGTTGGTGCGCTTCGTCGGCGTCGACGGGCCGCGCTGGTTCCTGCGCGGAGTGATCTCCGGCCAGGGCGCCGTGCAGCCGGAGGCCGCCGGGCTGCTGGAGACGATCTTCCGGGACACCGTGGTCGTCCGTGGCGAGGGCCCGATGGCCCCGCGCGACCCGATCGTCCTCAAGCTGCCCAACGATGCCCAGATGGTGCCCGAGGGTGTCCAGCAGGAGAGCCAGGAGAGCTCGAAGTTCTCCGGCGGCATGGGCCAGCTCCAGCGTGGACCCGAGATCACCGAGGTGCGCTGAGCGGGCACGGGCTGTCGCCCGGCGCAGCTTCGGCCGGTGGGCCGTATCCCCTTCCGAGGGGGTACGGCCCACCGGCCGTTCTGCGTCCGGAGAGGGTTCCGGGACGGGTTCCGGGTCATGCGCAAGGCGGGTTCCGGACAGCGTGCAAAAGGCGCGCGTATGGGGCGCGTATAGGGCACGTATGTGCGCCGTCAAGGGCCCGCCGTTCCCCGTAAGGAAGCCATCAACGCAGGCCAGGACGGTCCTGGCGAGAGGTTTGCTCAAGAGGTCCGAGAATCCGTACCTCATCTAGGAGCACACGATGGCCGATGTGGCCTTCGTCGTCACCACGATCGCGGTGTTCGCGCTGGTGGCTCTCGTTGCCAAGGGGGTGGCGAAGCTGTGACTGCCGAGAACATCGTCGGCCTGATCGTGGCCGTCGCCCTGCTGGGCTATCTCGTCCTCGCCCTTCTGTACCCGGAGAGGTTCTGAGCGCGATATGAGCCCCGTCCTCGCTGGTGTGCTCCAGGTTCTCGCGCTCGTTGTGGCGCTGGGGCTGGCGTACCGTCCGCTCGGCGACTACATGGCCGGTGTCTACTCCTCGACGAAGCACCTTCGCGTCGAGAAGTGGATGTACAAGGCCGTCGGCGCCGATCCGAACACGCAGATGCGCTGGCCCGCGTATCTGCGTGGGGTGCTCGCCTTCTCCGCGGTGAGCGTCCTCTTCCTCTACCTGCTGCAGCGGCTCCAGGGCGCGCTGCCCGGTTCGCTCGGCTTCGTCTCGATCGATCCGGACCAGGCGTTCAACACGGCGGCTTCGTTCGTCGCCAACACCAACTGGCAGTCGTACTACGGCGAACAGGCCATGGGCCACGTCGTGCAGACCGGCGGCCTCGCGGTGCAGAACTTCGTCTCGGCCGCCGTCGGCATGGCCGTCGCGGTGGCCCTCGTACGGGGCTTCGCCCGCTCCCGCACCGGTGAGCTCGGGAACTTCTGGTCCGACCTGGTGCGCGGCACCGTACGGATCCTGCTGCCGATCGCCGTGGTCGGCGCGCTGCTGCTCGTGGCCTGCGGAGCGATCCAGAACTTCGCCGGCATCCACGAGGTCGGGCAGTTCATGGGCGGCTCGCAGCAGTGGAACGGCGGCGCCGTGGCCTCCCAGGAGGCCATCAAGGAGCTGGGCACGAACGGCGGCGGCTACTTCAACGCCAACTCGTCCCACCCGTTCGAGAACCCCAACGGGCTCTCCAACCTCCTTGAGATCTTCCTGATCCTGGTCATCCCGTTCGCGCTGACGCGGACGTTCGGCCGGATGGTCGGCTCGCTCAAGCAGGGTTACGCGATCCTCGCGACGATGGGCGTCATCTGGCTGGGCTTCACCACCCTGATGATGTGGACCGAATTCGCCCACCACGGCCCCGCATTCGACATCGCGGGCGGGGCGATGGAGGGCAAGGAGACCCGGTTCGGGATCGCCGGCTCGTCGATCTTCGCGGTGGCCACGACGCTGACCTCCACCGGTGCGGTGAACTCCTTCCACTCCTCGTACACGGGCTTCGGTGGCGGGATCACCATGCTGGGCATGCAGCTCGGCGAGATCGCGCCCGGAGGTGTCGGTTCCGGCCTCTACGGCATGCTGGTCATGGCGATCATCGCGGTGTTCATCGCCGGGCTGATGGTCGGCCGCACTCCGGAGTATCTGGGGAAGAAGATCGGCACCCGTGAGATCAAGCTCGCGGCCTGCTACATCCTGATCACCCCGACGCTGGTGCTCTGCTTCACCGCCGCGGCGATGGCGCTGCCCACCCCGCCCCACTCGATGACCAACACCGGCGCCCACGGATTCTCCGAGATCCTCTACGCCTACACCTCGGGTGCGAACAACAACGGTTCGGCGTTCGCCGGGCTCAACGCGGACACGCAGTGGTTCAACACCACGATCGGTCTCGCGATGCTGCTCGGCCGGTTCCTGCCGATGGTGTTCGTCCTCGCGCTGGCCGGCTCGCTCGCCGAGCAGCGGCCCGTACCGGCGACCGTGGGAACCCTGGGCACGCACAAGCCGCTCTTCAGCGGACTGCTGGTCGGCACGATCCTGATCATCACCGGGCTGACCTACTTCCCGGCCCTGGCGCTGGGGCCGCTGGCCGAAGGACTGGCGTCATGACCACTCGTACGGAGCAAGAGGACTCGATGTCCACTGTCACCCCCACCCGGGCACCGCACCAGGACGCGCCCACGGGTCACCAGAGCGAAGGGCGCGTCGGCGGGGGCCTCTTCGACCCCGCGCAGCTGATCCGGTCCTTCCCCGATGCCGTACGCAAGCTCGACCCCCGGACGATGGTCAAGTCCCCGGTGATGTTCGTCGTGCTGATCGGTTCGGTGTTCACGACCGTGCTGGCGTGCATGGACCCGGGCGAGTGGTTCGGCTGGGCGATCGCGGTCTGGCTGTGGCTGACCACGATCTTCGCCAACCTGGCCGAGGCGGTCGCCGAGGGACGCGGCAAGGCGCAGGCCGACACGCTGCGCAAGGCCAAGACCGACACCGTCGCGCGGCGGCTGATCGGCCGGAACGAGGAGCGGGTGCCGGGCACCGAGCTGCGCGTCGGTGATCTGGTGGTCTGCGAGGCCGGTGACATCATCCCCGGCGACGGCGACGTCGTCGAGGGCGTTGCGAGCGTGGACGAGTCCGCGATCACGGGCGAGTCCGCCCCGGTCATCCGGGAGTCCGGCGGTGACCGCAGCGCCGTCACCGGGGGTACGAAGGTGCTCTCCGACCGCATCGTCGTCAAGATCACCACCAAGCCCGGCGAGACGTTCATCGACCGGATGATCGCCCTGGTCGAGGGCGCCGCCCGGCAGAAGACACCCAACGAGATCGCGCTGAACATCCTCCTCGCGTCCCTCACGATCGTCTTCCTGCTCGCCGTCGTCACCCTCCAGCCCTTCGCGATCTACGCCGGGCAGAAGCAGTCGATGATCGTGCTGACCGCGCTGCTGGTCTGCCTGATCCCGACGACCATCGGCGCACTGCTCTCCGCCATCGGCATCGCCGGCATGGACCGCCTCGTCCAGCGCAATGTGCTCGCCATGTCGGGGCGTGCCGTCGAGGCCGCCGGAGACGTGTCGACCCTGCTGCTCGACAAGACCGGCACCATCACGCTCGGCAACCGGCAGGCCGCCGAGTTCGTACCCGTGAAGGGCACGACCGAGACCGAACTGGCCGACGCGGCCCAGCTCTCCTCGCTGGCCGACGAGACGCCGGAGGGCCGCTCGATCGTCGTGCTCGCCAAGGAGAAGTACGGGCTGCGCGAGCGCCACCAGGGCGAGCTGCGGCAGGCCGAGTGGGTCGCGTTCACCGCCCAGACCCGCATGTCCGGCGTCGACGTGGACGGACGCAAGGTCCGCAAGGGCGCCACCGGTTCGGTCGTCGCCTGGGTCGAGGAGCGCGGCGGCACCGTCACGCAGGACGCGCAGGCGCTCACCGACACGATCTCCGGGGCGGGCGGCACACCGCTGCTGGTGGCCCTGGAGGACGAGCACGGCGCCCGGGTCCTCGGCGTCATCCACCTCAAGGACGTCGTCAAGGAGGGCATGCGGGAGCGGTTCGACGAGCTGCGCCGCATGGGCATCAAGACGGTCATGATCACCGGCGACAACCCGCTGACCGCGAAGGCCATCGCCCAGGAGGCCGGCGTCGACGACTTCCTCGCCGAGGCCACGCCCGAGGACAAGATGGCCCTCATCAAGCGGGAGCAGGCAGGCGGCAAACTCGTCGCGATGACCGGCGACGGCACGAACGACGCCCCGGCGCTCGCCCAGGCGGATGTCGGGGTGGCCATGAACACCGGCACCTCGGCCGCCAAGGAGGCCGGGAACATGGTGGACCTGGACTCCAACCCGACCAAGCTGATCGAGATCGTCGAGATCGGCAAGCAGCTCCTCATCACCCGTGGAGCCCTGACCACCTTCTCGATCGCCAACGACGTCGCGAAGTACTTCGCGATCATCCCCGCGATGTTCGCCGTGGTCTATCCCGGCCTGGACAAGCTGAACATCATGCAGCTGTCCTCGCCCCAGTCCGCGATCCTGTCGGCCGTCGTCTTCAACGCGCTGATCATCATCGCGCTGGTGCCGCTCGCCCTGAAGGGCGTGCGCTACCGGCCCAGCAGCGCCGACTCGATGCTCCGGCGCAACCTCGGGATCTACGGACTCGGCGGCCTGGTCGCCCCGTTCATCGGCATCAAGATCATCGACGTGGTCATCTCCCTCATCCCCGGGCTGAACTGAATTTAGGAATCGGCTGACCTGCCATGAACAACTCCGTAGCAAACACCGCCCGGTTGCTCTGGGCCGGGCTGCGTGCCCTGCTCGTCCTCACCGTCGTCTGCGGCGTCATCTACCCGCTCGCCGTCACCGGCGTCGCCCAGGGCATCTTCCCCGACCAGGCCAACGGCTCCGAGATCACCGCGAACGGCAAGGTCGTCGGCTCCGAACTCATCGGCCAGCGCTACGACCTGCCACTGAAGAAGGGGCAGGAGACCGCGGCCCCGGACCTCAAGTGGTTCCAGCCGCGCCCCTCCAACGGCCTGGGCACCAACAGCGTCAACACCCAGTACAAGCTGATCCTCTCCGGCGCGACCAACCGCTCCGGCGACAACAAGGAACTCATCGACTGGGTCACCGCCGCCAAGGCCGCCGTGGTCAAGGACAACTCCGTCCCCGGCCACCCGGTCAACCCCTCGGACGTGCCGGCCGACGCCGTCACCTCCTCCGGCTCCGGCCTCGACCCGGCCATCTCCCCGGAGTACGCACAGCTCCAGGTGCGCCGCGTGGCCGAGCGGAACCATCTCGCCGTCGACCAGGTGGAGAAGCTCGTCGAAGAGCACACGGACGGCCGGATCCTCGGTTTCGTCGGAGAGCCGAGGGTCAACGTCCTCCAGCTCAACATCGCCCTCAAGCAGTTGGTGAAGTGAACGGGGCCTGAGAAGGCCCGCGCGGCGGGGCGCCGGGGCCGGACCCGGCGCCCCGCCACGCCCGTTCACCGGGCCGGGGTGCCCAGGGTGCCCGGGTACAGGTACTTCCGCGGCGGGATCACCGTGCCGTCCACCCACGCCGCGAAGAAGCCCTTGAGGTCCTTGCCCGAGACCTTCGTCGCCAGCGCCTCGAACTGCCGGAACGGGGCATTGCCGTACGCGTGGTCGCGGGTCCAGGTCCGCAGCGTCCGGAAGAACGCCTCGTCGCCCACCGTGCGGCGCAGGGCGTGCAGCATCAGCGAGCCCTTGAAGTACAGAGCCGAGTCCAGCTGTTTGCCCGGTCCGGGGTCGTAGAGCCTGACGGACCAGAACGACGGGTCGTTCCGGTAGTCCTCCACCTCGGACCGGTAGTAGTCCCGGTCCAGATCGGCGCCTTTGTGCTCCTCCCACAACTGCCCCGCGTACTGGGCGAAGCACTCGGCGACGCAGCCGTCCCGCCAGTCCACGAACGAGACGCTGTCACCGAACCACTGGTGGGTGTTCTCGTGGACCATCGAGGCGTCGAAGAGCATGCCGCTGTAGGTGGGGCGGCTCTGGGTCTCCAGGGCGAGGGGGCCGTCGGAGGACTCCTCGGCGGCCCCGACGACGATGGCGCCCGCCGAGGAGAAGGGATACGGGCCGAACTTCGAGGCCAGGAAGTCCAGGATCTCCGTCTGCTGGGTCTCCGCCTCGGGGTCGATGACGGCGTCCGGGCTGTATGCCGTGATGACCGGCGTTCCGGCGGCCGTCCGGCCGCGGTGGACGGTGAACCGGTCGATGGCGACCGTGCTGAGGTACGTGGCCATCGGCCTGTCCTCGGACCAGCGGAAGGTTCTTCTGCCGTCCTTGACGCTCGAAGGGCCGGGCAGGCCGTTGCCGACGGCCGTCCAGCCGTCGGGGACCGTCGCGGTGAGGGCGAAGGTGGCCTTGTCGGACGGATGGTCGTTGGCGGGGTACCAGGAGGTCGCGGAGTGCGGTTCGCCCGCCACGTTCGCGCCGCCGTTCCGCAGGGTGTGCCAGCCCTCGGGGTCGGGCCGGCCCGCGTACTTCACCCGGACCGCGAACGTCGTGCCCTTCGCCACCGGGCGGGCCGGGGTGATGACCAGTTCATGGGCGCCGGCCCGGGAGAACGTCTTCGCCGGGGCGCCGTTCACCTCGACCGATGCCACGGTGAAGCCCTTGAGGTCCAGGCTGAACCGGTCCAGGCCGGTCAGAGCGCGGGCGGTGACGGTGGTGTCGCCGTCGAGACGGTCGGTGTGTGCCGGGTCGTAGGAGATACGGACGTCGTAGTGGGAGACGTCGTAGCCGGAATTGCCGTCGTCGGGGAAGTACGGGTCACCGAGACCCGGGCCGCCGACGGCGGCCGAGGCGGGAAAGGCGGTCAGCAGGACGCCGCTCACGACGGCGGCCGCGAGAGCGGCGGTTCTGCGGCGGTGGTTCGACAGTCTGCGCATGTCTCGATTCCTGGGACGGCCGGTCAGTGCCGGGGTGTGGTGGCGGCGAGCTTCCACAGCACGCCGACGATGGCGTCGGTGCTGGTCCTCTCCGTCTTCGGATCCACGTTGGAGAGGTCGTCGCACGCCTCGTGGATGCAGTCCGAGATGCCGGTGCTGAAGCCGGACGACGGGATGCCGGCGTTTCCGAACGACTCGTGGTCCGAGCCGCCGACGCCGATGTCGAACGTGGGGATGTTCCGCTCGGTGAACCACGCCTCGAGCGCCTGCTGGGCCTCGGTCTCGCCGTGCTCGTCGTCGTGGATCACGAGCCATTGCCGGGTGTTCTTGCTGCCCGCCTGGTCGAAGTTGAGGTAGACGTCGATCCTGCGGCGGTCGGCCTCGGAAAGCTTGCCGACGTACGTCTTCGAGCCGATCAGCCCCGGCTCCTCCGCGCCCCACCACGCGAACCGCAGGTGCCGTTCGGGCTTCAGGCCGGACTCGGCCACCTGGAGGGCGGCGGCCAGGACCGCGGCCGAACCCGAGCCGTTGTCGTTGATTCCCGGGCCCTCCTTCACGCTGTCGAGGTGGGCGCCGGTCAGCAGCACATGGTCCGGGTCGCCGCCCGGCCAGTCGGCGATCAGGCTGTGGCCGGTGGCTCCGGCGTGGGTGAACGGGACCAGCCGGGTGCGGAAGCCCGCCCGGTCCAGGGCGCGCTTCACGTACGCCACGGACTGTGCGTACCCCTTCGTGCCGTGCGCGCGGTTGCCGCCGTTGCGGTCCGCGATGCGCTGCAGGGCACGCAGGTGGAGCATCACCTGCTGCTCGGAGAGGGTGGGGGCGGTGGGGGGCCGCGTGTCCGCGGTGGCGGCGGGGACCGCGGACAGGGTCAGGGATATCCCGAGAACTCCGGCCGCCAGCCGGGGAAGGCTCCTGCGTGACGTCATGCGCACCCTTTCAAGGACGGGGCATTCGCCCCGGTGGACCTTGGCCAGGCTGGTCAGTCGGTGTCAGAAAGTTGTCGGGAAGTTGTCGGGAAGCGGTAGCACTTCGACAAAGAGGTGGGACCGGTCGTCGAAAAGGTGTGACCGGTCGGCAGAGAGGTGTGACCGGCCGATCGGCCGGGCGAGCCACCGCCGAGGACGACCGCATCGGCGTCCGGCCGGACGCCTGACAGCCCCCGGCCATTGTCCAGCCCGGTGTGCATTGCACATACTGGCGGCCGACGGGACCGAGCACGTACGGGGAGAGACATGACCGAGAGCACCGGCAGGACGGGCACCGGCAGGCAGGGCGGTACGGCAGTCGCCGAGGAACCGGCCGGCGGGCCCATGGTCCGGGTCGAGGACCTGCATCGCTCGTACGGCTCCGGCGCCGGAGCCGTGCACGCGCTGCGCGGGGTGTCCTTCGAGGTGCCGCGCGGCGAACTCGTCGCGCTCAAGGGGCGCTCGGGCTCGGGCAAGACCACCCTCCTCAACCTGCTCGGTGGGCTGGACAGCCCCGACGGCGGCCGGATCACCGTCGACGGCACGGACCTCGCCGAGCTGGGCGAGAACGGACTCCTGGAGCTGCGCCGGGACCGGATCGGCTTCATCTTCCAGTCGTTCGGCCTGATCCCGATCCTGACCGCGGCGGAGAACGTCGGCGTGCCCATGCGGCTGCGCAAGGCGGACCCGCGCGAGCGCGAGGACCGGGTGGCGCTGCTGCTCGCCCTGGTCGGCCTCGCCGACCACGCCGCTCAGCGCCCCGGCGAGCTGTCCGGGGGCCAGCAGCAGCGCGTCGCGATCGCCCGCGCGCTCGCCAACCGGCCCGCGCTGCTGATCGCGGACGAGCCGACGGGGCAGCTCGACGCGGAGACCGGGCTCGCGGTGATGGAGCTGCTGCGGGCGGTGGTGCGCAGCGAGGGCGTCACCGCGTTGGTGGCGACGCACGACGCACAGCTGCTGGGGCTGGCGGACCGGGTGCTGGAACTGAGCGACGGACACATCGTCGAGCACGCGTAGGGGAGGGGCGGGGCAGGGAGGACCCTCCCGGCCCCGCCCGGGGCGTCAGAATCCTGTCAATTCGGTCCCTCACCCCGCCCCCCGTCCTATTTGTCGACAATCCGCGGGGTAGCTTCGAAGCGGCTGCCGCATCGGACGCAGCCGGTTCAAGAGAAGACAATGGGGCCATGGCACGCGGCAAGCTTCGGATCTACCTGGGTGCGGCACCCGGCGTCGGCAAGACGTACGCGATGCTCTCCGAGGCCCATCGACGGGTGGAGCGGGGCACCGACTGCGTCGTCGCCTTCGTGGAGCACCACGACCGGCCGCGCACCGAGGTCATGCTGCACGGTCTGGAACAGATCCGGCGCCGCGAGATCGAGTACCGCTCCGCCGTCTTCACCGAGATGGACGTCGACGCGGTCCTTGAGCGCGCCCCCGCCGTCGCCCTGGTGGACGAACTGGCGCACACCAATGTGCCGGGCTCCCGCAACGCCAAACGCTGGCAGGACGTCGAAGAGCTCCTCCAGGCCGGCATCGACGTGGTGTCCACCGTCAACATCCAGCACCTGGAGTCGCTCGGTGACGTCGTCGAGGCGATAACCGGCGTGCGACAGCGCGAGACCGTCCCCGACGAGGTCGTCCGCCGGGCCGACCAGCTCGAACTCGTCGACATGTCGCCACAGGCGCTGCGCCGCCGGATGGCCCACGGCAACATCTACAAGCCGGACCGGATCGACGCCTCGCTGTCCAACTACTTCCGCCCCGGCAACCTGACCGCCCTGCGCGAGCTGGCCCTCCTCTGGGTCGCCGACCGGGTCGACGAATACCTCCAGCAGTACCGCGGCGAGCACAACATCCGCACCACCTGGCAGGCCCGCGAACGCATCGTCGTCGGACTCACCGGCGGCCCCGAGGGCCGTACGCTCATACGCCGCGCGTCCCGGATGGCGGCCAAGGGCTCGGGCAGCGAGATCCTCGCCGTCTACATCGCCCGCAGCGACGGGCTGACCTCCGCGTCACCCAAGGAACTCACCGTCCAGCGCACCCTCGTGGAGGACCTCGGCGGCACGTTCCACCATGTCATCGGCGACGACATACCGTCGGCGCTCCTCGAATTCGCCCGTGGGGTGAACGCCACGCAGATCGTCCTCGGCTCCAGCCGCCGCAAGGCCTGGCAGTACATCTACGGGCCGGGGGTGGGCGCCACCGTCGCCCGGGAGTCCGGGCCCGACCTCGACGTCCACATCGTCACCCACGAGGAGGTCGCCAAGGGGCGCGGTCTACCTATCGCCCGCGGTGCCCGGCTGGGCCGGGCCCGGATCATCTGGGGCTGGCTGGTCGGGGTGGGCGGCCCCGCCCTCCTCACGCTGCTCCTGAGCGGCCTGGGCAACGGCCCGGGGCTCGCCAACGACGTCCTGCTCTTCCTCTTCATGACGGTCGTCGCGGCCCTGATCGGCGGACTGCTGCCCGCCCTCGCGTCGGCCGCCGCCGGCTCGCTGCTGCTGAATTACTGGTTCACCCCGCCCACCCACACCCTGACGGTGCAGGACCCGGAGAACTTCGTCGCCATCGTGATCTTCTTCGCGGTGGCGGTCTCGGTCGCCTCGGTCGTCGATCTGGCGGCCCGCCGCACCCATCAGGCGGCCCGGCTGCGCGCCGAGTCGGAGATCCTCTCCTTCCTGGCCGGCAGTGTGCTGCGCGGCGAGACGACGCTGGACGCGCTCCTCGACCGGGTCCGCGAGACCTTCGGCATGGAGTCCGTCGCCCTGCTGGAGCGCAGGAGCGACGTCGACCCGTGGACGTGCGCCGGGAGCGTCGGGCCGGGCCCGGTGGCCCGGCCGGAGGACGCCGACGTGGACATGCCCGTCGGCGACCACATGGCGCTGGCGCTCTCCGGCCGGGTGCTGCCCGCCGAGGACCGCCGGGTGCTCGGCGCGTTCGCCGCGCAGGCCGCCGTCGTACTGGACCGCCAGCGCCTGGTCGACGAGGCGGAGGAGGCCCGGCGGCTCGCCGAGGGCAACCGGATCAGGACGGCGCTCCTCGCCGCCGTCAGCCACGATCTGCGCACCCCGCTCGCCGCCATCAAGGCCGCCGTCAGCTCCCTGCGCTCCGATGACGTCGCCTGGTCCGACGAGGACCAGGCCGAACTTCTGGAGGGCATCGAGAACGGCGCCGACCGCCTCGACCACCTCGTGGGCAACCTCCTGGACATGTCCAGGCTCCAGACCGGCACCGTCACCCCGCTGATCCGCGAGATCGACCTCGACGAGGTGGTCCCGATGGCGCTCGGCGGCGTCCCCGAGGACAGCGTCGACCTGGACATCCCCGAGACCCTCCCGATGGTCGCGGTCGACCCCGGGCTGCTGGAGCGGGCCGTCGCCAACATCGTCGAGAACGCCGTGAAGTACAGCCGCTACGCGGAACGCGTCACCGTGGCCGCCAGCGCGCTCGGCGAACGCATCGAGCTACGGGTGGCCGACCGTGGCCCCGGCGTCCCCGACGACGCCAAGGAGCGCATCTTCGAGCCCTTCCAGCGCTACGGCGACGCCCCGCGCGGCGCGGGGGTCGGGCTGGGGCTCGCCGTGGCCCGCGGCTTCGTGGAGTCCATGGGCGGCACGCTGGACGCCGAGGACACTCCCGGCGGTGGCCTCACCATGGTGCTGACCCTCAAGGCTGCGTCGGGATACGTTCCGGTCAGCCCCGACCTGCCCGCGCGGGTCACCTCATGACCGAGCGGGCACCTCAGCACCGCGCGGGGTACTCCAAGACCACGCAGGTCACCTCATGACCAGGCGGGTCACACCATGATCGCGCAGGTCACCTCATGATCTCCGGTACGTCCCGGGAGATCGCCGTACAGCAGAAAGGCAGGGCCCCCATGACCCGGGTGCTTGTGGTCGACGACGAGCCGCAGATCGTACGCGCCCTCGTGATCAACCTGAAGGCGCGCAAGTACGAGGTGGACGCGGCGCCCGACGGCGCGACCGCCCTCCAGCTCGCCGCCGCCCGCCACCCCGATGTCGTCGTCCTCGACCTGGGGCTGCCGGACATGGACGGCGTCGAGGTGATCAAGGGGCTGCGCGGCTGGACCCGGGTGCCGATCCTGGTGCTCTCCGCCCGCCACACCTCCGACGAGAAGGTGGAGGCCCTGGACGCCGGCGCCGACGACTACGTCACCAAGCCGTTCGGCATGGACGAGCTGCTGGCCCGGCTGCGCGCCTCGGTCCGCCGCGCCGAACCCGTAGGGCAGCACGGCTCCGACGACATCGTGATCGTCGAGACCGAGGGGTTCACCGTCGACCTGGCGGCGAAGAAGGTCCACCGCGAGGGCCGCGACGTACGGCTCACCCCCACCGAGTGGCATCTGCTGGAGGTCCTGGTCCGCAACAGCGGCCGGCTGGTCAGCCAGAAGCAGCTGCTCCAGGAGGTCTGGGGGCCCTCGTACGGCACCGAGACCAACTACCTGCGGGTCTACATGGCCCAGCTGCGGCGCAAGCTGGAGGCCGACCCCTCGCACCCCCGGCACTTCGTCACCGAGCCGGGCATGGGATACCGCTTCGAGCGCGGCTGAACGGGGCGCGAGCCGGTCTTCCACGGCTCGCCCCGGTCTCTTCCGTGACTCGCCCCGGTCACCCGTTCGAGTGAGACCGGGGACGCCCACCCGGAGCAGCCGGGACCGGTACCCTCAGGGTATGAGTGCTGTTCCTCGATCCGACAAGCCCGGCAAGGCGGAAAAGCCGTCGAGCCGCTTCCGGCGGATGCTCGACCGGCTGTCCAGCTCCCAGCAGGACCTCGAGTCCGAGGAGCTGCAGGAGGACGCGCAGGCCTCGGGTTGCACGCGGATCTCCGAATGCACCGACCGCCAGATCGTCAAGGTGACTGGTACCTTGCGGACCGTCACCCTGCGGCCGCGCGCCGGAGTGCCCGCCCTGGAGGCCGAGCTCTTCGACGGCACCGCGCCGCTGGACGTGGTCTGGCTGGGCCGGCGCTCCATCGTGGGCATAGAACCGGGCCGCAAGCTCATCGCCTCGGGCCGGATCGCCATGAGTCACGGGCGCCGGGTGCTGTTCAACCCCAAATACGAACTCCGACCGCTCGGCAAGGAGTAGCCGGTGACGTCTCTCGACAAGCCGACGTCCGACACGGACCCCACCACCCACACCGACCAGGAGGAGGCCGACGCGAAGACGGTCACCGAGGCCGCGCTCTTCGAGGCGTTCGGCGGTGTCCGGGGCATGGTGGAGACAGTCGTTCCCGGGCTGCTGTTCGTCACCATCTTCACGATCAACAAGGATCTGCACCTCTCGGCCATCGCGGCCTTGGCGGTGTCCCTGGCCCTTGTCGCCGTACGGCTGATCCGGAGGGACACCGTCAAGCACGCCTTCAGCGGCGTCTTCGGCGTGGCCTTCGGTGTGGTCTTCGCGATGATGACGGGCAACGCCAAGGACTTCTATCTGCCGGGCATGCTCTACACGCTCGGCCTGGCCCTCGCCTACCTGATCACCACCGTCGCCGGGGTGCCGCTGATCGGTCTGATCCTGGGGCCGGTGTTCAAGGAGAACCTCTCCTGGCGCACCAGGAACCCCGGCCGCAAGAAGGCGTACGCCAAGGCCAGCTACGCCTGGGGACTGATCCTCCTCGCCAAGTGCGCGATCCTCTTCCCGCTGTACTGGTGGGCCGACACCACCCAGTTCGGCTGGGTCCTGGTCGCCCTGAAGATCCCTCCGTTCCTGCTCGCGGTCTATCTGACCTGGGTCTTCCTCGCCAAGGCGCCGCCGCCCATCGATGTCTTCGCCGAGATGGAGGCCGAGGAGCAGGCCGAGAAGGACCGCAAGGCGGCCGCGGCCGCCGCGGCGCGCAACCAGGAGTTCTGAGTCACAGGTCTGAGTTGCAGGAGGGGCCCGGAACCGTGTCACACGGTTCCGGGCCCCTCCCGCGTCTCCGCCCTGCGGATCAGTCCTCCGAGTCGCCCCGACGCACCGACAACAGGTCCTCCAACTGCTCCTCGCGCGCCTGCGCGGCCACGAACAGCAGCTCGTCACCGGCCTCCAGGGTCTCCTCGGTGTTCGGCGTCAGCACCCGCTGCCCGCGGATGATGGTGACCAGCGAGGTGTCCTCGGGCCAGGCCACCTCGCCGACCTGGGTGCCGGCCAGCGCCGACTCCGGGGGCAGCGTCAGCTCGACCAGGTTGGCGTCACCGTGGCTGAAGCGCAGCAGCCGGACCAGATCGCCGACGCTCACCGCCTCCTCGACCAGGGCCGACATCAGGCGCGGCGTCGAGACCGCCACATCGACGCCCCAGGCCTCGTTGAACAGCCACTCGTTCTTCGGGTTGTTGACCCGGGCGACGACCCTCGGCACGCCGTACTCGGTCTTGGCGAGCAGCGACACGACCAGGTTCACCTTGTCGTCGCCGGTCGCGGCGATCACGACGTTGCAGCGTTGCAGCGCCGCCTCGTCGAGCGAGGTGATCTCGCAGGCGTCCGCCAGCAGCCACTCGGCCATCGGCACCCGCTCCACCGAGATGGCCGTCGGCGCCTTGTCGATGAGCAGCACCTCGTGCCCGTTCTCCAGCAGCTCACCCGCGATGGAACGGCCCACCGCACCGGCCCCGGCAATCGCGACACGCATCAGTGACCGCCCTCCTCAGGACCCTCGGCGAAGGCCGCTTCGACCTTCGCGATCTCGTCCGTACGCATCATCACGTGGACCAGGTCGCCCTCCTGCAGCACCGTCTGCGAGGTGGGCAGTATGGCTTCGCCCAGCCGGGTGAGGAACGCCACGCGGACGCCCGTCTCCTCCTGCAGCGTGCTGATCTTGTGGCCGATCCAGGACGGTGTGGTGTGCACCTCCGCGAGCTGCACACCCCCGCTCGGATCCCGCCACAGCGGCTCGGCGCCGGAAGGCAGCAGCCGCCGCAGCATCTGGTCCGCGGTCCAGCGCACGGTGGCGACCGTGGGGATACCGAGACGCTGGTAGACCTCGGCGCGCCGGGGGTCGTAGATCCGAGCCGCGACGTTTTCGATGCCGAACATCTCGCGGGCCACCCGGGCGGCGATGATGTTCGAGTTGTCGCCGCTGCTCACCGCGGCGAACGCACCGGCCTCCTCGATACCCGCCTCGCGGAGGGTGTCCTGGTCGAAGCCGACACCCGTGACGCGCCGTCCGCCGAATCCGGACCCGAGGCGACGGAACGCCGTCGGGTCCCGATCGATGACGGCGACCGTGTGCCCCTGCTGCTCCAGGGTCTGCGCGAGAGCGGCTCCTACTCGCCCGCAGCCCATGATGACGATGTGCACCTTGCGCCTACCTCGCAGTCCTGGTCGTCCGGCTGACCTGCGAAAACACCCTGCTCACACTTCTTTCTCAGCTTGCCGGGCAAACAACGGGGCAACGGTCTGTCCCGTTGCCCAGGATGAGCTTATGCGGCCCGGAGCGCGAAGCCTCATCCGAGTGCGCTTTCGCCGTGCCCCGCCCGGTGGACGCCGGAGGCCGCCAATTGCGGCTGCTGCCGGACGGACCCTTGAGTACGAAGAGCACAGACATCTAACATGTCAGTTCATGGAGACCCTGCGCCCCGTCCGACGGACCCTGCTGCGGGACACCGCCTACGAGGCGATCCGCGATGCCATCGTCCGCGGCGACATCCCGCCCGGTGCCCCCGTCCGCGACGCCGACCTCGCCGAACGCCTCGGACTCTCCCGGGCCCCGGTCCGCGACGCGCTGTCCCGGCTCGCCGGCGAGGGCCTCGTCGAGTCCAAGCCACAGAGCTACACCCGGGTGACCCGGCTGGTGCCGCGCGACGTCCGGGACGCGGCGGCCGTCGTACGGGCCATGCAGGAACTGGCCGCCAGGACCGCCGTACCCCACCTCACGGACGCGGACATCACCGCGATGCGCGCGGCCAACGACCGGTTCCGGGAAGCGACCGGCCGCGGCGACGTGGCGGACGCGCTGCGCGCCGACGACCGGCTCCACGACGTCCTCGTCACCGCCTGCGGCAACCGTGCCGTGGCCGCCACCGTCGAGCGCTACACCCCCTTGATCCGCCGCCTGGAGTGGCGGCAGTTCGGCACGGCCGGCTCCGCGCACGGCTCCGCGGAGCTGCACGAGCGGCTGATCGAGGCGTGCGCGGCGCGCGACGCCGAAGCCGCGGCCCGGATCACCGCCGAGATCTGGCGGGCGCTCGAAGAGCTCGCCGACGAGCCGCCCGAGTAGCCCGACGACCGGCCTGTCCCAGTACCCCACCCCACCCCGCCACCGAGTCAGGGAGCCCCCACCGTGACCACTGAAACGCAAGCCTCCCCTTCCCTCTTCTCGTACGACCGCTACCCCCTCCTCTTCGGCCCCTCGCCCGTGCACCGGCTCGACCGGCTCACCGAGCACCTCGGCGGCGCCGCGGTCTGGGCCAAGCGGGAGGACTGCAACTCCGGCATCGCCTACGGCGGCAACAAGACCCGCAAGCTCGAATACCTCGTCGCCGACGCCCTCGCGCAGGGCTGCGACACACTCGTATCCATCGGCGGCGTCCAGTCCAACCACACCCGCCAGGTCGCGGCGGTCGCCGCCCGCGCCGGTCTCAAGTGCGTACTCATCCAGGAGAGCTGGGTCGAGTGGCCCGACGCCGTCTACGACAAGGTCGGCAACATCCTGATCAGCCGCCTGGCCGGTGCCGACGTCCGCCTGGTGCGCGCCGGGTTCGGCATCGGGGTCAAGGAGAGCTGGGAGCAGGCGCTGCGCGAGGTGGAGGAGGGCGGCGGCAAGCCGTACGCCATCCCCGCGGGTGCGTCCGACCACCCGCTGGGTGGGCTCGGCTTCGCGAACTGGGCGTATGAGGTCGCCGAGCAGGAACGCGCGCTCGGCGTGTTCTTCGACACCGTGGTGGTCTGCTCGGTGACCGGCTCCACCCAGGCTGGCATGGTCGCAGGCTTCGCCGCGCTGGAGGAGGCTGGCGCCCGCCCGCGACGCGTCCTGGGCATCGACGCCTCCGCCGAACCCGCTCGTACCCGCGAGCAGATCGCCCGGATCGCGGCCGCCACCGCACGGCTCATCGGTGTGCGCCGGGAGATCGCCGTGGACGACATCGAACTCGACGAGCGCTACCACGCGGGCACCTACGGCATCCCCGACGACACGACCCTCGACGCGATGCGGCTCGCCGCCCGTACCGAGGGCATGGTCACCGACCCCGTGTACGAGGGGAAGTCGATGGCGGGAACGATCGACCTCGTGGCACGCGGCGAGATCGCCCGCGATTCCACCGTCCTTTACGCACATCTCGGCGGCCAGCCCGCATTGAATGGTTACAGCGCCCTTTTCGCGGACGCCTGAGCGCAAGGATTCCGTTAAGGATTTCGTGGCCTTTTCGGCCGAGCGCAGGAGATTGCGGGGCCACGGGGGTGGTGCGTCTGCGGCTTTCATACGGAGCGCTTACGATCCTCAGCGTGTCCAAACTGACCGACGTGCCCAAACGGATCCTGATCGGACGGGCGCTGCGCAGCGACAAGCTGGGAGAAACGCTCCTCCCCAAGCGCATCGCACTTCCCGTCTTCGCATCCGACCCGCTGTCCTCGGTGGCCTACGCGCCCGGAGAAGTCCTCCTGGTGCTCTCCGCCGCGGGCGTGTCGGCCTACCACTTCAGCCCCTGGATCGCGCTCGCCGTCGTGGTGCTGATGTTCACGGTCGTCGCCTCGTACCGGCAGAACGTGCACGCCTACCCGAGCGGTGGTGGCGACTACGAGGTCGCCACCACCAACCTCGGCCCCAAGGCCGGGCTCACCGTGGCGAGCGCCCTGCTCGTCGACTACGTGCTGACCGTCGCCGTGTCGATCTCCTCCGGGGTGGAGAACCTCGGGTCCGCGATCCCGTTCGTCGTCGAGCACAAGACGATCTGCGCGATCGCCGCCATCGTGCTGCTGACGCTGATGAACCTGCGCGGTGTCAAGGAGTCCGGCAAGCTCTTCGCCATCCCCACGTACCTCTTCGTGGCCGGCGTATTCATCATGATCACCTGGGGTGCGTTCCGGGGACTGGTCCTCGGCGACACCATGCACGCCCCGACCTCGGGCTACGAGATCAAGGCCGAGCACGAGGGACTCGCCGGTTTCGCGCTGGTCTTCCTGCTGCTGCGGGCCTTCTCCTCCGGCTGTGCCGCCCTCACCGGCGTAGAGGCGATCAGTAACGGCGTGCCCGCCTTCCGAAAGCCGAAGAGCAAGAACGCCGCGACCACCCTCGCGATGATGGGCCTGCTGGCCGTCACCATGTTCTGCGGCATCATCGGCCTGGCCATGGCCACCGATGTGAAGATGGCCGAGAACCCGGCCAAGGACCTGATCAACAACGGTGTCCCGGTCGGCTCCTCCTTCGTCCAGGACCCGGTGATCTCCCAGGTCGCGGCCGCCGTCTTCGGCGACGGCACGTTCTTCTTCGTCGTCCTCGCGGCGGCGACCGCACTCGTTCTCTTCCTCGCCGCCAACACCGCGTACAACGGTTTCCCGCTGCTCGGCTCGATCCTCGCGCAGGACCGCTACCTGCCCCGCCAGCTCCACACCCGCGGTGACCGGCTCGCCTTCTCCAACGGCATCGTGCTGCTGGCGGGCGCGGCGATCCTGCTCGTCTGGATCTACGGGGCGGACTCGACCCGGCTCATCCAGCTCTACATCGTCGGCGTGTTCGTCTCCTTCACCCTCAGCCAGACCGGCATGGTCCGGCACTGGAACCGTCACCTGAGGACGGAGAAGGACCCGGCCAAGCGCCGCCACATGGTGCGCTCCCGCGCGATCAACACCTTCGGCGCCTTCTTCACCGGCCTGGTGCTCGTCGTCGTGCTCGCGACCAAGTTCACCCACGGCGCCTGGGTCGCGCTCCTCGGCATGGTGATCTTCTACGGGACGATGACCGCGATCCGCAGGCACTACGACCGGGTCGCCGAGGAGATCGCCGCCGACGAGACCCCGTCCGACGAGACGATCCGGCCCTCCAGGGTCCACTCGATCGTCCTGGTCTCCAAGCTCCACCGGCCCACCCTGCGCGCCCTCGCCTACGCCAAGCTCATCCGCTCCGACCGGCTGGAGGCGCTCTCCATCAGCGTCGACCCGGCCGAGACCAAGGCGCTCAAGGACGACTGGGAGCGACGCGGCATCGACATCCCGCTGAAAATCCTCGACTCGCCGTACCGCGAGGTCACCCGGCCGGTCATCGACTACGTGAAGAGCCTGCGCCGGGAGAGCCCGCGCGACGTCGTGAGCGTGTACATCCCGGAGTACGTGGTCGGCCACTGGTACGAGCACCTCCTCCACAACCAGAGCGCCCTGCGCCTCAAGGGGCGGCTGCTGTTCACCCCGGGCGTCATGGTGACCTCCGTGCCGTATCAGCTGGAGTCCTCCGAGGCGGCCAAGAAGCGCGCCAGGAAGCGCGCCGAGTGGAACGCGCCGGGCTCGGTGCGCCGCGGCCCCGTGGAGCGCAGGCCCAAGGAACCCAGCGGCAAGAGCTGACCGCAAGGCCGCTTCCGATGGTGGTAAACGGCCGGACGACACCCACGTAGAATCGTAGGTTGTTGTCCGGCCGTTTCCCCTTGATCCCTGGAGCCACCCCCTCATGCAGAACGAACCCACGTCGTCGCTGGTCGGGGAGGAGTACGAGGTCGAGGTCGGCCCCGTCGCACACGGCGGCCACTGCATCGCCCGTACCTCGGAGGGCCGGGTCCTCTTCGTACGGCACACGCTCCCCGGCGAGAAGGTCGTCGCCAGGGTCACCGACGGCGAGAGCGACTCCCGCTTTCTGCGCGCCGACGCGGTACGGATCATCGAGGCGTCCAAGGACCGCGTCGAGGCGCCCTGCCCGTACGCGGGCCCCGGCAAGTGCGGCGGCTGCGACTGGCAGCACGCCAAGCCCGGCGCCCAGCGCAGGCTCAAGGGCGAAGTGATCGCCGAACAGCTCCAGCGCCTCGCGGGCCTCACCCCCGAGGAGGCGGGCTGGGACGGCACGGTCATGCCGGCCGAGGGCGACAAGCTCCCGGCGGGCGAGGTGCCGGCCTGGCGCACTCGCGTCCAGTACGCCATCGACGAGGACGGCAAGGTCGGCCTGCGCAAGCACCGCTCGCACGACGTGGAGCCCATCGAACGCTGCCTGATCGCGGCCCCCGGCGTCACCGAGCTCGGCATCGAGAAGCGGGAATGGCCCGGCATGGCCTCGGTGGAGGCCATCGCCGCCACGGGTTCCCACGACCGCCAGGTCATCCTCACCCCGAGGCCCGGCGGCCGGCTGCCCCTGGTCGAGCTCGACAAGCCCGTCTCGGTGATGCGCGTCGACGAGCGTGACGGCGGCGTCCACCGCGTCCACGGCCGCGCCTTCGTACGCGAACGCGCCGACGACCGCACCTACCGCGTCGGCTCCGGCGGCTTCTGGCAGGTCCACCCGCAGGCCGCCAACACCCTCGTCCGCGCCGTCATGCAGGGCCTCCTGCCCCGCAAGAACGACATGGCCCTCGACCTCTACTGCGGCGTCGGCCTGTTCGCCGGCGCCATCGGCCAGCGCATCGGCGAAAAGGGTGCCGTCCTCGGTATCGAGTCCGGCAAGCGAGCCGTCGAGGACGCCCGGCACAACCTGAAGGACCTGGACCGGGTCCGCATCGAACACGGCAAGGTCGACCAGGTCCTCCCGCGCACCGGCATCACCGAGTGCGACCTGATCGTCCTCGACCCGCCCCGCGCGGGCGCCGGCAAGCAGACGGTCAAGCACCTGGCGGGCCTGGGGGCGCGCCGCATCGCGTACGTTGCGTGCGACCCGGCGGCACTGGCACGGGACCTGGCGTACTTCCGGGAGGGTGGGTACCGGGTGCGGACGTTGCGGGCGTTCGATCTGTTTCCGATGACCTCGCACGTGGAGTGCGTGGCGATTCTGGAGCTTGCCGCAAAGGGCGTCTGACCTGCTATTTCCTCTGGTTCTTCAGGCTGCTGGATGGCCGCCGACCTGTTTCCGCGTGTGCACGACGTGGAACGTGTCGGGGGACCAGGGAGAGGGATTGACCTGCGGCTTCGTGAACGTCGTGCGAGACGGTGGACGCGTTGTCCCTACTCCGCGGGGCGTATGGGAACCGTCCTGACGCTGGTCCCGACGGAGCGTCAGACGAGCAGCCCTCTGGTCCGCATGGTCGTCTGCCGCCCATGCCGTCTTTCCCCTGGGCAGATGGTGTCAGCGGAAGCGATCGGCGGGGCGGGGCTCAGCGACCGATCGTGCCGCGAGCGGCATGGACTCCGTCCTCGACGATTCCTCTGAGTCAAGAAAAGTCGTTCACAGCCACCCGCACCGCTTCCCGCTGCCGGCCCCCGTCCGGGCCTCCCGAGTCCCTCTCAAGAGGACCTGCCTGGACGGGGGCCTCGTCGCCTGTGCCTGTACGGGCAGCCCGACCCGCGGGCCTGGCGGATCGGCCCCAGCGGCTCGCGCTCCGCCGGACGCTATTCGGTGCGCAGCGCCGTGGCTCATGTGACGCTCGTTCTGATGGAGCGTCACCTGATTGACCGTCCAGGTCATGCGGGGCGGACGGTGCGCGGGGCTTTCTCCGTTCCCGGCGTTCTCCTCTCGGGACCGGGCGGCGGGCTCTCTGTCGTAGCGGCGGAACCGAGCATGGCACCCTCACCGCGCTCAGGCCTCTCGGCATGTTGCACAAACTCCGACGTCGTTGCTTGCCGCGATTGCGCAGAGACGGGTCTCGAACCGTGCTTCAGGATGTGCGATCAGACAAGGCGTGAGCCGGATGAAACATCCAGTTCACCGTGACGACATCGGGAGTCCGCTGTGCTCTGGAGAACACTGCTCGTCCCCCTGACCTCGCTCCTGCTCCTGCTGACGGCTTCTGCCGGCGCGGGAGCGGCAGCGGCGTCCACCGGTTCCCCCGCCGGTGCCAGTGCCGAGGCGGCCGCGGCCGACTACGGCGCTCCCGGCCCCTACGCCACCGCGGTGGAGGTCGGGGCGGTGACCACCCTGTACTACCCGCGTGACATCGCGACCAGCGACCGCCGCCACCCCGTGATCGTGTGGGGAAACGGCACCTTCGCCTTCCCGGTCGTCTACCGCGACCTGTTGCTCCACTGGGCCAGTCAGGGCTTCATCGTCGCCGCCGCCAACACCCCGCAGTCCAACCTCGGCATCTCCATGCGCGCCGGGATCGACCTGCTCACCCGTCGCAACGCCGACCACGGCAGCCCCTTCCACGACCGTGTCGACCTGGAGCACATCGGTGCGTCCGGTCACTCGCAGGGCGGCGCCGCCGCCATCGTCGTCGGCGCGGACCCGCGCATCGACACCATCCTGCCCATCCAGCCCGGGCCGCTCGCCGACATCGACGACGTACACGTACCCGCGCTCCTCCTGGCCGGGCAGAAGGACAGCATCGTCTTCCCCTTCCTGGTCAAGGCCTTCTACAACGGCGCCGACCACATACCGGCCATCTACGGGGAACTGCGCGGCGCCGATCACCTCACGGTCGTGGGCGACCCCGGCCCGTTCGCCGCGCCCACCACCGCCTGGTTCAAGGCACACCTGATGGGGGACCAGACGGCGAGTGCACAGTTCTTCGGGGCCGGCTGCGGGATCTGCACCGACAGCGGCACCTGGTCCGACGTCCGCCGCAACGGCCTCGCAAACCGGTGACCCGCTCCCGGAGATCCCTTCCGCCGTGACCGGCGGCCGTCCCGATCCACGCCGCCCGCCCCTGACGCTCCCGCGACCAGGGGCGGCCGGCCCCCGTTCGCACATGGAAGGACCGCCATGGACCTCATCGCGACCACCGGGCAGGGCAAGGTCCGAGGCCGTTTCCACAACGGGATCGCCACCTTCCTCGGCATCCCCTACGCCGCCCCGCCCTTCGGCGCCCACCGCTTCCGCGCTCCCGCCCCGGTCGAGTCCTGGGAAGGGGTACGAGACGCTCTGGAGTACGGGCCGACCGCCCCCAAACGCCCCTACCGCCCGCCCCTCGACCGGCTGATACCCGATCCGAGCATCGCCGGGGACGACTGTCTCAACCTCAACGTCTGGACCCCATCGGTCGGCGAGGGCCGGCTGCCCGTCATGGTCTGGATCCACGGGGGTTCCCTGCGCAACGGCTCGGCGAACCTGCCGCTCTACGACGGGGGCGCCTTCGCGCGCGACGGGGTGGTCCTCGTCTCCGTCAACTACCGGCTCGGCGTCGAGGGGTTCGGGGTCTTCCCCGACGCCCCCGTCAACCGGGGCCTCCTCGACCAGATCGCAGCCCTGATCTGGGTCCGCGACAACATCTCCGCCTTCGGCGGAGATCCGGCGAACGTCACCGTGTGCGGGGAGTCCGCCGGCGCGATCAGCGTCGCGGCCCTCATGACCAGCCCCGGCGCGGCCGGGCTGTTCCACCGGGCGATCCTGCAGAGCGGCCCGCCGCACACGATATCGCGCCGCGAGGGCGCGAAGACCGTACGGTCGATGGCGAAGAGACTGCGGATCCCGGCCACCGCCGAGGCGTTCGCGGCGGTGGACCGAGACCTGCTGCTGGACGCGCAGGCCGCCGTCGTCGACCGGTCCGACCCCATCGGCGGCGGTCCCGGCTTCCACATCGTGGTCGACGGCGACGTGGTGCCCGCCGCCCCGCCCCTTCCCGAGGCCGACCTGCTGCTGGGCTGCAACCGGGAGGAGTACCGGCTGTGGTTCGTACCCGGCGGAACCGTGGACCGGATCAGCCGGCTCACCCTGCGGCTGGCACTGCTGAAGATCCGTGTCCCGCAACGCGTGGCACGCCTGTACCGAGCCACCCGGCCGCACGCCAAACCGGGTGAGATCCTGGGAGAGATGGCCACCGACCTGCTGCTGCGGGGGCCGCTCAACCGCCTCGCCGACTCCCGGCCCGCCCGCACCTTCGTCTACGAATTCTGCTGGCGCTCGCCCGTGATGGGACTCGGCGCGTGCCATGCGCTGGAACTCGGCTTCGTCTTCGACAACCTGCGCGCCGCCGAGGACCTGACCGGGCCCGGCGCGCCCCAGCCACTGGCCGACGCCATGCACCGGGCCTGGGTCGCCTTCGCCACTACCGGACAGCCGGGCTGGTCCGGCTGGAACGCGGACCGGCCCGTCATGGTCTTCGACCACCCCGGCGCCGGCCCGGTCCTCGCACCCCGGCACGAGGAACTCGGCGCCTGGCTCTGACAGATGACAGGCCGAGCGCTCGCCGACGCCGGCCGTGGTTCATTGGCTTTCCGCTGCTCCTGCGGATCCCTGCCATCCGGTGACCCCGCGGTGATCCGAGGGCCCGGCCAGGTCCCTGGCGACGAGCGCCGCCTGGATCAGCCGCGCCTGCGCGGGAACCGCGAGGTCGAGGCCCGTCAGCGCGCTCACTCGCTGCAACCGGTAGTCCAGGGTGTTGCGGTGGACGCACAGCTCCAACGCCGTCTGGCGGCGGTTGAGCCCCCGCTCCACGAACACGCGCAGCGTCTCAAGCAGGTACGGATGCTCCTCCAACGGGTCGAGTTTGGCCGCCAGCCGCACCAGGCCGTCCCCGGGGCGCGCGAGCTGGTGCTCCAGCAGCACGTCGTCGAGGCGGTAGCACCCGGGCGGGCGTCCCAGGCGCCGGACGAGATCCAGCACGCGGCCGGCCTCCTGCGCCGCCGAGGAGATGGCCGCCGGTACGGAGGAGCGGGAGGCGGCGGCGCGCACGGGCTGCCCCACGTCCTTCTCCAGCCGGGCCACCAGGCCCGGCACGTCGGACCTGCCCGGCAACAAGGCGATCCGAGCGACGTGGTCCATCAGCACAGGGATCCCGGTGAAGGCGTCGAGCGAGGACTGCACCAATCTGCGCGGCGGGTCGGACTCGAACGCGAAGGCAACCACCTCGTACTCACCCACCACGGCCACCCGCGCCACGCCCGCCAGCTCCTCGTACGGCCGTCCTGCCAGCAGGGCGCCGAGCAGGGCCCGCCGTACGCGCTTGTCCTCGCTGTGGAGGTCCTCCTGGGCGTTCTGGTGGGCGAGGACGACCGCGGGCAGCGCGGCGTGCAGGCAGGCGAGCAGCTTGCCGCCCGCCCCGGCCAGCTCACCGGGCTCCGCGACCTCGGTCAGCGTCTGCCACCACACCTCGGCGCCGATCAGGTACGCGGCGATCACCGCCTCCAGGGGGACGCGCTCCTCGGCCCGGCGCGCCGACCACTCGATGAGCCGGGTCAGATCGCCCGGCCCCATCGGACCCCCGCCGCCGCCGTCGCGCAGTGCCCTGAGCAACAGCGCGTGCACCGCCGCGATGGACCGCGCCACCTCGCCCTGGAGGGTGGCGCGGGGCAGCGCCCCGTAGAACGGCGCCTCCGCCGCGCAGCGCGCGACCACGACGGCCGTGAGGTCACCGACCCGGGCGGCCATCCGGGCGTGCAGGTCCGACATCGGCGCATCGTCACACCGCCCCGGCCGTGCCGTCAATCGGAGCCCCGGGTCCGGCGGCGCGGGCAGTGCGTCGGGCGTGTCCCCGAACCGCTCCCGGCCGCCAACTCGTCGACGAAAGAGGCGACGTCACGTGGCACACCCGTAGCATGCCAACTTGCGTATGACGGGTGTCATCAATCCCCAGGGCCTGGAGTGGCACTACGAGTACGATCCGGCCGGACGTCTCATATCCGAGTCCGACTTCGATGGTCGCACCGTGACGTACACCTACGACGCGGCCAACCGGATGACCGAAAGCCCGCCTCCTGGCGGGGGGATCGCTCTGTGGCGCAAGGGACTCGCCACGCTCCGTGGTACGTCTCCGCGGAGCCGTCGGTCGGCGGGGACGCTGCCGCGCGTTTGATGCCGAAGGCCAGGCGGTAGGCGTCGGGCAGGTCGATCGCAGTGTCGGTGCGCCGCGTCATCAGCCCAGCTCGATGAGCTCCCGGAGCAGAGACGCCGGGTTGTCGACCCCCTGGGGGCGCTCCCCTCGTGCTTCAGCTCTTTCGAGGCGAGTCGTGCAACAGCGGTGTCGGAAGGCATGCCCACGCGTGCCGGTGGGCCCGGGCACCGCGTTCCGGCTCACGCACAACTGGGTACCGCTGAAATGCTCCAGGCCGGCGACCGTCGAGGTTGGTCGGCTCGGCGAACGGGTCCGTAAGCCGGAGCCGGCCGCCGTGAGTGTGGCCGGAGGCTGCAGGTCGACGCCGTGGCAGACGGCGTCGCGGACGACGACGGGTGGTGGGTGAGGAGGGCATCTTCGTGGGGGTGTTTTCCACCGGACGCAGCCCCCATGTCCCGTACCTGCGGCGAGCCACTGTGTCACGAGGCCACATCTGTACGCACCGACGGTTACCCGTGCCGACTGCTCGACGACCCCGCAGTGCGGGCACGCTTCGACGGTGGCCGGCACCCGGGGGCGAGCACCGACCGGTGATTCCGCACAATCCCACGTCCTTGCTTCTGGCAGTGTGCGGGGCTGCCGTCGACACGCGTTGAGCAGGGCCGACCGGTCTCGGCCGTGACGCTCGTTTGACGCTCCGGGCATGTGCAGGCCGCTCCTCGGGAGCGGTCACGCCGCGTCTGACCTGCAGGTTCTCTGAATGTCGATCCCCGTGACGTATTTCCGATGACGCATCATGTGGAGTGCGTGGCGATTCTGGAGCCTGCGGAAAAGGGCCGCTGACCTGCGGTTTCGACTGATGTGCATTATGGGCGTTACGTGCGATATCTCGACGCGTGTGACGCACGGTTGACGCACGACCGGCGCGGATTCTGATGGGGTGTCACGGGGGCTCCCCTTCCGGGGGAGAGAATTGATCCGTGTGGGGGAGGGGCTCCTAGAAGGGGTGGATGGCTACCGCCCACCACGCCTGAATCCGCTTCAGCGGCCTGGGCCCCGCTGCCGGCCTCTCCAGGCAACACCGATCACTCAACTGATCGGTGTTGCCTGGGAAGGCAGGTCCATAGACGCCATGGGCAGGGCAGAGTGACTTGCCGTCCGCCTGATGCGGTGCCTATCAGTTGACTCGACGATTTCCGGGAGCGACTTCGCTTCGGTGCATTCCGACGACGACGGATCCCGGCCCCCCGGGGGACAGGCTCTCGCGTATCAGGTCGATGATGTAGTCCCAGCTGGTATCGCGCGTGCCGATCCACCCGTCCCTGAGCAAGGTGGTGAAGGTGGTGTTGTTCAGATACCGGGGAACCGAGTCTTCGATGATGCGTTTCCCGCCGGACGGCCCATCGGACTCGGGGCGTTGAAGCAGCTCCCGGAAATGCTGTCGTGCGAGATACATGCCGGGTATGAGCGCGGCCGAGTTCATCATGAAGGGAACTGTTCGGCACAGCTTGACCATGCTCGGCGTGGTGACCAGGCGCGGGTCCCCCAGCGGCCTGGAGCTCTGTTGGCTCGTCCGAGCCAGTTCGTCCTCAGCCCTGCACTGGTCGTCCACGGCCTTCATCCGGTCCAGCTCCCGCTCACCAGTGCCGTCGTGCCAGTAGACCCAGCTGCGTCCGCTCTGGCGCATGCGCTTGTACTGGACCGTCGCCACGCTGCGCGCGTGTTCGTTGACGTAGATCATGTCGACGCCCATGACAGTCTCGGCATGTGTGCGGTTGGCGTTGTACACGAACAGCCGATGGGGGGAGTCAGAGTTCCGGCGGTAGATCCGCCAGCCGACCTGCACGGCGTCCTCACTCGCCATGCCGGGGAAGCGCATGTAGTCATGGACGATCTGCTGGTCCTCGATCTGCCGGAGGGCGGGCAGCCCTTCGAGGAAGGGTACGTATCGTGAACGGGGATCGTTCTCGCCGAGCGGCGGCTGCCATGCTTCGAGTGGATCGCGATCGGCGCCGAAAGCCTCAAGCAGGGTGCCTACAGCGTCCTTCTCGAGGCTCAGCCGTTCTCCCACCTCCCCAGTCGGAGGATTGGCTCCCAGGCTGTTCTCCAGGCCGTCGAGTGTCTCGTTCAGTTCCGGCCGCTGACGCCGGACGGCGTCGAGCAACTTGTCGCCGGCTGCAGGAGACAAGCGGCCGTCGTCGCGGAGATAGCGACGGCTGGCACCCATGGCGCCCTCGAGATCAACGAGCGGCAAGGGCAACTGGAGTGTGGTGAAGTCGCGTGTGATCAAGGCCCGTTCGTACGTACCCGACCGTCTGCCGGGGAAGACGCTGCCCACCCCGATGATCCTGCGCCGCTCGTAGTGGGTATGACGGTCCGTGAAGAAGGCAAGGCACCATACGCGCGGCTTTCTCCAGTCTTTGTGGGGGTATGCGAAGGTTCGCTCGCCACGGTGCAGCCACGCTGGAGGGTTTTCGGGGAGTCGTTCCACCATCAGCGCAGTGCTGTGCACCAGTGCGACAGCGACCATTTATGCTCTCCTGGATCTTGCGGGACTTGAGGATCATATTGTTGGGCAGGTCCCGCCTTTAGGGTGAAGCAGCCGGCAATCAGCCGTGCGAATGGCGATGATTCATCGTGAATTTGGCGACCGAGCCAGCACTCGTATGACCAAGACGACCAGGCGGCTGAGCCGTCCTGAGACCCTCCTGCCCCAGGGCGATCCTCCTGCCCGGGTGTTCATGAAGCGGGCAAGCGCATGAGCGGTTCGAGGAACGGGCTCGGACGGCCGTGCCAGAAGATGGCGAGGCTGTCCCGGGACCGGGTGGCCGCGACGAAGAGCAGAGAGCGGGCCCGCTGGAGCTCGCGCCGGTAGCGGACGGCATCGGCGTTCCGTAGGCGGGTGACCGCCTCTCGGGGCACGAGTCCGTCCCGAACCCCCGCGATGACCATGCGCTGGTACTCGAGTCCCTTGAAGCGGAACATCGTGCCGATGTGGACGCCTTCGTCTCCACGGGGACCCTCGGGGCCGATCTCGACGGCCTTGATCCCTTTGTGGGCGAGCAGGGTGTAAGCCAGCTCGCTCGCCATGGCGTTGGTCGGAACGCAGACGGCGATCTGCCCGGGCGGTGTCGGCAGGGCGATCCAGTCGGCTAGGAGCGCGGCGATCGACTCCTGCTCGGACTCCCAGTCGTCGCAACCGTGCAACTGCGGAAGGCTTCCGGTCAGGACGGACCTGTACCCGGCCAGGTCCTCGCTGCTGCCGTCCAGGTCGTCGAAGCTCTCGCCGCTGAGCACACCGAGTGCGGAGCCGAGGATCTGCCGGGTCGTTCGGTAGCTCAATGTCAGTTTGGCCGAGCGTCCGCGGATGTGGACCCCGAGGCTTCCCAGCGTGACCTGGTTGCCGTAGATGCGCTGGTGTGTGTCGCCCACGAGGAAGATGTCGTTGGCGGCACGCGGTGCCATCGCCCGAAGCAGCTTCCAGTGCGCGGCCCGCAGGTCCTGTGCCTCGTCGACGACGATGTGCTGGAAGCGGTGCCGCAGCCAGCCCGCGGAGCCGGCCTGAAGATGGATGTTGTCAAGACCGCCCGCCTCCTCCCGCTGACGCTCGACGTTCTGGATCCGCCGCTCGCGGTCCATCTCCAGCCGGGCCGCGCGCTCGGCGACCTGTTCCCAGGTCTGCCGTCCGAGGCGGTCGAGTCGCTGGGTGAACCGCTCCGCGAGCTGCCAGATCTCGGCGCGCTCGGCTCGTGCGATGTTCTTGCCCCGGCCGGCTCGCCGCGCACGGAAGTATTCGGTCCGGGAGACGACGGCCTGGCCCAGGATGACTTGCGACCACTCGTCGTGCAGGAACTGGGCGTCCCACCCGGTTTCGCCCAGCTCGTCGAGCATGGCCCGCCACTCACGGAGAGCCTGGCTCTCGTCGAGCGTCTGCTTGGCGCTTCCGGGCTCGGCCTCGCGTACGACGCGCAGCGCGAGCTGGTCGACGTGGCTGATCTCCACGCGCGCCAACAGCTCCTCGCCGCCCAGTTGGAGCAGCCGGGACCTGAGGTCGGCGGCAAGGTTCTTGTTGTACGTGGTGAGGAGGACGGGCTTGTTACGGCCGGGAGGCAGCCGGTCCACCAGGTGCTTGACCCGGTGCAGGGCCACGATGGTCTTGCCGGTGCCAGGTCCACCCCCTACCCGGGCGGGACCCGAGTACTCGCGTTCGACGAGCCGGGATTGGGTCGGGTGGAGGAATACCTTCCACCGACCGAAGTCGCCGCCCTCCAGGGCTTCGCGCAGCGCCTCGTCCGTCGTCGTGACCATGGTGGCCGGCCGCTCGGCGGCGGCCCGGAAGTCGTCGGTGTCGATGGGGTCCGGTACGGAGACGGGACTGGTGATCTGCTCCAGCACCGCGTCGTACGACGCACCGTCGTGGAGTGCGAGCAGGACTTCCGAGGTGAGCTGAGGGGCGTACTCCGCCAGACCGAGGAGCTGATCCTCGGTGGTCAGGGTCCGGACGACCGGTACGAGCGGTCCCGCGACGCCGAGGTCGGTGAGCTGCTCGTCGGAGAACGCGGCGAACAGCGGGACAGGGGCGGGCGCGGGTGCCGGGGCAGGCTCGGTGGGGGCGGTGGCGGGCCCCGGAGTCGCCGCTCGGCGAAGGACGCTCTCCTCGACGATCTGGAGGTCGACGTACTCGATGCCGCCGGTGATCCGGTTGATGCCGTACGAGAGCCGGTCGAGCTTCTCGTACGCCTCCTTGCGGTGCTTGACGGAGACGATGAGCCAGTCGGTGTCCGCCAGACGCAGCAGCAGGACCCTGTACTCGTCGTTGATGCGGGCCGACCAGAGCCGGTCGTGGCCTTCCAGCTGCTTCAGCCGAAGGCCCCGGAGCTGAGGGTTCTCCTTGAACTTGTGCTGGAAGTCGTAGATCGCGCCCTTGACCGCACGCGGCAGCCTCAGGATCTCCTTGTCCGCCTTGTCGAGCAGACGCAGGGTCACGCCCGTGGTCGTCATCGCTGCTGGTCTCCGTCGTTCGTGTCCGTGTCTTCGCCCTCCGCCGCGGCGAGGAGGTTCTTGATGTCCAGGGCGGTGCAGGAGGCGGCTGTGCGGATCCGCCAGTCTGCCGAGGTGAAGGCCTTGTCCCGGTCCTCCGCATCGTGATCCCGTTCCCCATCGGCCGGACGGTGGGCCGTCACCACGGCGATCCGGGCGGAGGGCCAGGCGAGTTCGGCCATCCAACCGTGCTCGTCCAGCTCGTAACCGGCTTCCGGCGGCACCACGCCCAGAGCGCGAAGCCCCTGGCTGAGGGGGAGCAGACCGGGTTCATCGGGGTCGAGGAACTCCAGTACCTGCTCCCAGTCGGTGTCATGAGCCGTGTCGGAGGGCTGGGCCGGCCGAGATGTGGGGATGACCGGGGCGGGCGGCCTTTCTGCCAGGTCTCCGGCGGGACTCGCCGTAACGGCGGCCGGCTGCTCGACCCGCTGGGATCTGAGCCAGCCCGAGCCCCCGGTGACGGCGAGGCCGTCGGTGGTGAAGCCCTCCAGCAGGCTGGCCGTCAACTGGACACTGTCACCGCCTCCGTGCTCCAGGAACTGCAGCACATTGCTCCAGTAGAGCCAGCCCTGCCAGCGTCGCTTGTGCCCGGCCTCGTCCGAGAGGGCCCGGTCGCTGTCGTCGAGCAGGGTCAGCGCGGTCCACACCGGCGGCCGGTGCCGACCGTCCGCAGCAGCCGTGACCACGCATCCTGTCGCGTCGACCGCGGAGAGCAGCTGTACCGGTCCCTTGGGCCCCTGAGGGGCGCCGCCCCGCAGCGCGGTGAGGAGTTGTTCCCCGACCGCTTGAGGATGCAGTGCGGCGATGCGGGCCCCGGCGCCCAGCAGCCCCGCGACGGCGGCCTCGGCGCGCTGCTGCCACAAGGAAGCGTCCGGGGCACGCAGATGAGCGATCAGAAGGTCCGCCGGATTTACCCAGAGGTTCGCGGACAGCTCGCCCGGCAGGCCGCCGTGCACGCCCGCGTAGTAGTCACGGGCACGCTTCTGGCCCTGCTCGCCGTACGGCACCCAGGCCGGGTGCTCAGGCCCCGTGCTCGCGTAGCCCGTGTCACGGACCCGGGTCCGCCAGTCCTTCACGTCGTAGTAGGTGAGCTGGAAGACCCGCACTCCGTCGGCGCGCAGCCGGGTGCGCTTGACGGCGTCGTCGGCCAGCCTCTCCTTGTGCTTCGGCCCGGCATGGAACTCGTATCCGTCGAGGTAGAGCGCGATCCGCGGACCGGGTGCATCCGTGCGTTCGAAGAGGACGTCGGGACGAGTGCCGTCGAGGACCCGCTGCTGGGAGACCCGCCAGCTGACGGTGGCCCCGTCGACGCCGGTCAGTCGCAGGTCCAGAGAGTACGTTCCGGCCGTGGTCGTGTAGGCGTCCGCGCTGGCCTTGGCCGAGGGCTGCTTCGCCCATTCGCCCAAGGTCTCCAGGAACATGACCTCTAGATCGCTCTCGGCCTGCCGCTCCAGCGGGATCTGGTGGGTGGCCGCGACCGGCGAGGTGGCCCAGCTACCGCCGTCGGCTCCCAGCAGCTCGTCGAACATCTGCCGGACCTCGTTGCGGCTGACCTTGTCGTAGTCGCCGGCTGGTACGCGACGCAGCAGGCAGCGGTGGCAGCCGTCGAGGCCCTTCTCGATGCATGGGCAGCCGTCGATCACCTCGCGAGCCCTCAGCAGCACTTCGCGGAAGCCGTCGGAGGTGGCGAGCCGGTGCAGGTAGCCGGTGCCGCCCGGCAGACGGTCGTAGACGACGAGGAAACGACGAGGCCATTCTGGGTCGTTGCCGTCGGGCATGGACGCGGCGGTGAAGGACGCGAGGCGTTCCTTGACGCGGGCGACCGACGCGGGAAGCAGGATACGGACGGCCTCGGTGGTCAGCTCGTGGGCCAGGAGAAGGGGGACGTCCTCCCCCTTCCCCTGGCCTTCCGGGGTACTAGTACGGACCTTGCGGCGCGGGCACCACAGCTGGTGGTGAGCGCTGGCCCTGGTCGCCGCGGCAAGGGATTCGGTGAGTGCGTCCTGGTGGTGGTCCACGACCGGGCGCCCCTCGGAGGTGGCGCCGCCGCAGCTCGTGCAGACGTAGAACGGGTTGATCCGTATGTCGGCCCCGGCGAGGGGCACGGTGCTGCTGCCGTCCTGACGGTCGAGGCCCAGATTCAGCGTGCGCACCACCGCCTGGCGGGTGAAGTCGACGCCGAAGACGGCGGTGTCGTGGCGCCAGGAGCCCGCGGCCAGGTGCACCGGGTCGATGTCCACGGTCGTGAGGACGGCGTACCTCTTGCTGTCGCGCTCGTCCTTGTCGTCGCGGACCCGGGCGTCGTCCCGCTTGTCGCGCGACATGACCCGCTTCGGTTCGAGAACGCGCTGGACACAGCCGGCGTCCGCGATCTCCCGGCCGCCGCACCGGGGGCAGGGCGAGGCCTCGGCCTGGGCGTTCTCCGTACGGACGTAGCCGCACGCGGGGCACAGCCGCCACACCGACCAGGCACGACGCTCCGGACTGCCGATGTCCAGGGCCCGGACGACGTGCTTGTAGCCGTTGACGTAGAAGCTGTTTCCGGGCGCCAGTTCGGACAGCGCGGACCGGCGCGAGCGCTCGTAGTCCCGGACCTCGCTGTGGTAGCTCTTCTTGGCCCCCTCGGTCTCGGGCTGCTCGGTCCAGTAGAGGGTGGCCTCCAGCTGCGTGGTGGTGTCCGAGAGGGTGTAGTTGGGCAGGAGCCCGAGCTCGACGAGAGCTCCGTGGGCACTGGTCTGGTTCAGGTCGCGCAGCAGGTTGCCCGTCGCGTAGCGCTCGGCGCGCAACTCGCGCCATTCGCGTTCCTGCTCGGGATCGCTGCGCACGAGCTGGTCCATCGCCGTGTCGATGGCGTGGATACGGCGCCGGAGTTCCTCACCGCGGCCGGTCCATTCCTCCTCGGCCTCCTGCAGCGCGCGCACGATGCCACCGCACGCGTACGCACGCAACTCCTCGGCGGCCTGCTCGGAGACCCCGGTGTCCGGCCGGCCCGGGAGGGAGGGAAAGAGGTCCAGGAACGATTCGACGAGCACGGCGCCATGGGCGAGGGCCGCGTCCGCGAGCTCCTGGCACCAGGCCGTACTGCCGAACAGCGCCGACACCAGGCGCGGCGTGGGCTGCAGCGGCTCACCGTCGCTCGTCGTGAGCCGGCCCCGCGCCGCGAGGTCCAGAAGGTGTGCCGTGTACTGGCGGCGCAGGATCTCCACCGCGGAGAGGTAGCAGCCGGGCGGCACGATGTCCCCGGCGATCATCTCTCGCGGCTCGTCGAGGTAGTACAGGTCGCGGGCCCGGCGGCCGCCGAAGGCCACCACCAGGGCGTTGCCCGTCTTTCGGCCCGCGCGGCCTGCTCGCTGCACGTAGTTGGCAGGGCCCTTCGGAAGCGATCCCAGCAGGACCGCGGACAGGTCTCCGATGTCGATGCCGAGCTCCAGAGTCGGAGTGCACGACAGCACATTCGGGTCGGTGTAGTGGGTGCCGTCGCGGAAGGCCCGCTCCACGCGCTCCCGCTGGGGCCGGGTGAGCATGCCGGTGTGTTCGGCCGTGACCACCCGGAAGGTGCCACCTGTCCGGTACAGGTGCCGGTAGTAGTCATCGCGGTAGTCGCGCGGCCGGGGGCCGCCGAAGCTGGTGGAACCGGAGGACGGCACCGTGGCCTGACCCGGTTGTGGCGCGGTGATCTGCCCGCGGCACCGGTACCGAGGACAGGGATGGCCGTACCAGCGGGTCCGCCGGGAGGGATGGACCACCTGCTGCCAGCCGCATGCCTCACAGGTGACGAAGGCCTTGTTGACGATGTCGTCCTCGAGCAGCCGCACCTCGATGTGGCCGGGCTGCAGGCCGTAGACCTTCGTCGTCCGGTCCTGTGCCGTCCGCACCGCGAGGAGCCCCTCGTCGACGAGGACGGGCAGCAGCCTGCGGAGATACTCGGCCGCCCCGGGGGCGTCGAGGCCCAGGCACCGGCGCGCCCAGTCCTGGTACCAGCCGGCGCGGGCTGTCGTCGAGTCGAAGTCGGACCTGCCCTTGTCACCGTCGAGCAGGAAGCGCGGCGCGGCCACACTGTCGGGGAACGCTGGCATGCCGTCGGGCCGGCCGCCCCAGATCTTGAACCGGGTCACCCCGGCGTCCTTCATCCACGGCTCCAGCCACCGGTGCCGGACCCCGCCGCGCAGCCGGACCCGCTCCAGCAACCCGCGGACGAAGGCCAGATAGCGCTCGGCCGTCGGCAGGCCGGTGCCGAGCAGCTGACCGGGCAGGGCCATGTGTACGTCGCGGGCGAGCATAGTGATCTGGTGCTGGTCCTCGATGACGACCTCGGCGGCCGCCGTCCGGGTCAGCTCCAGGGTGCGGCCCTGCCGGGAACGGAGCCCGAACTCCATGACGGTGGCGAAGGCGAGCCGCTCTCCGATGAGCTTCCAGGTCCGAAGGTCGCCCGTGCCCCGCCCGGAGAGCAGCCGGTCCACGCCCGGCTCGTCGTACAGATCGGGCGGGACGACAGCCGCGAGGGCCTGCGGATCCTCGACGGAGTCGAGCACGTTCCCGATCAGGTCGTTGAGAGCCGACGGCTTGCCGGACTCGTCCAGGTTGCGCGCAAGGAGTGAGCGCAGCGAGAACGTGAACGACCGGTTCGCCACGTAACCCGCACGGTGGGCGGCGTCCTGGGTCGAGTCGTTGAACAGGAGGGTCTTGCGCTCCTCCGCTTCGAGCGCGACCTCCTGACCGGTGAACAGCTGGGTCACTGTCGCGGCTGCCAGGGCGGCCGGCCGAGTGCCGAGGAAACGCATCGCGTTGTCGGTGTCGCAGGCGGGGCAGCGCTGATCGGCGGCGGCTCGGTCGGCGGTCTTCTTCTCGGTGATCGCCAGGACGAAGCTGGCGTCCTGCAGGTTCCCGGTGTCCTGGGCGACCGGTAGCCGGTATGTCCCCTGAGCACCGTCCAGGATCAGCGCCGGTGGCTGTCCGCCTCCCGTCGCGGGGCGGGACTGGCTGACCGCCGCCAGCGTGTCCTCCTGTTCCGCAGGCGTGGCGGCGATGAAATAGCGGACCCGCCGCTTCTCCCGTCCCACGCTGGCGCGCCAGATCTTGTCGTGGGCCATCACGAGCTGCTGGGGATCGGCCTCCGGGGAGACGGCCGCCCAGCCGGAGCGGCCGCAGTTGCGGCAGTACACGGCGGGCAGCCTTATGCTCGCCTGTCGCACGGCGGTGTCCGCGCCGATCGCCGACTGCGCGCGATGCGAGCGTGCCACGTACCCGATCTGACCGGCTTCGGGCTCCTCGTCGCCCTCAGGGGGCGACGCGGGCAGGGCGGAGCGCCGAGCGCGATCGTCCTCGTACCAGTGGAACTCGGGCTTGCCGGGGCCGACTCCGCGCACGATCCGGCCGACCGGCCGGACCCACAGGTGGGTCTCCACGTGAAGCAGGGGCCGCGGGCGGCGCTCGTCCGACTCCGGATCACGGGCGGCCGACAGCAGGGCGACGAACCGCGCGAGCGCGGCGAGGGCGAGGCGGGGATTCTCCCGGGCGGTCCGGCCCCACGTGTACCCGAACCGGCCGAGGCGGTCGCGGAGCTCCCATTCGCTCAGCGGGTCCCCGTCGAGAAGGGACAGCACCCCCTGAGTGAAGTCGTGCTGCTTGAGCAGCCGTCCGATCTCGAAGGCGGACAGGCCCTGCTGTCCCAGCATCCGTGCCGCCAGGGCGTTGAGATCGAGCTTGTCCGGACGGGACACCACATCGGGGCCGCCCGAGCAGGCGATGACCTCCTCGGGCGAAGGCGGTTCGGGCAGACCGTAGTTCACCGGCCCGGTGAACTGCTCGGGCGTCATCCGTTCCTCGCCCACCAGTGCGTCCGGGGAGAACGGCATCCCGAAGACCTGCGCCGCCGCCTCCAGGATGGAGCCGGGGCCGGCCCCGGGGCCGGACTCGCCGAGGGTCGCCGAGGTCGCCACCGGGCAGATCGAACCGAGGGGACGCCCGGGCTCGCTCTGGCCCGTGGTCATCGCCAGGCGGCGCAGCAGCATGGCGACGTCCGTGCCCTGCGCCCCGTCGTAGGTGTGGAACTCGTCCAGCACCACGTACTGGATCCTGGAGTCCTGCCACAGCGCGCGGTCCTCGGTCCGCTGGAGCAGCAGATCGAGCATCTTGTAGTTCGTGATGAGCAGGTCGGGCGGCGACTGCCGCATCTCCTCGCGCCGCGTCATCACCCGGCGGAAGTCGGTGTCCGGCCGGTCGCCGATGTAGAGCCCCGCCGTCACCTGCGCCAGGTCCGGCTGTGAGAGATAGTCGCCGATGCGGCTGGCCTGATCGGTGGCGAGCGCGTTCATCGGATAGAGCAGCACGGCCTTGACCCCGTGCCGGCCGAGGGCTTTCTCGCGGCGGCAGTGGTCGAGGACGGGGACGAGGAACGACTCGGTCTTCCCGGAACCAGTCCCCGTCGTGACCAGCGTCGGCAGGGCGGGCCCGTGGAGCGTGCTCAGCCGCTCGTACGCCTTCGCCTGATGCCGGTACGGGGTGAATCCCGGGTTCCACTCCAGGTGCTTCTCCCAGCCGGCATCGGCCTTGTGGAAGGGAGTTCTGATCCGCAGATAGGGGCCGCGGAACATTCCGGTCTCGGGATGCTCGAGGAACCGCTCCAGCGCCCGACGGGTGTCCTCGTCGGTGAGCGCGTACGTCGTCGTGAGGTACTGGGTGAGACTGCCCCGCAGCTGCGCGGCGGCCAGCGTGGGCCTCACGACGTTCTCCTTCGCTTCGTGCCAGTTCGGTGAGCTGCGTCAACGGTATATGTGGCCTCGGACAGGCGGTTCCGCAGTCCAGTTGACGAGGACCGGGGCATGGCCGAATAGGACCGATCCGAGTCTCGAAGCTTTCCATTCCCGCTGTGGAGGCCACGGCTTTCACGTAACAGGAGGTGCCGGGACCTCCGTAAGATCTACCATTCGCGAGCTGACAAGGGGGAGCTTTGGGCTGGCGCGAGGAGATCACCACGGCGGTCGACGAATGGATCGCCGTGGAAGGGGGAACAGGTCAGCGCCCGCGGTGGCGAAGGATCGGCCGCGCGGCCCGGGCCGGCGAGCCGGGCGGCTATGCCGTGGATCTGCGCGGCACCGAACTCAACCCCGACCAGCTCGAAAGCCTGCGTCTCGCCGGGCCCGAGGAATCGGGTGTGGAGGCCGGCTTCGCCGTCACCGAAACCATGCAGAGCGGTTCGTCGCTGACCGTCAAAGTCGCCGAATTCGCGGACCCGGTCGATCCCTTCCTCTGGGTTCTGCAACAGCCCCCCACCTTTCTGCTGGAAACCCTGAGAGACGGCATCGCCGGGTTGGGGGACACTCCGCTCGGTAGCCTGCTTGCTTCCGGCAGCCCCGCCGGAGAGCCTGCCCGGACCGAGGTACCGGCCGGCCTCTTTCCCGAGCAGGAGGAGGCGTACAGGGCCTGCCTGGGGACCGGCGTACGCCTCGTGTGGGGGCCACCCGGCACAGGGAAGACGATGGTGCTCACACTGGCCATCGGCGATCTGATCGCCGCGGGCAAGAGGGTCCTGCTCGTCTCCGCGACCAACATCGCCGTGGACAACGCCCTGAAGGGCGTCATGAGGGGACGCCGCCACAGCCCGGGCGACATCGTCCGCGTAGGCCCGCCCCAGCTCAAGGAGATCGCCGACGACCCGCAGGTGTCCCTTCCCCTCATGGTCCGGGCCCGGCTGGCCGACGTCGAGAGTCGGCGTGCCCGGGTGTCAGTGGAACTGCTGGGCATCCGAAGCCGCGCGGAGGACCTGTCGGAGCTGGAGGCGAGCCTCGTACGGTTCGATGCGGAGGTCTATGCGGAGGCCAGGGCTCTGGTGACCGAGCCGTTCGGCGATGCGGCGTCGCGCGATGTACGGGTGTCGGAACTGAAGAAGGCCGCCCGGGAGGTCGGCCAGAGCCTGGCGGCAGCCGAGCAGGACCTGAACAGGGCGCTGAAGGACCGGGACGACGCCGAGGACTCCCGCCACCTCTGGAAGCAGGTCGACGCCCTCCTCGACGAGGCCGACGGGGTGGAACACGCTGCCACGGCAGCCGAGTCCGCCGCTCTTCAGAGCCAGGAGCGGCTGCGCGAGACGCAGCGCGACCTGCGCGAGGTCGAGAACCGGACAGGGCTCGCCAAGCTGCGTTCACGAGCTGAGCGAACCGATGCCCAGGCCGCGTGCGGTGACGCGGGGGTCCAGTTCCGAGAGGCACACGACCATGCCCTCAAGGCCCGCGACATCGCGGATCGCCGCCGGGCCCAGATCGCGGTCCAGGCCGAGGAGATGACTCGGGCGATCCCCTTCTCCGACACCGAGATCGACCGACGTGACAAGGCGGCGCGCGGCGCCGCCACCCACCACCGGACCCTGACCCGGTCCCTGGGCGAACTTCGCACGGCTCTCGCCACGGCCGAGGACGAAGCCGGACGCGCGCACCTCGCCGAGACGCTCATCGCCACCGCCGAGGAACAGGGCTGGCCGGCCCGGCACGGGAAGGCCGCGGCCCTGCGTCCCATCGTCGCCTCCGAAGCGGCTCGGAAGGGCCCGCTGGAGGAGCGGTACAAGCAGATTCAGGAGGAGTACGAGCGCCTCGCCCGCGACGCGCAGGGCGAGATCATCAAGAACGCCCGTCTCGTCGCCACGACCCTGGCCCGCTTCCGTACCAACCGGCATGTCTTCTCCGGTCACTACGACGTGGTCCTCATCGACGAGGTCGGCGCCGCCTCTCTGCCCGAGGTCCTGCTCGCCGTCTCCCACGCCCAGCAGACGGCTGTGCTCCTCGGGGACTTCATGCAGCTGGGCCCGGTCGTTCCCCGAGCGCTGAAGGACAAGAAGCGCCCTGACATCCAGCGCTGGCTGGTTCCGGACGTGTTCCAGCACTGCGGTATCACCGACCCGGCGGCAGCGCGGACACACCCCGCCTGTACGACCCTGGTGACCCAGAACCGGTTCGGCCGTGCCGTGATGGGCCTCGTGAACGGCCTGGCCTACGGCGGTGTGCTTCAGGCCGGCCCCGTCGTACGGAGCCCCAGGAGCCCCGAGGATCCGGAGATCGTCCTTATCGACACCGACGGGCTCCACGAACTCGCCCATGTCCATCTCACGGGCCCGAGCAAGGGCTGGTGGCCCGCGGGCCCCCTCATCTCCCGGGCCCTGATCGATCTGCACGGCGGGGACGGCGAGACCACGGGCGTTGTGACCCCGTACGGAGACCAGGCCGAGGCCACGTTGGAGGCACTTCGCGACATCGAACGGGATGGTGGTCCGAGCGCCGAGGTCGGCACCGCGCACCGGTTCCAGGGCCGGGAGTTCCCCATCGTCGTCTTCGACACCGTCGAGGGCGAACACAGCCGGGCCGCTGTGGATGGCGAAGGCATCGCGCGCACCGGAGGCGAGCGACTGGATGCGCAGCGGGATCAGGCTGTTCAACGTGGCCATGACCCGCGTACAGACTCGTGTGTACGTCATCGCGAGCGGCACACGCATCCGGGAGGTGGCACGGAAGGCGCCGGACTCCCCGTTCGGACAGCTGGACGCCCTCATCGGCACGTCCGGAGTGCGGGTTCTCCCCGCCAAGTCTCTGATCACGCCGCCCGAACTGAACGTGCCACGCGGGGAGTTCGGCGACCGTCTGGCGGAGGTCCTCTCGCGGCACGTGGAGGTCAGTGATGTCGACGACGAGACGACGTTCTACGCGTCCTTCGTCGCAGCCATCAGAAGCGCGCGGACATCCCTGTGGCTGTGGACCCCCTGGGTGGCCAGGCGCGTCCGGATGATCCTCCCGGAGCTGCGCGCGGCGGTCGACCGGGGTGTACGGGTGACCGTTTTCGTCCGCGACCCCAGTGACCAGCTCCAGAAGAAGCCGGCGAACCTGTCTCTCGTCGAGGACCTGCGTGCGGTCGTCCACACGGTCGTCCCGATGCACGTCATGCATCAGAAGATCGTGGTCGTGGACGAAAAGACCGTGATGCTCGGCAGCCTCAACGCCCTGTCGCAGAGCTGGACCCGCGAGGTGATGGTCACGATGCGCGGCGCCTACTTCGCCCGCAAGATCCTCACTCACGAGCATGCCGAGATCTTCGCCCGCCCGCCGAAGTGCCCCCGGTGCGGGCAGGACGACATCGAGATCAGGCGCGGTGCGAAGGAGAACTGGTACTGGCGCTGCTACAACAGCCAGTGCCCGACGGGCGGCGGCAACAAGGCATGGAAGAAGGACATCGACCTCTGGCGCCGCCCGGGCAGCGTAAAGCGGTAGCTCACCGCGAGCTGCGCGGGACGCCCTCCTCCAGGCGCTTCCGGCCGATGTAGCCGATGCGCACACGGCCCTCCTCGGTGACCACCCGCAGGTGGATGCGGCCGGGCCTCGGCCGGAACCGGGTGTGGAGGCTGAACAGCCGCTTCTCCCCGTCCGTGTCGGTGAAGTTGCACAGCCCGAGTCTGATCCGGGTGTCGCTCTCGGGGACTACCTTGATGGGCCAGACAGGTTCCGAATCGCCGGGCTTCCAGGCCTCGGCCGCCGCATTGAGCGAGAGAAGCGCAGCCCGGACCGAGGGCACGGAGACACCCGGGAGGTTCCTCAGGTCGTCCTCCACGCCAGGGGCGAACTGGAGCGAGGCGAAGAGACTTTCGCGTTCCTCCCACAGCTGCGCGCCGGAGGTGACGGCGTTCGCCGCGCTCTCGCGTATCCAGTCGGCGTGTTCCGCCACGTGCTCGGGTGTCGAGGCGTGCCGGACCTCCGCGCTGTCCTCCTGGACCTCGTCCTCGTCGACGAGGACGTACTCGACACTCAGCCAGGAGGCCTCCCAGGGCCGGGCGGTGGGAAGGCTGACGGCCAGCGTGTCCATGAGATGGGCGGCGGCGAGCCCGAGAACCCGGTCGCCGTCGTGACGGTACTCGACCTCCTGATCCTCGGGAGGGGCCGGCAGCACCGTGGAGTGCGGGGACTTGCGGTTGAGCAGCCGCATGAACCGCCAGTGGTCGCGGTTCTGGCTCTCGTTCCGCCACTGGGCGAGGTAGTAGCCGGGAGCGATCTCCAGGTCCTCCAGCCGGACCTCACTGACGAGACTCGCCCCGTTGTCCACCCGCCTGACCGCCTGGCAGACCTTCACGAAATCGCGCATGGCCTGCCCGGCCTCGTCCTGCGAGCAGTCGGAGACGCAGGATTTCTCGTTGAAGAACATGAGCACCATGAAGCGCCCCCCTTTGTGGCTTCCGGAACTGACAGGCGGGCGGTCAGCCCAACAGCTGGTCGAGCGTGTTCTCCGACTCGTCGAAGAAGCCCTCCGGCCATTCGGAGAGCGATCCGTCCTCGGCAACCGTCGGAGTGACGATCTCCACGCCGGCCCCGTTGCCCCGGAAGAAGTGCACCGCCGTATCCCCGGCCGCGAGCCGCCCCTGCTTGACCGCGAGCCGGGTCCCGTCGAGTACGTGGTCGCTGTGGGTCTCGACGACGAGCTGCGCGCCGGCGGACGCCGCGGCGGCGATGAGGGAGGCCATACGGGACTGGCCGCGCGGGTGGAGATGGGCCTCGGGGTTCTCCAGCAGGATGAGGCTGCCGGGCCCGGCGGTGAGACACGCCACGACGATGGGGAGGGCGTACGTGAGACCGAAGCCGACGTTCGTCGGGCGTCGACGCCGGGTGGAGTCCAGGCCGGCGGTGCCGCCGAACCCGAAGCTGAGACGTACCGAGTCGATCCCGGGAATCTCCGAGGCTTCGAGGTTGACCCCGGGGCACAGCTCCTGCATCCACGCGACGACCTGGTCGAGCAGGGTGTGGCCGTCGGCCTCCGGGTGTCGGAGCGGGTGGCCGTCCGGTACGACGTCCTGCGCGTGGTGCCGCAGGAAGTTGACGGCGTGCTCGCCGCGTGCCCCGAGGAAGCCGCGGCCGATCGCCTGATGGTGAGACCGGGGATAGGTGGTGGCCGGCGTGATCCGGTCGGCCTTGAGGTACTGGAAGCGCCGGGAGAACAGGGGCACGTCACCCCAGTCCGCCGGGCGGGTGGAGCTTTCGAGCGGCAGTACGTCCTGCTCCGGCGCATACCGGACGGACCAGGAGTACGACTCCTTGTCGGCAGATTCGAACACGATGGAGATCAGCGGGTCCGTGCCCGGCCGCTCGGTGGTGAAGTCCTCGTGCAGGAGGTCCTGGCCCGTGCCCAACTCCACGAGGTCACCGTCGAGGAGGAAACCCCCGTGGCTGTCGGTGTCCCCGTCGGTGGACATGAGGATGCCCGAGTCGTACGACTGACGGAGCAGCGCCAGGGACTGCAGGACCGTGCTCTTGCCCGAGGAATTGAGGCCGGTGAGGAGCGTGACCGGGGCCAGCCGGATGTCGGCGGACCGGAACGCCTTGAAGTTGGTCAGCGACAACTGTTCGATCACTGGTTGCTGCCCCCGTTGGTCTGCAGGACGGTGCGGAAGAGTTCGCGGACCTTGGCGAAGCGGTCGACCACCTTGACCCGGTCGCCGGTGCCCACGGACACGGCCCGCTCGAAGTTCCGGTCGGTCATGAGCTGCTGGAAGCCCTCGACCACCTGTTCGCGGGACGCTACCAGCGCAGATCGTTCACGGTCCGAGAGAACGGCCAGATTCACGGAAACTGTCTCGAAGATGGCCTTGTTGACCGGTGAGCGCCGAGTCTGACCAGGGAACTGTTTACGGAAGGCATGACCTTCGAAGATCTCCTCAGCCGTGATCATGGCCCGCCGGAAGTCGTGGGCGTGAGCCTCCCGCTCGTCCTCGGTGAGGCGGTTGACCTGGCGCATGGTGAGAGCGAGGAACTGGTCGAAGTCCTGGCTCCTGAACAGGTTGGGGTCGGTGAGCCGGAAGGCGAGGTAGCGCAGCACCATCTCGCGGTCCGCCATCCGCTCGCTGTAGACGCCGTAGCTGGTGGCCGAGGCGAACTCCGGCGATTCGGCGAGCGAGGACAGGAGCTGCCGTGCCGGGCCGGGGACGAGCGCGTGCCGGATCTCCTGGCGGGTCAGCGGGAGGCCACCGGTGTTGATGCGCGCGAAGATGTTGAACTTGACCTCTTCCGGAGTCCCCGGACGGATGAGGTGGACGACGACCTGGCTTTCGTTCAGGCGGATCTGCATGCGCCCCGACAGATCGTCGTACCCCTTGCCCTCGAAGTCGTCCTTGAGGTACTCCAGTCCGCGCAACTTGAGCGGCCCGGAGTCTATCCCCGCCTCCGCCAGTGCTTCGGGGGCGATGAACCGTGCGATGGCGGTGAGGCGCTGGATGCCGTCGACGATGGCCCAGGAACTGTCCTGGGCCCATGAGCTGTCGGTGAGTTCGGAGGCGTAGAAGGAGGGGATGGGGATGCGCAGGAGCAGGGACTCGATCAGCCGGCTCTGCTGCTCGTCCGACCAGATGCCCGCTTTGCGCTGGAAGTCCGGGGCGAGATCGATCATCCCGTTGACCAGCCGGGAGATCAGCAGGTTGATCGTCGGGTTGAGGGTCTGGATCTCGATTTTAGACGGGTCGTACGGTGCCGTGATCCGGTCGTCCGCGCTGTCCGGCTCCTCGTCGGGCTGCTCCAGCTCGACATCGGTGCTCCGCCCACCCGCCCCGATCTCCACCAGGAAGCCCCCGCTGTCCTCGGCGGACGCATCGTCCAGATAGCGGCCGTACAGGGACAGCTGGTCCTTCGGCTGGGGTGCGCGGTTGCTGCCGCTGTCCTCCGGTGACATGTCTTCGTGTCCGTTCCCTCGTAGGAGTGGCTTCCTTCCACCGTGACCGTCACATCGTAGGTCGCTGTACCTTCGGAGCCCGGTGAGAGGCGGAGCTGGTGCTGGGGAAACGCTATGACCAGCGTGTGCTGGTGCTCGTCGAGGTACGGGGGGAGCAACGCGACTGGGACGAGGCGGAGCGGGTGTTCGACCAGCGGGGCTGGCCGGTCGTCACTGGGTTCACGCGTGGTGAGGGCGCGTCGCGGGGGGTGCTGCGCGAGGCACCCTCGGCACGGCTGTACTCCGTCGAGGTGCGGTTCTTCGGAGCCCGCAACCGGCGCACCGAGCGGGCGGCCGCCTGGCGGGTGGAGCAGCTGGCACGGTCGGCCGGTCTGGAGATGTACGCCCGGCGCTGCGAGCTGGTGGACCGGGATCGGGAGCAGCTGACCGGATGGCGGGCGCACACGGTTGATCACAGACCGCCTCGCGCACCCGCCCCGAGGCCACGGACGTGGATGGCGAGATTGAGCCGAGCGGCCGCAGTGTCACGTGCGCGCATTTCGGAGAGGTGCGGCTACCGCGACACCGGAATGGTGGTCACGGGTACGGCATCGGAAGCCCGTCGGCTCTCCCGTATGAACCTGCCCGGAGGTTCCGCTCCCGGGACTGCCGTCGATGTACGGCCGTTCTACGGTCGGGAGCGACGCCACATCGTGCCGCGTCGCGAGGAGGACGGCCTGCGTCGTGCCTACCTGGTCGTGGCCTGGCTGCTCGCCATGACCTTCTGTGCGGCGGTCGCTCGGCAGCAGAGCGGTGTGTGGGTATGGGGGTGGACCGGAGCCGCGGCACTGTGCTTCGTCGGAGGCGCCAGGTCGGCCTACGGCATGTTCGCAGCCGGCGGCCGCGTGGCGAGCCTCCTGATGTTCGGTGCGGTGGCCGGCTACTTCCTTGTCGTCTCCAACGGCGCGGACCTGGGGGACGACAGGGGCTGGACCCCGATGCAGATGCTGTCGATCTTCGCAGTCACGGCGACGATCGGAGGGATCTGGCTGCTGGTCCGCCAGTGGACGTGGGGTGAATGGCTCGCCTGGGCGGCGCCGCTCGTCTTCACGGCTGCTGTGTCATTTGTGGTGGCCTCCGGATCGGTGCTGCACGCGCTGTACGCGGACAGTTTCGGCGTGACACCCGATGACCTCGACGTCCCCGGGATCTGGCAGGCCGCGTCGGCGCTGAAGCTGTTGAGCCTGCTCAGTTATGCCCTGTTCGTCCCGGCCCTCTGGGGCATCGCGAAGCACGTGCACGCACCGTTCGTCAGCCCCGTCGAGCGGCTGGGGGTTCCGTTGTACGTGTGTACCCAGTTGACCGTGGTGGTGGTGTGTGGGCTGGGGGCGCTGGACTCGGCTCGGGAGGCGGTGGAGGACTTCCGTACGGCCGCGGTCCGGAAGACGGCGCCGCCTTCGTACTTCGGGGTGGAGCCGGAGTGGATGTGCGTCGAGCCGACGGTTCCCGCAGCGAAACTCGGCAGCCGGGGTGGTGTTCTGAAGCCCGAGCATCCGTACCTGTCGTTCGGGGAGGCCGGAGGAACGGTGTCGCTCTGGGACGAGCCGGCGGGCACGGCACTGCAGATGCCCGCCGAGCAGGTACGCCTCGTTCCTGCGGCCGACGGCCAGGTCCAGTGCACCTTTTCGTACGGGACTCTGCCGAAGGGCGGCTGACCTCTGTCAGTCCGGGGGGGCCCTCGTCGGGTTCGAAGAACGACATCTGGTCCCCGAGCCGCGCCGGCTTCGACTTGCCGGCCTTCGAGGGAGTGGCGGGGGCACGCTTCTTGGCCTGGCGTTTACCGGCCTTACGGGAGTGGGCGCGCCGTTGCCGCTCCCGTACCGTCTCCCCGGGGTGGCGGCCGTCCCCGAGTTCTGCCGCGATGGTGACGGAGTACCCCTCCAGGGCGCGCTCCGACCCCAGGGCGAGCAGTTCCTCCCGGGACGTGCCCACGGTCCCGGCCAGGCCGTGCTTGACGAGCTCGACGAACTGGCTGTTGATCAAGTGCCGGTCGGCGTAGGAGTAGCCGAGGCGTCTGCCGCCGTTCGGTCCCCGGGTGCAGTCGTCCTGGAGGAGCAGGCGTACGTAGGACAACGGGAGGTACATGCCCGCTGCCGGACCGCCGGGGTCGGCCTGGGCGTCCTCCGGCCAGTAGGCGAGCTTAAGGAAACAAGGATCGCTGCCCAACCGCCAGTCGTGAGGAGCGTGGGGCGGCCTGCTGGCCTGCGCCACGGCCTCCAGCCGGTCGAGCTGGTCGCGCAGGCGGTCGTCCACGTACACCCAGCGCTCGACGGAGGGGAGGCGTTTGTACTGGACCATCACAAAACTTCCGGTGGCCTCGTGGTAGTAGATCAGGTCGCTGCCCAGCCGTCCCTCAACGGGAGTGGCGTTGACGTTGGCGACTTCGATGTACCGCCCTTCGTGTTCGAAGACGTGGATGTCGCAGCGGAAGTCCGGGCCGTCCCAGGGCCGGAGGAGCCTCGGGCCGGGCATGGAATGGGCGGCATCGTGCTCGATCAGACTCTGTTCGGTGGGTTCGGGAATCAGCCCGGCGAGGTAGGTGTCGTGGGGACTCGGGGGCCGGAGCCATGCGCTGAGAGGGGCGAGAGGAAACTCGCCGATGGTGAGCGCAAGACGCGCGGAGTCGTATTGCTCCTGCCAGGAGCGGTCCTCGACGCGGGAACTGTCGAAGGGGGCCTGATCCGCGACGCTGGTCAGACGGTCGAGAAGCTCGGCGAACCGCGGTCCGAGACCGCGCAGCGCGGCGACGAGGCGCTGACCGAGCTCGTCGGGGAGTACGGCGACTTCGCTGGAGAGCATGGGGGTGAGGTCTGCGGCGTCCTCCCGGGACAGCGATGCTGTCACTGTGGCCAGCTCCACCGGCGCGGGACTGCGCCACAGCGGTTCCACCCTGATCAGGGCGTCCCGGGTGGCGACCTTTCTGCCCTTGGGGTGTTTCACCACGCCGAGCCAGCGCAGCTGGTAGGCGGGGCCGGCGGTGCCTGACGCGGGACGGATGCGCGCGAACACGAGCGTGACCTGGGGAGACAGGTCTCGTGGCCGCATGGACGAACCCATGGTCTTGCCCATGAACTGGTCTAGTTGCAACTGCCAGTCGATGTCGTCGAGTTCTTCTGCGGAGAGGGAGATTGCGTAGACCACGGACGGCAGCGTATGGGATCACCGGTCTGGGGGAGTGCTGATCTCCGCCCAGACGGTCTTGCCGGGGGCGGCTACGCGGGGTGTGGTGCCCCAGTGGGTGGCGAGGGCCGCGACGAGGAGCAGACCACGGCCGGCCTCGGCGTCCGGCGTAGGGGAGGCGAGGACGGGAATCCGCTCGGTGCGGGTGTCGGTGACCTCGATACGGATGGTCGTGGCGTCTGCGTCGACGGTGAGGCGGACATGGAAGTCCCGGCCGGGGACGTGGCCGTGGCGCACGGCGTTCGCGGTGAGCTCGGCGGCGAGGAGGGTGACGGTGTCGTTGGCGGTCGTGTTGTAGGGATGGCCCCACTCGTGGAGACGGTGCGAGACGAGGCGCCGGGCGAGCCGTGCGCCGCGTGGGGTGGAAGTGAAACGCATGTCGAACTCCTGGGCGGGGGCATTGGGTTCGTGCGTGGGCTGGGTGGGGTGAGTTGTGGACTTCATGCCGCCAACGGTGGCGTTGCGTGAGTAACGTTGACCAGGAGTGACGCGCGGACGGGTGCGGGTTGTATGCGTCGGTGCGGAGGGTGTCGGCGGTGCGGGGCGTGACCGGCGGGACGGCCGGGGCGTTGGGCGTGGGAGGTGCGGATCATGGACGATCGGGAAGCGGAAGCCGGGTACGAGGCCGAGCAGGGGGCGACGGGCATCCTTCAGGTGTTCGGGCGGCAGCTGAAGCGGTTTCGGGAGTGGGCGGAGCTGGACCGGGCGGAGTTCGGGGCGAGGACGGGGTATTCGGCGTCGACCATCGCGGCGTTCGAACAGGGCAAGCGGATCCCGCCCGGGAAGTTCATCGATCAGGCGGATGAGTTGCTGGGTGCGCGCGGCATCTTGAAGGAGATGAAGGAGGAGGTGGCGCGTGCTCAGTACCCGGCGTTCTTCCGGGGTGCGGCGAAGCTGGAGAAGGAGGCCGTGGAGCTGCACGTGTATGCGGCGCAGGCGGTGCCGGGGCTGTTGCAGACGGAGGAGTACGCGCGGGCGGTGTTCGCGATGCGGCGGCCCTTGTTGGATGAGGCGACCGTTGAGGAACGGGTCGCGGCCCGGCTGGCCAGGCACGAGATTCTCTCCCGCACGCCGATGCCCACCATCAGCTTCGTAATCGAGGAGTCCGTGCTGCGTCGCCCGTTGGGTGGGAGGGACGTGATGCGGGGGCAGTTGGAGCACCTGCTGCTGGTGGGACATCGCCGCAACGTTGAGATCCAGGTGATGCCGACAGAGCGTGAGGACCACGCTGGGTTGGCGGGCCCGTTCACCTTGATCGAGACGAGGGAAGGGCGGAGGATCGCCTACGTGGAGGTGCTCAAGGACAGCCGCCTTCATACGGATCGGAACTCGGTGCGGGAGATCGAGGAGCAGTACGGGCTCCTCAGGGCGCAGGCCCTCACTCCGCGCGAATCGCTGGCCGTCGTCGAGAAGTTGCTGGGAGAGACATGAACGTCGAAGAGTCTGTGCGGGCCGTGCCGGAATCGGCCTGGTTCAAGAGCAGCTACAGCAGCGGCGAGGGAGGCGAGTGCGTGGAGGTGGCGAACGTCGTTGGTTCGACCCACGTACGCGACTCGAAGAACAGGGCCGGGGCTGTGCTGAGCTTCGACGAGGAGCAGTGGGCGGCGTTCGTCGCCTTCACGTCGCACTGACCTGTACGACCAAGCGGGCCGTGCCAACCTCGGTTGGCACGGCCCGTTCGTGTTCTACGCGTCGGCCTTCACAGGTGGTGTCCACCGGCCGGCAGCGATCTCCGCGTCGAGCCGAGCGGAGAAGTGCGCGTGCGCGGCCCGCATCTCGGTCTCGCGGTCGGCCTTGTAGAAGGGGGCGGTGTACCCCTCGGGCGGTGGGGTGGTGGCGGGGCTTGCCAGATGGTCGAGGAGGGCGCGATAGTCCTCCTTCGTCTGGGCGTGGCCGTAGGTATTGAAGTCCCCCGCGATCTTACGGCCGTTGGCGTCGAAGTAGGTCGCCGACTCGTAGTTGTACAGCTGCGGGTAGCGGGACTTGAAGATCGCGACGAGTTGGTCCGCAGCGATACCGAGCCAGACGGCGACCAGGGCGTCGAGCTCTACGAGCGCGGCGCGGCGCTCGTACTCCGTACGGAGCGGGGTGGCGTACTCCCACGTCGGCTTGAGGTCGGCGGCGAGGGGGCTCAGCCGGGGCCAGTGGGGATTGGCCCAGTCTTCGTAGCCCGCCCAGCGGAGGTCGAACAGTTCCGCCCAGAGGGGGGCGTAGTGGATGGTGAGGGCGTTCATGCGGAGAGTGCGGAGGAGGAGCGCGGCGGCTAGGGGGTGCTTCGGGTCGGGGGCCGGCATCTTGGTGGCCTCGACGACCTGGAGGTCCGAGCGGCCGGTGATACGGAGCAGGTAGTCGAGCGGCAGTGTCGCCCAGAAGCCCGCGTTGAGGGCGGTCAGACGCCCGTCCGCCAAGGCTGCCGAGTGCACGGCGTGGACATGGGCGGGGCCGGGCGGGATGAGGGCGGCCTGGAGGCTGCGGCTGGTGTTGAAGGGGATCATCCTCCGCCAGGCCAGTCGGAAGTGCGAGGTGGACGGTGCTCCACGCCAGGAGTCCTGGGCCGTGAGATACGTGGTCTCGTCCGTGGCTCGCACATAATTGGTCACCGGAACGTAGTCCTCGGACAGCTCCGTCGTAGCGAGCAGATCCCAGTCCCTGTTGCTCCGACAGGGGATTCTTGGCTCCTTGGAGCAGGGAAGCGCTGCCGCGAAGTGTGGCCCCTGGAGGATGACGTCCGAGAGAGACGGGACAGCCTGGTTGCCCCAGCGGATCAGCCCGTCCTTCCTTGCGGTGGCTTCGTGGTATCCACTCGTGATCAGCGGCTGGTAGTCGGCCAATGTGCCGTGATGCCCGGCCAGCGCCTCAATGGCCCCTTGCTCGCTGCGCAGGACGGGGTACAGCAGGGGAGTCTGCGCCGCTGGACCGGTTGAGCCCGTCAGAGCCTGCCAACTGGCCAGCAGATCCGTGTCCACATGCACTACGCGTTCGCGATGCGGTCGGATGTCCCACGAGCCGTTGTGCTTGATGCCGGGCGCCTCGCCGTGCCCGTCATGGGCCAGTGATGCGGGCAGGGCCTCCGCGTCGCGCAGTTCGCTGAGGTGAAGGAAGTCGGGCTCGCGAGACCGCCCATAGATGTGCATCGCGAATTCCTGTGCGCGGTCGAGGTCTTCGAAGGCCCAGTTGGCCGAGTTGACGAAGTGGGCGTGCACCCGCAGATGCCGGTACGCGGCCCCCCGGATCAGGCCCTCTCGCACGCCGCCGAAGTGTGTGTCCGGGTGGATCAGCCCCGCGCTGCCGCGTTGCGTCGCGTGCCGCCACACCTGCGCCATGAATGCCCGGTAGAGATCGCCTTGGGTTCCTACGAGCATGGGATACACGGCTGGGCTGCCCAGAGCAGCAACGAACCCGGAATGAACCGCCAACTCATCAAGGAATGAGGCCCGGCTGCCCTTGTCAGCGCTCAGCACCTCGTCCCTGCGCAGCCGCCACTCAGCCGCTCCTGGCTTCTCCGCGAGTACGAACCAAGGCTCTGACTCCGCCAGAACCAGATCTTCCTGCCAGCGTGGACGTACCCATGGAGGGTTCCCCACCTGCAGGTCATACCCACCCCGCTTAAAGACCTGCGCGTACTCCAACTCCCAATGAAAGAACCCCTGCTGGGTGGCAATGTCCTTCGACCGGGCCGCCCAAGGGAACCGGGACTCCAGCCAATAAGACCGATCCATCCCCATCAAGTCCGGCAGCGCATCCTCATACGGCGTCAGCTCCGTAAGCGACTCGAACTCCGCGATCAGCGACTCCGCCGGCACATCCTGCGTCCCCAGCAGCGACTCCGCGAAATCCAACCAGTCGTCCAGGTTCGCCAGCGGGATCACCTCGCGGCGCCGATCAGCGATGGATTCCTTGCGGCGGCCCATCCGGCGCTTGGCCACGGCCTCCTGGGTCAAGGACAGCTGCTTGGCTTCCGTACCGAAACCGGGGAGGGCCTCCTCCTCCCAGGACATCAGGACACTGGCGCTCTCGTCCTCGTCCTCCGCCCCCGAGACGGCCACCTCGTACGCGGCCGACTGCTCGGCCAGCTCCGCCGCCTGCCGGTAACGAGGATTCGTGCCATTCAGCAGCGACGCCTCCTGGACCGGCCAGAACCACAGTGCGCACCACGCGTCCATCAGCGTCTTCAGCCGCCAGTACGGGGTGTCGACCGCCTCAAGGTCCGCCAGGACCTCTTCTCTCTGGACCGCCTCCACCGGCTGCCGCAGCCACTCCGGCTCCGTGCCCCAGACGTCGATCTTGCGGCTGATGTCCCGCTCGGAGATCTCCAGGCGGCGGACCACCAGCTGCCACAGGTACTCCGCCCGACGCGCAAGCCCTTGAAGCCGGGCCGTCTGCTTCGCGCTCGGCGACTTCGTGATCGCCTTGCGCCAGGCGCCGAGCGCCTTCGCCTCCTCCGGGGCCAGGGCCTTTGCCTCCTTCTCGGCGGCGACCGCGCCCCACTCCTTCGCCGGGAGCAGGAAGTGGTGGACCGAACCGGACGGCAGGCCCGACCCCGCATCCTTGAGGGGGAAGCGTTCCGGCGTGGCGCCCAGCCAGCCGCCCTTCTTCAGGCGTTCCGGACCGTAGATCTCGCGACGGCCGCCGATCAGGGAGTTGCCTCGCCGCAGGTGGAGGCCGAACCACGGCGCCTCCATGCCCGGGTGCATCGTGTTCAGCCACAGCGAGACCTCGGCCAGTTCGACCGCCGTCGAGTTGAGGTCCACGCCGTACGAGTTGTGCAGCGCGATGTACGCCTTGGCCTTCTGGAGCTCCACCGGGTGCTGCTCGGTGTCGATCGCCTGGCCGGTCTCCTCCTGGCGGCGGCGCAGGTACTCCGCCGCGACCTGGTTGATGGCCTCGTTCAGGAACGCGCCCGAGCCGAGGGCCGGCTCGCAGATCTTCCAGTCCAGGAGTTCCCGGGCCTCCGTGACCGTGTCGTCCTGGTCCAGGCGGTGCTGCAACGCCAGCTGGACCGTGACCTTCGTCAGCGATTCCGGCGTGTAGTACGAGGCCGAGGTCTGGCGGTCGCGGCCCGAGAGACGGTAGACGAACGAGCCCGGTCGGTACCGGACCCGGACATCGGCGCCCGTCTCCTCGTCCCGGCGGCACACGAAAACGGAATCCGCGTACTCGTCGGCCTTCGAGGACGGGATCAGCCAGGAACCGTCCTTCGGGTCGCCGTTCTTCGCGACCTCGTACAGTTCTTCGCCGGCGATGAAGCCCGCGTACGACATCAGCCCTTCGTACACGGCGCCCAGCTGGTTGATGCCGAGCTGCGCGTACGAGATGAAGCCGCCTCGTTCGCCCTTCCTGCCCCGGGTGAGCATCAGCTTCCGCAGGACCTTGTACAGGGTGGCGTTGCGGAGCCGGGTGTCCAGGTAGCGCGGGCGCTCGTCCGAGTCGTCGTCGTGGCGGGGGTCCTTGACCGACTCCGCGCCGATCAGGCGGATCGACTCCGGTTCGAAGAGCTTCGAGTGGAGGGGTTCGAAGCGGAGGCCGACGTCTTCGGAATCCTTGGCGCTCACCCCGTGCGTGCGGCGCGGCCGGTAGCCCTCCTGGACCTTGCTGAAGAGCAGGTCCAGGGACTCGTACAGGTACACGCCCTCGCGGGCCTTCTCGCCCACCAGGTCCCGCTCCGCGACGAGCTCGCCGAGGCGGCCGAGGCCGTACCCCTGGTGGTATTCCGGGTAGTCCGACGGCAGGATGCCCAGCTCCGGGCGGGCCTCCGCGTACAGGAGGAACAGGATGCGGTACAGGTAGCGGAACGACTCGCGGGCCAGCTGCCGAGAGAGTTCCGGGAGTTCCTTGACGTCCTCCAGGCGGACGCCGTCATGGCTGGTGATCCGTTCCAGGACCTCGTTCGCGATGAGTTCCACCGACTCGCGCAGGCCGTCCCGGAGTTCCGACGAGACGCCCACCGCGTGCTTCGTCGACTTGTCGATGAGCCCGGCGAGCGGGTTCTCGCCGCCCTCCTCCGGAGTGCGCAGCGAGTCCGCGCCGAACAACGCGGCCAGGGTGTCGAGTTCCTGGCCGTCCTTGGTGTTGTTGCGGTCCAGGGCCGTGTCCAGGGAGGCCGCCAGGTAGCGGCCCTCACCCCACGCCGCCCGGTCCGCGAGGACGATCACGCCGCCGGCGAGCAGCAGCACGTAACGCGGCGCGTCCTCGCTTGCGAAGAGGAACGAGGCCAGCTTCGAGCCCGTACGGAGGGAGTTGGACGCGTCCAGCTGTACGGGGGTGAGGAGGCGGCCGGGGCCGTCCGGGTCCAGGGCCGCGTCGGGTTCGGCAGCCCAGCCGCAGTCGACGGCCACCAGGCCCGGTTCGGCGTGCGCGACGGGGATCTCGTACGTGTGGTCCGCCCGGGACACCGTCAGGGTCTGGGGCTTGGCGTCGTAGCCGAAGGCGCGGAGAACGGAGGCATTGAGGGAAGTCGCGCGCTCGCGCCACTCGGGTGCGTCGTACGTCGTCGCGTCGTCGGGCGTGACCGCCGCCTCCGCGAAGAAGGCGCGGGTACGGAAGTACGGGCGGCGCAGGGCGCGCAGACCCAGGCGGGGCGTGACCGGGAGGGCGTCCGGGTCAGGTTCCTGCTCGGAGTCAGAGAACGAGGACTTGGCCTCCTCCTCGCGGGTCTTCCAGGCCGCGAGGAGCCCGGACTTGAGGTCCTTCGGGAAGACCTCGGCCAGGTAGTGCGCGGAGAAGTAGTCACCGCGGTTGACCAGGGAGTCGTACGTCATGGGGATTCTCCTAGGCGTGCGCGGCGGAGCCGTGGGCTGAGTCGAGGACGGCCAGGACGCGCAGCATCGGGCGGCCCGTCGTCAGCAGGGAGTCGGCGAGGCGGGAGAGGGCGTCCTTGGTCTCCTCGCCCGCGAGGGTGGGTTGTTCCCACTGGCCCAGGCGCTGCCGGTACTCCTCGATCGGGGCGAGGAGCGCCTTGTCCCACTCCGAGCTGTGGCGCGAGAGGAAGGCCTCGGCGGCGTCCAGGGCCGCCGGGATGCCGGCCCGCAGGCCGTCCACGTCGTGGGGCCGCAACGGATTGGCCATCGTCGGGCCGATGCCCGCCTCGCGCAGTGTCCCCACCATGTCGTCCGTGACGTCCTCGCCCGTGACGGCCATCCACTTCACGACCGTCGGGCGGCCAAGGGCGTTGGAGTAGATGCCCTGAACGAGGTACACGGGGGCCTCGACATCGGCTGTGATGACCGGGGCCTCCTGGCGGCCCAGCTTCACGAGGACCTTGTCGGTCAGCCACTCCACCACCGGGTGGAGGTCGGTGAGCAGGGAGATCTCCGGCCAGCTGGAGGTGCCCGACTCGCGGGCCCGTACGAGGGCGCGGTCGGCCAGCTTGCGGTTGAGGGTGACCAGCAGGCGCTCGCTCAGGCGCTGCTCGCGGCGGTAGTCGGGCGGAAGCGCCTTCAGCCGGTGCACCAGGTCGACCGGGGGCTTGAAGGAGATCAGGCCGCTCTCGGGGTCGCGGTCCATCCCGAGGGACTGCTGGGCGTCCGGGAAGACCTCTCGTACCGCCTCGTCGACGAACTCGCGGGTGGTCGTGAAGAGACGGGGCACGTGGGCCTTCGGCGGTGCCGAGGAATCGTCCGGCGCAGACGCGGACGTGGAGGCCTCCGAGGTGGGCTCGGCGGACACGTCGTCGACCTGGGCGAAGAAGCCGGCCAGGAAGTCGTCCGCCCCGCCCGCCTCATCGGCGGTGTGCTGGAGCGACTCGTCGACCGTGCGGCCCTTGAGGAGGTCCTGGATCAGCGACTTCTCCTCGGCCTCCGCGCGGTACAGGCCGGAGACCGCCTCCGCCGTGCCGAGCGAGCGGTGTGCCTCGTCCTCCCGCTCAAGGAGACGCTCGGCGACCGTGCGGTCGTCCTTCGCGCCGTCCACCTCGCTGGTCAGGATCAGGGCGCGGAACTGCGGCTTGTGGACCTGCCCGTAACGGTCGATACGGCCGTTGCGCTGCTCGATGCGGATCAGCGACCACGGAACGTCGTAGTGGATGAGCTGATGGCACTGCCGGTGGAGGTTGACACCCTCGGAGGCCACATCACCGGTGAAGAGGATGCGTACGGGTGCGTCGGCGAGACCGAAGTCCTCGACGCACTGCATCTGCTGCTCGTCGGAGAGGCCGCCGTGCATCACACGGGCCGCTTCCTCCAGGGCCTTGCCTTTGAAACCGAGCGCGGCCGGCACGGCGGACCGCAGCCACTCCAGGGTCTGGACGCGCTCGGAGAAGACCACGACGCGTGTCTCGCTGCGCGGCCCGACCCCGATCGCCTTCAACTGCTCGACGAGAGCAGCGAACTTGGACGAATCCTGCGCGGTCAGACCGGCCGTCAGCTCCCGCAGACGCTGGAGAGCGGCCAGTTCGGTGGCCGTCGCGTCCGGGTCGTTCTTCTTCTCCAGCGTCTTGATACGGGTCTCGACCGTCGAGCTCAGGGCGGCGTGCGAGGAGAGGAAGGACTTGAGCAGCGTGTACGGGAAGAGTGGGACCTCGCTCACCGAGCGGCCCTCGGCGGGCAGCCAGACCTGGGCCAGCTCCTCGAAGATCTTCTCCTCGGCCGGGGTCGCCGGGCAGTGCACCGACTCGGAAGGGCCCCGGTCGGCCCACTGGCCGGACATCTTCTCCCGTACCTCGGCGCTGACCTTGGTGCGGCGGATGAACAGGTGCTTGATGTCCTCGGCCGAGTACCGCTCCGGGTCACGGATCGCCGCCGGGTCGAGCAGTGCGATCAGCTCGGCGAACGAGCGGGCGTTGCCGTTGTGCGGGGTGGCGCTGGCGAGGATGAGGGCGTCCGTCTGCGGGGCGAGGAGCTGCGCGAGCTGGTTGCGCAGCGAACCGCGGTTGATCAGGTTGTGCGACTCGTCGATGACGACGGCGTCCCACCGGATGTGCTCCAGGTGATGCTTGTACTGATCGGTGTTCTTGAGGGTGTCGATCGAGACGATCACGCGCTTGAAGAACGTGAAGGGGTTTCGGCCCGCCGGGATCTCCCGCTGGATCCGCTCGATGCCCGCGGAGTCTAGGCGGATCAGCGGGATGGCGAACCGTGTCCACAGCTCGTGCTGGAACTGCTCCAGAACGTGCTGCGGGGTCACGACGAGGATCCGCTCACCGCGGCCGCGGCGGATCAGCTCCGCGAGGGTGAGCCCGATCTCCAGGGTCTTGCCGAGGCCGACGACGTCCGCGATCAGCATGCGCGGGCGCAGGTTCCGGCCCGAGAGCGCGAGCTGTGCGGGCCGCTGCTGGTAGGGGAGCGAGTCGAGCAGGAAGCTGTCGGCGAGGGCCAGACCGCGCTCGGACTGGGGCAGCGGGGTCTTGCGGAGAATCGCTTCGAGGAAGAGCCGGCTGCGGCGGAAGTTTGGCGAGTCGTCGCTGATCAGAGTGGTCTTGGCGGGGTCCATCAGCTCGATGCCGGGCGCGCCGTCGCGGGTGCGCTCCAGGCCGGTGAAGAAGACGGCTTCCTGATCGCGGACGAACTCGGAGATCCCGACGGCTTCGATGCGGTCGCCGTCATGATCGGTCCGGGTGACGTTCTTGACCAGCCATTCCTCATCGCGTACGACGATCTGGGCGCCGGGCGGGAGACTCGTACCGGTGCCTGGGATGGGCTGCCGACTGGACTGCTGGGCGGTCACCCGCGATACCTCCTGATAGCTGCTGAACTGTGTAGATCTTCGTGCGGGCCACGGCCCGGGACAAGGGGCGATGGGCACCTCTGTCCGGCCCGCCCTGGCGCCTCGCTGCCTGTCGGCCCGCTCAGAACGGCGCTGTCGACGCGTACGTCTCCCGCAACTGTGCCGCGATCCGGAGCGAGGCGGCGGAACGGCGCGGGCCGGCAGGCGGCGCGGGCGCGGGCTGCGGCGCGGCCTCGGATGTGGGCTCCGCGTCCGGGGTGGTCACCGCCACCGTCGGGGTGTAGCCCGGCGGGCGGGCGGGCGTGACGGACTGCTGCGGCAGTGGAACGGTCGGCGCCACGGCCACCGCGTTCGGGGCCAGGAGAGTCGACACCTCGGCGAAGGCCTCGGCATCCGTGGGCGGCAGGGCGGGAGCCGGTACGGGGGAGGGCTCCGGCGGTTCGTACGCGACCGTGGTGAGGGAGGTCAGCTGCCGTCGGGCCTGGGCCACGGTCGCCCCGTGCGCCTTGATGACCGCCACGCACTGGGTGACCACCTCGTCCATCGTCGGACGGTCGTGCTGCGCGTACCGGAGCATGGACGACAGGAGACCGACCAGTTCCTCGGGGGCCCCCGACAGGTCGGGGGCCTTGTCGGGGTTGACGATGTGACTGAACAGCACCTGCACGTGATCGGCCTGATACGGATAGTGGCCCGTGGTCATGAAGAGCAGCACTGCCCCGAGCGCGTACACGTCCACCGGGGCCGTCAGCGGCTTCTCCCCGTTCGCCTGCTCCGGAGACATGCAGGCAGGAGTGCCCATCACCATGTTCGGTGCGGTGAGGGAGGCGCTGGACTCGGCGAAGACGGCGAGGCCGAAGTCGATGATCTTGGGGCCGTTGGGGCCGAGCAGGATGTTCGCCGGCTTGAGGTCCCTGTGCAGCAGCCCTTGGCTGTGGACTCCGGCCAGCGCCTCGGCAAGGGTCGCTCCGAGCGAAGCGGCCGCCAGAGGCGACAGGACACCCCGGGTGTCGAGGAGCCGACGCAGGTCGGGACCCTCCACGTACTCGGTCGCGAGCCACGGTTGCTCCGACTCCGTGTCGGCCTTCACGAACGCGGCGACGCGCGGTCCCCAGATCGTCTTGAGGACCTCGATCTCCTGGGCGAACCGCTGCCGGGTCTCCGAATCGACGACCGTAGGTTTGATCACCTTCACCGCGACGGCCTCACCAGCAGCGGACTCGCCGAGGTAGACCTGGCCCATGCCGCCATGGCCGATCCGTCCCAGCAGCGTGAACCCGCCCAGCTCGGCCGGATCGTCCGGGCTCAGCGGCGTTGTGTTCACTCTGGTCCCCACCTTGAAGATCTGCCGAAGGTCGCGCGATGGTCGCGTGCGTACGGGCCAAGGGTATCGGCGGTGTCCGACGTCAGGTCCGGTTCGGGGCAGGCCGCCCATGCCCCGGCCGGATACAGCCCGCGGATGATCGAGAACGATTCCCGCGAGCTTCGCCCAGGCCGGCGAGATCGAGGACTCGGGCATCCGGTTCCGCTCTGCGCCGCTCGGGCGCCAGCCCGGGCGGCATCGCCGTCGCCGTCGAAGCCCTCACCGGTTCCGTCACCCCGCTCGCCCAGGCCCGGCGCGAGGAGGAAGCCGCGTGGGAGCGGGCGCACGCCCCGTTACCTTTTCTGTGGCCCCGAAATGGGGCGCCTGGCCCCCGGGTCCGGTATGGCTGTGTGCCCCCTGTCGAAGTCGATGACCTGGGGGGTGTTGCCGCCGGGCTTCGGGGCACCGCTTGACCGCTGATGAGGGGCCTGACGACTGCCTGGTCCGGTGCAACGCCGGACCTCTTCACGGGCGGGATGTCTGCGTAACGTGGTTGCCGGCGTGTGGTGCCGCAGGGACGGCCGGGACGGATGCGAAAGGCACGACCGAAGAGGGGCATCGCGCATGGCCGACACCGTCATCGATATCTCCGGCATAGGTCTGTTCCTCGGCCTGGACCTGGGCAAGGAGTTCCACCACGCCCGCGGCCTGACCGGGCAGGGCAAGACCGTCCACGACAAGAAGCTGCCCAACACCGAGGCCCGCCTGCGGGAGTTGTTCGACAAGCTCAGGGCCAAGTTCGGCACCGTCCTGGTGATCGTGGACCAGGTCGCCAACATCGGCGCGCTGCCACTGACCGTGGCCCGCGCGACCGGCTGCCGGGTCGCTTACCTGCCGGGACTCTCGATGCGCCGGGCCGCCGACCTCTACCCGGGCGAAGCCAAGACCGACGCCCGCGACGCCTTCGTCATCGCCGACACCGCCCGGACCATGCCGCACACCCTGCGCGCGGTGGACCGCGACGACGAGAAGCTGGCCGAGCTGACCATGCTCACCGGCTACGACAACGACCTGGCCGGCGAGGTCAACCGCACCTCCAACCGGCTGCGCGGCCTGCTCTCCCAGATCCATCCCACCCTGGAGCGGGTGGTCGGCCCCCGGCTGGGCTACCCCTACATCCTGGCCCTCCTTGAACGGCACGGCTCCCCGGCCAGGCTGAAGAAACTGGGCCACGCCCGCTGCGAGGCCCTGCTCAAGGCGCACGGCTCGCGCAAGGCCCACCACCTCACCGCGGAGATCTTCGACGCGCTTGCCGAGCAGACCGTCATCGTGCCCGGCACCGAGGCCAGCGCGCTGATCGTGCCCGGACTTGCCGCCCAGCTCGCCGCCGCCCACACCCAGCGCCGCCAGGCCGAGCAGGAGATCGCCGCCCTGCTGGAGGCCCTCCCTCTTTTCCACCTCCTGACCTCCATGCCCGGCATGGGCGTCAGGACCACCGCCGCCGTGATCGTCGCCATCGGCGACGGCACCACCTTCCCCACCGCAGGACACCTCGCCTCCTACGCCGGACTCGCCCCCGCCACCAAGTCCTCGGGCACCTCCATCCGTGGCGAGCACGCACCCCACCGCGGCAACCGACTCCTCAAACGCGCCCTCTTCCAGGCCGCGTTCGCCGCGATCGGCTGCAAATCCGACCGCTCCTCCCGCACCTACTACGACCGTCAACGCGCACGCGGCAAGACCCACACCCAAGCGATCCTCCGCCTGGCCCGCCAACGTGTGAACGTCATCCACGCAATGATCCGCACCGGGGCCCTCTACGAACCACGAACCCCCGGCGACATCGGCCTCGCGGCCTGACAGCACCACCGCCCCTCCCTTCCTGACCCCATCACGCGCGCACCGGCACGGCCACCCCCGCCGTGCCGGCCACCGGGCTGCCCATCAGGCACCCGATCCGCCGGGAACGTCCCGCTTCGCGGGACGTTCCCAAAAACCAGCACCAACTCCCACGAACCGACCCTGACAGGGTTGACGAAACAGATAGGGGCACCCCCCTTGACGAGCTCACCGCGTCGGTTCCTCCGCTGGCGGACTGGGCCGCCAGGGTACGGGCCGATGGGCTCGCGCGACGCCTGGGCCGTGCCCCGACACCATGCGCAGCCTGCTGGCCGGGGCGTGCGCCGCTCTGCGTGCGCTTCCCGCCGTTCCGGCCGTCTCGCTGTCTGCCTTCGCCGCCCAGGTCCTCGGCTCGGCCCACGGTAAACGGCCCGTTATATATCCTCGGATCCTCTCGGCCTCATTCCGGCGCTCAATCCCGTCGTGTACGTTCGAAACCCCCATCTGTGGATTGATCCGCTCGGGCTCAAGGCTTGTATCGGGCAAGCCGACCCCGCAAGTCAGGCGGGCGACCTCAGTATGCTTGCCGACAAGATAGCTGCGCACGGTGACATCAACAGGCGAGGTATTCCGGGAGTCCAGGATCTGGATGTCCCGGAGTATCTCGAAGACATGATGACTGCAAAACCTGGCATTAAAATGCGTGACACCCCATCAGGGACCCCTCGTTGGGCATGGTGGGATGATTGGACCGGCGCGATGCTAATCCGTGAGGGATCCAACGGCACCTTCATGCAGCCAAGTGACGGCCACAGCTACTACATGCGCCAACTCCAGGAGTAACGTGAATGAAAGGTCGACGGAGACGCCGAATACGGACGAGGCATGGTCCAGACTGACTCCGCCGGTGATCAATAGCGTCTCTCGGTACGACGCCTGCCGATTGGAAATCGAGCGCTCTCGGGTTGCGCCCAGCATTCGTGCGAAAATTACAGATCCGGTGTATTCCGTGAAGAACCTGTTCTCTTCCTGGGAACATCTTGTGCGCAGGATGGAGTCCGACTGGCAGCTACCGGGGCAGTACCCGATCAGCGCTTACATCAATGATCTGGATGCGCGTGATCAGTTGCAGATTTCCATGGGCACACTGACCGACGAGGCCCAGGCGGAGCTGTCCGCTCTGCTGGCAGCATTGGATGCGCGCTTCGTGCACGAGTCGGTGCCGGACGAGGCGGGGGAGCTCCGCCCGTGGCTGAAGCCGTCCTCGGGTGAAGAGCCGCATGGATTCTGGCTGCGCAAGCCTCGTAATCACCCCTGGTAGACCGAAAGCCCGCCTCCTGGCGGGGGGATCGCTCTGTGGCGCAAGGGACTCGCCACGCTCCGTGGTACGTCTCCGCGGAGCCGTCGGTCGGCGGGGACGCTGCCGCGCGTTTGATGCCGAAGGCCAGGCGGTAGGCGTCGGGCAGGTCGATCGCAGTGTCGGTGCGCCGCGTCATCAGCCCAGCTCGATGAGCTCCCGGAGCAGAGACGCCGGGTTGTCGACCCCCTGGGGGCGCTCCCCTCGTGCTTCAGCTCTTTCGAGGCGAGTCGTGCAACAGCGGTGTCGGAAGGCATGCCCACGCGTGCCGGTGGGCCCGGGCACCGCGTTCCGGCTCACGCACAACTGGGTACCGCTGAAATGCTCCAGGCCGGCGACCGTCGAGGTTGGTCGGCTCGGCGAACGGGTCCGTAAGCCGGAGCCGGCCGCCGTGAGTGTGGCCGGAGGCTGCAGGTCGACGCCGTGGCAGACGGCGTCGCGGACGACGACGGGTGGTGGGTGAGGAGGGCATCTTCGTGGGGGTGTTTTCCACCGGACGCAGCCCCATGTCCCGTACCTGCGGCGAGCCACTGTGTCACGAGGCCACATCTGTACGCACCGACGGTTACCCGTGCCGACTGCTCGACGACCCCGCAGTGCGGGCACGCTTCGACGGTGGCCGGCACCCGGGGGCGAGCACCGACCGGTGATTCCGCACAATCCCACGTCCTTGCTTCTGGCAGTGTGCGGGGCTGCCGTCGACACGCGTTGAGCAGGGCCGACCGGTCTCGGCCGTGACGCTCGTTTGACGCTCCGGGCATGTGCAGGCCGCTCCTCGGGAGCGGTCACGCCGCGTCTGACCTGCAGGTTCTCTGAATGTCGATCCCCGTGACGTATTTCCGATGACGCATCATGTGGAGTGCGTTGCCATCCTCGAACCGGTCGCGACGGGCTGCTGACCTGCGGTTCTGTGCGTGCGTATTGTGTGCGGTGTGTGCGTTACGGGCGATCTCGTGACACTCGTTCGACGCTTTTTCTGATGGAGCGTCAGGCGCGTTGGGGCGGTGCTGCTGGTGCGCGACGTGGTTTCCGCTACGTCGGGTGCTCGGGTCGACAGCCCGGCGGAATCACGGGCGGCAACGGCGATGACTGTGATGCATTGCGTCGTCGAGGGCCGTGGCCATCGGTAACAGGGGAAGGCGCTGACCGCGCACTTCTTCTTCCACGGCCACTTGTACTCAGGCCAGTTGACGGATGTGCCCGTCCTCGGTCCAGTCCTCACCGGCGGCGTTGGGCCCCAGCGGCTGCCTCCCAGTGGAGCGCCGCCCAGATGGGTGCTGCTCCATCCGTACGCCTCGGCCCGGGTGACGGCCAGGCTGAACACGTCCTCGTCGGCAAGGTCGTGCTCGGCTAGGACCCGGTCGATCCATGGATGCCGGTGGAAGACGCCGTGCAGACCCATGAGAAGGGTCGGATCGGCTGCCAGGTATGTGTCGTCACTGCGCTCTATCCGCCCCCCACACGCCAGAGTGACCGCCTTGGTGACTGCCTTCTCCGGAGAGTCCGCGGCGGATCAGGTCGATGTCGTCGACGCTAGGCGCCACCGGGGCTTCCCGTGGTTCCCGCACATCTTTCGAGCGTTGGCCCGGCGCGAGCGGGCGCCCTTGCCGTCGGCCCCGGCCTCCCCGTGGCGGGGCGCAGTGGCGGTGCCGGGGGATTGTGGTGATCCTGGCAGGGGAACGTGGCTGTCTTCGCACGGGCCATGTGCGTCGGTGGCCGCGCCGAACAGGAAGGCTACGGCCATGACAGCGATGCCGAACAAGACGCCGCCAGGGCACAGGGAGCCCGGCAGTGCGAAGATCGATGGTGCGTCCCAGGTCGCCGGGGCCCTGCTGATGCTCAGCGGGCCGCTCAGCATTCTTGTGGGGGCATCCGGTATTGCGGAGGACAACCTGTTCGCCGCCTCGACCAGGTACGCGTACCGGTTCGATCTCACTGCCTGGGGCGTGATTCACCTCGTGGTCGGTGTGGCGCTCGTCGTGGCCGGTCTGGCAATCCTGGCGAACAAGAGCTGGGGGCGCGGTGCCGGTGTGGCGGTGGCAGGGATCAGCCTGATCACCCAGTTCATGTTCGTTCCGTACTACCCGGCGTGGGCCATCCCCGTCATGGCACTCGACCTCGTGATCCTTTTTGCGCTGACGAGGTTCCACGTCGGAACCAGCGGCGGTCGGTGAACCGGCCGTGCCACCGGTGATGGGTCAACGGTTGGCGTTGCCGCCCGGTGCGCGCCGGGCGAAGGCGTACCAGAACGCGGCCTCCTCCTCTTCGCCCTCCGCGTGCGCGACGTCGCCCAGGAGGGTGAGTACGGCCGGAGGGAGCGGGTGTGGTGTGGGGGTGGGGCTCGGGGTGGCGGTGGGCTCGGGGGTGGGAGGGGGCATCGGGTCGGGGGTGAGTGGGAGCGTTGCGTGGGGTGGATTTGGGGTGTCGTTGGGGGGTGGGGTCGGCAGGGTGGTGTGCGGTCCCTCCGGCCCCTCGGGCCTTTCCGGCCCCTCCGCGTCGTCCGCAGGCAGCAGTGGCGCGTAGATCTCGCGGGCCCGGGTCTGCTGTCCTGCGCTCAGCAGTAGTTCCGCGTAGACCTCGCGGGCGTCGGCCTCGGTGTCGGGGTCTCCGTGTTCGATGGCCTGCTCCAGCCAGGGGTACGCCTCCTCCGGTCGGCCGTCCGCTGCCAGTACCCGGCCGAGCAGCAGCAGTGCCTGCGGGCGGTGTTCGGTGTCCTCCGAGCGTGCCAGTGGCAGCAGGGTCTGCTCCGCCTCGGGCAGCAGGCCCAGGCGGAAGAGGGTGCTGCCGAGGTAGCGCCGGGCCAGGGGGGCGACGGACGGGTCGTCCGCGGCGAGGGCGTCGGTCAGTAGACGGCGGGCCGATTCGAGGTCGTTGACGGAGCGCCGGACCACGCCGAGCAGGGCGCCGGCCCAGGGGGTCGTGCGCGGGCCCGCCAACTCCAGTACCGCCTGGAGCAGTTCTCCGGACGCCTGCACCTCCCCGGTGTCCAGCAGGTACTCCGCCGCACGCAGATACGCGAACGCGAGGGCCTCCTCGTCGTCCGCGTCCTCCTCCCGGACCAGCAGCTCGGCCGCCGCGTCGGCGTCCCGGTGCAGCAACCGCACCGCGAGGTAGGCGCGGGCCACCTCGGTGACCTGGGACGGCTCGCCCCCGACGACGGTGCGCAGCAGCCCTTCGGCCCGCTCGGCCTCGCCGTCCTCGATCAGGCACTTGGCCAGCTGGAAGCGTCCGAACTGGGAGGCGGCGCCGGCATCCGCGGCGGCCGCGGTCCGCAACTCACCGATGCCCTCGTCCCGTTGGCCGTCGGCGATGAGTACCGTGCCCAGTACGGCGCGCGCCCAGACCTCGGCCGTGGCGTCGTCCGAGTCGGCCACCACCCGCAGCAGGCTCTCCGCCCGCGCGTAGTCCCCGGCGTCGGCGAGCATGCCGGCCAGGTCCATGCCGGCGATCAGCGACCACTGCGGGTGTCCGGAGTCGATGGCGATGCGGTACGCGCGCTCCGCCTCCTCGACGCGACCGTTCAGGGCGAGGAGGTCACCGAGGAGGTCGGCCGCGCGTGGGCCCTGATGCGGGTGCGCGGACCCGATGACGGCATTGAGGAGTTCGGTCGCCGCCGCCGCGTCGCCGCTCCTGTTGGCGAGCGTGACAGCGAAGTCGACCCGGGCCACCTGGGACCAGTTCGGGTGTCCGGAGTCGATGGCGACGCGGTACGCGCGCTCGGCCTCCTCGACGCGGTCGTCCAGGGCGAGGACGTTACCGAGGACGTTGGCCGCGTACGGGCCCAGGTTGGGGTGTGCCGAGTCGACGACGGCGGTGAGGAGTTCCATGGGCCGGTCCAGGTCGTCGCCCAGGGTCGCGAGCACGATGGCGAACTCGATCCGGGCCATCGCCGACCAGTCCGGATGGCCGGTGGCGATCGCGCGCTCGAACCACTCCTCGGTGGCGGGGAGATCGCCCTGATGGGCGTACCACTCGCCGAGCCCGCAGGTCGCCCGCGGTCCGTGGTTGGGGTGGCCGGAGGCGGCCGCCTCACGCAGCAGGGTCATCCCCTGCTCGATACGGCCCTGCGGGTGCAGCACGACGGCCAGCAGGATCTTGGCGTACGAGGCCAGCAGGGGATTGCCGGAGGCGATCAGCTCCCGCAGGATCTGCTCGGCCTCCTCGGCCCGCCCGCGCACCATCAGCAACTCGCCCAGGCCCACCTGGGCCAGCGGCACCGCGTGGGACTGCCCGCCGGCCAGCACCGAGCGCAGCACCTCCTCGGCGCGGTCCAGCTTGCCCTGGCCGGCCAGCACACCGCCGAGGTTCGCCTGGGCCACCGCGGTGACCTGGCCGGCCATCGACTCGCCCATCGCCCGGGAGAGGATCCACGGCTGCTCGGAGGGCTCCGCCGTACCGCCGCGCGAAATACCCGTCCCCACCCGCGACTTGCCCCGGTCGGGTCCCTGCACCTGCCGGGTACGTACGCCTGCCGCGTCGCCGCCGGCCCCGGAGAGCGCGTTGACCAACTGCGCCTGCGCCTTGTGCGCCACCTCGTCGTCCCCGGCGGCGACGACCGACTCCAGCAGCTGCTCAGCCCGCTCGCTCCTGCCTTCCGTGAAGAGCAGGGCCGCCAGACTGACCTGGGCCAGCTGGGAGAGCTGCGGATCGCGGGCCGCCACGGCGCTCTCCAGCAACTCCCGCGGGCGGACCCGGTCACCGGTCATCATGAGGATCTCGGCCAGCATGACCTGCGCCAGCGGGACCACACTGTCCACGGTGGTCGCGGCCGCGCGCTCCAACCGGTCCGCCGCCGCGGCGAAGTCCGCCCGGTACAGATACATCTCACCGAGCACCAGCGTTGCCCACGCCGCACTGTCCCGGTCGGCCGCGCCGTCCGCGACCCGCAGCAGCATCCGCTCGGCCGTCTCCGACTCGCCCCGGACCAGCGCGGTGTACGCGGTCGGCAGGAGTTCGGCAGCCGTTCGGCGGCCCGCGAGGTACTCCCAGGCGAACCGCGGCACCGCGGCCGACGGATCGTCGTCGCGGGTGTCCAGGTACTCCGAGAGGTACGGAGTGCCGGCGTACCCCGCGGGGCCTTCGGGCGCTCCCGTCCGGTGGAGCAGCGCGATGGTGCCCGCCACCGGTTCGCGGGCCCAGGCCAGACCGGTGCGGTACGCGGCCTCGTCGGCATCCAGGTCCGGACGGTGCGCTGCCATGTACGAGGCGAAGAGCGCTCGCAGTGCGGCCTCGGGAAGTGGCTCGGCCACCCCCATGCGCAGCCAGTCGGAGGCCGCCCTGGCCAGCGCCCAGCCGGCCGGGCAGCTGTCGATCCCGTCCGTGAAGCGCAGTTCCAGGCTGGGCGCGGCGACCATGAGTTCGCCGATGCCCCGGGCCGTGAAGTCTTCCCGGGGGTATGTCTCCCGGGCGGTCGCGGCGTCCTCGGCGGCGAGCAGCGACGGCAGTTCGACGGTGCTCGCCTTGTTCAGAACGGTGCGTGCGATCCGGCCGATGTCGTTCTCCATGCCGGTCAGCGCGGCCCGTTGCTTGGCCGGGATCGTCGCCACGACGGTGACGCCGGGCTCCCGCCGGGCCAGCCGGTCCAGGATCTGCAGGTCGAGTCCGCCGGGCTGGAGGTAGCGGTGCAGATCGTCCAGCCAGAGCACCACCGGGTCGGACCCGGTGGGCAGGCGGAGCCGGCTGAGGTCGTCCAGGATCCGGCGGCCCGAGCTGTCCGGGCGCGGCACCACCAGCCGCGCGCCCGGCATCGTACGGAGCAGCGCTTCGTACAGGGTGCGGGACTTTCCCGCCTTCGAGCGCCCCGCCAGCAGCACGAACCGCCGGTTCGCGAGGAGTTCGTCGAGCCGGTCGTCCTGTGCGCGGCGGGGCACGTACGGAGCACTGCCCCGCGGATCGCCGTCCCCGGAACCGCTGTACTTGGAGCGGGCCACCCCGATGTCGTGCGGGTTCACCTGGCCGACCCGGGGGATCTCGCCGTTCCCGGTCAGCGGGACCCACAGCAGGCTCTCCAGCCTGTCCCTCAGCTCGGTGGTCGTCGCGCCCTTGACGTGCCGCCCGAGCTCCGGCCAGTAGCGGACGAGCGTCTCGACCTTGATCGCGTACGCCGTGCGCCGGTCCACCGAGGTCACCGTGTCGCGGGCGACCAGCATGCCGATGACGCCCCGGCTGTTGACGTCCCACACGGGGGAGCCGGAGAAGCCCTTCTCCAGCCCCCAGCCGGAGTGCGGGGCCGCCTCCACCTGGAGCCACTCGCTGCCCGCGTGGCCGATGATCTCGCCCCGCACCGGCACGCCCTGGCGTCTGTGCTCCTCGGGGTAGCCGTACGCACGGAAACGGTGGTCCCAGGTGCCGGGGTCGGTGGTCCGCAACGGGGCGGGCAGGGCCTCCGGGGGCGCGGGCGCACCGAGTTCGAGCACCGCGACATCGCCCGTCCCGTCCCCGGAGTCGGGATGCCAGCCGCCCGGCACCACCGCGGCGGGCAGCGGATCGTGCGCGGACGCGTACTGGAACCGTACGAAGACCGGCTGCTCGGGCACGCCCGGCGCCCTGCCGGGACGTACGACATGGGCACAGGTCAGCACGTGCCGCGGAGTGACCAGCAGGCCGGCGCCCACCGGGTCACCGCGCTCGGTCCTGCGGATGCTCACCAACCAGGGCGGACGCTCCCAGTCGGGGGACACCGGGCTCAGACCGTGGGGTCCGGAGCGGACCGGGTCCAGTGGACCCTGACCATGAAGTGGCCCTCGACCGCGGTCTTGGCGATCACCACACCGGACTCGGCGTTGAACTTCATCCCGAACTCGATCTCGTACTCGTCCGGTCCCAGCGCCTGGACCGAGTCGATCACCGACCGGATCGCGGGGCGGGCCTGCGCGAGGGCGTCCTCCAGTCGCCGGCCGGCCCGGACGACCTCGCCCGAATCCCGGGAGATCCGTTCGAGCCCCGGCGCGTCATCGGCCACCTCGACCTGCAGCGAGGCTCCGTCCGGCCCGTCGAAGGACACTACCTCGGTCATCAAGTCCCCTTGCGGTAGCGGTTGTTGGATACGATCACGCCTTCCGGTGGATCGATCATAATGGCCGGAACAGCAGATCGGCGCAGGATTCGGGGATGCGATGATGCACCCTCGGTGCGGCCCACGACGGCTTCGCCGAGTCGGCGCACCCGGGGGACGGAGACCGTCGTGAACGATGCCGGACGTGAGATCGCCGCCGCCCTGGACGACGCCGGGACGGGCGGCACGGAAGCCGCGGTCGCACTGCGGGTGCTCGGCCGGGCCTTCCGGTGGGCCGCGTCGGCGCTGGCCGAGGTGGAGGACGGTGCCGGTGGCGCCCATGCGCTCGCCGCTCTGTACGACCTGGACGAGGCGCTGGAGGAGAGCCGTGCACTCGCCGACGCACTGCCCGCACTGCTGGTTGCCGCCATGCCCGGGGACCAGGTCGGCGGCGGCACCGAGGCGCTGATGCGGCAGCTCGCCGAGGTCGCCGACCGGGTCGAGAGCGAACGCGCCGCCCTGGAGAAGCTCGTCGCCACCGAGGAGGCGCTGCGCAGCCGGCTCGCCCGGCACGGGGCGCTGCGCCGGCAGGTCGATGAACTGCGCCGCCTGGAACGGCTGGTGCTCGCCCTGGACGCCCTCCAGGAGCAGCAACAGGTGATCGCGGACCGGCTGGCCGACCTGCGGGGCCGGGACGCCGGGGTCGACGAGGCGCTGCGCACCAGCAGCGACGCCCTTGTGCGACTCTCCGAGGACAGGCTCGCCGCCCTCGCCCCCCAGACCCGGCAGATCCTCGAACGGGCCGCCGCCGCGCAGCGCGCACTGGCCGCGGAGGAGCGCGAGCACGACGAGGGAGCGGCCGAACTCGCCCTGTTCGAGGAGCGGTTGGAGCAGATCAGGGACGCGTGCGGCGCGCGGGTCGCCTCCTTGCAGAAGTACGCGGCCGTAGACCGGGACCTGGCCCGTGCGCTCGGCGCGTTGCCGGAGGCGCCCGCCGGTACCGCCACCGCACGGCAGCGGCTCTCGCTGGCCGAGGTGGAGGCCGCCATGGCCGACATCGAGAGCCGGCTCCGCGCGGCCGACGAGGCGCTCCGGCAGGTGCTGACGGAACGCGAAGCCCAGGAGCGGGACGGGAGGTTCACTGTCCCGTGGGCGGGGTGAGGTGGGCGATCGCCGATCCCGCGGCGTGATGCGCCGCCCCGGCCATCACCAGGCGGGCGGGTCGGGGACGTCCTCGGGCAGGAACTCCGAAGGGGCCGCTCGCCCGGGAGCCTCGGGGTCGTAGCGGGCGGCCATCCGCGCTTCCATGAGCTCCAGCAGTTTGCGCACCGTGCGGGCATTGCCGAACGCGGCCGGGTCGGCCCGACGGGTCGCTTCGAGCCAGGCGGCAGCGCGCTCCGGTACGCCCCGGGCCAGCGTGCAGCGCTCGCTCGCGGCCATGCGGCGGAGGATCTCGATCAGGTCGCCGATGCCGTAGTGGGGGAAGGGCACACGTGTCGTGAAGCGGGACGGCAGGCCGGAGTTGGCGGCCAGGAAGGCGTCGATCTCACGGGGGTAGCCCGCCGCGATCACCACGAGGCGGCCCCGCCGGTTCTCCATCTCCTGGACCAGCGTGTCGATCGCCTCCTTCCCGAAACCCCCGTGCTGGATGTCGCTCACGAGGCTGTAGGCCTCGTCGATGAACAGCACCCCGTCCAGCGCGTCCTGCACGGCCTGCCGCACCTGCCGTGCGGTGTGCCCCAGGTAGGCGCCGACCAGGGAGGCGCGGCCGACCTCCACCACATGCCCCTTGCGCAGCAGGCCCAGGTCGCGGAACATCGCCCCGGCCAGCCGGGCCACGGTGGTCTTGCCGGTCCCCGGCGGCCCGGTGAACAGCAGATGCGGCGGGGCGAACCCGCCCTGGCCCCGGGCCTGTCGCAGCCGCAGCCGGTTGGCCAGGTCCGTCAGCACCTCGCGCACCGGTCCGAGCCCTACGTACGCGTCGAGTTCGGCCAGCAGTTGCGCGGGATCCGGCGCGGGCCGTTGCAGGAAGGCGCGGTAGTTCTCGGGTACGTCCCCGGGGGCGACCGGTTCGTCCACCCGGCCGCGCACGCGGCGGGCCCACTGCTTGAAGACGCTGTCGGCGAGGGTGCGCATGTCGCGGGCGTTACCGAAGGAGTCGCTCCGCGCGTGGTGCATCCCCGTGATGATCTCCCGCAGCCGGTCCTCGGTGTCGGCCGAGGGCCGGGCGCCGCGTTCCGCCAGCCGGCGCAGCGCGATGGTGTGCAGGGTCTGTGGCGGGTAGTCGGGGAAGCGCAGGATGTTGTCCTCGGGGAACCGGCTCGCCAGACCGGGGTTGGCGGCCAGGAACTCCGCCATCTTGTCCGGGTATCCGGCGACGATCACGACCAGCCGGGCGCGGTCGTTCTCCATGCGCGCGAGCAGCGTCAGAATGGCCTCGTCGCCGAAGCCGCCGCTCTGATCACTCAGTCCGTACGCCTCGTCGATGAACAGCACCCCGTCCAGCGCCCTGTCGATCGTCGCGTCGCTCAGCCCCGCCGTCTGACCGATGAAACCGGCCACCAGGTCCCGCATCTTCGCCTCGACGACATGACCCCGGTCCAGCAGCCCCAGATCGCGGTAGAGCTCCCCGACCAGGCGGGCGACCGTGGTCTTCCCGGTGCCCGGGTTTCCGGTGAACACCAGGTGCAAGGAGGGCGGTTCGGCCGCCTCGGCGCGGCCGTCGGCGCGCAGCACCTCCATCGTCTCGACCTCGGCCCGCAACTGCTCGAAGTGCTCCCGGACCACGTCCAGGCCGGGCATGGCCGCCAGCCGTTCCCACGGACCGCGGGGGTCGGCCGGGGTGACGCCCGCGCCCGCGTCGCGTACCGCCGCCGCGCTCAACGCGGTGCCCGGTGGTTCGGCCAGCTCCGCCAGCCACGCCGCCCAGTTGCGCGCCTTGCGGGGATGGGTCGCCATGGCCCGGACGATCGTGTCCAGCTCCCGCCAGTCCTCGATCCGGAGCCCCGACCGGAGCCGCACGGCATGGATCAGCCGCTCCGTCTCGGCCGCCTGCGGATAGTCGATCCTGGCGGTGCCGGGCCGTCCCGGCTGCCTGGCCTGCTCGCGTACGAACGTCTCCAGCAGCGGGTAGTCGTGGCACGTCTCCACGAACTGCGCCACGTCCTCCAGACTGGGCTTCGAGAAGACCAGCACCCACAGATTGCCGTTGTCGTGCTGCGCGGCCCAGTTGGCCATGGCACCTGCCAGGGGCCGCGACGCCCGGTTGTAGCGCAGGTAGTTCTCGGCGTGCGGGACGACGACGGCCGTACGGCCGTCGCGCTGCCGGAGACAGTCGACCAGCGTCATGACGGCGAACGGGTCGGACAGTGCCGAGGCCGGTCGCGGCGGGCCCGTGCGGTCCTGGCGCGGTCCGGGGGCCCCGTCGGGGGTGCCGCCAGGGGGACTGCCGGGGGTGCGTGCACCGGTCACCAGGAGGTTGCCCATCGGCCCCCGCATGCCCGGGGTACGCATCGTGCGCGGCCCGGATGCCGGGACCTGCCGCGCGGCGGGGGACCTGCGGGACAGGTCGCGCGAGGCCGAGTCCCGGAAGTACAGCGGATGGTCCGTCGAGCTGAACACGATTCGCTCGTAGCCGGCGGCCCGCAGTCGCCGCCACAGCACCTGTTCCAGTGTGCACACCTGGTAGGCGCTGTCGACGAAGACATCGTTCACGCCCGGCCCGTAGAAGATGGTGAACGGCTCACCGCTGCGCAGGTCGGCTCCGCCGAACCGTTCCACTACAGGCCCGGAGAAAGCGGAGGAAGCGGGCGGTCCTTCGGTCATGCGCTGCCCTCCGCGGGACGCTCCGAGCGCTCGCGGTGCCTCGCGATGTCGGGCAGCCTCGGGTCGGGTGCCCCCGGTTCGGACACCGGCGCGGCCGGCACCGGGTGGCCGTCGTCCTGGATGGCCCGGATGACCATCTCGGCCCGGTCCTGGAGCTCGGCCTCGGCGGTGGTGTCGTGGTCGTACGACAAGACCCGCACCACGTGCTGCCCGGAGTCCCGGTCGGTCTGCGAGATGTCGAGCACGATCTCGTTGCCGTTCGCATGGCGGAGCTTGGCGTAGTAGGAGCCGCGCGGGTCAGCGTCCTCGTACTCGCCGTCGACGAATTCGTAGTAGGCCATCCCGGAGAGGGCCTGAGTCACCGCGTCCGCCAGGTTCACCCGGATCTGCGAGGACAGATGCCGCAGACACGCCTGCCCCACGGTGTCGCCGAGCGCGTTCTCCAGCCGGGGCGCTTCCTGTTCCCGCAGCCGCCGCAGTTCGTCCGTGCCGGTCCGGTCGTCACGGGCGAGCGCCAGCCCCTGTGCGGTCTCCTGCCGCAGCCGCTCCACCGCGCCGTCCGCCCAGTAGTCGACGTCCACCGTGTACCCGCCCAGCGGCAGCCCGTCGGGGCCCACGACCGGCTGACTCCGGCTGCCCTCGATCGCGTTGTCCACCGTGACCAGGGCGTCGATCGCCGCGATCTGCGCCGTGCAGCGCTCCAGTTCCCGCTGCTCGGTCTCCGCCCGCAGCTCGCTGAGCGAGTGGTACGTCTCCTGCGCCATCGCGAGCGCCGCGTCGAACCTGCCCTGCGCCGCGTTCTGCTCCGCCGTCGCCAGCCGGCCCGTCAGCCGGTCGAGCTCACCGGGCGCGTACCGCTCGTGCAGCCCCGCACGGGCCACCGCCCCGGCCATCGCCTGTGCGTCGGACAACCAGGCCCGTACCAGCTGACCGGCCCGCGTGCGGTCCTCCTTCCACCAGTCGATCTCCGCGGACAGCCGGGCCGTCTCGGCCCGTCGCTCGGCACGTTCCGCCGCGATCGCCTGCCGTACCCGCTCCTGCTGTTCGGCCAGCCGCTGCCGGGTCTCCTGCCGGAGCTGTCCGGCGGACGCGGCCAGCTCCCCGCGCAGTTCCGTGGCCTGCCGGCTGAGCCGGCGCGCGGTGTCGGCCTCCAGCTGCCGGGTCTGCTCGCTCAGCTCCTGGACCATCGACTCGTGCCGCTGCTGCCGCTGCTCGACCTCGGTGAACACCCGGTCGAGGTCGGCCGCGGTCTGCTCCCGCACCGCGTCGATCAGCCGGGGGACATTGCGCTGCACCTCCTTGAGCTGCTGAGCCTTGCGCTGGATGCGGTACCACTCCGACTCGTCGACCTGGATGCGCTTCCTACCGCTCATGGGGTTCCTGTTCTCTGACGGCCTCTCGCGCGGCCTCGGATACGTGGGGAGGTGCCGGGGCGGCCATACGGGCGCGGACGGCGTCGACCGCGCTGTCGAAGGCGCCGACCAGGCCCTGCGGGGGCACCCCGACGAGCAGCGCCTCCGGGCCGCTGACAGCGATCTCGGCGGTCCGCGGCCGGTGCGCGAAGTCGTAACCGCCGCCCGCGTGCCGTGCGGTGAGATGGTGGACCCGCTGGTTGGAGCTGCCGCGCAGCCCGCGTCCGTCGTCCAGCGCGGCCACATACGGGCCGTCGATCAATACGTCGACCTCGGCGAGGAGTTCGGGCACGCCGGGTCCGGGCGGCCGGGTCCGCAGCCGTTCCAGCCGGTGGCCGGTGAAGCAGATCACGGAGACATCCCGGATCTCCTTCGCCGCCCTCGCCACCTCGGCCAGCCCGGCCGCCTGCGCCATCGGCTCACCACCGGAGAAGGTCAGCCCGCCGACGCGTGGATCGGCCAGCAACTCCTCGGCCAGTTCCCGCGGTTCGGCGCTCCGGGCCGGCCGGAAGGGAATCCAGTCCGGCGCCATGCACCCGGCGCAGGACAACGGGCAGCCCTGGACCCACAGCACGGACCGCACCCCCGGCCCCAGCACCTCGGTGCCGACCCGGGTCGCCGCCACGTTCAGCGCGGTGCCGGTCACCGGGGCCACCCGTCGACCGGAGCGGGGCCCGGATCGGCGACATAGGTGAACGACACCCCGCTGACGACGACTCTGCCTCCCGGGGCACAGGTGGCGTCGCTCTGCCGGGCGGTGGAACCGTCCGGCGTGTACCGGATACGGAGATCGATCCGCGGCCCCTGCTCCGTGGCCCGACGCCTGCCGAGCACCTGGCCGTGGCCGCCCACCGTCGGCGGCCCGAGCGCCATCCGGCGTCCCGCCAGCACGATGCGGTCCGGCAGTTGCTCGCCGAACGCGGGTGCCAGCAGCAGCACACCGCGCAGCGGCGGCCGGTTGGTCCGCCGCCACCACAGCCAGACCGTGAGCGCCACCAGCAGAAGGGCGGCCACCAGCGCGGGCAGGAAGACCGCCGACCCCGCGGTCGCCCGCAGCGGCACGGCCGTCTGCCCGACGTGTATCGCGCGGGGTATGTCCAGCTCGACGTCGGGGGCGAGCGGGCGCTCCCACGACGAGCCGACCCGGCCGGTCAGCCGCAGTGCGGCATCGGCGTGTTCGGTACGCCGGTACGGCAGCGGGTTCCCCGCCGGCCGGCCGGTCAGCCGCACCTCGAACGTGCGGGACGCACCCGGCTCCAGGGTCACCCGGCCGGGCAGTCCGGCGACCTCGACGGACGGGCCGGTGATGGATGCCCGCAGGCCGGTGACGGTCAACGGCAGATGACGGGTCGTGGACCGGAGAGTGAGCCTCGCGGTCGCCGAGCCGCCGGTGAGGTCGATCCCGCCGGTGTCCTGCCAGTCGGCGTTCATGCCCCGGTCGGCGTCCCCGGCGAGCAACCGGGCGGCCTTGCGGGCGCGTGCCCGGTCGCCCGCGCGCGCCAGGTACCCGCCGAGGTCCTGGATGCTCTGCGGCCGGAGCACCGAGGTGTCCTGCACCACGTTCCCGAGCAGATCGGCGCCCGTCGCGCCGCTGCTCAACGGCATTGCGTACCCGGCGAGTTCGGTGCGCCGGGCGAGCGCCTGCGCCCGCTTGTGCAGCGCCGTCCAGGGCGCTCCCGAGGCGGTGGGGTAGCGGGAGCCGCGGGGCGGGTGGTGCTCGCCGTCGGTGAGCAGCACGATCGAGGCCACCGGGGAGGCGTCGTCGCGTGCGAGTTCGGTCAGCGCGGCGTTCAGCGCGGCGCCGATGTCGGTGTCACCCGCGGGGTTGGGCCTGGACGGCAGCGCCGACACGATCGCCTCGGTGTTGCCGGCCGCGCCGATGTACCGCGGTTCGGGCCGGGAGTCGAACGTGAACAGCGCGACATGGTCCTTGGGCGTGAGGCCGTCCAGGAACCGGCGCAGTGTCGAACGGACGGTGCCGTACCGGCCGCCCTGCGCCATCGACCCGGAAGTGTCCACGAGGATCACATGGTCGGCCGGCGCCTGGTCCAGCGCGAGCGCCCGGTAGATCTCGGCGCGGGTCGGGTCCTGATCACCGGGTGCCGCGTGCGCGGCCGTCACCGGCGTGGCCGCCAGTAGCGCCGCGGTGAGCACGGCGGCGCAGTTCCGCCCGAACCGGAGCGCCCACGACGGGCTTCTGTGCTTCACAGACGCACTCCCTTGGGATCGGTCCTGAGGTCGGTCGGCAGGTTGCCGAGCGGGAATTCCGCGGGCGCCCCGGCGTCCACCGGGTGCAGCACCAGCCGGGCCGTTCCGTCCACGGCGAGTCGGACACCCACATGGAAACGGTGGTTCCCGTCGCCGCCGGGCAGCGCCAGGGTGCGCACGGGCAGACTCACGGCCCCCTCGGGATCACGCACCCGCACCTCCACGGGCCGACCGGCCGCGGCTTCCGCCGGTCCGGTCCGCACCAGCAGCCGCTCTCCGCCCGCCTCCGCGAAGACCGTCGCTCCGCCCGGCTCCAGGAGTCCGGCCCCGCTGATCAGCAGCTCCTGGTCCTCCGGCCGTCCCGCCACCGTCCGATGGGCGCCCACGCACACGGCGTACGGGTAGCGGTCCGCCGGGTCGACCCGGCCCGCCGCGACCAGAGCGGCGCCGTACACCGCGGCGAGCGCCGGATCGCTGTCGGCGGGCAGCGGCACGAGGGGCCACCCGCGCCCTTCGAGATGACGCAGGAAAGGCGCGAACCGGGCGGTGCCGCCCACGGCGACCAGGCGGCCGACGGTGCCGCCGCCGTGGGCGGTCGTCTGCGTGGACGCGCCGTCGTCCGGCGCTGCCCCTGCGCCGTCCAGCGCCTCGGCCGTCGCCAGGTCCAGGCCGGCCGTGAGCCGCCGCAGGGCCAGGCGGACCGTGCCCGCGGTGATGTCGCGCCCCGCCACACGGTGAACGGCGGTTGCGTCGTAACGGTCGGGTTGGCGCTCGGCGCGGTCGAGGGCGAGGTCCAGACGGAGCGCGGCGCCGTCCTCGGCCCGGACCGCGGCCAGGACCCGGCGGCCCGCCTCGTCGCAGGGCAGGCCCGCCTCCGCCAGGAGGGCCGCTTCGAAGCCGGCCCCGTAGCCGTCGGCGGGCGCATGCCGGGCGGTCCCGGAGACCGCGACCGCGCCGGCCGTCACCACGCACCCCGACACCTCGGCCGCCGCCGCCCCGAGGTCGCACACCACGTACCGGCCGGCCGTCACCGTCCCCGCCTCCCGCAACAGGGCCAGCACGGCGTGCGGGGTGCTCAGGACGCTCAGGTGTGGCGTCCGGCCGGTTCCGTGCAGCCCGGTCAGCGCGTCGGCCTCGTGGCCCGACCGGTCCGGCCCGTCCCGCCGCGGAGCGACGATCACCAGCCGCTCGGGAACGCCGTGGTGTCGGACGTACGCGGAGTAGGCCGCACGCAGGGCACCGTCACGGCGGCCGTCCTCCTCGGCCGGTACGGGCAGGCCCTCGCCGGGGACCGCACCCGGCAGCTCGACGAGCTCCGGAGCCCCGTGCGCGCCGACGTGGGCGACCCGGGCGTACCGGGAGCCGATGTCGATGGCGACGCCCCTCACGTACGCCCCCGGTTCTTGAACTTCTTGAGGAGGCCGCGGGGTTGACTGCCCTCCTGGTACTGCTGGGCGACGGTGCGGTTGTCGGGGCGCTCGGCGTATCCGGGGGCCTGGGGCGTCGGCGGAGGCGCTGTGGGCCCGGCGCCGGGTGCGGCCCCGGCGGGAGGGGCGGGCGACGGTCGGCGCACCGGTGGCTGGGGCGGCCGGTCGTAGCTGTGACCGGTCGCGCGCAGCGCTCCGAGGATCCGGCGGTGACGGCTCTCCTCATCGGCGCTGAAACGGACCAGCTGGTCGCGGACTTCCCGGTGCCGCGTGCTGCTGCCCAGCGCCTCGTACACCGCGAATCCGAGACCGTGCAGGCGCCGGTCCAGTTCCGTCGTGAGATTGAAGGCGAACCATGGCCCGAAGTCGCCCATGAGCGAGGCGATCTCGTCCAGCAGGCGGCCGGGGAACCGGCGGTCGGGGCAGGCGTCGGCGATGATGCGGCCGATCTCGCTCAGCTCGGCGCGGCCTTCGGCGGCCACCCGCAGTCGCCGTACCGGGCGCAGCCACCCCAGGTCGCTGCGGTAGGCCAAGCCGTCGACCAGGTCCTGGGGGAGGTCGAGGCCGATCCAGCGGGAGTAGTCCGCCGAGTTGAGCCGCAGGGCCAGCCCGTCCCGGACGGTGGCCTCGGTGCTGGGCCGCTGCCGGATCCACCGGGAGAGCACCGCCCAGGAGTTGCCGGGGTCCGGCTCGTCGCCGAGCAGCGCCTCGACCACCCGGTCCTTCAACTCGGGGTCGCCCTCGGTCCGCCGCACGATCGTGGTGGCGTAGGCGTCGAGGCCGGCGCGGTCGGTGGTGAGCCGCCGCAGCCGCGGCATCGACAGGGCGAGCCGGGAATCGGCACCGTTCAGCCCGGCCAGCACCCGCAACAGGTCGGCGTCGGCGGCCGCGTCCGGCGGCAGGTCCGGCGCTCCGGGCGGTACCAAGGCGTCCAGCAGGGGCAGCACTTCGCGCTGTCTGCCACTGCCGACGACCTGCCGCAGGACGTCCCACAGCAGACCGACCACGGCCGGCCGGCCGTGTTGCCGCGCGGTCTCCAGAGCGATCCGCCACGCGTCCTCGTGCCCCGCGGCGAACTCGGCGGCGTCGGCCGGAAAGACCTCGGCCGGACCGAAGTGCCCGGTCAGCACCCCGGCGAAGCGCAGCCAGCCCGGCCTGCTTTCGACGCGGACCGACTCGGTGAGCGCCACCAGGCGGGACAGCGGCCGCAGGTCGCGGACCCGGTCCTGCAACAGCACGCGCAACCAGGCCAGCCCGGCTTCCCGGGAGTCGACCAGAGTGCGGTCGACCGCTTCGGAGATGTGCCCGAACTCGTTCTCCACCATGTACGCGAGCGACCCGACCCAGGCGGGGTCGTAGCCCTCGGTGGCGGCCAGGACGGTGAACAGCCGCTCGAACGAGCCGGGGTGCGGCACCTCCAGCCCGCGCAGCAGGTCCAGGTACCCCCTGGCCAGCGTGAGGGTCTCCTTCGACGCCGCACGGGCGACGACATCGGCGGCCAGCAGTTCCGGGACCAGCGGCGTCCAGTGCCGGGTCAGGACGGCCCGTGCGGCCCCGCCGTCCGGGCGCCGTGCGCACCCGGCCAGGAAGGTGACGACGACCCCGAGCCGTTGCTCGTCCAGCGATCCGACCGCCTGCAGATCCAGCAGCCGTTGTACGTCGTCGACCCTGCCGCGGCCCCGCCGGATGTCGTTCAGCACGGAGTCCAGCAGATCCAGCTCCTGCAGGACGCGTACCGCCACGGCGGATTCGTGCAACGGGACGGCGGCGGTGGCCGCCAGCAGGTGGGCCACCACTTCGGTGGTCGACTCCCGTTTCGCCCGCACCCGCAGCAGCTCGGCGAGATAGGTGCGGGCCGCTTCGCCCTGCGGGGCCGGCGGGCGGCCGGTGCGCAGCGGTACTTCCTGCTGTCCGGTCCGCGCGGAGGCGGCGAACACCAGCCGCAGACCGTGCTCGGCCTTGCCGGTCCAGGTGGCGCCGCTCAGCCAGGCACGGCATCCGTACGGCAGCAGCGAGCAGACGGCGTCCAGCATCCGTACCCGCTCGGCGACGTCCGGGACGGTGCCCCCGGGCGGCGGAGTGATCACCAGCTGCCGGCCGTCCAGCAGCAGGGCGGCCATCCCGGCGGCCCACTCGAAGCCCAGCCGGTCCACCGTGCCCGCCAGGTCGGCGGCCGGAGTGCGTACCGCCGTCACGGCGGCGGCCTCGGGATCGGAAACGGACCCGTCCCGGGAGACGGCCCGGTCCAGCGCGGTCCAGGTCACCCCTGCACGGCTGGCCGCGTCCCATTCGAGAAGGAGCAGCCGCCAGGTGTAACTCGGCGCTCCGGTACCGTCCTTGGACCCGTCCCAGCTGGTGTCCACCACCGCGCAGACCGAACCGGTCTCCCGGTCCGCGCCGCTGAGAAACACCCTCCAGGGCAGGCCGCTCGCCGGATCGCGTGCGTCCGGGGTCCCGGTGGTGGCACTCCACAGATAGCGCTGGGCGCGGCCGGCCGGCAGGCTGCCGGCCAGCACCTCGTACCCCATGCTGCGGCCCGGATGCTTGCCGAGGACCGCCCACTCGGCGGCCGGCCCTTTCGCACCGGAGCTGTCGCTCACCATGGCCGCCGCCTGCGCCCGGCCGCGCGGATCCGGCTCTCCAGCTCGGTCAGTGGTTCGAGGACGTTGATGGGTACGGGGGAGGTGCAGATCCGGGGGACGCGGTCGACGGTCTCCACATTGAGGTAATTGCGGTAGTCGAAGATGTGCTGGGGGTTGAGCCGGAAGCCGATCGCCGACGAGACGTAGTACGAGATGCGCTGCGGGTGGAAGAAGTTCAGCAGCCCGTCCCGTACGAGCCGGGCGTTGGAGCCCCGGAATTCGTCGCACAGCCATTGGAAGTAGTGGGCGGCCTGCTCCGCGGGCACTCGGGGCAGCCGGGAACCCACGGAGTCCTGGGTCACCCAGCCGGCCTCCACCGCCGGGCGGAACACCTTGGGGTCGTCGAACTTGGTGACGCAGACGGAGACATGGTGCGGCAGCCGGTTCCGGTGGAGCCGGCCCGCGTCCCGGACACGGGTGTTGAGCTCATTGAGCATCGAGTAGAGGAAGTCGAAGCTGTTGGTCGCCTGTTCGGCATCGAGCAGTGGGTCGAAGAGGTAGATCAGGCCCTGGGAACGGGTCAGTTGGTCGAGTACCCGTGGGCGCAGCGCGTGTTCGGTGTCCTTCCCGTAGACCTCGCCCGCCACGTCCTGGACCTCCAGTACGAAGCCCACCTCACGGCGCTTTCGGAACGAACCGTTCGGTGCTTCCTCGCCCTGGAAGGACCAGGACAGGGACCGCACGCCCACGGTGGCCTCCGGGAACACCCGGTCGCTCGCCAGCTGGGTCACGCCGGAGGTGAGGAATTCATTGGACTCCGGATTCATCCCGCTGATCACCCAGTTGGGGCGGCCCTGTCGCTGCTGCTGCATCGCGGCGATGGGCATCGCGGCCAGATAGGACGTCTTGCCGGAGCGCGGGGCGCCCCACAGCGCGATGCGGATCCGGTCCGTGGCGGTGGCCGCCGTGCCGTTCGGAGGCGCCGGGATCGCGGCCGGTTCGAGGGATCCGTCCCATCCGGAATATGAGGAGTGGGAGGACCGCGACGCATGGTGGTCGGGGAAGTACTCGGTCCCCGTCTCCTCCGGGCGGGCGACGGACGGCGGGGTGGTGTCGGGCCAGTGAAGTGTCGTGGCCTCCGAGGGGTCGGAGGGCGGCGGGGTCGCCGGTGTGGAGGGACCGCCCGAGTCCTGCGGGTTCTCGTTGGGGTCGTAGTACGGATCGGACATGGTGTTTCTCCTCGTACCGGAACGGCGGATCACAGCAGGGGAGTGGCTAGGGCCAGGCGGCAGGGCGGACCGTCCCACCGCCACGCGGGGGCGAGGGCATCGGCCACACCGGCCGCGGTGTCGTCGCCCCGGAGAAAGGAACGGCCGGAGGAGAGGGTGCCCCACGCGGCGGCGGTGTAACGCTGTACGGGACTCGCGGAGCCGTCGACGTGCGGGTGGGCCCGGTCCAGCCGGGTCATGACCCGAATCCCGCGGGCCCGCAGGCTGTTCAGCTCGACCCGCCAGTCGGCACCGAGCGGACAGGACGGCACCATGTCGTGCTGCTCGGGCGGTCCGGGCGGGCGGCGGCCGACGATCAGCACGGCGCGCTCGGCGTCGGGGCGCAGGGTGCCGTTCGTCGGCGCCGTGGCGAGCCGGACCTTTCTGAGCGCGTCCTCCAGGGACGAGGCGGTGTCCTGTTCGCGCCGGGCGGGACGCCATCCGGCCAGGGCGGCGTGGGCCGCCATCGCGGGTCCGGGCGGGACCGTCAGCAGGAGCACGGAGCGGGGGGTGTAGCTGTTCTCGTGGATGACGTGGTCGTAGTGGCCCACGACGCCGACGCGGAGGCTGTTGCCGGAGCCCGGGCGGCGGGCCAGGGCCGCGATGACCTCCTGGGTGAAGGCCAGCCGCTCGGCGGTCTCCGCCGGTTCGGCACCGCTCATCTCGACGGTGAAGAAGACTTCCAGGGCAGGGGGCCGGATGATGCCGCGGGGGAGGCGACCGACGAGCGCGGAGATGTCCGGTGTGCGGCCGTCCGCGGTGCCGTTCGTCGCCCGGCCGCTCGGGGACCCGCCCGCCGGCCCGGCCAGGGTCACTTCCCCCGGTCCGTGCAGGACGAACGCCAGCCGCGCCGGAGCGAAGGCGGTGAGCGCCGTCCGCCGCGCGGACAGCACCACCGGTTCCGAGCCGTCCGTGCCCGCGTCGGCCAGCACGGGCAGTACCACCGGCACGCGGTCGGCGGGCCCGCCGTACACGGTGATCTCCGCGGTCGCGGTCTCCCCGTGCCGGAGTCGGTACCCGGCGGGAAAGAGCACATGGGTGTGCGTGCGTACCGCACCGGTCCCGGGGTCGACCCGGGCGAGCAACAGCGTGTGGTCGGCCGGCAGTGGCGCCGTACGCAGCGACTCGCGCACCGCGTCCGCCGTGTCGGTCCTGGGCGTACCGTCCGGCTCGGCGGGGTTCGCCGGCACCGGGCCGATCTCGGCCCGCAGCGGGTACGTGGCGCGAAGCAGGGCCACGGCCCGGTCCAGCAGGGTCCAGCCGGACCGGCGGTTCACCAGCACGATCGAGTGGGCGCACGAGGGCGGTACGAATTCCCGGAGCCACCGCGTCACCGCCGTGTCGAAATCCCGGCGGTCGGGCACCGGAAGCGTGCCGATTCCGCCCGCGAGCTGGAATCGAAGAAATTCCGGGCGGCGGTCGAGCGACGGAGCGGCCGATCCCCACTTCGTGGTTCCGGCGTCGGACTGCCGAGGTATTCCGCTCGCATCCGCGACGACCTTGATCACAGTTATGCAATCGGGAGTGAATTCGACGAACAACAATGCATCGATACGGCCGTTGACCAGGTCGGTGAGGGCTTGCCGCACCGGTGCGGAGTCATGCGCCGGGAGGTTTCCCGGGGAAGGGGGCCACTGCGCCGGAGTCCGTTCGCCGGGCTTCGCCGGTCCGCCTCGCAGCACCGACGCCGACCGCGCCCCGTGACCGGAGTCCGCGAAGGCCAGCTCCGTCGCCCGTATGTCCCAGGCGTGCTCGGCGGCCAGCAGCGCGGCGCGGGCGGCCTCCCGCTCCTTCTCGGACATTTCCCCCAGGACCGGATCCCCGTACATCCGCCATCCGCAGACTCCGCAGAGAACTCCGCCCTCGTCAGGTGTTCCGCAGACCGGACATCCTCGTTCGATCCTTCCGGTCAATGATCCTTACCCCCTGATCGCACAGTCGGCCGACCCTGTGAGGACCTGGTCGCGCGCTGATCGCCGTTCGGAACAGCAACTCGAATCATTCGGTTCCGGAGGGTTCATGCTGGCATAGGGCGAGCGGAATCAGTGAGCGTTTGGATGCGAAGAGTCAGTCGAACCGGCTTTGGGTTCGGAACGGCTTGAAATGAGTGCGCAATATGCCCTCAAATTGGTTCATTGGTCGAAAGGTTCGCCATTCATTTCATTTCGCTGAATCGAGTCCGAGGGCGAATGTGTGAAGAGCGGGTGCGGGCGCTCGGCAGGGGCCTGTGGCCTGCCCTTGGGCGGGACTCCTGGCGGATGGACGCCTGTGGGAAACTCGATCTTGCGCCGCGCCGCGCCGACCGGCCGCCGACCCACTGTCTGCCGGGTTCCGGTCAACCAGGTGCGAGGGTGCGTTCCGCACGCCTGTCACCTCGAAGGGAAGCTCTCCGGATGCGCATCGGCATCGTCGGCACCGACAACAGCCATGTGGACCAGATCGTCCGCCACCTCAACGTCGAGGAGGCCGGCGGCGACGCACGCGTGGTGGCTCTCAGCGGTGGGCGCGGCCGTCGCAACGACACGCTGGCGGCCACCGGAGGGATCGCGGAGATCGTCGACGCCCCCACCGGGCTGCTGGGACTGGTCGACGCCGTCATCGTCGCGGACCGGGACGGCGCGCACCACCGGGACCAGGCGATCCCGTTCCTGGCCGAGGGTCTTCCGGTGTTCGTCGACAAGCCCCTCGCCCGCACCGCTGCGGACGCCCGGGCCATGATCGACACCGCACGTGCCCATGACGCGCCGCTCACCTCGTCCTCGGCCCTCCGCTGGATTCCCGACACCGACGCACTGGTGGCCCGGTCGGCGCCGGGAGGAACGCCGCACATGGTCGTCGTGTCCGGGCCCGCCGATCCCGCCGGCGACCACGGCGGGATCTTCTTCTACGGCATTCACGCGGTGGACATCGCCCTCCGGCTGGCCCCCGGTGGGATCTCCGGCGTCCGGACGGACATCACCGACACCACGGTCACCGCGTCGTTCACCGCGGGCGACACCCGCGTCGTCGTGAACCTCGTCAAACCGGGCAGCACGGATCAGATCCCCTTCCACGGAATGACGTTCACCCGGGAGAGTATGGTCCAGCAGACCCTCACCCCGGGTGCGGACTACTGCGTACCCGGCCTCGAAGCGTTCCTGGCGATGGCGCGCACGGGCAGGCCGCCGATCGGCTACGGGGACCTGCTGCGCCCCATCGAGGTTCTGGAGTCCGTCGCCACCGCACTGAACCGCCGGTAAGGGGAGATCATGATCGAGAAAATTCTGCCGTCCCGGGTAGCGGTGGCAGAGGCGTTCTCCGACCTGCCCGATGCCGCGCTCCTGCCCGGTGAGGAGGAGCTGACCCGCGGCTTCGTGGAGAAACGGCTCAGGGAGTTCGCCACGGCGCGGCACTGCGCCCGCCGCGCCCTCGGATCGCTGGGCATCGCTCCCGTCCCCATCCTCAAAGGCGAACGAGGTGCCCCGCTCTGGCCGGAGGACACGGTCGGAAGCCTGACCCACTGCACCGGCTACCGCGCCGCCGTCGTAGCCCGCCGGACGGAGGTGCTCACCGTCGGCATCGACGCCGAAGGACACGCGCCGCTCCCCGGCGACGTGCACAACAACATCGCGCTGGTGACGGAGCAGCGGCGTGAGCGCGAACTGCGCCTGGCGCACCCGGGGATTCACTGGGACCGGCTGCTGTTCAGTGCGAAGGAGGCCGTGTACAAGGCCTGGTTCCCGCTCACCCACCGGTGGCTGGGCTTCGAGGAGGCCGACATCGAGCTCCGCCTGGACGGCAGCTTCACCGCCGAACTGCTGCTCTCCGACCCGGAGCCGGGGACCGGGACGGGGGAGTCGGCGGTGCCCACGGGTTTCCACGGCCGCTGGCTGGCCGAGGGTGGTCTGGTGCTGACCGCGATCGTCGTCGAGAACACCCCCGGCACTGTTCGGGGAACCGACGGGACGCTGCACGGAACGGGGTCGTAGGCCACGAGGAAGAGGTGGCGCGGGTCTCGTCCGGCGGGCGGGTGTTCCCGTAGCCTCTGTCCGCATGAGCGAAGATCACCCGGGCGAAGAGCGCAGGCGCGCACGTGAGTCGGGCATCCCCCTGACCGGTGAGCCGGGCCCGTGGAACGCGATCACGGACGTGCCCGGCGTCGAGGTCGGGTATGTCACCCTCGTCGACGGCGACGACGTACGCACCGGAGTGACCGCGCTGCTGCCGCGCGGCCGGGACGGTGTGGGCACCCCCTGCGCGGCCGGCTGGCACTCGTTCAACGGCAACGGTGAGATGACCGGGACCGCGTGGATCGAGGAGACCGGTTCGCTCGCCGTTCCGGTGGTCATCACCAACACCTACGCGGTCGGCCCGGTGCACCGCGGCGTGGTCGAGTGGGTGCGCGCCAACTGCCGGGGCATGGCGCCGGAGTGGCTGCTGCCGGTCGTCACGGAGACCTGGGACGGGCACCTCAACGACATCCACGGTCCGGCCGTCGAGTCCCGCCACGCGGGGGCCGCGATCGAGGCGGCGGCCTCCGGCCCGGTCGAGGAAGGGTGCGTCGGCGGCGGAACGGGGATGCGCTGTTACGGCTTCAAGGGCGGCTCGGGCACCGCGTCGCGCGTGGTGGAGTACGGCGAGGACCGGTACACCGTCGGGGTCTTCGTCCAGGCCAACTTCGGTGCGCGTCGCGAACTGGTGGTGGCCGGTGTGCCGGTGGGGCGTGAGCTGTCCGACCCGGTCGGGGCGCCGGCCCCCGCAGCGGTGCCCGACGGCGAGCGCCCGGTGCCGCCCGGGGCGGGCTCGGTGATCGTGGTGGTGGCGACCGATGCCCCGCTGCTGCCGGGGCAGTGCAAGGCGCTGGCCCGTCGGGCGACGCTCGGCCTGGCCCGTACCGGCACCACCGGCAGCCACTTCTCCGGAGACCTGTTCCTGGCCTTCTCCACGGCCAACCCGTCCGCGCTGACCAGTACGTTCCCGGAGGACGACGGCAGCGCGCCGTACGAGTCGATGCGCTTCGTCCCCTGGGGCCGGATGGACCCCTTCTACGGCGCGGTTGTCGAGTCGGTGGAGGAGGCGGTGCTCAATGTGCTCACCGGCGCGCACTCGATGACCGGCCGGGCCGGGCACCACGTCCCGGCGCTCCCGCTGGACCGGGTGACCGAGCTCCTGGCGGCCCGGGGGGCGGTGTCGTAACCCGTCGGCCGGGGGCGCGTACGGCCGCTCCGCGGCGGGCTCGCTGGCCCGGCACAGGTTCGTCGGCCATACTGCCCGCCGTGGAGCAGCGCATAGATCCGAACACTCAGCCCGGATACGCCGCAGGGACAGACCCGGCGTTCATCCCCGGTCTCACGGCCCCCGTCACGGCCAAGAAGCCGGATACGAGCCTGGAGCAGGAAGACCTGGAGCAGACAGAACAGGAACAGGCGGAGCCGGAACAGCCGGAGCCGGAAGGGGCCCGGGCGCGAGCGGCCGACGCCGTGGCTTCCGACGACGACGCGGCAGAGACCCCGGCGGACGAGAAGGAGGCAGCGGACGGGCCCGCGTTCGAGGCGAGCGACCGTCGCGGGTCGATCACCGCGGACCGTGAGGGCGTCCGGTTCCGGCTGGACGACCAGGAGGCCGAGTTCCGGTGGGACGAGATCGGCGCGGTCGAGGTGAAGATCCCCCGGTTCGGCCGCCGGTTCACCGTCACGGTCCATGTGTCGACCCGCCGGTGGTTCAACGCCGAGGTCGAGGCGCCGGCCAGGAGCAGCCTCAAGGGGTGGGCGGAGGAACTCGACGCGGTTCTGGACGCCTACTTCGAGGAGTCCTGATCGAGGAGTCCTGACCACGGCGGTGCGGTTCTGTGGGCCGGGCCGGCGGACGGGACGACCGCCGGCCCCTCACGGACCTCCGGCCGGATCGCGCGTGCGGCCGCGGAGCGCGTCGAGGATGTGGGGCCAGGCGGCTGCCCCGAGCGCCGCGTCCGCCGCGGTCGAACCTCCGTACAGGAACTGCGCGGAGGCGGGCGCCGGGCCCTCGCCCGGCAGCCGCGGGCGGTGGCCCGCGTCGGGGCTGCTGATGACCCGTACGGGCAGGCCGGCCGCCCTGCGGCGGGCGGCCAGCTCCTCGGCGTAGGGCAGCGAGGGCCACATCGCGTCGTCGCCGCCCGCGACGAGGACGAGTTCGGCGCCGGACCTCTCCACCGGGATCCTCGCCGCATCGACACGGTCGGCGAACGTCCGCCGGTTCTGCTCGTACCAGCCGAGGATGGCGACGGGAGCGCCCTCGGGCCGTGCGGGCGCGGGTGACCATGAGTCGTCATGGGGGACGAACGGCAGCGGCTCACCGCGCCAGGTCCAGGAGGACCGGTACGGCCGGCTATGTCCGTCCTGGCCGGGTCCGACATTTGCCCAGGTCAGCGAGGTGGGCGAGAGTGCCACCACGGCGTCGACACCGGGCAGGAGCACGGACAGGTGCAGGGCGGCCTCCGCGCCCTTGGACGTACCGAGGATGCCGATCCGCCGTGCGCCGCCCGCGCGGAGCACCTCGATCGCGGACTCGAACGTCTCCAGCGGGACCTCGCAGACGCCCGGTGGCTGTCCGGAGCTGCCGAACCAGCGGATCGACAGGGCGGCCATGCCCTCCCGGGCCAGGAGCCTGCACCGCTCCTCCTCGACGCGCCCGCTGGACCCGGAGAGCACCAGCACTCCGACCTCGGCGTCCACCGGGCCGCGCGCGGGCCTTGCGAGAAACCCCTCGCGAACGCCCCGGTGAGGCGCTTCATGAGGGGTTCCGTGAGCAGCCTCGCGAGCGCCTTCGCCGGGATCGCTGAATCTGCGCTCGACGATGTGCATCGGCCGGTCAGGCGTCCGTGAGCACGACCGAGCGGGTCAGGTGGCGGGGGCTGTCCGGGTCCAGACCGCGGGCGGCGGCACGGGCGACCGCCAGACGCTGCACGCGCACCAGCTCGGCCAGCGGGTCCAGGCCGCTCTCCACCCAGCGGGCGCCGGTCGCCAGCACCTGGTCCGCGAGCCCCTCGGGGGCGGTGCCGAACATCCAGGTCGCGGTGCCGGTGGTGGCGATGCTGATGGGACCGTGGCGGTACTCCATCGCCGGGTACGACTCGGTCCAGGACAGCGACGCCTCCTTCATCTTGAGCGCCGCCTCGTTGGCGAGCCCCGCCGTCCAGCCGCGACCGAGGAAGCTGAACTGGGTGCAGTCCACCAGGCCTTCGGGCAGCGGCTCGGCCAGTGCCGTCTCCGCGTCGCGCACCACGTCCTCGGTGTGCAGACCGAGGTGGGCGCGGAGCAGGGTGAGCGCGGTGGTGGCGAACCGGGTCTGCACGACGGACTGTTCGTCGGCGAAGTCGAGCACGACGATGTCGTCGGCGGCCGTCATGACCGGGGTGTTCGGGTCGGCGGAGATGGCCACTGTGCGGGTGGTACCACGGAGCCGGTCGAGCAGTTCCAGCACCTCGGTCGTGGTTCCCGAGCGGGTGAGGGCGACGACCCGGTCGTAGCCGCGGCCGAACGGGAACTCCGAGGCGGCGAAGGCGTCGGACTCGCCCTGACCGGACTCCTCGCGGAGCGCGGCGTACGCCTGAGCCATGTAGAACGAGGTGCCGCAGCCGACGACCGCGATGCGCTCGCCGGTGGCGGGCAGAGCGGCCGACTGCGTCTGGGCCAGCTCGGCGGCGCGACGCCAGCATTCCGGCTGACTGGCGGTCTCGATCTCGACAAATGACACTTTTGCACTCCGTACTCGTAGTGTGATGCTTGTTTAAGCACGCTATACGCGATCTGTGAGCATTATCAAGCATCCTGCGTGCAGGAGGCTTGACTGGGCGGAGCCTTGTGCGACGCTTGCGCGTGTCCGGTGACCGTACCCAAGGGGATGGGTGCCCGAAGCCCGGGTTCGTAAGGAGAGTTGCCTTGTCCAGGGATGCCCGGTGGAACGCGCTGCTGGAACTTGTCGGTAAGAACGGCCGGGTGGACGTCGAGGAAGCCGCCACGGCGCTGGATGTCTCGGCCGCGACCATCCGCCGTGACCTGGATCAGCTCGCCGAGCAGCAGTTGCTCACCCGTACCCGTGGCGGCGCGGTGGCGCACGGAGTCAGCTACGAACTGGCCCTGCGCTACAAGACCGGTCGCCATGCCCCGGAGAAGCAGGCCATCGGCCGCGCGGTCTCCGAGCTGGTGGCGGTGGGCGAGGTGGTGGGGCTGACCGGCGGCACGACGCTGACCGAGGTGGCCCGTTCGCTGGCGGTGCGCTCCGATGTCGTCGGTGATGGCACGGCCGGGCCGGGCGGCCAGCCGACCCTGACCGTGGTCACCAACGCCCTCAACATCGCCAACGAGCTGGTGATCCGGCCGCAGATCAAGATCGTGGTGACCGGCGGGGTGGCCAGGCCGCAGTCGTACGAGCTGACGGGCCCGCTGGCCAGCGGGGTGCTGGGCGAGATCACGCTGGATGTCGCCGTGCTGGGCGTCAACGCGATCGACACCGAGCGCGGTGCGTACGTCCACCACGAGGGTGAGGCCAGCATCAACCGGCTGCTCGCCCAGCAGGCGCAACGGGTGGTCGTGGCCGCCGACTCCTCGAAGATCGGCAAGCGGGCCTTCGCCCGGGTCTGCGATCTGGGGCAGGTCGACTTCCTGGTCACCGACAAGGGGATCACTCCCGAGGCGACCGCCCGCTTCACGGAGGCCGGCGTCACCGTCATCGCTGTATGAGGTGACACCGGCCCGTCCGGCGGCGGACGGTAATCGCCGGTCGCGCGTCGGGGCCCTTCCGTACTCGTTCTGCGCCTCTGGCATGCCCGATTGCGGCTTCGATGGAGTCGAATCGAACCTGGCCAAGGCTTCGAATGTTCTTAGTTGTTCATTACTTGCGAGAAATGAACAACTCTTGCCATCGGGGTGCATGTCGTGAACTATGTGGCTGTCGCCGCGAGGGAGCAACGGCTGCCGCAGTCGGAAGTCTCCGCCCGCACCACCCGTACAGACAGAAGGGACCCCCGTGTCAGACCTGCGACTCGGCGTCATCGGGCTCGGCCTGCGCCGTTCCATCGCGACGTCCGCCCACCACCCCGGACAGGGCTCGGCGATCACCGCCGTCTGCGACCTGGACCCCGAGGTGCGCCGACGCGAGGCCGAGAGCTTCGGCACCGATGTCGCGGTCGAGGACTACAAGCTGCTCCTCGGCCGGGACGACCTCGACGCGGTCATCGTCGCGACTCCGGACGACACCCACGAGACCATCGCCATCGACGCGCTGCGGGCCGGCAAGGCCGTCTTCGTCGAGAAGCCGCTCGGGATCACCGTCGAGAGCTGCGACAACATCCTGCGTGCCGCGTACGAGACCGGGACCCGGCTGTACGTCGGGCACAACATGCGCCACATGGGCGTCGTGCGGCTGATGCGCGACATCGTCGCCCGCGGCGACATCGGCGAGCCCAAGGCCGTGTGGGTGCGGCACTTCGTCGGCTACGGCGGTGACTACTACTTCAAGGACTGGCACGCCGACCGGACCCGCACCACCGGCCTGCTGCTCCAGAAGGCCGCGCACGACATCGATGTCCTGCACTGGCTGGCCGGCGGCTACACCCGCCGTGTCAACGCGCTCGGCGACCTCCTCGTCTACGGCGACCTGCCGCGCCGCGAGGCGGACACCCCGCGCCCGGCGAACTGGCTGCGCGAGTTCGACTGGCCGCCGACGGCCCGCAAGGACCTGCACCACATCGTGGACGTCGAGGACGTCTCGGTGATGAACATGCAACTCGACAACGGCGTCGTGGCCGCCTACCAGCAGTGCCACTTCACCCCCGACTACTGGCGGAACTACACCGTCATCGGCACCGAGGGCCGGCTGGAGAACTTCGGTGACAGCCCCGGTGACGAGGTCAAGGTCTGGAACACCGGTCCCAGTGGATACCGCGCCGAGGCCGACATCACCTACCGGGTGCCGGAAGCCAAGGGCTCGCACGGCGGCGGGGACAGCCGGATCATGGAGGAGTTCTGCCGGTTCGTCCGCGACGGCGGCGTCACCGACACCTCGCCGGTCGCCGCCCGGATGAGCGTCGCCGCCGGTGTGCTCGCGACCCGGTCCCTGCGCGAGGGCGGTGCGCCGTTCGAGGTGCCGGCCCTCGACCCGGAGCTGATCGCCTACTTCGAGGGCGGTCAGGTCCGCTAGCGCGACGGGTGCGACTGGTTCGCCGCCCGGGAGACCTTCGGGGACAGTGCCTTGCGGCACCGTTCCCGAAGGTCTCTCCGTACGACTGTTTTCGGCCATGCTCGGTGGGTAATCGGCTCATTCCGGTTTGGCGGCCGCTCGGCAGGTGTTCGCCGCGACGTGTGACGCCGTCGGGTGAATTGGGTGGAATCATCCGGAAGGTGACAGGTGGGGGCAGGGTATGCCGGTATCGCAGGGTCACCGTGGCCCCGTCATCGGGGAGCCCGAGGGTAGATTTTGCGCCAATGGAATGCCATGGTGGCCGAGTTCGAACGCGTGGCCGGATCTCGGTCGGCATAATCGCGTCCATGTCGATCACGGGTGGAGACGTCGTTGACCTGGGGCGGGGCCTGTACGCATGGCTCCCGCCGAAACGGGGCTGGGGGCTGGCGAACTGCGGTCTGCTCGTCTCGCCTCGCGGTGCGCTCTGGATCGACACCCCGTACGACGCCGTGCTGGCCGGCCAGTTCCTGGCCGAGTCCGAGAAGCGGCTGCCCGACGGCGTCCACATCGATCGGGTGATCGTCACCCATGCGAACGGGGACCACTTCTGGGGCGCGGGCGTACTCCCGGACGCGGAGATCATCGCGACCCGCGAGGCCCGCGAGCACATCCACTACGAGCCCACGCCGAAGCAGCAGCATGCCCTCGTCACCGCCGGCGATCCGGCCACCCCGCTCGGCGGCTATCTCGCGCGTCACTTCGGCCCCTTCGACTGGTCGCAGACCGATCCGGTGGTGCCGACCACCTACTTCACGGGCGAGCTCGAACTGACCCTGGGGGAGTACCCGGTCCAGATCTCCGCGCTGCCGTCCGCGCACACCACCGGCGACCTGATGGTCCATCTGCCCGCGCAGGGTGCCGTGTTCACCGGGGACGTCATCTTCTCCTCCACCCCGGGGCAGTCGGGCGACCACCCGGTGCACTGGGCGGGTCCGCTGAGCAATGTGATCTCGGCCTGCGAACGCGTGCTGGCCACCGGCGCCGAGACCGTCGTACCGGGACACGGTCCGATTCTCGACCGGGCCGGGGTGCGCGATCACATCGTGTATCTGGAGTACGTGCGCGAGCGCGCCCACGCCTTCCACGCGGCCGGGATCCCCGCCGTCGAGGCCGCCCGCCGGGTGATCGGCGAGGGACGCCACCCGGAACTTGGCCTTCCCGAGCGGCTGGTGGTGACCATCGGCAGCGAGTACCGGCAGCTCGACGGCTCCGAACTGCCCGGAGTGCTCCAGGTGATGACCGAGGTCGCCGTGGTCGCTCAAGAATTGGAGCAGCCGCATGCGCCGGCAGGACCCGTGGCGCAGTAGGCGGAGCTCTCGCCGACGCTTCGGCCGGAAGACCGATCCGTTTCGCCCGGAAGACCGACCCGACAACAGAAACGCGGTGACGGCATGGGATGGATAGTGGCGGTGATCGCCGTCGCCGCTGCCGTGGCGGCAATGGTCCACGCGGAGAACATGGCGCGCGCCCAACGTATCGCCGTGGCCCGCGCCGAGCTGGCCGAACGCCAGTCGAAGGCCGCCGAGGCCCGTACCGCGGCCCTCACTGAAGAGATCCGCCAGCTGGCCCGCGAGCGGATACCCGCCGCCGCGCTCGCCCTCTCCCACCCCACCGCCAAGGTCCCCGGACTGCGCGGGGCGGCCGAGGTCGACGGCGATTCCGCGCGGCTGCTCACCGAGGCGGTGCAGGCCGCCCGCAAGGCCGTCGTCGAGGAGCGCGGGCGGGTCGACGCGGCCGCCCGCGCGGCGATGCGCGGCACCTCCGCCAAGATCCAGTCCCTGCTCAACCAGTCCCAGCAGCTGTTGCACGAGCTCCAGCACGAGTACGACGACCCGCGCATCCTGCAACTGGACTTCCGCAACGAACTGGCGCTGCGGCGTACCCAGGCCACCGCGGTGCTCTGCGATGCCTGGCCCGGCCTCGCCCGCCAGAACTCGCCGCTCGTCGAGATCGTGCTCGGCGCCCAGTCCCGGGTCGCCGGCTACGAACGCGTCAAGGTCGCCAACCATCTGCGCGACGAACGGCTCGCGCTCGTCGCCCGCGCCGCCGAACCCCTCGCCATCGCAATGGCCGAACTGCTGGCCAACGCCACCGCCTACTCGCACCCCGACACCGACGTCCAGGTCACCCTCCAGCAGAGCGGCGGCCGCGGCGCGTTCCTGGTGGTCGACGACGCGGGCATCGGCATGGACGACGACGCGCTCGACCGGGCACGGGCCCTGCTGGCGGGCCCGCCCGAAGTCCTCCTGACCGAGCTGGGCGATCCGCCGCAGACCGGCTTCGCCGTCGTCGGCCGACTGGCGCTCCAGTACGGCTTCAACTGCCACATCGAGGCATCGCCGTTCGGCGGCATGCGTACGATCCTGCGCGTTCCCGCCCATCTGCTGACCGTGATGGAGGACGACCACAGCCTCTCCGCCCTCGCCCCGAAGCCGGTGCAGGCGCACGCCACTCCCACGGTTCCCGCCCCGGCCGAGCCGGAGACCGCCCCCGTGCCGCAACCCGCCGGCGGGCAGGCACCCGCGCTGCCCAGCCGACGCCGACGCGCACCACGTCCGGCCCCGGCCCGCCCCGCGTCCGCCGACGCCGTCCCGGAGCGCGAACAGGTGCCCCGTACACCCGAGCAGGCCGGGGCTTCCTGGGCGGCACTCCAGCAGGGCACCCTCAACGGCAGGAGCGTCGCCGGGCCGCCATCGGCACCGGCACCGGACGACCACGACCACCCGGACGACCGGGACGACGAAGGAGACGACCAGACGTGAGCGCCCCCACTTCCACCACCGGTGACCTCGCATGGGTGCTGACCCCGCTGCTGGAACTGCCCGGAGTCCAGCACGCCGTGGTCGCCACCGGCGACGGCCTCGTCGAGGGCGCGTCGCCCGGCCTGGACCGGGCGTCCGGCGAGCGGGTCGCCGCCATGACCGCCACGCTGCACGCCGCGGCACGCGCGTTCACCACGGCCTTCACCGATGTCGAGGCACCGCGCCTGGCCCAGACGGTCGTCGAGTCCGACCAGGGCTTCGCCATCGTCGTACCGGCCGGGAACAACACCACACTCGCCCTGTTCGCGGAACCCGGGGCCAAGCTCGGCGACATCGCGTACCAGATGCAGGTGCAGGTCACCGCCCTGACCCGGGCGATGAACGCACCCGCCCGCCTGCCGGACACCGCCGCCCGGCCATGACCTCCGGCCCGGGGCGCCGTCTGATACCCGCCTACCTGGTCACCGGCGGCCGGACCCGGCCCGCCGGTCCCGCGCTCGACCGGCTCGACGTACTCGTACGCGCCGACACCGAGCTGCCCCCGGACACCGGCTCGGAACAGCGCAGGCTGTGCGAGCTGCTCGAACCGGGGGCGCTCACCGTCGTCGAATGCGCGGCCCACCTGGACCTGCCGGTCAGCGCCACCGTCTTCCTGGCCACGGACCTCGCGGCCGCCGGACATCTGCACACCCGACCGCCCATCCCCAGTGCCGGGGAGATCGACCGGTCGCTCGTCGAGAGGCTGCTCGTTGGACTCCGCTCCCTCCACTGACCGCACCGGCATCGGCTATCTGCCGCCGACCGCCCGGACCCTGATGAAGCTCGTCGTCACGGGCCCGTTCGGCGTCGGCAAGACCACCCTGATCCGTACGCTGTCGGAGATCGCCACGCTCCACACCGAAGAGGCGATGACCCAGTCCAGCACCCGGCTCGACGACACCGCCGGACTGCCGGACAAGACCACGACCACCGTCGCCATCGACTTCGGCCGGCTCACCGTCCTGGACGACTTGGTGCTCTACATGTTCGGCACCCCCGGCCAGCAGCGGTTCCTGCCGCTCTGGGAGGACATCGCGCGCGGTGCGCTCGGCGCACTCGTCCTGGTCGACACCCGCAGGCTCGCCGACTCCTTCGCGGTCATGGACATGGTCGAGGAGCAGGGCCTGCCGTACGCGGTCGCGGTCAACCGTTTCCCCGACGCCCCCGCCCACGCCGACGAGGTCCTGCGCAAACACCTCGACCTCGCCCCCGAGACCCCGCTGGTGCAGTGCGACGCCCGCGAACGCCGCGGCAGCATCGACGCGCTGATCGCACTGGCCGAGCACGTGCTCACCCGGATGCCCAGGCCCGAGGAACCGTCATGACATACGCACAGCCGCCGGAGCCCCTCGCCCTGTACGGTCCGGAATTCGCCGCCGACCCGCAGAGCCACTACCGGCGCCTGCGCGAACACGGCCCGCTCGCGCCCGTCCGGCTCGCCCCCGGCATCGACGCCCTGCTGGTCACCGACTACCAGGCCGCCGTCGACCTGCTGCGCGACACCCACACCTTCACCAAGGACCCGCGCGCCTGGCAGGCCACCGTCCCCGACGACTCGCCGGTCCTGCCCGTGCTCGGCTACCGGCCCACCGCGCTCTTCAGCGACGGCGACGTGCACGCCCGCTACCGCGACGCCATCAATGACAGCCTCGCCCTGATCGAGCCGCACATCCTGCGGGCCGAGGTCACCCGGGTCGCCCAGCGGCTGATCGGCGAATTCGCCGCCACCGGAAGCGGCGATCTCATCGCCCAGTACGCCCGACGGCTTCCGGTGCACGTCTTCGTCACCTGGTTCGGCGTGGAGCCGGGCGACGGCGAACGCATCGTCAACGGCATCTCCGGCATGTTCAACTCCGCCGAGGACGCCGCCACCGCGTACGCCGACCTCGTCGAGGTCGTCACCGAACTGGTCGCCGACCGTCGCGCCCGGCCGCGCCGCGACCTCACCTCGTACCTCCTCGGCCACCCGGCCAATCTGGACAATGACGAGACTGTGCGTCAGATCACCTTGATCATGAGCGCGGGCCACGATCCGACGACGAATCTGATCGGCAACGCGCTGCTGCACATGCTCACCGACGCCCGGTACGCCGGTTCGCTGCACGGCGGCGCGATGACGGCGCACGAGGCGATCAACGAGGTCCTCTGGCAGGACCCGCCGCTGGCCAATCTCGCGGCCCACTACCCGCGGCACGACACGGAGTTCCACGGCGTGCGGCTGCGCGCGGGACAACTCCTCCTGGTCTCCTACGCCGCGGCCAACACCCGCTCGGCACCCGGCCTTTCGGACCCCGCGGTCCGCTCCGGGGCCAGCGCCCACCTCGCCTGGTCCGCGGGTCCGCACCGGTGCCCGGCGAAGCAGCCGGCGCTGCTCATCGCCATGACCGCGATCGAGCAGCTCACCAGTCAGCTGTGCGACGCCGAACTGGCCGTTGCGGCCAGTGCTCTGAAGTGGCGTCCGGGACCGTTCCACCGTGCGCTGGTCCGGCTTCCGGTACGGTTCACCCCCGTCGACATGAGTGCGGAAGCACACCGGCACCGGACCGCCGGGGAAGCGGCGGACGGGCCGCCGGCGGTGTCGATCGGCCCATGAACCGTGTCGGTGGTACGCCGAACGGGTGAGTGGCGAGAGAATTGCCCGATGAACAGCGAGCGCAGCCGGCGCAACGCCAACCGAAGCACAGACGGGGTGGTCCGGTGAGCAGGTACGACAGGTACGACGTCACGGACGAGCAGTGGGAGGGGCTTGCCCAGGTCGTACCTCTGCGCAGCCGCAACGAGTGGCCGTCCAGGGTGGATCACCGCACGGTTTCCGACGAGAACGAAGCGGCCGAACAGCGGCGCCTCGTCGTGCTGCGGGTCCAGGTCTTCGCGGACGCACGGGAGGTGGCCGAGTATCTGGTCGCGCAGATTCCGGTGCTGCTCGATCTGACCAGCGCCGAGACGGATGTGGCCAAACGCATCCTGGACTTCACCAGCGGGGTGGTCTTCGGCCTCGGCAGCGGAATGCACCGGGTCGACCGGAATGTCTTCCTGCTGTCCCCGGTCGGCATGGAGGTCGAGGGAGTCACGGCAGCGGGCCTCCCCGGTTCGTAGGAGGGCCGCCGGGGCCGGGGGTGGGGCGGTTCGCGTGGGGCGGGGTGGGGCGGTTCGCGTACCCCGATCGTAGGAAGGTCGTTCAGGCGGAACGGTTCGCCGGGCCGCGGCCCGCATACCGTCCGGCCATGACTGCACTGTGCCCGGGGGCCACCCCACCACCGTCCGCCGGTACCTCAGCGTCCGGTGATGTGGCCGCCGCTGCTCGCAGGCCGGCCCGCTCCGCCGGGCCCGTCGTCACCGAGCTGCGGCTGTCCGCCTTCGCCTCGCATCGGGGTGCCACCTTCCCCATCGGCCCGGTCACACTCTTCGGCGGGCCCGGCGACAGCGGCAAATCGAGCGCGTTGCGGGCGTACGAGGCGCTGGCGCGGCTCGGCAGCGGAGACCCGCTGGACGAGGTGTTCCCGGACCCGGCTGCCTGCGTACCGGAGAGGGCCGCGGCCGATGCGCAGGGGCGCCGCGGTTTCCGGATCGGCTGCACGGCGGACGGCCCGGCGGGACCGGTACGGCTCGACGTCGCCGTCCAGGCGGAGCCCACGCTCCGCATCGTGGGTGAACGGCTCACCGGTGGCGGCGAGACCCTGCTCACCACCGCGTTGCGCGACCCGGGGCGTGCCACGGTCCAGGCGGCCTGGCACACCGCCGGCGCGGTCCCGGTGACGCGTGCGCCGCTGCCGGACGACCGTCTCGGCGCGGCCCTGCTGCCGTTGCGGGTCGCGGGCGGGACCGAGGGGCAGTTACGGGTCCTGGCCGCCGCCGAACAGACGGTGGTGGCCCTGCGGTCGGTCTTCGCCTGCGAACCGCAACCGCTGCGGATGCGTGCCCCCGTGCCGGCCGGTGACGGCAGGCTGCGACGCGGCTGCGACAACCTCGCGGCAGTGCTGGCGCGCACACACGCAGTGCGCCCAGCGCCAGGCCCGGCTGGTCGCCGCGGCACACGCCGGATGCGCGGGGCCGGTGACCGCGCTGGGCGTCGAACGGCTCAAGGACGGAGCGCTGCGCGCGACGCTCGGGCGGGGCCGAGGGGTGGCCACCCCGGTCGGGTGGCTCGGGGACGGCGAGCTGAGATATCTCGCGCTCGCCCTCGTGGTGCTCACCGGCCCCGGAGTGCTGGCGGTGGACGCCGCGAGGGAGGTGCCGTCGGCCATGCAGACCCTCACCGTGCTGGCCGACGGGCTCGACCGGGACCTGGACGGCAGGCAATTGCGCGAACTGCTCTCCCTGGCCACGTCGATCGGGGCGGCCGGGCACCTCAGGCTGGTCGGGACGGTCACGGAGTCGGGCGCGGCACGGGCCCGGGAGACGCCCGGGGTGACGGTGGTAGACCTGGAGCCGTGACAGAACTTGATGTACAGGCCCTGCAGCGACGGCTCGCCGCGTTCGCGGCCGCACGGGACTGGGAGCAGTACCACACCCCGAAGAACCTGGCGGCGGCGTTGAGCGTCGAGGCGTCCGAACTGGTGGAGATCTTCCAGTGGTTGACGCCGGAGGAGTCGGCTCGGGTGATGGAGAGATCCGAGACGGCGCACCGGGTGGCGGATGAGGTCGCTGATGTTCTCGCGTATCTGCTGCAGTTCTGCGAGGTACTGGGGATCGATGTGCTCACGGCACTGTCGGAGAAGATCGACCGGAACGAGTCCCGATTCCCGGTGCCGGGACGCCAGGACTCCCCGGAACCCAGCGACCGTCACTCTTCGGAGTGATCAACTTGTCCACAATCGATTTAGTGTCCACAGATTTCCGAATTCCCCTGGCTTTTCGGTACCGGTGACCTCACTGTGGGTAATGGATGAGGTGAGCGGCTTTTCGCACGGACGGGGGAACACATGGAAGCGGAACGGCTTGTACGAGTCAGCCGGCGTGCTCTGGCACAGAGCAGGGGGACGCCGGACATCATCGCGGAGGCCTGGCAGGCACAGGCGCTGGCCCAGGCGATCGGCAGCCGCCTGGCGGCCGACGGGCCCAAGGAGTTACGGGGCGAGGCGCGCGGGCTGAGTGAGATCGGCGGACGGAGCAGCGGGTCGCTGGACCACCCGGCGGCGCGGGCCGGGGTGGCGCGGGCCGCGCAGCTCTCCGAGCTCGCCGAGCCCCGGGCGACGCTGACGGGGCTGGGCGTCTTGCTCGGGGAAGTGGGGATGGCTCTGGTCGGGGTGGCCTGCGAGACCGATGAGCAGGGGCTCTACTGGCAGTGCATGGAGGCGATCGACGCGGCCGACGAGTCGATGGACCGGGTGCACGGAATGCTCCGCCGCCTCGACGAGCAGGACAGGGAGCGGCAGCAGGATCTGGAGCGCGGCCGGGAGCGGGACGGTCCGTACGACGCGTACGGTGCGGTCGGCGGACCGGCGGGTACGACCGCGGCCGGCTGCGGCCGCGCAGGGCTCCGTGAGTGACCGCGCGGGGAGGCCGCAGGAGGCGGGCGCCCATGTCCGGAGGTGCAGGATGGGTGTATGGATCTTCGAATCTTCACCGAGCCCCAGCAAGGGGCGAGCTACGACACCCTGCTCACCGTCGCCAAGGCGACCGAGGACCTCGGCTTCGACGCCTTCTACCGCTCCGACCACTACCTCCGCATGGGGCCGGGGGACGGGCTGCCCGGCCCGACCGACGCGTGGATCACCCTGGCCGGGCTGGCGCGTGAGACCAAGCGGATCCGGCTCGGCACCCTGATGACCGCGGGGACCTTCCGGCTCCCCGGCGTGCTTGCCATCCAGGTCGCGCAGGTGGACCAGATGTCCGGCGGGCGCGTCGAGCTCGGTCTCGGCGCGGGCTGGTTCGAGGAGGAGCACAAGGCATACGGCATTCCGTTCCCCAAGGAGAAGTTCGGCAGGCTGGAGGAGCAGCTGGAGATCATCACGGGGCTGTGGGCGACCGAGACCGGCAAGACGTTCAGCTTCGACGGCACCTACTACCAGCTCACCGATTCGCCCGCGCTGCCCAAGCCGGCGCAGGCCAGGGTGCCGGTGCTGATCGGCGGTCACGGCGCGACGCGTACACCGCGACTGGCCGCCCGTTACGCGGACGAGTTCAATATCCCCTTCGCATCGCTGGAGGACAGCGAGAAGCAGTTCGGCCGGGTCAGGGAGGCCGCCAGGACGGCCGGCCGCGAACCGGACGACCTGGTGTACTCCAACGCCCTGGTGGTCTGCGTCGGCAGGAACGACGCCGAGGTGGCACGCCGCGCCTCCGTCATCGGGCGTGAGGTGGCGGAGCTGAAGGCGAACGGGCTCGCGGGCTCGCCCGCCGAGGTGGTCGACAAGATCGGCCGGTACGGTGCGATCGGCTCGTCCCGGATCTACCTCCAGGTCCTGGACCTGGACGACTTGGAGCACCTGGAGCTGATCTCCGCCCAGGTCCAGTCCCAGCTCGGCTGAGAGGCCGCCCGATCGGAGGTCACCCGACAGTTTCTGAGGACCAAGGACGGAAGGAGTCACCTGTGTACCCCGCCCGCCCGCTCGGCAGAGCCCTCGCGGCAGGGCCGGTCCTGCTCGACGGGGGGCTCTCCAACCAACTGGAGGCGCAGGGCTGCGACCTGTCCGACGCCCTGTGGTCGGCCCGCTTGCTGACCGACGGGCCCGGACAGATCGAGGCGGCCCACACCGCCTATGTGCGTGCGGGCGCACAAGTGCTCATCACGGCCGGCTACCAGGCGACCTTCGAGGGCTTCGCGCGGCGGGGGATCGGACGGGCGGAGGCGGCAGAGCTGTTCGTCCGCAGTGTCCGGCTGGCGCGACGGGCCGCCGGTGCGGTGGAGCGGGACGTCTGGGTCGCGGCTTCGGTCGGCCCGTACGGGGCGATGCTGGCGGACGGCAGCGAGTACCGGGGCCGCTACGGGCTCTCCGTCCGGGAGCTGGAGCGCTTTCACCGGCCCCGGATCGAGGCGCTGGCCGCCGCCGGGCCCGATGCGCTCGCGCTGGAGACGGTGCCGGACATGGACGAGGCCGAGGCGTTGCTGCGGGCGGTCGAGGGGTGCGGGCTGCCGGTCTGGCTCTCGTACAGCGTGGCGGGCGACCGGACCAGGGCGGGCCAGTCGCTGGAGACGGCCTTCGGGCTCGTCCGGGGTCGCGACGACGTGGTGGCCGTGGGGGTGAACTGCTGCGATCCGGCGGATGCGGACCGAGCGGTGCGGGTGGCCGCCGAGGTGACCGGAAAGCCGGTCGTCGTCTACCCGAACAGCGGGGAGCGGTGGGACGCGGGGGGCCTGGGATGGGTCGGCGCCCCCACCTTCGCCCCGGGCAGAGCAAGGGCCTGGCAGGACGCCGGGGCCCGGCTGATCGGCGGCTGCTGCCGGGTCGGCCCGGACACCGTCGCGGAACTGGCCGGGCTGCTCGGCACCACAACGGCCGACAAGTCCACGGACACGTGAAAATACCTGGTGGGGGGCGAGCGGACCGGACCATACTCGGACGTGTGTTCCTGACAATCAGCACAACCGGCAACCCGGAGCGTCCAGCGACCGACCTCGGCTTCCTGCTGCACAAGCATCCCGAGAAGGCGCAGACATTCTCCACCTCCCACGGCACCGCGCATGTCTTCTATCCCGAGGCATCCGCCGAGCGCTGCACCGCGGCGCTCCTGCTGGAAGTGGATCCCGTGGCGCTGGTGCGCCGCGGCAAGGGCAAGGGCCGGGGCGGCGCTCCCGATGCGGCGCTTGCGCAATACGTCAACGACCGTCCGTACGCGGCTTCCTCGCTGCTGTCCGTCGCCATGAGCGCGGTCTTCAAGTCCGCGCTGAACGGTGTGTGCCGCGCACTGCCCGAGCGCGCGCAGGCACCGATGCCGCTGCGGATCGAGGTGCCCGCGCTGCCGGCCCGTGGCGGTGCGGAGCTGGTGCGCAAGCTCTTCGGGCCGCTCGGCTGGACGAGTGTGGACGCCGTGGCCGTACCTCTGGACGAGCAGTTCCCGGAGTGGGGGGACTCGCGGTACGTACGACTGGTGCTCGAAGGCGAGCTGCGGCTGGCGGATGCGTTGCGTCAGCTGTACGTGCTGCTGCCGGTGCTGGACGACGCCAAGCACTACTGGGTCGCACCGGACGAGGTGGACAAGCTGTTGCGGGCGGGTGAGGGCTGGCTCGCCGCCCACCCCGAGCAGAAGCTGATCACGAGCCGCTATCTGTCCCGGCGCTGGGGGCTCACCCGGCAGGCGATGCAGCAGCTCGAACTGGTGCGGCTCGCGGAGTCGGACGACCTCGACGTCGAGAGCATCGACAACGCCGTGGACGAGACGACCGACACCGAGGAGAAGCCGGTCCCGCTCGCCGAGCAGCGGCGCGCCGCGATCCTCGACGCGCTGCGGGCCGCGGGCGCGAGCCGGGTCCTCGACCTGGGCTGCGGCCAGGGCCAGTTGGTGCAGGCACTCCTCAAGGACGTGGGCTTCACGGAGATCGTCGGCGTCGATGTTTCCATGCGGGCCCTCACCATCGCGTCACGACGGCTGAAACTGGACCGGATGGGGGAGCGGCAGGCCGCCCGGGTCACGCTCCGGCAAGGCTCGCTCACCTACACCGACAAGCAACTCAAGGGGTACGACGCGGCCGTGCTCAGCGAGGTCATCGAACACCTCGACCTGCCGAGACTGCCCGCGCTGGAGTACGCCGTGTTCGGTTCGGCCCGTCCGCGGACCGTGCTCGTGACGACGCCGAACGTCGAGTACAACGTCCGTTGGGAGACCCTGCCCGCCGGGCATGTGCGCCACGGCGACCACCGGTTCGAATGGACCAGGGCCGAATTCCGCGGCTGGGCCCGGGAGGTGGCGCAGCGGCACGGATACGGAGTCGGCTTCGTCCCCGTGGGGCCCGACGACCCCGAGGTGGGGCCGCCCACACAGATGGCCGTGTTCACGATGACCGCAGCCGACGAGACCGCGAAGCAGAGCGGGAACAGGACCGAGAAGGAGGCGAATGCCGCATGACCAGTACCTCACGCACGCTGCCGGTGACCGACCTCTCCCTCGTGGTCCTCATCGGGGCCAGTGGTTCCGGCAAGTCCACTTTCGCCCGCAGGCACTTCAAGCCCACGGAGATCGTCTCTTCGGACTTCTGCCGCGGCCTGGTCGCCGACGACGAGAACGACCAGAGCGCCAGCCGTGACGCCTTCGACGTCCTGCACTACATCGTGGGCAAGCGGCTGGCAGCCGGGCGGCTGACCGTCGTGGACGCGACGAGCGTCCAGTCCGAGAGCCGCAAGCAGCTGGTCCAGCTGGCCAGGAGCCATGACGTGCTGCCCATCGCGATCGTCCTCGACCTGCCCGAAGAGGTCTGCATCGCGCGCAACGCGGCCCGCCCCGACCGCGCCGACATGCCGCGCCACGTCATTCAGCGCCACCGCCGCGAACTGCGCCGTTCGCTGCGGGGCCTGGAGCGCGAGGGCTTCCGCAAGGTGCACATCCTGCGCACCGAGGAGGAGGCCGAGCACGCCGAAGTGGTGCTGGAGCGCCGCTACAACGACCTGCGCCACCTCACGGGCCCCTTCGACATCATCGGCGACATCCACGGCTGCAGTTCCGAGCTGGAGTCCCTGCTCGGCAAGCTCGGCTACGTCGACGGCGCGCACCCCGAAGGGCGTACGGCGGTCTTCGTCGGCGACCTCGTGGACCGCGGCCCCGACAGCCCCGGAGTGCTGCGCCGCGTCATGGCCATGGTGTCGGCGGGCAACGCCCTGTGCGTACCGGGCAACCACGAGAACAAACTCGGCCGCTACCTCAAGGGCCGCAACGTCCAGCACACCCATGGGCTCGCCGAGACCATCGACCAGCTGGACCGGGAGGATGAGAAGGACCCGGCCTTCCGCGAGCAGGTGCGGGAGTTCATCGACGGGCTCGTCAGCCACTACGTGCTCGACGAGGGCAAGCTCGTCGTCTGCCACGCCGGACTGCCCGAGAAGTACCACGGCCGCACCTCCGGACGGGTCCGCTCGCACGCGCTGTACGGGGACACCACCGGCGAGACCGACGAGTTCGGCCTGCCCGTGCGCTACCCGTGGGCGGAGGAGTACCGCGGCCGTGCCGCCGTGGTCTACGGACACACCCCGGTGCCCAACACCTCCTGGGTCAACAACACCATCTGCCTGGACACCGGAGCGGTCTTCGGCGGGAAGATGACCGCGCTGCGCTGGCCGGAGCGCGAGCTCGTCGACGTACCGGCCGAGCAGGTCTGGTACGAGCCGGCCAAGCCGCTGGCCACCGAGGCACCCGGCGGCCGGGAGGGGCGGCCGCTCGACCTCGCCGATGTGCAGGGCCGCCGGATCGTCGAGACCCGGCACATGGGCCGCATCGCGGTCCGTGAGGAGAACGCCGCCGCCGCGCTCGAGGTCATGAGCCGGTTCGCCGTCGACCCCCAGCTGCTCTGCTACCTCCCGCCGACCATGGCGCCCACCGCCACCTCGCGCGAGGAGGGCTATCTGGAGCACCCCGCCGAGGCCTTCGCGCAGTACCGGGCGGACGGCGTCGCCGAGGTCGTGTGCGAGGAGAAGCACATGGGGTCGCGTGCGGTGGCGCTGGTCTGCCGGGACGCGGCCGCCGCCCGTGAGCGGTTCGGTGTGGGAAGCACCTCGGACGCCCTCGGCTCCGCGGGTGGTCCCACCGGGGCGCTGTACACCCGCACCGGACGGCCCTTCCTCGACGACGCCGCACTCACCGAGGTGATCCTCGGCAGGCTGCGCACCGCCGTCACCGCCGCCGGGCTCTGGGAGGAGTGGGGCACCGACTGGGTGCTGCTCGACGCCGAGCTGATGCCCTGGTCCCTCAAGGCCGCCGGGCTGCTGCGCTCGCAGTACGCCGCGGTCGGTGCCGCGTCCGGCGCCGTCCTCCCGGAGGCCAACGCGGCCCTCGCGGCGGCCGCGGCCCGTGGGGTGGACGTCGGTTCTCTCGCGGACCGCCAGCGGGGGCGCACCGAGGACGCCGCCGCGTTCACCGAGGCGTACCGCCGGTACTGCTGGAGCACCCAGGGGCTGGACGGGGTGCGGCTCGCGCCGTTCCAGATCCTCGCCGTCCAGGGCCGCTCGCTGGCCTCCGTACCGCACGACGAGCAGCTGGCCTGGCTCGACCGGCTGGTCGAGCACGACCCGACGGGGCTCCTCCAGGTCACCCGCCGGCTCGTCGTCGACACCGGGGACGAGGCGTCGGTGCGCGCCGGTGTCGACTGGTGGCTGGAGATGACCGGCCGCGGCGGCGAAGGCATGGTCGTCAAGCCGCTTGCCGCGTTCGTGAGGGACGGCAAGGGCAGGCTGGTCCAGCCGGGCATCAAGGTGCGCGGCCGGGAGTACCTCCGGATCATCTACGGCCCCGAGTACACCCGCCCGGAGAACCTGGAACGGCTGCGCGACAGGTTCCTCGGCCACAAGCGGTCGCTGGCGCTGAGGGAGTACGCGCTGGGGCTCGAAGCGCTGGACCGGCTGGCCGACGGGGAGCCGCTGTGGCGGGTCCACGAGGCGGTGTTCGCGGTGCTGGCCCTGGAGTCGGAGCCGGTCGACCCGCGGCTCTGAGACGTGTCGCGGCAGGCAGTGGGGCGTCGTCGGCGGGTTTTCCGGTGGGATCAACGGAAAACCCGCTGGCGATTCGCGGGAGTGAACGGGCCCGGGCACGGTGAGGATGGAGGCATGGGATTCCATGTCGACTCCGAGGCCGGGCGGCTGCGCCGCGTCATCCTGCACCGCCCCGATCTGGAACTGAAGCGGCTCACCCCCAGCAACAAGGACGCGCTCCTGTTCGACGACGTGCTCTGGGTGCGCCGGGCCCGCCAGGAACACGACGGCTTCGCGGATGTGCTGCGCGACCGCGGCGTGGAGGTGCACCTCTTCGGCGACCTGCTCCGTGAGTCGCTGGACATCCCGGTGGCCAGACGGCTCGTCCTGGACCGGGTCTTCGAGGAGAAGGAGTACGGCCCGCTCGCCACCGAGCATCTGCGGGCCGCCTTCGAGGAGTTGCCCAGCACCGAGCTGGCCGACGCACTCGTCGGCGGGATGACCAAGCGGGAGTTCCTGGCCGGGCACAGCGAGCCGACCTCCGTCCGCTTCCATGTGATGGACCTGGACGACTTCCTGCTGGGCCCGCTGCCGAACCACCTCTTCACCCGGGACACCTCGGCCTGGATATACGACGGGGTGTCCATCAACGCGATGCGCTGGCCGGCCAGGCAGCGCGAGACCGTCCACTTCGAGGCGATCTACCGCCACCACCCGCTCTTCACCGGCCCCGAGGCGGGCGCCTTCCACCACTGGTCGGAGGGGCAGGACGACTACCCGTCCACCATCGAGGGCGGTGACGTACTGGTCATCGGCCACGGCGCCGTACTCATCGGGATGAGCGAACGCACCACCCCGCAGGCGGTGGAGATGCTGGCCCGCGGACTGTTCGACGCCGGCTCGGCCCGCACGATCGTGGCGCTCGACATGCCCAAGCGCCGGGCGTTCATGCACCTGGACACGGTGATGACGATGATCGACGGCGACACCTTCACCAAGTACGCCGGCCTGGGCATGCTCCGCTCGTACACCATCGAGCCCGGCGAGGGGCCCAGGGACCTGAAGGTCACCGACCATCCGCCCGAGCACATGCACCGGGCGATCGCGCACGCCCTGGGGCTGGACTCGATCCGGGTCCTCACCGCCACCCAGGACGTGCACGCCGCCGAGCGCGAGCAGTGGGACGACGGCTGCAACGTGCTGGCCGTCGAGCCGGGTGTCGTCGTCGCGTACGAGCGCAACGCCACCACCAACACCTTTCTGCGCAAGGAGGGCATCGAGGTCATCGAGATCCGCGGCAGCGAACTCGGCCGGGGCAGGGGTGGCCCCCGCTGCATGAGCTGCCCGGTGGTGCGCGACCCGGTGTAGGGGGCGGGGACGGGCGCAGGCACGAGCCGACCGCACCGTATAGCGATGCAGGGCGTCGTATAGACTTCCAGAGTCACTGTACGTGCGATCTCGCCCGACCCAGGAGCTGCCCCATGGCCATAGACCTCGCAGGCCGCCACTTCCTCAAGGAGCTGGACTTCACGGCCGAGGAGTTCCGCGGCCTGATCGAGCTCGCGGCCGAGCTCAAGGCCGCCAAGAAGTCGGGGATCGAGGAGCAGCGGCTGCGCGGCAGGAACATCGCGCTGATCTTCGAGAAGACCTCAACCCGCACCCGCTGCGCCTTCGAGGTGGCCGCCGCCGATCAGGGTGCGTCCACCACCTACCTGGACCCCTCCGGCTCACAGATGGGGCACAAGGAGTCGGTGAAGGACACGGCCCGCGTCCTCGGCCGGATGTTCGACGGCATCGAGTACCGCGGTGACAGCCAGGCGGCCGTCGAGGAGCTGGCCGCCCACGGCGGCGTTCCGGTCTTCAACGGGCTCACCGACGACTGGCACCCGACCCAGATGCTCGCCGATGTCCTCACCATGACCGAGCACAGCGACAAGCCGCTGGAACGGATCGCCTTCGCCTACCTCGGCGACGCCCGCTTCAACATGGGCAACTCCTACCTGATCACCGGCGCCCTGCTGGGCATGGACGTACGCATCGTCGCGCCGAAGACGTACTGGCCCGCCGAGGAGATCGTCGCCGAGGCCCACCGGCTGGCCGGTGCGAGCGGGGCGACCGTCACCCTCACCGAGGACGTCGCCGAGGGCGTCAAGGGCGCCGACTTCGTCGCCACCGACGTCTGGGTCTCCATGGGCGAGCCCAAGGAGGTCTGGGCCGAGCGCATCGCGGCCCTGGCGCCGTACGCCGTGACCATGGACGTGCTCCGCGCCACCGGCAACGCCGACGTGAAGTTCCTGCACTGCCTCCCGGCCTTCCATGACCTCGGTACCGGGGTCGGGCGGCAGATCGAGGCCGATTACGGGATGACGGAGCTGGAAGTCACCGACGAGGTCTTCGAGTCCGCGCACTCGGTCGTCTTCGACGAGGCGGAGAACCGGATGCACACGATCAAGGCTGTTCTGGTGGCGACCCTGGCGATTCCGGCGGTCAAGGGCTGATCGCTGCATGATCATGCGCCCGATTGGGTGAACATGCGTGAAGGTGACTAATATGTTGCCTCTTGGTGGGGTTCGAGCTCGCACGCTCGAACCCCTTTTTTTGTGTGCGTCACCGGAGCCCCCACAGCCCCGCACGTACATCCCCCACATGCTCCACCAGAGAAGAGACCATCCCCGTGAGTCCGCTGCGCCCACCGAGCCCCCGGCACCCGTCCGGGCCGCGCATCAAGAATCCCCACCAGCTGATCGCCGAGTCCGGCGCCGACCTGGAGGGGCACGGCCTCAAGCGCACCATGGGGCTCTTCCAGCTGGTGTGCTTCGGTATCGGCGCCGTCGTCGGCACCGGCATCTTCGTCGGCCTTTCCGACAGCGTCGGAGAGGCGGGCCCCGCGGTCGTCCTCTCCTTCGTGCTCGCCGCGATCACCTGCATCTTCACCGCCTTCTCCTTCGCCGAGCTGGGCAGCGCCATCCCGGTCTCCGGCAGCTCCTACTCCTTCGCCTACGCGACCCTCGGCGAACGCGTCGCGTTCCTCGTCGGCTGGTGTCTGCTGCTGGAGTACGGCGTCTCGGTCTCCGCGGTCGCCGTCGGCTGGAGCCAGTACGTCAACGAACTGCTGGACAGCCTGTTCGGCGCGCAGCTGCCGGCCGCACTCTCGGCCGGTCCCGGCGACGGCGGTGTGATCAACCTGCCCGCCGTCCTGGTGGTCATGATGGCCGCCACCCTGCTGGTGCGCGGCGTCCGGGAGAGCGCCGGGGCCACCGCCGCGATGGCGGTCCTCAAGATCACCGTCCTGATCCTGTTCTGCGTCATCGCCTTCACGGCCTTCGAGCGCGGCAACCTCACGCCGTTCTTCGCCCACGGCGCGGGCGGGGTCACGGCCGGTGCGTCGCTGGCCTTCTTCTCGTACATCGGCTTCGACGCCATCACCACCGCGGGCGAAGAGGTCAAGAACCCGCGGCGGAACATCCCGATCGCGATCATGGTCTGCATCGGACTGGTCACCCTGCTCTACTGCGCGGTCGCGCTCGCCGCCATCGGCGCGCTGGGGCCGAAGGCCGTCGCCGACCAGCCGGCCGCGCTCTCGATCGTCGTCGACCAGGTCACCGACTCGACCGTCGGCGGCGGGATCGTCGCCTTCGGAGCCGTCGTCGCGATCGCGTCCGTCGTGCTCACGGTGATGTACGGGCAGACCCGCATCCTGATGTCGATGTCCCGGGACGGACTGATCCCGCGGGTCTTCGAGCGGGTCTCGCCGCGAACGGCGACGCCGGTCGCCAACACCTGGATCGTGGCGGTCGTCTTCGCGGTCCCGGCGGCCTTCTCGTCGCTCGACGTGGTGGTGAACCTGACGACCATCGGCACACTGGCCACCATGGTCGCGGTGAACCTCGCGGTGATCGTGCTGCGGCGCCGCAACCCGGAGGTGAAGGGCTCGTTCCGGGTGCCGCTGTATCCGCTGAGCCCGCTCCTGGGCGTCGGATTCTGCCTCTATCTGATGTACGGGACGGGCTGGGCGACCTGGATCCAGTTCGCGGTCTTCCTGATCGTCGGCGCGGCGGTGTACGCCTTCTACGGCCGCAGCCGCTCCCGGCTGGCCGGAGCCGACGCGGCCGGGTGAGGGCAGCGGGTCAGCTCTGAGGCGTGAGGGACGGCAGGGTGAACCACACCGCCTTGCCGTGCTCCGTCGTGCGGTGGCCGCAGGACGAGCTGAGCGTACGGATCAGCAGCAGACCCCGGCCCTGTTCCTGCCAGGGGTCCGGCTCGCTGCCGGGCCGCGGGAAGGACAGGCCGCCCGGCGGGGCGGGGTCGCGGTCGTGGACCTCGACCTGGCAGCCGGTCGGCAGGAGCTCCACCACCAGCTCGATGGGCTCGTCGCTCCGGGTGTGTTCGACCGCGTTGGCGACCAGCTCCGCGGTGAGGAGCTCGGCGGTGTCGGTGTCGGCCGGTGCGTCGATGTCCGCGAGTGCGGTACGGATCAGGGCACGGGCAATCGGCACGGCCGCCGTCGAGTGCGGCAGCGCGATCCGCCAGGAGGCGGGGAGGGGGACATCGGGGGGCACGGCATGGTTTCCGTTCCGGGGTTCGGGTGTGGGTGCGTGTTCGGGTGCTGGTGTGGGTGCGGGGACTCTCTGGGGGTCAAGACTTCTCGGTTTCAACCTTACGAAGTGCAACGACACAGACAAGGGGCCGCCGACCGGTATGAAAGGGACTTTGGCCACTGCGTCCTCACGCTCCGCTTATTGCGTACTCGTGACGGAAGTCACGTAGCAGTGATAAGTTCGGCTGCAGGTAGCAGCCCGACGGCTGAAGGGGAGCCCCCTCCATGAGCCCGTTTCCCAGCTCCGCCCCGCACACGGACGACTGGCGCCATCTGCGGCTGACGACGGACGACGGGGTTGCCACCGTCACGCTCGCCCGGCCCGAGAAACTCAACGCGCTCACCTTCGGCGCCTACGCCGACCTGCGCGACCTGCTCGCCGAACTGTCCCGTGAACGCAGCGTGCGCGCTCTCGTGCTCGCGGGGGAGGGCCGCGGATTCTGCTCCGGCGGAGATGTCGACGACATCATCGGCGCGACACTCGCCATGGACACCGCCCAGCTCCTCGATTTCAACCGCATGACCGGGCAGGTGGTGCGGGCCCTCCGTGAAACCCCCTTCCCCGTCATCGCCGCCGTACACGGGGTGGCGGCGGGTGCGGGGGCGGTTCTCGCGCTGGCCGCCGACTTCCGGATCGCCGATCCGTCGGCCCGTTTCGCCTTCCTGTTCACCAAGGTCGGCCTCTCCGGCGGCGACATGGGCGCCGCCTACCTGCTGCCGCGCGTCGTCGGCCTCGGCCATGCCACCCGGCTGCTGATGCTCGGCGAACCGGTCCGGGCACCCGAAGCGGAACGGATCGGGCTGATCAGCGAGCTGACCGACGAGGGCCAGGCGGACGTACGCGCGGCGGCGCTCGCCCGCCGCCTCGCCGACGGACCGGCCCTCGCCCTCGCCCAGACCAAGGCCCTGCTCACCGCCGAACTCGACATGCCGCTCGCCGCCGCGGTCGAGATGGACGCCGCCACCCAGGCCCTCCTGATGCACGGCGACGACTACGCCGAATTCCATGCCGCCTTCACCGAGAAGCGGCCACCGAAATGGCAGGGCAGGTAGCGCGATGCCGTCCCGAGCGGCTGCGGCCGGTGCGACCCGGACCGGCGTGAAGCGCATCGCGGTCATCGGTGGCGGGCCCGGAGGGCTCTACGCCGCGGCCCTGCTGAAGCGGCTCGACCCGGAGCGCGACATCACCGTCTGGGAGCGCAACGCCCCCGAGGACACCTTCGGCTTCGGCGTCGTCCTCTCCGACGAGACCCTCGGCGGCATCGAACACGCCGACCCCGTCGTGTACCGCGCGCTCGGGGGCGAATTCGTACGGTGGGACGACATCGACATCGTCCACCGCGGCGTCACCCAGACGTCCGGCGGCCACGGCTTCGCGGCGCTGGGCAGACGCAGGCTGCTGCAGATCCTGCACGACCGCTGCGAATCCCTCGGCGTACGCCTCCGCTTCCGCACCGAGGCGCCGCCGGCCGCCGAGCTGGCCGCCACGCACGACCTGGTGATCGCCGCCGACGGGGTGCACAGCACCACCCGCGCCGCCCATGCCGATGCCTTCGGCCCCCGCCTCACCACCCACCGCTGCCGCTACATCTGGCTCGCCGCCGACTTCGCCCTCGACGCCTTCCGCTTCGAGACCGCCGAGACGGCGTACGGGGTGATGCAGCTCCACGGCTACCCCTTCTCGGCCGACGCCTCCACCGTCATCGTCGAGATGCGCGAGGAGGTCTGGCGGGCCGCCGGATTCGACAGCTGCGAGGTCGGGCACTCCACGCTGCGGTGCGCCAAGATCTTCACCGAGGCGCTCGGCGGCCGGACGCTGCGCTCCAACAACTCCTCCTGGCTCACCTTCCGCACCGTCGTCAACGCCCGCTGGTCGCACGGCAACACGGTCCTCATCGGCGACGCCGCCCACACCGCGCACTTCTCCATCGGCTCCGGCACCAAACTCGCCGTCGAGGACGCCCTCGCCCTCGCCGCCTGCATCGAGGAACAGCCCGACCTGCCGGGCGCACTGGCCGCGTACGAGGCCGAGCGGCGGCCGGTCGTCGAATCGACCCAGCGGGCCGCCGCGGCCAGCCTGCGCTGGTTCGAGGAGCTCGGCACCTACGTCGACCAGCCGCCCCGCCAGTTCGCCTTCAACCTCCTCACCCGCAGCCGCCGCGTCACCCACGACAACCTGCGGCTGCGCGACGCCTCCTTCACCGCCGCCGTCGAGGAGGAGTTCGGCTGCGCCCCGGGCATCCCGCCGATGTTCACCCCGCTGCGGCTGCGCGGCCTCGAACTCCGTAACCGCGTCGTCGTCTCGCCCATGGACATGTACTCGGCCGTCGACGGCGTCCCCGGCGACTTCCACCTCGTCCACCTGGGCGCACGCGCGCTCGGCGGCGCCGGTCTCGTCATGACGGAGATGGTCTGCGTCAGCGCCGAGGGCCGCATCACCCCCGGCTGCACCGGCCTCTACACCCCCGAACAGGCCGCCGCCTGGACCCGGATCACCGACTTCGTCCACGCGAGCGCGCCCGGCACGGCCATCGGCGTCCAACTCGGCCACTCCGGGCGCAAGGGCTCCACCAAACTGATGTGGGAAGGCATCGACCAGCCCCTCGACCAAGGCAACTGGCCGCTCGCCGCCGCCTCCCCGATCCCGTACGCGGACGGCGTCAACCAGGTCCCGCACGCCCTGGACCGGGCCGGACTCGACGCCGTGCGCGAGCAGTTCGCAGCGGCGGCCCGGCGCGCCGACCACTGCGGCTTCGACCTGCTCGAACTCCACTGCGCACACGGCTACCTGCTCTCCGGCTTCCTCTCGCCGCTCACCAATCACCGCACCGACGAGTACGGCGGATCGCTGCGCAACCGGCTCCGCTTCCCCCTCGAGGTCTTCGACGCGATCCGCGCCGACTGGCCCGACGACCGGCCCATGACCGTCCGGATCTCCGCCACGGACTGGGTCGAGGGCGGCACCACGGCCGAGGACGCCGTCGAGATCGCCCGCGCCTTCGTCGCCCACGGGGCCGATGCCATCGACGTCTCCACCGGCCAGGTCGTGCCCGGTGAGCGCCCCGAGTTCGGCCGCTCGTACCAGACCCCGTACGCGGACCGGATCCGCAACACCCTGTGCGTGCCCGTCATCGCGGTCGGCGCGATCTCCTCCTGGGACGACGTCAACTCCCTGCTGCTCGCGGGCCGGGCCGACCTCTGCGCCCTGGCCCGTCCCCACCTCTACGACGCGCACTGGACGCTGCACGCGGCGGCCGAGCAGGGCTACGAAGGACCGGGCGCGCCCTGGCCGCTCCCGTACCGCGCGGGCAGCCGCACCCCGCCGACGGGCCGCACGGACGCGCCGAAGCCGCGGCTCACCCTGGAGTGACGGGCAGGCACTCGTGGCACAGACACCGGTCCGGGTGCGGGGCCCCGTGGTGGGCGTGCCGCTCCTCGCGGGCGACCCGCTCCAGCAGGGCGGCCAGCTCCTCGGCCTCCTCCCGGGTGGCGGCACCCCGGCCGGCGCACCGCTTCAGCACGGCCGGGGCGTACACCAACTGCGCCCGGAAGGTGTGCAGATGGCGGGTCCCCGTGTCGATGGTGATCCAGTGGCCGGTGTGCCGCCCGTGTCCCACCGTGGTCAGCTGCTGGTGCCCCATCCCCGGGTAGGTGTCGACGACGTACACCTTCGCCCCGCCCCGGTACGCCTTCGTGCCGGGACGGAGCTCCTGGCCGAGGTCCCCGTACCGCCGCCACAGCACCACGTTCGCCGCGACCAGCCACGCGGGTTCCGGCGGTCCGCTCATTGCTCCGCCGCGCTGATCAGCAGCCGGTCCGCGACCGGCCGGTAGCCGATGCGTTGGTACACGCCGTTGCTGGTGGGGTTCGCGAGGTCGGTGAAGAGCAGCACCTCCTGCGCGCCGGCCTCCCTCGCCGCCCGGCTGATCTCCGCCGTCACCGCGGCGGCGTAGCCCCGGCCGCGGTGCTCCGGCGGTGTGTAGACCGCCGCGACCCGCACCGTGCCCGCGATCTGCGGTGAGACGCCCGCCATCGACACCGGGACACCGCCGTCCTCCCAGAGCGTCAGCCTGCCGGAAGCCGTGCGCTCGTCCACCTGCCGCTCGGCCTGGCTGCCGGACTGGCCGACCTGATCGGCGAAGGCGAGATGCCAGCGCACCAGCAGCTCCCGGTCGGCGGCGACGGCGGCCCTGGGCCGTCCCGCGGGGGCGGGGGACGGCGGGGTCAGCGTCGCCAGGCGGTAGAGCCGCTGCTCCTGGTCGACCCGGTGACCGGGCCAGGTCGCGGCGAGCACCTCGGCGGTGGCCCGGTCCGCGTTGATCCGGGTCAGGGGGAGCGCGGCGGCCAGCGGACCGATCGCCTCCGGGGCGACGGATCCCAGCACCGGCGGAAAGGGTGGGGTCCGCACCAGCGTCCCCGCGACCTCGCCGTCCGCCCCGCGCCACCAGCCCAGCAGCGGGGCGCCGTCGCCGTAGGCGTGCGGGCCGCGCCGCCGCAGGGTCTCGGTGACGGTCAGGATCAGGGTGTTCTCGGCGGGCCGGGCGGCGAGGGAGGGGCCGGCCGCGTCGAGGAAGGCATCGACGTCGTCGGTGAAGGTCCAGTTCATGCTTCATCCTGCCGGGTGCGTACGGCACGGGGCACCCGTATTTCGGGCCGGTTGCCCGGCCCTCCGGGTCAGTCGTCCCGCAGCCGGAAGCGCTGGAGCTTGCCGGTGGCGGTACGGGGCAGCGCGGGCAGGAACTCGATGACGCGCGGGCACTTGTGCGGGGCCAGCTCGCTCTTCACGTACGCGCGCAGTTCGTCGGCCGCCGTCTCCGCGCCCTCGCGCAGCACCACGTACGCCACCACGATCTGGCCGCGCAGCTCGTCCGCCCGGCCCACCACGGCTGCCTCGGCCACCGAGGGGTGGTGCAGCAGGGCGTCCTCGACCTCGGGGCCCGCGATGTTGTAGCCGGAGGAGATGATCATGTCGTCGGCGCGGGCCACGTAACGGAAGTAGCCGTCCGTGTCCCGCACATAGGTGTCCCCGGTGAGGTTCCAGCCGTGCGCCACATAGTCCCGCTGGCGCCCGTCGGCGAGATAGCGGCAGCCGACCGGACCGCGTACGGCGAGCAGTCCGGGCTCCCCGTCCGGCACCGGCTGCCCGTCGCGGTCCAGTACCAGGGCCTGCCAGCCGGGCACGGGGACCCCGGTGGTGCCGGGGCGGATCGCGTCGTCGGCGGCCGAGATGAAGATGTGCAGCAGCTCGGTGGCGCCGATGCCGTTGATGATGCGCAGCCCCGTCCGCTCCTGCCACGACCGCCAGGTGGCGACCGGAAGGTTCTCCCCGGCCGAGACGCAGCGTCGCAGCGCGCTCAGATCGTGGTGGTCGATGTGGTCGAGCATCACGCGGTAGGCGGTCGGCGCGGTGAAGAGCACCGATACGCGGTGGGCGGCGAGCGCGGGCAGTAACTGCGCCGGGCCGGACTGTTCGAGCAGCAGGGCACTGGCACCGGCCCGCAGCGGGAAGACCACCAGACCGCCGAGCCCGAAGGTGAAGCCGAGCGGCGGACTGCCGGTGAACACGTCGTCGGGAGTGGGCCGGAGCACATGGGCGGAGAAGGTGTCGGCGATGGCGAGCACATCCCGGTGGAAGTGCATACAGCCCTTCGGGCGTCCGGTGGTGCCCGAGGTGAAGGCGATCAGCGCGACATCGTCCGCCGCCGTGTCCACGGCCCGGTACGGCCCGTTCCTCGCCTCCGCCAGGCGCAGCAGATCGTCCGCGGCGTCACCTCCGTACGCCGTGATCCGCAGCCCTGGCACCTCGGCCTTCACCAGGTCGTCGACCGCCCGGACATCGCACAGTGCGTGACTCACCCGGGCGATGGAACACATGGTGGCGAGTTCGGCGGACCGCTGCCGGTCCAGCACCGTGACGGCGATCGCGCCGGCCTTCAGCACCGCGAGCCAGCAGGCGGCCAGATGGGGGGTGGTGGGGCCGCGCAGCAGGACGCGGTTGCCGGGGACGACCCCCAGATCGGAGGTGAGGACATGGGCGATCCGGTCCACCCGCTCCCGCAGCTCCCCGTAGCTCCACACCGCGCCGTCCGAGGCACGGAAGGCGGGGCGGTCGGGGCCGAAGCGGTCGGCCGTACGGTCCAGCAGTTCCGCCGCGCAGTTGAGGCGGTCCGGATAGTGCAGTTCGGGAAGGTCGAAGAGCAGTTCCGGCCACTGGTCCTGGGGTGGCAGGTGCTCCCTGGCGAAGGTGTCGAGGTGCGCTGAGGTCTTCGGGTCCATGACGGATCGCCCCCTTATCGCCTCTGGAGCGTATCGTTTGGGTGACGGTAGTCAACGGTCCGCGATAAGGCGAGTGGACTGGAATTCGAACGGGTGGGAAGACGAGCACGGGAACGGACGGACAACAGGCCGGAGCGCCGATGCGAAGAACGGGCATGAGAAACCGAGAAGACGCGACGAGCGAGGTGCCGGTATGACGGCATTCTCGCTCGACCCGGCGCAGACCGCCTGGTGTGAAGAGCTAAGAACCCTTGCCGAACAGCAACTGCGCCCCCTCGCCGAGAAGGGCGACCCCGGCCATGTCAACCGCCCCCTGATCGCCGCACTCGGCGAGTCGGGCCTGCTGGACCGGATGCTGAACTCCGGCGCCCTCGACCTCTGTCTGCTCCGCGAGTCCCTGGCCCGCGGCTGCACGGAGGCCGAGACCGCGCTGGCCCTCCAGGGCCTCGGCACCCACCCCCTGGTCCGGGCGGGCACCCCGGCGCACCGCGATCGCTGGCTCCCCGAGGTGCGGGCGGGTCGCGCCGTCGCCGCCTTCGCACTCAGCGAACCGGGTGCGGGCTCCGACGCGGCGGCCCTCGCCCTGGGCGCCGACCCCGCCCCCGGCGGTTGGCGGCTGACCGGCGAGAAGTGCTGGATCTCCAACGCGCCGGAGGCCGACTTCTACACCGTGTTCGCCCGCACGACCCAGGGCGCCGGCTCCCGCGGAGTCACCGCGTTCCTGGTCCCCGCCGACCGCCCCGGACTGAGCGGCACCGCCCTCGACATGCTCTCTCCGCACCCGATCGGGGCCCTGGCCTTCGACGGCGTCCCGGTCACCGCCGACGACGTCCTCGGCGAACCGGACCGGGGCTTCCGGGTCGCCATGGACACCCTCAACCTGTTCCGCCCCAGCGTCGGCGCGTTCGCCGTCGGCATGGCCCGCGCCGCCCTCGACGCCACGGTGGAGCACACCGCCCACCGCACCGCGTTCGGCGGCCCGTTGAAGGACCTGCAGGCCGTCTCCCACCAGGTAGCCGAGATGGCCACCCGGACCGAGGCCGCCCGGCTCCTGGTGTACGCGGCGGCCGCCGCTTACGACGCGGGGGAGTCCGGCGTGCCGCGCCGGGCCGCCATGGCGAAGCTGTACGCCACCGAGACCGCGCAGTACGTCGTCGACACCGCCGTCCAGCTGCACGGCGCCCGCGCCCTGCGCCGCGGTCACCTCCTCGAACACCTCTACCGGGAGGTCCGCGCGCCACGGATCTACGAGGGCGCCAGCGAGGTCCAGCGCACGATCATCGCCAAGGAGCTGTACGTGAGCCGGGAGGCCTCCGCATGAGTCCGGTCCACCGGATCAACCCCGTCGAGCTGTCTCCGCCGACGGGTTTCTCGCACGCCGTCACGGTCACCGGCAGCCAACTGGTCTTCCTGGCCGGGCAGACCGCCCTCGACCAGGACGGCAAGGTCGTCGGTGACGACCTGCCCGAGCAGTTCGCGACGGCGCTCGCCAATCTGCTCACCGCCCTGCGCGCGGCGGGCGGCGCCCCGGCGGACCTCGCCCGGGTCACCGTGTACGCCACCGATGTGCCCGACTACCGCGAACGGGCCGCGGAACTGGGCCGGATCTGGCGGCGGCTGGCGGGCCGCGACTACCCGGCGATGGCGGTCATCGGCGTGGCCAGGCTCTGGGACGAGCAGGCCCTGGTGGAGATCGACGGGGTGGCGGTACTGCCGTGAACGCACCGTACGGGCCCGGCGATCCGGGCCCGTACGGGCATCGGCGTATCAACGCGTATCAACGCGTATCAACGCATATCAACGCGCATCAACGCGCATCAACGCGCATCAACGTGTATCAGCGCGCGCCGGCGCCGATCAGTACGGCTTCACCAGCACGTGCGCCGCGCCCGGAATGCCGACCTTCAGCAGCTCGTCCTCCTCGGGCGTCGTCTCGCTGCCCGTCTCCTGCTTGAGCACGGCACGCGACATGGCCTGCACCCACATGGCCCGGGGACGGCGGCGCGCCTCCCATGCGCCGAGGGCCGCGGCCACCTCGGCCTCGGCGTCCAGCGACTCGGCGAGCACCAGCGCGTCCTCGACGGCCATCGCCGCGCCCTGCGCGATGTGCGGGGTGGAGGCGTGCGCCGCGTCACCGGCCAGCACGACCCGGCCGACGTGCCACGGCTCCTCGACCGTCACCTGGGAGATCCGCGAGTACACCACCGAGGCCGGGTCGGTGACGGTGGCCAGCGCCTCGGCGACCGGTCCGGAGAACATCGCCAGCCGCTCCGTGAGCTGCTCGTGGGCCCGCTCCGGGTCCGGCCGGAAGTCCTCGGCCTCCGCGAACACCGCACCCAGGTACATCAGTTCCTCGGTGATCGGGGTGAGCAGCGCCTTGGCGTCCTTGCCCGCGGTGCCCATCACTACGCCCCGCACCTGCGGCTGCCGCGGTACCGTAACCCGCCAGTTCGCGAAGCCGGTGTACTCGGGGGTGTAGCGGTCCCCGTAGAGCCGGGTGCGCAGCGGCGAACCGATGCCGTCGAAGCCGACCACCAGGTCCCAGCGGCCCGAGGACCCGTCGGACAGGGTGACGTCCACGCCGGAGCCGTCGTCGGCCAGCTCGGTGATGGTGGTGCCGAAGCGGATCTTCGCACCCGCGGTGACGGCGGCGGAGTTCAGCACCTGGGCCAGGGCGGGGCGCGGGATGCCGTTGTTGGAGGGGGCGTCGCCCATCCGCGGCTGGGGTATCTCGGCGAGCGTGTTGCCGGCCGGGTCGGCGATGGTCAGGATCTCCCACTCGAAGCCCGCCTCCAGGCAGTCGTCGAGAACCCCGATCTCCCGCATGACGTGGAGGGCGTTGGACGGCTGGATGATGCCGACGCCGAGCGCGTCGAGCTCGTCGCGGAGCTCGGCGACCTCGACGGTGTGGCCGCGCCGGGCCAGTGCGGTGGCGAGCGTGAGCCCGCCGATGCCGCCGCCGTGAATCAGGACGCGCAGGGGTGTTGCCATCTCAGGTGTCTCCAGAGCGAGAAAGGTGCGGGGAGTTGCGAAGGAGCGGACGGTCAGCCGGCCGCGGCTGGCAGGCTCATCAGGTGGTCCACCAGGGCCAGCAGCACGTCCCGGCCGAACGGCCGCTCGCGGACGTCGCCGATCAGCAGCGGTACGTGCGGGTCGAGGTCGAGAGCGGCCCTGATCTCGTCCGGGGTGCGGGTGTTGTGGCCGTGGAAGCAGTTGATCGCGACCACGAACGGGATGTCCCGGCTCTCGTAGAAGTCGATCGAGGCGAAGCTCGTCTCCAGCCTTCGGGTGTCGGCGATCACCACGCCGCCGAGCGCCCCGTTGACCAGGTCGTTCCACATGAACCAGAAGCGTTCCTGACCGGGGGTGCCGAAGAGGTAGACCACCAGCTCGGAACTGACCGTGATCCGGCCGAAGTCCAGCGCCACGGTGGTGGTGTCCTTCTGGCCGACACCGGCCAGGTCGTCGACCCCGATGCTGGCCTTGGTCAGGTACTCCTCGGTGCGCAGCGGCGCGACCTCGCTGACCGCGCCCACCAGGGTGGTCTTGCCGACGCCGAAGCCTCCGGCGATAAGTATCTTGACGGCGGCGGGGGCCGCCTGACTGCTTGTCATCTTGGTTCAGAGTCTCCGGAGTCCGTCACGAACGGCGGCCAGCAGGCGCATGTCGCGCCCGCCCGCCACCCGCGCCACCGAGAGCGGTGCGCGGGCCAGCAGCAGGCCCTGGGCGACGAGGTCGGCCAGCAGGATCTTGGTCACCGACACCGGGAGGCCGAGGTCCGAGGCGACCTCGGCGACCGCGGCCGGGCGGCGGCAGCGCTCCAGGATCAGCCGGTGCTCCGGCTGGAGCCTTCCGGGCCGCAGCGGCGCACCGTGCTCGTCCCGGGGGTCCTGCGCGGTCGTGAGCACGGTGATGAGGCTGAAGTCGTCCCGCTCGGGAGCGGTCCGGCCCCGGGTGATGGTGTACGGGCGCACCATCGTGCCCGCCCCGTCCTCCTCGGCCTCGTCCTCCCAGTACGGGGTCACGCGCGCTGCCCGTCCCCGTTGCCGAAGGCGTCGAACTCGCCGCGGGCCGGCGTGCTGAGCTTCTGGCCGACCTGCTGCACCAGGTTGTGCATGGCGAGCGACATGATCTCGGCGTCCACCTCCTGGGAGGCGATCACGGCCAGGTGGGTGCCCTGGGCGGCCGCGATGATGAAGAGCCAGAGGTCGTTCAGCTCGACGATCACCTGGTGTACGCCGCCGCCGTTGAAGAGCTGGCCGACGCCGCGGGCCAGGCTCTGCTGGCCGGTGCAGATGGCGGCCAGCCGCTCGGCGTCGGCGCGGTCGATGGTGCGCGAGTGGCTCACCACGAGACCGTCGTCGGACAGCAGGACGGCGTTCCGGGTCTCGGCCACCGAGTCCACCAGGCCGTCGAGCAGCCAGTCGAGATCCTGGTGGGTGGCGGTTGTGCGTGTCATGGCCGTTCTTCTCTCGTGGGGAGCGGGATGGCTGGCGGTGCAGGCTGCTTCGGTGCCTCGTCGGTCGCGCGGGCGGCACGGGACCGGCGCTGGAACGCCCCGATCGCGGCTCCGGCCCGGCGCGGCTCCGGCCGTGGCTGCGGGTTCTCGGGCCGGCTCGGCGGCTGCGGTGCCGCGGGCCGGGCGGCCGGGGCGATCCGCAGTTCGTCGGCCAGGCTGGCCTGCCGTACCCGGCGCGGCAGCGGGGGCTCCGCAGCGGGGGCGGCGGGGAGGGCGGGCCGGTCGGACCCGTGCTCCGCGTCCTGGGCGCGGACGGCGCCCGGGTCCGGCGGGGCCGGGTGGTCGGGCTCGGACACCGGCAGCCGGGCGGGCTGGATGGTGCCCGGCTCGAACTGCCGGGGCGCGGGAATCGGGAGGGACGTACGGTCCGCCCCGGGGCCGGAGGGGTACGGAGCGGCGTACGGCTGCTGCGGAGTCGCGTACGGCTCCTGGTCACCGGGGTACTGGCCCTCGGGCGCAGGGTACGGCGGCTGGTCCACGGGGTACTGTCCGGCGGCCGTCATGTACGGCTGTTCCGCCTGGCCGTACGGGTTCTCCTGAGCAGCGTACGGCGCGGCCGGCAGAGCGTACGGCTGCTCCTGCTCCGGCCGGTACGGCTCCTTCTCCTGCTCCTGTGCCGGGGCGGGGGCCGGTGCCGGTGCCGGGTAGGGCTGCTCGGCGACCGTGTACGGCTGCTCGGTGGTGGCGTACGGGACGCCTGCCGTGTTCAGCGCGGTGACTCCGGCCAGCGCCTGACCCTGTACGCGGGTGGGCAGCGCGTCGTCGGCGGCGGGGGCGGCGGGGGCCGGGGGCGCGGCGGCAGCGGGGGCCGGTACGCCGACCGGACCGGTCCGCGGTTCGGGGACGGTGAGCTCGTCGGGGACGAGCAGGACCACGCGGGTACCGCCGTACGCCGAGGAGCGGAACTCCACCCGCAGGCCGTGCTGGTCCGCGAGCCGGGCGATCACATACAGACCGAGACGGATGTCGTCGGAGTGGGCGAGCACGTCCATCCGGGGCGGCCGGACCATCAGTTCGTTGGCCGCCGCCAACTGGTCCTCCTCCATCCCGAGGCCGCGGTCCTCGACCTCGATGGCCAGACCGCGGCTCACCTTGGCGGCCCTGACCTCGACCGGGCTCGGCGGCCGGGAGAAGCTGAGCGCGTTCTCGATGAGCTCGGCGAGCACATGGGAGACCGGGCCGACGGCCCGCTCCGACAGCCAGGGACTGCCGTCGAGGTCCAGCACCACGCGCCGGTAGTCCTGCACCTCGCCCTGGGCGGAACGCATCACGTCCAGCAGCGGAACGGGCTTGCGCCAGCGCCGGTGCGGGGAACCGCCCGCGAGGATCACCAGGTTCTCCTCGTACCGCCGCAGTCGGGCGGTGAGGTGGTCGAGGTCGAAGAGGCCGTCGAGCACCTCGGGGTCCTCGTGCTTGCGCTCCAGCTCGTCCAGCTTCTTCAGCTGCTGGCCGATCAGCTGCTGGGTACGGCGGGCGATGCGCTGGAGCAGCCGCTCGAAGCCGCGGTGCTGGTCGGCCTGTTTGACGGCCGCCGCCAGCGCACTGGTGCGCGCCAGGTTGAGCGCGTCGCCGAGCTGGGTCAGCTCGTCGCTCCGGCTGTCCTTGCCCTCGTGCTCGATGGCCCGCGCCTCGGCCTCGACATCGATCCGCTCGCCCTGGGCGAGCCGCTCGACGACATCGGGCAGGGCCTTCTCCAGTTCCTCGGCCCGCTCCTGCAGGCTGCCGATCCGGCGGCGGAGGTTCCGGGTCAGGCGCCAGGTGGTCCAGATGACCGCGATCACGGCCACCAGGCCGACGACTGTGGTCAGCACCATCTTGAACAGCAGCGACATGACGCTGCCCTTGCCCTCCTCGACCACGAGGGCGGTGCGGTGCTCCAGCAGCTTCTCGATCTGCGGGGTGAGCTCGTCCATCGCTCCGCGCCAGGTCTTCTCCCGGGCGTCGAGGGCGACGAAGCCCTTCGCGTCGGCCTCGGCCGGACGCAGCACCTCGTTCTCCACCTGCGTCTTGGTCTTCCAGGCCGCACTGCGGGTGATCTGCTCCCACATGGCCTTCTCGTCCGACGGCAGTTGGGGAACGACCTTGGTGGAGTACTGGAGTTCCTGGCCGGATACGGCCTCCCGGACCTGCCTCAGGTCCTCGGTGCTCAGCTTCCCCTCGGACCAGCCGCGCGCGAGCAGGGCGTCCGAACGGGAGATCATCTCCTTGGTCCAGAACAGGTCGACCAGCGGCTGCGAGAGCGTGGTGATCCGGCCGTTGTCGACATGGCTGAGCGCCGCGAAGAGCTGGAGATCGACCGCGATGAGATCCGTGTAGTAGCCGTACACGGTCTTCTGCTGATCGCTGCCGCCGTCGTCGACGAGGGCGCGCTGGGCCGGCAGCCGGTTGATGGCCTCGCGGGCCTTGCCGACCGCGTCACGGACCTCGCCGGGTGCGTCGTCGGTCGCCACGTCGGAGAGCGACTGGAAGCTCTCGATGGCGTCGTCGGTCAGCTTGCGCTGCCGCTGGAGTGCGGCGGTGGCGCCCTTGTGCCGGGCGAGCGCCTCGGCGCTGAGCCGGCGCTCCTCCTGCAGGTTGTAGTACACGATGTTGGACGGCTGGCCGGCCTTCTGTGCCAACTGCCCCTGGGCTGCCTGGCGTTGGAAGTCCAGCAGGGTCTGGCCACTGGTGACGGCCCAGAGGGTGGCCAGTGCGACGCCGGGAACGATGGCCAGAACGAGCAGGGCTGTCCGCAGCGACATGGTGGTCGATCCGGTCCGCCGTGAGGCGCGCGTGCGCAGGGCGTGCTCCTTGATGATGCCAGCCTCAGGACTGGTCAAATCCGTTGAGAACTTCGACAGATAGATATTAGTCACAGTGAAAAAATGAAAAGAAAGTGGGCTCACAAGTGCATCACCGGTCACGCACAGCCCCGCCACAGGCATCCGGAGGTGCCGGGCGCGGCGCGCCGTACGGGTGAGGCGCGGTCGGGGATATACCTGCACTTGGTGCTCTTTGCCCGTGATGCATCGCCCAGGCCCCGGACGCCCGTCCGCGACGGTCGCGGAACGCCCACCGGGGCCGTATGACCGCGCTCATCGTCTGCCACTCCGTCCTGGCCGCCTGCGCGCGCCCGCTGGTACGGACACTGGGCAGACGCGCCTTCGTCGTGCTCGCGCTGCCACCGGCCGCCGCCACCGTGTGGGCGGCCACGCAGCGGAACACCGCCGCGTCCGGCTCCGCGGTCACCTGGTCGTGGCGGTGGATGCCCGCGTACGACGTCACCGTCGCGCTGCGGTTCGACGCGCTCGCCGAGCTGATGGTGGCCCGAACCGCCTACCGCACCGGCCAGATCGACCACGGCGAGCTGCTCTTCGACGAACTGGACGAGCAGTTGACCGAGGAGAACTGACCAGCATCACGGACCGGCGGGGCCCTGGTCAGGAGTACCCTGGAATTACCGAGGACAATTCGCGCACCCGCTTTCAGGCCGGTGCCGCTCTCGGCGATTCACAACACCGGGCCGGTCATGACCGGCCCGGGGCAGGGTTCGCGTCATGACCGCGATCATCGAGTACCAGCAGGCGGTCGAAGACCGGACCCCTTCTTCGTTGCCGCTCCGACTCGTGCTGGCACCCGCCGACACCTCTCCGGCCCTTGTCGACGGTGCCTGGTGGCCCCGCTCCCGCGACCTGACGGCGGAATTGCCGCCGCTGATGGCCGTACTCGATCCGCTCTGGGGCAGGATCACCCGTGTCACCGTCAACCCCACGTTCTGGCCGGTCATCCCGCGCAAGGTGCAGGTCGCAGGGCATCTGGTCCACGTCGGCTGGTTCAAGGCCGAACAGGACCCGCACAAACTCCTGCTGCTCTCCTACACGACCGGTCGCTGGGACCTGCTGGTGATTCCGCCGGAGACCGGCCCGGCCACAGCTGCCCGGCTGATGACCGCGGCCGCTGATCCCCTGCGGATTCTCACCGCGAGCGGCCTGATGCGCGAGGCGGAGTTCTTCCGGATCGCGGCCGAGGCCGACTGGGACTCGACCCAGGAACTGGCCTGGGACTCCGAGGGAGGCCAGGGCACAGCGCCCCGGACGCCGGCGCCCCGACGGCCCGTCCATGCGGGAACGGCCCCGCGTCTGCGGACAGGCGGCAACCCATGACTGCCGATTCGCGTACTCCGGCACCTCTCCTGCTTCTCCAGGACACCATCGATCAGCCGGTGGTCCCGGGCAGCGCCGTACTGCGGATGGAGACGACCTCCAGCCGTGCCGGGTTCTTCGACGGTGCCTGGTGGCCTCGCTCGCGCGACATCAGAAGCCAGTTGCCCGACCTGATCGACGCGCTGATGGCCAGTCTCGGACCCATCGCACGTGTCGGCCTGGACGCGAGTGCCTGGGACGAGGTCCCGGCCCACCTCGTCGTCGGCGACCACAAGGTACGTATCGACTGGTCCGCCGTCGACGACAGCACGATGATCATCACCCGCGGCCACCACGACCACTTCGCGTTCCTGGTCATCCCGCCGCAGACCTCCGCAGCGGCCGCACACACCGCGATGACCATGGCCGTACAGGACGACAACCGCACCTCCGCCGAGGAGATACTCGCCGCCGCCGGTATCACCCCCGTGTAGCCGGGAGCCCTGCGTCGGCGGCCGACGTGACAACGACCCCGGCAATCCGGGGCCGCCCTTTCAGGCGGTGCACGTGAGCGTGCACCAACCCACTGTCCAGGGTACTCCTGGGGAGCGTATGCGGCATAAAGTGCGAATGGGGTGCACGGGCTCCCACGCGCGGCAGGCCCCCGCGACTAGCCTCCGCATCATGCTGCGTATCGCCGACACCCGCACCGGTCACCTCGTGGAGATCCCCGCCGCACCGCGCCGCCTGCTGCGCAGCTGCGTCCATCTGCCGGACCTCGGCACGGGGGCGGACACCGTCACCGGGATCGGCCCGCTGCACCTGCGCGTCCCGCTGATTGGTGACGTACTGGCACGCACCGCGGAGCTGAACGGTCTTCAGGTCGTCACGGTCCTCACGACCCCGGAGCTGACGCCCGACCGGGCCCGGGCGCTGGACCGGGTCATGACGGTGCTCGGCATCCACCCCCCTGCCGTCGTCGGCTCCCACCGCCCGGAGGGAGCCCTCGGCGGCCCCGCCGACGTACACGTGGTCGCCGGCGGTACCGACCCGGACGACATCGAGGGCGGTGCCCTGATCGAGGTGGTGCAGGTCGCCACGGCTCCGTTGGCAGAGGGCGTCCCCGACCCGGGCCACCTCCTCGACCCCGACCTCCCGGACGCAACCATGCCGGAGACCGCCGATCCACTGGCCGTACGCCTGCTGCTGCTCAGCCGCCCCTACGGAACACCGGTCACGGTCACCGGCCCCGCACTCGCCGAGGCCCGGCGGACCCTGCGCGAGTGGCGCCGGTCGGTCGCCGACTGGGCGCAGGAACCGTCCAGGCCGATCCCCACCGACCTGCTGCACCAGTCGCATACGGCGCTCGCCGAGGATCTCGACGTCGCCGCCGTCCTCGAGCTGCTGGCCGATGTGGCGGTACGACCCGATGTGCCGTCGGGCGCCAAGTTCGAGACCTTCGCCCACCTCGACCGCGTACTCGGCCTGGACCTCGTCCGCGACGTCGGCCACCAGAGCCGTCCATGACGGCCGACGGCCCCCCGGGGAAGGCGCGTTGCCTGGACCGGAGGGCCGTCGGGTCACACTCGCATCGCCGGGCGTCGCCGGCGCGTGCGGGATGTCACGGGGACTAGATGTCGCGGAAGATCTCGATCTGCGCGCCCACGGAATTGAGCCGCTCCGCCAGCTCCTCGTAACCGCGGTTGATCACATACACGTTGCGCAGTACGGACGTGCCCTCCGCCGCCATCATGGCGAGCAGCACCACCACGGCGGGGCGCAGTGCGGGCGGGCACATCATCTCGGCGGCGCGCCAGCGGGTCGGGCCCGAGACCAGCACCCGGTGCGGGTCCAGGAGCTGCAGCCTGCCGCCGAGGCGGTTCAGGTCGGTGAGGTAGATGGCCCGGTTGTCGTAGACCCAGTCGTGGATGAGGGTCTGGCCCTGGGCCGAGGCGGCGATCGCCGCGAAGAAGGGCACATTGTCGATGTTGAGCCCGGGGAACGGCATGGGGTGGATCTTGTCGATCGGCGCCTCCAGTTTGGAGGGCCGGACCGTGAGGTCGACCAGCCGGGTACGGCCGTTGTCGGCGGCGTACTCCGTCGTGCGGTCGCAGTCGACGCCCATCTCCTCGAGGACCGCGAGCTCGATCTCCAGGAATTCGATCGGTACCCGGCGGATCGTCAGTTCGGACTCCGTCACCACGGCGGCGGCGAGGAGGCTCATCGCCTCGACCGGGTCCTCGGACGGGGAGTAGTCGACGTCCACATCTATGTGCGGGACTCCGTGCACGGTCAGCGTGGTCGTGCCGATGCCGTCCACGCGTATACCGAGCGCCTCCAGGAAGAAGCAGAGGTCCTGGACCATGTAGTTGGAGGACGCGTTACGGATGACGGTGGTGCCGTCGTGCCGGGCGGCGGCCAGCAGCGCGTTCTCGGTCACGGTGTCGCCGCGCTCGGTCAGCACTATGGGGCGGCCGGGGGTGACCGAGTGATCGACCTGGGCGTGGTAGATCCCCTCGGTCGCGGCGATCTCCAGGCCGAAGCGGCGCAGCGCGATCATGTGCGGCTCGATGGTCCGCGTACCGAGGTCGCAGCCGCCCGCGTACGGGAGCTTGAACCGGTCCATGCGGTGCAGCAGCGGGCCGAGGAACATGATGATGGAACGGGTCCGGCGGGCGGCGTCCGCGTCGATGGCGTTCATGTCGAGCCGGGCGGGCGGGACGATCTCCAGATCGGTTCCCTCGTTGATCCACCGGGTCCGCACGCCGATGGAGTTCAGCACCTCCAGGAGGCGGTAGACCTCTTCGATCCGGGCCACCCGGCGCAGCACCGTACGGCCCTTGTTGAGCAGCGAGGCGCAGAGGAGTGCCACGCACGCGTTCTTGCTCGTCTTGACGTCGATGGAGCCCGAGAGCCGGCGACCGCCGACCACCCGCAGGTGCATGGGCCCGGCGTAGCCGAGCGACACGATCTCGCTGTCGAGTGCCTCACCGATGCGCGCGATCATCTCAAGGCTGATGTTTTGATTGCCGCGCTCGATGCGGTTCACGGCGCTCTGGCTGGTGGCGAGCGCCTCGGCGAGCTGGCTCTGTGTCCAGCCACGATGCTGACGGGCGTCACGGATGAGCTTGCCGATGCGTACGAGGTAATCGTCTGACATGACGAAAGGTTATCTCAGATATGAGATGAGACCTGTGTCGGGGTGTGGTGTTCGGGTGACGCCCGCGCGTGTCGGCGCGGAAGTTGCAGGCCGGGCCGGTATGAAATGCGCGGTCCGGTGCGCACCGTGCGTTCCATGGTGCGCCCGGACCGCCGCGTCCGCGTGCGGTGCGCGTCCGTACGGGGGACGGGCGACGAGGGCGTTCGGCGCCGGTCCCCGGGAGCTCCCGGGGACCGGTGTCCCGGTGTTCGTCGCCTTCCGGCGGTCAGTCCTCGAAGCCGCCGCTGCGCAGGATGCTGTCGATGCGGGCGCGGTGCGCCGCCTCCCACGCGTCGAGGGATTCGTCGGCCTCCTTGGCCGCCTTCACCCGGGCGTCGAGGAGCACCTGCTCCTGCCGGGCATGGGGAACGACCACGATGCCCTCCTCGTCCGCCACCACGATGTCACCGGCGTTCACGTCCACACCGCCGCACCGCACAGGGTCGTTGAGCGGCCCGACGGCCTTCTTGGTTCCCGGGATGGGGATGACGCCCCTGGCGAAGACGGGGAATCCCATCTCGCGCACCTCGGCGAGGTCACGGATCACCCCGTCGGTCACGAACGCCGCGATTCCCCGGCGTCGGGCGACGGCGCAGACGTTCCCGCCGGCGAGCGCGTAGTCCACGTCTCCCGACTCGACGACGATGACGGTGCCGGGCTCCGCGCGGTGGATGGCCGCGTGGAGCATGAGGTTGTCGCCCGGTGGGCACCGCACGGTGAACGCCGGGCCTGCGACGCGTGGGACCGAGGGCCACAGCGGGCGGATGCCGATGTCCATGACCTGTCCGCGCCCCAGGAGATCGGCGAAGGTGGTCGGGGAGATGTCCTTGAACTCACTGATGTCGTTCATGTTCCTCCATCGTCCGGGCCCGCACGGTCAGGTGTCGTACTGGCCGTCCCAGGGAGCGTAGAAGCCGAGGCGGTCGGGGTAGAGCTCGGCCCAGTCGTCCTCGTCCTCCCCGCTCTCGTCCCCGTCGTCGTGGCGTTCGACGACCAGGCCGAAGAGCACGCCGTCGACCGTGAGCCGGAACGGTCGGATCGCGATGTCCCCGTACTCGCGCTCGGGAAGGCCGTCGAGGAGTGCCGCCATCCGCGACTCTGCTCGCGCCATGACGGAGCCGTTGCCATGGGGGCGTTGCTGTTGCTCGGCGTATGTCCCCGCGCACCAGATGTCCGAGTCGATGTGCCGGCCCTCGTGGTCGAACCGGTGGAGGACGGCATAGAGGCGCTTGTGCTCCTCCCAGCCGTCGTCGACCGTGAACCCGTCCGGGAACGCGTAGGTGACCGAGGCCAGGAACTGTCCGCCCGTGTACCGCCCGATGGTGTCGGTCCGGTAGTCCGGCTCATGGGCGATGGGGATGATCGCGGGGACTGTCATGGCGAAACCATAGATACGGCAACGGACATGCGGGCACCCGGGGCGGGATGGGGCGGCGGATCCGGCCGTGACAGACCGGTCCGCCGCCACGCCCTACGCGTTGACCGGGCCGCGCGGCTCGCGCCACATGGCCCACAGCGTCGGCCCGTCCTGCGGCAGCCGCACCTCCTCGCGCACGGTGAAGCCGAAGTGTTCGTAGAAGGGGAGGTTGGCGGCCTTGGAGGACTCCAGGTAGGCGGGCAGGCCCGCCGCATCGGCCTTGGCCAGCCCCGAACGCAGCAGGGAGGCCCCCTGCCCCTGGCCCTGGGCGGCGGGGTCGGCGCCGATCAACGCCAGGTACCAGTGCGGTTCCTCGGGCGTGTGCTTGGCGGCCGTCTCGACGGTGTCCCTGAACACCCCGGCCCGGTCGCCGAGAATGCTCAGCAGTTCCTCGATGGTCTCCGCGTCGGGAACGGCCTTCGCCTGCGCCTCCGGCGGTACCCAGAAGGCCGCCGCGTCCGCGGTGCGCTCGCACACGCTGCTGTGGACGTACTGCCGGGTGAAGATCGTGGTGAAGTAACTGCCCAGTGATGCCTGACGCGAGGCGTCGTCGGGGAAGAACGAGCGCATCATATTCGCGCCGTGGCGGCCGCGGCGGGTGTTGATCGCGATGATGCGGTCCATGCTCACCGACCAGGCGGCAGCCGATCACGTCCGCGTCGCCCTCGGTCGGCAGATCGACAGCGTCGGTGCTGCCCTGCCCGCAGCCGAGGATCCCGAACTGCGCGCCGCACTGGTCGTCACCACGTTGCTGGGCGTCACCATCGGCCACCAGTTCCTCGGCCTGGCCTCGCTTCGTGACGCCTCTGCCGATCGCATCGCCGCCCTGCTCCGCCCGGCCATCAAGGCCCTGGCAGGACCGCCGGGGTGAACGACCGACGCCGCCGATGCTCGGTGCGGAGCGCAGTTTCCGTGATCCCTGAAGAGTGGGCGGGACCGTTCTCAGGCTCAGCAGCGGTAGAGCGGGTGTCAACGGCCATTCGGTTCTTCGGTTCTCCCCGGAGGCGGCCAGTAATTCTCCCCACTGGCATCCAGCACTCCCGGCGCACTCAGTCGCGCAACTGGGTTCGCTGAGACCGCGAGGCCGTCACCGCATGCCACCGCTACCTCACCGGCCACCTCGACCAGCTCCACTACGACACCGCACTCGAAGCCGGCCGGCCCATCGCCACCGGCGCCGTCGAAGGCACCTGCCACCACCTCCTCATTTATTCTCGGCGACCGTCTCGGCATCACGGGAGCCCGCTGGGGCCTCGAAGGAGCCGAAGCCGTCCTCCGTCTCCGCGCTCTCGCCGCCGACAACGACCTCGACACCTGCTGCGCCTACCACACCGCACGCGAGCATGAACGGCTCTACACCAGCTCCGGCCAGGCCGAATGCAGACTGACTGCCTGTTCCGAGATGTTCACCCCGGAAAAATCGCATCCATACTGGAAAGTATGGACAGGTCGAAGGTCTGGCGATCCTCCGTGCCGTCTTCCCGCCTTTTCGCCAGGTGGCGTAGGCGGAGTCGGCGTGAGGCCCGGCGTCCAGGAATCGGGCAGCCGGCCCGGCCCGAGGGCGGCCATGAGGCCCCGCATCGGCCGCCGGTACGCCTGCCCTCTGTGCTGGGCGTGCACAGCGTCGCGGGCCAAGTCTTCATCCTGCAGGTATTGGTCGTCATGCTGCTCGTCGTCGCTGCTGTGGCGGCCCTCGTACTGCAGGCCCGGAGTGCGAGCCTGCAGACGGCCCGTGGACGCTCGCTCGTCGGCGCCGAAGCCATCGCGCACGCCCCGGGGACGCTGGAAGCCATGAAATCCGCCGACCCCAGTGCACTACTGCAGCCGCGCGCCGAGGAAATCCGGAAGCAGGCCGGACTCAACTACATCATCGCCTTCAGTCCGGCCGGCGTCCGTTGGACCCACCCCGACCCGGACCTGATCGGCAAGCACGTCGTCGGCTCCTACGCCGAAGCGCTCCACGGCAAGGTGCAGCAGGGCACCTACAACACGCCCGGGATCGGCCAAGCGGTGTACACGATGGTCCCCGTCCTCGACACCGACGGTGAGGTCGCCGGGCTGGTGTCCGTCGGTATCGCGGTCAAGAGCGTGAACGAGCACGTGACGGAACAGCTGCCGCTGCTGTTCGGTTCCGCCGCCGGCGGGCTGGTACTGGTCATGGGCGGGTCAGCGTTGGTGAGCCGGCGACTGCGGCGACAGACGCACGGTCTGGATCCGGCCGAGATGACGCGGATGTACGAGCACCACGACGCGGTCCTGCACTCGGTTCGGGAAGGCGTGCTCGTCATCAGTGGCGAGGGGCGGTTGCTGCTGGCCAACGACGAGGCGTGCCGACTGCTGGACCTGCCCGAGGACGTGCGGGGCCGGCGGGTCACCGACCTCGGCCTGGCCCCGCGTACTGCCACACTGCTGGCTTCGGGCCGAGCGGTCACCGACGAGGTGATCCTGGCGGGTGAGAGGCTGCTGGCGGTCAACCTGCGGCCGACCGCCCCGCATGGGGGGCCGACCGGTGGCGTGGCGACACTGCGGGACACCACTGAGCTACGCACGGTGGCGGGCCGGGCCGAGGTGGCGCGGGAACGCCTGCAACTGCTCTACGACGCCGGGGTGCGGATCGGCACCACGCTGGATGTGGTGCGTACCGCCGAGGAGCTGGCCGAGGTCGCGGTTCCCGGGTTCGCCGACTTCGTCACCGTCGAGTTGCTGGACGCGGTTCGACGGGGAGAAGAACCGGACAGCGCAAGCCTGACCATGCACCGTATCGCCGTGCGCGGCGTCCGGGACGATCATCCGCTGTACCCGGCGGGTGAGAGGATCACGTTCCTGCCGACGATGCCGCAGGCGCAGGGGCTGCAGCGCGGTCATGCCGTACTGGAGCCCGATCTGAGCACGGCGCCGCACTGGCAGGCGCAGGATCCCGAGCGGCAGCAGCGCGTCCTGGACTTCGGTATCCACTCGCTGATCACCGTACCGTTGCAGGCCCGCGACGTGGTGCTGGGGATGGTCGACTTCTGGCGCTCGGAGAAGGAGCCCTTCGCGCAGGAGGATCTGTCCTTCGCCGAGGAACTGGCCGCCCGAGCGGCCGTCGCGATCGACAACGCCCGCCGCTACACCCGCGAGCACACCATGGCGGTCACCCTGCAGCGCAGCCTGCTGCCCCACAGCCTGCCCGAGCAGTCGGCCCTGGACGTGGCCCACCGCTACCTGCCCGCTCAGGCCGGGGTGGGCGGGGACTGGTTCGACGTCATCCCGCTGCCCGGCGCCCGCGTCGGCCTGGTCGTCGGCGATGTCGTCGGGCACGGCCTGCATGCGGCCGCCACCATGGGCCGCCTGCGCACCGTCGTCCACAATTTCTGTGCCCTCGACCTTTCCCCCGACGAACTCCTGGGCCACCTGGACGAGTTGGTCGCCCACATCGACCAGAACGAGGCCGCCGAGGGCGAGAGCGAAGGCATCACCGGTGCCACCTGCCTGTTTGCGGTCTACGACCCGGTCTCCGGCCGTTGCAGCATCGCCCGGGCCGGCCATCCCGGACCCGCCCTTGTGCACCCCGACGGCACCGTCACCTTCCCCGACGTGCCCGTCTCCCCGCCCCTTGGCCTGGGCGCCGGCCTGCCGATCGAGACCGCCGAACTGAACCTGCCCGAGGGCTCCCGGCTGGCCCTGTACACCGACGGGCTCATCCAAAACCGCGACCGCGACATCGACACCGGCCTCGAACTCCTGAGACAGGCCCTGGCGCACCCCGACCAGACCCCGGAGCAGGCCTGTCAGGCGGTACTCGACGCCCTGCTGCCCGCCCGCCCCAGCGACGACATCGCCCTGCTGGTGGCCCGCACCCGGCTGCTGGACCCGGACCGGGTCGCCGACTGGGACGTGCCCTGCGAACCCACTGCCGTCGCCCCTCTCCGCGCCGCCTGCGCCCGCCAGTTGGAGTCCTGGGGGCTGGACCAGGTCGCCTTCACCGCCGAGCTCATACTCAGCGAACTGGTCACCAACGCCATCCGCTACGGCATCGAACCCATCCGGCTCCGCCTGCTGTACGACCGTGACAGCCTGATCTGCGAAGTCTCCGACGGCAGCAGCACCTCCCCGCACCTGCGCCGCGCGGCCACCACCGACGAGGGCGGCCGAGGACTGTTCCTCGTCGCCCATTTCGCACGGCGCTGGGGCACCCGGCACACCGCCCGCGGCAAGGTCATCTGGACCGAACAGCCCCTGGACGACGCCGCAGCCGGGCCCGGTGACGCCATGGGTGACATCCTGCTGGATCAGTGGGACGAGCCAACACTGTGACCGCGGGCGGTCACCTCCGTCGATCGGGGGCAACGCCCGGGTCCAGGCCCAGCCCCGCCGTTTCGGTTGCTGTGACGGGACGCTGATCGTCGTCAACCTGTAGGAAGCCGTGACGTTTTCGTCGTGTGGGCATGCCGGGGTGCCGACGCGGGGGCCAGAGTCTCCAGGGTCCTCGGCGGCGTCATCAACGAGTATCGATACGCCGTGTGACCTGCAGCGACGACTTTTCGAGCCCCACAGGATCACCTCAACCGCGTCCTGCTGCGTGGCCCCAACACCCCCTGGGTGGTGGCATGCTGGCTCGCGGTCGTCAAGGCGGGCGGGGTGGTCGTGACCACCGTTCCGCTGCTGCGTGCCGGCGAACTCACACCGCTCATCGAGCTGACCCGCCCCAGCCTCGCCCTGTGCGATCACCGTTACGCGGACGACCTGCGCACGGCGGCGGGCGACGGTCTGCCCGTCCTGTGCTTCGGCGCCGACGGCGATCCGGACGACCTCACCCCCCGCGCCGCCACCAAGAGCGGCGGGTTCACCGCCGTCGACACCGCCGCCGACGACGTCGTCCTGCTCGGCCCCACCTCCGGCACCACGGGCCGGCCCAAGGCCACCATGCACTTCCACCGCGACGTCCTCGCCAGCGCCGACACCTTCTCGCTGCACGTCCTGCGGCCCACACCGGACGACGTGTTCACGGGCACCCCGCCGCTCGGCTTCACCTTCGGGCTCGGCGGACTGGTGGTCTTCCCGCTGCGTGCCGGTGCCTCGACGCTGCTGCTGGAGCGGGCCACACCCGGCGAACTCGCCGACGCGGTCGCCGAGCACGGTGCCACCGTCCTGTTCACCGCCCCCACCGCGTACAAGGCGATTCTCGCCGCGGGCCGCGAGGACGCCCTGAAGGGCATACGGCGTTGTGTGTCGGCCGGAGAGCACCTTCCGGTCACGGTGTGGGAGGAGTTCGAGCGGGCCGCCGGCATCCGCATCATCAACGGCATCGGCGGCACCGAGATGCTGCACATCTTCATCTCTGCCGCTGACGAGGACATCCGGCCCGGCGCCACCGGGCGCGTGGTCCCGGGCTTCCGCGCCGCGATCATGGACCTCGACGGCAACCCTCTCCCGGACGGCGCACCGGGCCGACTCGCCGTCCAGGGACCCACCGGCTGCCGCTACCTCGCCGACGACGACCGGCAGCGGGTCTTCGTCCAGCACGGCTGGAACATCACAGGCGACACCTACCTACGCGACGCCGACGGCTACTTCTGGTTCCAGGCCCGCAACGACGACATGATCATCTCCTCCGGGTACAATATCGCGGCGCCCGAGGTCGAGCAGGCGCTGCTCGCCCACCCCGATGTGGCCGAGACCGCGGTCGTCGGAGTCCCGCACGCCGAGCGGGGCGCGATCGTCAAGGCGTACGTCGTCCTGCGCGAAGGGGTGCCGAGCGACGACGAGAAGGCGACCGAACTCCAGACCTTCGTCAAGGACACGATCGCGCCCTACAAATACCCGCGAGCCGTCACCTTCCTGCCCGAACTCCCGAGGACCCCCAACGGCAAGATCCAGCGGTACCGGCTGCGCAGCGGTCGGCAGGCCCCCTGACATCGAGTCCGCGATGTCCGTGCGACCGGGGATCGTGTGCCGTTCAGAAATGCGTCGCTGCAGGTCGTAGGGCCGGCGGACCGGCTGTGGTTCGCGGCGTTGTCCACGCGATCACGGACGTCGTGCCAGGAAGGCGAACTCTCTTCCTGGGCGGTCGGGTGCATCGCGAACATCGTCCACCACGTAGCCGTGCGCGACCAGGTCCCGCATGACTTCCTCCCGCTCGCGGAAGCGCAACGTCGAATCCGACGTCAGCACCTGGCCGTCCGCTGCGAACAAGCTCATAGAGGCCCGGTTTCGTTACAACCGCCGCCTCCAGCGTGTCCACTACACCTCCGCGCTCTTCAGCATCCGACGGTGCGAGGAATCCCGTCGCTTCTACGACCGCAAACGCGCAGAGGGTAAACGCCACACCCAAGCAGTGCTCGCCCTCGCCCGCCGCCGGGTCAACGTCCTGTGGGCCCTCTCGCGGGACGGACGCCGCTACGAGCTCACGCCCCCAGCGGCCCTCGCCGCTTGACAAACGGCATGAGGAATCGATGGCACAGGACAGGCGCCCCCGCATGACCGTGCGACGGTGATGTACTAGAGTTATCTCGACATCGAGATATATGCCGAAGGCGCACCGCAGTCCGCCAGTCGGTAAGGGTTACCTAACTAAGCCTTACCTTAGCGGATGGTCGAGGGGCCGTAGGCGGCACCACGCGGCGCCCGCGGTAATGAGGCGCGGCGCGGAGTACGCGCACATTGATGAAGGAGACTGTCGTGTCGGCGAACAGCTTCGACGCCCGCAGCACGCTGCGCGTGGGCGACGAGTCGTACGAGATCTTCAAGCTGGACAAGGTCGAGGGCTCCGCGCGCCTCCCCTACAGCCTGAAGGTGCTGCTGGAGAACCTGCTCCGCACCGAGGACGGCGCGAACATCACCGCCGACCACATCCGGGCGCTCGGCGGCTGGGACTCCCAGGCGCAGCCCAGCCAGGAGATCCAGTTCACGCCGGCCCGCGTGATCATGCAGGACTTCACCGGTGTGCCGTGTGTCGTGGACCTCGCCACCATGCGTGAGGCCGTCAAGGAACTGGGCGGCGACCCGGCCAAGATCAACCCCCTCGCCCCGGCCGAGCTGGTCATCGACCACTCCGTCATCGCCGACAAGTTCGGCACCAACGACGCGTTCGCGCAGAACGTCGAGCTGGAGTACGGCCGCAACAAGGAGCGCTACCAGTTCCTGCGCTGGGGCCAGACCGCCTTCGACGAGTTCAAGGTCGTCCCCCCGGGCACCGGCATCGTCCACCAGGTCAACATCGAGCACCTGGCCCGTACGGTCATGGTCCGGGGTGGCCAGGCGTACCCCGACACCCTCGTCGGCACCGACTCGCACACCACCATGGTCAACGGCCTCGGTGTGCTGGGCTGGGGCGTCGGCGGCATCGAGGCCGAGGCCGCGATGCTCGGCCAGCCGGTCTCCATGCTCATCCCGCGCGTCGTCGGCTTCAAGCTGACCGGCGAGCTCCCGGCCGGTACCACCGCCACCGACCTGGTGCTGACCATCACCGAGATGCTCCGCAAGCACGGTGTCGTCGGCAAGTTCGTCGAGTTCTACGGTGAGGGCGTCGCCGCCACCTCGCTCGCCAACCGCGCCACCATCGGCAACATGTCGCCGGAGTTCGGCTCCACTGCCGCGATCTTCCCGATCGACGACGAGACGCTGAAGTACCTGCGCCTGACCGGCCGTGACGAGCAGCAGGTCGCGCTCGTCGAGGCGTACGCCAAGGAGCAGGGCCTCTGGCTCGACCCGGCCGCCGAGCCGGACTTCTCCGAGAAGCTGGAGCTGGACCTGTCGACGGTAGTCCCGTCGATCGCCGGCCCGAAGCGCCCGCAGGACCGCATCATCCTCGCGAACGCCAAGGAGCAGTTCGCCCAGGACGTGCGCAACTACGTCTCGGACGACGAGGAGTCGGGCAAGGAGTCCTTCCCGGCCTCCGACTCCCCGGCCGCCCACAACGGCGTCCCGTCGAACCCGACCACGGTCACCGCCCCCGACGGCACGACGTACGAGATCGACCACGGCGCCGTCACCGTCGCCGCGATCACCTCCTGCACCAACACCTCGAACCCGTACGTCATGGTCGCCGCGGCGCTCGTGGCGAAGAAGGCGGTCGAGAAGGGCCTGACCCGCAAGCCGTGGGTCAAGACCACCCTCGCCCCGGGCTCGAAGGTCGTCACCGACTACTTCGACAAGGCGGGCCTGACCCCGTACCTCGACAAGGTCGGCTTCAACCTCGTCGGCTACGGCTGCACCACCTGCATCGGCAACTCCGGCCCGCTGCCGGAGGAGGTCTCCAAGGCGGTCAACGAGCACGACCTGGCCGTGACCTCGGTGCTCTCCGGCAACCGTAACTTCGAGGGCCGGATCAACCCCGACGTCAAGATGAACTACCTGGCGTCCCCGCCGCTGGTCGTCGCGTACGCCATCGCCGGTTCGATGAAGGTGGACATCACCAAGGACGCCCTGGGCATCGACCAGGACGGCAAGCCGGTCTACCTCGCCGACATCTGGCCGTCCGAGGCCGAGGTGAACGACGTCGTCGCCAACTCCATCGGCGAGGACATGTTCAACAAGTCCTACCAGGACGTCTTCGCGGGCGACGCCCAGTGGCAGGCGCTGTCGATCCCGACCGGCAACACCTTCGAGTGGGACCCGCAGTCCACCTACGTGCGCAAGCCCCCGTACTTCGAGGGCATGACGATGGGGACGACCCCGGTCGCCGACATCACCGGCGCCCGGGTGCTCGCCAAGCTGGGCGACTCGGTCACCACCGATCACATCTCCCCGGCCGGTGCGATCAAGGCCGACACCCCGGCCGGCAAGTACCTCACGGAGCACGGCGTCGAGCGTCGTGACTTCAACTCCTACGGCTCGCGCCGAGGCAACCACGAGGTCATGATCCGCGGCACCTTCGCCAACATCCGCCTGCGCAACCAGATCGCCCCGGGCACCGAGGGTGGCTTCACCCGCGACTTCACCCAGGCCGACGCGCCGGTGTCGTTCATCTACGACGCCTCGCAGAACTACCAGGCCGCCGGCACCCCGCTGGTCATCCTGGCGGGCAAGGAGTACGGCTCCGGCTCGTCCCGCGACTGGGCCGCCAAGGGCACCGCGCTCCTCGGCGTCAAGGCCGTCATCGCCGAGTCCTACGAGCGCATCCACCGCTCGAACCTCATCGGCATGGGCGTCCTCCCGCTCCAGTTCCCGGAGGGCGCGACCGCCGAGTCCCTCGGCCTGAACGGCGAGGAGACCTTCTCCTTCACCGGCGTGACCGAGCTGAACAACGGCACCACGCCGCGCACGGTCAAGGTGTCCACCGACACCGGTGTGGAGTTCGACGCGGTCGTCCGCATCGACACCCCCGGTGAGGCGGACTACTACCGCAACGGCGGCATCATGCAGTACGTGCTCCGCAACCTGATCCGCAAGTAGTCGCGAGGCAGGCAGCAGAGCCGAAGGGCCGCACTCCGGAATCCCGGGGTGCGGCCCTTCGCGTGTCTTCCGAGGCGATGCCTACTCCAGTTCCGCCGCATCCGCGAAGTAGCCCGCCACCTTCGACTTCCGCGCCAGCCGGCACAGCCGCTGAAGGTGCTTGCCGCTCCCCAGCAGTTCGTCGAAGGTGCGGGACATGTCCTCCTGCGGGCGACGCTCCGCCATCTCGAACAGCCCGATGTACGTACCCGAGCAGAACGCCTTGTCACCCAGCTCGCTCTGGGACATCCCGGCGGCCTCGCGCAGGCGGCGCAGCTCGGAGCCGTAGAAGGAACGAGCGTCGGTGTACGGGTCGAGATCCTTGGGCAGCGGCATACGCCGGAATGTAGCGGCGCACGGACGCACCGGACCGGAAATCGGGGAATGCGCCACCCGTAGGTGGCTTCCGCCGTCCGGTCGTCGAGGGCCGTGCGCGGTAAACGAGTTGACGGACGGTGCGGGCCGGCGTTCGTATGGCCGTCGGCCGCCGACCGCCGGTCGGTGCCCCACTGCTGAAGGGTGCTCATGCGCATGGGCAAGATGCATGCCGATGAACCGGACATCGATGAGTCCCTCGTACACCGGCTGATCGCCTCGCAGTTCCCGGACTGGGCCGGACTGCCCGTCGAACCGGTCTTCCCCGTGGGCACGTCCAACGCCATGTACCGGCTCGGCGAGGACCTGGTGGTGCGGCTTCCCCGTACGGCGGGGGCGGCCGGTGATGTGGAGAAGGAGCAGCGCTGGCTGCCGCGGCTCGCCCCGTCGCTTCCCGTCGCTGTTCCGGTGCCGCTGGGCAAGGGAGCGCCGGCCGAGGGCTACCCGTGGCACTGGTCGGTCTTCCGGTGGCTCGCCGGCGCGAACCCGGTGGTCGGGGAGGCCGCCGAACCCGGCCCGCTCGCGGCGGACCTGGCGCACTTCGTCACCGCGCTGCACCTGATCGATCCCGCCGACGGGCCGCCCTCTTTCCGCAGCGAGCCCCTGACGGCCCGCGACGCCTCGACACGCGCCGCGCTCGCGGATCTGCACGAGGCCGTGGACACCGGTGCGGCGCTCGTTGTGTGGGAGGCGGCGCTGCGGGCCTCCGCGCCGACCGGCCCGGCCGTCTGGATCCACGCGGATCTGCAACCCGGCAACCTGCTGCTCGCGAACGGGCGGCTCAGCGCCGTCATCGACTTCGGCTGCATGGGGCTGGGTGATGCCGCCGTCGACCTCATCGCGGCGTGGTACCTGCTCCCGGCGCATGCGCGCGGAGTCTTCCGCACGGCCCTGAACGCCGATGACGCGGCCTGGGTGCGAGGGCGTGGCTGGGCGCTGTCGACCGCGCTCGGCGAACTGCGTTACTACCGGGACTCGAATCCGGCCATGGCGGCGATCGCCCGGCACGTCATCCGTGAAGTCCTAGCCGACGGCGGATCCACGAAATGAAGCGGGTGTGACAACGTCCTGACGGCCGTGAGTCAGGAGTGGGTGCGGATCAGGTCCAGCAACCCCGGGAAACGCTTGTCCAGCTCGTCCTTGCGCAGGGTGGCCGCGCGGCTGTTGCCCCGGTCCACCTGCCGGACCAGACCCGCCTCCCGCAGGGTCCTGAAGTGGTGCGTGGTCGTCGATTTGGAGACCGGCAGGTTGAAGGACGCGCAGGTACGGGCCGTGCCTTCCGGCTCATGGAGCAGGGCCACGACGATCCCCCACCGCAGGGGATCGGAGATCGCGTTCAGGACCGTGCGCAGGTCCATCTCCTCGGGCGCCGGATGGCCTTCCTCGTCTGGCATCGCTGCTCTCCTCTCCTGGCCTGTACGCGGGCTGCTGCCCCCATCCTGGGTACGGCTTGCTTCCTACCTTGGGGTGTGCCAGCTTGAGGTACGATAAAAATCGTACCTGGTCGGTCGGTGGCCGGGCCGAGCCTGGAGTCCGTCCCCATGAGCACACGGACCGCGTCGTCCGCCTCACCACCCATGCCCATGGCACAGAAGAGGCCCGGCCGGGCCCCGGCCCTGATCGCCGTGCTCCTCACCGGGCCTACGACTCCGCCTTCCACAGCGTGCTCCTGGGGCTCGCGGTGGCCTGCCTCGTGCTGTGCGCCGTAGTCCTCGCCCTGCTGCGCGGCGGCAACCGCCGGGAGCAGCACGCCGCGTGACCGGTCGCGGCCCTGCCGGATCCGGTCCGTCGGCTGGGGCATTTGACGGAATGTCGCGGATCATGCGGCTGCCGTACCCGGAAACGGGTCACCGTCCACCTCATCGTGGGCGCACGGAATGCGATGGTGGACCAGCGGGTTCACAGATCTGCGAACCACGCGGAACGAACGGCACAGAGAGCGGATGACACCCATGGGCGAGCTGATCCTGATCCGGCACGGCGAGACGGAGTGGTCGCGGTCCGGGCAGCACACGAGCTACACCGATCTGCCCCTGACCGCCTTCGGGGAACGGCAGGCCCAAGCGCTGGCACCCCTGCTCGCCGACCGGCGGATCGCGCTCACCCTCGTCAGTCCCGCCGTACGCGCCCGGCGCACCGCCGAGCTCGCCGGGCTTGCCGTACCCCGCATCACACCCGAGCTGCGCGAATGGGACTACGGCGGCTACGAAGGGGTGACCACCGACGAGATCCGCCGCACCCGCCCCGAGTGGAACCTCTGGACCGACGGAGTCGCCCCCGGCCCCGAGGCGCACCCCGGTGAAACCCCCGCCGAGGTCGGTGCCCGCGCCGACCGGGTGCTGGCCGAAGCCGCGGAGGCGGCGAGCCGTGACACTGGCGAGGACATCGCGCTCGTCGCGCACTCCCACTTCCTGCGCGTGCTCACCGCCCGCTACCTCGGGCTGACGCCGGCCGAGGGCACGCTGTTCCAGCTCGCCACGGGCGCCGTCTCCCGGCTCGGCACCGAGCACGGGAAGCCGGTCATCACGGCGTGGAATGTGACATTGCCCGAGAGTCTGTTCCCCCGGGCCGTTCCGGAGGCCCCGGAACGGGACTGAGCGGACCGACGGCCGGTACCCCGCCCCGGGGTACCGGCCGTCGGCCGTGACACAGGTGGAACACCGGGTCAGGAGAGCAACTCCAGCTCCGCGAGCGTGCCTTCACCGGCGAACACCAGGCGGTAGTGCGCGTACGAGCCGGGCTCACTCACCGAGAACACCCTCGTCTGCCTGTCCCAGGCGAACGACTCGGCCGACCGCTTGTCGAGGTCCTTCCACGTCGTGCCGTCCGAGGAGCCCTGGAGGACCCAGCCGGCCGGGGCCTCGGCCGCCTTGTCCGACGTCAGCGTGTACCGGACCGCGTCCGTGGCCGAGGGGACCGGCAGGTCCACCGTGGCGACCCTCGCCGAGGTGGCCGACGTGTTGTCGAACAGGGCGCCGTCGCCCTTCACCACGTCCGCCTGCGGCGACGCCACCTTGTCGTCCGTGGTGATCGACGTCGGCGCCGCGTTCTTGCCGGTGCCCCACGACGACGGCTTCGGGCCCATGTCGAAGTCCAGCACACCGCCCTTGGCCAGCAGGTCGTGCGGCAGCGAAGTGGAGGTCCACTTCTTGCCGTTGACCCGCAGGCCCTGCACATAGATGTTCTGCGCGCTGTTCTTCGGCGCCCTGACGACCAGATCGTGGCCGTTCTCCAGATGGACGGTCGTCTTCTTGAAGAGCGGGGAGCCGATCGCGTACTCGCCACTGCCCATGACCAGCGGGTAGAAGCCGAGCGAGGAGAAGAGGTACCAGGCCGACTGCTCGCCGTTGTCCTCGTCGCCGTGGTAGCCCTGCCCGATGTCGCTGCCCGTGTAGAGCCGGCTCAGGACCTCGCGGACCTTCTCCTGCGTCTTCCAGGGCTGCGAGGCCGCGTCGTACATGTAGGTGACGTGGTGCGCGACCTGGTTGCTGTGGCCGTACTGGCCCATCCGTACGTCACGCGCCTCCGTCATCTCGTGGATGACACCGCCGTACGAGCCGACGAACTCGGGGCCCGCCGTCTCGGGAGTGGAGAAGTACGTGTCGAGCTTCTTGGCCAGGCCGTCCCGGCCGCCGTACAGATTCGCCAGACCGCGGCTGTCCTGCGGGGCCGTGAACGCGTAGCCCCAGCCGTTCGTCTCCGTGTAGTCGTAGCCCCAGACCCGGGGGTCGTACTGGTCCGAGGGGAGCCGCCAGTCGCCCTTGGCGTCCTTGCCCTGGAAGAAGCCGGCCTTGTCGTCGAAGAGCTGGACGTAGTTGCGGGCGCGGTTCAGGAAGTACTCGGACTCCTCCTTGTACCGGGTCTTCTTCGTCTTCTTGTAGAGAGCCTCGCCCATCTGCGCGATGCCGTAGTCGTTGAGGTAACCCTCCAGCGACCAGGACAGGCCCTCGTGCGTCGAGGTGTTCGCGTAGCCGGTGAACGGGGACGTCACCATGCCCTTGCGGCCGACGCCCGAGGACGGCGGGACGACCGTGGCGTTCTTCAGCGCCGCGTCGTACGCCGCCTCCGCGTCGAACTTCACGCCCTTGACGTAGGCGTCCGCGAACGCGACGTCCGAGGAGGTGCCGGTCATCAGGTCGGAGTAGCCGGGGGAGGACCAGCGGGAGATCCAGCCGCCGTCCTTGTACTGCTGGACGAAGCCGTCCACCATCTCGCCGGCCTTGTCCGGTGTGAGGAGCGAGTACGCCGGCCACGTCGTCCGGTAGGTGTCCCAGAAGCCGTTGTTGACGTACACCTTGCCGTCGACGATCTTCGCGCCGGTGTGCGTCGGGGTGTCGGAGCCGACCTGCGGGGAGAAGGGGCTGGCGTACTTGTCCTTGCCGTCGACCTTCTCGAAGCCCGAGTTCGGGTACAGGTACAGCCGGTACAGGCTGGAGTAGAGGGTGGTCAGCTGATCGGCCGTGGCACCCTCGACCTCCACCTTGCCCAGGATGTCGTCCCAGGCCCGCTGCGCCCGGTCCTCGACGCGGCCGAAGGAGCGGGAGGCGGGGATCTCGGCGGTGAGGTTCTGTTTCGCCTGGTCGATGCTGATGAGGGAGGTGGCCAGCCGCAGGTTCACCGTGCGGTCCTTGCCGGCGTCGAAGCGGAGGTAGCCCGTGACGTCGTCGCCACCGCCGCCGGACAGCTTGCCGCTCGCGGTGACCGGGGCGTCGAAGACGCCGTACACGAACAGGCGGGTGGCGCCGGTCGAGCCGCCGCTCCTGACGTCGGAGAAGCCGGTGAAGGAGCTGGTCTCCGGGGCGAGGGTGAGCCCGCCGTCGTTGGAGACGTTGTCGAAGACGATGCTCGCGTCGTCACCGGGGTAGGTGAACCGCATCCGGGCCGCGTGGTCGGACGGAGTCATCTCGGCCTTGAGGCCGTTGTCGAATGTCACACCGTAGTAGTGCGGCTTCGCCGTCTCGTTCTCGTGGTGGAACGGCAGCGCACGCGCCTTGCGGGAGGCGTCCGGGGTGCCGCTGACTGCCGAGGGCATCAGCTGGAAGGTCTGCCGGTCGCCCATCCAGGGGCTCGGCTCATGGCTGGCGCTGAAGGCCTGGAGGGTGGGCAGGTTGTCGTCGTTGTTGCCCCGCGCGTAGTCGTACAGCCAACTCGTCGATCCGGCGTTGGTGACCGGCGTCCAGAAGTTGAAGCCGTTCGGGACCGCGGTGGCAGGGAAGTTGTTGCCCCGGGAGAAACCACCGCTGGAGTTGGTGCCGCGGACCGTCGACGCGTAGTCCGAGAGGTGCGCGCGGCGCTTCTCGGGAGCCTTCGGGGCGATCTCGATGTCGTCGAGCCAGCCCTGGAACTTCGCCGTGCCCTTGGGGGAGTCGTACGCCACCAGGATCCGGTCCACGATCTTGCCCGCCGCGACCGTGCCGATCGTCGACTCGACCTTGTTCCACTGGTTGACGTACAGCCGCTTGGCATCGGCCTGGCCCTGCGGGGTCAGCAGGCCGCCGTTGCTGTCCGTGGCCCGCAGATCGCTCAGATACGTGCCGTCCGTGAACGCCAGGTCCACCGCGACATGCGTCGCCGGGTAGGAGAGGTCGGTCTCGCCCATCTGGGGATAGACCAGATAGGACAGTGAGGTGTCACGGGTGACAGCCGTGTTCACATCGAAGACCTTGTTGTACGAGTAGGCGCGGCCGTCCGCCTTGTGCGTACCGGCGTACCGCAGGGCCTTCTTCCCGCTGAAGCCCGCGCCCGCCTTCGCGGTGGGGGAGCCGGAGAGGCCGCGGTCGACCTGGCTGCGCATCTCGTCGGGGGCCGGGACCGAGGTGTCGCCGTCGGAGAACTGGACGTCGGCGAGCTGGGTGGCGTCGGAGGCGCCGTTGTTCTTCGTGATCTGCAGGCGGTAGTGCCGGTATGCCGTGTCAGATGTGAAATCGTACGACTTCGTCTGGAACCGCTCGGTGAAGGTCTGACCCGTCCGGGAGTCGAGGTCCTTCCAGTCCTTGCCGTCGGCGGAGCCCTGCAGGGTCCAGTCCTTCGGGTCGCGCTCGTCGTGGTCATTGGCCGAAGTCAGTGCGTATGTCACGACCTTGACCGGTTCGTCGAGATCGAACTCGACCCAGCCGGTGGGTTCGAAGGCCAGCCACTTGGTGCCGGACTCCACGTCGATCAGGTTTTCCTTCACCTCCCCGCCGCCGGTGTTCTCGCCACTGGCGCGGACATCTGTCACCTTGTCGGTGACATTGCCCGGTATTCCTGCGGAGAAGCCGCCATCGACACCCGATGACCGCTTCTTTCCATCAGGACCTTCTTCTACGGTGTTGCGCCAGTCCGGCTGCTTTTCATCCGCTTCGAAGGACGAGTTGAATGTCCGGTCCCCCGAAGAGTTCCGGCTCTTTTCGTGTGTGCCGGCCGACTGTGCGGCGGCCACGGAGGGGGCGGTCACGACCAGAACGAGTGAAGCCGCGATCAGTGCGGCCGTACGGCTTTGTCTCTTGCGGGAACCGTGTCGGGGCTGCATGCCGAGCCATTCCTCCCGAGGAGTGCACCTGGACAACGTTGTCAGAGAGATGCGCAAGGTCCAGTAGGGAGCCAAGTGCCGCGATGTGTCAAGGGTGTTGGACGGGAACCGCAAGTCGAATCGACCGTAATGCGGAAATCGTTACACCTGGATCAGGAGCATGCGGGGGGCATGTATCCGCGAGGTCTCAACTCGGGAAAGACTGCTGCTCAAACTCGCATTCGATCTTGCTCAGTCGACCGTGAGTGGACTATACCTGTCGGCGTCCGCACAGCTTTTTCCGGCGACGCGGACAAGGGGGACACGGGGGAAGGGCCGAGGACAGCACGACGGGTGCATCCGATGCCCGCTCTCCCGGTGCCCCCACTGCACATGGCTAGCCTGAAATCAGCACTACCCAAGCGCAACTGACCGCGGTGGCGGGGCCCTTCGCCTGAGGCGAATATCGACGGGCGACCGGTACACACCGCCTGAGTCCTGGAGAAGGCGAGGACTTGAGCATGGGATCCACCTCCGCCCACAAGAATGAGGGCCTTGGCCGTCGCGATGTGATCAAGCGATCGGCCGCACTCGGCCTGATCAGCGTTCCGACGATGGGCTTCCTGTCGGCGTGCGCGAGCGGCGACAGCAGCAGCGACAAGAAGGTCGAGAAGGGCAAGGTCTCCAAGACCAACCCGCTCGGCGTCAACGAGACGGCCCCGCTCGAGGTGGTCATCTTCGACGGCGGCTTCGGCCAGCAGTACGCGCTCGACGCGGAGAAGAAGTACAACGCGGCGTTCCCGAAGGCTCCGAAGGTCAAGCACGCCGCGACCCAGAAGATCCAGTCGCAGCTGCAGCCCCGTTTCAACGGCGGCACCCCGCCGGACCTGATCGACAACTCCGGCGCCGAGCAGATGGACATGGGTGTCCTGGTCGGCAAGAAGCAGCTGCTCGACCTGACGCCGCTGATGGACGCCCCGTCCATCGACGACCCGAGCAAGAAGGTCCGCGACACGCTGCGCCCCGGTGTCCTGGAGATGGGTCAGTTCGACGGCGACCCGGTCTGGATCATGTACTACGCGTACACCGTGTACGGCGTCTGGTACTCGCAGACCGCGCTCGAGAAGCTCGACGCGCAGTACCCCGAGACCTGGGACGACATGCTCGCCCTCTGCGCGAAGGCGAAGAAGCAGGGCATCGCGGGCTGGACGTACGCCGGTAAGTACCCGTACTACCTGCCGTTCTCGCTCTACCCGTTCATCGCCAAGATCGGTGGCCGGGAGGTTCTCGACAAGATCGACAACCTGGAGCCGAACGCCTGGAAGGACCCCGCGGTCAAGGCGGCGTTCGAGGCGTACTACGAGCTGTACAAGAAGGGGTACATACTCAAGGGCACCCCCGGTCTGACCCACATCCAGTCGCAGACCGAGTGGACCAAGGGCAAGGCGCTCTTCATCCCGAACGGTTCGTGGGTGGAGAACGAGGCCGCGCCGACCACGCCCAAGGACTTCAAGATGATGGTCGCGCCGCCGTCCGGCCTGGACGCGTCCGACAAGCTGCCGTTCGGCACCATCTGGGCCTCCGGCGGCGAGCCCTTCATCGTCCCGGCCAACGCGAAGAACCCCGAGGGCGGCATGGAGCAGCTGCGCATCATGCTCTCCGAGGAGTCCTCGAAGAATTTCACCAAGCAGGTCAAGTCGCTCAGCGCCTTCAACGGCGGCACCGACGGTCTGACCCTGTCGACCGCCATGCAGTCCGGCGTCGACTCGCTGAAGAAGGCCGGCGACAACGTGGTGAACCCGCGCCTGCAGGACTGGTACGTGAAGCTCCAGAAGGAGCAGATCGGTGTCGCCGGTATCGGCGAGATGATGGCCGGCCGCGCGACCCCGGCGGAAGCCATCAAGAAGATCCAGGCCTTCGCCGACGCGGCGGCCAAGGACCAGTCCATCAAGCACTACAAGCACCAGTGAGCAACCGTCACCAGCGGCGGCACCCGCGGAAAGATCGGGGTCGGTAAACGATGCAGCATGGCAAGTACCGTTTCATCGTGGGATTCTTGGTACTCCCACTCGCGTTGTACGCGGTCTTCGTCATTTGGCCGTTCATCCAGTCCATCTACTACTCGTTCACGGACTGGACCGGCCTGAGCCCGGACTTCAAGATGGTCGGGTTCGACAACTACACGAGGATGCTGAAGGACGACATCTTCTGGAAGTCGTTGCAGCACAGCGTGTTGCTTGTGGTGCTGCTGCCGCTGGTGACGCTGGGCCTGGCGCTCTTCTTCGCCTTCATGCTCAATGTCGGGGGCCGGCGGCGCAAGAACGCCGCGGTCTCCGGCGTGCGCGGCTCGGGTTTCTACAAGATCGCCTATTTCTTCCCGCAGGTTCTCTCGATCGTCATCGTGGCCCTGCTCTTCCAGTTCGCGTTCAACCCCACCAGCGGGATGCTGAATTCGACACTGAAGACGATCGGTCTGGGCTCCATTCAGCCGGACTGGCTGGGCGACCCGAGTCTCGCGCTGGTCTGCGTCATGTCGGTGCTGGTCTGGTCGACGGTCGGATTCTTCGTCGTGCTGTTCTCGGCCGGAATGGCGTCCATCCCGAAGGACTTCTACGAGGCGGCGCTCCTCGACGGCGCCAACCGCTTCACCACGTTCTTCCGGATCACCCTTCCGCTGCTCTGGGACACGGTGCAGTCGGGCTGGGTCTACATGGGGATCCTGGCCCTCGGCGTGGAGGCGTTCACCGCCGTTCAGGTCATGACCGTGGGCCCCGGTGGCCCCGACTACTCGACCACGGTCCTGCCGCTGTACGTGTACCAGACGGCCTTCCGTGACGGGCAGGCCGGCTACGCGACGACGATCGGTGTCGGACTGCTCATCGTCACCATGGCCTTCGCCGCCATCGTGATGCGACTGGGCCGGCGCGATCGGCTGGAGTTCTGATGCTGCGATTCCCGGGCGACGGTTCCCGGACCCCCAGCAGGCACCACAGGTCGGCCTCCGTGTCCGGCTCGACAGTACGAGGTGAGTACACGTGAAGACGACTGACACCCCTCCCGCGGCCCCGGCAGCGGACCCGGCCCCGGTGGCCAAGGCGCCCGCACCGGCCGTGAAGGAGAAGAGCGGCGAGGGCCAGGTCCTCAACGTCTTCTCGCACGGTGTGCTGATCATCTGGGCGATCCTGGTCGTCCTGCCGCTGCTGTGGGCGGTGATGGCGTCGTTCAAGACCGACGACTCGATCCTTTCGACGCCGTGGGCGCTGCCCGACAAGCTGCACTTCGAGAACTGGTCGCGCGCCTGGAGCCAGGCGCACATGAGCGACTACTTCTTCAACACCGTCGTGGTGGTGGGCTGTTCGCTCGTCGGCACCCTGCTGCTCGGCTCGATGGCGGCGTACGTACTGGCGCGGTTCGACTTCCCCGGCAACCGCTTCATCTACTACCTGTTCATCGGCGGGATGAGCTTCCCGATCATCCTGGCGCTGGTCCCGCTGTTCTTCGTCATGAACAACATGGGCCTGCTGAACACGCGGCACGGACTGATCATGGTCTACATCGCGTACTCGCTGCCGTTCACCGTCTTCTTCCTCACCTCGTTCTTCCGGACGCTGCCGACCTCGGTGGCGGAAGCGGCGATGCTCGACGGGGCCTCGCACACCCGGACGTTCTTCCAGGTGATGCTGCCGATGGCGAAGCCCGGCCTGATCAGCGTCGGCATCTTCAACTTCCTGGGGCAGTGGAACCAGTACATGCTGCCGACGGTCCTCAACACGGAACCGAATAACCGGGTGCTCTCCCAGGGCCTGGTCGAACTGGCCACCAGCCAGGGGTACAAGGGTGACTGGTCCGGCCTCTTCGCCGGTCTGGTGATGGCGATGCTCCCGGTCCTCGCCGCCTACATCATCTTCCAGCGCCAGGTCGTCGCCGGGCTCACCGCGGGCGCGGTGAAGTAGCGGCCCGGCACCCTCCCCATACTCACGAACCGCCCGTCGGCCATGTGTCGGCGGGCGGTTCATGCGTGTCCGAAGGCGGCCCCAGGCGCGGGCACGGCGCTCATCCGGGGCTTCGCTTGCTCAAGGTCTTGACGGGGGGTGCCGCAAAACGCTCAGCTTAGAGTTCACATGTTAGAGAAAACGGTAGGAGTGAGAGAGTCGATGGAGACCCCGGGGTCGCAGACATCCCTGCATCGCGCCAACCTTGAGCGGGTCGTGCGCGCGGTACGCATGGCCGGTTCGCTCACCCAGGCGGAGATCGCACGGAGCACCGGCCTGTCAGCGGCCACCGTCTCCAATATCGTTCGTGAACTGAAGGATGGCGGCACGGTCGAGGTCACCCCCACCTCGGCAGGCGGCCGCCGGGCCCGCAGCGTCTCGCTCAGCGGTGACGCGGGCATTGTGATCGGGGTCGACTTCGGCCATACGCACCTGCGGGTGGCGGTCGGCAACCTCGCCCACCAGGTGCTCGCCGAGGAGGCCGAGCCGGTGGACGTCGACGCCTCCTCCGCGCAGGGGTTCGGGCGGGCGGAGCAGCTGGTCAGGCGGCTGATCGAGACGACCGGAATCAGGGCGGACAAGGTGATCGGGGTGGGCCTCGGTGTTCCCGGCCCGATCGACGTGGAGTCCGGCACGCTGGGCTCCACGTCGATCCTGCCGGGCTGGACGGGCATCAACCCCAGCAAGGAGCTCGCGGGCCGGCTCGGTGTGCCCGTGTACGTCGACAACGACGCCAACCTCGGCGCGCTCGGCGAGCTGGTGTGGGGGAGCGGCCGGGGGGTCAAGGACCTCGCCTACATCAAGGTCGCCAGCGGTGTCGGCGCAGGTCTGGTGATCGACGGGCGCATCTACCGGGGTCCGGGCGGCACGGCCGGTGAGATCGGGCACATCACGCTCGACGAATCGGGCCCGGTGTGCCGCTGCGGCAACCGCGGGTGCCTGGAGACCTTCACGGCCGCCCGGTACGTGCTGCCGCTGCTCCAGCCGAGCCACGGGCCCGATCTCACCATGGAACGGGTGGTCCAGCTGGCCCGCGAGGGCGATCCGGGCTGCCGCCGGGTGATCGGGGACGTAGGGCGCCACATCGGCAGCGGCGTGGCCAATCTCTGCAATCTGCTCAACCCCAGCCGGGTGGTGCTCGGCGGTTCGCTCGCCGAGGCGGGCGAGCTGGTGCTCGCGCCGATCCGCGACTCGGTCTCCCGCTACGCCATTCCGAGCGCCGCCCGGCAGCTCTCGGTGCTGCCCGGGGCGCTGGGCGGCCGGGCCGAAGTGCTGGGCGCGCTGGCCCTGGTGCTCAGCGAGATGGGGGATTCAACCCTTTTGGAAAGTACCTCGCCGAAGGCACTCCTGCCTTCACTTAGATAACGGATGGCACCGTTGTCATCTCGTTAAGGATTTACTCCTTGACGCTGACGTCGCGGCCGAGTTGACTTCCAGCCACCTCGGCCGCGACGTCGCGGCCTCGTCAGGGAGGCAACCCGTAATGAACGCAACGACGCGACGCATCGTCATAGGCACGGCCGCACTCTCCATGGCCGTCTCCCTCGCGGCCTGTGGCAAGGCCGGCGACGACAAGGACTCCGGCAGCGGTGGCGACAGCAAGACCATCGGCCTGCTCCTGCCGGAGAACAAGACCACGCGTTACGAGACGTTCGACCGCCCCATCATGGAGGCGAAGATCAAGGCGCTGTGCTCCGACTGCGAGGTCAAGTACAACAACGCCGCGGGCGACAGCGAGACCCAGAAGAAGCAGTTCGACGCGCTCGTCACCCAGGGCGTGAAGGTCATCATCCTGGACACCGTCGACTACAAGGCCGCCAAGTCCTGGGTCCAGCAGGCCGCGAAGAAGGACGTCAAGGTCGTCGCGTACGACCGCCTCGCCGAGGGTCCCATCTCTGCCTACGTGTCGTACGACAACGAGAAGATCGGCCAGCTCCAGGGCGAGGCGCTGGTCAAGGCGCTGGGCGCCAAGGCCAAGGAGAGCAACGTTGTCATGATCAACGGCTCGCCGCTCGACCCCAACGCGCCCTTCTTCAAGAAGGGCGCGCACAGCGTGCTCGACAAGCAGGTCAAGAAGGTCGTCTATGAGCAGGACATCCCGGACTGGTCGCCGGACGAGGCCAACAAGAAGATGGGCGCGGCCATCGACTCCCTGGGCAAGGACGGCTTCCAGGGCGTCTACTCGGCCAACGACGGCATGGCCGGCGGCATCATCACGGCCCTGAAGAAGCAGGGCGTGAAGGTTCCGGTCGGCGGCCAGGACTCCGAGCTCGCCGGTCTGCAGCGCATCATCACGGGCGAGCAGGCCTTCTCGATCTACAAGCAGATCAAGCCGGAGGCCGAGACCACCGCCGAGATCGCCGTCCGGCTGCTCAAGGGCGAGAAGATCGACGACCTGGCCCCGGTCAAGGTCGACAGCCTCTCGGGCGAGTTCAAGGGCACCCCGTCGAAGCTGTACGACGCCTCGGTCGTGACCAAGGAGAACATCGCCTCCACGATCGTCGCGGACAAGGTCTACAAGGTCGAGGACATCTGCACCGCCCAGTACAAGGCGGCCTGCGACGCCGCCGGCATCAAGTAGTCACCCGCCGGCAAGCGTCACCCCGGTCCGGTCCGGCACCCGCCCCGTCACATGCCCCGCAGCAGGGGCGGGCGCCGGACTTCTCACCGGTTCCGGACTTCTCGCGGACCCCGGACTCCCACGGTTCCGGTCCTCGGCGTGCGGTCGTCTCCCGGCGACGGCGTTTCGAGGGCATCCCCCCGGAGCCGCCGGTCGTCCCGGTGGTCCGGCGACCGGCTCCGCCCCTGTGCTCAGCAGTACCATCCCCGCCGGTCAGGCGGCGAAGGAGATGATTCACGTGTCCGCTACGCCCGTGCTGGCGTTGCGCGGAATCTCCAAGCGGTTCGGCGCCGTTCAGGCGCTCACCGATGTGGACCTGGAGATCCGTTCCGGCGAAGTGGTCGCCCTGGTCGGCGACAACGGCGCCGGCAAGTCGACCCTCGTCAAGACCATTTCGGGTGTCCACCCGATCGACGAAGGCGCCATCGAGTGGGAGGGCAGGACGGTCCGGATCAACCGGCCGAACGACGCCCAGGAGCTCGGAGTCGCCACCGTCTACCAGGACTTGGCCCTCTGCGACAACCTCGATGTGGTCGCCAACCTCTTCCTCGGCAGCGAACTGCGCAGGGCCTCCGTCCTCGACGAGATCGCGATGGAGAAGCGCGCCAAGGAACTGCTGGACACGCTGTCCATCCGGATCCCCAGCGTCCGTATCCCGGTCGCCTCGCTCTCCGGCGGCCAGCGCCAGGTCGTGGCCATCGCCCGCGCCCTGATCGGTGACCCCAAGGTCGTCATCCTCGACGAGCCGACCGCCGCCCTCGGCGTCGAGCAGACCGCCCAGGTCCTCGACCTCGTCGAGCGGCTGCGCGAGCGCGGTCACGGCGTCATCCTCATCAGCCACAACATGGCCGACGTGCGCGCCGTCGCCGACAGGGTGGCGGTGCTGCGGCTGGGCCGCAACAACGGAGTCTTCGACGTGGCGACCACGTCCCACGAGGAGATCATCTCCGCGATCACCGGTGCCACGGACAACGCCGTCACGCGCCGCCAGGCACGCACAGCCTCGAAGGAGGACGCGAAGTGAGCGACCTCGCCAAAACCCCCGAAACCGCCACCGACAAGCCCGCCGCGGCGACACCCGCGGCCGAGCCGTCGGCGGCCCCCGCTCCCGCGGTGGACCCGCGCCTGCTCGTCCGAGAGGAGGGCTTCAAGGGCTACTGGTCCGAGTTCACCCGCAAGGTGCGCGGCGGCGAGCTCGGCTCACTGCCGGTCCTCGTCGGCCTGATCGTCATCGCGGTCGTCTTCCAGCTCCAGAACAGCAATTTCCTCTCCGCCAGCTCCATCGCCAACATCGCCGTCTACAGCTCCGGCCTCGGCATCATGGCGGTCGGCATCGTCTTCGTGCTGCTGCTCGGCGAGATCGACCTGTCGGTCGGCTCGGTCGCCGGTGTCGGCGCGGCCGTCTGGGCCGTGCTCAACGTCAACCACGGCTGGAACGACTGGTCGGCGGTGCTCGTCGCGGTGCTCTCCGGCATGGCGCTCGGCGCACTGCACGGCTTCTTCTTCGCCAAGATCGGGGTGCCGGCCTTCGTCGTCACCCTGGCCGGCTTCCTCGGCTGGAGCGGTCTGCAGGAGTGGCTGATGGGCGGTGAGGGCTCGATCAACACGCCGTCCGGCAGCATCGTCGAGAACCTCACCAACCACTTCTTCGAGGACAAGGCCGCCGGATACGGTCTCGCTCTGGTCGCCGTCCTCGCCTACGCCGCGTCGCTCCTGATGGACAGCCGGCGCCGCCGGGCCGCGGGCCTGCCGGCCCGTCCCACCACCGAGGTCCTGCTCCGCACCGGCATCGTCGCGATCCTCTGCTTCGCCGTCGCGTACGTCCTGAACGAGCCCTCCGGCGCCCGCGGCCTGCCGCTCGCCCTGGTGCTCTTCCTCGCCGTCCTGGTCGTCGCGGACTTCGTGGCCCGGCGCACCAGCTTCGGCCGCCAGGTCTTCGCGGTCGGCGGCAACCCGGAGGCCGCGCGCCGTGCCGGTATCAACGTCGACCGGGTCCGGATCACCGTCTTCGCCCTGTCCGGCACCCTGGGCGCCTTCGGCGGACTCTTCATCGCCAGTCTCTCCGGCGGCGCCACCAAGAGCGTCGGCGGCGGCAACACACTGATGCTGGTCATCGCGGCCGCCGTCATCGGCGGCACCAGCCTCTTCGGAGGCCGCGGCAAGGTCTGGTCCGCGCTGCTCGGCATGATCGTGATCCAGTCGATCCAGCAGGGCCTGAACATGATCGGTATGGCCAACGCCATCCAGTACATGATCACCGGCGCGGTTCTGCTGGCCGCCGTGGTCATCGACTCGGTCTCCCGTCGCACCCAGAAGACCGCGGGACGCGCGTAAGCGTAGAGGACAGCGGGACCCGCGTAAGACGCGGGGCGCGCGTGAATACCACGTCCGCACGCTCCAGTGCCCGGCGCCCCGAACAGGGTGCCGGGCACTGGAGCGTGCGGGCAAGGGGTGTGACAGCACACTCCATGCCCGATGCCCGCGCGGACGGACGGAACATTAGACTCATCGGATCGGCATGCTCGACCAGCTCAAGACGCAAGGAGGCACGGGTGGCTCTGCTGACCCGCATCGGTGGACCGCGTGACCTGGACCGGCTCACTCCCGAGCAGCTGGACCAGCTCGCCGAAGAGATCCGGACCTTCCTCGTCGACGCCGTATCGAAGACCGGCGGCCACCTCGGCCCCAACCTGGGCGTGGTCGAGCTGACCATCGCCCTGCACCGGGTCTTCGACTCGCCGAAGGACAAGGTGCTGTTCGACACCGGTCACCAGAGCTATGTGCACAAGCTCCTCACCGGCCGGCAGGATTTCTCGAAGCTCAAGAGCAAGGGCGGCCTCTCCGGCTACCCCTCCCGTGCCGAGTCCGAGCACGACATCATCGAGAACTCGCACGCCTCCACGGTGCTCGGCTGGGCCGACGGCCTCGCCAAGGCCAACGAGGTGCTGGGCAAGGACGACCACGTCGTCGCGGTCATCGGTGACGGCGCCCTCACCGGCGGCATGGCCTGGGAGGCGCTGAACAACATCGCCGCCGCCAAGGACCGCCCGCTCGTCATCGTCGTCAACGACAACGAGCGCTCCTACGCGCCGACCATCGGCGGCCTCGCCAACCACCTGGCCACCCTGCGCACCACCGACGGCTACGAGCGATTCCTGGCCCGCGGCAAGGACCTCCTGGAGCGCACCCCCGTCGTCGGGAAGCCGCTGTACGAGACGCTGCACGGGGCCAAGAAGGGGCTGAAGGACTTCATCGCCCCGCAGGGCATGTTCGAGGACCTCGGCCTGAAGTACGTCGGCCCGATCGACGGCCACGACATCGAGGCCCTGGAGTCCGCGCTCCAGCGCGCCAAGCGCTTCGGCGGACCTGTCATCGTGCACTGCCTCACCGAGAAGGGCCGCGGCTACACGCCCGCCCTGCTCGACGAGGCCGACCGCTTCCACGCCGTCGGCAAGATCCACCCCGACACCGGCCTCCCGGTTGCCACTTCGGGCCTCGACTGGACCTCCGTCTTCGGCGAGGAGATGGTCAAGCTCGGCAAGGAGCGCAAGGACATCGTCGCGATCACCGCGGCCATGCTCCAGCCGGTCGGCCTGACCAAGTTCGAGAAGGAGTTCCCGGACCGGATCTACGACGTCGGCATCGCCGAGCAGCACGGCGCGGTCTCCGCGGCCGGCCTCGCCACCGGCGGACTGCACCCGGTCTTCGCGGTGTACGCCACCTTCCTCAACCGCGCCTTCGACCAAGTCCTGATGGACGTCGCGCTGCACAAGTGCGGTGTGACGTTCGTCCTGGACCGGGCCGGTGTCACCGGCACCGACGGCGCCTCGCACAACGGCATGTGGGACATGTCGATCCTGCAGTGCGTGCCCACGCTCCGGATCGCCGCCCCGCGCGACGCCGACCAGGTCCGCGCCCAGCTCCGCGAGGCCGTCGAGGTCGACGACGCACCGACCGTGGTCCGCTTCTCCAAGGGCGCGGTCGGCCCGGCGGTCAAGGCCGTCGGCAGGGTCGGCGGCATGGACGTGCTGCGCGAGCCCGGCACCACCCGGCCGGACGTACTCCTGGTCTCCGTCGGCGCGCTCGCCCCGATGTGCCTGGAGATCGCCGAGCTGCTGGAGGCCCAGGGCATCTCGACGACCGTCGTCGACCCGCGCTGGGTCAAGCCGGTCGACGAGGCCATGGCCCCGCTCGCCGAGCAGCACCGGGTCGTCGTCACCGTCGAGGACAACAGCCGGGCCGGCGGCGTCGGCTCCGCCGTCGCCCAGGCGCTGCGCGACTCCGGGGTCGACGTACCACTGCGTGACTTCGGCATCCCGCCGCGCTTCCTCGACCATGCCTCCCGCAAGGAGGTCATGGCCGAGATCGGGCTGACCGCGCCGGACATCGCCCGCCAGGTCACCGGCCTCGTGGCCAAGCTGGACGGCCGCTTCGGGAGCGGCGCCGACACCCGTTCCGTGATCGAGCCCGCCCGCGACTGATCCCGGGCGTATCGCCGTTTGCCACGGCTGACGGCGATACCGCCGATGGGCCGGTCGGGTCACCCTGTACGGGTGACCCGACCGGCCCATTTGCGTGAAATCGTCCGGTGCGGAGCCCTGTGCCGCCGGTGCGGTCCCAATCATGGCGTACACGACGAGTGCGTGGAGGTACGCCGGTGACTGCCCAGCAGGACACACCACCCAGCAGTGACGGACTGTTCCGGACCAAGACGGTCGAGCAGTCCATCCGCGACACCGAGGAGCCGGAGCACGCGCTGCGGAAGTCCCTCTCCGCCCTGGACCTCACGGTCTTCGGAGTGGGCGTCATCATCGGCACCGGCATCTTCGTCCTCACCGGCAAGGTGGCCAAGGAGACGGCGGGGCCCGCCACCGCACTCGCCTTCCTGGCCGCCGGCATCGTCTGCGCACTGGCGGCGCTCTGCTACGCCGAGTTCGCCTCCACCGTCCCGGTCGCCGGCTCCGCCTACACGTTCTCGTACGCCTCGCTCGGCGAACTGGTCGCCTGGATCATCGGCTGGGACCTGGTGCTGGAGTTCGCGCTGGGCACGGCGGTGGTGGCGGTCGGCTGGTCAGGCTACGTCCGCTCACTGATGGACAACTTCGGCGGGCACATGCCCACTGTGCTCTCCGGACCGGACGTGGCGGAAGGTTTCGGCTTCGACATCCTGGCCTTCGCCCTGGTGCTTGTCCTGACCGTGGTGCTGGTGCTCGGCATGAAGCTGTCCGCCCGGGTCACGACCGTCGTCGTCGCCATCAAGATCGCGGTGGTCCTGGTCGTGATCGTCGCGGGACTGTTCTTCGTGAAGGCCGCCAACTACTCGCCGTTCATCCCCGAGGCACAGCCGCAGACCTCGGGTTCCGGACTGACCGCACCACTGGTCCAGCTGATCTTCGGATACGCGCCCACCAACTTCGGCATCATGGGCATCTTCACCGCCGCCTCCATCGTCTTCTTCGCCTTCATCGGTTTCGACGTGGTGGCCACCGCCGCCGAGGAGACGAAGCTGCCGCAACGTGACATGCCACGTGGCATCCTCGCCTCGCTCTTCATCTGCACCGTGCTCTACGTCGCCGTATCGCTGGTGGTCACGGGCATGGAGCACTACAGCGAGCTGTCGGTGGAGGCCCCGCTGGCCGACGCCTTCAAGGCCGTCGGCCATCCCGTCTACGCCGGATTCATCAGCTTCGGGGCCGCGATCGGCCTCACCACGGTCTGTCTGATCCTTCTGCTGGGCCAGACCCGGGTCTTCTTCGCGATGAGCCGCGACGGGCTGCTCCCGCGGTTCTTCTCCAGGACGCACCCGAAGTTCGGCACCCCGTACCGCCCGACCATCCTGCTCGGCGTGATCATCGCGATCGTCGCCGGTTTCACCAGCATCAACGAGTTGGCGACGCTGGTGAACATCGGCACGCTCTTCGCGTTCGTCGTCGTGGCCCTGGGGGTGATGGTGCTGCGCCGCACCCGCCCCGATCTCCACCGCGCCTTCCGCACACCGTGGGTGCCGTTGATCCCGATCCTCTCGGTGGCCGCGTCGGTGTGGCTGATGCTCAATCTTCCCGCGGAGACCTGGCTGCGTTTCGCCGTCTGGATGGCCATCGGCGTGGTCATCTACTTCGCCTACGGGCGTGGGCACAGCCGGATCAACGAGCCGGTCGGCCGACCGTAGACCGGTCGGCACGCGACGTCATCCGTCGGTACATGATGTATCTGCCGGTACGTGACGGATCCGCCGGTACGTGATGGAGCGTCACGAACCGGCCGCCCCGCTTCGTCAGCCGCCGGTGACGGGGGACTTCTTCGCGGACTCCGGGATCGTGCCGTCCTTGCGGATGGCCTTCCAGAGGTCGTCGGCCTGCGGCTGGGCCGCCACCACGCGGTTGCGGTCCTGCTTGTCGTACGCCACCGGAAGCATGATCGTTTCCATGGTGCTCGGGTCCACGCCGTTCATCGACCGGGCGAACTCCGCGAGGGACTTGAGCGAGGCGAGCCCCGCGTCGGTGGTCAGCGACTTGGTGGCCGAGCTGGCGATCTTGTAGGACTTGGTCGGACTGCCCAGCAGGTCCTGCGACTTGACCTCGCTCAGCAGGGCGAGAAGGAACTGCTGCTGAAGCCCGATCCGGCCGAGGTCGCTGCCGTCCCCGATGCCGTGGCGGGTACGGACGTACGCGAGGGACTCGGTGCCGTCGAGCTTGTGCGGGCCCTTGGTGAGATCGAGCCCGGACGACTTGTCGTGGATGTCCTGCGGAACGTCGACCGTGACGCCCCCGATGGCGTCCACCAGATCCTTGAACCCGGCGAAGTTGATCTCCAGGTAGTGGTCGATCCGGACCTCGGACATCTTCTCGACGGTCTTGACCACGCAGGCCGGACCGACCTGCGAGTAGACGGAGTTGAACATCACGCGGTTCGCCGAAGGCACCGTCGAGCCGTCGGCCTTGGTGCACTCGGGCCGGGACACCAGGGTGTCACGGGGTATGGACACGGCGACCGCCCTGGAGCGGCCCTCGGGAATGTGCACCACCATCGCGGTGTCGGACCGGGCACCGCTGACGTCACCGCCGCCGCCCAGCTCCTTGTTCTCGGCACCGGCCCGCGAGTCGGAGCCGAGCACCAGCAGGTTCTGACCGCTGGTCGGCAGCTTCTCGGGGCGGTCCTCGCCGAGCGCCTTGTCGATGTCCACGCCCGTGATGTTCCCGTCGAGGCGGCTGTAGAGCCAGTAGACGGTGCCGCCGCCGGCGAGCAGCAGGACGAGCAGGACGCTGAGGGTGATCTTGAGGCCGCGGCGGCGCTTGCGAGGGGCTCCCCTCTGCTTCCGTCCGCCGCCACGAGGGGCCGGACGACCGTCGCGCGTGCCCTGTGTCATGGCGTCGTGGCTCATCGTGGTCGAGTCCTCAAATCTCATGGCCCGGGGTGGGCTGTGAAGTGCGTGGGACTCGGGTGGGGGGTGTGGCCGGTCCGTGCGTGCATGACTGAGCGTGCACTATAGAACAGAGGATCGTGCGAATGGGTGTTTTGGCCCCCGGAATCATGATCTGCGTCGCTCGAACTACTATTCGTTCATGACTTGGTTGATCACGGGTGGGGCGGGCTTCATCGGGGCGCATGTCGTCCGCGCTATGCGCGAGGCCGGTGAATCGGTCGTCGTGTACGACGATCTCTCGACGGGCGACCGCACACGCGTGCCCGCGGACGTCCCGTTCGTCCAGGGATCGACGCTCGACGCGGCACTGCTGCGGAGCACCCTGGCGGAACTGTCGGTGCGGGGGGTGGTCCACCTTGCCGCGAAGAAGCAGGTGGCGGAGTCCGTCGAGCGCCCGCTGTTCTACTACCGGGAGAACGTGCAGGGTCTGCAGACCCTGCTGGAGGCCGTGGCCGACAGCGAGGTGCGGGCGTTCCTCTTCTCGTCGTCGGCGGCCGTCTACGGCATGCCCGACGTGCGGCTCGTGGCGGAGACGACTCCGTGCGCCCCGATCAACCCCTACGGCGAGACCAAGCTGACGGGCGAGTGGATGGTGCGCGCCGCAGGGAAGGCGCACGGCATCGCCACCGCCTCGATGCGGTACTTCAACGTCGCCGGCGCGGCCACGCCGGCCCTCGCCGACACCGGCGTTTACAACCTGGTGCCCATGGTTTTCGAGAAGTTGACGCAGGGGGCGGCCCCGGTGGTCTTCGGTGACGACTACGACACCGCGGACGGCACCTGCGTACGCGACTTCATCCACGTCGACGACATCGCCTCGGCACACCTTGCCGCGGCGCGAGCACTCCTCGACCGCGAGCCGGGCACCGACCTGACCGTCAACATCGGCCGGGGTGAAGGCGTCTCGGTGCGCGAGATGATCGAACTGATCGGTGATGTGACGGGGTACGGAGCCGAGGCGGCTCCGGTCCCGGCACCGCGCAGGGCGGGCGACCCGGCGAGGGTCGTCGCCTCGGCCGACCGGATCCGCACCGAGCTGGGCTGGTCCGCCCGGCACGACGCGCGTGAGATGGTCGCGTCGGCGTGGGAGGGCTGGTGCCTCAGGCACCCCGCAGCGCGTCGTCCCGCCACCGCCGCCACCTCGACCTGAGCATGCCATGGCCTGTTTATGATGTCTCGATCCAGAGCCTGTGACCTGCACGGGCCTGCTCCCAGGGAGGGTGACGAACAGCGATGCGCAACGCCTCCCCACGTGCTGCGAAGCGGCGGAGCGAGCCCGTCGCGGAAGCGCCCGCACAGCCGGCCCGCGTCCTGGGCGGCCCCTGGCTGCTGACCGGACATGACGGCAGGCTGACCGCGTACGTCCACGTCGACGGTGCCGTGCTGCGATGGACGGAGTCCGCTCCCGGCGGTCGGCGGTGGGCGGGACCGGACGTGCTGCCCGCGAAGGACATCGACCGGCTCACCGTGGTGCAGGGGCAGAATCGTTACGCCCATCTGCTGGGGCGCCGGGTCCGTCCGCGCGCCGACGGCTGGACGAACGTGGACATCATGTACGCCACGCAGTACCAGACGGGCCGCCCGATGACGCAGTGGCGCTCGCTGGGCAATCCGTTCAAGGAGATCGACAAGGCGGTCGAGATCGGCGTCCCGGCCGGCGCCGTCACGGGCGACGGCGCGTTGTACGTCTGTGTCCCGACAGGACCGGGCGGAGTGGCCCTGCGTCGCGAGGACAAGCGGGGCAAGTGGGAGGCGTGGGGGCAGCTCCAGGTGTCCGGCGGAACCGACGGGCCGACGCCCGCGGCGACCTCGTCCGGCCTGGTGGAGGTCCTCGTTCCCACCCGTACCGCCGCGCTCCGGCTCCAGCAGTCGGAGCCGGGCGGCGCCCTGGTGCGCGGATACGACGTGGCTGTGCCTCCGCTGCCCGGATCGGTGACCGCACTGGAGACCGCCCCGGGCCGATTGACCCACTACTTGACCGATGCGCGGGGCGCCGGTGTCGTCGCGATCCGGGCGGGCAGCTGGCCCGTACCGCTGGGGGGCAACCCCGGGGACGGCCGAATCGCCGCGGTCAGGACGACGGTGGACGGCTTCGACTGCACGGTGCTCGCGGTCCGCGGGGCCGACGGGACGGTCAACCTCGGTGTCTGTTCGACCGAGGGCGAGCAGGCCGGATTCTGGTGGACCGGCACCGGAATGAGCTGTACCGGAGATCCGGCACTGGCGGCCGACGGTCACGGAAGAGCGGTCGTGGCGGCTGTCGGCGCCGATGGCGGGCTGGCCGTCGCACGCCAGGAGGACGGCCAGGGGCTGACCCTCGGAGACTGGAGCCGGGTATGAGTACCGCGTGTTCGGCGGAGCGGGTGACGATCGTCGCCGCACGCCATCGCGAGGCGGTGGCACTTGTCGCGGCGGAGGGGGCCGGTGCCGAGCTCACCGTTCTGTGCGTCGAGGAGGACAGCAAGGACGGACGGGCGGCGCTGGACCGCGCACTCGCCGACGCGGGACGGCGCGGCTGCCGGGTCGAGGGCTCCCCGCGGACCATCGGTGCGCAGGACGGCGACGTCGAGGCCGCGCTGCTCCGGGAGCTGCGCGCACTGCGCCCGCAGCGGGTACGCCTGGCGGATCCCGATCCGGTGCATGTGTCGTACGACGAGGAACGCGACGTCCCCGTGCACGACGAGCCGGCCGAGACCGCCGCCGCCGCGCTCGCCGCGCTGACCGCGGTCCGCGAACACCAGCTGGAATCGGGCATCCCGGTCTTCGTCGACTGTCATCGTGCCGGTACGGACGGACGGCCCGGCACCGCTCCGCATTCGCGCTACCCGCACACCACGCATTGGCTGACCGAGGGATTCGACGGCCGGCTCTCCGCCTTCCTGCCCTCCGCGGCCGGCGTCGTGCGATGGACGCAGCACGAACCGGGGGGTGCGGCCTGGCAGGGACCGGAGCTCCTTTCCGGCCCGCGGCTGATGCCCGGCCTCCGAGTGGTCCGGGACGCGCACGGTTTCCCGCATCTCTTCGCGCTGCGCAGGATCCCGCTCAAGGACGGCGGCGACGACGTCGCGGTGGTGCGGGCCACCCAGTACCGCACCGGCCACCCGCTCACCCCGTGGCACTCGTTGGGCAGCCCGAATCCCGGCAACAGGCATCGGAGCCGGGAGGTCGGCTTCCCGGCGGCCGCGTTCGACGGCGCGGGCGGCCTCTTCGTCTTCGTACGCAACTTCGGGCACAGCGTGAGCTACCGGCACCAGGGGGCCGATGGCACCTGGACTCCGTGGCAGCACCTGCGAGGGGTCCGGGTCGCCGACGAACTCGTCACCGTGACCACGGCCGGGGGAGAGGTCGAACTCTTCGCACGGGCACGGGACTCCGCCGCGGTGCTGCGCTGGTACCGCTCGGGGCCCGACGGTGCGTGGACCGAGGACCGGACAGTGCCGTTCTCGCCCTGTCCGGGATCGATGGCGGCCGGGCCCGAGCCGGGGACGGTTCTCTTCCGTGATCTGAGGACCAATGAGCCCTGCGTCTGGTGGCCGGGCGCGACGGGTCCGGTGCCGCTCGGCGGCGCCGATGGAGCGGGCCCCGTCACCGGCGCCCGGGGCGTCGAGGTGGACGGCTGGACGTACTCCCTGCTGATCCGGTCCGGCCCCGGCGGTGCCTGCGCGGTGGGGGTGCACGCCGAGGGCCGGGCGGACACGGGCGTGTGGTGGAACGAACTCCCGGCGGATTCGACTGCGATGCCCGCAGTTGTCCGAGATCGTACGGGCACTGTTACCTTGGCGACGCTCACGGCCGGATCACAGCTGACTCTTTCTCACCGAGAGTCACCGTCTGGCGGGTTTGAATTCGGTCACTGGTACACAGTGTGACGCTTCGCCGCCCTTGATGATCTTTTTAGCCACAAGGTTGGCCGAAACCTGTTCAGATTTTGATAAAGTCTGTGAATCTTCAATGTGAAGGGTTCGGGGGAGTCTCGTGAACATTCAGGTATCCCTCGACTCTGTATGGATGGACGGGGGCCTGTCGCTGTCGTTCTCGTGACTGAGGGGTTATGGCCAAGCTGTCCTTGCGTGCCGTCCAGAAGCTCACCTGCAAGAAGCGTGACGCGTGGTGGACGGTGATCCTGGTCGACCCCGTGGCCACGCGGATGCTCATCGTGATGGCGCGGTTCAACTTCATCACGCCGAACCGCGTGACGTGGGCGGCGTTGTTCGTCGGGCTCGGTTCCGCCGGGTTCTTCCTCAAGGGCGACATGCAGTCCCTGATCATCGGGGCGGCGCTCTACCACCTGAGCTTCATCCTCGACTGCATCGACGGAAAGCTTGCGAGGCTCAAGGGCAACGGCACCGTCTTCGGCGGCTGGCTCGACTACGTCTTCGATCGCATCAGGGTGCTCTTCTGTGCCCTCGCTCTGATGGGCGGGCAGTACCTGCGCAACGGTGATGAAAGGTTTCTTCTCGCTGCGCTGTTGGTCGTCTTCCTCGACATGCTCCGGTACGTCGACGCGCTGCAGATCTACAAGATGCGCATGTCGATGCGGACGAAGATCGAGAAGGTCACCCAGGAACGCCGCGAAGCGGAACGCGTGGCGGTCGGCGAGGACCGGGCGGAGCCCGAGGCGCAGCAGATCCGGTTCATGGAGGACCTGCTGCGCGAGAACCCCGAGGCCGAGGCGGAGGTGCTCAAGGAGCAGGCGGGCGCCGGCCAGGTCGTCGACCTGCACGCCCAGTTCCGCCACCGCTTCCCCTGGTACCTGAGGGTGCGGCAGGCGCTGCTGCGCAGCCGTATCAGGCCGCACCTCATCAGCGGCATCGAGTTCCAGATGTTCGTCTTCATCGTGGGACCGCTGATCGGCCAGATCCTCCTGACCACGGTGATCTCCGCGGTCCTGCTGGGGATCTTCGAGCTGATCATCATGTACAAGTTCTGGCTCTCCACGCGGGACTTCACCCATGTGATGGCCGAGCTGGCGCAGGCGCCGTCCGGCGCGGGCTCCATCGCCCCCCACCTCCACCGGGGCCGGCACCGCCGCGGTGTGCAGGGCGACCCCCTCGCCGACCCCCTCGCCGACCCGGCGTTCCAGGCACCGCCGCCCTACGAGGACCCCGGCTTCCAGCCGTACCCCGAGCCCTACCCGTCGTACGGGGCGCAGGCCCTGCCCACCCCGGAGCAGCCGCCGACGCAGACGTACCAGCCGATACGGACGCAGGGGTACGACCACCCGGTGCAGGGGCAGCCGGCGTACATCGCCCCCCAAGCCGTACCGCCCCACCACGGGTACCCGGGCGATCGAGAGGGCGTCGGATGAACCACGAACAGGACACACCCGACGTCTGGGTCACGGTGGTCATCCCCGCGTACAACGCGGCCACGACGATCGGCAAGGCACTCCAGTCCGCCGTCAACCAGACGTACGAGCTGGTCGAGGTCGTCGTCGTCGACGACGCCTCCACGGACAACACCCTCGACGTCGTGAAGAACTTCGCCGGGAACAACCACCGTGTCCGCGTGCTCCGCCGCCCCACCAACAGCGGCGGCGTCGGCGCGCCCCGCAACCTGGGCATCGCACAGGCCGGCGGCCGGTACGTGATGTTCCTCGACGCCGACGACGAGCTGCCGCCCCGAGCCTGCGAGCTGCTGCTGGCCAGTGCGCTGGAGAGCGGCAGCGACATCACCGCGGGCAAGGCCGTCCGGGTCAACCGGGCCACCGGCGAGAGCGAGGGCTGGGCCCCCGAGGTGTACGCCCTGGGGCGCACCGTGCCCAACCTGGTGGAGTTCCCGCTGATGCTTACCGACCCGATCGCGGCGGCCAAGCTGTACCGGGTGGACTTCCTCCGGTCGGGCGGGGTCTGGTTCCCCGAGGGCGTCTTCTACGAGGACACCTACTTCTCCACCGTGGCGGGCTGCCTCGCCGACGGGATCACCGTCATCACCGACCCCGTCTACCGGTGGATGTGGGAACCCGAGGGCGGATCGATCACCGGCCGCACGGGCGAGCTGCGTTCCATCAGCGACCGGGTCGCGGTGCACCGGGCCACGGACGCGTTCCTGCTCGACCGCGGCCTCTGGCAGCTCAAGGTCCGCAAGGACTCGAAGTTCCTCGCACACGACCTGCGCCTGTACATGCGGGCGCTCGCGGAGGGCGACCCGGAGTTCCAGCAGGGGTTCGCCGAGATCGCGAGCAACTACCTCTTCTCCATCAGCGACGAGGCGTTCGAGCTGTGCGACCCGGTCGACCGGGTCAGGGCCTACCTCGTCATGTACCAGGAGACCGAGGCTGCGCTCACCACGCTCGACTACGTGCAGCGCAAGAGCGTGCTGTCGTCCTTCCTCGTGGAGGAGGAGGGACGCGTGTACTGGTCGGGCGACCATCTGCACCTGCCGGACGCCCGGCGCATGCTCGATGTGACGGAGCTCGGCCTCTCGGCGGCGAAACTCGCTCAGGAACCGCTCTTCGCCCAGCTCGACGAGTGGTCCGTGGACGCCGGGAGGCTCCGTTTCGAGGGCAGGCTGGTCAACCGTTTCGGGGGGATCGAACCCGGACACGACCTCAAGCTGACCCTGGCCGTGCGCAACCGCCACACGAAGAAGGACGTCACGGTCCCGGTCGGAGGCTTCGAGGTCGACGATCGGTTCGTCGACTTCGGGGGCACCGTCGACCTGCCCGCCGTCCTCGGCGACGAGTTCTCCGACAGCACGGTCTGGAACGTATCGGTCATCGTCGAGTGGAACCGGGCCAGGTCCCGCTCCCCGCTCAATGTGCGGGACGTGGAACTCTCCGGGCTGACCTTCCTGGCGAACGGGGAGGAGCTGGAGGGGTACCGCACGATCAGCGGCAACCTCGCCCTGAGGGCGGCCACGGCGGGCCGCAGGACCTTCGAGTCCGCGCAGAACGACCCCGACGCTCCGTGGATGTGGTGGCGCGACCGGCTCCACCCGCCGATATCCCGCCTGGACCATCCCTTCGAGATGGCCGTCGTCGTGCCCTGCTACAACGTGGCCAAGTATCTGGACGACTGCCTCGGCTCGATCGCGGCCCAGGAGGGCTTCGCCGCCACCCAGGTCATCCTGGTGGACGACGGCGCGACCGACGAGACACCCCATATCCTCGACAACTTCGCGCAGTACTACGCCAATGTGACGGTCGTCCATCAGACGAACGGCGGACTCGGAAACGCCCGGAACAACGGTCTGGACCGGGTCACCGCGCCCTATGTCACCTTCCTCGACTCCGACGACATCCTCGGCGAGCAGGCCCTGTCGCACATGCTCCAGGCGGCCTGGCGGGACGGCTCCGAGCTGGTCGTGGGCGACCTGGTGAACTTCCCCGACCGGCCCTACGGACCGTGGAAGCAGTACTTCGGCCAGGGGGACCGCTGCATCGACGACTTCGCCTCCGTACCCGATCTGATCTTCAGCGGATCCGCGTGCAACAAGCTGTTCAGCACGCAGCTGCTGCGACGGCTCGGTGTGCGCTTCGGTGAAGGAGTCCACTTCGAGGACTCCTGGGTGACGCTGCCGAGCATGCTGCGGGCCAACGCCATCAGCCTGGTCGACCGTCCGGTGTACTACTACCGGGGGCGCCCCGACGGGTCCTCCATCATGGACTCGCTGTGGAGCAAGCCGGCGAACTACCAGGACCACCTGCGGCTCAACCATTTCCTGCTGGACTACACCGCCACCGAGCGGGCCGACATCCGGCACATGTTCCAGCGCTATGTGACCCGCACCTACAAGGGCTTCCTGTGCAACGCCCGTAACGTCATGGGCCGGACGCAGCTGGAGGAGATGTTCCCGGACATCTGCCGCCACTACGCGCAGATACCCGACGAGGTCATCCTCGAATACGCCACCAACCCCGCTCAGCAGCTGGACCACTACGCGGCGAAGAGCGGGAACTTCGAGCTCTTCTGCAACCCGGAACCGGCGCTGGAGAACGCCCCGCTGGCCCTGGAGATCGACGACGAGGGTTTCCACCGGACCTTCCCCGGAGGCACCCGGAACACCCGGACCGCCCGCGTCAACGACCCCAACGTCGTCGTCGAATCGGTCCGTACCCGAGGCGATGTGCTGGTCGTGGAGGGATGCCTGGCCTTTCCCGGCATGGACATCGGCGGCGCCATGGAGAACCCGCTGGAATTCGTCTACCAGACCGCGCACGCCAAGATCGTCGTGCCGCTGCGCCAGGTCGCCCGCCGCGACCTGTGGAACACCCGCAACGGTCGCGACCTGTACGCCGGCTGGTACGCGGAGGTCCCGGTCAAGGACCTGGCGCGTGGTGGATTCGGGGTCGGCGACTTCCGGCTCCGGGTGCACCGCGTGGATCGCTCGCGGCAGCGCAACGTCATCATGAAGGCGCGCCTTCCGCTGCACCGGCTGAAGGGCCCCGGCCGGATCGCCGGCTACCCCTACATGCTGACCATCGGGGGCCAGGAGGCGCTGCACCTGCGCCTTGTCGACCGGAAGCGCGGCGCGCGGGCGAAGCACGCCCTGTGGCGGATGTCCCGTGAGATCCGCATTCTCAGGACCCGCAATCCCGGCTGGCGCATGCGTCTCGCCTACTGGCTCGTGTATCCGTTCCTCAACTCCCGTGAGATCTGGCTCATCGGCGAACGGTCGGACACGGCCCAGGACAACTCGTACCACTTCTTCAAGTGGATGCGGACCCACCGCAAGCGGCGCAAGGCGTACTACGTCATCGACGGGAACTCCCCCGACTACAAGAAGGTCGCCCCCTTCGGCAGGGTGATCAAGCTCGGTTCCTTCAAGCACCGGATGTATCTGCTGCATGCGACCAAGCTGATCGGTTCGTACGACTCCGAGTCGTATCTGCTGCCCGAGGGCTATCGGAAGGTGCTCTTCCTGCACCGGTTCGGCGAGCTGCTGAAGTATCAGCGGGTCTTCCTGCAGCACGGAATCATCTACAACGACGTGACTTCGGGCGTGGACCAGCGGATCACCAGTTACGACATGATCGTGACCACCGGCCGTCAGGAGCGCGCCTACCTGGCGCGCGAGGCCGGCTTCGGTGACCGCGCGGTGCTGGCCGGCCTGCCCAGGTTCGACGCGCTGCGGCGGGAGCCGGGAGGGCGTCCGCGCATCCTGCTCATGCCGACCTGGCGGCAGTGGATCGTCACGGCTTCCTACAAGAAGTCCGCGGGTCCGGCCAAGACGGCCTTCACCCAGTCCGAGTACTTCCGGTTCTACCGGTCGCTCCTCTCCGACCGGCGGCTCGTCGCGGCCCTGGAACACTTCGGCGTCGACCTGGAGTTCTTCCCGCACTACGAGATCCGCCCGTACCTGCACAACTTCCGGATCGATTCCCCCGCGATCGAGGTCGCCGACCCCAGGACGCGCAATGTCCAGGAAGCCATGAAGGAGTGCTCCCTCATGGTCACGGACTACTCGTCCGTCTTCTTCGACGTGGCCTACATGGGGATCCCGCTCGTCCATGTGCCCTTCGACGAGGAGGACTTCTACGGACGGCACTACAAGCGGGGCTACTTCGATCTGACGGAGCACGGCTTCGGCCCGGTCTGTCGTACGGTCGACCAGGCCGTCGACGAGATCATCGCCTCGATGGCCAGGAACTTCACCGTCGAGAGCCCCTACCGCGAGCGCGCGGCACAGTTCTTCGCCCACCGCGGCGAGGGCAACTGCGAGCGTGTCTACGAGGCGATCGACGCCCTGGGGACGGCGAGCGCAGCCGATCTCGGTCCTTCGGGACCCGTCGCCGCACTGCCCGCCACCCGCGTACACCGGGACGACGACCCGTGGAGCGCCCGGGACACCGACCGGGCAGCCGTGCACACGGCGGGCCGGGAGACGCACGAAGGCGGGTGGGACCGTGCGGTCTGACTGGAATCCCGAGCAGGGCAGGCCCCGCAGGATCTTCCTCGCGGGCGACTCCGCCGCGGTGACGCGGGAAGCGAGCAAGGCGCCCATGACGGGCTGGGGCCAGGTGCTCCACTTCTTCCTCAGCTCGGAGGAGGTGGAGATCGTCAACTGCGCACGGGCCGGAGCGAGTGCCCGCACGTTCAGCGAGCGGGGCAGGCTCGACTGGATCCTCCAGCACATCCGCCCCGGGGACTACCTGTTCACCTCGTTCGGCATCAACGACGCCAAGCCGGAGGAGTGGCTCCGCACGGAGGCGTACGGCGACTTCCCGCACCACCTGCGGAAGTTCGTCGACGGCGCGCGCGAACGCAATGCCCACCCGGTGCTGATCAGCCCGCCGGAACGGGACACCCACGATGTGCACGGCAACGCGCCGAGGAGCATCACGGAGTACCCGATGGCGATGCGCGACCTCGCGGCCGAGTGCAGCGTCCCGTACATCAACCTCTACGACCAGAGCCACAGCTGGTGGGAGGGGCTGGGGCCGGAAGGCGTACGCCCCTTCTTCATCCACCTCGAACCGCAGGAACACCCGAACTACCCGGACGGCTTCCACGACCCCGGTCACATGACGCCGGAGGGTGCCATGGCGTGCGCACGCTATGTCGCCTACGCGCTGGTGGAGCAGCGGATCGTGCCACCGCACTGGGCCATCAACCTCGACCGTACGGATCTTCCGCCGGAATGGGTGACCTGGCTCGACGAGGAGACACACGCCGAACTGACCAGGTCACGCACGCTGGGCTCGAACTGAGAGTCGGACGATCATGAGCACCTTCACCCTCGCCGGAATGCGCAGCGTCCAGCAGGACAACCCCTCGATCGTGGCGCACATGGAGCTCCGGTCCGCCGCGGACCCCCGTCTGCCCGTCGAGCCCGGCAGGCGGATCGACTTCGAATGGATCCTCACCCCGCAGGGCGACGGGACCCGCTACTACGGGTATCTCATGGCGGACTCGTTCGACTCGGTCGCCTCCATCGAGAACATGGCCGGAATGAGCCTGCTGCCCTCGGGTGACCGGTACGCGACATCGACGGGTCCCGGCGTCGAGCGCATCGCCAGGTTCACGCTCCGGGTGAACCGGCACGCCGCACCCGATGCCTTCCTCGTCCCCGTCCTTCGGGCGGGCATCATCGCCGATGGCGGAAAGAGCCTCACCTCCACCACGTTCTCCCTGAAGAACCACGGCTTCCGGATCGCCTCGCTGCCTCCGCAGGGGCGGAGCATGACGGTGGTGCCCGGGCACCGCGGAGTGCTGACCGACCTCACCGCCGGAATGGGCGAGGGCGTCAGGCTGGTCGGTGTCGGACCCGCCCGGCACGGGGTGACGAGCGTCGAGGTGGACGGAGCGGTGACGTACCACCCGTTCTCCGGCCATCTGGGCTACGACTGGTTCGACTACGTGCTGGACGCCGGTGGTGGCCGCCTGGTCTCCGGCCGGGTGACGGTTCATGTCGGGGACCTCGGCGCGACGCCCGGGGTGCTCGGAGGCTGGGCACCGTCACCGTGAGACCCCACCGGGAACGCCTCGTGCGGTGGTGCGCGGCGGTGCTGGCCATGGCGGCGACGGCCACCGGGTGCACCGGGCATGGTGCCGCCGGGCGCGAGGACCTGCCGCGCTCGTCCCCGTCCCCGTCGGCCGGAGCGTGCGGGCAGACCCTGCCGTGCGGGGTGGCGACGGAGCGGATCACCCGCCGACTGGCGGACGGAGCGCAGGTCTCCATCAGCATGGTGACCGTCCGGCCGTCCGCCCGTGTCACGGTGAAGCCGGTGGTCGGCGACCATCTCGCGACCACCGAGACCGTCGGCCGGATGGCGCGCCGCGAACGAGCCGTGGCCGCGGTGAACGGCTCCTTCTTCGACACCGCCGAGTCCCCGGTCTTCAGCGGCTATCCAGGAGATCCGCTGGGCATCCTGGTCGTCGACGGCCGACTGCTCAGCGAGGCGGCGAACGGACGTACCGCGCTGATCCTGCCCGGTCCCGGAGGCCGGCCCCGCATCGACGAAGTGCGTTCCGGGATGTGGCTGACCGCGCCGGACGGGGCGGTGCGTGAGCTGGACGGGGTCGACCGGGTGCCGGGACGAATCGTCGGCTGCGGAGGCACGGGCGGGGACCGGTCGGCCGGCACGGGGCTGCCGGAGCAGCGGCCCCGGCACAACCAACTCTGCCTGGACGAAAGCGAGATCGTCGCCTTCACGCCCGACTGGGGTGCGTACTCACCACCCGGCGCACCCGGCAGCGCGGAGGCCGTGCTCGACGAGGACGGGCGGATGACGGATCTCCGCAGCCCCGCGGGCGGTGAGATCCCCCGGACCGGCTCCACCCTCACCGGGGTGGGGGAGGGCGCCGACTGGCTGCGGAGGTACGCACGTCAGGGGCTGCCGTTCGTCCGGCGGACGGGCGTGACGGACGGCAGCGGGCGGAACGTCCTCACGCCGGGAGCGTCCGTGCTGGGCGCGGGCCCCGCGCTGCTGCGCGGGGGAGAGACATGGATCAACGCCGCGGCCAACGGGTTCACCAGCGATACGTCGACCGAGCGCCAGCCCCGCACGGTCGCCGGCATCAGACCTGACGGCACACTCCTCCTCGCCGTCTTCGACGGCCGCAGCCCGGCCAGCGCGGGCGTCACCCTGCGGGAAGCGGCGGCACTCCTGCGCGACCTGGGCGCGACGGACGCCATCAACCTCGACGGCGGAGGCTCCACCACGATGGTGGTGAACGGACGGCTCCGCAACCGGCCCAGGGACGCGGAGGGAGCGCCGGTACGGGAACGCGCCGTGGCCGACGCGCTGGTCGTCCTGCCGCACTGACGCGCACATGTGGCACGGCGCATCACGGGCGTACGCCGAACGGGCCGTACGGGGAGATCCCCGTACGGCCCGCCGTCGATACCTGCCGGGTGTTACGCCGGAACGCTCGCCACGCCCTGGGCGAGGAACTTCTTGCCGTTCACCCGCTCCGAGACACCCTCACGGTCCAGGTACGGCGTGATGCCGCCCAGGTGGAAGGGCCAGCCCGCGCCGGTGATCAGGCAGAGGTCGATGTCCTGGGCCTCGGCGACGACGCCCTCGTCCAGCATCAGACCGATCTCCTGCGCCACCGCGTCCAGGACCCGGTCGCGGACCTGCTCCTCGGACAGGACGACATCGCCCTGCTCGAGGAGCGCGGCGACCTCCGGGTCCAGCTCCGGCTTGCCGGAGTCGTAGACGTAGAAGCCGCGCTTGCCGGCCTTGACGACCGCGGCCAGGTTCGCGGAGACGGTGAACCGGTCCGGGAAGGCGCGGTTCAGGGTCTCGGAGACGTGCAGACCGATGGCCGGGCCGACCAGCTCCAGGAGCACCAGCGGGGACATCGGCAGGCCGAGCGGCTCGATGGCCTTCTCGGCGACCTCGACCGGGGTGCCCTCGTCGATGACGTTCTGGATCTCGCCCATGAAGCGGGTGAGGATGCGGTTGACGACGAACGCCGGGGCGTCCTTCACCAGCACCGCGGTCTTCTTCAGCTTCCGCGCCACGCCGAAAGCCGTGGCCAGCGAGGCGTCGTCGGTCTGCTCGCCGCGGACGATCTCCAGCAGCGGCAGGATCGCGACCGGGTTGAAGAAGTGGAAGCCGACGACCCGCTCGGGGTGCTTCAGCTTCGACGCCATCTCGGTGACCGAGAGGGACGAGGTGTTGGTGGCGAGGATCGCGTGCGCCGGGGCGACCGCCTCGACCTCGGCGAACACCTGCTGCTTGACGCCGATCTCCTCGAAGACGGCCTCGATGATGAAGTCGGCGTCGGAGAAGCCCTCCGCCTTGTCCAGCACACCGGAGACCAGGGCCTTGAGGCGGTTGGCCTTGTCCTGGTTGATCCGGCCCTTGCCGAGCAGCTTCTCGATCTCGGCGTGGACATAGCCCACACCCTTGTCGACGCGCTCCTGGTCGATGTCGGTCAGCACGACCGGCACCTCCAGACGGCGCAGGAACAGCAGCGCCAGCTGCGAGGCCATCAGACCGGCACCGACGACGCCGACCTTGGTGACCGGACGGGCCAGGTTCTTGTCCGGGGCACCGGCCGGGCGCTTGGCGCGCTTCTGGACCAGGTTGAAGGAGTAGATCCCGGAGCGCAGCTCGCCGCCCATGATCAGGTCCGCGAGGGCCTGGTCCTCGGCGTCGAAGCCGGCGCCCAGGTCGCCGTCCTTCGCCGCGGCGATGATCTCCAGCGCGCGGTACGCGGCCGGGGCGGCACCGTGCACCTTGGAGTCGGCGATGGCCTTGCCACGCGCGACGGCCTGGTCCCAGGCGTCACCGCGGTCGACCTCGGGGCGCTCCACCGTGACCGTGCCGTTCAGCACGTTCGCGGTCCAGATCAGCGACTGCTCCAGGAAGTCCGCGCCCTCGAAGAGCGCGTCGGCGATCCCGAGCTCGAAGACCTGCTTGCCCTTGAGCTGACGGTTCTGGTTCAGCGAGTTCTCGATGATGACCGAGACCGCGCGGTCGGCACCGATCAGGTTGGGAAGCAGCGCGCAGCCGCCCCAGCCCGGAACCAGACCGAGGAAGACCTCGGGCAGCGAGAAGGCGGGCAGCGCCTTGGAGACGGTGCGGTACGAGCAGTGCAGACCGACCTCGACACCGCCGCCCATCGCCGCGCCGTTGTAGTACGCGAACGTCGGGACCGCGAGGCCGGAGAGGCGCCGGAACACGTCGTGGCCGCCCTTGCCGATGGCCAGTGCGTCGTCGTGGTTCTTCAGCAGCTCGACGCCCTTGAGGTCGGCGCCGACCGCGAAGATGAACGGCTTGCCGGTGATGCCGATACCGGTGATCGCACCCTCGGCGGCCTCCTTCTCGACCTGGCCGATGGCGGCGTTCAGGTTCGCCAGCGACTGCGGTCCGAAGGTGGTCGGCTTGGTGTGGTCCAGGCCGTTGTCCAGCGTGATGAGGGCGAAGCGGCCCGCACCGGCCGGAAGGTCCAGGTGGCGTACGTGCGCCTGCGTGACGACCTCGCCGGGGAACAGCTCGGCCGCACCCTTCAGAAGCTCAGTGGTGGAGCTCACTTGTTGCCTCCGTTGAAGTTCGGGTTCTCCCAGATGACCGTGGCGCCCATGCCGAAGCCGACGCACATCGTCGTCAGGCCGTAGCGGACCTCGGGCTGCTCCTCGAACTGGCGGGCCAGCTGCGTCATCAGACGCACACCGGAGGAGGCCAGCGGGTGGCCGTAGGCGATGGCGCCGCCGTACTGGTTGACGCGCGCGTCGTCGTCGGCGATGCCGTAGTGGTCGAGGAACGCGAGCACCTGGACGGCGAACGCCTCGTTGATCTCGAACAGACCGATGTCGTCGATGGTCAGCCCGGCCTTGGCCAGGGCCTTCTCGGTCGACGGGATCGGGCCGTAGCCCATGACCTCCGGCTCGACGCCCGCGAAGGCGTACGAGATGAGGCGCATCTTGACCGGGAGACCCAGCTCGCGGGCAACGTCCTCGGCGGCGAGCAGGGAAGCGGTGGCGCCGTCGTTGAGACCGGCGGCGTTACCGGCGGTGACCCGGCCGTGGGCACGGAACGGGGTCTTCAGACCGGCGAGCGACTCCAGGGTGGTACCCGGGCGCATCGGCTCGTCGGCGGTGACCAGACCCCAGCCGGTCTCGCCGGCCTCGGCGTTGGTGCGGCGCACCGAGATCGGCACCAGGTCCTGCTGGATCTTGCCGTTGGCGTACGCCTTGGCGGCCTTCTCCTGCGAGCGGACCGCGTACTCGTCGGCACGGAGCTTGGTGATCTGCGGGTACCGGTCGTGCAGGTTCTCCGCGGTCATGCCCATGAACAGGGCGGACTCGTCGACCAGCTTCTCCGACACGAAGCGCGGGTTCGGGTCCACGCCCTCGCCCATCGGGTGGCGGCCCATGTGCTCGACACCACCGGCGACGACGACGTCGTACGCACCGAAGGCGATGGAGCCGGCCGTCGAGGTGACGGCGGTCAGGGCGCCCGCACACATGCGGTCGATGGAGTAACCGGGGACGGACTGCGGCAGCCCGGCCAGGATTCCGGCGGTACGGCCCAGCGTCAGACCCTGGTCGCCGATCTGGGTGGTCGCGGCGATGGCGACCTCGTCGATCCGCGCGGGGTCCAGGTCCGGGTTGCGGCGCAGCAGCTCCCGGATGGCCTTCACGACGAGATCGTCGGCGCGGGTCTCGTGGTAGATGCCCTTGGGGCCCGCTTTGCCGAACGGGGTGCGGACGCCGTCGACGAAGACGACGTCCCGGATGGTACGAGGCACGGTGGCTCTCCTCCAGGGTGCGGGATGGCACTGCTGCGCGGCACGCCCGGAAGCGCGCCGCCACCATCATGCTACTTGCGGGTAACCAGACTGCCCACCCCTCGCGGCGGGAGCGGCGAAGGTCACATGCGGTCGGGGCCGAAACGCCGATCGCCGGACGGGCTGGAATCAGCCCGTCCGGCGATCGGAAAACACAACGTGGCCGCAGCCCGCACAACCTGGCGTGATTACGCCCCTCGGCAGGCCCTTTGGACCGGGTCCCTCAGGCCTTGGACCGGGTCCCTCAGGCCGCCGGCGCCAGCGCGCGCACCAGCAGCGGGGTCACCTGCTCGATCTGCCAGCGGCGCGCCCCGTACCCGGCGAGCGCGGTCTCGACCGCGTCCGGGGACGCGTTCTTGGGCGGTTCCCAGCAGACCCGGCGCACCGTGTCCGGAGTGATCAAATTCTCCTGCGGCATGTTCAGCCGCTCGGCGAGCTCCGAGACCGCGGCGCGGGCGGCCGAGAGCCGGACCGCCGCCGCGGGGTCCTTGTCCGCCCAGGCGCGGGGCGGCGGCGGACCGGCGAGGGTCTGGCCGGGCTGGGGGAGCTCGGTGTCCGGCAGGGCCTTGGCACGGTCGATGGCCGCCTGCCACTGCTCCAGCTGGCGCCGTCCCATGCGGTGGCCGTACCCGGGCAGCGCGGTCAGCGCCTGCGTGTTCGGCGGGAGCGCGAGTGCCGCCTCGACGATCGCGGCGTCGCCCAGTACCTTGCCGGGCGAGATGTCCCGGCGTCGCGCCACCTGGTCACGCGCGGTCCACAGCTCCCGTACCACCGCCATCTGGCGGCGACGGCGGACCTTGTGCATGCCGGACGTGCGGCGCCAGGGGTCCTTGCGCGGGGGAGCGGGCGGTGCCGAGGCGATCGCGTCGAATTCCTCGCGGGCCCATTCCAGCTTGCCCTGCCGGTCGAGCTCGTCCTCCAGGGCGTTGCGCAGATCGATGAGCAGCTCGACGTCGAGCGCGGCGTAGCGCAGCCAGGAGTCGGGCAGCGGGCGGGTGGACCAGTCGACGGCGGAATGGCCCTTCTCCAGCGAGTAGCCGAGCACGCTCTCGACCATGGCGCCGAGGCCGACGCGCGGGAAGCCGGCCAGCCGTCCGGCCAGCTCCGTGTCGAAGAGCCCGGTGGGAGTCATCCCTATTTCGCGCAGACAGGGCAGGTCCTGCGTGGCGGCGTGCAGGATCCACTCGCTGCCGCTCAGGACTTCGCCGAGGCCCGACAGGTCGGGGCAGCCGACGGGGTCGATCAGCGCGCTGCCCGCGCCGTCACGGCGCAGCTGTACGAGGTAGGCGCGCTGGCCGTAGCGGTAGCCGGAGGCCCGCTCGGCATCGACGGCCACCGGGCCGGAGCCGGCGGCGAAGTCGGCGATCACTCGGGCGAGGGCGTCGTCGGACGCCACCACCGGGGGAATGCCCTCGCGAGGTTCGAGCAAGGGGATCGGCGCCGGGGCGACGTCGTCCGGGGGAGCGCCCCCGGTGGTTCGCAGTGAAGTGTCTGCTGCGGTCTCTTGGGCGTCGGTCACGTGTCAAGGGTATCTGTGTATGTACGGCGCCCGTCGACGGAACGTTCCGTCGACGGGCGCCGATGAATGCAAACCAGCCGGTCCGTGCTTGCGCGGACCCGCCGGGTGCGGGGCGGGCGTCAGTGGATGATTCCCGTTCGCAGGGCGACGGCGACCATTCCTGCGCGGTCTCCGGTGCCGAGCTTGCGGGCGATTCGGGCGAGGTGGCTCTTGACGGTCAGGGCGGACAGACCCATGGAGACACCGATGGCCTTGTTGGACTGGCCCTCGGCGACCAGCCGGAGGACCTCGACCTCGCGGCCGGACAGTTCGCGGTAGCCGCCAGGGTGGCTCGGGGTGCCGGGGGGCCGGCGGTGCATACGGGCGGCATTGGCGCCGATGGGGGCGACGCCGGGACGGGTGGGGTGGCCGATATTGGTACGTGTGCCGGTGACGACATAGCCCTTCACGCCGCCCGCGAGGGCGTTGCGTACGGCGCCGATGTCATCGGCGGCCGACAGGGCGAGGCCGTTCGGCCAGCCGGCTGCTCGGGTCTCGGACAACAGGGTCAGCCCGGAACCGTCGGGCAGGTGGACGTCGGCTACGCAGATGTCGCGCGGGTTGCCGACGCGGGGACGAGCCTCCGCGATGGACGACGCCTCGATGACGTCACGTACTCCGAGTGCCCACAGATGGCGGGTGACGGTGGAACGGACGCGCGGGTCGGCCACGACGACCATGGCCGTCGGCTTGTTCGGGCGGTAGGCGACCAGGCTTGCGGGCTGCTCTAGGAGAACGGACACCAGGCCTCCTGGGGAGTGGCGGGACGGGCCGGCTCGGGGATGAAGCCGGGGCGAACCGTGCTTGAAGGGTCATTGACCTCTTCGGCAGCAGACCCGTGCTCCTTTAGGGGAAGATCACGATTTGGTGAGTAACAAATTTGGGCAAATCGGACATGCGATCGATTGTACGAAAAGAACGCCGGTAACTGGGCGACGAATGTGACGCACAGTTACCGGCGGGGGAAAGATTTAGGCCAGAGAATCCAGAGAGTCCAAAGAGTCTTCAGAGAGTTACCGGAGAAGAAGATCAGGAAACCTGCGGGCCGCGCCGCTGCGGGAGTGTCACCACCGCCGCGTCGGCGGGGCCCGACGGCGGCAGACCCGCGATCTGGCACAGCAGGTCGCCCCACGCCATGAGGTGCGCCGCCGTGTCCGGCACCCCGTCGCGGCCCTCCCGCGGTGTCCACGACGCCCGGATCTCGATCTGGGTCGCCGGGCGTCTCGTGCCCAGCGCGCCGAAGTAGTGCGACCCCGCCCGGGTCACCGTGCCGCCCGCCTCCCCGTACGACAGACCACGCGCCTCCAGCGCGCCGGTCAGCCAGGACCAGCACACCTCCGGCAGCAACGGATCGGAGGCCATCTCCGGCTCCAGCTCGGCCCGCACCAACGTCACCAGGCGGAAGGTGCCCTGCCAGGCGTCGTGCCCGGCCGGGTCGTGGAGCAGTACGAGGCGGCCGTCGGCGAGATCGTCCTCGCCGTCGACGACTGCGGCCTCCAGGGCGTACGCGTACGGAGCGAGCCGCTTGGGCGGCCTCGTCGACTCCACCTCCAGCTCGGGGCGGAGCCGCGCCGAGTGCAACGCGTCCACCGCCGACCGGAACGCGGGCGGGACGGATCCACCCTCCTCGCTGTCCTTGCTGTCAGCGCCATCGGTTTGATCGGAGAACTGTCCCTGAGCCGGAGCCATGCGGGGAAGAGTAGGCGGAACCGGCGCTTCGCGCAGGGAGGACACCCTGTCGGGCCCAGCCGCTTACGGCTTCGTGCGAAGATTCCTGGTGTGAGTGCCAACGATCGCCCCATGGGCCAGCAGACGAAGACCTCCGCCACCCATGAGTCGGCGTTCCTGAAGGCGTGCCGGCGCGAGCCCGTGCCTCACACGCCGGTCTGGTTCATGCGCCAGGCGGGTCGCTCGCTGCCGGAGTACCTGAAGGTGCGCGAGGGCATCCCGATGCTCGACTCCTGCATGATGCCGGAGCTGGTCGCGGAGATCACGATGCAGCCGGTCCGCCGCCACAAGGTCGACGCCGCGATCTACTTCAGCGACATCGTCGTACCGCTCAAGGCCATCGGGATCGACCTCGACATCAAGCCCGGCGTCGGCCCGGTCATCGCCGACCCGATTCGCACCCGCGCCGATCTGGCCCGGCTGCGCGACCTCACGCCCGAGGACGTCGGCTACGTCACCGAGGCCATCGGCCTGCTCACCGCCGAGCTGGGCGCCACCCCCCTGATCGGTTTCGCCGGGGCGCCCTTCACCCTCGCCAGCTACCTCGTGGAGGGCGGCCCGTCCCGCAACCACGAGCACACCAAGGCCCTGATGTACGGCGACCCGCAGCTCTGGGCGGATCTGCTGGACCGGCTCGCCGAGATCACCGGCGCCTTCCTCAAGGTGCAGATCGAGGCGGGCGCCTCGGCCGTCCAGCTCTTCGACTCCTGGGTGGGCGCGCTGGCGCCCGCCGACTACCGGCGCTCGGTGCTGCCCGCCTCGGCGAAGGTCTTCGACGCCGTCGCCCCGTACGGAGTCCCGCGCATTCACTTCGGTGTCGGCACCGGCGAACTCCTCGGCCTCATGGGCGAGGCGGGCGCGGACGTCGTCGGCGTCGACTGGCGCGTTCCGCTGGACGAGGCCGCGCGCCGGGTCGGTCCCGGCAAGGCGCTCCAGGGCAACCTCGACCCCGCGGTGCTGTTCGCGCCGACGGCGGCGGTGGAGGAGAAGACCCAGGAGGTCCTGGACGCGGCCGCCGGTCTCGAAGGCCATGTCTTCAACCTGGGCCACGGCGTGATGCCGTCGATGGACCCGGACGCGCTGACCCGGCTCGTCGAGTACGTGCACACCAGCACCGAGCGCTGAGCGGCCGGGGCCCGACAGCCTCTCAGGCGGTGCCCGCCCGCCGTACCGCGGTCACCGCCTTGCGGGCCGCCACCAGGACCGGGTCCCAGACCGGTGAGAACGGCGGGGCGTAGCCCAGGTCCAGGGCGGTCATCTGCTCCACCGTCATCCCGGCCGTGAGCGCCACGGCCGCGATGTCCACGCGCTTGGCCGCCCCGTCCCGGCCCACGATCTGCACACCGAGCAGCCGGCCCGTGCGGTACTCCGCGAGCATCTTCACCGTCATGGGCCGCGCCCCCGGGTAGTAGCCCGCGCGGCCCGTCGACTCGATCGTCGCCGTGACGAACCGCAGGCCCACCGAGCGGGCGTCCTTCTCGCGCAGACCGGTGCGGGCGATCTCCAGATCGCACACCTTGCTCACCGCCGTGCCGACCACCCCCGGGAACGTCCCGTAGCCGCCGCCGACGTTGGAACCGATGATCTGGCCGTGCTTGTTGGCGTGGGTGCCCAGCGCGATGTGGCGGGTACGGCCCGCCACCAGGTCGAGGACCTCGACGCAGTCGCCGCCCGCCCAGATGTTGTCGTGCCCGACGACCCGCATCGACAGATCGGTCAGCAGGCCGCCGTGCGGGCCCACCGGGAGGCCGACGGCGCGCGCCAGCGTCGTCTCCGGTTCCACGCCGATGCCGAGCACCACCACGTCCGCCGGGTAGGAGGCGTCGCCCGTGGCGACCGCGCGGACCCGGCCGTCCGAGCCGGTGCGGATCGCGGTGACCTCGGCCCGGTTGACCGTGGTGATGCCCAGGCCGTCCATCGCGTCGTGCACCAGCCGCCCCATGTCGGGGTCGAGCGTCGCCATCGGCTGCTCGCCGCGGTTGAGCACGGTCACCTCGAAGCCGTGCTTCAGCATCGCCTCCGCCATCTCCACGCCGATGTAACCCGCCCCGACGACGACCGCCCGCCTGCTGCCCGGCGCCCGGTCCAGCGACTCCAGCAGCGCCTGACCGTCGTCCAGGGTCTGCACCCCGTGCACCCCGGGCGCGTCCATGCCCGGCAGCGCCGGACGCACCGGGCGGGCTCCCGTCGCGATCACCAGCTTGTCGAAGCCCGTCCAGTACGCCTCGCCGGTGGCCAGGTCCAGAGCCCGCACCCGCTGCCCGGCGACATCGATCTCCGTGACCTCGGTACGCATCCTGAGGTCGATGTCGCGGGCCCGGTGCTCCTCGGGCGTGCGCGCGATGAGTTCGTCCCGCCCCGTGACGTCGCCGCCGACCCAGTACGGGATGCCGCAGGCGGAGTACGAGGTGAAGTGGCCCCGCTCGAAGGCGACGATGCTCAGCTCGTCGGGGCCCTTGAGTCTGCGGGCCTGGGACGCGGCGGACATGCCCGCCGCGTCACCACCGATGATCACCAGTCGCTCCGCCGTCATGCCTGGTCCCTTCGACACCGAGTCCGAAGGGACCACGCTACGACGCCGGGGGAGCGGGCGAGGACCCGGCCGGCTCGGGCGTCCGCGGCTTGCGGCGTCCCGGCAGCCGGTGGCGCAGCAGCCGCCACAGCAGCAGGAGTACGGCGAGCGCGGCCAGGAACGGGGCCGCGGCGCCCACCGCCATCGCGAGCCACAGCAGCATCGTCACGAATGCCTGCCAGCCGCCGCCGAGCGCGTCCAGGAAACCGGGGTCGTCGTCGCCGTCCTTCGCCGCCGTCTCCGGTTCGGTGAGGTCCAGGGTGATCGTGGCGAGCGCGGTGCGGTCCTTCAGCGACGACTGCTGGGCGAGCAGCGACTCCAGCGATGCCTGACGGCTGCTCAGTTCGCCCTCCAGCGTGACCACGTCGCTGAGCCTGTCGGCCCGCTCCATCAGCTTCCGTACGCGCGCCACACTCGCCCGCTGGGTGGCGATCCGGCTCTCCACGTCGACCACCTGGTCGGTGACGTCCTTCGCCGACGAGGTGCGCGACAGCAGCTTTCCGGTGCCCGCGAGAGCCTTGAGCACCGCGTCGTACTCGCCCTGCGGAACGCGCAGCACGAGATGTGACATGTCATGTGTGTCGTCGACCCGTTCGGTCTCCTCGTTGGCGACCAGACCGCCCGAACCCTCCGCGACCGAACGGGCGACCGCGGCCGCCTTCGGCACGTTCTTCACCTCCACCGAGAGCGCGGCGGTACGGATCACATGGGTGCCGGAGGGCAGGGCATCGGCCTTCTTCCGCTGCGACGGCGAACCGCCCGTCCCCTGCGGCCCCTCTGCTGTCTTCCCGGCCGCGGCGTCGGCGGCGCCCCGCTCCTCCGCACCGATCGCCCTCTTGCTGTCGCCGGAACTCGCGTCGCTCGCACTGTCCGAGGCGCCGCAGCCGCTCAGCGCGAGAAGGCCGGCCACGAGGCCGGCCGCCAGGACCGTGCGCGAACGACGGACGGATGAACGGCCAGGATGCCGGTCTGTCTGCATGATGCCCCCCAAGGCTGGTCGTTGATGGTGCCGGTTCGACGTGCCGGGCACGGGAACGGGTTGCCGAATGACGGTTTCGAAGCAGTCACGTTCAGGACTCGGAAGGGGTTTGAGAGAGTGGGGGCATGCAGCGTTCAATAAACCGCGCGGACCAGGGCACCGGACACGTCGTCGTCATCGGCGGCGGCATCGCCGGTCTCGCCGCCGCCCGCCGACTCCTCGGGGCCGGCCTGCGGGTCACCCTGCTGGAGGCGACCGAGCGGCTCGGCGGCAAGCTCATGACCGGCGAGATCGCCGGCACCCGGGTCGACCTGGGAGCCGAGTCGATGCTCGCCCGGCGCCCGGAGGCCGTCGGCCTGGCACGCGACGTCGGGCTCGGCGACCGCCTCCAGCCGCCCGCCACGGCCACCGCGTCGGTCTGGACCCGCGACGCCCTGCGGCCCATGCCCAAGGGCCATGTGATGGGCGTACCGGGCGACCCGTCGGCGCTCGCCGGACTGCTCACCCCGGAGGGCCTCGCCCGCATCGCGCAGGAGCGCGACCTCACCCCGACCCCCGTCGGCGACGACGTCGCCGTCGGCGCGTACGTCGCCGACCGCCTGGGCCGCGAGGTTGTCGACCGTCTCGTGGAGCCGCTGCTCGGAGGTGTGTACGCGGGCGACGCCTACCGGATCTCGATGCGTGCCGCCGTACCGCAGCTCTTCGAGGCGGCGCGGGAGGGCGGCTCGCTGCTCGACGCCGTCCGGCGCATCCAGGAGCGGGCCGCGGCCCGGCAGCAGACCGGACCGGTCTTCCAGGGCATCGACGGCGGCATCGGCACCCTGCCCCACGCGGTCGCCGACGCCGTACGCGCGGCGGGCGGGGAGATCCGGACCGCCACCCCCGTCCTCGGCCTGACCCGTACCGCCGAGGGCTGGGACGTCCGCACGGACACCCGGGTGATCACCGCCGACGGCATCGTGCTCGCCGCCCCCGCCTGGTCCGCCTCCACGCTGCTCGCCGCCGAGTCCCCCGCGGCCTCCGCGGAGCTGGCCGGTGTCGAGTACGCGTCGATGGCGCTCGTCACCATGGCGTTCCGCCGCTCCGACGTCGCAGCGACGACGGCGCTCGACGGCCGCTCCGGCTTCCTCGTCCCCCCGGTCGACGGCCGCACCATCAAGGCGTCCACCTTCTCCTCCCACAAGTGGAGCTGGGTCGCCGATTCCGCCCCGGACCTCTTCGTCCTGCGTACCTCCGTCGGCCGCTACGGCGAGGAGGACCACATCCACCGCGAGGACGGCGAGCTCGTCGATGTGTCGCTGCGCGACCTCGCCGAGGCGACCGGACTGGCCGCGAAGCCCGTGGACACCGAGGTCACCCGGTGGATCGGCGGACTGCCCCAGTACCCCGTGGGCCATCTCTCCCGGGTCGCCCGGATCCGCGACGAGATCGCCAAGCTGCCCGCGCTGAGGGTCTGCGGAGCGGTCTACGACGGCGTCGGCATCCCGGCGTGCATCGCGAGCGCCCACCGCGCCGCCGACGAAATCGCGGCCGACCTCACCGGCGGTTCCGGGGAAGAGATCATCGCCACGTCGACCCTGGTTACGGGCACACGGAGCGAGGCGGGACAATAGCCGTATGAGTGCGCCTGAGACTGTGAAATCAAGCAAGGGCCCCAACGCGGGTAAGAAGGCCAAGGACCTCAACGAGGTCATCCGCTACACGCTGTGGTCCGTCTTCAAGCTGCGCGACGTCCTGCCCGCGGACCGGGCGGGTTACGCCGACGAGGTCCAGGAGCTGTTCGATCAGCTCGCGGCCAAGGACATCACCGTCCGCGGAACCTATGACCTCTCCGGCCTGCGTGCCGACGCCGACGTCATGATCTGGTGGCACGCCGAGACGGCGGACGAGCTGCAGGAGGCGTACAACCTCTTCCGGCGCACCAGGCTGGGCCTGGCACTGGAGCCGGTCTGGTCGAACATGGCGCTGCACCGCCCCGCCGAGTTCAACAAGTCGCACATCCCGGCGTTCCTGGCCGACGAGACGCCGCGCAACTACATCAGCGTGTACCCGTTCGTGCGCTCCTACGACTGGTACCTGCTGCCCGACGAGGACCGTCGTCGCATGCTCGCGGACCACGGCAAGATGGCCCGCGGTTACCCCGACGTCCGGGCCAACACCGTCGCCTCCTTCTCGCTCGGTGACTACGAGTGGATTCTCGCCTTCGAGGCCGACGAGCTCGACCGCATCGTCGACCTGATGCGTCACCTGCGGGCCTCCGAGGCGCGGATGCACGTCCGCGAAGAGGTCCCGTTCTACACGGGGCGCAGGAAGTCGGTTGCAGACCTGGTGGCCGGGCTCGCGTAGCGAGCGGGTTCCGACCACCCCAACCCGGAAGATCAGACGGCGGGCACCGGCGCTTTCGCGCTGCCCGTCGTTCCAGCGACACCGGGTTCGGCTCCGGGTGCGGCGCGCGTCCAGCGCGCCGCACCGGCGTCCTTCGACACACACCACCCCATGACGGACCGGCCGGGCTACCGGAGCGGTCCGCCCGGACCGCCGCCGAGCGCGGCCCGCAGCGCCGGATCGTCCACGGCGCGCACACCCCGTACGGCGATCGCCGCCAGGATGTCGCGGTCCGCCCCGGCGGCCGGAACATCGTTCTCGGCCAGCAGCCGCTGACCGGCGGGCGAGGCCCAGGAGCTGTACGGATGGATCTCCATCCGGGCGATGGCCAGACAGCCGACGGTCAGTGCGAGCGGCAGCCCGAACCGGACGAGCAGCGACACCAACGGGCCACCGGGCCCGTGCTCCTGACCGGGCATCAGCAGCGTGACCACGCCCATCGCGACCACCAGCAGAGCCGCGCCGCGCACCGCGCGCACCGCTGCGGCGACATCGGTCCCGGCACCGCCGGGCAGCGCCAGGCCGGCGGCGACGAGCCGGTCGGCCAGGGCGCGTACGGCGTCGGCGGTGGCCGCGGCCGTCCGTATCGGCGGTATCGGGGACTGGCCCTGCGGGCCTATCGCACGGATCACCGTGCGCTCCATGTCGTCCCGGCCCTCCGGGTCGACGACCGTTGCCCAGCCGGTGTGGGCGAGCAGCAGCCGTCGTCGCAGATGCATGGTGGCCAGCGCCAGATCGACCACCCGGTGGGGGCCGCCGGCCAGGAACGCGGTCTCGTACAGGGTCAGTTCATGACCGGCGCCGGTGTCCCGGACGGCAACCATGGACGCGCCGGACAGCAGTCCCGTTCGGGCCGAGACGAGGCAGAGCCGGGCGCACGAGATGACTGCCGCACCCCATGCGACCAGCAGAAACAGAACCCAGAGCATGGCGGATTCCTATGCGAGGCGGGCGTGGAAAACCATGGCCTGCTCACCATACGGACGGTTCGGCGGCGCCGGAAGGTGCCCGAACGAGAGGCCCTAGCTGCCGCAACTGGACCCGCCACCGCAGCTGGAACTGCTGCTGGAACAGCTGGAGCCGCTCGACCCGCCGCAGCCGGATCCGGACCCCGATCCACAGCTCGACCCGGAACTGCACCCGCCACCGCCGCCTCCGCCGCTGCCCCCGTCTCCGGAGCTCCCGCAACTGCTGTGACCGGGACTCGTACCGGCACACCACACCACCGGCGCGAGGAGCAGGGCGGAGGCGCCCGTGGACGCCGCCGCCGCGTGGGTACGCCGCCCGGCCGTCCGTCCGTGCGGCTGCATCCGGGCCGCCGCGATCAACTGCGCCTGGAACTCGGGGTCGGGGAGCGCCCGCAGCCCGTGCGTGGCCACCGAATGGGCCGGGTCCGGGTTGTACGCCTGGGCGACCCGGTACGCCTCCGCGGCCCGGCGCCCCGACTTGGTGACGCGTCCCCGCGCGACGCCGGCGCAGATGAAGCCGGTGAGCATGCCGGTGATCAGGAACGGGAGCACCTTGAAGATGAAGGGCACGGGGGAGTCCGCGGACAGTTCGTCGGACAGGGACTGCGCGGCGGTCGCCACGACGGTGAGCGGGACGGCCAGTACGCAGACCAGCCCCTGGGCGATGCCCCAGCGGCGCCACGTCCGGCTCGCGGCGGGCGCGGCCAGCAGGCCGCGGGCCGCGAGCCCGTCGCCGACCTCCTGCACCGCGGGGTGCCGCATCACCGCCTCGCGCAGGGTGTGCAGCGCGCCGCTGGGGGCCATGGCGTGTTCCTGGAGCACCGCGCGCTCCACCGGGTCACGGGCTTCGGCCCGCTGGACGGCGACGATTCCGGGACCCCCGACGGCGAGCCGGCCGTCCGCCTGCATCCCGGTGAGCGCGGTGTCCACGACCCTGCCCGGACCGCCGTTGAGGAAGGCGACTTCGTAGAGGTCGTGGACCGAGCCGCCGACGCCGCCACGGGCACGCGCCAGCCCCATGATCAGGAGGACGGAGGAGACCACGATGCCGAGATCCACCAGCAGTGCCACGGTGTTCATGCCGGTCACCTTCCTGTCAGGGCCGCACGGGCCGCTCGTACGAACCGGGTGGTGCGGCGCGGCGGGTGCGCGCCGGCCCGGTCCTGCCACCAGTGGGTCAGCCGGCGACGGTCGGCGTCGTCGGCCGGCCGGCCCGCGATCAGCAGATCCTCGGCGAAGTCCAGCGCGTCGCGCCGGTAACCTGCGGACATGGGGCGGGTCCTGGCGTACGCGAGGAAGGCGTCCCGGTAGCCGGTGCCCAGGATGTCCGGCAGTTCGGGTGCCACCTTGGCGACGACCCCGGCCCGCTTGGCGGCCAGGGCGCGGCTCTGGATCCCGAGGCGGCGCCGGTCGAAGCCCCGCGGGACGGGGCCACCGGCGACGAGGGCGGAGAGCAGTGCGGTCTGGGCGACCGCGAGCCGGTCGCGCGTGGCGTCCGGCGGCGCGGAGGCTGAGCTCCGCGCGGACGGACGGACGCCCGGGGCGGGCCGTTTCATGTTCCCCGCCGCCCGGTTCAAAGTGGCGCGGATCGTGTCCAGTTCGTCCGCCAGTTCCCCGGCCGGCGGGAAGTCGTCGTCGCGCTCCAGCAGGACGCCGGGCGGGTCGACCCGGGAGCGGAGTTCGGCGAGGACGTCGAGGACGGGCCCGGTGACCGGGTGGGCGTGGGTGTCGTGCCAGACGCCGTCCTTCTCGACGCCGCCCGCCACATGCACGTACGCGATGGCCTCCACCGGCAGCTCGTCGAGCGCGGTGGCCGGGTCCTCGCCCCGGTTGACGTGGTTGGTGTGCAGATTGGCGACATCGATCAGCAGCCGGACCCCGGTGCGCTCGACCAGCTCCGCCAGGAACTGCCCCTCGGTCAGCTCCTCGTCGGGCCAGGAGATCAGCGCCGCGATGTTCTCCAGGGCCAGCGGCACCGGCAGCGAGTCCTGCGCGATGCGTACGTTCTCGCACAGCACGTCCAGTGCGTCCCTGGTCCGCGGGACGGGCAGCAGATGGCCCGCTTCCAGCCCCGGCGACGAGGTCCGCGGCCCCCCGGCCCGCACGAACGCGATGTGCTCGGTCACCAGCGGCGCGGCGAGCAGTTCGGCGCGGGCGGCGAGATCCGCGAGCCGCCCCGCGTCGGGGCGGTCGGCCCCGCCGAGGCCCAGCGAGACGCCGTGCGGCACGACCGTGACGCCGCGCTCCCTGAGCCGTACCAGCGAATCGGGCAGATGGCCGGTGCAGATGTTCTCCGCCACCGCCTCCACCCAGTCGATCCCCCGCAGCGCCTCGACGGCATCCGCGATCTCCGGCCGCCAGCCGATCCCGATACCCAGCTTCATGCCGTCCCCCTCCTCCGCTCCGTGCAGGGCTCATGGCCCCGGAGGGCGGTGATGAATCCGAACAGGGGGACGTTCAGAGCTTGATTTGAGGTTCCCGATCCGGTGCTCAGCCGCGTCGCAGTGCCGGATGGTCGGCGACCACCGTGCACGACCCGGGCGCGATCTCGGTGAACCCGGCGTCCTGCACCACCGGAAGCCCGCTCGCCGTGAGCTCCTGCCAGTTCCCCGCCTCCGCGGTGGCGACGGAGAGCGGGAAGCCCGCCTCGCGCCAGGCCTTGCGCTCCGTGTCCGACAGCTCCCACCAGGCGAGCTGCGCACCGTGCCCGGCCTGTGCCATGGCCTTGCCCGCCGACATGTCCAGCTCCGGGTTGAGCCACAGCACCGGGCCCGAGGGATCGGGCGCGGCCGGCGGCTCGGGGTCGTCCAGATCCGTCCCCGACACCTGGAGCTTCGCCAGCTCCTTCGGCCAGCCGTCCAGCGGCACCGGAGGGAAGACCCGCACCTCGGCGCTCCCGCCCGTGACCGTGATGCCCGGCAGCGCGGACGCCTTGCGCCACTCCGCGCCGCGCGCCCGCCGCACCACCTTGCGGATGCGGGCGTCCTGCCAGTCCCGCATCGCCCGCGCCCACTCGCCCTCGCCGTCCGAGCGCTCGTCGGAGAGCATCACGAGCACCGCGCGGGCGGCGGTCCGCAACGCGTCGGTACGGGCCGGGGGAGCGGTCTTCTCGATGTGCACGACCAACGGCAGTACGTACTGCGGCGCCTCGTCGCGGCTCGTCGGCTCCGACCTGAACGGGCTGTCCGTCGCGGGCGAGTGGGGCGTGGCCGGGGATCCGGACGGGGATACGGGAGTGTCGTTGCTGCTCACCCGTCCAGTCTGCCAGCCGCTTGGGAAAGGTTTCTTGGCGGAATGGATCGCTCCGGGTGAGGATGCACCGCATGAAGAGCGATCTCTTTTCCAGCGAGAACCTGGCACAGCAGGCGACGGTCCCCGGAATGACCCTGCAGAACGCCAAATCCATCAAGTACGCCGTCAACGGCGAGATGCACGCCCGCCAGGGAGCGATGATCGCCTTCCGCGGCGATCTGCACTTCGAGCGCAAGGGCCAGGGCATAGGCGGCATGCTGAAGCGCGCCGTCACCGGCGAGGGGCTGGCGCTGATGGCGGTCCGCGGCCAGGGCGAGGCATGGTTCGCGCACGAGGCCGCCAACTGTTTCATCGTGGAGATGGAGCACGGCGACGTCCTCACGATCAACGGCCGCAACGTGCTCTGTTTCGACCCCACGATCTCCTACGAGATCAAGACCGTGAAGGGCGCCGGGATGACCGGCGGCGGGCTCTTCAACAGCGTCTTCACCGGATACGGCAAGCTCGGCCTGATGTGCGAGGGGCACCCCATCGTGATTCCCGTCACGCCGCAGCAGCCGGTCTGCGTCGACACGGACGCGGTGGTCGGCTGGAGCGCCAACCTGACCACGTCGCTGCACCGTTCGCAGAGCGTCGGCTCGATGATCCGCGGCGGATCCGGCGAGGCCGTCCAACTGCGGCTGGACGGCGAGGGATTCGTGATCGTACGGCCCAGTGAGGCCAAGCCCGAGAAGGCGGCCAACTGAGGCTGAACGGGGTCGGCCGCCGGTACGGAATCGGCGGCCCCTGGGTGCTGCGTGGGGTCGACCTCGACCTGCCCACGCACACCCTGATCCGGATCGAGGGGGCCAACGGCACCGGCAAGTCGACGCTGCTGCGGCTGCTCGCCGGGATCGACGCCCCGACGGAGGGCCGGATCACCGGCCGCGGAGTGCGTACGGCATACGTCCCCGAGCGATTCCCGGCCGCGTTGCCGTTCACCGCGGCCGGGTACCTCGTCCACCTCGGCCGCATCCACGGCCTGCGGACCTCCGAGGCGGCGGACCGTGCCCGGTCGTGGCTCGCCCGCTTCGGGGCCGCCGGCCATGCCCGTACACCGCTTCCGGAGCTCTCCAAGGGCACCAGCCAGAAGGTCGCCGTCGCCCAGGCGCTCCTCGCCGAGCCGGAGCTGCTGATCCTGGACGAGGCATGGACCGGGCTCGACACGGCGGCCCGCGACGAGCTGGACCGGGCCGTGGCCGAACGGGTCGAGGCCGGTGCCACCGTCGTCTTCGTCGACCACGACCCGCGCAGGCTCGCCGGGTCGGTCGACGCCGTGTTCCGGATCGAGGGCAACGGCCTCCTCGCCGCCCCCGGGGCACGGGCCGCGGAGACCGGCCCGCGGGTACGGATCGACGCGGCGGGCCCGCCCGGCGCCGCGCTCCCCGCCGGACTGCCGGGCGCGCCGGAGCACACGCAAGCGGCCGGCGGGGGCGTACGGCTCACCGTCGCGGCCGCGCACTCCGACGAGCTGCTGCGCGCCCTGCTCACCGCTCGCCCGCACTGGCACATCCGGCAGGTGGCCGCCATGCCCGTCCGCACAGAGAGCCCCGGCCCGCACGGGGCCGCCACCGACCCGTGCGATCTCTCGACCCCCGAGGCACCATGACCGCCCTCCTCCGCTACCAGACCGCCCTGCTGGTCCGCTCGCAGTGCTGGCTCGCCCCGGTCCTGCTGTACGCGGCCTTCGTCTCCATCGGCGTGCAGTGGGGACAGCCCGTCCTCGACTCGCTCGGCTACGCCGCCGCCGGGCTCCTGCCCGTCACCGCCTGGCTCGTACAGCTCTGTGTCGATCAGGAACCGCCCGCCGCCCGGACCGTCACCGCCGCGGCGGTGGGATCGCCGAGGGCGCATCTGGCATCGCTGCTCGCCGCGCTCGGCTGTGCCGGGCTGCTGGGCGTGGCCGCCACCCTGATCGTGCTGCTGATCAGCAAGTCGGCCAGTGCCGACAACTCCGTCCGGGTGCCGCTGCTGCCCGCCGGGATCGCCGGACTGCTGGCCGTCGCCTGCTGTGTGCTGCTGGGGGCGGTGGTCGGCGCGCTGTGCACCCGGCCGCTGCTGCACCGGCGCGGCTGGTCCGTCGCCACCACCGTGCTCGGCGCGCTGCTGGCCCTCGTGACCAGCGGTTCGCCCGCGAACACCGCCGTGACGGGCCTGGTCACCGGATCCCGGACAGGAGCGGTGCACATGCCCGTCCTGCCGCTCGTCGCTGCCGCGGCCCTCGCTGCCGCGGTGGCCGCGCTCGCCTGCAAGCTGGCGGCCCTGCGCGGCTGAGCAGCAGCCCTCAGCGTTGTGCCGCCCGGATCAGGTCGGAGACCTTCACGAAGCGGTACCCGCGCTCGCGCAGCTCCGGGACCACCCGGCTCACCGCCTCCTCCGTGACCGGTGCCGCGCTGCGGGTGCAGTGCATGACGACCAGTGAGCCCGGTCTCACCCCGTCCAGCACCTGCTCGGCCACCGCGTCCGCGTCCGTCGCGAAGGCGTCGCCGCTGATGACGTCCCACTGCACCGCCGTCACCTTCTCGGGCGCGAGCGCGCGCAGCGAGGCATCGTCGTAGCAGCCGCCGGGGAAGCGGAAGTAGGGCACCGTATTGCGTACCCCGGCCTCCCGGAGCGAGGCGAAGGCCCGTGCCGCATCGGCGCGCATGTCGTCCTTCGCTACGGTCGGCAGCCCGTAGCAGGGGGACTTGAAGGCGTAGTGGCTGTACGAGTGGTTGGCGACCTCGAAGAGGGGGTCGGCGCCGATGGACCTGGCCTGCGCCGGGTACTCATCGGCCCACCGACCCGTCATGAACACCGTCGCGGGCACCTCCAAGTCGCGCAGCAGATCGATCAGTTCGGGATTGTCGAAGTGCTCGCCCGCCGCCGCGCGCGGCCCCTCGGCGGCGGTCATGTCGGCATCGAAGGTCAGTGCCACCACCTTCTCGCCGGTCCTCGCCCCGTGCGCGAAGACCGGTGTCAGCCCGCCGGGGCCGGGAGTCAAGGTGGCCGGCGGGGCCGAGGCCGGATGCGACGGCGCATGGGCCACGGCAGGTGTGCGCCCTGTGGCCGGGGGGCCGTCGGCGGGCGCGCTGCCGTGGCCCCCACAGCCGGTGAGACTGCCGAGCACCACACCAAGAACGGTCAGAGCGGTCGTTTTCCATACAAAATGGTTCACCAGTGGAAAATATCGACTTATCTGACTAATAGGTGGATGTGATGCTTCTCCTCGACGGAGTCGCGTACGGATTCACCCGGGCGATCCGCTTCTACGCGTACGCGCGAACCGCCACGACGTGCGCCGAAGGAGCTCCGTTGGTCGCCTCGACGACGATCCTCAGCGTCGTCGATGTGACCGGCTCGTCCAGGGTGTGGACCTGGCGGCGCCGCCGGTTCTCCGTCGTGCGGGAGACGGTCCGCCAGGTGCCGTCCGCGTCGCGCGCCTCGATGCGGTAGTCCCGCAGCAGGGTGGGCAGGGTCTCGAACGGGGTTTGGTGGTGATGCAGGTTGATCAGGTCCTCGTTGACGTCGTCGTCGGCGAGCACGTCGATCCGGCTGAGCGTGACCGGCTGCGGCCAGGCCAGCTCCAGCCAGGCTCCGACGCCCTCCCGGAGGGGCTCGGAGACCCACATGTGCGGACCGGCGTACGGGCGCGCGTAGCCGTCCACGGCCTTGGCGGGGGCGTAGGCGGAGCTCTCACCCGCCCGGAAGCAGAAGGCGCGGCGCAGCAGGCCGTTGTCGGTCCACTCGCGCAGCGGCTGCGGCGATTCGGCGGCCGGGTCCAGTGGAATGCGGGTGAATGCGAGCACGCCCGGAGCCGGCCCGTCGGTGCTGTACAGCGCGAGGTCCTCATTGGCCCGTACGACGACGAAGGCGTTGCGGGCGCTCTCGGGCGACCACCGGAGCTCCGTCCCGACCCACTGCTTCGACCCGGCGGTGACCGGGACGGTGACCGATTCGACGAGGCGGCGGGGTACGTAGTTCTGTCCGAGCTCCGGGTCGTGGAGCTCGACGACGAGTTCCGTGTCCCGCTCGGCGTCGACGAGCAGTTCGAGGCCGGTCAGCTCCGGGTCGACGGGAAGCACCAGGCCGGCGTCGGCGGTCAGCGGCAGGCGCTCCAGCAGTGATTCGGCGCCGAGGTCCGTGAGGCTGGACGAGGCCGTGACGGTGGCGCGCAGGGCCAGGTCGTCCGGGTCGGCCGACGCCAGACCGACGACGGAGGCGTCCTCCCGCAGCAGGGTGCGCTGCAGTGCGGGCACGTCGAGCGCGCGCGGGGTCACACCCTGGGCGGCACACAGCGCGGCGGCGGTGCCCGCGGCCTGGCCGACCGTCGCGCAGGTCGCCATGACCCGGGTCGAGCCGAAGGCGACATGGCTGGCGGAGATGTTGCGCCCGGCGAAGAGCAGGTTCGTCGTGTTCACCGAGTACAGGCTCCGGTAGGGAATGTGGTAAACCCCGTCCGCGTAGCGCTGCTTGGCGCCGTCCCCGTCGGCGTACATGCCCTTCGGCGGATGCAGATCGATGGACCACCCGCCGAACGCGACCCGGTCGGCGAATTCGGTCTGGCCGAGGATGTCGCCCTGGTGGAGCACGTAGTCGCCGAGGAAGCGCCGGTACTCGCGCTTGCCGGGCACCGAACCCACCCACTCCAGCGTCATGTTGGCGGCATCGAACTCGCCCGAGTTCTTGATGTGGTCCCAGATGCCGTGGATGACCGCCCACAGCTCGTCACGGATGGCATCGTTGTCATGCACCGTGTCCAGCTCACCGCCGAACTCGATCCACCAGTACGCGCAGCCGTTGTCGCCGGACTTGATGATGCGCCGCTGCGGGATCGAGGTCTCGGCGATGTTCTTGGCGAAGGACGGCGGCACGTACTTGACCGGGTGCCCGGCGTCCTTGGTGTAGAAGAGCAGGGTCGATCCCAGCGTGATGCGATCGGCCTCCTCCGGCGCCCACGGTTCGAGGTACTCCGCCCGGGACTCCCGGCCGATGCGGTGCCGGGCACCCGCCAGAGCGCCGATCAGACCGTCCCCCGAACAGTCCAGGAACAGCTCGCTCTCGAAGCGGATGTGCCGCTCGGAGCCCATCATCCACCCGGTGACGGCGTTGATGTGCCGGGCGTCCTCGGGGCCCTCCGCGTCCACTTCCCTGACGTCGGTGTTGAGGTAGAGCGTGATCCCGGGCTCGGCCCGGACCGCGTCCAGCACGACCGTGTCCCAGTAGTACGGATTCCCGTCCGGGTTGCGGAACTGGTTCTCGACGAAGAGCTCGCCCATGATGCCGCCCTCGCGGGCGTTGTGGTTGTTGCCGTGCGCGGTGGCGCCGACGACCCAGACCCGGACTTCGCTGCTTGAATTCCCGCCGAGAACCGGCCGGTTGTTGATGAGTGCCACGGTACGGCCGAGCCGTGCGGCGGCTATCGCCGCGCAGATACCGGCCAGACCGCCGCCGACGACGGTGATGTCGTGCCGTGCGGTTTCGTGCCTCATGGTTCACGTCCCATCGGGGGTTGGTTTCGAGGCTGCAGAAGGCATGCCGCACACCGCCGACGGTGAGGTGTCCTTCCCTCTCGGCCGGTGCGGCAGGTCCCGCGGAGGCGCGCGGAACCAGGCGGGAGCCTATCTCCGCGAACGGCGTCCCGCCGCAGCTTCTTCGATCAACCACCGTCGGCCCGTGGTCCGTTCGTCCGGTCGGTCCGCCGACTGTTCTGCTGGGCCGAACACGGACCCCGGTCCGGGCAGCGCGAAGGGGGCGGACACCGGCTGCCCGCCCCCTCCGGCACCTCAATGGATCAGCACGTCAGCGCGTCAGCGCCACGGCCCCGTCACCGCGAACGTCGTCCCCGGCGCATAGCAGTTCACGTACATCGTTCCGCCGTCCGGAGCGAACGTGACCCCGGCGAACTCCCCCCACTCGGGCTCATCCGGCGTCCCGATGTTCTGCCGGCCCCGCGCCATCGCGTACACCTCGCCGCGCCGCGTCACGCCGAACACATGCTGCGCGCCGCCGCCGTCCTCGCACACCATCAGCCCGCCGTCGGCGGCGAGACAGATGTTGTCCGGGGACTCGCCCGGCAGCTGCACGTCCGTGCCGGGGCCGAAGACGATCACGAGCGTGAGACGGCGCCGCTTCGGCTCGTACCGCCACACCTGGCCGTAGTGGTCGGCGGCCGACCCCTCCGCGCTGTGCGCGAAACTGGAGACGAAGTAGACCGAGGACCCGCCCCAGTAGCAGCCCTCCAGCTTCTGCGCGTGCGTGATGCCCTTGGGGCCGAAGTCCTGGAACCGGATCGGTGTCTCGGCCGCCAGCGGATCCGGTACGGGGACCCACTCGATGCCTTCGAAACTCGCCCCGGTCTCCTGGACCACCGAGAGGTCGGGGACGCCCGGCACCCGCATGGCCTCCAGATGGCCGCCGGCCCGTAGTGAACCCGTACCGCCGAGCGGTTTGTTCGGCAGGAAGCGGTAGAAGAGCCCGAACGGTTTGTCGAACGCGTCCTCCGTCTCGTAGACGATTCCGTTCTTCGGGTCGATCGCGATGGCCTCGTGCTGGAAGCGGCCCATCGCGGTGAGCGGCACGGCCCCGGTGAGGTGCGGATCGGCACCGTCCACCTCGAAGATGAAGCCGTGGTCCTTGGTGTAGCCGTTGGTACCGGCTCTGTCCTCGGTCTCCTCGCAGGTCAGCCACGTGTTCCAAGGGGTACGGCCGCCCGCGCAGTTCACCGCCGTACCGGCGATGGCCACGCGTTCGCCGAGGACGTTGTTGCGGCCGTCCAGCTCCAGGGCCGTACAGCCGCCCTTGCCCATCGGGTCGTAGGTGAGGCCCTCGACGACCGGGACCGGGCGTTTCGCGGTGGCGCGGTTCTCGTGGTTGCGGACCAGGCGGACGTGTCCGTGACGGCCCGCGAAGGCGGCCATGCCGTCGTGGTTGCTGGGGACCTGGCCCTCGCCGGAGCGGAGCTGGTCGCCCTCCCGGGACAGGACCCGGTAGCGGAAGCCCTTCGGGAGGTCGAGCAGACCGTCGGGGTCGGGCACCAGCGGGCCGTACCCGCTGTGGCCGCGGGCGGCCGCGGTACCCGCGAAGAGTTCGGAGAACGCCCCGGTGAAGGCGATGGAAGCGACGGCCGCGCCGCTGCCGGCCAGGACCTGACGACGGGTGGCGGTCGGCCGTGACGTTTCTTCGGTCAGGCGTGACGTTTCTGATGACATGAGGCAACTCCCTGCTGGCGGACAGGAGAAGTGACCCGCATGTGTGTAGCACGCGTATCGCCGCGCGGGAACCATGCGGGTCACTGAGACCCTGGGTGTGTCCCGGGCCGGGAGTGGCCGGTGTGGTCAGACCAGCGAGGCGGTGAGCGTGATCGTCGTGCCGGTCAGCGCCTGGCTGACCGGGCAGTTCGCCTTGGCGCCCTCGGCGGCCTTGATGAAGTCCGCCTCGCCGATACCGGGCACCTCGCCCTGGACGGTGAGGTGGATACCGGTGATGCCGGTGCCGGGCTGGAGGGTGACGTCGGCCGTGGTGGTCAGCTGGGTCGACGGGGTGCCGGCCGCGGCCAGACCGTGGGCCAGCGCCATCGAGAAGCAGCTGGAGTGGGCCGCCGCGATGAGCTCCTCGGGGCTGGTCTTTCCGTTCGGCTTCTCCGCGCGGGAAGGCCAGGAGACGTCGAATTCGCCGACGCCGGAGGAGTCGAGGGTGACGACCCCCTTGCCCTCGAGCAGGTTGCCGTCCCAGACCGTGTGAGCCTGACGTGTGGTTGCCATGCCAAATCCCTTCAAACGGTGTGCGCGGTTGATACGGGAGCCCCTCGGCGCCCAAGGGCCCCGAGGGGGGGGGGTACGTCCCGAACCTACTGCGCCACCAGCCCCTTCGCGTCGCGCGCCAGCGCCGTCAGCCGGGAGATCGCCCGGAAGTACTTCTTCCGGTATCCGCCGTTCAGCATCTCTTCGCTGAACAGCCGGTCGAACGGCAACCCGGAGGCGAGCACCGGGACCTCCCGGTCGTACAGCCGGTCCGCGAGGACGACGAGCCGCAGCGCGGTCGACTGGTCGGGGACCGGCTGGACCTCGGTGAGGCAGACCGCCCGCAGGCCGTCCGTCAGCGCGCCGTAGCGGCTCGGATGGACCCGGGCGAGATGGTCGAGCAGCGAGGGGAAGTCGTCCAGGCTGGCACCCTCGGTGGCGTACGCCGCTCTGGTGACCTGCTCGTCGGAGTACGGTGCGGGGGCCTCGGGCAGCCCGCGGTGGCGGTAGTCCTCGCCGTCGATCCGCAGCGGGCGGAAGTGCGCGGACAGCCCCTGGATCTCCCGCAGGAAGTCCGCCGCGGCGAACCGGCCCTCGCCGAGCTTGCCCGGCAGCGTGTTGGAGGTGGCGGCGAGCGCGACCCCCGCCTCGACCAGTCTGCTCAGCAGCGACGACACCAGCACGGTGTCGCCCGGGTCGTCCAGCTCGAACTCGTCGATGCACAGCAGCCGGTGCCCGCTCAGCGTCTGCACGGTCTGCTGGAAGCCCAGCGCGCCGACCAGATTCGTCAGCTCCACGAAGGTGCCGAACGCCTTCAGCGAGGGGGCGGCGGGGGTGGCGTGCCAGAGGGAGGCCAGCAGGTGGGTCTTGCCGACGCCGTAGCCGCCGTCGAGGTAGACCCCGAGCGGCGCCGTGGGGGCGGCGGGCTTCTTGCTGAACCACTTGCGCTTGCCCGAGCCGCTGGCGTGCGCGCCACCGAGCCCGGCCGCGAAGTCGCTCAGGACCTTGACCGCCTCCGTCTGGCTCGGCTGGTTCGGGTCCGGGACATATGTATCGAAGCGTACGGAGTCGAAGCGCGGCGGCGGCACCATCTCGGCGACCAGCCGGTCGGCGGGAACGCGGGGCTCGAGTGCGCAGAGGGACAGGGGGGCCGTTTCGGCTATGGGGCTCTGCCCCGGCAGGGCTGTGGAGGACGACACAACTCTCAACCTTAAGCGCCGTGCCAGACTGCAGAACATGCGACGCCTCTTCCCTGTGACCGACCTGACACCGGCCGACGACGAGGAGGAGTGGAGTCTGGACGCCCTGGCCGACGCCTACGCCTACCCCGAGCAGGACGGCCCCTGGCTGCGCGCCAACATGGTTTCGACGCTCGACGGGGCCGCCCAGCACGACGGCCGTTCGCAGCCGATCTCCTGCGCGAGCGACATGCGGATCTTCGGCACCCTGCGCGGTCTGGCCGATGTGGTGCTGGCCGGGGCGGAGACGGTACGCCTGGAGGGCTACCGCCCCGCCAGGGCCCGCGAGGCCTTCGCCGCCCGCCGGGCCGCCGCCGGGCAGGGGCCCGCCCCCGCCATCGCCGTGGTGAGCGGCAGTCTGGACCTCGACTTCTCGTTGCCGCTCTTCACCGAGCCGCTCGTCCCGACCCTCGTGCTGACCGGTGCCGGAGCCCCTCCGGGCCGGATCGAGGAGGCGCGCCGGGCGGGCGCCGAGGTGGTGATCGCGGGGGAGGGCTCCCGGGTGGACCCCGCCCGGGCCGTACGGGAGCTGGCGGACCGCGGGCTCAAGCGGCTGCTGACCGAGGGCGGCCCGAGGATGCTGGGGCAGTTCGTGGCCGCCGGGGTGCTGGACGAGCTCTGTCTGACCCTCTCGCCGATGCTGACCGCCGGGGACGCGCAGCGGATCGCGGGCGGTCCCTCGGTGGCCGTGCCGGAACGATTCGCCCTGGCATCGATGCTGGAAGAGGCCGGGTTCCTCTTCACTCGGTACCGTCGGATCTGACAATCAGCGGAATTTGTCGTTCCGGTTAGCTTCCGGTGGGCACAATTACTCTCGCAGACCCCGTGTGAGCACGGGGAAGGATGGTTTCAGCAGTGATCGGCGACGGTCACTGAAGCAGAAGGGCGCCCGTGGTGTTCACCAGCGTTTTGATGATCGAGAAGCCCCTCACCTCCGAGGACGTCGAGTTCGTCACCACCCTGCACGGAGAGGAGCAGATCTCCTTCGTCGTGCTCATGCAGCCGCGCGGTGACCAGGCCGATGTGCTGCTGCGGGCCATCGACGACCTGGCGATGGGCGAACTGAAGGAAGCCGCCCGGGAGAGTGAGGAACCGGAGGGCAAGAACGCCAGGCAGCCCGCCGAACTGGCGCTCGAAGTTTCACTGGAGGCCCTGCGGCAGGCAGGCTCCGAAGCGGTCGGGCAGGTGATCGAGGACCACCCCCTGGACAAGCTGAAGTCCGTGGTCGACGACGCGGAGGCGGACGAGGTCATCGTGCTGACCGCGCCGCACTACGTCGAGGAGTTCTTCCACCGGGACTGGGCTTCCAGGGCCCGCCACAAGGTCGGCGTACCGGTGCTCAAGCTCTTCGCCCACAGCGAATAGGCTGGGCGGGCACCTCGTACCGACCCGGTACTCGCATCGACCTGTGGGAGACACACGCATGGCACCCGGTATTCCTGCCGCCATGGAACGGCCGCACTTCATCGGCATCGGCGGCGCCGGAATGTCGGGCATCGCGAAGATCCTCGCCCAGCGCGGCGCCAAGGTCGCGGGCAGCGACGCCAAGGAGTCGGGTACCGCCGAGGCACTGCGGGCGCTGGGGGCGACCGTCCACATCGGGCACGCCGCCGGGCATCTGGCGGACGACGCCTCGTGCGTGGTCGTCTCCAGCGCCATTCGCGCCGACAACCCGGAGCTGCTGCGCGCCGCCGAGCTGTCGGTCCCCGTCGTGCACCGCTCCGACGCGCTCGCCTCGCTCATGGGCGGCCTGCGCGCCATCGCGGTGGCCGGTACGCACGGCAAGACGACCACCACGTCGATGCTGGCCGTCGCCCTGACCGAGCTGAACCTCGATCCCTCGTACGCCATCGGCGGCGACCTCGCCGGCCCCGGCACCAACGCCGCGCACGGCGAGGGCGCGATCTTCGTCGCCGAGGCGGACGAGAGCGACCGCAGCTTCCAGAAGTACGACCCCGAGGTCGCGATCGTCCTCAACGTCGAGCTGGACCACCACGCGAACTACGCCTCGATGGACGAGATCTACGAGTCGTTCGAGGCGTTCGCCGGCAAGATCGTCCAGGGCGGCACCCTGGTGATCGCCGCCGACCAGGCCGGTGCCGTCGAGCTGACGGAGCGGGTCCGGGCCCTGTCCTCGCTGAACGTCGTCACCTACGGCGAGTCCGAGACCGCCGACGTACGCGTCCACAAGATCACCCCGCGCGGGCTGACCAGCGAGGTCACGGTCGTCCTGAACGGGAAGTACCTCACGTTCACGGTCTCCGTGCCCGGCCGCCACTACGCCCTCAACGCCGTCGCGGCCCTCGCCGCCGGTGTCGCCCTCGGTGTCCCGGCCCACAACCTGGCCTCGGCCCTCGGCAAGTACACCGGGGTCAAGCGCCGTCTCCAGCTCAAGGGCGAGGCGGCGGGCGTGCAGGTCATCGACTCGTACGCACACCACCCCACCGAGATGACCGCGGACCTCGAAGCGATGCGCGGCGCCGTGTCCGAGGCCCGCCTCCTGGTCGTGTTCCAGCCCCACCTCTTCTCCCGCACCCAGGAGCTCGGCACCGAGATGGGCCAGGCCCTCGCGCTGGCCGACGCCTCCGTGGTGCTGGACATCTACCCGGCCCGCGAGGACCCGATCCCCGGCATCACCAGCGACCTGATCATCGACGCCGCGAGGACCGCGGGAGCCGACGTCACCGCCGTCCACGACAAGGCCGCGGTCCCCGAGACCATCGCGGGAATGACGAAGCCCGGCGACCTCGTTCTCACCATGGGGGCGGGCGACGTCACGGACCTCGGCCCGCAGATCCTGGACCACCTGTCGAGCTGAGGGAGCGACGTGTCGTACGACATCGAGAAGCCGGACGAGCAGTGGCGGGCGGAGCTGACGCCGGCCGAGTACGCGGTCCTGCGCCAGGCCGGCACCGAACCCGCCTTCGTCGGTGAGTACACCGACACCAAGACCACGGGCGTCTACTCCTGCCGCGCCTGCGGCGCCGACCTGTTCCGCTCGGACACCAAGTTCGAGTCGCACTGCGGCTGGCCGTCCTTCTACGACCCGAAGGACACGGACGCGGTCGAACTGATCCAGGACCGCAGCCACGGCATGGTCCGCACCGAGGTCCGCTGCGCACGCTGCGGATCGCACCTCGGCCATGTCTTCGAGGGCGAGGGCTACCCGACCCCGACGGACCAGCGGTACTGCATCAACTCGATCTCGCTGCGGCTGGCCCCGGACGAGAGCTGAGGGACGAGAACCGAGACGGGTGCCCCGGAACGCGTTCCGGGGCACCCGTTCCGTCGTGCGGACTCAGTGCACGTCCCTGCGCATCGGCACCAGGACCGCGACGAACGCCGCGACCAGGGCGTAGCCGACGAGCAGCAGCCCGCCGCCGACGGGGGAGAGCAACGGCACCGGGCCGGTCGCCAGCTCCGCGGCCATCGTGTCCGCCACGTAGCTGAAGCCGGTCAGGGACGCCGTGGCGCCACCGGGCAGCAGCGGGTAGAGGAGCTTGACGCCCGGGATCATCATCAGCAGGTACTCGCCCGCGTACAGATATCCGACGACGACGGCCAGCGCCGCGACCTGATGGCGGATCAGCGCCCCGGCGGCCACGCCCAGCAGGGTGTACACCGCCATCGCCACCGCCGGCCGGACGAGCAGCCCCAGCACCTCGCCGGTGGCCATGCCCGGGGTCACCCCGCGCACCGCCACACCCCCGAAGAAGGCGGCCGCCGCCGTGCCGGTGAGCACCAGCCCGTACAGCAGGCCGGCGACTCCGTACACGACGAGCTTGGCGGTGAGCACCTGCCGGCGCCGCGGGGCGTGGAGAAAGGTGTACGTGGCGGTGCGGTGCCGGTATTCCCCCGTCATCGCCAGGGTGCCGAGCGCGGCCGGCAGGAACACCGTGAAGCTCAGCATGCCGAGGACCGAGCGGACACCGTCCTCGGTGTCCAGGCCGGGCGCGGGCGGATCGAAGTTCTCCGGGCCGACCAGCGTCATCACCCCCACCATGCCGCCGCCCAGGACCACGGCCGCGAGGAGCGCCCACAGCCAGAGGCGGGTGGCGGCCAGCCGCCGGAACTCCGCCTTGATCAGTGCGTTCATCACCGGTCCGCCTTCTCGTTCGCCCGTACCGGCGGCCCGTCGCCACCGGCCGGTCCGTCGTCCCCCGCCAGCCGGAGGAAGAGCTGCTCCAGGCCGGCCCCGGCGGTCAGCCCGTGGATGCGCAGCCGTTCGGCGGCGGCCAGATCGGCGACGGCGGAGTCCGCCATCCCGTACACGCACAGCGTTCCGTCCGGCATGAGGTCCACCCGGTCGGCCGCCCCGCCCCGCGCGGTGCCGCGCAGCAGTGCGGCGCGCAGGGCCGCCGCGTCCGGGGAGCGGACCAGCACCGTGCCGGGCGACGACCGCTCGATCTCCGCCAGTGGTCCCGCCGCCACCAGCCGGCCCGCGCGGATCACGACGACGTCCTCGACGACCTGCTGCACCTCGCTCAGCACATGGCTGGAGACCAGCACGGTGCGCCCCTCGGCCGCCAGTTCGCGCAGCAGGCCGCGCAGCCAGGCGATGCCCTCCGGGTCGAGTCCGTTGCTCGGCTCGTCCAGCAGCAGTACCCGCGGGTCGCCCAGTAGGGCGGTGGCCAGACCGAGCCGTTGCCGCATGCCCGTGGAGAAGGTGCGGGTCCGGCGGTCCGCCGCCTGGGCGAGCCCCAACCGGGTCAGCAACTCGTCGACACGGCCGGCCGGGTGGCCGCCCATGGTGCGGTAGATGTGCAGATGGTCACGCGCCGTGTGGCCGGGGTGGACCGCGGAGGCGTCGAGCACGGCGCCCACGGTGGCGGAGGGCCTGGACAGCTCCGCGTACCTCTTGCCGCCGATGGTGGCGGTGCCCGCGGTGGGAGTCACCAGACCGAGGATCATCCGCATCGTCGTGGTCTTGCCCGCGCCGTTGGGGCCGAGGAAGCCCGTCACGACGCCCGGCCGCACGGTGAAGCTCAGGTCATCGACGGCCCGGACCGCTCCGTATCGCTTGGTCAGCCCGCTGACCTCTATGTGCGGGCCCTGCGGCCGTCCGCTCATCGGTTGCTCGCCACCCGCTGCTCGATCAGCCGTGCGGCCCGTTGCGCCTCGTCGAGCGAGAGGACCAGCTCGTCGAAGTCGCCACCGGCGGCGGCGCGGTCCAGCTCCACGCGCAGTCCCGGCCTGCCCCGGTAGGCGGCCACGAGCTGACGAGGGCCGACGACCAGTCCCCATACGCCGATCTTGGCGATCCCGGCGGCGTGCAGCCCCTTGCGGGCGCCGTGGGCGGCGCGCAGGGGGTTGTCGACGAGGGTCACCCGGCGGACCGCGGCGAGCGGGACGGTCAGGGAGCCGCGCCGGGTCCAGGTGCGCTCGCGACCACTGAACTCGATGGTGAGGCCGGTGTCGGAGATGTTCATCAGTGCCATGGGGATTCCCCCTCCTTCGGGGGCCCGGGTGGGGCCCCTGGGCAGTTGCGCGCTGTCGCCGCGCTTGCCGCGTTTGCCGTGCTTGCTGCGTCGCCGCGTGTGTCGCGTATGCCGCATTGCCGTGAGCGTCTGTTCTAGTAGATGTATAGCAGATAGACTTCGGGGCGTGTATCTAGTGCTCGACCTCGACAGCGAGGTGCCGATCTATCAGCAGATCCGGGACCGGGTGGTGGAAGCCATCGCGGAAGGGGCGTTGGCGCCCGGTGCCGGACTTCCGTCCACCAGGCAGATGGCCGTCGACCTGGCGATCAACTTCCACACCGTCAACAAGGCCTATGACCTGCTACGACGCGAAGGGATCATCCGCATCAACCGCAAGAGCGGTGCGGCGGTCCGGTCGGACGTCAAGCAGCCGTCGGACGAACTGCGGGCCGGCGTCGACTGGGAGGCGCGCATGCGCACCCTCCTTGCCGAGCTGGACGTGCGCGGGATCGCGAAGGAGGAGGTGATGAGCCATGTCGCGGCGGTTCTGGACGGCTTCCCCGGGAGGCAGGACGAGACGCCCTGACCCTCGGGGCCGCCGCGAGGAACGACTCGCGGGACACGGACCCGAAAGGTCGTGCCGGGTGCCGGTGCGACGTCCCGCCCCGCCGGGATCAGTGAAGTGACATGAACGGACAGGTGAACACCTTGCTGGTCTACGCAGCTCTCAACTTCGGCATACTCACGGTGCTGAGCGCCGTCCTGTACGCCGCCCCCAGCCCGCGCCTCAACCCCGCCGCCGTCCCCTTCGGCGTCCGCGTGCCGCCGGACAAGGCGCGTGCCGCCGCCGTCGAGGAACAGCGCCACCGCTACCGCGGCGCGGTCCTCGTCGCCGCGGCCGTCGTCACCGTGCTCGCCTCGGCGCTCGGCGCCGCCCTCGGCACCCTCACCGCCGGGGCCGCCGGCTCCCTGCTGCTCTGCGCCCTCGCCGCCGCGCTGTGGGTACGGGCCCACCGCTCCATCGCCCGCGCGAAGGCGGACGGCGGCTGGTACGGACAGGCCCGGCAGGGCGCCGTCATGGACACCTCGCTGCGCACCGACCCGGTCCGCTTCCCCTGGATCTGGACGGTCCCCGCACTCGTCGTGATCGCCGTCAGCACCGCCGCGGGCGTGATCGTCTACCCCGGGCTGCCCGACCGCATCGCAATGCCCGAACGCTCGCTCGGCGGCACCGTCTACCGTACGTACCCGACCAGTGTGTGGACCGCCTTCGGCCTCGTCCTGTGCCAGGTGCTCCTCACCCTCGCAGTGGCCGCCGTGGTCGCCGGACTGCTCCGCGCACGCGCAGACCTCGATGTGGCACGCCCCGTGGCCGGCGCCGCACGGTACCGCCGCTACCTCACCGTCACGGCCCGCTCCATGATGGGCATCACCGTCCTGCTGAACCTCATGCTGCTCGGGCTGTCCGCGCTGATGTGGAGCGACATCCGCTCCATGCCCGCGACCCTGGCCGTCACCGGCGTGCCGCTCGTCGCGGTCCTCGCCGTGGCCGCCTGCCTCGCCCTGCGCGTCGGGCCGGCCGGCAGCCGGCTGCGAGCGCCCGCCGACGAGGAGGACACCGGACTGGTCCCGCGCGACGACGACCGCTTCTGGCGCGGTGCCGGCACGATCTACGTCAATGCCGACGACCCGGCGGTCCTGGTGCCCAAGCGGGTCGGCATCGGCTGGACGGTCAACCTCGGCAACCCGCGAGTCCTCGTCGCCACGGCCTCGCTCCTCGCCGTCGCGGTGGGAGCGGCCGTCGTGCAGGCCGTGTGGTGACTCCGTGCTCCGCGCCGGGGGCGACGGAGATCGTCAGCCCTCGTCCTCGGCGCTGTCCGGCTTCAGCAGCGGATGGGCGACGCCCGGGAACACCCGGGCCCGCACGGCCGACTCGGCGGATCCGCCGGTGACCACCGTCTCGGCGACACCCCACGGCCGCCCCGCCAGCACCACGGTCAGGTTGTACGAGGACGCGCAGCCCATGCAGTCGTAGCGGTCGGCCCAGGTCTCCACGTCCGTGACACTGCCGGGGTAGCGCGCCACGTGCCGGTGGAGCGCGTGGCAGCGCTCGCACCGCTCGCCGGGCTCGCACGTGCCGCCGCAGGGACACGGGACGTCGAGCGTGTCGGCGGGACGCCAGCGCTGGGTGAGGACGGCCTCACGCGTGGCGCCCATGTCCTTCATGGCCTTCAGATTGCGGGCGGCGACGTTGTACGACTCGCCGGTCGCGGCCATCCGGTCCCGGATGACGTCCTTGCGTCCGCGGTTCGTCGTCATCTGTTCCTCCTGGGGGTGTGACGCAGCCCGCCGGGAGCGCACGAGATCGATATGTCACACGGTACCGGTCACCCCGGGCGGGTCACGACTTCCGTGGCCCGCCCGCGACAGCCGAGGGGTTCGCCCACGACGGCCGAGGGGTTCGCCCCACGATCGCCGAGGGTGTTGCCACAGCAGTCGGGGTTCAGCTCACGACCGCCGGACCCGTGCGGCCAGTCTGTTGCCGATCCGCCTGCGGAGGCCGCCCGGCCGGTTCCACGTCCGGAACGCCTCCGCCGTGCGGCTGCTGCCCGCCCGCTCGGCGGCCTCCTCCACCGCCGTCACCTCGCCGGCGGACAGGCCGCGCACCACCGGACGCAGCACCTCCTCCAGCAGCGCCGCCCGGGTCTCGCTCCAGGCATGGCCCGCGTGCGGGTGGGAGCTCCAGACGGTGAAGCAGTCGGCGACATAGGCCGGGTCGGAGCGCAGCCGGGTGAGCACCGCGTCCTGGCGGGCGGCCCTGCCGTAGGCCGCGAGGAGGTCCGGGTCGTCGCTGTGGACGAACGCGTACAGCTCCGCCTCCGGCCGGTCCGGGGCGAGCAGCCGCCCGGCCAGGGCGCCGAACGCCTGCTCGCGTACGCCCGGTTCCACCGGTTCGGCCCCGGCGCACAGCTTCCGGGCCCGTTCCGCCCAGCCGGGCTCCGCCGCCCCCGACCGGACGTCCCGCGCGAACTCCAGGAGGAGCAGCGCGCCGCGCGCCCGCGCGTCGATCTCCTGCGGGAAGCCGCGCAACAGGTCATGGGCGAGCTCGGGGGCCTCCGGGTCGTCGGCGGGGGCACCGAGTGCCGCCGCGACGAGCACGGACCACGTACCGGCCGTGCGGTGCGCGTCGGACGTGCTCCCGCCGAGCAGCAGCCGGGCCTCGCCCGACGTGGGGGCGCCGTCGCCCCAGACGAGACCCACTGCCGTACGCAGCACCAGCGGCTCGGTGAACGGTGACATTCCACCGGCCCGCAACACCGTGTTCAGCACCTTCACCCGGTCGTCGCCGCCGCTCGCCCTGGCGTCCGGCGCCGCCGCGCACATCCGCAGATGCGGCAGTGCCTGGGTCCCGGTGAACGGCAGCGCGACCTCCGTCAGCAGCCGCTCCGTCGCCGACGGGTCCTGCGGGGCGATCCGGTCCAGCTCGCCGAGCAGCGACGTACGGACGTCGAACTGCTCGTCCAGCAGGTCGAGCAGCACCGCGCCGCAGTCGGCGGCCCCTTCGTCCAGCAGGGACCGGGCCATCCGGCCCACGACGGCGGGGAGCAGTTCCGCACAGTCCACGTCGAGCAGCCGCGCGATCCGCAGCAACTGCACCGCACGTCCCACGCCTTGGCCGGGCACGGCGTCCGGGGCGACCGGCCCGCCGGTGGCCAGTTCGGCGCGCAGATCGTCGCCGACGGCCTCGACGAGCGCCGCGGCGACGCGTTCCCCGTCCGGCCCGGCGAAGACCGAGCGCCCCGGTGGAGCCACGGAGACATCGCCCCCGTAGACCGCCTCCGTCACCAGCAGGGCGCCGAGGGATCCCGTCACGGAGGCCGGGGCCCTTCCGTCGAGCGCCATCAACAGCCGGGCCACGGCGGCGAGTTCACGAGGCGTGCGATCGATGTCCGGGTCGGTCAGTGCGTCGGTGAGCCGGTGGGTGCGCTCCTCGTCCAGCGCGTACGGCCGCTCGGCGGCCCACTCGGCCGCCGCGGCCCGCTCGGCCGCCCCGAGCGGAACGCCCGCGCAGAGCGCCGTCACGGCGAGCGGACCGGCGACGAACGGCCCGCCGGGCAGTTCGGCCGCCGCCCGGAACAACTCAGGGGACCGGTTCCGCCAGATCCGGGCGCAGGTCTCGGCCCAGGCGTCGTCCACCGGCTCGCCGGGCCGAGCGCCCGCGCAGTCGCGCACCCGCAGCGCCTGCGCCCCGGAGCCGCCGTCCTGCGGGGCATCTTGCGGGGCATCTTGTGGGAGTACGCCGACGACCTGGTGCGGGGAGTGCGCCGGGCGGCGGGTGTACGTCGTGAACGTCAGCCGGTGCGCGTCGTCCGGCGGGAGCACGGCCGAGGCGAGGGCGATCCACCTGGCCACATCGGCACTGTGCCGCTCCACCAGCACCAGGCGCCCCGCCGACGGGTCCTCGCACACCCGGCGCAGGTCGGCGAAGACCGCCGCCAGCCAGGGGCTCCGGGAGACCGCGAAGTCGTTCAGCGCCTCCGGACCGAAGGCGGCGGAGGCGGGCAGCGTGGATATCCGGTCGGGGGTGCCGCCGTCCGGCGGGGTCGAGGCCCAGCTGGGCGACCGCCAGGCGGTGATCGGCAGGGCGTCGCCCGGCAGCCGCGTACCGGCCGTCAGATGTACCGCGTGCGCGTGGAACCCGAGAGTGCCGCGACCGGCGAACGCCACCGCACGGGACAGCAGGTGTCCGCCGTCCGGCAGAGCGCTGAAGCTGAACGCCTCGGGGAGGGAACGGAGTTGGTCGGGCGTCGGCCGGTGCGGGGCGTCGGCGGGCGGCTCATAGCGAAGGAGCTGTTCGGCCTCGGCCAGCACCTGCGTGGGCAGTCCTGCGCTGACCGCGGTGAAGTGCGCGCCGCTCCCGCCCCCGTCGTCGTCCGCAGAGGCAGCAGAGGCAGAGGTGTAGTGCAACTGCGCGAGACTCATGCGTCGGGCCCTCTTCGTCCTTGCCGCAGAACTCCCCGTGCCCCTCGGGGCGGACCGTACGACGCACGGCGACGACCCCGGCGGGAGGCGGAAACCGCGATCGCGGGAGCGACGCTATCAAGGCGCGTGCCTCCCCCGCGCGCCCCGCCGAACGGCCGTACCGCGTACCGGAATCGCTCCGGTACGCGACACGGTGTGTCAGACGCGCGCGGTGCCCACCGCGTACGTGACGAAGCCGGTCCAGGCGGTGGGGGAGAGGGCGAGCTGCGGGCCCTGCTCGACCTTGGAGTCCCGGACGTGGACAGTGGTGGGGCAGGTGGCGACCTCCACGCAGGAGTCGCCGGACCCGCTGCTGTAGCTGGACTTGTGCCAGGAGAGGGCGACTTCGACGCAGGAGTCGCCGTCGCCGCCGCTGTAGCTGCTCTTGAACCAGGCCAGGTCTGTTGTGGTGCTCATAGTGCTCCTCGCATCCGCTGCAACAGACCCACGGAGTCCTCGGGGGTGTGAGCCTGCGAACGCATCCTGGCATACCGCATCTGGAGCACACTGACCACAGCCGGGTCGGCTTGGAGCTGGCCGGACTTCTGCCCCTCGCTGTAGCCGAGCCACTTGTGATCCGGCGTCTCCAGCAACTGGATCGGGCCGTCCAGCCCGGCGTGGCTCTCGCGGACCTGCGGCATGATCTGAAGCTCGACATTGCGGAGCTCGGCGAGTCCGAGAACGCGGTCGATGGCCTCCCGGGTGACCTGCGTGCCGCCCGTGCGCCGCAGGAAGAGATGCTCTTCGAGGATGAAGCTGTAGTTGGTGTGGGTCCGCTCCCGCAGCAGTTGCTGGCGGTCCATCCGGGCCGCCAGCTGCCGCTCGATCTGCTCGTCATCGAGCATCGGGAGCTGGTTGAGGAACAGCGTCCGCGCGTACTCCTCCGACTGCAACAGCCCCGGGATCAACCGGCATTCGTACGTGTACAGGCTGATCGCCTCGGTCTCCAGCTTCGCCCACTGCTGGAACCAACTCGCGATGCCCGGCCGCCGGGACAGGTGCTTCGCCGCCGCCCTGATGGCCCCGAACGCGTCCAGCGCGACCTCGGAGCGCTCGACGAAGGGCAACGGCGGGAACCTGCGGCCCTGTTCGATCGAGGCGACGGTCGGTACCGAGTACTGCACCAGCGGCGCGAACTGCTCCTGGGTCAACAGCGCCCGTTTGCGAAAGACCTTGACGATCTCCCCGAACGTCCTCAGGCTCTCCGTGGGCTCGGGCTCCCCGCCCTGCCTCGCCGCTCCACTCGTCGTGCCTACGCCGTCCGTCATGTCCGGCCACCTCCGTACTCGCCGCGCTCCGTGCCTCTACCGGCAGACAACTCGCCCATCGTCACGGACCGTTACTCTTACTGTCCACCGTCCGTACCCGTACGCTGACTGAGCGTACGAGTTCTGCTGCTGGTCCAGTGGGGTTCCGGTCGCCACGGTGAAGGCATGGAAGCACTCGCCACCCCCCAACCACCGGTCACCGTACGTGTGTTCGTGCAGCGCTTCAGCTCCACACCGCGCGGCGCCAGGCTCGCCCGCCATCTCGCCCTGCACGTGCTGCACGACTGGGGCATTCCGTACCGCAGTGACGCTTCGGAGACGGCGGAGCTGATCGTCGCCGAGCTGGTCACCAACGCGGCGACGCACGGTCTGGTGCCGGGGCGGGATTTCGAGCTGCGGCTCAGTCACTCGCCGGGCATCGGGGGCGGACGGGGCGTACTGCGGATCGAGGTCAGCGACACCCTGGGCGAGCGGCGGCCCCCGGGACCGGGGGAGCTGGTGGCGCCGCCGCCCGGCTCGGACGGCGGTCGCGGGCTCGTCCTGGTCGACGCGCTGGCCGACCGATGGGCGGTGCTGGACCGGAAGCCCCCGGGCAAGACGGTCCGGGCCGAGCTGGACGTGTCGTACTGACGCCGCACGGGGTCCGATGCGCGAGTTCCGGATGAAAGGCCACAGCCTCCTCAACATGGCTGCCTGACGGCGCATTTCGGGGGCGTGGCGGGCGTGCCCGGTGCGCCCGGCTCACCTCAATGGCTGAGGTACCGGCCGCCCCGCCGGTCGTTGGTCGTCTTCGGATCGATCGATTCCCCGAGGGTGCCGCTCAACGGGCCCAGGGGGCCATCCGAGCAGAGGAGATACTCCATTGAAGCGCAAGACACTCGCCGCGGCGGTCGCCGCCCTGGCCCTGGCCGGTCTCGCCGGAACGACCCAGGCCGGCGCGGTTCCCGGCACGGTCTCCGGCGACGGCGGCAACCGCATCGGCACCCTGCGTGTCAACGGTGATGCGTATGTGAAGGAGGGCGGCCTCAGCGCGACCTGGGTCAAGGAGTCGGGGGACGTCAAGCAGATCGCCCTCTCGGGCGACCGCATCGGCGTCCTCACCGGTGACGGCGTCGCGTGGGTCAAGGAGGGTGGCCTCAGCGCCACGTGGGTCAAGGAGGCCACGGACGTCAAGCAGATCGCCCTGTCCGGCGACCGCATCGGTGTCCTCAAGGACAACGGCGACGCGTACGTGAAGGAGGGCGGCCTCAGCGCGACGTGGGTCAAGGAGTCCGGCAAGGTCAAGGAACTCGAACTGTCCGGCGACCGCATCGGTGTCGTCACCGGGGACGGTGTCGCCTGGGTGAAGGAGGGCGGCCTCAGCGCCTCCTGGATCAGGGAGTCCGACAACGTCATCGGCATCGACCTGGCTGGGAACCGCATCGGTGTCCTCGTCGGCAACGGTGTCGCCTGGGTGAAGGAGGGCGGCCTCAGCGCCTCCTGGGTGAGGGAGGCCGACGACGTCATCCAGCTCGAACTGTCGGGCAACCGCATCGGCATCCTGAAGGACAACGGTGAGGCACACGTGAAGGAGGGCGGCCTCAGCGCGACCTGGGTCCACGAGTACAACCAGGCAATCCAGATCGCCCTGTCCGGCGACCGCATCGGCGTGCTCAAGGGCGACGGCGACGCACGGGTCAAGGAGGGCGGCCTGAGTGCGACGTGGGTCCTGGAGGCCGACAACGTCACGGAGTTGGCGCTCTCCTGACCCACCGTCCCCGCATGACCCGTGCGATCCGCCGCGCCGCACACCGGTGCAGATTTCGGTGTGCGGCGCGGTGCCGCCCGGGGACGTGTGCACCGCCGGGCCGTGAAAATCACTGGTCAGGGGTTCGGCGCTTAGGTAGAAAGGGGGCCATGAGCACTCTCTCCGCCCCTGCCCCGGGCCCCGCCCCCGCCGACCGCAAGACCTTCATCCGCACCGAGTTCGATCTGGTGGACGCGGTGCTGCGCCCCTGGAGCCGGGCGGACGCCGATTCGGAGACCCTGCTGGATGCGTTGGTGGCCGCCGCGGCGGATCCGGCGATCGCCCTCTGGAATCCCATAGCGACGGCCGACCGGGACGCCGCCCGTGCCTGGGTGGAGGCGCGTGACGGCGGGTGGGAACGCGGTACGGTCGCTGCCTTCGCCGTACGGGACACCGCCGACGACGCGGTGCTCGGCGGCGTTTCCCTGCGCTGGGTCGACCGCGAGGACGGGCTGGCGATGGCCGCCTACTGGCTGCTGCCCGCCGCCCGCGGGCGAGGCCTCGTGACCAGGGCGGTCGCGGCGATCACGGACTGGGGCTTCGACACCGCCGACGCCCGCCGCATCGAGATCGCCCACGCCGTCGGCAACCCGGCGTCCTGCCGCGTCGCCGACCGCTGCGGCTACCTCCCCGAGGGCACCCTGCGCGACTCCCACCGCTTCGGCGACGGCGAGTACCACGACGAGCACCTGCATGCACGGTTGGCCAACGACCCGCGATCCGAAGGGGTTTGACGAAACAGCAGATCTTCCGGGAACCGGCCGCGCCCCTTCCGTACTCATAGGATCGACGTGACTTCGGGGATACGGAGGTGGTCGATCGTGGCGCGCGGCGGGCCGATACGCGGGTGGCGCGGGTACGGGATCCTGGCGGCGGTACCGCTGCTGCTGGCGACCGCGTGCGGCGGGGGCGGCGAGGGAGGCGGGGACGCGGCGAAGAAGCGGCCGAGCGCCTCCCCGTCCGCCACCGGTACCACCGCCGCCGGAAAGGAGACGCCCGACGCCACGGGCAAGCCCGTCATCGACGCGGACCCGGCCCGGCTTCCCGCCTCCCGGAGCGCCGCACTCGACCTCATCGGGCGGGTGATCGCCGACCCCGAGAGCTTCGGGCCCGGGGTGGTCGAGCGCAGCCCGTACGAGAGCGGCCCGGCCACCTGGCCCGTTCTGGGGAGCGACTGCATCTGGCGTCAGGAGAAGCCGGTGAGCAGCGTCCTCGCCACCGTCACCCGCTCGTTCGAAGTGCCCGCGGCCCAGGGGAAGGGGCCCATCCGGCTCTCCGCCGTCATGACCGTCCACCGCACCCGTGAGGACGCGCGGTGGGAGATGGCCGAGTCGATCGAGGAGACGATGCGCTGCCCCACGCAGCAGTTGCGCGAGGGCGAACTGATCGGCTCGATGGTCTCCGCCTCGCTGATGCAGGGGGAGAGCGCGGAGAACAACTCCGAGGACGCGTTGGTCGAGGCCGGCAAGTACCGGAGCAGTGCGCTCGGCGGCCCCCATCCGTACCTCTGGCAGCAGGCGCAGACTCTGCAGTTCACCGTGGCCGTGACGGGCAAGGGAGCCAAGGGGCGGACCGACAAGGAGATGGACGCCCTCACCAACCAGGCTCAGGCCACCATGCTGCTGCGGCTCAAGTCCGCTGTCGAGAAGCAGAGTTGAGGGAGGGGCGGTCGATGGATGAGCTGCGAGCCCAGGACCCGTCGCGGATCGGCGGACACCGGCTGCTGGGACGGCTCGGCGCAGGCGGGATGGGGGTGGTCTATCTCGGCCGCACGGACACCGGGGCGCTCGCCGCGGTCAAGGTGATCCTGCCCGAGTACGCCGAGGACGACGACTTCCGGGTCCGTTTCCGCCGCGAGGTCGAGGCCGCCCGCCGGGTGGACAGTCCCTGGGCGGTTCCGGTCACGGGTGCCGAGACCGAGGGCGAACACCCCTGGCTGGCCACGGCGTTCGTGCCGGGACCGGCGCTGTCGGAGGCGGTGGCCCGGTGCGGACCGCTGCCGGTGCGGAGCGTCCGGGTGCTCGGACGGCTGCTGTCCCGTGCGCTGGCTTCCGTGCACGCCGCCGGACTCGTCCACCGCGACGTCAAGCCGGGCAATGTGCTGCTCACCGCCGACGGACCGCGCCTGATCGACTTCGGTATCGCGCGAGCCGTCGACGCCACCGCACTGACCGCGACGGACCTGGTGGTGGGGACCCCCGGCTTCCTCTCGCCGGAGCAGGCCACCGGCGGCGGAACGGTCGCCGGACCCGCGAGCGACGTGTTCTCGCTGGGATGCCTCCTGGCGTACGCCACGACCGGACGCCCCCCGTTCGGCAGCGGCGCCGTCGAGGCCCTGCTCTACCGCACCGTTCACGACGAACCCGACCTCGACGGGGTCGACGACCCGGAACTGCGGGTGCTGCTGGGCGCCTTGCTGGCCAAGGACCCCGCGGCGCGGCCCACCGCCGCGCAGCTCGACGAGCGGATCGTCGAGGACGCACCCGACGGCTCCGTCGACTGGCTGCCCGAGGACGTCGTACGGCTGATCGCCGACCGGTCCGCCGCGATGCTCGCGCTGCCCGGCATCGACGCCACGACCGCCGGGGAACCCGCGACCGGCACGCCCCGGCCGGGGCGGCGGAGGATCCTTCTGCTGGCGGGCGCCGCAGCGGTGGTCGCGGCCGGCGGTGGCACGTTCGCGGTACGGGAGTGGCTGCGCGACGACCCGGACGCGACCGGTGCGGCCGGGTCCGGCGAGCGGGCCTGGACCATCGGCGTACAGGCGGATCTGACCGGTCCCCGAAGTGCGGCCGGACGGGCACAGGAGCGTGGCGTACGCCTCGCCGTCGAACGGTTCAACTCCCGTAAGGACAAGCCCTTCACGCTTCGGGTGAAGGTCCTGGACGACCGCGGGGACGCCACCCGGGCCATGCGGGTCGCCGAACAGTTCACCCGTGACCGCGATGTGCTCGCCGTGATCGGCCCGACCGGCGACCCCGCCACCGGTTCCGTCCTCGGCGCGTACGACGAGGCGATGCTGACGGTCATCACCGTGTCCTCGCTCCAGCTCGCCTACCCCGCCCGGTCCAAGAAGTCCTTCTTCCAGGCCGCCCCGTCCGACGCCGCACTGTCCACGCCGATCATCAGCCGGCTGCTGCTGCGGCCCGACGTCGAACGGCTCGGGGTGCTGCTCGACCGGTCCGGCGGCCAGTCCGCCTACCAGGTGGGCTACCTCACCAACATGGACGCCGGGGTGCTCACCACCGGGACCGCCTACCCGCGAGTGGTACCGACCGGCACGCGGAACTTCGCGCCGGTCATCGCGGACATGCTCACGCACGCCAGCGATGCCTTCTTCTACGCGGGCGACGCGGCCGGAGCCGCCCGTACCGCACGTGCTCTCGCCGCCACACCCTTCAAGGGGCCCCGCATGGCCATGCACACGGTCATGGACGCACACTTCCTGAAGGACGCCGGGGAAGCCGCCGAGGACTGGGAGTTCACCGCCCCCTACATCGACGCGACGGCCCCCCGGGCCAAGGAGTTCGCCGCGGCGCACCGCAGGAGATTCGGGGGCGCTCCCGGCCACTGGGCCGCCGAGGCGTACGACGCGGCCGGGCTCGTCATCACCGCCCTCACCGCTCTCACCAAGGGGGCCCAACGGCCCGCGCGGGCCGCACTCGTGGCGAAGATCGCCGCGTCCACGTACGAAGGAGTGTCCCGGACCTACGCCTTCGACGAGACCCACCGCCTCAAGGGCACGGACGCGTACCTCTACGGGGTGCGCGACGGCGGCTACCACTACCTCGGCCCGGCGCCGAAGGCCGGAGCCTGATCCGGCATGCGGCCGCTCACCTCGGACGACCCCCGCACCATCGGCGAGTACCGCACCCTGGTGCGGCTCGGCGCGGGCGGCATGGGTGTGGTGTACCTGGCCCGTTCGTCCGGCGGGGCGCTCGCCGCGGTGAAGGTGATCCGGGCCGAGCACGCCGCCGACCCCGGCTTCCGGGCCCGCTTCCGGCGCGAGTCCGAGGCCGCCGGGAGGGTCACCGGACCGTGGGCGGTCCCGGTGACGGGGGCCGACACCGAGGCCCGTGAACCCTGGCTGGCCACCGCGTTCGTGCCGGGCCCCTCGCTGGCCGAGGCCGTCGCCGCCGAGGGGCCGCTGCCGGCCACCACCGTCCGGGTGCTCGGCGCCCGCCTCGCCGGCGCACTCGTCGCGGTGCACGAGGCCGGTCTCGTCCACCGCGACGTCAAGCCCGGCAACGTGCTCCTCGCGCTCGACGGGCCCCGGCTCATCGATTTCGGCATCGCACGCCACGAGGGCGCCACGGCCCTCACCGCGACCGACGTCGTGATCGGCACACCTGGCTACCTCGCCCCCGAGCAGGCTTCGGCGCGGCCGCTCGGACCGGCCTGCGACATCTTCTCGCTGGGCTGCGTCCTCGTGTACGCGGCGACCGGGCGGCGTCCGTTCGGCCAGGGCACCGCCGCCGGGGTGCTCTTCCGGACCGTGCACGAGGAACCCGATCTGGACGGACTGCCGTCCGGGCTGCTGCCCCTCGTCGAGGCCTGCCTGGCCAAGGACCCGGCGGACCGGCCCACCGCGCGTCAGGTCGAAGAACTGCTCACCGATGCCGCGCCCCCGGACGCGCGTTCCTGGGCGCCGCCGGGTCTGTCCGCCCTGATCGCCGAACGCTCGGCCACCGCCCTCGCGCTCCCCGTCCCCGAACCGCCCACGGTCGTCGCAGACCCCGGTCCGCCCGGTCCGTCACGACGGCGTGTCCTCACCGCCACGGCCACCGGTGCGGTCCTCCTGACGGGCGGCGCGGCCGCTGCCCTGGTGGCCGGGCGGCAACGCGACAGGGCGACGTCGCCCCGCACCCTTCCCACGTACACGATCGGGCTGCACGCGGACCTGAGCGGGCCGGGCAGGGCGGTCGGCCTGGCGCATGAACGCGGCATCCGGCTCGCCGTCGATGACCACAACTCCCGTACCGACGCAGGCTTCCGGCTCGCCCTGCGCACCGAGGACGACGCCGGGGACGCGGCCCGCGCCCTGCACGTCGCCAACCGGCTGGTCGCCGATCCGGACGTGCTCGCCGTGGTCGGCCCCACCGGGGACGTCGCCGCCGCGGCCGTCGTCAGCCGCTACGAGACGGCACGCCTCGCCCAGGTCGTCGTCGCGGCAGGATCCACCACCGCCGACTCGGCAGGCACCAAGACCCTCTGCGTGACCCGGCCCTTCGACGACTCGCTGTCCATCGCCCTGATCCGCTACGTGGTCCAGGTCCGCCCGGCCGAACGGGTGGTCGTCGTCGAGGACCGTGCCGACCTCCGGAGCAGCTGGTCGATCACCGACCGCTTCCGGGACCATCCGATCGAGGGGATCGAGGTGACGGTGCACACGGTCGACGCGGACACCACCACCTTCGCCCCGGCCGCCCACGCGGCGGTCGCCGCCCGGGCGGACGCGGTCGTGTACGCCGGATCGTCACCCGGCAGGGGCGCCCGCTGCGCCACCGCCCTGGCCGACGCCGGATTCACCGGAACCGGAATGTCCGTCGGGCCGGTCCTGGCACCCGCCTTCCTCCGCGGTGCGGGCAAGGCCGCCGAAGGGTGGGTCTTCGCGCAGGCGTACACCGACCCGACGGCACTCCCGGCCGCGAAGGCGTTCACCGCCGCGCACCGCGAGCGGTTCGGGGCCCCGCCGGGCCGTTGGTCCGCCGAGGCGTACGACGCGGTCGGTCTGACCGTCCGGGCCGCCCGGACCACCAGCGCGGCCGAAGCGGAACGCGGCGGCGTCGCACAGCGGCTGTTCCGGACCAGCCACCCGGGCATCACCCGGACGCTGTCCTTCCACTCCTCCACCCGTCAGGTGCGGATCGAGACGGGGATGTTCCTCTACCGGGTCCAGGGCGGGCGGGCGCGTTTCCTGGGGCCGTACACGAAGGTCTGAACGCGAGGTCCGAGGGGGCCTGAAGCGGAGCTGCGGGCGCGGTTAAGAAAACCTCGATGGACCTGTGGCGCGGGGTGCGGCAGATTTCTCCGTGACGGCAGAGGATGGTGCGCGGCAGCCGATCGACGCGCGCTGTCATTCGCCCCGTCCCTCTCGATCTTCCCCGGGCCGCAGGCTTCTTCAGGCATGTCCCCGGCCCGGGGTACTCAACGCCGCACCAGCGCAGGGAGCCGCAGCCGTGAAGGCACTCGTGAAGCAGAAGGCCGAGCCGGGACTCTGGCTGATGGACGTGCCGGAGCCGGAGATCGGCCCCACGGACGTACTGATCAAGGTGCTCCGTACCGGCATCTGCGGCACCGATCTGCACATCCGCAACTACGACGGCTGGGCGCAGCAGGCCGTGCGCACCCCGCTCGTCCTCGGCCACGAGTTCGTCGGCGAGGTCGCGGAGACCGGCGCCGACGTCGTCGACATCAACGTCGGCGACCTGGCCAGCGGCGAGGGCCACCTGGTGTGCGGCAAGTGCCGCAACTGTCTGGCCGGCCGCCGCCACCTGTGCCGCTCCACGCTCGGGCTCGGTGTCGGCCGGGACGGGGCGTTCGCCGAGTACGTCGCCCTGCCCGCGTCCAACGTCTGGGTGCACCGCGTCCCCGTCGACCTCGACGTCGCCGCGATCTTCGACCCGTTCGGCAACGCCGTGCACACCGCGCTGTCGTTCCCGCTGGTCGGTGAGGACGTACTGATCACCGGCGCCGGACCGATCGGCATCATGGCCGCCGCCGTCGCCAAGCACGCGGGCGCCCGCAACGTCGTCATCACCGACGTCAGCGAGGCCCGGCTGGAACTGGCCCGGAAGGTCGGCGTCAGCCTCGCCCTGAACGTCGCCGAGGAGACCATCGCCGACGGCCAGAAGCACCTCGGACTGCGCGAGGGCTTCGACGTCGGCCTGGAGATGTCCGGCCGGCCCGAGGCGATGCGCGACATGATCGCGAACATGACGCACGGCGGCCGGATCGCCATGCTCGGACTGCCGTCCGAGGAGTTCGCCGTCGACTGGGCCCGCATCGTCACCTCGATGATCACCGTCAAGGGCATCTACGGCCGAGAGATGTACGAGACCTGGTACGCCATGTCCGTACTGCTGGAGGGCGGCCTCGACCTCGCCCCCGTGATCACCGGCCGGTACGGCTACCGCGACTTCGAAGCGGCCTTCGACGACGCGGCGAGCGGCCGCGGCGGCAAGGTCATCCTCGACTGGACCTCCTGACCCGACGCCCTCGCAGACGACGCCTCCGTAGACGACGCCACCGTAGACAGCTGGGAGACACCCCTCATGTTCGACTCCGTACGCGACGACATGCGCACCACCCTCGAAGAGATCGAGGCCGCCGGACTGCACAAGCCCGAGCGCGTGATCGGCACCCCGCAGTCCGCGTCGGTCGCCGTCACCGCGGGCGGCCGCCCCGGTGAGGTGCTCAACTTCTGCGCCAACAACTACCTGGGCCTCGCCGACCACCCCGATGTGATCGCCGCCGCCCACCAGGCGCTGGACCGCTGGGGCTACGGCATGGCCTCGGTCCGCTTCATCTGCGGCACCCAGGAGGTCCACAAGGAACTGGAGCAGCGGCTCTCCACGTTCCTCGGCCAGGAGGACACGATCCTCTACTCCTCCTGCTTCGACGCCAACGGCGGTGTCTTCGAGACCGTCCTCGGCCCGGAGGACGCGGTCATCTCCGACGCCCTCAACCACGCCTCCATCATCGACGGCATCCGCCTCTCCAAGGCCAAGCGGTTCCGCTACGCCAACCGTGACATGGACGACCTGGAGAAGCAGCTCAAGGAGGCGTCCGGCGCCCGGCGCAGGCTCGTCGTCACCGATGGCGTCTTCTCCATGGACGGGTACGTCGCGCCGCTGCGCGAGATCTGCGACCTGGCCGAGCGCTACGACGCCATGGTCATGGTCGACGACTCGCACGCCGTCGGCTTCGTCGGCCCCGGCGGCCGCGGCACGCCGGAGCTGCACGACGTGATGGACCGGGTCGACATCATCACCGGCACCCTCGGCAAGGCGCTCGGCGGCGCGTCCGGCGGCTATGTCGCGGCCCGTGCCGAGATCGTCGCGCTGCTGCGCCAGCGCTCCCGCCCGTACCTCTTCTCCAACTCCCTCGCCCCGGTCATCGCAGCGGCCTCGCTCAAGGTCCTCGACCTGCTGGAGGCCGCCGGCGACCTGCGCGAGCAGCTCAACGCCAACACCGCGCTCTTCCGTACACGGATGACCGAGGAGGGCTTCGACATCCTGCCCGGCGACCACGCCATCGCCCCCGTCATGATCGGGGACGCGGCGAAGGCAGGCCGGATGGCGGAGCTCCTCCTGGAGCGCGGTGTGTACGTGATCGGGTTCTCCTACCCGGTCGTTCCGCAGGGCGCGGCCCGTATCCGCGTCCAGCTCTCCGCCGCGCACTCGACTCAGGACGTGAACCGGGCCGTGGACGCGTTCGTCGACGCGCGGGCCGCACTGGGGGAGTAGCACTCGGGGCCCGGCCGGGCGGCGGGGTTCCCTCCGTGACCTGGGACAATGGGTCACATGATCGATTCACGGCGGCTGCGCATCCTCCGTGCGGTGGCCGACCACCGCACGGTGACCGCCGCAGCCGCCGCGCTGTACCTCACCCCCTCCGCCGTCTCCCAGCAGCTCGCCGCGCTGGAGCAGGAGACCGGGCACCGGCTCGTCGAACGGGGCGCGCGCGGCGCCCGGCTCACCCCCGCCGGGGAGATCCTGCTGACCCACACCAACGCGGTGCTGGCCCAGCTGGAAAGGGCCGAGGCGGAGCTCGCCGCCTACAGCTCGGGGGACGCGGGTACGGTCACCGTCGCCGCGTTCGCCACCGGCATCGGCCTCGTCCTCGCCCCCGCGATCGCCGAACTGACACGCACCGCGCCCGGTATCCGGGTCCGGGTCCAGGACGCCGAGGGCGACGCGAGCGTGCCGATGGTGCTCGACCGGCAGGTCGATGTGGCGGTCGCCGTCGAGTACCGGGGCGCCCCGGACGAGGACGACCGGCGGCTGACCCGGGTGCCGCTGTACTCCGAGCCGTTCGACGCGGTTCTGCCGGTCGGGCATGCGCTGGCCGGCCGGGAACAGGTGGCGATCGCCGACCTGGAGAAGGACGCGTGGATCGGCCCGTACCCCGGCAACCCCTGCCACGACGTGGTGGTCCTGTCCTGTGAGTTCGCCGGCTTCCAGCCCAGGATGGAGCACTCCTCGGACGACTTCCGCGCGGTGGTCGCGCTGGCCGGGGCGGGTGCCGGGGTGGCGCTGGTGCCGCGGTCGGCGCTGCGGGGGATGGAGCTGACGGGGGTGGTGGTGCGGCCGGTGGAGGGCAGCGCGCCGACCCGCCGGGTCTTCGCCGCGGTGCGGCACGGGGCGGAGGGGCATCCGCTGATCGCCCCGGTGCTCGACGCGCTGGCCGCGGCGGCGGTACGGGAAGGGGCGCTGCCCCTGCCCGCGTCACCCTGACACGCACGCGTCCCCTCGGCTGCGGGACGATGCCACGGGGCGTCCGGAGAGTGTCCGGGCGCGTCCGGGGTGTCACGTCCGGTGTCCTCACGTCCGGCGTCCGAGGACGAACCGGCCGCCGGACCACCCCGGCCACAACGCCCCCGCACCCGCCGCGACCGTCACGGCCAGCGCGAGCACCCCGTACTGCACCGGCGGCAGATACGGCATCGACCCGGTCGTCGGCACCGCGAACGCCACCAGCGGGATCGCAGCGACCAGCGTGCCGATCGCCAGCCCGGCCACCGCCACCAGTCCCGTCTCCAGCACCAGCATCCGCCGCACCTGACGGCGACCCGCACCGACCATCCGCAGCAGGCGGAACTCGGGGCGGCGGCCCACCGCGATCAGGGACAGGGTGCTGACCACCGCGAGCAGCGCGAAGCCACCGATCACCCCGACACCGATGATGATCATGGCGTTGTCCTGCTCCGAAGACGAGGGCGCGATCCGTACGTCGTCGGCCGTCGCGGGACGGACCCGCACACCCGTGTACGGGGCGAGCGCACGCCGTACCGAAGTGGCGGTGGCGGAGGCCGAGGCCGCCGGACCGTCCGTCGAGCGGATCAGGATCCGCTGGTCGCGAAGAGCAGAGACGTGCCCGGCCAGCGCCTCGCGCGGCATCATGAACTCGCCGAGCCCCAGGGCCCGTTCGTAGAGCGCCACCACCCGCAGCCGTACTTCGGTGCCGTCGCCGAGACGGAGCTCCACCGAGTCACCGATGCCGACCCCGAGGTCGGACGCCCGGTCCTCGCCGACCGCCACTGTGCCCCTGCCGGTGAGCTCCGCCGGATCGCCCGCGGTGACGTGCGGATCGAGCGTGCCGGCCAGCTGGTCCGCCGTCACACCCAGCACGGGGAACCGGTCCAGCTTCGGCTCGCCCATCTCGCGGTGGGCGAGCACGACACCGGAGCGCAGCACACCGGTCGCCGCCGCCACCCCCGGGGCCTCGCGCACGGCCGCAGCCGCACCGGCCGGCAGTTCGGCGGCCGGGCCCGTCACCACCAGGTCGGCCCGGAGCGCGGCAGCGGCCTCCCGGTCGGCGGCCCGCTCCAGCGTCGAACCCGCCGCCAGCTGTACGCAGACGAACGCCACGACCAGCACGATCGGGGTGATCGCCGCACCGAGGCGCCGATTGTGCGCGGCGGCGGACTTGGCGGCGAGGAAGCCGGAGACCCCGCCGGCACGCCGCACCGTTGTGCCGAGGACCCGCATCGCCACCCGGGCGATCCACGGACCGAGCAGCGCCACGGCGATGATCAGCGAGGTCGCCGCACCCGACGCGGCCACCGCGGCGGCCTGCCCGCCCTGCGCCGTCGCCGCACCGGCCGAACCGACCCCGGCCACCGCCAGCACCGCCCCCGCGACCGTACGGAACCGGCCCGGCTCGCCCGGCTCGGGCGCACGGGCCGCGCCCAGCGCGGCGGCGGGCCGCATCCCGGTGATGGACCTGGCCGCGAGGACCGCCACCGGACGGGCGGCGAGCGCGACGAGCGACGCGGCCGCGGCCGCCGCAGCGAACGGCAGCCACACCGGGACCGGCAGCGGCAGCGGGTCCGTCGTCAGCAGCGACCGCATCAGCAGACCCAGCGGCACGGCACCGACCCCGCCCAGCACCGCCGCGGCACCGGCCACCCGGCTCACCTCACGGCCGACGGCCGATCTGAGCTGATGGGGCGTCGCGCCGACGGCACGCAGCAGCGCCAGTTCACCGGAGCGCTGGTGGACCGCCTGGGAGAGGGTGGTGGCGATCACCATGAGCGCCACCATGAAGACCGTTCCTGTGATGGAGGCGAGCAGCGGCAGCAGCTCACCACGGGCGCCGAGCGCATCCGGGTGCTCGGCCTGCCCGCGCTCCGGGCCGGTGAGCACCCTGACCGCACGGTCGCCACGGGCGCGGTCGGGCAACGCCTTCTCCAGCGATGCCCGCAGCGTGTCGGCGGAGACACCCGGCTCGGCGACGATGCCGATCGCATCGACCGTGCCGGGGTGTCCGGCCAGGGCGGTGAGATGCCGCTCGATGAGGAAGACGGCGGGGGACCCGCCCCGCTGACCGGTGTCGGCGACACCGGTGACGGTGTACCGCCGGGGAGCCCCGTCGACCTGCAATGTCACATGGTCACCGGTCCTGCTGCCGGTGGCGGCCGCCAGCGCGCCGTCGATGACCACCTCGCCGGCGGTCCGCGGCGCGCGCCCGTCCGTCAGCCGGTACGGAGTGAGCGCGGCGGCCGCCCAGGAACGGCCGGAGCCCGAGGCCGCACCGCCCCCACCGGCCACGGTCACCGGTACCGAATCGTCCGCGATCGCCTGCGCGACGCCGTGCGCGGCAGCCGCCTCCGCCACCACGGAGCGGTCCAGCCGCACCCGTTCGGGCAGATAGGCCGTCGCGGTCTTCGGCTCACTGCCCCACGGCTTCGCCGTGTACGTCACCCGCTGGTCGGCCGCCACCACCGCGTCGGCCCCCGCGTAACGCTCCACCGGCGGCTGCGCCAGCAGCAGCGAACCGACCACGAGGGCGAAGGCGCCGATCAGCGCGGCCGCCGCCGTGGTCGCCGTGAACACCGCGCCCCAGGCCCGGCGATGGGCCTTCAGTGAACGCCGGGCGAGAAACGCCGACGCCCGTCGGACACCGAGGCGCACATCCGACCGGGGCCGCGCCGCCCCCTTGTTCCTGGTCCTGTTCATCGCAGCCGGCCGCCGTCCATCGTCAGCACGGTGTCCGCCCAGCTCGCCGCCACCGGATCATGGGTGACCATGACGACCGTACGGCCGTCGATCCGCACCGCGTCGCGCAGCAGAGCGAGCACCAGCGTCGCCGACTCCGGATCCAGGGAGGCCGTCGGCTCGTCCGCGAAGATCACCTCGGGTTCGGTCACCAACGCCCTTGCCACCGCGACCCGTTGCTGTTGTCCGCCGGAGAGTGTCCCGGGGCCCAGCGCGCCGCGGCCCGTCAGGCCGACCCGGGCCAGCAGATCCCGTCCGCGGGTCAGCACCCGCTCGTCCGCCGGGTCGGCGCCCGCCAGCACCAGCGGCAGCACGACGTTCTCCTCGATGCTCAGTGAAGGCACCAGATTGAGGGCGTGCGACTGGAAGACGAAGCCGATCCGGTCCCGGCGCAACCGGGTCAGCGCCGCCTCGGAGAGCGCACCGAGATCGGTACCCCCGATCCGTACCGTGCCCGCCGTCGGACGGTCCAGACCCGCCGCACACTGCAGGAACGTGCTCTTCCCCGAGCCCGAAGGACCCACCACCGCGGTGAAGCTCCCCGCCGGGACCGAGCAGCTGACCGCGTCGAGCGCGGTCGTCTCCCGGCCGCGCCGGCCGTGGCGCCGGCTCACCGACTCCAGGCTCAGCGCGGACGCCCGCACCGCTGTGATCGTGTCCACCGTTGATCCCACCATTCCTTCTGTGCCCCGCCGTGTGCCGTCTGACCTGGGTAAACGCTACGAACCGGGGAGTGGCCGGGCGAGGGTGCGCGGTCCCGGAACGGGGGTGCAGCCAGCTCCACCGCGGCCAGGGGGAGGGCACCACTCCGGCGGCGCGCGGACCCCCGTAACGTGATGCGTCATGAGCACCACTCCCGCCCCGCTGACGGCCGCCATCCGGCGTTCGTGGGATGCGTCGCGCTATCTGGGCATCGGTATCGCGGTCGCTCTGCTCGCGTATGTGAGCGCGTTCCTGGTGGTGGCAGTCCTGCTGTTCGCCGCCGTGCTCATCGGGCTGCCCGCGCTGCCGGAGGCTGCAAAGGTGCTGCGCCGGTTCGCGGAGTCCGAGCGGCGCAGGGCGGCGGCGCGGCTGGGCGTTCCGTTCACGCCGACGCGGTACCCGCCGCTGGACAGCGGCGAACTCTCCGAGCGGGTCCGGGGCGTGCTCGCCGATCCGACGGTCTGGCGCGACGCGCTCTGGCTGCCCCTCCAGGCGCTCATGGGCAATGCCCTCGGCTACCTCGCGATGGTGCTGTGGCCGGTCGGGCTCCTCGTGGACGGCGCCGCGCTGTCGGTCGCACACCTGCTGGACCGGCGAGCCGCCGACGAGTACGGCACGCCGCTGCCCGAGCGGCAGGGGTGGGTGCTGCGCTGGCACTGCGTACTCGCGGACGTGTCGGCCGGATGGACCCGGTCCCTGCTCACCTCGTCGCCGTCGGCCGCGCTTGCCGCACGGATCGACCAGCTGACCGAGAGCCGGGCCGGTGCGGTCGAGGCGCACGGCGCCGAACTGCGCCGCATCGAACGCGATCTGCATGACGGCGCCCAGGCCAGGATCGTCGCCCTGTCCCTGCGCATCGGCCTCGCCAGACAACTCCTCGACAGCGACCCGGCCGCCGCGCGCATCCGTCTGGACGAGGCGCAGGACGGCGCGGAGGCGGCCCTCGCGGAACTGCGGCACGTGGTGCGCGGCATCCATCCGCCGGTGCTGACGGACCGTGGACTGACCGGTGCGGTACGGGCGTTGGCCGCCGACGCGGGTGTACCCGTCACGGCGGAGCTGGACGGTGTCGAGGACGGCCGACGGCTTCCGGCCGCGATCGAGGCCGCCGCCTACTTCGTCATCGCCGAGGCGCTCACCAACATCAGCAAACACAGCGGTGCGACGGCCGCGACCGTGCGCATCGCCCGTACCCCCGGCACCCTGCGGGTGACCATCAGCGACAATGGGCGCGGCGGCGCGGGCGAACGGTACGGCACCACGGAGAAGCCCTCCACCGGCGGCGATCGCCCACGCCCCGGGCCCACGCCGGTCACGGACCGGGGCGGGTCCGGCAGCGGGCTGGTCGGCATCAGGCGGCGGATCGCCGCCCTGGACGGCACCACCTGCATCAGCAGCCCCATCGGGGGGCCGACGGACATCGAAGTGGAGCTGCCGTGCGGATCGTGATCGCCGAGGACAACGCGCTGTTGCGGGAGGGCCTGATCCTGCTGCTCACCAGCTCGGGCCACGAGGTGGTGGCCGACGCGGCGACCGGGCCCGAGGTGTTGCCGGCCCTGCTGGAACACCGTCCGGACGCCGCCGTGCTCGACGTGCGGCTCCCGCCCACCTTCCGCGACGAGGGGCTGCGCGCCGCGCTCGCCGCCCGTGCGGAGCTGCCCGAGCTGCCGATCCTGGTGCTCTCGCAGTACGTGGAGGAGACGTACGCCGCCGAGCTGCTCGCCCAGGGCGCGCAGGGCATCGGCTACCTCCTGAAGGACCGGATCGGCCGGGTCGACCAGTTCCTCCAGGCACTGGACCGGGTGGCGGGCGGCGGCACGGCACTCGACCCCGAGGTGGTGACCCAGCTGCTGACCCGCAAGTCGTCGGCCGGGCCGCTGCAGAGTCTCACCCCGCGCGAGCGCGAGGTGCTGGAACTGATGGCTCAGGGCAAGGCGAACGGCACCATCGCCGCCGAACTGGTCGTGTCGGAACGGGCGGTGAGCAAGCACATCGGCTCGATCTTCGCCAAGCTCGGCCTGGAACCCGACGACGGCACGGTGCACCGACGGGTGCTGGCGGTGCTGGCGTACCTGGAGGGCAAGGGGGCGCGCTGACGCCCTCGGTTCGCAACAATGCCCCGCATGGACACCAGCGATCCCACCGGGACGACGGCCCGCGCCCGCCGCCTCGCCGTCCCCGGCCACCGCCGCATTCTCGGGATCGCGGGGCCGCCCGGGGCCGGGAAGTCCACCCTGGCGGCACGGCTCGTCGACGCACTCGACGGGCTCGCCGTCCTCGTCCCCATGGACGGCTTCCACCTTGCCCAGGCCGAACTGGAACGGCTCGGCCGCGCCACGCGCAAGGGCGCCCCCGACACCTTCGACGCCGCCGGGTTCGCCGCCCTGCTCGGACGTCTGCGCGCACCGGAAGCGGGAACCACCGTGTACGCCCCCGCGTTCGACCGCACCCTGGAGGAGCCGATCGCCGGAGCCGTCCCCGTACCCCCGGACATTCCGCTGGTCGTCACCGAGGGCAACTACCTGCTGCACGACGAGGGTCCCTGGGCACCCGTCCGCGGGCTGCTCGACGAGGTGTGGTTCCTGGAGACCGACCCGGCCCTGCGGGTACGACGGCTCGTCGAGCGGCATGTGCGGTTCGGGAAGCCGCGACCGTACGCCGAGCGCTGGGTGGCGGAGTCCGACGAAGCCAACGCGCGCCTGGTCGAGCGGGGCCGGACGAGCGCCGACCTCGTCGTACGGCTGGATCCGCAGATCTGAGTCCCGCTCGCGTCGACCGGCACGGACGGGCAGGATGCTGTGTGCCGTGTCGCGTCGCCAGGAGGTCCCGCATGTCCAGCCAGAGCCAGCCCGTACCGTTCACCGCCGACGACTACCGGGCCCGTATGACGCGCGCGGCCGACACCGCCGCCGAGGCCGGGCTCGCGGGCGTACTGGTCGCGCCCGGCCCCGACCTCGTCTACCTCACCGGCTACCAGCCCGTGAACACCGAACGCCTCACCGTCCTCGTCCTCACGGCCGGTCAGGACCCGGTCCTCGTCGTTCCGACGCTGGAGGCCCCGGACGCCGAGAAGGCCGTCGGCGCCCCGGCCCTCACCCTCCGGGACTGGACCGACGGCAAGGACCCCTACGCCGTCACCGCCCCGCTGCTCGACGGCGCGGGCCGGTTCGGGATCAGCGACAACGCCTGGGCGATGCACCTGCTCGGGCTGCAGCGGACGCTGCCGGGGACCTCGTACGTCTCCCTCACCGAGGCCCTGCCGATGCTGCGCGCGGTGAAGGACACCCACGAGCTGGAGCGGCTCGCGGCCGCCGGGGCGGCCGCCGACGCCACGTACGGCGAGATCCTCAAGGTGCGTTTCTCCGGCCGCAAGGAGACCGACATCGCGGCCGAACTCGCGGACCTGCTCAAGCGGTTCGGGCACTCCCAGGTCGATTTCACGGTCGTCGGATCCGGCCCCAACGGCGCCAACCCGCACCACGAGGCCGGCGACCGCACCATCGAGCGGGGTGACATGGTCGTGCTCGACTTCGGCGGCCTCAAGCACGGCTACGGCTCGGACACCTCCCGTACGGTCCACGTCGGCGAACCCACCGCCGAGGAGCAGCGGGTCCACGACATCGTGCGCGAGGCGCAGGAGGCGGGCTGCAACGCGGTCCGGCCGGGCGTCGCCTGCCAGGAGATCGACCGGGCGGCCCGCGCGGTCATCACCGAGTTCGGCTACGGCGAGCGCTTCATCCACCGCACCGGCCACGGCATCGGCGTCACCACCCACGAACCGCCGTACATGATCGAGGGCGAGGAGCAGCCTCTGGTGCCCGGGATGTGCTTCTCCGTGGAGCCGGGCATCTATCTGCCGGGCCGGTTCGGTGTACGGATCGAGGACATCGTGACCGTCACCGAGGACGGCGGCCGGCGCCTCAACACCACCGCGCGGGAGCTGGCGATCGTCGAGTAGCCGGACACGGGGCGGGCGCGAGGTGTGTCCGGCTCGCTCCGTCCCGGTCCCTCAGCCGTCGGCCAGCACCACGCACGACTCCGGCGGCAGATGCAGCAACCCGTCGACGCCCGGGGCCTCCACCGGCTCCCACGCCGCCACCACCCTGTCCCCGCCGCCCCGGCGCCGACCGCCGCCCAGCGGGATCGTGGCCGGCTTCTCGCCCAGGTTGACCGCGATCCGCAGATCGCCCCTGCGGTACGCCAGCCAGCGCGCCTGCTCGTCGTGGGCGGTGCGCACCGACGCCAGGTCCGGGTCGCGGAGGTCGGGCAGGGCGCGGCGCAGGGCGATCAGCTCGCGGTACCAGGCGTGCAGGCGGGCATGCGGCTCCTGCGCAGGTTCGTTCCAGTCCAGACAGGAACGGTTCCGGGTGGCCGGGTCCTGCGGGTCCGGAATGTCGTCCGCCGCCCAGCCGTGTGCCGCGAACTCCCGCCGCCGGCCGCTGCGTACCGCCTCGGCGAGCCCCGGATCGGTGTGGTCGGTGAAGAACTGCCACGGGGTGCGCGCGCCCCACTCCTCGCCCATGAACAGCATCGGCGTGAAGGGCCCGGTCAGCACGAGGGCCGCGCCGCAGGCCAGCAGGGCCGGGGAGAGCGTGGCGGAGAGCCGGTCGCCCAGGGCCCGGTTGCCGATCTGGTCGTGGGTCTGGGCGTAGCCGACGAAGCGGTGGGCCGGCGTGCGGACGATGTCGACGGGGCGGCCGTGGGTACGGCCCCGGAAGCTGGAGTACGTGCCGTTGTGGAAGAACGCGCTCGTCACGGTCTTGGCGACGGCGGCCAGCGGAGCCGCGGCGAAGTCCGCGTAGTAGCCCTGGGACTCACCGGTGAGCGCGGTGTGCAGGGCGTGGTGGAAGTCGTCGTTCCACTGGGCGTGCAGGCCGAGGCCGCCCGATTCGCGCGGGGTCGTCGTCCGCGGGTCGCAGAGGTCGGACTCGGCGATCAGCGGGAGCGGACGGCCCAGTTCCGCCGCGAGCGCGTCGGCCGCCGTGGACAGCTCCTCCAGGAAGGTCAGCGCCCGCCCGTCGGCCAGGGCGTGGACCGCGTCGAGCCGCAGCCCGTCGAGCCGGTAGTCCCGCAGCCAGGCCAGCGCGCTGCCCAGCAGGAACGCCCGCACCTCGTCCGAACCGGGGGCGTCGAGGTTGACCGCCGCACCCCACGGCGTGTGATGGGCCTCGGTGAAGTACGGGCCGAACGCCGGGAGGTGATTGCCGGACGGGCCGAGGTGGTTGTGGACCACGTCCAGGAGCACCGCGAGCCCGAGACCGTGCGCCGTGTCGACAAAGCGCTTGAGCCCCTCCGGTCCGCCGTACGGCTCGTGCACGGCCCAGAGCGACACCCCCTCGTACCCCCACCCGTGGGTGCCGGGGAACGGGCAGACCGGCATCAGCGACACATGGGTGACGCCGAGCTCGGCCAAGTGCCCCAGCCGGGCGGCCGCGGCGTCGAAGGTGCCCTCGTCGGTGTACGTACCGATGTGCAGCTCGTACAGGACGGCGCCCGGAAGTCCCCTTCCCGCCCAGTTGCTGCGCCATTCGAACAACGAGTGGTCGACGACGGCGCTCTCGCCGTCCGGCCCGTCCGGCTGACGCCGCGAACGCGGATCGGGAAGCACCCTCCCGTCGCCGTCGCCCCCGTCCAGGACGAAGCCGTAGCGGTCCCCGTCCGACGCCTCCGCCTCGGCCGTCCACCAGCCGGACCGCACGGGATCACGCTCCATCGCCCGCGGCTCGCCCGCCAGTCGCAGTCCCACCTCGTCCGCATCCGGTACCCATACCTCGAACAGCATGCAACGCTCCTCGTCTCCTCGCCCCGCGCCCCATCGTCGGCAGCAGCCGCGATCACCGGCCCACGACACTGGATCGAGCCCGTTACTGGCGATTAAGGTCTGGTTCTGATCATTGCCCCGCAAGGTTCCGCTCAATACGCACTCCCTCTTACGGCTGTGGAGGCCGAGATGACTGTGCCGTCGTTCCCGCCCGGTTTCCTCTGGGGAGCCTCCGCGTCCGCCTTCCAGACCGAGGGGGCCGCAGACACCGACGGCAAGGGCCCATCCGGCTGGGACGCCTTCGCCGCGCAACCCGGACGGATCAAGGACGGCACCGACACCACCCGCGGAACCGGCTTCCACCAGCACTACCGCGAGGACGTCGCTCTGCTGGCCGGCCTCGGCGCCGACGCCTTCCGGTTCTCCGTCAGCTGGCCGCGCGTGGTGCCCGGCGGCAGCGGACCGGTCAACCCGCAGGGGCTCGACTTCTACGACCGCCTCGTCGACGAACTGTGCGCCCACGGCATCACCCCGGCCCCCACCCTCTACCACTGGGACACCCCGCTGCCGCTGGACGAGGAGGGCGGCTGGCTCAACCGGGACACCGCCTACCGCTTCGCCGAGTACGCGGGAATCGTCGCCGAGCGCCTCGCCGACCGCGTACCGATGTGGATCACCATCAACGAACCGGCCGAGGTGACGCTGCTCGGCTACGCGCTCGGCGAGCACGCACCGGGCCGCACCCTCCTCCTCGATGCCCTGCCCGCCGCCCACCACCAGCTCCTCGCCCACGGACTGGCCGTGCGCGCACTGCGCGGCGCGGGCGCGGACAACATCGGCATCGCCGTCTCGCACACCCCCGTCTGGACCGCCGGGGACCGTGACGAGGACCGGCTGGGCGCGGAGCTGTACGACACGATCACCAACTGGCTGTTCGCCGACCCGGTGCTCACCGGCCGCTACCCCGACGAGAACTTCGCCGCGCTGATGCCGGGCCCGGTCGAGGACGACCTGTCGACCATCTCCACCCCGCTCGACTGGTACGGCGTCAACTACTACAACCCCACCCTCGTCGGCGCCCCCGGCACCAGCGCCCCGGAGACCTTCTCCGGCTACCGGATGCCCGCCGAACTCCCCTTCGGCATCCGCGAGATAGAGGGTTACGAGAAGACCGACTTCGGCTGGCCCGTCGTCCCCGACGGCCTGCGCGAGACCCTCGTCCAGCTCCACAGCCGCTACGGCGACCGCCTCCCGCCGCTCTACATCACTGAGAACGGCTGCGCCGTCGACGAGCCCGCCGAGGACACCCGCCGGATCGCGTACCTCGAAGGGCACCTGCGGGCGCTGCGCACGGCCATCGACGCGGGCGTCGACGTGCGCGGCTACTTCACCTGGTCGCTCACCGACAACGTCGAATGGACGGAGGGCGCCAGCAAGCGCTTCGGCCTGGTCCACATCGACTACGAGACGCTGCGCCGGACGCCCAAGGACTCGTACGCCTGGTACCGCGATCTGATCCGCACGCAGAAGGCGGGCGGTGCGGCACACCGCCCCTGACGGACCGCCCCCGGTGTGATCCATACTTCGCGGCATGGTTGCTTCATGGTGGTCCCGGGCCGGACTGGGGATCTTTGTGCACTGGACGCCCGCCTCCGTACCGGGCTGGGCCCCGCCGTACGTCCCCGCGGACGAACTCCCCCTGGCCGGCCGCCGCTCGCCGCTCGGCTGGACGTCGTACGCCGAGTGGTACGAGAACGCGCTCCGCTTCCCGGAAAGCCCCGTCTCCGCCCACCACCGCACGACCTACGGCAGCCGCCCGTACACCGCATTCGGGGGCGACTTCAACGACGCCCTGGCGACCTGGGACCCCACCGCGTGGGCCCGCAGCTTCCGCGCCGCGGGCGCCCGTTACGCCGTCCTCGTCACCAAGCACCACGACGGCTTCTGCCTCTGGCCCTCCGAGGCTGCCAACCCGCACCGGACCGGCTGGCACACCACACGCGACGTCGTCGGTGAATTCGCCGAAGCCGTACGGGCCGAGGGGCTGCGTTTCGGGGTCTACTACTCCGGCGGACTCGACTGGAGCTTCGACGACCGCCCCATAGGAACCGGCGCGGACACCGTCTCGGCCGTCCCGCGCGGCGGGTACCCCGCGTACGCGGGCGCCCAGATGCGTGAACTGATCCGCCGGTACCGCCCCGACATCCTCTGGAACGACATCGCCTGGCCCGGCTCACGCACCGACGTCCAGCGGCTCATCGAGTACTACCGCTTCACCGTCCCGCACGGCGTCGTCAACGACCGGCTGTTCCCGTACGCACCGATGTGGCGCGCACTGCGGCTCCCCGGCGCCAAGGCCCTGTACGACAGCTGGGAACGCCGCACCATCGCCCAGGGCGAGGGCTTCGTACCGCGCCGGCCCCCGTACTACGACTTCCGCACCCCGGAGTTCGCCCGCTGCACCGGCCCCGACCCGTACGAGATCACCCGAGGCATCGACCACGGCTTCGGCTACAACCGCAACTCCCCGCCCGAGGCGTACCTCGGCCGCGAGGCACTGGAATCGCTGGTACGGGAGACGGCGGCCGCGGGTGGCAACCTGCTGCTCAACGTGGGGCCGCGCGGCGAGGACGCGACGGTCCCCGCCGAGCAGCAGCTCCGCCTGGAATGGCTGGCGGAACTCACCTCCGGAGCCGCGGGGGAGCGGTCGGCGTGACCGGTGGGCCGGTGGGGGCGGATCAGTCCCACACCATGTCGAAAGAGCGCTCGAAGTTCACATACCCGAGGCGCGCGAAGGCCCTGGCCATCGGTACGTTGCCGAGGTCGGTGGAGGCCCGGATCCGTTCCACGCCGTCCTGCGCGGCCAGTACCCGGGTGCCCTCGGCGAGGATGTCGTCGATGTAGCCGTGGCCGCGGTGGGCGGGCAGCACACCGATGTACGCGACGATCGGGTTGTAGTCGTTGCGTGCCGGGACCACGAACCCGACCGGTTCACCGTCCGGGAGTTCGGCGATGCGCCACCACTCGCGCGGTGTCCGGTACGTCGCCAGCTCCTCGTCGTAGTGCTTCTCGGCGGCCTCGCGGGCGCTGAGCCCGGACGCCAGGTCGGACTGCCCGTGGGCGTCGAGGGTGCCCTCCATCACCGGTGTCATCAGCGCGAGGAGATCCTCGCTACCGCCGACCGGGCGGAACCGGAGCCGGCCGCTGTCGGCGGGGACCGCCGTACCGGCGCGCCACTCCAGGCGGAGCCGCTCGACCAGCATCCGCGCACCGGAACGCTCCATGACCCGGATCCGGGCCTCGACGGCATCGCGGACGGCCGGGTCCTCGCGCCAGTCGGCCGGTACGAAGCGTCCGTACTCGGGCCGCGGGGCGCCGGCCGGCACGACCGCGGCCGTCGCCGTCTCCAGCAGCTTCAGGCCGACCTCACCGCGGTCGGGCTCGGGCAGCGTGTCGTCCAGGTCGAAGAAGTCGAGGAGCAGCGGCGCCGCTCCGTCCCGGCTCCACCACGCGATCCTTGCCACCACGTGCTCGCCGCGCAGCGCCACCCACATCCACTCGGGGCGGCGACGCCCGCTCTCCAGGTCGTCGGCGAGTTCGTGATCGAGGGTGTACGACAGCCGGCGGAAGAGCCCGAGCTCCTGCGGACCGGCGAGCGGACGGATGGTCAGTTCCTGTGGTGCAAGGGTCACACAAGCTCCTCTGGGCGCGCGGAAGGGCCTTCCGGCGAATGCCGGGCGGCCTGCGGCGGGAGACAGTAGCAACGTCTCCACAGCCGTGCGCGGGGATATTCGCGGCAGGGCACCCCGCGCGGGCCGCAGGGTGGGACACGGGCCTGTTCTGGACACTCCGGGGCGGTCGGACCGACAATTGGCAGTGTGACGTCCTCCTTCGAGTCCCACACGTATCCCGTGCGGCTGTCCGACGCCCAGCGCGACCGTGTGCTCGGCGTACTCAGAGACGGCGCGGCACAGGGCAAACTGTCCCACGACACCTTCATGCGGCGCATGGAACTGGCCCTCACCGCCCGGCGCTCCGAGGAACTGGAGGCACTCACCGCCGACCTGGAGGGCGAGGGCCGCTGGTCACAGCGGATACTCCGGGTCGTGAGCGGGGTGTCCGGATTTCCCGGCCGGGTGCGCCGGGTCTGGCAGACCGAACGGCTCCCCAAACTCCTGCTCCCCGCCCCGAGCCCGCACCCCCTGCTGATCGGCCGCGATCCGGGAAACGGGCTGCGGCTCAACCACGAGACCGTCTCCCGGCTCCACGCGGAGCTCACCGCGCGCGGCGGCTGCTGGCTGCTGCGCGACCTCGGCTCGACCAACGGCACCTGTGTCAACGGCCAGCGGGTCACCGGCACGGTCCCGGTCCGCGACGGGGACCAAGTGAGCTTCGGACGGATGAGCTTCCGGCTCTCGGCGCCCGTCCTCGGGCCCCCGGACTGAGTGCCCCGTCCGAGAGCGCCTCGCCCGGGAGCGGGCCGCCGGGGAGCCGACCGGTTCAGGACCGCTGGTGCAGCCCGCGTCCGAACGGGCGTACCACCGTCACCCGGACGGCCGTACGTCGGCTGCGTGACGCCGCCGTCGGTGGTGCGCTGGGGGAAACCGCGCCGCACACCGGCGCCCTGACGCCCCGGGGGTCACCGATGCAGGCGGACGCGCCGGAAGGCATACCCGTACCGGAACGCGGCCGCCGGACCGGCAGGCCGACGCGCGGCCCCCGCACGAGCACCGGCCCCAGCCTGCTCGCACCCGGCGCGGCGCACGACCCGTACCGGATCTACCGCGTCCTGCGCGAGGAGTACCCGCTCAGCTACGACGCGCCCCTGGGCGCCTGGCTGGTCAGCCGGTACGCGGATGTGACCACGGCCCTCACCGACCCCCGGTTCACCGGCCTCCCGCACGACACCGCACCCCGTGGCGGCCCCGCCCCGCTCGGGCTCTGCCACGGCAGCCCCCGATGCGCACCCCGCACGCAGCACCCGGCCGCCGGGCCCGGGGCAGTGCCACGTCACATGTCGGATCCCGGGCCGGTGACCCGTCACATGCCGGACCTCGCATCGGTACCACGTCACATGGCAGCGCGGATCGAGCGGACCGCGTACGTCCTGGCACGCCGGATCGCGAGCCGTCAACAGGCCGACCTCGTCGAGGAGTTCTGCCGCTGGCTGCCCGTCGGCGCCGCCCCTGACGCGAGCGCCCGGCCGCACCGGCATCCCGGCACCGGGACAGGCACCACCGCCACACCCTGCACCCGGCACACCGGCCTCCGCGAGAGAGCGCTCGCCTCCCTCCTCGCCAATGTGCTGGACGCCCCCGACCTCCTCGCCGCCCTGCGCATCGAACCCGCCCTGGCCGACCGGGCCTGGACGGAGTCGCTGCGCCGCGACCCACCGGTCCAGGTGGTGCTGCGCCGCACCGTCACCGAGGTCGCCCTCAGCGGCGGCACCCTGCCCGCCGGGGCGGACGTCGCCTGTCTGATCGGCTCGGCCGGCCGCGATCCGGAACGGTTCGCCGCACCCGACCTCTTCGACCCCTTCCGCCGCGACCAGGGCCGGTCCCTCTCCGGCCCCGTGTCCTGCCCGGCCGTCCTGCTCGGCCGGCTGGAAGCCCGCCACGGCCTGCGCGCGCTGCTCGACGCGATGCCCCGGCTCCGCTGGGCGGACGGATTCCGCCCGGCCGGCACCGGGCTGCTCACCCGTGGTCCGCGGGCCCTCCTCGTCCGGCCCGGCTGAGCAGCGCCACCGGCAGTCCGCCGAAGAGTTCCGCCAGCGCCACCGAGCCACCGGTGAACTTCCGGCCGGGGGTCAGCAGATCGGTCCACGGTCCGTCGTCCGGCAGCGCCAGCTCCGTGTCGTGCCAGCCGCCCGACTCCGCCAGCCGCAACGACAGCCTGGTCACCGCGGTGACCACCTCGCCGGAGCGGCAGAACGCCAGACAGTGCGCGGCCGCCGGGCCATGGGCGCTCAGCGGCGCGTACGTACCGGACTCGCCGAACACCTCCGGCCGTTCGCGTCGCAGCCGCAGGGCGGCCGCCGTCAGTTCGCCCTTCTCGCCGAGGCCCACGTCGCCGGACGGCTCGCGGAACGGCCGCCGGTTGTCCGGGTCGACCAGCGCCACGTACTCCCGCTCCGTGCCCTGGTACAGATCCGGTACACCCGGCATCGTCAGATGCACCAGCGCCGCCCCCAGCACATTGGCCCGCACGTACGGGTCGAGCGTGTGCGCGAACCGCTCCAGTGTCTCGCGCACCGGACCGCCGCCGGCGGCAGGCCCGGCCGCCACGAAGTCCGTCACCGCCCGCTCGTACGCCGGATCGGGCTCGGTCCAGCCGGTGAAGAGCCCCGCCTCGCGCACCGCCTTCAGCAGCGCCGGCTCCAGTCGGCCCGCCATCTCGCCGCCAGGCAGCTTCGCGCAGCCCACGGCCGTCTGCCAGGCCTGCCAGGCGAGCTGCGCGTCCGGAGCGGTGGCCGGGGTCGCCCGTTCCAGCTCCGTCAGCAGCCCGGACCACGATTCCGGGCACTCCGTCAGCACCGCGACCCGGGCCCGTACATCGGCGCTCCGCTTGGTGTCATGGGTGGTCAGCGCCGTGCCGGTGGCCGGCCAGTCGCGGGCCAGCCGGGCGCAGTACGCATGGAACTCCGCCGGCGTCACCGCGGGCTGCCCGGGGTCGCCGCCCACCTCGTTCGCCGAGATCAGCGGCACGTACCGGTAGAACGCCGTGTCCTCGACCGACTTGGCGCGCAACGCGGAAGCGGTCTGGGCGAACCGGGCGCAGAACGCGGCCCGCTCGGGCCCCTCGCCCAGCCGCCCCAGCGCCAGCTCCCGGACCACATCGACGGCCGACGCCTCCTCCGCGACGGCGAACGTCGCCTTCGCGTCCCGTACGGCCCCGTCCGGCAGCGTCTCCTCGGCCGTCCGCGTGCAGGGCCCGCCGGCCGTCACGTACGGGCGGTAGACGGGCACCCGCACGAGCAGTTCGCGCACGGCGGCGTGCAGCGTCCACGGGGCGTGATCGCGCAGCGCGGGCTCGGCGGCGCAGATCCGTACGGCGAGCCGGGTCAGCAGCTCGGTCTCGGCGGCCAGTTCATGCGTCACCACCCGGTACGCGGCGCGGCGCACGGTCGCCGTCCAGTAACCGCCGCGGTCGCCGGCGGGCCCCGCGTACTCCCGGTAGCGGCCGACCAGCTCCGCGGCGCCCATCGGGTCGACGAACAGGCCGTCGACGCGGTGCAGCGCGTCGTACCCGGTCGTCCCCGCGACGGCCCAGCCCGCGGGCAGCGGCTCGCCGCCGGTGAGGATCTTCTCCACCACCGTCCACCGCCCGCCGGTCGCCGCCGAGAGCCGCTCCAGGTAGGCCGCGGGTTCGGCCAGCCCGTCGGGGTGGTCGATGCGCAGCCCGTCGACGACACCGTCCCGGATCAGTTCGAGGATCTTGCCGTGGGTGGCGGCGAACACCTCGGGGTCCTCCACCCGCACCCCGATGAGCTCCGAGATCGTGAAGAACCGCCGGTAGTTCAGCTCGGTACGGGCCAGCCGCCACCAGCCGAGCCGGTAGTGCTGGGCATCCAGCAGCTCGGGCAGCGGCAGATCGGCGGTGCCGGCCCGCAGCGGGAACTCCTGCTCGCCGTAGCGCAGCACGTCCCCGTCCGCCCGGAGCCCGCCGATCTCGTCGCCGATCGGTCCGCCGAGCACCGGCAGCAGCACCTTGCCGCCGCCCGCCGCCCAGTCGATGTCGAACCAGCGGGCGTACGGGGATCCGGGGCCCTCGCGCAGCACCTCCCACAGCGCGTGGTTGTGGCGGGGGACGGCGGCCATGTGGTTCGGCACGATGTCCACGATCAGCCCGAGACCGTGCTCACGCGCCGTGCGGGCCAGCTCCCGCAGCCCCTCCTCACCGCCGAGCTCGGCACGGACCCGGCCGTGGTCGACGACGTCGTAGCCGTGCCGGGAGCCGGGCACGGCTTCGAGGACCGGGGACAGATGCAGATGGGAGACGCCGAGCGCGGCGAGATACGGGACGGCGTGTCCGGCGGCCGAGAACGGGAAGTCCGGCTGGAGCTGGAGCCGGTAGGTGGCGGTGGGCGTCATGCGGACGTTCGTACCCAGCCTGGCGCCTTCTGTGTCACGGAACGCCGCAAAGGGCTCGACCGGCGGTGTACCCGGCCGCTGGGCGGGACGGTCCTCGGGCCTACGCGGGCCGTTGCAGCACCGCCATGCTGCGCCCGACCAGCGTCACCCGATCGCCCGCCGCCACCTTCGGCCCCGAGCCGGGCATGACTCCGACCGGGCGTGCCGTGTCGACCACCACCAGCCACTGCCGGCCGTGATTCACCGGAACGGAGAACTCCAGTGTCTCGGCGCTCGCGTTGAACATCAGCAGGAACGAGTCGTCGGAGATCCGCTCGCCGCGCGGCCCCGGCTCCGAGATCGCGTGACCGTTGAGGAAGACCGTCAACGCCTTGGCATGCGCGGCCTGCCAGTCCCGCTGCGTCATCTCGCCGCCCTCCGGCGTGAACCACGCGATGTCCGAGAGCTCGTCGTGCGTGCCCTCGACCGGACGGCCGTGGAAGAACCGGCGGCGCCGGAAGACCGGATGGTCGCGGCGCAGCCACACCATCGCCCGGGTGAACTCCAGCAGACTGCTGCCCTCGGTGCTCCCCTCGCCCCGGTCGGCCTCGTCCGTCCTGTCCTCCGCGGCCGGGTCGGGCCAGTGCACCCACGACAGCTCGCTGTCCTGGCAGTACGCGTTGTTGTTGCCCCGCTGCGTACGCGCGAACTCGTCGCCGTGGCTCAGCATCGGCACGCCCTGCGACAGCATCAGCGTGGCGATGAAGTTCCGCATCTGCCGCGTCCGCAGATCGAGGATCTCCGGCTGGTCGGTGTCCCCCTCCGCGCCGCAGTTCCAGGACCGGTTGTGGCTCTCGCCGTCCCGGTTGCCCTCGCCGTTGGCCTCGTTGTGCTTGTCGTTGTACGAGACCAGGTCGTGCAGCGTGAATCCGTCGTGGCAGGTGGTGAAGTTGATCGAGGCGAGCGGCCGCCGTCCGTCGTCCTGGTACAGGTCCGACGATCCGGTCAGGCGCCCCGCGAACTCGGCGAGGGTCCGTGGCTCGCCGCGCCACAGGTCCCGCACGGTGTCCCGGTACTTGCCGTTCCACTCGGTCCACAGCGGCGGGAAGTTCCCCACCTGGTAGCCGCCCTCGCCCACGTCCCACGGCTCGGCGATCAGCTTCACCTGACTGACCACCGGGTCCTGCTGCACCAGGTCGAAGAACGACGACAGCCGGTCCACCTCGTGGAACTGCCGGGCCAGGGTGGCCGCCAGATCGAAGCGGAAGCCGTCCACGTGCATCTCCGTGACCCAGTACCGCAGCGAGTCCATGATCAGCTGGAGCACGTGCGGCGACCGCATCAGCAGGGAGTTCCCGGTTCCCGTGGTGTCCATGTAGTACCGCTGGTCGTCCGCGAGCCGGTAGTACGAGGCGTTGTCCAGGCCCCGGAAGGAGAGCGTCGGACCCAGATGGTTGCCCTCCGCGGTGTGGTTGTAGACCACGTCGAGGATCACCTCGATGCCGGCCTGGTGCAGGGCCCGTACGGCCTGCTTGAACTCCAGCACCTGCTCGCCGCGGTCGCCCCAGGAGGCGTAGGCGTTGTGCGGGGCGAAGAAACCGATGGTGTTGTAGCCCCAGTAGTTGGCCAGCCCCGCGTCGGCCAGCCGGTGGTCCTGGACGAACTGGTGCACCGGCATCAGTTCGATAGCCGTGACGCCCAGTTCCGTCAGATGGGCGATCACCTCCGGATGGGCCAGCCCCGCGTAGGTGCCGCGCAGCTCCTTCGGCAGCCCCGGGTGGAGCATCGTCAGACCCTTCACATGGGCCTCGTAGATCACCGTGCGGTGGTAGTCCGTACGGGGCCGCCGGTCGTCGCCCCAGTCGAAGTACGGGTTGACCACGACCGAGGTCATGGTGTGCGGCGCCGAGTCGAGGTCGTTGCGTGCGTCGGGACGGCCGAACGGATAGCCGTACACCGCCTCGCCCCACCGGATCTGCCCGGCGACTGCACGGGCGTACGGGTCGAGCAGCAGTTTGGCCGAATTGCAGCGGGCGCCGCGCTCCGGTTCGTACGGCCCGTGGACTCTGAATCCGTACCGCTGACCGGGCATCACCCCGGGCAGATAGGCATGGCGGACGAAGGCGTCGGTCTCCCTGAGCTCCACCGCCGTCTCGGAACCGTCGTCGTGCAGCAGGCACAACTCGATTCGTCTGGCGGCCTCCGAGAAGACCGCGAAGTTGGTCCCGGCGCCGTCGTACGTGGCACCGAGGGGATACGCCTGTCCCGGCCAGACCTGCATAGGTTCGACTCTTCCACTTCTGATCCGGGTGCCTGGAGCTTGCGGGCTGCCAGAACCCGTCCGACCCCTGATCCGCCGGACAGGCCCTGGAGCCAGATCTTCCCCGAAACAGGTGCGGCTACCTAGGACCGACCGGCACATCACGCGGTCCGGTCAACATCGGGCCTCTCCGTGTCGCCCGGAACCGGGATCCGGGCCCGGGAAGGCGGCTCTCGCCCGGTGCAGGCCCGGGGACGGGGTGGTTAATCACTATGAATCCCCTCACTACGGCCGATCTCGCCGTCGGGAACGTGCCTGTGCCATACGGGAGTTGACGAAGCAGCATGCGCATCCGGCTGCACCGGCTCCCGCTCGCGGAGTACCCTTCCTTGATCGTTGGTGGGGGAGTGGAAGGCGGTGCGCGGGTGAGCTCGGGAGGATTCGAGCTGCCCCCAGGTGACCCGGGTCACGAGGGGGACGCCACCGATGTCCCGCCAGGGGCGGTATCGCTTGCGCAGCCCATGGAGATCGGCGCGGAGCTGGACTGGGGAGCGGACGCCTGGAGCGAGGTGCGTACGCGCGCCCAGCGGGCCGGACGGGCCTACATCTGGCTGAATCTCGTGGAGCAGCGGCTGCGTGCCGTGGTCGCCGCGGTGCTCCGGCCCATTTACGAGCCGGTCCACGGCGAGGACTGGGTGGTGGCCGCCGCCGGGCCCGCCGGACAGGAGTGGGTGCAGCGCGCCGTCGCCGTGCGCGAGGTCTCGCGCCGCAAGGGCTATCTGCTGGACCCCGCCGACGACAACGTCCTCAGCTTCCTCACGCTGCCTCAGCTGCGTGAGCTGATGGTCCAGCACTGGCCGTGCTTCGAGGCGTACTTCGACGACCGGCGCGAGGTGGAGCTGGCGCTCGACGAGCTGGAGGTCGCCCGCAACGTGGTCTCCCGCAACCGCGCCCTGAACGAGGCCGTCCTCGCCCAGGCCGAGCGCGCCTCCGCCCGGCTCCTGGAGATCCTGGGCAGCGGCGCCGGGGTCCCGTCGGCCGACCGGCTCCCGGTCGACGCCGTGGAGGAGCTGGTCGGCGACCGGTACGCGGATGTGGTCTCCGTCCACTCCGACCGGGTGCGGCTCCAGCGCCAGCTGCCCGCCGAGGATCTCTTCGGCGGTTCGCGCCGGCTCGACGCGATCGGCATAGGGCTCAACCTGCTGGTGCAGAACTTCTCCGGCCGCAGGCTCATCCGGCTGGCCGAGTCGGGCTGCCGGGTCCGGCTGCTCTTCATCAACCCGGCGAGCAGCGCGGTCAAGCGCCGGGAGCGGGAGCTGGGTCTGAAGAAGGGCGAGCTGAGCCGGTCGGTGGAGATGAACATCCTCCACATGCGCCGGGTCCGCTCCAAGCTCCGCGATCCGGGCGCCTTCGAGATCCATGTGTTCGACGAGACGCCGCGCTTCACGGCCTATCTGGTGGACGGCGACGGGACGGACGCGGTCGGGGTCGTCCAGACCTATCTGCGGCGCGCACGCGGCATGGAGGCGCCCGTGCTGGTGCTGCGCGGCGGCGGGCGTGCCGTGGTCCGGGCGGGGCAGGACAACGAGCACGGGCTGTTCGAGACGTACCGCGAGGAATTCGAGTCCGTGTGGGCGGACTCCCGGCCCGTCTCCTGAGGGGCCGCCACCGCGTTGTCAGTGGTGCATGCGAGGGTGGGCATCACCTGGGGGAGAGCACCACGAAGGAGGTACGGGATGAGCTGGCACCGGGAGGCGCTGGTCGGCTTCGACCTGGAGACGACGGGCACGGAACCGCTGGAGGCGCGGATCGTGACAGCCGCGATCGTCGGCGTCGGCGGCAGGGACGGGGAGCCGGTGCGGCAGCACACCTGGCTGGCGGATCCGGGCATCCGGATCCCCGAGCAGGCCTCGGCGATCCACGGCATCAGCAGCGAGCGGGCGGCGGCGGAGGGCCGGCCGGTGCGCGAGGTGGCCGACGAGATCGCCGGGACGCTCACGGAGTACTGGCGCCGAGGCGTGCCGGTCGTCGCGTACAACGCGGCCTTCGATCTGACGCTGCTCACGGCGGAGTTGCAGCGGCACGGGCTGCCGTCGCTGAGTGACCGGCTCGACGGGGCCGGGATCGGTCCGGTCATCGACCCGTACACCATCGACCGGGCCGTCGACCGCTACCGCAAGGGCAAGCGCAACCTGGAGGCGGTCTGCGTCGAGTACGGCGTGGTGCACGGCGGAGCCCATGATGCGGGGGCGGACGCGCTGGCCGCGGTCCGGGTGGCGTACGCCATAGCCGAGCGGCACGGCTCGGTGGCCGAGCTGACCGCCGCCGAGCTGCACGAGCGCCAGGTGGAGTGGTATGCGCAATGGGCGGCGGACTTCCAGCAGTTCCTGCGCCGCAAGGGCACGGCGGACGCGGTGATCGACGGCCACTGGCCGCTGCGGGAGCCGGTCGCGGTCGCCGGCTGACGGCCCGGACCCGTGGCCGGGGTTCAGGGGGCAGCCCTCAGAACGGGTACCACCGCACCGCCGTGTCGCCGTCACGCAGCGAGGCCACCCGGCGGCGGAATTCTGCGAGCGCCTTCGGGTTGGCCGGTGCGTGCTGGGACACCCACGCACAGCTGGCCGTCTCCCGGGCCCCGCGCAGCACCGCGCAGCCCTCCCACTCACGGACGTCCCAGCCGTACGTGGCGGTGAACGCGTCGTACGCCTCGGGTGCCAGGCCGTACCGGTCCCGGGACAGCGCGAGCACCACCAGGTCGTGCTCGCGCAGATCCGTGGAGAAGGTCTCCAGATCGACCAGCACCGGCCCGTCCGGACCGACATGGACGTTACGGGGCAGCGCGTCGCCGTGGATGGGCCCCGGCGGCAGATGCGGGACCAGTGCGGCGGCCGCCGCCGCGAAGCCGTCGCGGCGCTCCCGCAGATAGTCGGCGTCGGCCGGGTCGATCGCGTCGCCCGCGAGCCGCAGCCAGCGTTCGACCCCGCCCAGCAGTTCGCGGCGCGGGAGGCCGAAACCGTCCGGGGCGGGCAGCGCGTGCACCAGGATGAGCAGCTGTGCCAGGTCCCGCGGCTCGGCGGGGCGTACGGCGTCGGGCAGCCGGTGCCAGAGGGTCACGGGGTGGCCCTCGACCAGGCGCGCCGCGGGCTCGGCGGCCCGTACGGCGGGGACGTCCGAGGCGGCCAGCCACCGGGCGACGGCCACCTCGCGTTCGGCCCGGTCCCGCAGTTCCGGGTTCCGCACGGCGTCCCGGCCGACCTTGACCACCAGGTCGCCGACGGCGAACACCGCGTTCTCACCTATCGCGAGCAGCTCCGCACCGCCGGACAGTCCGGCAGTGGCCAGCACCTCGCGCGCACGCATCTCGTTCATGACTCCGATTTTCGCATCTGTGCAGGCTGGCTTGACGAACCGATGGCCCGTCAGCACGATGACGGAGGCCACCTGAGCGGCCAGAACGGTATGAAACCGATCGAATGACGCAAGGGGGCGAATTCGTGACATTGGCGAGTGCAACCGTACGTTCCGAGAGGCATGGCCCGCCCGGCAGCCCGCAGGACAAGCGGTCCCGGCCGGTCAACCGGAATGCCGGCACCTGGTTCCTGGTGCTGCCCGCGCTGATCCCGATCCTGATCCTGAGCGTCGGCCCCCTGCTCTACGGCATCGCGCTGGCCTTCACCGATGCCCAGTCCGGCCGCACCCGCTCCACCCAGTGGGTGGGCGGACTGAACTTCCAGGACCTGCTCCACGACACCCTCTTCTGGGACTCGTTCCGGATCGGCCTGGTGTGGGCGTTCGGCGTCACCGTCCCGCAGTTCGTACTGGCCCTCGGCCTCGCCCTGCTGCTCAACCAGAAGCTGCGGATGCGCTGGCTGGCGCGGGCGCTGGCGATCATTCCGTGGGCGATGCCCGAGGTGGTCGTGGGCCTCATGTGGCGGCTCGTCTACAACCCGGACGCGGGCGTCCTCAACGAGACCATCCGCGATCTCGGCCTCGGCGACGGCCGGGACTGGCTCACCGGACTCGCCACCGCCCTGCCCGCCGTGATCGTCGTGGGCATCTGGGCGGGCATGCCCCAGACCACCGTCGCCCTGCTCGCCGGGCTGCAGAACACCCCGCACGAACTCCACGAGGCGGCCGCCCTGGACGGAGCCGGTGCCTGGCGCCGCTTCCGTACCGTCACCTGGCCGGTGCTCAGGCCGGTCGCACTGTCCATCACCGCGCTCAACTTCATCTGGAACTTCAACTCCTTCGCCCTGGTCTACGTACTGACCAACGGCGGACCCGGCGGCCGCACCCGGCTGCCGATGCTCTTCGCGTACGAAGAGGCCTTCCACTACGGACAGTTCGGATACGCCGCGGCGATGGGCTGTGTGATGGTCACGGTGATCTCCGTGATCCTCGCGGTGTATCTCGCCGGCCGGCTCAGGGGAGGCGAGGACCGATGAGCCTGCGTACCAGCAGAACCGCACGCGCCGGACAGTACGCCGCGCTCCTCGGCTATCTCGTCTTCCTGGCGTTCCCGTTCCTGTGGCTGATCTCCACCGCCTTCAAACCGGCGCGCGAACTGGGCTCCCTGCACCCCACCTGGATCCCCGAGAACCCGACGCTCGACAACTTCCGCAAGGCGTTCGACGAACAGCCGCTGCTCCAGGCCGCCGCCAACTCGCTGATCGCCGCCCTCTGCGCCGCCTTCATCGCGGTCCTCGTCGCCACGCCCACGGCGTACGTGATGGCCCGCCGCCGCTCCAGGCTCTCGACGGCGGCCACCGGATGGGTCGTGATCAGCCAGGCGTTCCCGCTCGTCCTGCTGATCATTCCGCTCTTCCTGATCCTGAAGAATCTCCATCTGATCAACACCCTGTGGGGGTTGATCATGGTGTACACCGTCTGGGCGCTGCCCTTCGCCCTCTGGATGCTGGTCGGATACGTACGGGCCGTGCCCGCCGAGCTGGAGGAGGCCGCCTCGGTCGACGGCGCGGGCCGGCTGCGGACGCTCGTCTCGGTCACCGCCCCGCTGCTGGCCCCCGGCATCGTCGCCACCGCGCTCTTCGCCTTCATCACCGCGTGGAACGAGCTCTTCTTCGCGCTCGTCCTGCTCAAGACACCGGAGAAGCAGACCTTGCCGGTCGTACTGACCCACTTCATCGGTGCGGAGGGCGCGGCCGATCTCGGTCCGCTCGCCGCCGCCGCGTTCCTCGCCACCCTGCCCTCGCTGGTCGTCTTCGCGATCATCCAGCGGCGGATCACGGGCGGCATGCTGGCCGGGGCGGTGAAGAGCTGATGCGGGCATCTCTACGGACGACGGCCGCCGCGGCGGCCACCGCACTGGCCCTGCTGCTCACCGGCTGCGCGGGGACGGACGACGGCAGGGGCGACAACGGGCGGATCGAGCTCAGCTTCCAGTCGCTGGCCTGGCAGAAGGAGTCCGTCGACGCCAACAAGCAACTGGTGAAGGAGTGGAACGAAGCCCATCCGGACATCCATGTCAGCTACGTCCAGGGCAGCTGGGACACCGTCCACGACCAGTTGCTCACCTCCTTCGAGGGCGGCGAGGCGCCGGACATCATCCATGACGCCTCCGACGACCTGGCCGACTTCGCGTACGGCGGCTACCTGGCCGATCTGCGGACGCTCCTCCCCGGCCGACTGACCGCCGACATCCCGCGGCAGAGCTGGTCCACCACCACCTTCGGCGACGGCGTCTACGGAGTGCCGTTCCTTCAGGAGCCCCGGGTCCTGATCGCCAACACCAGGATTCTCGCGGAGTCGGGGGTCCGCGTCCCGACGCCCGACCGTCCCTGGAGCTGGGCCGAGTTCCGGCAGGTCACCGAGGAGCTGACGGGCGAGGGGCGGTACGGCGTCGCCTGGCCGCTGAAGGAACCGGTCTCCGTCACGCTGAACCTCGGACTCTCCGGCGGAGGCAAGCTCTTCCACCGCGGCGCCGACGGCAAGGTGACCATCCGAGCGGGCGAGGGCGACCGGATCGTCCCCGGCACCATCCACGACCAGGTCAATATCGACCACAGCGCTTCGCGCACCGCACTCGGCATGGGTGGCTCCGACACCCTTCCCGGATTCTTCGGCGGCAAGTACGCGATGGTGCCGCTGGGCTTCTCGTACCGCCAGCAGGTCGTCGAACAGGCCCCCGAGGGCTTCGAGTGGACGGTCCTGCCGGCTCCCGCGGGCAGTGCGGGCCCAGCCCAGGGGGTGAGTCCGCAGACCCTGTCCGTCTCGGAGGCCAGCCCGCACAAGAAGGAGGCCGCGCAGTTCATCGACTTCCTGCTGCGGCCGCCGAACATGGTGCGCCTGGCCAAGGGCGACTGGATGCTCCCGACCGGCACCGCGGCCCTCGCCGACCCGTCCCTGCACACCGCCGAGAACGGCTGGGCGACCGGTGTCGCCGTCGCGAAGGCGCTCCGGCCGGCGCCCGCCCAGTCGGTGCGCGGCTACCCGGAGTGGAAGGACAAGGTCGCCACACCCGCCCTCCAGGAGTACTACAGCGGGGCCATCGGGGCGGACGAGCTGAGGAAGCGTCTGGTCGACGACGGGAACCGGGTCCTGGCCCGCTATCAGCGCTGAGGCACCCTCACGGCCGGTGCGGCGGCGGACGGTTCTTCGGCGATTCCGCCGCCACGTCGAGAGGGTCGGTTTCATGGGCCACTCAGTTTTTCCTGCGGCCGGGCCATGAATTACCGACCGGTACGTTTCTTCGGGTTCGTCGCCGGAACCCTCCGGGGGATGCACAGGAATCGAGGGCCCCGGTCCGGAGTATTCCTGGGCGTCGGTGATTCAGACATTCAATGGCGTGAATTCGACTCTTCAGGCCCTTGTGCCCACGCGCCCCGTGCGGGTATGGGTGCCGCGTCGTGCCTGTTGTCGTGGTGGTCAGCCTGGTGCGTCCACACCCGCCGGGCGCCGCCGAAAACTGAACGCGCGGCCTCTTTCGGCCCGCCCGGACGGAAATCCGACGGACTTGGTTCCACCTGTGCCCGATTCGCCGTGATTCGGGTACGGCGAAAAAAGAAGTCATTGACAACTCCTTTCACGCTGAGCTTCACTCCTTTCGGCGGTGAGCGGCACAAAATTCCCGGTCAGAGGCGGGGGATTGGCGTCGCGATCGGTCCAAGTCATGCCCGCTTGAATGCAAATTCAGAGTAAAAGATGGAGGTGCTGTTATGAAGTTCCTTTTCTTGCTCAAGGACAAGATGACGCCGGAGAAGAGCCTGAAGGCGTACGCCTGGTACCACTGGTACTAAGCCGACAGAACGGTCCGTCGTTTCGAGGGACACGGTCAGTCGATTCGGGCCCGTGTCCGGCCAGGCCTCATCGGCCCGCCGGGCGCGGGCCCTTCCCGCTTCTTGGAGACCACCGATGCACATGTCCGGTACCGGCAGCCGCGCCCGGGACGTCGTCTTCGCGCCGAGACTCCAGGCGCTCCTGCGAGACCACCGGGGCGAGGAGGTCTTCCGTCTGGACCCCGGCACCGTCGGCGTCGCCGGGGCCGACCTGACGGACCGGATCCTCGCCGCCAGACCGGCCGCCGAGGACGAGCGCCCCACCTTCAAACCCCTGCACGGACGGTCCATTCCGCGCACCGAGGCGTCGACGGTCATGCAGGCCATCGGCCGGGACGTCCGGACGGCACTGAAGAAGCCCGTCGGGAAGGTCGACCTCTCCGGCGAATGGCCGCACGTCGGCCATGTGTTCCTGCGCGATCTGGTTCTCGGAGCCGACCCCTACCGGCTCCGCATCCTCATGGACCGCGCGCTGGAGCTGACGCCCAAACTCACCTGGACGGTCATCGCCACGGGGGCGGCGCTGCCCGGCCGGCTCCGCCCCGGCGCGCCCGTCTCCGCCATCGCGGGCCTGACCGCCAATGCCGGGAGCTACAGCGACCGGCGTTACGCGATGGGCCTGTACCGGCGGGCGGCGGCCCCGGTATGTTTCACCGTCTCGACGCTCGTCGCCAACGCGCTCTGGCTCGGATCGCCCTTCGGTGACGACACCTCGAACCGGAACATCCTGTACGAGGCCATGCGACTGCTGCCGCCCTCCTGGAACATCCTGCGGAAGGCGTCGCCGGAGTACCCCGCTCTCGACTCCCGGATCGGCGCGGCCGACGACATCCTCCTCCTGCCGCTGCTGAGCCACCGCGACCCCGCGCTCTGGGACGACCCCGACGAGTTCCGCCCCGAGCGCTGGGACAGCCTGGACCCCGACGACCAGCCCGGGTACCTCCCCTTCGGGCACGCCTCGGAACGCTGCTGGGGCCGGCACATGGTGATGCCGCTCGCCGAGATGCTGCTCGACATGCTGCGCGGCGACAATCTGACGGTGAGTCCGGAGCAGGCCGCCGCGAAGGTGCCCCTCGCCGGACTGATGGGGGTCGGCGACGTCCGGGTCGTCCGGACCTGAACCCAATTTGGTGACCTCGTGAGGGCTCTGTGAACACGGGGGTGGAATCAAGCCGCCTCCCCGCCCGTCCGTACGGTCGGGCGGGGTTCGTCTTCCCGTGTGTGAAGTGTGCCGGTCGGAGCCGTAAGCCCGGTGTGTGCGGCGGATGTTGCGGCGGCGGTGCCCGACTTGGGCACGGCTGGCCGGTTTCTTATTACGTAACTTTGTTGAGTAAGTCACAGCCGCATGAAGGTCTTGATCTGGGCGCGTCAATCGGCGAGGGTTTCGAGCCAGCCCCCGGAGATCTTCCGGCCGGGGGCCAATCCCCCCACAAAGAATGACGAGGAGATCCCTCTTCATGGCAATTCACAAGCGCGCACGCCGGATCAAGCTGACCGCTGCGATAACCGCGGTGGCCGCAGCGGCCGGGGTCACCCTGCTCAACACCTCCCTCGCCGGCGCCGCACCCGCTCCCGCGATGGGCACCGTCTACGGCGCGGACGCGGCGAACGCCGTCTCCGGCAGCTACATCGTGATGCTGGACGAGAAGGCCGACAAGGCGGAGCTCGCCAAGGAGTACGGCGGCAAGCTGAAGCGCAACTACAGCTCCGCCATCAACGGCTTCTCCGCCAGCGGCCTTTCGCTCACCGAGGCCAAGCGCCTGGCGGCCGACCCGGCCGTCTCCAAGGTCGTCCAGAACAAGAAGTTCCACATCGACGAGACCCAGGACAACCCGCCGTCGTGGGGTCTGGACCGGATCGACCAGACCGAGACGGCCGGCGACAACGCGTACACCTACCCGGACAGCGCGGGCGAGGGTGTCACCGCGTACGTCATCGACACCGGCGTCCGTACCACGCACGAGGAGTTCGAGGGCCGGGCCACCTCGGGCTACGACGCCGTGGACAACGACGACAGCGCCGACGACGGCAACGGCCACGGCACCCATGTGGCGGGCACCATCGCCGGTGCGACCTACGGGGTCGCCAAGAAGGCCGACATCGTCGCCGTCCGGGTGCTCGACGACTCCGGCTCGGGCACCACCGAGCAGGTCGTCGCCGGTATCGACTGGGTCACCGAGAACCACGAGGGCCCCTCCGTCGCCAACATGAGCCTCGGCGGCGGCGCGGACGAGGCGCTCGACGCCGCGGTCCAGAAGGCCATCGCCTCCGGAGTCACCTTCGCGGTGGCCGCCGGAAACGACTCCGCCGACGCGAGCGACAGCTCCCCGGCCCGCGTCCCGGAGGCCATCACGGTCGCCTCGTCCACGGTGGACGACGAGCAGTCCTCGTTCTCCAACTACGGCTCGATCGTGGACATCTACGCCCCGGGCTCGGACATCACCTCGTCCTGGAACGACAGCGACGACGCGTCCAACACCATCTCCGGTACGTCCATGGCGACCCCGCACGTCGTCGGTGCCGCCGCCGTCTACCTCGCCGGCCACCCGGACGCCACCCCGGAAGAGGTCGCCACGGCACTGACCGACGGAGCCACCCCCGACGCGATCTCCAACGCGACCGAGGGCACTCCCAACAAGCTGCTGAAGGTCGTCGAGTAGTCGACCCCGCAGCCGTGACCGGGTGACGGATGCCCGGCACAACGGAATCGGCGGCCGCCGCGCCCTCCCCCACGGGGCGCGGCGGCCGCGCCGTGCGAAGAGATCGTCCTATGGTGTGCCCATGACGATGTACGCGGCGCTGTTGCGCGGGATCAATGTGAGCGGCCACAAGAAGGTCCCGATGGCCGAACTCCGCACACTGCTCACCGGACTGGGACACGGAGACGTCCGCACCCACCTGCAGAGCGGCAACGCGGTCTTCAGCAGCGCGTCCGACGACGAGAACGCCCTCGCCGCCGAACTGGAGCAGGCCATCGAGAAGCGGTTCGGCTTCCCCGTCCCCTGCCTGGTCCGGGACGGAGCCTACCTGGCGGAAGTTGCGGCGGCCTGCCCGTTCCCGGCCGCCGAACTCGAAGGAAAACAGCTGCACATCACCTACTACGACCAGCCGGTCGACGCCGATCGCTTCGCCGGGATCGAACCGGAGGCCTTCCTCCCCGAGGCATTCGGCCTCGGCGACCGTGCGCTCTATCTCTACGCCCCCGACGGACTGGGCCGCTCGAAACTCGCCGCGGCACTGTCCCGGCCCTCCGTCACCAAGGGCATCATCGCCACCTCGCGCAACTGGAACACCGTGGTCAAGCTGGTGGAGATGACGGCGCCCACGGTCACCACACACGACGGAGCCCCCGCATGACCGAACCGTCCCCCGGCGTGGCCGCGGCGGTCGAGGGCGAGCTGCGCCTTCTGGACCCGGCCGTGCGCGCCTCCGCCGAACTCCTCGCCCAGTTGCTGCACCCCGACTACCGCGAGATCGACTACACCGGCCGGGTCTGGGACCGCGACACCATGATCGCCTCGCTCACCGCGGCGGACGCCCCCCGCCCCGGCCCGCTGACCGCGTCCCGGATGAGCGGGGTCCAGCTCGCCGACGACCTCGTCCACCTCACCTACGACACCGAGACGAAGGGACGCCTCGCCCACCGCAGTTCGGTGTGGCGGCTGACCGACGTGGGCTGGGTGCTCTACTTCAACCAGGCCACACCGTTCGGCGCCGCCGCGGACACCGGTACCGGCGCCGAGGGCTGAGCACCGGTCAGCGACGGGCGACGCGCTGCGCCCGCGCAGCCCACCGGCCATCCGTACGGGAGATCCGCACCGGATGCCCGAAGCAGTCGCTGACCTGATCCGTGGTCAGTACCTCGTCCGCCCGACCCGAGGCCACGCACCGGCCGCCCCGCAGCAGCAGCGCATGCGTGGTGGAGGCGGGCAGCTCCTCCAGGTGGTGGGTGACCAAAACCGTCGCCAGCTCCGGATGTTCCTCGCGCAGCATGTCCAGACTGTCGAGCAACTGCTCACGCGCGGCGAGATCGAGCCCGGTGGCCGGCTCGTCGAGCAGCAGCAGCCGCGGTTGCGGCATCAGGGCGCGGGCGATGAGCGTACGGCCCCGCTCACCCTGCGACAGCGCCGGCCAGCGCGACCCCGACTTGCCGCCCATGCCCAGCATCTTCAGCAGCCGCTCCGCCCGCTCCCGCTGCTCCTCGCTCACCGTCCGGCGCGGCACCGGCTCGACCGAGTTCGTCAGGCCGGTCAGCACCACCTCGTGCACCGACAGCGGGGAACGCAGCGGATGACGCGGATCGACATGCCCGAGCAGTGACCGCAGCTCCCGCAGATCGACCCGGCCGAGGGTGCGTCCCAGCACCTCCACCGAGCCCCGGGTGGGATGGTTGACCGCGCCGAGCAGCCCCAGCAGCGTGCTCTTCCCGGCGCCGTTGGCACCGAGCAGCGCCCAGTGCTCACCGCTCCGTACGGTCAGGGAGACCGAGTCGAGCAGCACATTGCCGTCCCGTACGAGCGAGACACCGTCCGCCCGGATCACCGGGACGGCGGTGGCATCGGCCGCCGGGCCGGGAGCGGCGGCCGGAGCGGGGACGGCGGGGGTGATACGGGCGGTGGTCACGTGCGGGTACTCCTTCATGCGGGTGCGAGCGCCTCCAGGCCGCTCAGGTCCTCGGTGGACAGCCGGATCTCCCGGGCCCCCAGGTTCTCCGCGAGATGGACGGGCGAACCGGTGCCCGGGGTCGGGCACAGCACGGGGGAACGGTGCAGCAGCCAGGCGAGGGCGATCTGCCCGCGAGTGGCACCGTGCCGATCGGCGATGCCGGTGAGCACCGCGGCGGCGTCGCCGGTCAGAGCGCCGTTGGCCAGCGGGAACCAGGGCAGAAAGGCCAGGCCGTGGGCCTCGCACACCTTCAGTACCGCGTCCGACGAACGGTCGAGGAGATTGAAACGGTTCTGCACCGAGGCGATCCCGGTCAGGGAGAGAGCCTGCTCCAGCTGGTCGGCGGTGAGGGTGTCAAGACCGATGTACCGGATCTTGCCTTCCTGCCTCAGCGCATCCAGGGTGCCCAGCTGGTCGGCCATCGGCACCTCCGGGTCCAGCCTGTGCAGTTGGTAGAGGTCGATCCGGTCCGTCCGCAGCCGTCGCAGACTGGCCTCGCACATCGCCCGCAGCTGCTCCGGCCGGCCCGCGATGTGCCAGGCGCTGTCGCCGGTGCGCACCACACCGCCCTTGGTCGCGATCACCAGATCCTCGCGGTACGGGTGGAGCGCCTCGGCGACGAGTTCCTCGGCCAGCCCCGGGCCGTAGTTGTCGGCGGTGTCGACGAGCGTGACGCCCTGCTCGACGGCCGCCCGCAGCACGGCCACGGCATCCCGCCGCTCGCCGCGCGGGCCCCAGTACCCGGGGCCGGTCAGCTGGGCGGTGCCGTAGCCGAGCCGGCGTACGGGCAGCTCGCCGCCGAGCAGGAACACATCATCGGGAAGGGGCGGGAGGAAGGTCATGACGGGAACACTAGGGCCTGTCCGGCGGATCATGGCCGGGGTCGCGCCCTGATCCGTCGGACAGGCCCTAGTCGCAATCGGTGTCGTGACCACGGATCCTGTTCCGAGGTGCCGCCCGCCCCTTCGAGGGGCCGGATTTCCGACGTTGTCCACGCCGCCGTCCGAACCGCCCGGTCGGGACGGCGTCGCATTTCTTCAATACCGGCCACCGGGACCGGCTCCAGACTGGGACGCATGAAGAACGAGCACGCCCACCTGACCGAGGTCGCCGTCGAGGCGGCCCGCATCGCCCGCTCCATCGACGTCGAGCAGCTCGACGTACCGAACACGCCCTGCGGTGACTGGGATGTGCGCGGGCTCGTCAACCACTGGGTGCTGTACACCTCACACGGCCTGGAGCACCGCGCCCTGCGCAAGGACCTCCCGGAGGAGCTCACCGCCCGCGACTTCACCGCCGACGCCGACTGGGCGCAGCAGTACGCGGCGCAACTGGACCGCGCGGTCGCCGCATGGTCGGACCCCGTGGTCTGGGACGGCGAGGTCGACCTCGGGGGTTCGGCCACCCCGGCAGCCGACATCGCCGCGATGCTCATCGCGGAGACGGCACTGCACGGCTGGGACGTGGCCCGTGCCGTCGGCGAGGAGTTCCGGCTCTCCGACGCGGCGGCGGCCTACGTCCTCGGCGTCGTCGACAGCATGGCCGCGCTCTACCGGCAGTACGACGGCTTCGCCGACGAGGTGCCGGTGCCCGCGTCGGCGTCGGTGTTCGAACAGGCGCTGGCCCACAGCGGACGCGACCCGCACTGGACCGGTGCCTGAGCCGGACGAGCGTCCCTAGTCCTGCCAGTAGAAGAGCAGGGTGGCGACGTCCGGGGGCTCGCGGCTGCCGAAGTAGTAGACACAGAGGCCGGTGACCCGGATCGCGTCGGTCGCCCGGTCGATCCAGCGGAAGCCGGCCGATTCCAGGGCCGCGCGGGCGGCGGGTTCGTCCTCGTACGAGGTGGCGAACCGCCCGAGGGTGCTGACGGAGATCTCGCTCTCGCCGAACCTGATGACGTGGTAGGTGCCACCACCCTGCCGGTGGTGCTCCCCGCAGGAGACCGGGGGCTCCGGCGCCAGGCCCGCCGCGGTGAGCGCGGCCATGGCCCGGCGGAGCTGCTCGTCCTCGTCCGGCTCGGCGGGCGGCTCGGCGCAGATGGCCTCGACCCGCCACCGCGGGTCGCTCCGCTCCTCGCAGTCGTGCCCGTACTCCTGGAGGATCACCCCGCGCAGCTCTTCGTCCAGACCGTCGACCTCGACCCGGGGACGGCCCAGCGAGTCGTGGATGGCCCGGGTCTCGGCGGTGTCGCCGGTGAGGCGGTGCAGCGCGTACGCCGCCCACAGCTTCGCCTCGGCCGTCGGCGCCTCGTCAAGGCAGCCGCGGATCCGGTCCGGGTCGGTCAGCAGTGACTGGGCGAGGTACGCGACCGCCCGGTCGGGGTCCGCGAGCGCGTCGGTGACGTCCTGGCCGGCGCGGTGCCGCATCCGGACGCGGAAGGCGCGGTCCTCGGGGCGTGCGTCACCGACGTCGGCCAGCACCGCCGCGGTTCCGTGCCGGGCGACCAGCGCGTCCAGTCCGGCCTCGCCGATCGCCCGCAGGCGCGGCCACGGTTCGGCCGCGAGCGTCGCCAGCTCGCCGACCGCCGAACGGTCACCGAGCAGGCCGCGTGCTTTGAGGATCGCCTCGGGCATTCCGTACGAACTCTTCTGCCGCCGGTCCTCGTGCCTGAGCCAGGGCAGCAGTTCCGCCCGGTCCGCGAGGAGATCCAGCAGTGCGATGCGGACCTCGTCCATGTCACCGGGGTCGTGGACGCACGCGATCAGTCCGGCGACGCAGTGCTCCGGCACCCGCCCGGCCAGTGCGACCACGCAGGCCCTGCGGCGCCACCACGGATGCGCCGAATCGGCGACGTACCCCGCGAGTCGGTCCGCGTCGAACTCGCGCAGGCCCGCGGCATCGACCTGCCCGGCCCGCGGGACCAGTGTCTCGATCGTTCGCATCCGTGGATGCTACCGCCCGCCTCGCCCCGGTCGAAGTGGCCCAGTCAGCTCGACGGTGAATGGTCCGGGACCACATGCCATTTTCTGTCTAGGCTCGACCCGTGACCACACCACGCACCCCGGAACCGGGCCGGACCGTCGTCGACTTCTACTTCGACCCGGCATGCCCGTTCGCCTGGATCACCTCCCGCTGGATGCTGGAGGTGGAGCAGCGGCGCGACATCGATCTCCGCTTCCGCGTCATGAGCCTCTACCTGCACAACATCGGCAATGAACTCCCCGACTGGTACCGGGAACTGGTCGACAGGTCGATCGGCCCGGTGCGGGTCGCGGTCGCCGCGGCGGACGCCCACGGCGACGGCGTGCTCCGCGACCTCTACACCGCGATGGGCGTCCGGATCCACCGGCAGAAGAACGAGGACTTCGACGAGGTGATCGCCGAGTCCCTCGCGGAGCTCGGCCTGCCCGCCGCGCTCGCCGCCGCCGCGCACTCGGAGGCGTACGACGAGGCGCTGCGGCGCAGCCATGACGCCGGCAAGGACCCGGAGGCGGACGCGTACGTCGGCACGCCCACGATCCATGTCGACGGCGCGGTCTGGTTCGGGCCCGTCCTGCGCTCCGCACCGCTCGGCGAGGAGGCCGGACGCGTCTTCGACAGCTTCCGGGTGCTCGCCGGGAACCCGGACCTCTTCGAACTCAAGCGGACCCGCACGGGCAGCCTGGACGTGGGGTGACCGGGCGCCGCGCTACGCGGTGAGCGCGGCGGGCCGGGCCGCCGGCCTGCGGGCCTCGTCGTACCGGGTCAGCAGCAGCCGGGCCAACTCCGGTGAGGCGCCCAGCACATCGGCCAGTACGTCCGCGCCGGCCGCCCCTTCGGCGATCCGGTCCGGAAGCCGGCCGGGAGCGATGACGTACGGAGCCACCGCCACCCGGCGCACACCCTCGTCCCACAGGGCCCGTACCGCGTCCTCGGTACGGGGGAACCCCGTGGGAGATGCAGCGGAGGCGAACGCAGGCCGCACGGAACACCAACCGGTGTGCCGCAGCTCCCGCGCGATTTCAGCGATCACTGCGATCGCCTCCGGGTCTGTGGAGCCCGCCGAGGCCAGGACGAGCCCGGTCGAGCTCCGGTCACCGGGACGGACCCCGGCCTCGTGCAGCCGCCGTTCCAGCGCCGAGTTCAGCAGCGGTGACGGGCCGAGCACCTCGGCCTGCCGGATGCGCAGCCGGGGCAGTCTGCTCCGGGCCTCGTGCAGCACCGTCGGAATGTCGGACTTGGCGTGGAAGGCCCGGGTGAGGAGCAGGGGGAGCGCGATGACGTCCTGCGCCCCCTGTGCGGCCAGCCGCTCCAGGACCCGCGGCACCGACGGCGCGTTGAAGTCCAGGAAACCCGTCTCCACGCGCAGCCCCGGCCGCAGCGACCGCACCCGCGCGGTGAGCGCGTGCACGGTCGCCGCGTGCCGCGGGTCACGGCTGCCGTGGGCGATGACGAGAAGTACCGGAGCGGTCATGGTCGTACTCAGCTCTTGACGAGGAGGCCGCGGCCGCGCAGCACCCACCGCTCCAGCGGACTGAAGATCAGCAGGTCGATCGCGATGCCGACGGTGAGGATCAGGATGATGGCGAGGAACACCATCGACATGCTGCTGGTCTCCCGGCCCTGTTCCAGCAACTGGCCCAGGCCCACCCCCAGATCGGGCGAGGAGGCGATGATCTCGGCGGCCATCAGCGAACGCCAGGAGAACGCCCAGCCCTGCTTCAGGCCCGCCAGATAGCCGGGCAGCGCGGCCGGCAGCACGATGTGCCAGGTGCCGCGAAGACCGGTGGCGCCCAGCGTCTTCCCGGCCCGCAGATGCAGCGGCGGGATCTGGTCGACGCCCGCGACCAGTCCGTTGGCGATCGACGGGACGGCGCCCAGCAGGATCACCGCGTACATCATCCGGTCGTCGAGCCCCAGCCAGATCACCGCTGGCGGCACCCAGGCGACCGACGGCAGCGACTGGAGCCCGGAGAGCACCGGCCCGATCGCCGCGCGGACCAGCTTGACGCGCGACACCAGCAGTCCGAGCGGAGTGCCGATGGCCAGCGCCAGCAGGAAGCCGAGCAGACCGCGCGAGACGCTGGTCCAGATGTAGCCGAGCAGGGTGCCCTGCGCCCAGGCATGGGTGACCTCGTCCCACACCTGGGACGGCGACGGCAGCTTGTAGTCGTCGGTGACCTGTGCCCAGATCAGGATCTGCCAGACGACGAGCACCAGGACCACGGCCACGACCGGCGGCAGCACCTTGCGCACCAGCACCTCGCGGACCGGGGTCCGGCTCACCCGTACGGCGTCGAGTGCGTCCAGCCCCGCCTCCAGGCCCGCCAGGTCCTGGGCGGTGTCCTTTGCGGCGGTCTCAGTGCTGGCCATGTCGGCGGATCTCCCCACGCAGTTGTTCGGTGATCTCTACGGACAGCTCGGCCACCGCGGTGTCCTCGATGCGGCGCGGCTGGTCGATGTCGACCGTCCACTCCCGGGCGATCCGGCCCGGCCGCGACGAGAGCAGGACGACCCGCTCGGCGAGCCGGACCGCCTCCCGCACGTTGTGCGTGACGAAGAGGACCGAGACGTTCGTCTCGCGCCAGATCCGGGTCAGCTCGTCGTGCAGCACGTCCCGGGTGATGGCGTCGAGTGCGGCGAACGGCTCGTCCATCAGCAGCAGTTGACTGTCCTGGGCGAGCGCGCGGGCCATCGCCACCCGCTGCCGCATACCGCCCGAAAGCTCATGCACCCGCTTCCCGTACGCCCCGCCGAGCCGTACGAGTTCGAGCAGCCGCTCCGCCTCGGCGCGGCGCTCGGACCTCGGTACGCCGCGCAGCCGCAGCGCGAGTTCGATGTTCTTGCCCGCGGTCAGCCACGGGAAGAGGGCGTGCTCCTGGAACATCAGGGCCGGCCGCCCGCCGGGGGTCTCGATGGACCCCGCGGTCGGGCGGTCGAGTCCGGCCACCAGGTTGAGCAGGGTCGACTTGCCGCACCCGGAGGCGCCCAGGAGGGTGACGAACTCGCCGGGAGCGACATCGAGTGTGATGTCGTCCAGGACGAGCTGCTGCCCCTCCGGTCCGCCGAAGGACTTCGATACGTGGTCGATACGGGCGGCGTGCCCGAACGCCGTACGGTCCTCGGCCTTGGTGAGCGTGGTGGTCGCCATGGTCGTCACCTCCTGGGAATCCTGTTCGGGTGCCGGACGCTCCGAGAGCGTCCGGCAGTAGGCAGCGCTTACTTGACGCCGAGACCGGCGTCGGCGACCTCGGGCCTGCCGGCGGCCTCGAGGATCTTGTTCAGCGGCTTCAGGTCGTAAATGCCCGTCAGGTCCGTCTGCTCCAGCAGACCTGCCTTCACCGCGTGCTTGGCCTCGGTGTCGAGCGTGGCGGCCAGCGGGTCGTCGATGAACTGGATCGACTTCCACGCCGGGTCGAGGACCTCGGCCGGCAGCGCCTTGCCGCTCAGCTCCTTGAGCGCGGTGTTGGCGGAGGCCTTCGCCTTGTCCGGGTTGGCGTTGATCCACGCGTTGGTGTCGACCGTGCCGCGCAGCACCGCCTCGACGACGTCCGGGTGCTCGGTGAGGAACTTCTGCGACACGATGATGTTCGTGATCACGAACTTCTTGTCCGGCCACAGCGACGACTCGTCCAGGAGTTCCTTCGCGCCCTGGGCGACCAGCTTGGAGGCGGTCGGCTCGGGCACCCAGGCGCCGTCGATGGAACCCGACCGGTAGGCGTCCGGCGTCACCTTGTTGTCCGTACGGACCACGGAGACGTCGCCCTTGCCGCTGTTGGCGTCGACCTTCCAGCCCTTCTCGGAGATCCAGTTGAGGAAGGCCACGTCCTGGGTGTTGCCGAGCTGCGGGGTGGCGATCTTCTTGCCCTTGAGGTCGTCCAGGGTCTTGATCTTCTTCGGGTTGACGACCAGCTTCACGCCGCCGGACGCCGAACCGCCGATGATCCGCAGGCTCTTGCCCTTGGACTTGGCGAAGCCGTTGATGGCGGGCGAGGGGCCGATGAAGCCGATGTCGATCGAGCCCGCGTTGAGCGCCTCGATCTCGGACGGACCGGCGTTGAACGTCGACGGCTTGACCGCCGTGGAGCCGAGCTCCTTGGCGATGATGCCTTCCTGGATGCCGACCAGGGCCGTGGCGTGGGTGAGGTTCGGGAAGTAGCCGATCTTCACGGTGTCCGCGGAGAGCTTCTTGCCGCCGGTGGAGACACCGGCCTCCTTGACGTCGTCCTGCTTCGCCTCGGAGCCGTAGCCGCAGGCGGTGAGCGCGAGAGCGAGCAGCGGCAGGGCGGCGACGGCGGCGAGGGCGCGGCGCGGCGCGGTACGGGGGGCAGACACGGGAGGCTTTCCTCTCGTTGGCCCGGTGCGCGCGTCCCTGGGTGCTACGGGGACGCGGCCGGGAGGTCGGCAGGTCTTCGTCTGAACTGGCGGTGCGGGCGGTGCGGTTGGTGCGAGTGGGCGCGCAGGCGGTGCGCGTACGTCATCGCGCACATCGCGCGACCCCGCCCTGGCCGCTGCCGAGGGCGCCGCTGCCGATGCGGCCGCCCTCCTTCGCGAACGTGGAGTAGATGTCGATGGTCATCAGAAGTCCCATTCGGCGTCGTCCGCGGCGGCCTCGGGTCCGGCCGCGGCGGCGAACGAGGCGCCCGCCATGCCGGCCGTCAGCGTGGTGCCGTCCGCCGGGTCGATCAGGAGGAACGAGCCGGTGCGCCGGGAGTCCGCGTACGCGTCGAGTGCGAGCGGCTCCGCGGTACGGACGACGACCCGGCCGATGTCGTTGGCGGCGAGCTGTCCGGGCGCCGGGTGCTGGGAGAGGTCGTCGAGCGTCAGGCGCGAGGGGATGTCCTTGACGATCGCCTTGACCGTGCGGGTGGTGTGCTTGAGCAGCACCCGCTGGCCGACGGCGAGCGGCTGGTCGGCGACGTGGCACACGGTCGCCTCGACGTCCTGGGTGACCGCCGGCGCGTCGTCGGCCGGTGCGATCAGGTCGCCGCGCGAGATGTCGATGTCGTCGGCCAGCCGGATCGTCACCGACTGGGGCGCCCAGGCGATGTCCACGCTCTCGCCGAGCGCGTCGATCCCGGCGATCGTCGACGTACGGCCGGACGGCAGGACGGTGACGGCCTCGCCCACCCGGAACGCGCCGGCGGCGATCTGGCCCGCGTAGCCCCGGTAGTCGGGGTGCTCGGCGGTCTGCGGCCGGATGACGTACTGGACCGGGAAGCGGGCGTGGCAGGCGGTGAGGTCATGGCTGACCGGCACCGTCTCCAGGTGTTCCAGGACCGTCGGCCCGCCGTACCAGTCCATGTGCGCGGACGGCTCCACGACGTTGTCACCGGCCAGCGCGGAGATCGGGATCGCGGTGATCTCCGGAACGCCGAGCGAGGCCGCGTACGCCGTGAACTCCTCGGCGATGGCGGCGAACACCGGCTCCGCGTAGTCGACCAGGTCCATCTTGTTGACGGCCAGCACCACGTGCGGCACCCGCAGCAGCGCCGCGACGGCGGCGTGCCGGCGGGTCTGCTCGACGACACCGTTGCGGGCGTCGACCAGGACGACGGCCAGCTCGGCCGTCGAGGCGCCCGTCACCATGTTCCGGGTGTACTGCACATGCCCCGGGGTGTCGGCCAGGATGAACCGGCGGCGCGGCGTCGCGAAGTAGCGGTAGGCGACATCGATGGTGATGCCCTGCTCGCGCTCGGCCCGCAGCCCGTCGGTCAGCAGCGCCAGGTCGGGCGCCTCCTGGCCCCGGCTGCGCGAGGCGTGCTCGACGGCCTCCAGCTGGTCGGTGAGGACCGACTTGGAGTCGTGCAGCAGACGTCCCACGAGGGTGGACTTGCCGTCGTCGACCGACCCCGCGGTGGCGAACCGCAGCAGGGTGGTGGTCGACAACTGCTCCGCGTGCTGGGTGAGTGTGGTCATCTTAGAAGTACCCCTCGCGCTTACGGTCTTCCATCGCGGCCTCGGACATCTTGTCGTCGGCACGCGTCGCGCCCCGCTCGGTGAGCCGGGAGGCGGCGATCTCGGTGATCACGTCGTCCAGCGTCGTCGCGTCCGAGTCGACGGCGCCGGTGCACGACATGTCGCCGACCGTGCGGTAGCGCACCTGCCGGGTCTCGATCCGCTCGCCCTCCTTGGGGCCGCCCCAGTCGCCCGCGGTCAGCCACATGCCGGAGCGGCTGAAGACCTCGCGCTCATGGGCGAAGTAGATCTCCGGGAGCTCGATGCCCTCGCGGGCGATGTACTGCCAGACGTCCAGCTCGGTCCAGTTGGAGATCGGGAAGACCCGGACGTGCTCGCCGGGGGCATGCCGGCCGTTGTAGAGCTGCCACAGCTCGGGGCGCTGGCGGCGCGGGTCCCACTGGGAGAACTCGTCGCGCAGCGAGAAGACCCGCTCCTTGGCGCGTGCCTTCTCCTCGTCCCGGCGCCCGCCGCCGAACACGGCGTCGAAGCGGTGCTGCTGGATCGCCTCGGTCAGCGGCACGGTCTGCAGCGGGTTGCGGGTGCCGTCCGGGCGCTCGCGGAGCTTTCCGGCGTCGATGTACTCCTGCACGGAGGCGACATGGAGCCGCAGCCCGTGCCGGGCCACCGCGCGGTCGCGGTACTCCAGCACCTCGGGGAAGTTGTGCCCGGTGTCGACGTGCAGCAGCGTGAACGGCACCGGCGCGGGCGCGAACGCCTTGAGCGCCAGATGCAGCATCACGATGGAGTCCTTGCCGCCGGAGAACAGGATCACCGGCCGCTCGAACTCGCCCGCCACCTCGCGGAAGATGTGCACGGCCTCGGACTCCAGGGAGTCCAGGTGGCTGAGTGCGTACGGATTGCCGATGCCTTCCGACACGGTCGCGGCGGTCGTCATGCCGCACCCCTCTCGCTCAGCAGCGCGTACAGCTCCGCCGCGGACTCCTGCACGGTCTGCCGGTGCGACTCGATCCGCAGGTCCGGCGACTCGGGCGCCTCGTACGGGTCGTCGACCCCGGTGAGCCCGCTGATCTCGCCCGCCGCCTGCTTGGCGTAGAGCCCCTTCACATCGCGTTCGGAGCACACCTCGACCGGAGTCGCGACATGCACCTCCAGATAAGCGGTGCCCTCGGTCTGGTGCCGCTTTCGCACCGCGTCCCGGCTGTCCGCGTACGGGGCGATGACCGGGACCAGCACCTTCACGCCGTTGGCCGCCAGCAGCTCGGCGACGAAGCCGATCCGCTGGACGTTGGTGTGCCGGTCCTCGCGGGAGAAGCCGAGACCCGCGGAGAGGAACTCCCGGATCTCGTCGCCGTCGAGCACCTCCACGCGATGCCCCTCACCGCGCAGCCGCCCGGCGAGTTCGTACGCGATGGTGGTCTTGCCCGCGCTCGGCAGACCGGTCAGCCAGATGGTGGCTCCCGTCTCCGTCACGCTCATCGAAGTCTCCTGATCAGTCGTCATCAGTCGTGCAGCCCGCACTCGGTCTTGCCCCGGCCGGCCCAGCGTCCGGCGCGTGCGTCCTCGCCCTCCAGCACCCGGCGGGTGCAGGGCTCGCAGCCCACGGAGGCGTAGCCGTCCATCAGCAGTGGGTTGGTGAGTACGCCGTGCTCCGTGACGTACGCGTCCACGTCGTCCTGCGTCCAGCGGGCGATCGGCGAGACCTTCACCTTCTGCCGCTTCTGGTCCCAGCCGACGACCGGGGTGTTCGCCCGGGTGGGGGACTCGTCGCGGCGCAGCCCGGTCGCCCAGGCCGTGTACCCGGTCAGGCCCTCTTCGAGCGGCTTGACCTTGCGCAGCCTGCAGCACAGGTCGGGGTCGCGGTCGTGCAGCTTCGGCCCGTACTCGGCGTCCTGCTCGGCCACGGTCTGCCGGGGGGTGAGGGTGATGACATTGACGTCCATCACCACCTCGACGGCGTCCCGGGTGCCGATCGTCTCCGGGAAGTGGTAGCCGGTGTCGAGGAAGACCACGTCGACACCGGGGAAGACGCGCGAGGCGAGATGGGCGACGACCGCGTCCTCCATCGAGGACGTGACGCAGAACTTCCCGCCGAAGGTGTCGGCGGCCCACTTGAGGATCTCCGGCGCGGAGGCGTCCTCCAGCTCCCGCCCGGCCCGCTCGGCCAGGATCTCGAGGTCTTCGCTCTGCAGAGTCTGAGTCATATCCCGTCCCCTTCAACGTCATTGCGCTGCAGCCCCCGGGTCAGCAGACCCAGGAACTTGAGCTGGAACGCGCGGTTGCAGGAGGCACATTCCCAGGCACCGTGGCCGGTCTCGTGCGGGCGCAGGTCCTCGTCCCCGCAGTACGGGCAGTAGAACGGTGCGGCGCGTTCGCTCATGACAGGGACTCCGCACTGGCCCGCGCCGCCCAGGTCGCGAACCGCTCGTCGCCCTCGCGCTCCTCCTGGAAGCGGCCCAGGACCCGCTCGACGTAGTCGGGCAGCTCGGCCGAAGTGACCTTCAGGCCACGGACCTTGCGGCCGAACCCGGCTTCCAGGCCCAGGGCGCCGCCCAGGTGCACCTGATAGCCCTCGACCTGGTTGCCGTCGGCGTCCAGCACGAGCTGGCCCTTGAGACCGATGTCGGCGGTCTGGATGCGGGCGCACGCGTTGGGGCAGCCGTTGATGTTGATGGTGAGCGGCTCGTCGAAGTCCGGCAGGCGGCGCTCCAGTTCGTCGATCAGCGCGGCGCCGCGCGCCTTCGTCTCGACGATCGCCAGCTTGCAGAACTCGATGCCGGTGCAGGCCATCGTGCCGCGCCGGAACGGCGAGGGCCGCACCTGGAAGTCGAGCGCCTCAAGTCCGGCGACCAGGGAGTCCACCTGGTCCTGTGCCACGTCGAGAATGATCATCTTCTGCTCGACGGTGGTGCGCAGCCGGTCCGAGCCGTGCGACGCCGCGAGGTCGGCGATCTTGGCGAGCGTGGAGCCGTCCACCCGGCCGACCCGGGGGGCGAAACCGACGTAGAAGCGGCCGTCCTGCTGCTGGTGCACACCCACGTGGTCGCGCCAGCGGCTGCTGGGCTGCTCGGGGGCGGGACCGTCGGTCAGCGGACGCTTCAGGTACTCGTCCTCCAGCACCCGGCGGAACTTCGCCGGGCCCCAGTCGGCCATCAGGAACTTCAGCCGGGCGCGGTTGCGCAGCCGCCGGTATCCGTAGTCGCGGAAGATGCCGACGACTCCGGCCCAGACGTCCGGAACCTCGTCGAGCGGCACCCACGCGCCCAGCCGCTCGGCGAGCCGCGGGTTGGTGGAGAGCCCGCCACCGACCCAGACGTCGAAGCCCGGACCGTGCTCGGGGTGGACCACGCCGACGAACGCGATGTCGTTGATCTCGTGCACCACGTCCTGCACCGGCGAACCGGAGATCGCGGTCTTGAACTTGCGCGGCAGGTTGGAGAATTCCTTGTTGCCGATGTACCGGTCGTGGATCTCGTCGACGGCGGGCGAGCCGTCGATGATCTCGTCGGCGGCGATGCCGGCCACCGGGGAGCCGATGATCACGCGGGGGCAGTCACCGCACGCCTCGGTGGTGGAGAGCCCGACGGCCTCCAGCTTCTCCCAGATCGCCGGGACGTCCTCGATGCGGATCCAGTGGAGCTGGATGTTCTGCCGGTCGGTGATGTCCGCGGTGCCGCGCGCGTACTCCTGCGAGATCTCGCCGATCACCCGCAGCTGTGCGGTGGTCAGCCGGCCGCCGTCGATCCGGACCCGCAGCATGAAGTGCTTGTCGTCCAGCTCCTCCGGCTCCAGGATCGCGGTCTTGCCGCCGTCGATCCCGGGCTTGCGCTGGGTGTAGAGGCCCCACCAGCGCATGCGTCCACGAAGATCGTTGGGGTCGATCGAGTCGAAACCGCGCTTGGCGTAGATCGTCTCAATGCGTGTCCGCACATTGAGACCGTCGTCGTCCTTCTTGAACTGCTCATTGCCGTTGAGCGGAGTGTGGTGCCCCACGGCCCACTGGCCTTCGCCACGGTGGCGTCCGGCCTTGCGGCGGGGCGTGGTGGTCGCAGACTGTTCCGGGGTAGCGGCCATGACAGTACGTCCTTCGGGACTGCAGGAGGGCGGCTCTGAACTGCACACTCGCGTCAAGGCGCGGCGGTGCGCAGGGTTTGCAGAGAAAAGGGGATCGCGGCGGTGCTGGGACTCTCAGCTCGCCGGACAGATGGCGCTGGACACGCGGCCGAGGTCGACGTGGCGTCGACTCACCAAGGCAATTCCAGTTCCAGGCATGACGGAAGCGTGGCACGCGTATCTCGGGCCAGTCCACCACTATCCAGGATGTGGACGAGAGTGTCCCGCATCGCGAGATGGCCTGGTGCTCGTCATTGGAGCGATCCGGACCGGCCCGCCCGTAATGGCCGCAATCCCCCTACATGTCACCCGAAGCGGAGGGCGGCCCCGCCCGCCGTGCTACCGCCCGGCCCCCGGCCACGGCCCCGGCGTCGCCACCTCCGGCTCCAGCTCCACCTTCGTGTCGAAGAGCCGGAAGCCGCGCCGCTCATAATTGTCCATGGCGTGAGGTCCGTCCTTGGAGCAGGTGTGCAGCCACACCCGCTTCGTCGGTGTCCGCTCCGGCCAGCGCTCCGCCAGGTCCCAGGCGCGAGCGACCCCGTACGAGAGCAGATGTCCGCCGATCCGCCGCCCCCGGAATGCCGGAATCAGCCCGAAGTACATGATCTCGACCGCACCCTCGTCCTGCGGGTCCAGCTCTATGTAGCCCGCGGGGGTGCCGTTCTCGTACGCCACCCAGGTCTCGGCCCCCGGCCGGTCCAGGGCCTCCTGCCACTGCGCGTACGTCATGGCGAGGCGGTCCGTCCACTGGATGTCGCCGCCGACCGCCGTGTAGAGGAACCGGCTGAACTCGGGAAGCGGAATCTGTGACCGCACGATCCGCACATCGCCCTCCGGGACCGCGGCGGGCCGCAGATCGTCGGGGGAGGTCTGTTCCAGGGACCAGATGGTCACTTCGGTGGCGGCGGCGGCGCTACGTGCGGGGTTGCTCATGACTGCCAGGGAACCACGCCCCGCCGCCCGCGCCAAAGCCGGTCCCGAAGCGCGGACCGCGGGATGCCCGACGGAGCGCGCCCGCCGACGGTGCGGGCCCACATCCGGAACGGCCCGGATCCGGAACGTCCTAGTCGGCCGTACGCGCCCTGACCACCACCGGAGCCGTCGAGTGCGGCAGCAGATCGGCCGGGTGGTCCGGGTGGATCACCTCCACCTCGACGTCGTCGCCGAAGCGGTACGGGCGGTGTGCGAGCACCTGGGCGAGATGGCGGCGCATCCGTGAGATCTCCGCCCGTACCGTCACCGTCCGGGTCGCGTCGCCGAAGATGTCCTGGGCGAGCTCGGAGGCGGTACGCCCCTCGCGGTGCAGCGCCAGGGCGTACAGCAGCTCCGCATGGCGCGGCGAGAGCCGCTGCGTCCAGGTGCCCACCGCGCCCACCATATTGACCGTGTAACCGCGCGGCCGGCTCAGATCCAGCACGACCCGTTGCGGCGCCCCGTCCGAAGGCCCGTCCGCGACCTGCAGCAGCCAGCCGCCGGGCAACGGCTCGACCCGGCACATGCCGAGCGACGGCAGCCACACCCGGCCCGGCCGTATCGACTTGGGCAGCGGCAGCCGGTCGACCGGCGGCATCCCGGTCACCGCGGCGAGCCAGCCGTGGGTGTCCACCGCCAGGGTCCGGCCGCCCAGCCGGCACACCAGCGGTGCCGCCACCGAACGCAGCCGGTCGATCGCCTGCAGATGCCGGTTCCTGATCTCGCTCTCCGCCAGCCTGGCGACCGAACTGACCAGGGCGAGCGTCGTCGGATGGAACGTGGACGCGGGGCCGCTCATGTCGACGATGCCCATCACCTTGCCGTCGCGCGGGTCACGGACCGGGGCCGCCGCACACGTCCAGTTGTGCAGCATGCGGACGAAGTGCTCCGCGGAATGGACCTGCACCGGGACGCGGGAGACCAGCGCCGTACCGATCGCGTTCGTCCCCGTGCTCTCCTCCGCCCAGGCCGCGCCCTCCGCCAGGCACACGTCGTCCGCCCGGCGCAGCACCCCCGCGTTGCCCCGGCGCCACAGCACCCGGCACTCCACATCGGTGATCACCATGATCTGCTGGGCGGCGTCCGCCAGGGAGACCAGGCCGTCGTCGAGCAGCGGCATCACCTCGCCCAGCGTCGAGCTCCGGCGCCGGTGCTCGATCTCGTCCACATCCAGCAGCACGCTCTCGGTGGACTGGTCCGGATCCATGCCGCTGCTCAGCACCCGGTTCCACGAGGCACCGATCTCGGCCCGCGGGGCGACCGCCGGGCGGTCGCCGACGAGCGTGGCCTCCCTGGCCCGGTGGACCGCGCGGGTGGCCCGGGCGGACTGCGGGACAGCCGGTCGCGTCACCCCGGAGGCGCTTGTCTCCACTCTCGTTTCCCCCCACATGCCAGGGCCGGCTCGACGATCCACGGGCTCATCCTGCCGCTGCGCGGGCCCCGGCACCGCGCACTCCGCACAATGGTTGCAACCCTTTGCAACTCTGGCGAGAGGGTGCAGGCCCGTATGAGAGTGGTGGAACACCGCGCGGCGGAGCCCGTGTTCCACTGTTCGGTGTGCACAGCATGGAGGGTGGTGCCGTGTCGGCGCAGCACCACCCTCCGTTGCTGTTCACCCGCGGACAGCTCCGGTCTGATCCAAACGGAAGACCCTAGTGCGTGACGGGCCGCGCCCGTTCCACGATCGATGCCAGATCGAGGCTGTGCGGCAGTGTGCCGAAGGCCGCACCCCGGTCCCCGCCCAGCCGTGCGGCGCAGAACGCGTCGGCCACCTCCGGCGGCGCCCACCGCACCAGCAACGAACCCTGCAGCACCAGCGCCATCCGCTCGGCCAGCCGGCGGGCCCGCGCCTCGATCCCTTCCAGATCGGCGAGCTCCGTCAGCATGTGCTTGATCGCCCCGTCCAGCCGGTGATCGGCTCCGCGCGCCCTGCCGACCTCCTGAAGAAACGCGTTCAGCGCCATCGGCTCACGCTGCAGCGCCCGCAGCACGTCCAGCGCCTGCACATTTCCCGCGCCCTCCCAGATGGAGTTGAGCGGCGCCTCGCGAAGCAGCCTGGGCATCCCGGACTCCTCGACGTACCCGTTGCCGCCGAGACACTCCAGCGCCTCGGCCACCACCGGCGTGCACCGCTTGGTCACCCAGTACTTCGCCGCCGGTACCGCGATCCGCAGGAAGGCCCGCTCGCTCTGGGACCCGTCGTCGTACGCCGCCGCCAGCCGCATTGCCAGCACCGTCGCGGCCTCCGACTCCAACGCCAGATCGGCCAGCACATTGCGCATCAGCGGCTTCTCGACCAGCACCCCGCCGAACGCGCTGCGGTACGTGCAGTGGTGGATCGCCTGCGCCACCGCCTGCCGCATCAGCGCCGCCGAACCGACCACACAGTCCAGCCGGGTCGCCGCCACCATCCCGATGATGGTGCGCACCCCGCGCCCCTCCTCGCCGACCCGGCGCGCCCACGTACCGTCGAATTCGACCTCGGCCGACGCGTTCGACCGGTTTCCCAGCTTGTCCTTGAGCCGCTGGATCGCGAAGGTGTTGCGGGTGCCGTCGGGCAGCACGCGGGGCAGAAGAAAACACGTCAGGCCGCCGGGCGCCTGCGCCAGCACCAGGAAGCCGTCCGACATCGGCGCCGAACAGAACCACTTGTGCCCGGTGAGCAGATACTCGCCCTCCGCGGCCAGCGGCTCGGCACGGGTCGTGTTCGACCGTACGTCCGTGCCGCCCTGCTTCTCCGTCATTCCCATTCCCAGGAGCACACCGGCCTTCTGCGCGGCGGGCCGCAGCTCCCGCTCGTACACCGCCGAGGTGAGCAGCGGTTCCCACTCCGCGGCCAGCGCGGGGTCGGTGCGCAGCGCGGGCACCGCCGCGTGCGTCATCGACAGCGGGCAGCCGTGCCCCGCCTCGGCCTGCGTCCACACGAGGAAGCCGGCCGCCCGCCGTACATGGCCGCCGGGCCTGCCCCAGGCGTCGGTCAGGCCCGCGGCGACCGCGTGGCCGAGCAGCCGGTGCCAGGCCGGATGGAAATCGACCTCGTCGATGCGATGCCCGTATCGGTCGTGGGTACGCAACGCCGGCGGATTCGCGTTCGCCTGCGCACCCCACTCCTGCACCTGCGCGGAGCCCGCGGAGCGGCCCAGCTCACCGAGCTCGCCCCGGACTTCGGGCAGGAGCTCGGGCGACATGTGACGTCTCACCGCCTCGGTGAGCGCCCGGTCGGCGGCGAAGACGTCGTAGCCGGTCAGCGGCGGTACCTGGTTGGACACGGTGTGGGTGGTGGCTGCCATGCCGATACGGTAAGGACGTGCAGGCAGCAAATGAAACACCCGAGCGGCCATCGGGTCGGCTCCACCGGGCCCGAGTCCTCTATCGCAACGTATCCAAGCGGCAGATGGCCTGGCAGTTGCTCAAGGACACCGTCAACTCGTGCATGGAGTACCGCATTCTCGGGCTCGCCGCCGAGGCGGCGTTCTTCACCCTGCTGTCCCTGCCACCCCTGCTCCTCGGCCTGATCGGGCTCCTCGGATACGTCGACGAGTGGACCAGCACCACCACGGTCGCCTCCATCGAGCGCAACATCCTCAACGCCGCGCAGACCGTGCTCAGCGAGCGGGGCGTCAACGACTTCGCCAAGCCACTGCTGGAGGACGTCACCACCGGCGCCCGGCCCGATGTCATCTCGATCGGCTTCGCGATCGCGCTCTGGTCCGGCTCCCGCGCGGTCAATGTCTTCATCGACACGATCACCGTGATGTACGGCCTCGACGGCCAGCGCGGCATCGTCAAGACGCGACTGCTCGCCTTCCTGCTGTACGTCGTCGCGCTGCTGCTCGGTGCCGTCGTGCTGCCGCTGCTCGTCGTCGGCCCCGACCGGGTCGTGGAGTTCGTCCCGTGGGGCACCGAGCTCATAAGCATCCTGTACTGGCCGCTGGTGATCCTGCTGTCGATCGCGTTCCTGACGACGCTCTACCACGTGTCCGTACCGGTCCGTTCGCCGTGGATCGAGGACATGCCGGGTGCGCTGGTGGCGCTCGCGATGTGGGTGCTCGGCAGCTTCCTGCTGCGGATCTACCTCACCAGTACGGTCGAGGGGCCCACGATCTACGGCTCGTTGGCGGCCCCGATCGCCGTCCTGCTGTGGATCGGAATCTCCGCGTTCGCGGTGCTGGTGGGAGCGGCGGTGAACGCGGCCATCGACCGGGTGTGGCCCTCGCTGGCGACGGCCGCCGCCCGCGCGGCGAACGACCGGGTACGCGCGGCCCAGGCGGCGGAGTTCGTCGCCCGGACGCAGGCGGAGCACCAGGAGGACGAGGACTGGGACGACGACGAGGACGATGACGACGGCGGTGAAAGCCCCTACATGCCCTCCGAATTCCCGGAGCGCTGGTCGAAGTTCCTGCCGCCGGACGACGTGAAGTCCAGGCTGCAGCCGAGCCGCGACAAGGAGCAGGACAAGCCGGACCCGGACAAGCCGGACCCGGAGAAGTCGGACAACGCGTCCGACGGCTGAGCGTGCCCGCCAGGGCCTGCCCGCCGGACAGGCCCTAAGGGGCGGGCGCGGGTGCCGGAACGGCCGGCGCCGTCGGCGCGGCCGGAACCGCCGGGGTCGCACCGGGGGACCAGGACAGCTTGACCGTCAGATGGCCCTCGACCGCGCTCTTGGCGATCACCGCCCCGGCCTCCGCCGTGATCTTCACCCCGAATTCGAGCTCCACACCGTCCGGCTTCAGGGCGCCGTCCCGGAACACCGCGAGCGCGGACTCGGCCGCCGAGCGGATCCCCGTGAGTGCGCTGTCGAACGTACGCCCGGCCCTGGCCAGGGTGTTGTCATCGCCCAGCGCGACCAGCTGCGCGCCCTGCGTGTGACGGTCGACCTCGACCGTCACCGTCGCACCGCTCTCGGTGGTGAACTCCATCAGTGCCGTCATGACCGCCCCCGGGAAGCCGATTCCGTACGCCGACGAGACTAGCGTGTGGGGTATGGGCGACAGGTACGAAGAGCGGACGTCGCGGTTCGACGGTGCGATCGTGTGGACGCTGAGTGTGCCGACGGGGGCGGTCCATCCGGTGCTGCCCGACGGATGCATGGACCTGCTCTGGATCGGCGGACGGCTGCTCGTGGCAGGCCCCGACACCCGTGCCGCAACGCCGTCCGCCCCGACCGGCGGGCAGTGCACCGGCATCCGCTTCGCACCCGGCACCGCCCCCGCGCTGCTCGGTGTGCCGGCGCACGAACTGCGTGACCGTCGCGTCGAGCTGGCGGACCTGTGGCCCGGAGGCCGGGTCCGCGAGCTCACCGAGCAGCTCGTCGAAGCCCCCGACCCGGCTGCCGCGCTGGAGGCCATCGCGCTGCGCCGGGCGGCCGACACCGCACCGCCGGACCCGCTGATGCGGTACGTCGCGGACCGGCTCGGCGCCGGGCGGTCCGTCGCGGACACCGCGCACCGGGCCGGTCTCGGCGCCCGCCAGCTGCACCGCCGTTCGCTCGCGGCCTTCGGTTACGGGCCCAAGACGCTGGCCCGGGTACTGCGGCTGCAACGCGCGCTGGCCCTCGCGCGGTCCGGGACGCCGTACGCCGAGGCGGCGGTCGAGGCGGGCTGCACCGACCAGGCCCATCTCGCCCGGGAGATGCGCGACCTGACCGGGACCACCCTGACCGCCTACCTCGGCCGGTAGTCGCCCGGCCCGGGGCCTCAGCCGTTGGCGGCGAACAACGACACCGAGCAGCCGTCCGGGTCGAGGACCGTCGCGTAACGCTGCCCCCACACCGCGTCCCATGGCTTCAGATGTCCCCGGTACCCCGCTCCGGTCAGGTCGTCGTACACCGCGTCGACCTCTGCCGGGCTGTCGCACAGGAAGGCCAGCGAGAGGCGGTCCCCGCCGGTCGGCGCGGTCCATTCGGGTTCGAACGAGCGGATGACGTCCTCGGTGTCCCACATCAGTCGCTGCCCCCCAGGGAGCGTCACTTCGACATGGGGTGCGGATTCCGCTCCGGCGGGGATGCCGAGACCGAGCCGACGGTAGAAGGTGAGCGATGCGGCCAGATCCGCCGTGACGATGCCGATCGCGTCCATGCGTGGAGTCATGCTCCGACCGTATGCCGGTCCCCGGCGCGGGTCTTGTACGAAACGGACATCCGCGAGGACGGGTGAGAACGGGGCCGCAGGTGGGGTGCCGCAGGTGGCCGGCAGCACCCCCCACCCGCTCCTACGCGGACGTGCCGTCGGCCGTGCAGTCGGCGGGTGACGTGCCCGGGTCCGTCAGTGCGAGACCGAGCTGGGCGCGTTCGGTGACCCAGCGGCTCGGGCGATGGCGCGGATCGCCCGTCGTGCGGTGCAGCGCCCGGTGCAGCTCCAGCATCCGGTCCGCGCCGATCCGGTCGCCCCAGGCCAGCGGGCCGACGGGGTAGCCGAGTCCGGCGGTGACGGCCAGGTCGATATCGGCGGGGGCGGCGATGGAGCGCTCCGCGATCCCCGCCGCGACCGACACGATCGAGGCGAGCAGCCGCTGGGCCACCGAGCCCGCGGTGTCCCGCACCACCGAGACCGCCCACGGCTCCTCGCCCTCCGCCGCGCGGGCCAGCACTGCGCGGGCGTCGCGCGCGGCGGCCGGGTCCGCCGCCGGGGTCACGGCCAGCACCCGGCGCCGGCCGGCCGCCGGCAACGGGTCCACGCCGAAGGTGCGCCCCGCGGGCAGCCCGTGTCCGGCGACCGCCTCGGCCACCGTGGTGCCCCAGACCGGAACCAGCACCAGGGCGTCGGCGGACGGTTCGTCGCCGGTCCCGACGACGGCACCCGCGGCGGTCAGCGCCGCCCGCAGCGCGGCCGCGTCCCGGTCCTGCCCCTCGGGGCCGTGGACGAACACCGGACGGCCCGGGTCGCCGGTGACCGGCGGCTCCGGAGCGGGGGAGGGCGCCTCGGGACCGTACGCGTACCAGCCGTGCCCGGTCTTGCGGCCGTGCAGCCCGGCCGCCACCCGGTTGGGGGTGAGGTAGGAGGGGCGGAGCCGGTCCGCGTACCGGAAGCCCTGCCAGATCGAGTCGATCACCGCGGCCGTCACATCGAGCCCGGTGAGGTCCATCAGCTCGAACGGGCCCATGCGCAGGCCCAGTACGTCGCGGGCGATCCGGTCGATGTCGGCCGGGTCGCCGGCCGTCTCCTCCAGCAGCGCGAGCGCCTCGGTCACCAGCCCGCGCCCGGCGTGATTGACCAGGAAGCCGGGGGTGTCGGCGACGGTGACCGCGCGGTGGCCGCAGCTCTCGACGAGCGAGGTGAGGGCCGGCGGGATCTCCGGGCGGGTGGCCGCGCCGGGCACGATCTCGACGATCTTCATCAGCGGTACCGGATTGAAGAAGTGCAGCCCGGCCAGGCGCGTCGGGTCCTTCAGCTCGGCGGCGATCCGGGTGACCGACAGGGACGAGGTGTTGGTCGCGAAGACGGCCGTCGCGGGCAGCGACTGCTCCAGCCTGCCGAAGACCTCCGTCTTGGTGCCGAGGTCCTCCCGCACGGCCTCGATGACCAGCTCGACTTCCGGGCCCTGCGCCCACGGGTCGTCGAGCGGGATCAGCCGCTCCAGGGCGGCGGCGCGGTCCTCGGCGGACATCCGGCCCTTCTGGACGGCCCGTTCGAGCATGGACCGTACGAAGTCCACGGCGGCCGTCAAGGCCTCCGTGCGCACGTCGCACAGCTCGACGGTGTGTCCGGCGGTCGCCGCCCACTGGGCGATGCCGCGGCCCATGGCCCCGGCGCCGACGATCCTGATACGCATGGTGGTTGCGGTCCTCTCGGGGTGTGACATGTGATCCGTCCGGTCGAGAGCGGCTGTGACATGTGACCTGTCTCGGTGAACGGCTGTGACATGTGATCCGTCCAACCGAACGGCTGTGACATGTGAACCGTCTCAGCGAAGATAGACGCGTTCCGGGTCCACGTCCTCACACAGCAGCCGGAGTTCGGCCGCGGTCGGCGGCGGTACGGTCCCGACCTCGTCGGCCACCTTCAGGTCCCAGCCGGTGGCCGCCCGTACCTGCTCGACGGTGACGCCGGGGTGGACGGCGACCAGCCTCAGCTCCTCGCCGACGCCCGTGCGGGCCAGGATGCCCAGCTCGGTGATGACCCGGGTGACACCGGCGCCCAGCGGCCGGATGCCCTCGGTCAGCGCCCGGTCGGGGCCGGGCGTGGTGCAGAAGTCGAGGGTCTCGGTGAAAGAACGCGGATTGTGGCGGCGCATCACGACGAAGACCTCACGGGAGTTGGCCATCACCTCGATGCCGCCGCCGGAACCGGGCAGCCGGACCGAGGGGCTGTCCCAGTCGCCGATCACGGACGTGTTGAGATTGCCCCACCGGTCGATCTGCGCGGCGCCCAGGAAGCCCACGTCGATGTGGCCGCCCTGGAGGACACAGCCGAAGAGCGTGGGCATCGACAGCACCGCCTCGGCGCCGGTGATCAGGACCGCGTCGGCGATGGTCTCCGGCAGGTGCGAGGGGTGCGCGCCGCAGACCCCGGACTCGTACACGACCTCGATCTCCGGGGCGACCGTCAGATGCGCCAGCTCGGTGGCAAGCGTCGGCAGGCCGATGCCGGCGAACACGGTGCGGCGCGCGGCCAGTTCACGGGAGGCGACGACGGAGAGCAGCTCCGAGGAGGTGACGGCGTCCGCCGGCTCCGAGGAGTTGGTGGTGTCCGGTGCGGTGGTGGTGATGGTCATGGCGCGTTCCTTCTCGTGGTCCGTTTCCGTCGCCCGTCCGGTCCGCAGGCTCACAGCCGCCGCCCGTAGTTCACGGGCAGGCTCAGCGCCTCGCCGACCGCCAGGCCCGCCCAGAACTCCTCGCCGAGCTTGTCGACGTACTCTGCGTGGTCGGCCGTCCCGAGCACCCATTCGGCCAGCCACTCCTGGAGTCGCTGCGGGTCCTTGCTGATGTGCGACCAGGCGCGGTAGAAGGCGTTGTCCCGGTCGTAGTACCCCTGTGCGAAGGACGGGTGGGCGCCGCGCGGACAGACGACGACCGCGTCGACCGCGTGGGCGGGGACGAGCGTACGGTTCGGGTCCGAGCGGACCACCTCGTCGTCGACGATCTCCTCCACGACGACGATCGCCTTGTCCGCCGCGTACACCGCCTCGGCCTGGATGCCGGTCAGGCCCCACATCTGGGTGTTGCCGCTGCGGTCGGCGCGCTGGGCGTGGATGATCGTCACATCCGGGTTGACCGGCGGTACGACGTAGATCTGCTCGGGTCCGCCGTCCGGGCCGGGGTAGGGCGAAGTGACCTTGCGCAGACCGCTGTTGACGGACGGCAGATCGCTGCCGCCGTAGCTGCGCAGCGGGTGGAACGGCAGTCGCTGCGCACCGGCCAGGTAGCGGCAGATCATTCCGTAGTGGCTGTACTCCTCGAAGGCGAGCGGCGCCGGTTCGCCGGTCTCGATGCGGCGGCGCAGCTCGCCGAGCGAACCGGCGGAGGAGTTGCCGACGAAGGAGGAGACCAGCCGCGAGACACAGCCCGCGGCGATCATCTGGTCCACCACGATGTCCGCGGTCATCCGGACCACGGTGAGGTCCCGGCGGCCCTGGCGGATGATCTCGTGACCCGCGGCGGTCGGGACGAGATGGGTGAACCCTTCGAGACAGACGGTGCCGCCGTCGTGGACGAAGGCGGCGATCGCCGCCTTCATCGACATCGTCTTGTCTTTCCGGTCCGTCGTGGCCACGGTGCTCCTCCGGCTCTGCTGGCGCGTCCTGGTATGCGCGTCGCCCCACCGTGTCAGCGGCTATTGATTGCTGTCCAATACCAAATTAAGGTCGCATCAAGACGTCTGATTAATGAATCGGATCAGTGGGTCCGGTCGGCGACGACCGGCGGCCGAAGGAGCGCGCATGGAGCTGCGTCATCTGTCCGCGTTCGTCGCCGTGGCCGAGGAGCTGCACTTCGGGCGGGCCGCGAAACGGCTGCAGATGGCCCAGCCGCCGCTCAGCCAGCAGATCCGCCAGCTGGAGAAGGAACTGGGCGTCCAGCTCTTCGAACGCAACACCCGGTCGGTGCGGCTCACCAGCGCGGGGGAGTCCTTCCTCCAGCCGGTACGTACCGTCCTCGACGACCTCGACACCGCGGTGCGCGCCGCGAAGGCGGCGGGCCGCGGCGAGTACGGGCGGGTCACCATCGGTTTCGCGGGCGCCTCCAGCCACGACACGCTGCCGCTCCTCACCAGGGCGGTGCGCGCCGCCCACCCCGCCCTCGAACTGGTCATGAAGGGGCAGACCTACGCCAACGTCGCCCTTGACCGGGTCGCCGACGGCTCGCTCGACCTGGGGTTCGTCCGGCTGCCGGTGACCCAGCCGGGGGTGGCGTACCGGGTGATCGACGAGGAGGAGCTGGTGTGCGCGCTGCCCTCCGACCACCGGCTCGCCCGGCTGGAGAGCGTCCCCATCGACGTCCTGGCCGAGGAGCCCTTCGTCTCCTTCCCCGCCAACACCGGCTCCACCGTGCGCGACGCGATGGTCGGGGCCTGCGAGGCCGCCGGGTTCAACCCCCGCGTCGTCCAGGAGGCGCCCGACTCGTACACCATCCTGGCGCTGGTCGCCGCGGGTGTCGGAGTCACGCTCACCGTCACCTCCGTCCAGCACATCCAGCAGAACGGCCTCGTCTACCGGCCCCTGTCCGGCCCGCCGATCCGGCTCCAGGCGGCACTGGCCTGGCGGGCCGACAACCCCTCCGCCGCGTTGCGGGCGGTCCTCGCCGTGGCGGAGGAGGCCCTGCCCACGCCGCCGGGACCGGGCGGGAGCCGAACCACCGCAAGCCGACATTGAGACGCGCGACGTCTTGAACCAGGGCGAACTGGATATTGGACCGACTCAGTCGCCGGGTGCAAGGGTCGGCGGCACACGCCACCCGCCTCCGAAAGGTCACGCCGTGCCCGATCAGCAGCTCGATGTCGTCATCTGTGAACCACTGCGTACCCCCATCGGCCGTTTCGGCGGAGTGTTCGCACAGCAGACCCCGGCCGCACTCGCCGCACGCGTCATCGCCGAGCTCGTGGCCCGTACCGGAATCGATCCCGCCGCCGTCGACGAGGTGATCCTCGGGCACTCCTACCCGTCCGCCGAGGCCCCCGCCATCGGCCGGGTCGCCGCTCTCGACGCCGGGCTGCCCGAGACCGTCACCGGCTCCCAGGTCGACCGCCGCTGCGGCTCGGGCCTCCAGGCCGTGCTCGACGCCGCGATGCAGATCCGGGCCGGCTTCAGCGAGGTCGTGATCGCGGGTGGCGTCGACGTGATGAGCGCCGCCCCGTACTACACGCACGACGGCCGCTGGGGCATCAAGGGCCCCGGCCTCCAGCTCCACGACTCGCTGGCCCGGGGCAGGGTCACCGCGGGCGGCGTCAACCACCCCGTGCCGGGCGGCATGATCGAGACCGCCGAGAACCTCCGGCGCGCCTACGGCATCAGCCGCGCCGACCAGGACGCCCTCGCCCTGCGCTCGCAGCAGCGCGCCGGCCGGGCGGCGGCGGAGGGGCGCTACGACGCGGAGACCGTCCCCGTCACCGTACGCACCCGCAAGGGCGAGACCGTCGTCACGGCCGACGAGCACCCCCGCCCCGACACCACCGCCGAGCAGCTCGCCGCGCTGCGCCCGATCATGGCGAAGTCCGACCCGGAGGCGACCGTCACCGCGGGCAACGCCAGCGGCCAGAACGACGCGGCCGCCGCCTGCCTGGTCACGAGCGCGGCCACCGCCGAACGCCTCGGCCTCACCCCGCTGGTCCGGCTGGTCTCCTTCGCCCGCGCCGGGGTGCCCGCCGCGACGATGGGCATCGGCCCCGTCCCGGCGACCCGGGCCGCCCTCGACCGTGCCGGACTCACCCTCGCCGACCTCGACCTGATCGAGCTCAACGAGGCCTTCGCCGCCCAGGTGCTCGCCTGCACCCGCGAGTTGGGCCTCGGCGAGAAGGACCACGAGCAGCGCATCAACGTCAACGGCTCCGGCGTCTCCCTCGGCCACCCGGTCGGCGCCACCGGCGCCCGCATCCTCGCCACGCTCACCCGTGAGCTGCACCGCCGCGAGGCCCGGTACGGGCTGGAGACCATGTGCATCGGCGGCGGACAGGGCCTCGCCGCCGTCTTCGAGCGGATCGCGGCCTGAGCTTCCGCCCCGCGGGTGCAGTGAGACGCATGACGTCTCACTGCACCAGTAATTCGGTATTGGACCGTTCTAGGTCCCGGCTGGCACCGTAACCGCCATCACCCCCCACGCCGCAGTCCCCCTCCCCGGACCACCGATGCGTCCCCACGCATCCACGCATCCCCACGCGGCGAAGGGCGTCTCGGGCGACGCCCCTTCTCGTCCCCCCTGCCATCCGTTCGATCAATGACGTTCACGGGAGCCACCATGAGTGCGTCCACCGCCAGCGCGCGAGAGCGCACAAGAGCCGCCAACCGTGCCGGATTCGGTGCCTTCGTCGGTTCGACCATCGAATGGTTCGACTTCTACATCTACGGGACGGCGGCAGCGCTCGTCTTCGACAAGGTGTTCTTCCCCGAGCTGGAGGGGCCGGTAGGAACCCTGGTCGCCTTCGCGACCTTCTGGGTCGGCTTCCTCGCCCGCCCCATCGGCGGGATCATCTTCGGCCACTACGGCGACCGCCTGGGCCGCAAGAAGACCCTGGTCATCACGTTGCTGATGATGGGCATCTCGACCACCGCGATCGGTCTGCTGCCGAGCTACGCCTCCATCGGCATAGCCGCCCCGATCCTGCTGGTCTGCATCCGCATGGTGCAGGGCATCGGCCTGGGCGGTGAGTGGGGCGGTTCCGTACTGATCGCCTCCGAGCACGCCCCGAAGGGCAAGTCGGTGCTGTACGGGGCGTTCGCCCAGCAGGGCTCGCCGGTGGGCAACACCCTCTCCACCCTGAGCTTCCTCGCGATCAGCCAGCTGCCCGACTCCGCGTTCGTCTCCTGGGGCTGGCGGGTGCCGTTCCTCTTCTCGGCCGCCCTCGTCATCGTCGGACTCTTCGTCCGGCTGAAGGTCGCCGAGTCCCCGGCGATGGCCAAGCTCATCGAGAAGAAGGAAGTCGTCAAGCTCCCGCTGACCGAGGTCCTGCGCACCCAGCCCATGCTGATCGTCCTCGGCATCGGCGCCTGCACGATCGGTCTGTCGGCCACGTACTTCAAGTCGACGTTCGCCCTGTCCTGGGCCACCTCGGCGCTCAGCTTCGACCGCAGCTCGTTCCTGACGATCATCCTCGTCGCCAACATCACCCAGATCATCGTCCAGCCCTTCGGCGCCCTGATCGCCACCCGCATGAAGAGCTGGTCCCGCGCGGTGACCGTGATGCTGGTGCCCGAGCTGATCCTGATGCCGGTGATGTTCCTGCTGATCCGCACCGAGAACTACGGTCTCGCGATGTTCGGCGTCGCCGTCGCCACCATCCCGCACTGCCTCTACTACGCGGCCCTGGCCGGCATGCTGGCCAGCCGCTTCCCGGCCCACCTGCGCTACACCGGCATCTCCCTCTGCTACCAGCTGTGCGGGACGCTGCTCGGCGGCACGACCCCGATCATCGGCCAGTTCCTGCTGAACCGCACCGGCTCGATCACCGCCGTCATCGCGTACGCCGTCTTCCAGGTGGCGCTGACCCTGGGATGCATGCTCCTGCTGCTCAAGCGCCCCAACCACGACGAGCAGGCCGTGGAGCCGGTCGCCACATCACGCACCGCGGCCGCCGCCGTCTGACCCCCGCCCACGAGAAGAGAGACGAGAGGACGGCCGCCGTGCCGCTGACCGTGAACGGCATCCCGGAGATCCTCGCGCTGAGCGGGCGCGACCTCGGGCACTCCGACTGGAAGGAGATCACCCAGGAACTCATCGACGCGTACGCGCATGTCTCCGGGGACCACCAGTGGATCCACACCGACGTCGAGCGCGCCGCGTCCGGCCCGTACGGACGGACCATCGCCCACGGGTACATGGTGCTCAGCTGGGGCATCCCGATGTTCGCCGAGCTGCTCCGGATCGAGGGTGTGGGCCGCGCCCTCAACTACGGGGTCAACCGGGTCCGCTACCCGGCGCCCGTGCCGGTCGGCAGCAGGGTCCGGCTGCATGCCACCGTCGCCGGGGTGAAGAAGGTCGCACGTGGCGGCGTGGAGATGGCCCGGACGTTCACCTTCGAACTCGAGGGGTCCGAGAAGCCGGCCTGCGTGGCCGAGTCGCTGACGCACTTCTACCCGTAGGACAGCCGTGAGCGCGGGGCGGGCCGGAGCAGTGTTGTCCACTGCTCAGGCCCGCCCCGCGCTCACGCGACCGCTGTCGGGTCAGCCGACCGCCGTCGTGTGCGGGGCCCCGCTCGGCTCCGCCGCCGGCGGCACCGCGAGATGGTCCCGCTCGGCGTCCGGGTCGGTCAGCCGGTTCAGCCGGGCCGGTACGTCGAAGCCGACCAGCAGCACCACGATCACCGTGCCCGCGAAGGTCAGCACGGCCAGCGCCTGCCCGGTCCGGCGTCCGCCGTCAGCGCCGCGAGTTCCGGCCCCGCCGTGGCGCGTACGTCGTTGTCGCAGGCCACCGGGTATCCGGTGCGGTCCGCGAGGCCGGCGCCCAGGGCGGTGCCGGCCCAGCCGCTGATGGAGTCGGTGGCGCTGGTGACCATGCCGGTACGGGGATCGACGACCCCGGCCGCCGCGATGCCGAGCGCCGTGGCCAGCCGCCCCGGGTCGACGGCCGCGGCCGCCCCGGCGAGCGCGTCCAGCACGGCCGCCGCGCCGTCCCGGTGGGCTAGGTGTGCAGGGCCAGGACCGTGCCGTCGGGGCCGAAGAGCGCGGCGGCGATCTTCGTACCACCGAGATCGAGCCCGATCACCGTGGCACCGGTTCCGTCGGCGGGTGGCCGGGAGTGGTCGTTCACCGGACCGGCGGCAGACCGGCGGCACGCAGGCGCTGGGCGACCAGGGCGACGGACTCGGCACTCAGCTGGATCTGCGGGAAGGCCGTGTCACCGCAGGCGATGACGCCGAGCAGCTGGAGCGCCGCCTTGAACGAGCCGAGCGCCGAGGAACTGCGGCCCATGTCCGCCTCCGGGCCGACGTCGACCATGGCGAACAGCTCGACGAGCCGCTCCTGCTCCTTCGCGGCCAGCTCCCAGTTCCCGGCCCGTGCGGCGTCGTAGAGCCGCACATATCCGGCCGGGTCGACATTGCCGATGCCCGGCACGACACCGTCGACCCCGGCCAACAGGGCAGCGTCCACGGTGAGTTCGGAGCCGGTGAGGATGCTGAACCGCGGCGTCGGACCGTCCGTGCGGCCGTCGCGGCCACCCAGCTCGACGATCAGGCGGCGCAGCCCGCCCTCGTCGCCGCTGCTGTCCTTGAGACCGGCCAGGGTGCCGTCCTCGGCGAGCTCGCGCACCAGCGCGGGGGAGAGCTTGCTGTGCACGGCGACCGGGATGTCGTACGCGAACAGCGGCAGGTCGACCGCGGCGCGCAGCCGCCGGAAGTGCTGGGCGATCTCCTTGCCGTGGGTGCGGGTGTAGAACGGCGCGGTCGCGACCAGGGCGTCCGCGCCCAGCTCGGCGGCGGACCTGGCGTGCTCGACTACCCGGGCGGTGGTGGTGTCGATGACACCGGCCAGCACCGGAACCCTGCCGTCGGTCGCGTTGACCACGGTCTCCAGCGTCGTGGCGCGCTGCTCGTCGGTGAGGTACGCGACCTCGCTGGTGGACCCGAGCGCGAACAGCCCGTGCACGCCACCGTCGATGAGGTGCTCGACGAGCCGGGCGAGGGACGCGGTGTCGACCTCTCCCCGAGGGTCGAGCGGTGTGCAGACCGGCGGGACGACGCCGTGCAGCGGTGAGGTCAGGGACATGGTGAGGGCTCCATCCAGCTCGGTCGATGCACCGATCCGTGGCCCGAGAAAGCTGCACGGATCAAGACATGAGACGTAAGATGTCCTATGTCTGGCTCACCTTAAACAGATGCTCCTGCGAACGGTCAAGGGGCAATCGCACCTCTGGAGGATGTTGTGGCGCGCCCCACCATGGCTCAGGACCGCGGTCTCGTCGCGAAGATGGAGGCCGAGGCCCGCGACGGCGGCCGGGTGGCACGCCGCACCGACCGCGCCTTCCATCTCGCGCTCTACGCCTCGCTCGACAACCACCTGCTCAGCGAGGTGCTCGACGCCTTCTGGGCGGCCATGGACCGGGTGCGTGAAGACCTCGACGACGGCCATCAGGATCCGGTCGCCACCTGCGCCCAGCACCGCGAGATCGTCGAGGCGGTCGAGGCGGTCGCGGCGGCCGACGGCGAACGCGCGGTGCGCGCCATGCGCACCCACTTCGACGGCATCCGCACCCGCCTGGAACCGTCACCGGTCCCGTAGCCGGGCGCGCCGGCCCGGTTCCTCACCGCCCCGGAGTCGCCCCGGTGATCGCGGTGACGGCCATCCGCACCGCCCGGTCCGTCACCGCCGCGGGGTCGTCACCGTTCTCGATCGCCGTCGTCGCCGCGTTGACGATTCCCTGGAGGAGCAGCGCCGTGCGCCGCGGGTCCTCCTCGCCCAGCTCTGTCAGCGCGCCGATCAGCGGGGTGAGCCGCTCCCGGTGCGCCCGCACCGCGCTCTCCCGTACCACCGCCGCGTCCCGGACGCCGGCCAGCGCCTGGGCGATCCGGTGTTCCCCGCCGCGCACCAGCTCCAGCTGGGACGACACATAGGCGGCGATCTTCTCCTCGGGCGTACCGGCCGCCGACATGCCCGCCCGGATGGCGTCCGTCCAGCGGGGCATCGCGTCCTCGACGACCGCGGCGAGCAGTTCGGGGCGGCCGGGGAAGTACTTGTACAGGCTGTTGCGGGCGAGGCCCGTGGCCCTGGCGACCGCGGTGAAGGTCACGGCCTCGGCGTCGCCGCCCTCCAGTTACGGCCATGTGCCCGTCGCCTACGTCCCGCTGAAGACCTGGCAGCGCATCCGCTTCAGCACTCCCGGCGCCCCGGCGTCCGCGGCCGCCGCGATCCCCGATCAGTTCAGCGCCCTGGCCCTGCGCACCCCACCGGCCGGGGCCTCGGCCACCACCCTCGACGCGCGGCACTCCACCACCACCCTCACCAGGGAGAAGGCGTACGAGGCGGCCCCCGGCTACACCGGCGAGCGCGTCACCATGAGCTCGATCCAGGTCTTCCTCTACCTGATCGCCCCGCTCGTGGTCGGCGCCTTCTTCGTCGTGTGGACCGTGCAACGGCAGCCCGAACTCGCCCTGCTGCGCGCACTGGGAGCCTCCCGCCGGCGGCTGCTCGCCCACACCGTGCTCCAGCCGTCCCTGGTCGTCGTCCTCGGCACCGCGGCGGGCGCCGTGCTCGCCGGAGCGGTCGGGCTGCTGGTCGGTGAACAGGTGCCGTTCAGCCTGCCCGCCACCACCCTCGCCGTCACCATGTGCACCGTCGCGGGCGTCGGCCTCGCGGGCACCGCCCTGACCCTGCGCCGGGTCACCCACGCCGACCCGCTGACCATGCTGGGAGCCGACCGATGAGCCTCGAACTGGCGGGCGTCACCGTCGCCTTCGGCCGCGCCGACGCCCGTACCACCGTCCTCGACGGACTCGACGTCACCATCGCGCCTGGCCGTATGACGGCCCTCGTCGGCCCGTCGGGCTCCGGCAAGTCGACGCTGCTCGCCGTCGCGGGCGCGTTGCTGCGACCCACCGCCGGGCAGGTCCTGCTGGACGGCGAGGACCTCGCCGGGCTCTCCGACGCCCAGCGCGCCAAGGCCCGCCGGGAACGGATCGGCTACATGTTCCAGAGCGGCAACCTGCTCTCCGGACTGGCCGCCGTCGACCAGCTGCTCGCCACCGTGTACATCAGCGGCGAACGCCCCCGCGCACACCGGTCCCGCGCCGAGGAGGCCCTGACCCGGGTGGGTCTCGGCCATCGCCTGCGCCACCGCCCCGAACAGCTCTCCGGCGGCGAACGCCAGCGCGTCGCCCTGGCCCGTGCGCTCTTCCTCTCCCCGAAGCTGCTGCTGATCGACGAACCGACGGCGGCCGTCGACCGTTCGCAGGCCGGCGAACTGGCCGGGCTCCTCGCCGAACGCACCCGCCAGGACGACTGCGTCACGGTCGTGGCCACGCACGACCCGGCCGTGGCGGAGGCCGCCGACCGGGTCGTGGACATGGCCGCACTGACCGCTGACGCTGCCCCGCCCGCACGGCCCGGCCGCTGAACCCGCCCCGGCCGTTGAACCTGCCCCGGCGCTACTGCCGCTGGACGCTGCCGTACAGATAGCTGCTGGTGCCGTTCAACGCGGCGCGGCTCAGCGCGTCCACCTCGGCGGGCCCCATCGCCGGCCAGTGGGGCGTGTGCTCGACGAGCTCACGCCCCAGCCTGCGGCCGAGGCCGACCAGGCGGGTCCCCTCGGCGGAACGCTCGTCCGCGTACCGGTGCAACGCCTCGGCCGCCGAGGAGGACGCGCGCAGTGACCGTTCCAGACAGAGCGCGTCCTGAAGCGCCTTGACCGCCCCGCTCGCGGTGTGCGGCCGGGTCACGCTCGCCGCGTCGCCGGCCAGCAGGAAGGGAGGGTCCGCCGCCCGGGGCACGGCGAAGTCGGCGACCGGGTGGAGCGCCTGGGAGGTGTGTTCACCCCCGGCGACGATGTCGGCCCACTCCGCGGGGAAGTGCTCCTCGGCGATGTGCCGCACGTGTGCGGCGGACACCGGGGCATCCGGACCCGGTGCCGTCGCCGACGCCGGGGGAGGCGCGTAGATGGCGTACGCCAACAGCCGCGATCCCGGCTCCGCCCCCGGGATCAGGTAGAAGACACCGTGTCCGCCGGGGAAGCCCAGGGTGACCCAGGCGGTCTCCAGCAGCGCCAGCTGCTTCGGATGGTCGCGGAGCGCGCTCGGCGGGATCGTGCCCCGCCAGACCAGATACCCGGCGGGAGCCGGCCGCACCTCGGGTGCGATCAGTTCGCGGGTGACGGAACGGTGCCCGTCCGCCCCGACGACGATGTCGTACTCCCGCTCGCCGTCCGCGGTACGGATCAGGGCGCCGCCGGAGACCGTACGGCCGACGGAGCCGACGGGCCGCCCGCGGTGATAGGCGCTGCCCCCGATGTTCGAGCGCAACGCCCGCCACAGCAGACCCCAGTTGCACGGCGCCACCGGGGCCTGCTGCCGTGCCAGCTCGCGCGACGACCGCCGCCCAGGCGCCCGTGCGAGCCAGACCCGGGTGGCGACCGGGGTCGTCGGCATGTCCGCGCCCAGATACCCGCCCGCGACCAGCTCCCGGTGCAGCGGCGGCGGGATGACGATGCCGAAGCCCCGGTCCTGCAACTCGCCGTCGCTGCGCTCGTGGACGGTGACGTCCGCCCCGGCCCGCGCCCCCGCGATCGCCATGGCGCAGCCGGCGATGCTGCCGCCGACCACCCCGATGCGTAAACCTGTCACTGCCACCGTGCCACCGCCTGTTCCGACGCTCCGGGAGGTGCTGAACGCCCTCATCGTCGCACCCGTGCGAGGCAGGTGCGGGACGCGAACGCGCGGCGCCTCCCGGAGGCCCCGGCCGCTACGGGGTCACGGTCACTGTCGTACTGCCGGACGCCTGCTTGCCGCTCGCCCGGTACGTGGCGGTGAGCGCGACACTGCCCGAGGCGCCCGCGGCGACCGCAACCGGGACCTTCACATCGGCCCCCTGGCCCGGGTTGAGCGCCGGGACGACGACCTGGCTCGTCGTCCATCCGTGGGCGTGACCGGCGGAGGCCCAGAGCAGACTCTCGTGGGCGAGGCCGCGCCCCCGCCCGTAGTCGAGGAACTCGACCACGCAGCCCAGGGGTTCGGTGGCCCCGGCGGGCAGATGGAGCCAGCCGCGGACCGGCCGCGGACCTGTTCCGGCGGGGCCCGGTCCCGTCCCTCCTGGAAGGGCGGGCGGCGGGGTCAGTCCCGGGGATTGTCGCGGGCGCGGGCCTCGGAGATCCGGCGCCTGACCGGGGCGTAGTGCTCGCCCAGCGCCTTCATGAATCCGGTGATGTCCCCGGCCCGCGCGGCGTCCACGATGTTCTGGTGGGCGGCGATCGTGGCCATCTCGTCGGCGTGCGTGAATCCGTCGAGGTGCGGCGCGACGATCGAGTACACGTCCCAGAAGGCCATCGAGAGCTGGCCGATCAGTTCATTGCCGAGCGGCGCCACCAGCAGCGCGTGGAATGCCCGGTCGGCCTCCACGAAGCCGTGCCCGTCCTGGGCGCCGGTCTCGCGCATGGTGGTGACCAGGCCGTCCAGCGCGTCGAGCTGGTCCGTGCTGAGCGTGGAGACGATCCGGTCGGCCATCCCGCGCTCGAAGAGCTCGCGTACGTCGACGAGGTCGGCCATGACCTGGAAGTCGTCGTCGGGGGAGAGCAGCCCGCGGAAGGTCAGGCTCTCCACCAGTGCCGACAGGCTCAGCCGGCCCACGTACGTGCCGTGCCCGTGCCGCACCTCCACGATGTCCAGCGCGTTGAGGATCTTGACCGCCTCGCGGACGCTGGAGCGGCTGGCGCCGAGCGCCTCGCACAGGGCCGGTTCGGTGGGCAGCGGGTCCCCGGGGCGGAGTCGCTTCTCGAGGATGTAGCGCTTGATGCCCTCGACGACTTCCTGCCGGAGCAGCTGCCGGCCGGGCCTCGCACCGGACATATGTGAACTCCCCACCTCTTGACCCCTCTCGATTGTCCAGCTACGCTCCCACGCTATCAAGGCATCAGACATCTGACGTCTGATGCTCCGCCCGCGGCAACGGCCTCCCACCGCTCCTGGTGATCCGCTCGGTGCTGCGCAACGCGCTCGTCACCCCGCTCACCGTGCTCGGCATCAAGGTCGGCTACATGCTCAGCGGCGCGGTCGTCATCGAAGCGATCTTCGACCTGCCCGGCATGGGCAAACTCGTCCTCGAAGGTGTCACCGGCGGCGATGTCACCCTGGTCCAGGGCACCGTACTGACCATCGCCATAGCGTTCCTGGTGGTCAACGTCATCGTCGACCTGCTCTATCTGCTGGTCAACCCGCGCATCAGGACGGTGTGACATGTTCGCCACCGGCCGTCTGGCCAACAAACTGTCCCGACCGGGCATCGCCTTCCGCTCCCTCCCGGTCACCTCCCGCATCGCCCTCGGCGTACTGATCGTCGTCGTCCTCGGCGCCGTACACGCCCCACTGTTCACCCAGGACCCGCTGACCACCGGCACCCCGGTGCAGGCACCCAGCGGCGCCCGCTGGTTCGGCACCGACCAGGCCGGCCGCGACGTCTTCGCCCGGGTCGTGCGCGGCTCGCGCTACTCGCTGGTCATCGGCCTCGGCGCGACCGCGCTCGCACTGGTCGCCGGCGCGCTGCTCGGCTCGATCGCCGCCACCTCGCGCAAGCTCGGCGACGAGTCCGTGATGCGGACCCTCGACGTCGTGATGTCGTTCCCGCCGATCGCGCTGGCCGCCGTCCTCGTCGCGGTCTTCGGCACCGGCGTCCCGGTGATCATCTTCACCATCGCCTTCGTCTGCACACCGTCACTGGCCCGCGTGGTCCGCGCCAATGTGCTGTCCCAGTACGGTGAGGACTACGCCGGGCGCCGGCAAGGTCATCGGCGCCCGGCGCGGCTACATCGTGCTGCGCTACGTCGCCGTCAACTGCATGGCCCCGGTCATGGTGTTCGCCACCGTCATGGTCGCCGAGGCGATCATCTTCGAGGCCAGCCTCTCCTTCATCGGCGCCGGGGTGCAGGACCCCGACCCCAGCTGGGGCAGCGTCCTCGCCCACGGCCGGCAGATCCTCCTCGCCGGCGGCTGGTGGGCCGGCTGGGCAATATGTGGACCCGCACGGGTACGTACGTCGCTACGAGGCCGCGATACGGGGCGATTGGGCCGCCGCCAGGGCCGAACAGGACCGCCTGGTCGCGCTCTTCGACATCGTCCGCGCGGCCCGTCCCGGCACGGCGTCCGCCACCGCCGCGGGCCTCGGCGCCTTCAAGACGGCACTCATGCTGCGAGGGATCACCGCGACGAACGCGATGAGCGCGCCGATGCGCCGCCTGGACGCGGCCGAGACCGCCGAGGTCGCGGCCTGCCTGGACCGCGCGGGGCTCGCCCGGGTGTGAGCCGGCCCGGACAGAAGGACAGCGGTCCGTCGTCACAGCCCCGGCTGTGACGACGGACCGCTTCTCCGGTCCGCTATCTATCGACCGTGCCGGTCAGCTCTTCGAGGCACGGGTACGGCGGACCAGCATTGTTCCACCGAGCACCAGGGCTGCGGCGGCCCCGCCGGCCATCCCCAGATTGGCGTCGGCACCGGTGTGCGCCAGCTGCTCGGTGGTGACCTTGGGCTCGACTTCGGTCCGCGGTTCACCGGTGGGGGGCGTGAGCGGGGGCGTGACCACGGGGGGCGTGACGGGAGGCGTGACCACCGGGGGTGTCACGGGGGGAGTGACTACCGGGGGCGTAACCGGCGGCGTGACTGGGGGCGTAACCGGCGGAGTGACCACCGGGGGTGTGACCGGGGGTGTGACTGGGGGCGTGACTGGGGGCGTGACTGGGGGTGTGACCGGGGGTGTGACCGGGGGTGTGACCGGCGGAGTGACCGGCGGAGTGACCGGGGGCGTGACCACCGGCGGTGTGACCACGGGGGGTTCCACGGGAGGCTCGACCACCGGCGGCTCGATGCCCGGCCCGCCCTCGTTCTCGCACGTGTTCCCAGCAGCCGGGTTCAGCGCACCGACGACGTCAACGGTGTTGCCGCACACGTTGACCGGAACGTCCACGGGAGCCTGGACGTTGTTGCCGGACAGCACCCCGGGGGAGTGGGCAGCGACGCCCTCGGCGCTCGCCCCCTGGCCCCCGTTGCCGGAACTGTCCCTGTTCTCGCACTCGTTGCCGAACGCGGGGTTCAGCAGGCCGATCACATTCACCGTGTTGCCGCACACGTTGACCGGCACATGCACCGGCACCTGCACGTTGTTGCCCGAGCCGACGCCGGGCGAACCGACGGCCGCACCGTCGGCGGAGGCATCCGCGAACGCGTATCCGCCGGCAGCGGTCAGGATTCCTGACGCCGCCGCCATCACCAGCACGCTCTTACTCAAGGCTTTTCGCATTGGTTGCCCCTTCTTCGGACATTCCGTGCGAGCAGAACGCTCGCTGTTCATTCATCAGGCCGGTGCGGAATCCGTCGGGGAGGCCACCCCGGCGGTGCCCGTGCATGACTCGGCAAGCGGCGGTTACGGAAGGCGCAGAGACCACGGAAGACGTGTGCTTCATGAGAGGAGTCCGTGCTTCTGCCGGTCAAGCGCCCGAACCTGCACGCTTGTGTCACTCATAACGAGGAGGAGTTGTCGAGGAAACTCGAATAGTCGTGGAAATTGTGTGTTCACACGAATGGAGTACACGTGCGGGCCGGTATCGACGTCGTCCGGCGTGTGGAGCAGGTCGATTCACCGCGCGGGAATGGCTGCTGGGAGGCGGCAAGTGGCCGCGCGGAACGATTCCGCCCATGAGGTCCTGAGGTGGCTTTTCGTACTGCTGTGCGTGCTCCCCTGGCATTCGGGTGAATGGAGAGAACCAAACGCCCGGTCGCGAGTTGGGCAGGTCGCTCCTGTACGGGGCAACCAGTACGAGAAGGGTTAATCGTGATCAAGAAGGTTCTGGCTACGGGTGCCGTTGCCGCCTCCATCCTCGGTCTGGGCGCGACGCAGGCCATGGCTATCGGCGACGACGGCGGTACGACCTCGGTCAACGGCAACGGAGCCTCGCAGTCGTTCGGCAACGCCGAGACCCACGGTGACGGCAGCCCGCAGTTCGGTCTGGTCCAGGGCAGCCTGAACAAGCCCTGCATCGGCCTGCCGGCCAAGGCCAACGTCGGCTCGCTCGTCGGCCTGGTCCCGGTCGCGGTCCAGGACGTCAACGTGCTGTCCTCGCCGCAGAACCAGCAGTGCACCGAGAACTCCACCCAGGCCAAGGGCGACGAGCCGCTGTCGCACATCCTGGACGGCATCCCCGTGCTCTCCGGCAACGGTGCCGGCAACAGCTGATCCGCAGCCGATCCAGCCGTAACGACAGGCCCGGGCCGCCGGCGTTCCTCCTCCGCGCAGCCCGGGCCTGTTGCTGCCGTTCCCGGCATGGGTGCACCGGATTGTCGGAAGATCCCTCCGGTGACATCGAGTGATCGATATTGCGTCATCCGGGCGATTTTTCGAGAATTTTCTGCTTGAAGAGTTTCGCATACGGTCTTAAATCGTTACGAATTACAGTGGCGGAGTTACGAGTGATCAGGACCGCGCTCGTGCGGCACGAAAGACGTGGCCGCTTCGGACTCCGTCAAAGAAAGGGAACAAAGTGAAGTACACCAAGGTTGCCGCCATCGCCGCCGGAACCCTGATGGCGATGGGTGCCGCCGCTCCCGCGTTCGCCGACTCCGGTGCCGAGGGCGGCGCTGCCTACTCCCCGGGCGTGCTGTCCGGCAACAACGTCCAGGTCCCGGTTCACGTCCCGCTCAACCTGTGCGGCAACTCCGTGAACGTGATCGGTCTGCTCAACCCCGCCTTCGGCAACACCTGCTCCAACGTCTGACCTCTGGTCGGACGGGCCGAACGCTCGTGACCGGAAGGCCCCGGAACGCATTCGATGCGATCCGGGGTCTTCCCCCTTTTCCGGCATTCGATCGGGTGGTCCCGCAGAAATACGAACTCATCCAGTTGCCGTGTCGCAACCGCATCGTTACCCAGAGGGAAAGCGGCAGAAGGCACGGCTAAAGAAGGCTCGTGCGGCGCGGGTGCGCGACCGAACGGATGCCGCTGCAGAAGGGAACCCGAAAGTGAAGTACGCGAAGACTGCTGCGTTCGTTGCCGGTTCCGTGGTTGCTCTCGGAACGGCTGCTCCCGCCTTCGCCGTCACCAACGCCACGGCCCCCAACTTCAGCCTCAACGGCGGCGTCAACCAGGTGGTGGAGGGCGCCCCGCAGGCCGTCGACCCGATCGTCGACACGGTCGGCGGCGCCGCGGAGTCCGTACAGAAGAGCGGCGCCGTCACCAAGCTGGCCGACCAGGCGACCGGTGCGGCCAAGGGCGCGGCCCCGCTCATGGGCGGCCTGCCGCTCGGCGGCTGATCGGTCGCGCCACGGAAGTTCCCGCTGATCCCCGGCCTTTCGAATTACTCCGGCGCTGCGAATTCGGCGAACAACCGAACGTAAAAGCACCGTTCGAGTGAATTGGCACAACCATCCCCGTCGTCGTGAGTTGATCAGGGCGCTCCGGACAGGCGGGCAACAGAAAACCCCAGAAGGGCTATTTGATGATCAAGAAGATTATGGCCTCGGCAGCAGTCGCTGCTTCGATCGTCGGCGTCTCCGCCGCGATCGCCCCGCAGGCCATGGCCATTGGCAACGACGGTGGCACGACGTCGGTCAACGGCAACGACGCCATCCAGTCGTACGGCAACTCCGCCACCCACGGCGACATGAGCCCGCAGTTCGCGCTCATCCAGGGCTCGCTCAACAAGCCCTGCGTCGCACTGCCGGCCAAGGCCAACGTCGGTTCGGTCCTCGGGGCCGTCCCGGTCTCGGTCCAGGACATCAACGTCCTGGCCTCGCCGCAGAACCAGCAGTGCACGGAGAACTCCACCCAGGCCAAGGGCGACGAGGCCCTCTCGCACATCCTGGACGACATCCCGATCCTGTCCGGCAACGGCGCCGGCAACAACTAAGGCCGTACCGCTCCGGGCGCTCCTCGCCGATTCGTCGAACCGGCAGGGGAGCGTGCCGCGGGCAGCTTCGAGCCCGCCTGTACGCAGTACGTGAAACACCCGTGGGGCCGGCACATCCACGCGGCAGTCGTTCTTCGGCCGCCCGGATGTGTCGGCCCCACTCGTGTGTCCGGGGTGCAACGGCCCCTCGAAGGGGCGGGCGGACTGGGCCGGTTGCCGTAGTGCCGGCAGACGTCACCCGCCGTACCGGGTAGGGGCCAGACATGGACCAGTACGACAGTCAACACCCCCGCGGCCGAGAGTGGCACGCACAGGACGGCACACCCATCTACGACCGGCTGCTCGCCGAATGGCAGGCGGCCCACGGCAGTCCGGAGCCCGCGCCGCCGGCAGGGGCCGAACGGCCGTGCGCGGGAAGCCGGGTTCCCGCGGCCCGCACCTCCGGCGAGGCCGTCGACGGGTAGCCGCGGGCCGTCGAACTCATGCCGGATCGAACCCGTTTGAGTGGTACAGCGGAACCGACGCTTCCGTAGCGGGTTGATCAGTACGTTCCACAACGGGACGCTCCGAAAGGTGAAGCGTGTGAAGAAGATGATGGCCGGCGCGGCAGTGGCTGTGTCCCTGGTCGGTCTGTCCGCCGCCGCGGCCCCCGCGGCCATGGCGATCGGCAATGACGGGGGCACCACGTCGGTCAACGGCAACGGCGCCGTGGACGAGTTCGGCAACAGTGTGACTCAGGGCGACGGCAGCCCGCAGTTCCAGCTCGTCCAGGGCACGCTGAACAAGGCCTGCGTCGGTCTGCCGCTCAAGGCCAACGCCGGTTCGCTCGTCGGCGTGCTGGTGCCCGTCGCGGTCCAGGACATCAACGCCCTGTCCTCGCCGCAGAACCAGCAGTGCGCCGAGAACTCCACCCAGGCCAAGGGCGACGAGCCGCTGTCGCACCTCGTCGACGACATCCCGGTGCTCTCGGGCAACGGGATCGCCAACAACTGACGCACCTGACGTGCGGGCTGCCCGGGGATCCGCCCCGCGGACGCCCGCACCGCGGTGCACAGCAGGATCAGGGGCACTGCCCCAGGGCTCCGCGCATGAGGATGCCCACCGCGCCACGGGGGGCGGTGGGCATTCGGCGTACCGGGGGCGGGTCAGGCCAGGCTGCGTACCGGAAGGACGCAGTGGGCGGAGGTCGTGATGACCTCCGGGTCGGCCGCGAAGGACCGCAGCAGCTCCTCGCTCACCGGCCGGCCCGGTGTGCCCTGGGGCCACGGGCGGGTGGCGAACATCGTGTGCACCTCGCCCCGTTCGCCGGCCGCGGCCAGCCACTCGGGCGGTGCGGGGTACTGCGCCGTGAAGTGGGGCAGCGTGAGGACCGCCTGGCCGGCCTGGACGAGCAGCTTCGCCGGGAGACCCGGGTTCTCGGCGGCGTACACCGGACCGCTGCCGACCGGCAGTCCACTGCGTTCCAGGGCCACGCGCATGGCGGCCTCGCCGGCGGCGGGGCCGCCCGTACCGTCGCCCAGCGAGTAGACGAGCAGGAAGGCGACATCGTGGCCGTCGGCGGGGTGTTCGCCGCTCCATCCGATCAGCGTGATCGTGCCCAACTGGGCTTGTGTGAACGTGCCGGTCTGGGGTGAGGTCATGCTCGGCACCATAACGGCCCCGGACCGGTCGTTGTGCATGAATATCACCTGATCGAGGGAGATAACCGGATATCTCCGGTGGATGTGGCCCGAATCGTCTCCGCCCGACGGCTGCACACGGCCTCGATCAAATGTGTTGAGCCGCCCGCCGCGGACGGACTATGGTGTCCATTGTTCCGGACGGGCGGAGATCAACTACCGCTGTCGGTCCCGTGCTTGAACCAGGAGGTGAGGACCGTGATGACTGTCGCTGCGATGGGCGCTGCCCACAACTCGAAGAGCATCGTTCCCACCCCCGTGGTCGCCGGCTGACCTACTCCGTAACTCTCCGCGCCCGTGTGCGCGTTGCCGGGGCCACCCCTTTGAAGGGTTTCCCTTGTCTTTCCCGTCTTTTCCGTCCTCTGCTTCTTCTCTTCAGGGCTCGCCCGCGTCGCATCCGCTGTCCCCGTACGGCTGGGACGACGCGTGGGAGGCCGAATTCGAACCGCACGCCGAGCAGGGTCTGCTGCCCGGACGCGTGGTGCGGGTGGACCGTGGGCAGTGCGATGTCGTCACCCCGCACGGCACGCTCCGGGCCGACACCGCCTTCGTCGTCCCGCGTGATCCGATGCGGATCGTCTGCACGGGCGACTGGGTCGCGGTCGACCCCGACGGCGATCCGCAATTCGTACGGACGCTGCTGCCGCGACGTACCGCCTTCGTCCGCTCGACGTCGTCGCAGCGCTCCGAGGGGCAGGTGCTCGCCACCAACGTGGACCACATCGTCATCTGCCTCTCGCTCGCGGTGGAGTTCGACCTGGGGCGGGTGGAGCGCTTCCTCGCGCTCGCCATGTCCAGTTCCAGCGGTGACGCGCTGCTGCGGGACGGCGGGCCGGCCGGGGAGGGTGCGGCCGAGCCGATCGTGGTGCTGACCAAGGCCGACCTCGTACCGGACGCCACCACGCTGTCGTACCTCGTCCAGGACATCGAGGGCGTCGCGCCCGGTGTGCAGGTGCTGACCGTCAGCTCCGCCACGGGGGAGGGTGTCGATGTCTTCTCCGCCGTCGTCTCGGGCGGTACGAGTGTGCTGCTCGGGGCGTCGGGTGCGGGCAAGTCGACCCTCGCCAACACCCTCCTCGGCCGTGACGTGATGGAGGTGCAGGCCGCACGTGATGTCGATGGCAAGGGCCGGCACACCACCACCACCCGCAATCTGCTGGTTTTGCCGTCCGGGGGCGTGCTGATCGACACCCCCGGGCTGCGCGGGGTCGGACTCTGGGACGCGGAGGCCGGCGTCGGCAGGGTCTTCTCCGAGATCGAGGAGCTGGCCGAGCAGTGCCGGTTCCACGACTGCGCCCATGAGTCGGAGCCCGGCTGCGCGGTGCTCGCCGCGATCGAGGACGGTTCGCTGCACGAACGGCGCCTCGACAGCTTCCGCAAGCTGATCCGCGAGAACCAGCGCATCGCCGCCAAGACCGACGCCCGGATGCGGTCGGAGATCCTGCGCGACTGGAAACGCAAGGGTGCCGAGGGCCGGTTCGCCATGGAGGCGAAGCGGGGCCGGGTGCGGTAGGCGGTGGTCCCCGGTCCGCGGCCGCCCATGGCCGCCGACCGCTGGTCCACGTCCGAAAACCGCCAGTGCGGTACCGGCGGGTGCCGCACACTGGACGGTGTGATGGACGAACGGACCAGGTACGAGGCGGTGAGCAGCCGCGACGCCCGTTTCGACGGGGAGTTCTTCTTCGCCGTCGAAACGACCGGCATCTACTGCCGGCCGAGCTGCCCCGCCGTCACGCCCAAGCGGAAGAACGTCCGCTTCTACCCGACTGCGGCCGCCGCGCAGGGACACGGCTTCCGGGCCTGCCGACGCTGTCGCCCGGACGCCGTGCCGGGCTCGGCGGACTGGAATGTCCGGGCCGATGTCGTGGGCCGTGCCATGCGGATGATCGGCGACGGTGTGGTCGACCGGGAGGGCGTGCCCGGTCTCGCCCACCGGCTCGGCTACAGCTCACGCCAGGTGCAGCGGCAGCTCAATGCCGAGCTGGGCGCCGGGCCCGTCGCGCTGGCCCGTGCCCAGCGGGCCCACACCGCACGCGTGCTGCTCCAGACGACCGGGCTGCCCGTGACGGAGATCGCCTTCGCCTCGGGCTTCGCCAGTGTGCGCCAGTTCAACGACACCGTCCGGCAGATCTACGCCCGTACACCGAGCGCGCTGCGGGCGGAGGCCGGGACGGGGCTGGGAGCGGCGGTCCGGGAGGCACGGACCACCGGGATCCCGCTGCGGCTCGCCCACCGGGGGCCGTACGCGGCCCGCGAGATCTTCGATCTCCTGGCCGGTGAGGCGGTCGCCCGGATCGAGGAGGTCAGCGGTGCGGACGGTGCCCGTACCTACCGGCGCACCCTGCGGCTTCCGTACGGAACGGGCATCGTGGCCGTCGACGAGCGGTCCGCCGGGTCCTGGCTGGACGCCCGGATCCACCTCACGGACCTGCGGGATCTGACGACGGCCGTCCAGCGGCTGCGGCGGCTCTTCGACCTGGACGCCGATCCGTACGCCGTCGACGAGCGGCTCGGCGCCGACCCGCGACTCGCGCCGGGCGTCGCCGCCCGCCCCGGGCTGCGTTCGCCGGGTGCCGCGGACCCGGAGGAGTTCGCCGTACGGACGCTGGTGGGCCGGGACGCGGCGGAGCGGCTCGTGGAGACGTACGGGAAGGTCCTGGACGTGCCCTGCGGCGGGCTGACGCATGTGTTCCCGGAGCCGGGAGCGCTGGCCGGTGGGGCGGGCGATCCGGAGCTGCGGGCGCTGGCGAGCGCGCTCGCCGACGGGGACGTACGGCTCGACGCCGGGGCCGACCGCGACGAGGCCGAGCAGGCCCTGCTGCGGTTGCCGGGGATCGGACCGGCAGCCGCGGCGCTCATCAGGATGCGTGCGCTCGGTGACCCGGATGTGGATCCGGACGGGCGGCCCGAGGCGGAGCGGTGGCGGCCCTGGCGTTCGTACGGGGTGCGTCACCTGGGCTGTTGTGAGCGGGCCTACGCAGGCAGGCCCCAGCGCGGCGCGGACGCGTTCGCCGTCACCGGGCGGATGGTCAGGTCCGGTCGGTCGCCCCTCGCCGTGATCAGCGCCGAATCGCCCTTGCGGAGGCGGATGCGTACCGTGCCGTCGGCCGACTCCTCGTGAACCAGCGGCCGTCCGTGCCGGTCGCGGATCTCCACCGGGCCGTCGATGCCATGGCGTACGACGCAGGGTGCGCCGGCCTCGCTGGTGAGCCGTACCCAGCGGGTCCGGCCCTCCTCGCGCACCGCACTGAGCAGGAACGCGCCCTGCGTCCGGAAGTCGTGCACGGTCAGCTCCCGCCAGTCGGCGGGCAGCGCCGGGAAGACCCTGATCGTGCCGCCCCACGACTGACAGACCATGTCGTGCAGGGACTGGGCAGCCGAGAGCGGGGTCTCGATGACCGGGCCGGACTCCTTGTACATGGTGTTCGCCTGGATGAAGCGGCTCATCAGCTGACCCAGGTACTTCAGCGCGTCCTCGCCCTTGCCGAGCAGCGCGGACATCGACGCGGCGCCGGTGAACGTATAGCCCTGCAGAGCGCCTTCGAAGCCCACCCAGTGGGCCAGGGACTTCTCGATCAGTATTGCTGCGTCAATGGAGCAAGAGAGATCCGATGTATTTCCGTGTATCTGGACGGAGTCCAACCAGATGTACGGGAGGGCAGGGGCGTGATCAGCCCCAGATCACCGCGCCCAGCCAGGCTCCCGCCACCAGGAGGCACGCGAAGAGCTCGACGAGTACCGAATAGCCGGTCGCCCGCATCACCGAGCGCACCGACGTCCAGCCCGCCGCGCGGCTGCCGAGCCGCAGCCGCTCCGCCCCGTAGATGGCCCCCACGTACCCGGCGACCGCACCGACCACCGGTACCACGAAGAAGCCCACGATCGCGGCGATCCCGCCGAGCATCAGCGTCTTGCGCGGCGCCCCCGTCTCGCGCGGGCGGCGCGGCGGCAGCAGCGGCTTCAGCGCCTGGTTCAGCAGCAGTAGCGCCGTCGCGCCCATGAGTACGCCCCAGGCGACCGGTGTCATGTCGGTCAGCGCCCACCACAGCACGGCGGCCCAGACGATCGCCTGCCCCGGCGCCCCCGGCACCAGCACGCCCAGCAGGCCGATGAGCATGACGAGGCCGACGGCGACGAGTTGCCACACACTCATCTGACCAGCCTGCCGGAGTCCGGCCGGTCCCGCCCGTCAGCGCCGACGGGTCCTGCTCAGGCCCGTGGTGTGCGGGCCACCCAGCCCCGTTCGTACGCGTGCCAGCCCAGCTGCAGCCGGGTGGAGACGCCCGTCAGCTCCATCAGGCCCTTCACCCGTCGCTGCACGGTCCGCAACCCCAGCTCCAGCTGTTTCGCCACGCTCGCGTCCGTCAGCCCGGCCAGCAGCAGCGACAGAATCTCCAGGTCCGTCGGATCGGGACCCGTGTCCTCCTCCTGCGGCCGGCCGCTTTCGCCCAGCCTGAGCGGCATGGCCTCGCGCCACACCGCCTCGAAGAGCCCCATCAGCGACTCCAGCAGCCCGGAGGCATGGACCACCAGGGCGGCCGGCTCGGCGCCGCGTCCGGTCAGCGGCACCATCGCCAGGGTGCGGTCGGCGACGACCAGCTTGGTCGGCACCCGGTCGATGACCCGGCACTGCTCGTCCCGGCTCAGCGCCGTCGACAGCTCCAGAATCCCGAACGGCAGCGAGAGAATCTCCCGCTCGACCACCACCCGGTACGACACCCCGCGCGTCGCGGCCTGCTCCTCGGCCTCGTTCTCCATTCCGCTGACCGCGATCGGCTTCCCGGTGACCAGGGCGCACACCTCGCTCGTCGCACCGAGCTGCAACTGGTTGAAGCGGTGCGAGACCGCGCTGGCCCCCGTGACCACCTCGACCAGATCGTGCACGGCCGGTTCGGCGGCCTCCGCGCGGTACTCCTCGGCGAGCAACGCCGCCGCCAGCTCCGCCTGCTCCAGCTCATGGCGCTGCTGCGTCAGCAGCGCGCCGAGCGCCACCCCCGGCGGCGCCGCCACCCAACGCCCCGTGCGGGCCGACGCCTGCGCGGCAAGGCCGTGCTGCTCCAGCCTGCGCAGGGCCCGTTCGGTGTCCCGCTCGGGAAGGCTCAGCCGGTGCGCGAGATCGGAGACCTCCGCGGCTCCCACCGCCACGAGCGCGCGGTACGTCGACTCCTGTATCTCGTCGAGACCTATGGCTCCCAGCATCCCCGGCCCTTTCCTGGACGCACTGATTCCGCACGATGTCGCTGTCGTCGGGTGTCCGTCCATGGCGGAAAGCGGCCACGGCGTAAACCCGCCGTGTACATCATCCCTTTATCGCTCATCGCTCTGACAATGTGGCGCCACCGCAGTACCAACAACCTCCGGAAAGCTGCGGTTTGCGCAGTTGGTTCCGAATTCACTTGGGGAGAGCGATGCGTCCGATATCGCGCACGGCGCTGGGAGCGGCCACCGCCGCCGTCCTGGCCGTCACCGCGATCGCACCGTCCGCGGCAGCGCCGCAGGACGACGCGACAGGGAAGAGGGCACTGACCGGCAGTCCGGCCGCCGATGCCAAGAGGGGCAAGCCGGTCAGCGTTACGCTGGTCACCGGCGACAAGGTCCTGGTGAGCACGGACAGTTCGGGGGCCGCGTCGGTCACCGCGCTGCCCCGCGAGGACGGCACCGTCCCTCTGGTGCAGACCAGGCAGTCCGGCAAGGACCTCTACGTCTACCCCGAAACCGCCACCGCCGCGCTCGCCTCGGGCAAGGTCGACGAGGAACTCTTCAACGTCACCGGTCTCATCCGGCAGGGCTACGACGACGCGCACACCAAGTCGCTGCCGCTGATCGCGGTCTACGGCAAGGACCAGGCCCGCTCCACCTTCGCCACCCCGCGCGGCGCCAAGCGCGGACTCGCGCTCGACGCCATCGACGGTGTCGCGCTCAAGGCGGACAAGGAGAAGGCCGCCGACTTCTGGGCGGACGTCACCAACACCCGTTCCCGCTCGGCCTCCGGCGTGAAGAAGCTCTGGCTCGACCGCAAGGTTCAGGCCACTCTCGACAAGTCGACCAAGCAGGTCGGGGCCGACCTCGCCTGGGCCGCCGGCTTCGACGGCAAGGGCACCAAGGTCGCCGTCCTCGACACCGGCGTCGACGCCGAACACCCCGACCTCAAGGGCCGGGTGGCTGCCTCGAAGAACTTCACCGACTCCGACAGCACCGACGACCGCCAGGGCCACGGCACCCACACCATCTCCACCGTCGGCGGCTCCGGAGCGGCCAGCGGCGGCAAGAAGAAGGGCGTCGCCCCCGGCGCCGACCTGCTCGCGGGCAAGGTCCTCAACGACAGCGGCTTCGGCGCCGAGTCCTGGATCATCGCCGGCATGCAGTGGGCCGTCGACCAGAAGGCCGACGTCGTCTCCATGAGCCTCGGCAGCCCGGAACCGACCGACTGCACCGACCCGATGAGCGTCGCCGCCGAGGAACTCGCACAGAACAAGGGCACCTTGTTCGTGATCGCGGCCGGCAACTCGGGCCCGACGCTGAACACCGTCTCCTCGCCCGGCTGCGCCCCGAGCGTGCTGACCGTCGGCGCCGTCGACCGCGACGACACCACGGCCCAGTTCTCCAGCCGCGGACCCGTGATCGGATCGCACACCCTCAAGCCCGAGATCACCGCCCCCGGCGTCGACATCTCGGCCGCCGCGGCAGGTGGCCGCGGCCTCTACGCGTACCGGTCGATGTCCGGTACGTCGATGGCCACCCCGCATGTCGCGGGTGCGGCGGCCATCGTGAAGCAGCGGCACCCGGACTGGACCGCCCAGCAGATCAAGGCGGCGCTCGTCTCGTCCGCGAAGAGCGGCATCCCCGGCGACGTACGCGAGACCGGCGGTGGCCGCCTCGACGTCAAGGCCGCCATCGACACCACCCTCGTCGGCGCCCCCGCCGTCCAGGGCGGCACCTTCAACTGGCCGCAGGACAAGAGCGACCGAACCACGGTCGATGTCCCGTACACCAACTCCGGCACCAAGCCGGTGAAGCTGTCGCTGAAGGTCCAGGGCGTCACCGGAAACGACGGCTCCGCCGTCCGCTCCTCCGTCGCGAAGCTCGACACGAGCACCGTCACCGTCCCGGCCGGAGCCACCGTCAAGGTCCCGCTGGAGATCGACCCGACGGCGAAGCTGAAGGCCGCGCAGTACGGTGACGTCACCGGACGCGTGCTGGCCACCGGCCCCGGCGGCGCCAAGGTCTCCACCCCGTTCTCGCTGTACGTCGGGGCCGAGACCGTCACGCTGCGGGTCAAGCTCGTCGACCGCGCCGGGAAGCCCGCCGCGGGCTCCTCGTCGCTGGACGTCATCGGCACCGACGACGCCGGCGGCGAACGCCGCTTCAACGAGGGTGCCACCGACCAGGTCTACCAGGTGCGACCCGGCGCGTACTTCGTGTCCGGCTTCGTCACCACGGCCGACCCGAAGGACGCCACCGGCAACCTGGACGACTCCGTCGCCTACCTGGCGCGGCCCCAGGTGAACGTCACGAAGGACACGACCCTGGTCCTGGACGCCCGCAAGGCGCACCGGATCCAGGTGAAGACGGTGGACCGCGCCTCCGAGAACCGCTCCACGACGCTCGCGTTCGGCCGCAGCTGGGACGATGTCTGGCTGCACTCGGGCTCCATCACCGGGGGCTCCGCGGTCAAGAACTACCTGGCCGATGTGCAGGGCAGGGCGAGTGACGGCGACTTCGAGTTCGCCAGCTTCTGGCGCGCGTACGCCCCGCAGATCGAGAAGCTGTCGGTCGTCGGCGGCGTCGAACTGCACCCGAGGGTGGCGAGCACCGGCTCCACCAACCTCGACGGCACGGGCGAGGCCGCACTCGTCGACGCCGGTACGGGTACCCCCGAGGAACTGAAGGCCGCGGGCGTCGCCGGAAAGATCGCCCTGGTCGAGATCGGCGACGACGGCTACATGTACACCCAGGCCAGCGACGCCAAGGCCGCCGGCGCCAAGGCCGTCATCGGCCACCGCCCCTCCGCGGGTCCCTGGAAGCCGTCCGTCGGCTACGCCCAGGCGCCGGTGCCCGCGCTCGGCATCGAGACGGGCGAGGCCGACGCGCTGAAGGCCGCCCTGGCCGAGGGCCCGGTCGAGCTGAGCTGGAAGGCCACCGCGGTCAGCCCGTTCGTCTACAACCTCGCGTTCCCCGAGACCGGCCCGGTCACCTCGGATCGCACCTACAAGGTCCGTGACACCAAGCTCGGCAAGGTCACCGCCAACTACGAGGCGATGGGCCTCGCGGCGGACTACGTCGACATGATGATCATCAACCGGCCGTACGGCGCGAGGTTCTCCGCCAACACCGACTCCGTCGCCGCCCCCAGCAAGCGCACCGAGTACTACTCGGCGGGCGACACCGCATGGGAGCGGTACCTCTCCTCCAGCTTCCCCTGGGGCGAGATGATGGTCGACCAGCCGCGCACCTACACGGCCGGTTCGAAGCGTACGGAGAACTGGTACCGGGGCATCCCGGTCCCGGCCGCCCCGCGGGACGCCGCCGGCAAGCTCCAGCTCGCCGCCGAGCGCCAGGACAACCTGATCGGCGTCGCCCCGGGCTTCTGGAGCGACAGCGAGCACGCCGGTCTCCAGGGCTCCTTCGGTGACATGGGCAGCATGCGCCTGAGCAGCGGCGGCAAGGTGATCGGCGAGAACGGCTGGCCGTCCGGGGCGTTCACCGTCCCGGCGGAGGACGCCGCGTACGAACTCACCATGCAGACCACCAAGTTCGGTCAGCCCGCCGCCGTATGGAAGCGGTCCACCAGCACCGAGACCACCTGGAAGTTCCGTTCGAAGCGGGACGAGAACGTCTACTCCCAGGGCCTTCCGCTGCTCTTCCCGGGCTACGACCTGGCGGCCGACGGGCTCAAGACCCTCGCGGCGGAGGACGGCCAGAAGATCGGCCTGAGCGTCACCGGTCACGCCGGCTACACACCCGGCAAGCTGACCGCGGCCAAGGTCTCGTACTCCTACGACGGTGGGAAGACCTGGACCGACGCGACCACCGCACAGCAGGACGGCCGGTGGACCGCGACCGTGAACCACGCGGGCGCGGCCGGTAAGCCGGTCACCCTGAAGACCGAACTGACGGACGCCAACGGCAACTCCGTCATACAGACCGTGAACGACGCGTACGCCGTGCGCTGATCACGACCTGACCGGTCCGCCGGGCGTCCTTCCCGTGGGGGGTGGGGGCGCCCGGCGGACCCATGTCCGGGGCCACTATTTCCGGATGACCCGTTTTCGTACGGCCCCCGCGGTCGACAATAAGGGCATGAGTCAGCAGGGGGAGAGGCCCGCCGCCCACGAGGACGACTGGTGGCGCAGGCTGTACGACGAGAACGCCCGGGACACCGGGACGAGCAATGCGGCCGACAGTCTCGACGACCGCTTCGACTCGGCGTCGGACGCGGTGAGTCCGGGCGGACGCGGGGGATCCGACGGGGAGGCGGGGGCGACGCCTGAGGTGGGGGCGGTGCCGGTGGAGGTGTCCCGGCCGGTGCGGGAGCGCGCTCCGTGGGAGCCGCCCGTCACGACCGTGCGGGCGTCGGGGAAATCCCCGGCATCCCCGGCAGGCCCGTCGCAGCCGCGTACCTTCGCCGCGCCGCCCGTTCCGGTCGATCCTGCGCCCGTCCCTGACCAGCCGTCGGCCCCTGGGGAGCGAAGCGCCCCGGAGCTGCCGGCCGAGGCGTCGTCCCGTGACGCGGTGTCCACGCCGCCGGTGCCGACTGTGCCACCTCTGCCCAGGCGGCCGGTCTCCGAGAGACCCGTCGCCCCGCAGGCACCCCTCACCACGGTCACCGCCCCCACCGCCCCGGCACCGGAGGCCGAGCGCGAAACCGTCCTTGTCCCCCGCCCCGTGATCGGCCATGTGGGTGACCGGCCGCCCACCTACGACGCCGAGCCCACCGCGCTGCCCGCCACCGTCCCGTCGGAGCTGGACGGTCTCGTCTCCGACACCGTGCTCGACGGCGCCCGCTACGGCACGTACACCCTGCGCGCCGCCTCCGTGCGCGGGGACTCCGCACGGTTCCGCGGCGAGCCCCGCCGTGACGCGCTGCTCACCGCGCGCTTCGGCACCGACGAGCGCGCACTGGTCCTGGTCGCCGTCGCCACCGGGGCCCGCGCCACCGAGTCGGCACATCTGGCGGCGGCCGACGCCTGCCGCTGGATCGGCGCAGCGGTCGGCCGCAGCCACGTCCGGCTCTCCGAGGACATAAGGGCGGGCCGCCGCGGAGACCTCAAATCCGGTCTGAACCGCCTCACCGACCGCACGTACGGCAAGCTGCGCGCCCGCGCCGCCGAGCTGGGGCTGGAGCCGCAGCAGTACACGGCGGGCCTGCGCTGCCTCCTGCTGTCGGCGGACCCCGACTGCCGTACGCGGGTCTTCTTCGGCATCGGCGCCGGTGGGCTCTTCCGGCTGCGCGACGGCATCTGGCAGGACCTCGAACCGGAGGCTCCGGCAGCCGGCGACATCGGCACGGACCCCATGGCCGGTTCCGGCTCCGGCTCCGGTTCCGGGGCCGTGTCCCCCGAGAGCGGCCCCGGCGGTGACCGCCTCACCATGGACCTGGACATCGCCACACCCGTGGCCCCGTATGTGGAGGCCCTGCTCGTCCCGCCTGCAGAACCGTTCCGGTTCCGGGGCTCGGTGGCCCGGCCGGGAGACACCCTGCTGCTGTGCAGCCCCGGACTGGCCGAACCGCTGCGTGGCGAGCCCGACCTGGCCCGGGAGCTCGCCGGACGCTGGGCCCCCGACGAGGCACCCGGGCTCGTGGCCTTCCTCGCGGACACCCAGCTCCGGGTGAAGGGATACGCCGACGACCGTACGGGCGTCGGCGTCTGGGAGGCGTAACCGCGCGCGCCATGGGTTGATGGATGCGGAGTCCGGAAGCCGAAGCGCGGAAAGGGTACGCACCCATGGCCAAGCAGAACGTGTCGGAGCAGTTCGTCGACATCCTCGTCCGGGCGGGCGTCAAGCGTATGTACGGTGTCGTCGGCGACAGCCTCAACCCGGTAGTCGACGCCATCCGCCGCAATCGGGCCATCGACTGGATCCAGGTCAGGCATGAGGAGACCGCCGCTTTCGCCGCCGGCGCGGAGGCCCAGATCACGGGCTCGCTGGCGGCCTGCGCCGGATCGTGCGGCCCCGGCAATCTGCACCTCATCAACGGCCTCTACGACGCCCACCGCTCCATGGCCCCGGTGCTCGCCCTCGCCTCGCACATCCCGTCGAGCGAGATCGGCCTCGGCTACTTCCAGGAGACCCACCCGGAGCTGATCTTCCAGGATTGCAGCCACTACAACGAGATGATCTCCAACCCGCAGCAGATGCCGCGGCTGCTCCAGACGGCCATTCAGCACGCGATCGGCCGAGGCGGGGTCAGCGTCGTCACGATGCCGGGTGACATTGCATCGCAGCCCGCCCCGGAGAAGTCCATCGAGCACGCGCTGGTCACCTCGCGGCCGACGGTCCGGCCCGGTGACGAGGAGATCGACAAGCTCTGCCGGATGGTCGACGAGGCGAAACGTGTGACATTGTTCTGCGGCAGCGGCACAGCGGGTGCCCACGCCGAGGTGATGGAGTTCGCCGAACGGGTGAAGTCCCCGGTCGGGCACGCACTGCGCGGCAAGGAATGGATCCAGTACGACAACCCGTACGACGTCGGCATGAGCGGCCTGCTCGGCTACGGCGCCGCCTACGAGGCGACCAACGAGTGCGATCTCCTCATCCTGCTCGGCACCGACTTCCCGTACAACGCCTTCCTCCCGTCCGATGTGAAGATCGTCCAGGTCGATGTGCGCCCCGAGCATCTCGGCCGTCGCTCCAAGCTGGATCTGGCGGTCTGGGGCGACGTCCGCGAGACCCTGCGCTGTCTGACCCCGCAGGTGAAGGTCAAGACCGACCGCAAGTTCCTCGACCGGATGCTGAAGAAACACGCCGACGCGCTGGAGGGCGTGGTCAAGGCGTACACCCGCAAGGTCGAGAAGCACGTCCCGATCCATCCGGAGTACGTCGCCTCGGTGCTGGACGAACTGGCCGACGACGACGCCGTGTTCACCGTCGACACCGGCATGTGCAATGTGTGGGCCGCACGCTATCTCTCCCCCAACGGCAAGCGCCGTGTCATCGGATCGTTCAGCCACGGCTCGATGGCCAACGCGCTCCCGCAGGCCATCGGCGCCCAGTTCACCGACCGGAGCCGGCAGGTGGTCTCGATGTCCGGCGACGGCGGATTCACCATGCTGATGGGCGACTTCCTGACCCTGGTGCAGTACGACCTGCCGGTGAAGGTCGTACTGTTCAACAACTCCTCGCTCAGCATGGTCGAGTTGGAGATGCTGGTCGCGGGTCTGCCGTCGTTCGGTACGTCCAACAAGAACCCGGACTTCGCCGCGGTCGCCCGCGCCTGCGGGGCGTACGGCGTGCGGGTGGAGAAGCCCAAGCAGCTCGAAGGCGCTCTCAAGGACGCCTTCAAGCACAAGGGCCCGGCGCTGGTCGATGTCGTCACCGACCCCAACGCACTCTCCATCCCGCCGAAGATCAGCGCCGAGATGGTGACCGGCTTCGCGCTCTCCGCGAGCAAGATCGTGCTGGACGGCGGAGTGGGCCGGATGGTCCAGATGGCCCGCTCCAACCTGCGGAACGTGCCCCGCCCCTGAGCGAGGCCCCGAGCAGGGACGGTTCGCGCCGGGCACCGGGCCGTCACGCCGGGGTCAGCCGCAGTGTCAGGATCTGGAACGGCCGCAGCGACAGTACGAGACCGTGCTCGTCGGTGTCCGCCTCGTGCAGCGGGCGTTCCAGCAGATCGGTGACCTGGGCCCGTACGACGGGGAACCCGACCCGCAGCGTGGTTCCGGCGCGTCCGCCCGCCGACTCGTACAGCCGCACGATCACATCGCCGCCCCGGTCCTCGGCGAGTTTCACCGACTCCACCGTGACCGCCGGATGCCCCGTGTCGACCAGTGGTGGCAGCACGGGCGCCAACGCTGCCCGCAGCGGCAGGTTGAGCGCGAGCCCCTCCCGTACCGAGTCCGTGAGCTCGCCGCCCGGCGCCAGCGCGTAGCTGAACCGGTGCCGGCCGAGGTCGGTCTCCGGGTCGGGGCTGTGCGGGGCGCGCAGCAGCGTCAGCCGTACGGTCGTGCCGAGGCCCGAATCGTGCGGGGTCCGGGTCACCTCGTGCCCGTACGTCGAGTCGTTGAGCAATGTCACGCCGTACCCCGGCTCGGCGACGCGCAGCCAGCGGTGGGCACAGATCTCGAATCGGGCCGCGTCCCAGCCGGTGTTGTCGTGCGTGGGGCGGTGGATGTGCCCGAACTGGATCTCGGAAGTGGACCGTTCGGCATGCACATCGAGCGGGAACGCCGCTTTGAGGACCTTCTCCGACTCCCGCCAGTCGACCTCGGTGTCGATGTCGATCCGCCGGCTGTCCGCGGTCAGCCGGATGTCCTGTGTGACATGTGAGTGCCCGAAGGACCGCCGCACGCGGACCGTGGCCCGCAACGGCCCCTCCTCCACCAGCTCGACGGAGTCGGTGTCGGTGAGATCGGTCCGGGTGCGGCGGTAGTGCCGGTCGATGTCCCAGGCGTCCCAGTGATTGGGGTGATCGGGGTGCAGCTGGAGGAGGTTGGCCCGGTGGCCGGGAGCGAGGACGTCCCGCCCGGCGCCGAGATCGCGGACGGCGGCGATCAGCCCGTCGCCGTCGACCACCACCCGCAGCAGCCCGTTGTCGAGCACGAGGCCCTCGTCCGCCGAACCGGTCGCGGAGACAGGGTGCTCCGGCACCGCCGAGCCGTTCAGCGGGCCCGCGCCGAGCCCGGGGGTGTCGGCCAGCACCAGCGTGCGACCGTCGCCCAGGCGCTGCACCTGCGCGCCGGAGGGCAGCACCGCGCTCGCCTCCGCGTCCAGCTCGACCACCTGACGGCGGTGGTACGGGGACGAGTTGAGCGTCACCAGGCCCTCGGCCGCCCCCAGTGCGGCCACCGCGTCCGCCACCAGATCCGCCAGTTCCGCCCGCACCCGCTCGTATGTCTCGCGGGCCTCACGGTGCACCCAGGCGATCGACGAGCCGGGCAGGATGTCATGGAACTGATGCAGCAGGACCGTCTTCCACAGCCGGTCCAGTGCCTCGTACGGATAGCCGTAGCGGTCGGCGCGGTTGCGCAGGGCCGCCGCCGTGGCCCACAACTCCGCCTCGCGGAGCAGGTGTTCGCTGCGGCGGTTGCCCTGTTTGGTCTTGGCCTGGGTGGTGTACGTGGCCCGGTGCAGCTCCAGATACAGCTCACCGGACCAGACCGGAGCCTGTGCCCCGTACTCCTCCTCGGCCGCCGCGAAGAACGCCGCCGGCCGCTCGATGCCGACCCTCGGTGAACCCTCCAGGTCCCTGAGCCTGCGCGCCTTCTCCAGCATCTCGCGGGTGGGGCCGCCCCCGCCGTCGCCCCAGCCGAACGGGACGAGGGAGCGGGTCGCCAGGCCCTTGTCGGAGAAGTTCCGCTCGGCGTGGGCGAGTTCGCTGCCGTGGAACTGGGCGTTGTAGGTGTCCACGGGCGGGAAGTGGGTGAAGACCCTGGTCCCGTCGATGCCCTCCCACCAGAAGGTGTGATGTGGCATTTTATTGCTCTGGTTCCAGGACAGCTTCTGGGTCAGGAACCATTTCACCCCCGCCAGTCGGGCCAGCTGCGGGAAGGCGGCCGTGTAGCCGAAGGAGTCCGGCAGCCAGATCTCCTCGGTCTCCACCCCCAGCTCCTGCTCGAAGAACCTCTTGCCGTGCACGAGCTGCCGGGCCAGCGCCTCGCCACCGGGCATATTGGCATCGGCCTCCACCCACATCGACCCCACGGGCGCCCACTGCCCGTCCGCCACGGCCCGCTTGATCCGCTCCCAGATGTGCGGCTGGTGCTCCTTCACCCAGGTGTACTGCTGGGCCTGCGAGGCCACGAAGACCAGCTCCGGGTAGTCCTGGGCCAGCGCGGTGACATTGGCGAAGGTGCGCGAGGCCTTGCGCACCGTCTCGCGCAGCGGCCACAGCCACGCCGAGTCGATGTGCGCATGACCGGCGGCCGAGATCCGGTGCGCACTCGCCGCAGCGGGGCGGGACAGCGCTTCGGCCAGTTCGTCCCGGCCGGCCCGCGCCGTGCCCGCCACATCGTGCAGATCCAGCACGTCGAGCATGCGCTCCAGCGAGCGCAGGATCTCGTGGCGCCGGGAGCGCTCGACGGGCAGCTCCCGCATCAGCTCGGAGAGCACCTCGATGTCCAGGATCAGATGCCAGACCTCCTCGTCCAGCACCGCCAGCTCCGCGGAGGTGAACCGGTAGAGCGGCCGGTCACCCGCCGTCCGCACGTCCCCGAGCGGTGTCGGCGCGAAGCCGTGTTCCAGTACGGCGGGGTTGGCCGCCGCCTCCAGCAGCAGCGAGACCGGCTCGCCGCCCGCTGCCGGGGAGGCCACCGTCAGATGGCGATTGCGCGGATGGATGCCCTTGATGGGGACGCCCGCGGTGTCGTACAGCATGCCCTCGGCCTGGAAGCCCGGCCCCTGACCGGAGAATCCGGGGTCCACGACCACCTCGACCCGCCGCCCCGCCCACTCCCCGGGCACGGTCCCCTCCAGCCGGAACCAGCTGGTGGACCACGGCTTACCCCACTCGGTGCCCGTGCTGAACGGCTCGAACGATTCCTGGAGGACCTGGGCCACCGGAACGGGTTCGCCGGGGATGTGCCGGGCGGAGAGCGCGAGCGGGGTGCGGGCCGGGTACTGGGCGGGGCGGATGAACTGGTGAAGGGCCCGTTCGAGGCGGTCCTCCACCAGGGTGCGGTCGTCGTGCATCACGGCTCCAAGGGGTCGGGCGCCTGCGGGTGTCCATGGCTCCACTTCCCCGGCGGCCGATCCGGCACCCCTGTGAGCGGCGCGGCGGGGTGACGATTGATCAACTGGCCCTGTGCGCACCCTTGGCGACCCTTGAGCAATGTGACATATTACTGCCGTGCTCACGAGACACCCCCTGGATGTCGTCATCGTCGGGGCCGGAATGGTCGGTGCCGCCTGCGCCTACTACACCTCCCGGTCCGGACTGTCCGTAGCCGTCGTCGACCGCGGGCCGGTCTCCGGCGGCACCACCGGAGCCGGCGAGGGCAACCTCCTGGTCTCCGACAAAGTGCCGGGACCGGAGTTGGAACTGGCCCTGCTCTCCGCCTCCTTGTGGCGGCAACTGGCCGAGGAGCTGCCCCCGGAAATCGAGTACGAGCTCAAGGGCGGCGTGGTCGTCGCCGCCTCCGAGGACTCCCTGGCCACCCTGTCCGCGACCGCCGCCGGTCAGCGGGCGGCGGGTGTCGAGGCGCACCACATCGCATCCGACCGGCTCCGCGACATCGAGCCCCACCTCGCACCGGACCTGGCCGGCGGCTGCCACTACCCGCAGGACGCCCAGGTCCAACCAGCCCTGGCGGCATCCGAGTTGTTGCGTTCGGCTGCTCGTGCCGGCGCGCTCGTGTGCCCGGGGGAGGAGGTGGTCGGGATACTCAGGGACCGCGAGGGCGCCGTACGCGGGGTACGTACGACAAGGGGCGAACTGCGCGCCCCCGTCGTGGTCAACGCGGCAGGTACCTGGGGCGGCGACCTGGCCGCACTGGCCGGGGTGAACCTGCCGGTCCTGCCGCGCAGAGGGTTCGTACTGGTCACCGAACCACTGCCCCGGCTGATCCGGCACAAGGTCTACGCGGCGGAGTACGTGGCCGACGTGTCGAGCGGGTCCGCGGCGCTCCAGATCTCGCCCGTGGTGGAGGGCACGCCCTCCGGTCCGGTGCTCATCGGCGCGAGCCGCGAACGGGTCGGCTTCGACCGGACGTTGTCCGTTCCGGTGGTCGCCCGGCTGGCGGCCGGGGCCGCCGCGCTCTTCCCCGTACTCGCCGATGTGCGGGTGATGCGCGCCTACCACGGATTCCGCCCCTACCTGCCCGATCACCTCCCCGCGATCGGACCGGACCCCCGGGTGCCGGGGCTCTTCCACGCCTGCGGCCATGAGGGGGCCGGGATCGGGCTGGCGCCCGTGACCGGACTGCTGATCGCCGACGCGATCCGGGGAGAGCGGCCCGCACTCGATCTCGGACCGTTCGCACCCGACCGGTTCGCTGCCACACGCGATGTCACATGACGGTGGAGAGCGGGGCGCCCGTGCCCCAGGAGAGGACCCAGTGAGACACACCCGTGCATGCACCCCCGCCGAACTCGTCGGGGCCGCGCCCGAACCGGAGTTCCAGCTGACCTTCGACGGCCGCCCGATCCGCGCACTGCCGGGCCAGACCATCGCCGCCGCACTCTGGTCGGCGGGCATCCTGACCTGGCGCACCACCCGGGTCCACGGCCGCCCGCGGGGCGCCTTCTGCGGTATCGGCGCCTGCTACGACTGCCTGGCCACCGTCAACGGCCGGCCCAACCAGCGTGCCTGCCTGCTGCCCGCGGGACCGGGCGACGCCATCACCACGCAGGAGGGCGACGGGCATGCCGCACTCGACGGATGAGCCCCGGGGGCGGGAGGCCGACCGCGCCGCGCTCGCCGTGGTGGGCGCGGGACCGGCGGGCCTGGCCGCAGCCGTCACCGCTGCCGACCATGGGCTCGACGTGATCCTGCTGGACGCGGCCGACGCACCCGGTGGGCAGTACTACCGCAGCCCGGCCGACGGACTTGGCGCCACCCGGCCCGGGGCCCTGCACCACAACTGGCGCGCCTTCGTGGAACTCTCCGCGCGACTTGCCGCGCACCGCGACACCGGCGCGATCCGCCATCTCACCGGCCACCAGGTGTGGACGGTCGAACGAACCGGTGACGGGGACTGGATCCTGCACGCGGTCACCGGGGAAGCCGACGACGAGGCTCGTACCGCCGTCCGGGCCCAACGGATGATCCTGGCGACGGGCGCTCACGAGCGTCAACTGCCCTTTCCGGGCTGGACACTTCCGGGAGTGGTCGGTGCGGCGGGGGCCCAGGCCATGCTCAAGTCCGGGCTGGCGCTGCCGGGGCGCCGCATCGTGGTCGCGGGGAGCGGGCCGCTGCTGCAGGCGGTCGCCCTCTCGCTGGCGCGTGCGGGGGCGAGCGTCCCGGCGGTGGTCGAAGCCGCCGGGTACGGGGCGTACGCCCGTGCTCCCCGGGTGCTGGCCGCCAACCCCGGCAAGCTGGCGGAAGGGGCCCGCTTCGGGGCGGAGCTGGCCCGGGCCCGGGTCCGGGTGCTGAGCCACCGGGCGGTCACCGAGGTGCACGGCGACGAGCGGGTGGAGGCGGTGACCGTCAGCAGGGTGGACCGTCGATGGCGGCCCGTCGCGGGGACCGGCCGCCGGATCGCCTGCGACGCGCTCGCCGTGGGACATGGGCTCGTGCCGCAGCTGGAACTCGCCGTGGCAGCCGGCTGCGGTACGCGTACGGGCCCCGACGGCACTCACGCGGTCACCCTCGACGAAGAGCTCAGGACCACCGTCCCCGGGATCTGGGCGGCCGGCGAGTCCGGCGGCATCGGTGGTGTGGAACTCGCTCTGCACGAGGGTGAGTTGGCGGCACTGTCCATCATCTGTGAGGTACGGGGCGGGGTACGGAGGCAGGAAGCGCGCAGAGCCGTCGCGCTGCGCCGCTCCCGCCGTCGCCTGCGGGCCTTCGCCGCGCTGATGGGGACCGTGCACCGGCCGGGGCCCGGCTGGAGCGAGTGGCTGACCGGCGACACGGAGGTCTGCCGCTGCGAAGAGGTCACGGCGGGCCGGATCCGTACGGCGTGCGAGGAGCTGGGAGCCGGTGACACCAGGACCGTCAAACTGCTCACCCGGGCCGGAATGGGGTGGTGCCAGGGCCGGACGTGCGGATTCGCCGTCCGTGAACTGGCCGCCGCGCACGGCGCCGGACAGGAGCCGGGCGGACCCGACCGGCGCCCGCTGGCCTGCCCCGTGAAGCTCTCCACGCTCGCCGACCTCTCCGGCCCCGGGTAGTCCGCGGCCGGTTCTCCACTCGGAGCCCGACGGCACGCCGCGACAGGTTCCCGCACACCGGAACGTCGCGTCCACCGACTGTCCTCCGCCTTTCCGCCACACCATGACATGTCACACCTCTCAAGGAGCCACAATGCAGACGAACACCGACTCGCGCACCCGCCCCTGGCACGGGGTCATGGTCGCCACCCCGATCACCCTGCGCGATGACTGCACCATCGACTACGACGCCTACGCCACCCATGTGCGGCAGCTCATCGAGGCGGGCTGCGACGGAGTGGTGCCCAACGGCTCACTGGGGGAGTACCAGACCCTGACCGACAGCGAACGCGACGAGGTCGTCCGGGTCGCCGTCGAAGCCGCGGGTGACGGCAGCCGCGTCATGCCGGGCGTCGCCGCGTACGGCAGCGCGGAGTCAAGGCGCTGGGCGGAACGGGCCGCCGAGGCGGGAGCCGGTTCCGTACTCCTCCTGCCGCCCAACGGCTACCGCTGCGACGAGGCGGCGGTGCGCGCCCACTACGCCGATGTGGCCGAGGTCGGGGTGCCGGTCGTCGCGTACAACAACCCGTACGACACCAAGGTGGATCTGACTCCGGACCTGCTTGCCCGCCTCCACCAGGACGGCAGCATCGTGGCCGTCAAGGAGTTCACCGGCGATGTCCGCAGGGCGTACGAGATCGCCGAACGAGCGCCCGGCCTCGACCTGCTCGTGGGCGCCGACGACGTACTGCTGGAGCTGGCACTCGCCGGTGCCGTCGGGTGGATCGCGGGTTGCCCGAACATGCTGCCGTCCTGCTGCGTCGATCTGTACCGGGCCGCTGTCACCGGTGACATGGCAACTGCCCTGCCGCTGTACCGGGAGCTGCACGAGCTGCTGAGGTGGGACTCGAAGCCGGAGTTCGTCCAGGCCATCAAGGCATCCATGGACGTCGCCGGACGCCACGGCGGCCGCACCCGGCCGCCGCGGTTCCCCCTCCCCGCCGACGACGCGGCCGCCGTACGTGCCGCGACGGAGAAGGCACTCGCCGGGGGCCTGCACTGAGACCGGCGCCCGGTCCGTACGTCCGGGCGGAGCCGCGCCAGGCCCTGCCCGGGCCGGCCTGTTCCGTCCCGTTCCCGCGTTCTTCGTGTACGCCGTGACCCATCAGGGGGAGCCTTGCAGACACGTCACATTTTCCATGCCGTCGACTCACACACCGAGGGCATGCCCACCCGCGTCATCACCGGAGGCGTCGGCACCATCCCCGGTGCGACGATGGCCGAACGGCGCAGCTACTTCCAGGAGCACCGGGACGCCGTACGCACCCTGCTCATGTACGAACCGCGCGGCCACGCCTCCATGAGCGGCGCGATCCTCCAGCCGCCCACCCGGCCGGACGCGGACTACGGCGTCCTGTTCATAGAGGTCTCCGGCTATCTGCCGATGTGCGGGCACGGCACCATCGGGGTGGCGACCGTTCTGGTGGAGACCGGCATGGTGGAGGTCACCGAACCCGTCACCACCGTGCGGCTGGACACCCCGGCCGGGCTCGTCAGCGTCGACGTACAGGTGACGGACGGCGCCGCCACCGCCGTGACCCTCACCAACGTTCCGGCGTTCAGTGTCGCGCTCGACCGGGCGGTGGACGTACCCGGCTACGGGAAGTTGCGCTACGACCTCGCCTACGGCGGGAACTTCTACGCGATGGTTCACCTGTCCGACCTCGGACTGCCCTTCGACCGGGCGCGCAAGGACGACATCCTGGCCGCCGGGCTCGCCCTGATGGACGCGGTCAACGCCACCGACCGGCCCGTCCACCCGGAGGACCCCGACATCCACGGCCTCAAGCATGTGCAGTGCATCGCACCCGGGTCCGACGCCCGCCACTCCCGGCACGCGATGGCCATCCACCCCGGCTGGTTCGACCGCTCGCCCTGCGGGACCGGCACCTCAGCCCGTATGGCGCAGCTGCACGCACGCGGTGAACTCCCCCTGGACACCGACTTCGTGAACGAGTCCTTCATCGGCACCTCGTTCACCGGACGTCTCGTCCAGGAGACCACCGTGGGCGGACTGCCGGCCGTGGTCCCCACCGTCACCGGCCGCGCCTGGATCACCGGTACCGCACAATTCTTCCTGAACCCGTCCGACCCCTTCCCCGAAGGATTCCTGCTGTGAATCTGCCCCTGCTCGGCGCCGACGACATCGAGGCCCTGGGACCGACCGGAGCCGTGGACGCACTGGAGGCGGCGCTGCGCGGGGGTCTGGATCCGGAGACGGCCCCCGCCCGGCACCATGTCACGGTGCCCGGCGGGGAGCTGTTGATCATGCCCGCCACCACCCAGCAGGTGACCGGCGTGAAGATCGCCGGGGTGGCCCCGGCCAACCCGGCGCGCGACCTGCCCCGGATCACCGGAAGTTATCTGCTGCTCGACGCCCCCACTCTGCTGCCGCTCGCCCTGCTGGACGGGGCCGCGCTCACCACCCTGCGCACCCCGGCCGTGTCCGCGCTCGCGATCCGCCACCTCACTGGGCCCGTCGTGCGCCACCTCGTGCTCTTCGGAACGGGCCCCCAGGCGTACGGGCACCTGGCCGCGGTGCTCGCGGAACGCCACGTCGAACGGATCACCGTGGTCGGCCGCAATCCGCACCGGGCAGACGCGCTGGCAGCGCATGCCAGTCGACTCGGGGTGGACGCCCGTACGGCGGAGGTGCCCGGCGCCAAGGAGGTCGCCACGGCCGACCTGGTGCTCTGCTGCACGACCTCCGCCACTCCGCTGTTCGACGGCGCCCTCGTACCGGACGGGGCGACGGTCGTCGCGGTCGGCTCGCACACCCCCGATGCCCGGGAGGTCGACACCGCGCTGGTGGCACGCTCCGCCGTCTTCGTCGAATCGCGGTCGGCGGCGCTGTCGGAGGCGGGCGATCTGCTGATCCCGATGGCGGAGGGAGCCTTCCGGGCCGAGGACATCCACGGCAACCTCGCCGAGCTGGTGACCGGTTGCGCCCCCGGCGGCGAGCCGGCCCGCTTCGAGGGCCCCCGGTTCTTCAAGAGCGTCGGAATGGGCTGGGAGGACCTCGCCGTCGCTGCCGCGGTACACCGGAATTCGGCGCTCTGAGCGAGTTGTCCACAGCTCCGGAGCGACGGGCCCTGACGGAAACGTGACATTGTATTCTGAGGCCCCGCACGGTGCTGGAGGAACAGATATGGCCCGCCTGACGACACTCAACGCCATCTCCGCGCAGGAGCACTTGCGTGACCAGGTGGCCAACGCCCTCAGGGCGGCCCTGATCGCAGGGGAGCTCCGTCCGGGCCTGATCTACTCCGCTCCCGCGCTCGCCGCCGACTTCGGGGTGTCCGCCACCCCGGTCCGTGAGGCCATGCTCGACCTGGCGCGTGAGGGCCTGGTCGAAGCGGTGCGCAACAAAGGCTTCCGGATAACGGAGTTGACCGAACAGGACCTCGACGACTTCACGGAGCTGCGGGTCATGATCGAGGTTCCCACCATCGGCCGCATCGCCCGGATGGGCAGGACCAAGGAGCTGGAGGCGCTGCGGCCACTCGCCCAGGCGATTGTCGCAGCCGCCGCCGAGCACGACATCCTCGGTTATCTGGAGGCCGACCGCCGTTTCCATCTCGAACTGCTCGGCCTGGCGGGAAACCGCCGCTTGGTGGAGGAGGTCGGCAATCTGCGCAAGCGGTCGCGCCTCTTCGGGCTGAACCGACTCGACGAAACCGGGCTGTTGGTCCAGTCGGCGGAGGAGCACGCCCAGCTGCTCGACCTCCTGATCGCGGGGAACGCGGAGCGCGCGGAGCGGTGCATGCTGGGTCATATGTCACATGTCAGGAACCTCTGGGCCGAGGACGAACCCAATGACACGGGCGCGGGAGGCAAGCGGATCAGAAGCGTGAGGATGCCCGCCGCAGAGGCCTGATCCGCCGCTCGCGCTCGCCGCTCTTCCATGGACGCCCTCGACCGCCAGCTGCCCATCCCCTCAACGGCCGCCCACCGGGCGGCCGTTGAAGCGGCTCTCAGGCCCGGCTCTCAGACCCGGGTCTCCAGCAGCGAGCCCATCCACTCCTCGATTCCGTCGGCGGTGCGCGGCAGCGCGGACGACATGAGGCGGGCGCCGTCGGCCGTGATCACGAGGTCGTCCTCGATCCGCACCCCGATCCCGCGTAGTGACCGAGGCAGCGTCTCGTCGTCGGGCTGGAGGTAGAGCCCGGGTTCCACCGTCAGCACCTGACCGGGCTCCAGGCGCCCGTCCAGATAGGTGTCGGCACGCGCCTGCGCGCAGTCGTGCACGTCCATGCCGAGCATGTGGCCGCTGCTGCAGAGCGTGTACCGGCGGTAGAAGCCGTTGTCCGCGTCGAGCGCCTCGTCCGCGGACATCGGCAGCACACCCCACTCGTGCAGCCCTTCGGCGATGACCCGCATGGCAGCCAGATGGAAGTCACGGAATCGTGCCCCCGGACGCAGCGCCGCGATGCCCGCGTTCTGTGCGGCCAGCACCAGCTCGTAGACCGTGCGCTGCACGGGGGAGAAGCGGCCGGACAACGGCAGGGTGCGGGTGATGTCGGCCGTGTAGAGCGAGTCGGTCTCCACCCCGGCGTCCAGGAGCAGCAACTGATCGCGTTCCAGCGGGCCGTCATTGCGGATCCAGTGCAGTACGCAGGCGTGCGCCCCGGCTGCGGCGATCGTGGAGTAGCCCGGACCGTTCCCCTCCGACCGGGCCCGGAGATCGAAGACGCCCTCGATCCAGCGCTCGCCGCGCGGGTGGAGCAGCGCCTGCGGCAGGCTGCGCACCACATCCTCGAACCCGAGCGCCGTGGCATCGACGGCCTGCTGCAACTGCCCGGTCTCCCAGGGGTCCTTCACGAGCCGGAGCTCGCTGAGCACCGCTTCGAGCCCGGCCGGTGCCGAGCGCCCGGGCGGGAACCCGCGGCAGGAACCCAGGAGTTCGTCGACGGACGGGTCCACGCCGGCCAGTACCCGGACCGGCGGCTGCGGTCCGGTGAGCAGCTTTTCCCAGGCGTCCAGATGCGCGCAGCGGACGCCGGTCAGCCGGGCGGCCTCCGCCAGGTCGGGCCTGCGCCCGACCCAGAACTCCCCGTATCTGCGGTCGCGGTAGAACTCCTGGCGGGTGCGCGGTGACCGGGGCCGCAGGTACAGCACCGCTTCGTGCCGCTCGTCGCCGTCCGGTTCGAGTACGAGGACGTGGCCGGCCTGGTCCTCGCCGGTGAGGCCGGTGAGCCAGGCGTAGCCGGTGTGCGGCCGGAAGCGGTGGTCGGTGTCGTTGGAGCGGACCGCGAGCGCGCCCGCCGGAATGATCAGGCGCTCGCCGGGGAAACGGGCGGCCAGCCGGGCCCGGCGGGCCGGGGTGACGTCGTAGGAGGGGACGCGGGCGTCCGCCGGCAGGGGGGTGTCCGCCCACGCCGTACTCATGAAGGCGTCCAGTGCCGGCGACACCGGCAGGTCGTGGCTGCTGGTGCGGGGCGCGGAGAAGGAACGGGGCACGGGCATTGCTCCTCGGGGGCTCTGTGGGACCGGGGTCGGGGCCGGAATTCCGGCTCTCCGGGGACACGGTGGTGCGGTGGTCGGGAAACCGGTGGTGGCGGCCGGTGCGTTCGGGGCCGCGTGTCATATCCCGTGCTGCGACGAGAAGTTGTCGCGCAGATGAATGTGCGTGAGAGGGGTTCCAAAGAACATGTGACATGTGCCATTGTACAGCGCGCAAGGGGAAAGGAGCCGTGCTCATGTCACGACGTGAGTGCACTTCAGATCCGGTCCGGCACCGACCTCTTGCATTCCCCCACAACCGCGCCCTGTTGCGCGGTCACCACTCCGCTGGAGGCGGCACGTGAAGAACCTGAGGGTTCGGCAAAAGATAACCGGATTGTCCACTGCGGTCCTGGCAGCATGCCTGGGCGTGGGCCTGTTCACGGCACCGAGTCAGGCCGTCGAGCAACGCCCCGCCGTATCGACCGTGACCCCCCACTTCTCGGACGCCGCCCAGAAGCGGGCGGAAACCCGGACCGAGGACCCCGGCGGCCCCACCGCCGAGTCGCTGACGGCACCCGCCGACGATGCCGCTCACGTCGAACGAAAGTCGCTCAAGGCCGCCGACCTGCCGCCGCTGTCCGCGTCCAAGGACGCGCTCAAGCGGGACTACGACGACCCGTCCACCGCGCTTCCGAGCCACCAGGCACCTTCGATGAAGGCCGAGAAGCGCCGCGCCAAGAAGCTCGGTACGGCCGCTGCCGAGTGCAACGTCACCGATTTCACCAACAACACCGGAAGCGCCCTGGTCGAGAAGGTCAAGGCGGCGACCACCGACTGTGTCAACACACTGTTCCGTATCCAGGGCCAGGACGGCTACAACGCCTTCCGTGAGGACCAGATGGTCACCATCGCCGATGCGATGCGCGACGCGTCGGCCTCCTATCCGGGCGACGGCAGCACCGGCATGCCCCAGCTGGTCCTCTTCCTCCGGGCCGGCTACTACGTGCAGTACTACGACCCCGACACCGTCGGGGAGTACGGGCCGCGCCTGCGCACCGCCATCCAGGGCGCGCTCGACGGCTTCTTCGGCTCCTCGCACGCCTTCGACGTCACCGACGCCAACGGCGAGAGCCTGTCCGAGGCGATCATCCTGATCGACAGCGCCGTGGAGAACGCCCGCTACCTGAACATCGTCAAGAAGATGCTGGCCGACTACGACGAGTCGTACAACGACTCGTGGTACATGGTCAACGCCGTGAACAGCGTGTACACGGTCATGTTCCGCGGTCACCAGGTGCCGGAGTTCATCAGCGCCATCGAGGCCGATTCCAGTGTGCTGACCTCGCTGCGCGACTTCGCCGCGAACCACCTCGACCTGCTGGGCACCAAGAATTCGTTCCTGGCCGCCAACGCGGGACTCGAGCTCGGCCGCTTCCTCAAGGAGGACTCGCTGCGCGACAAGGCGAGCCCGCTGGCGATCGACCTGATGGGCAAGAGCTCCATCGACGGCCCCACCGCCCCGCTCTGGGTCAACCTGGCCAAGATGGTCGACTCCTACGACAAGGACAACTGCGCGAAGTACGACGCCTGCAACCTCGCGGAGCGTCTCGAGAAGGCCGTCCTGCCGGTGAAGCACACCTGTAGCGACAGCATCACCATCCGGGCGCAGGACATGGTCGCGGAGGAGCTCGAGGCCAGCTGCACCAGCCTGCGCAACCAGGACGCCTACTTCCACGAGGTGGCCCGGGACAACGGTGCGGTCGCCGACGACAACAACAAGACCATCGAGGTCGTGGCCTTCGACTCCAGCGCCGACTACCAGACCTACGCCGGAGTGATCTTCGGCATCGACACCAACAACGGCGGCATGTACCTGGAGGGCGACCCCAAGGTCGAGGGCAACCAGCCCCGGTTCATCGCCTACGAGGCCGAGTGGGCCCGTCCCGACTTCCAGATCTGGAACCTCAACCACGAGTACACGCACTACCTCGACGGCCGCTACAACATGTACGGCGACTTCGCCGCCGGCATGACCACGCCGACTGTCTGGTGGGTCGAGGGCTTCGCGGAGTTCGTCTCCTACTCGTACCGCAAGCTCGACTACGACGCCGCCATTGCCCAGGCCGCGAACCGCACCTACCCCCTGAGCACCCTGTTCGACACCACCTACGAGAACGCCGACCAGACCCGCGTGTACAACTGGGGCTACCTGGCCGTCCGTTACATGCTCGAATCCCACCGCGCCGACGTCGACACCCTGCTCGGCCTCTACCGCAAGGGCGACTGGGACGGCGCCCGCACCCTGCTCACCTCGACCATCGGCAACCGTTACGACGCCGACTGGAACACCTGGCTGGAGGCCTGTGCGGCCGGTGCCTGCGGCAGCGGGTCCACCAACCCGCCCGGTGAGATCACCGAGTGCAAGGATGCCGACACCCGGATGCTGGGCAAGAACTGCATGCGCAGCGAGCTGAAGGCCGTCAAGGGCGACTACGCCTACCTGGCCGTCGTCATCCCGGCCGGCACCACCCAGCTGAAGATCACCTCGTCCGGCGGCACGGGTGACGCCGACCTCTACTACAGCGACAAGGAATGGGCGACCACCGAGGTCAACACCGACAAGTCCGTCGGGGCGGGCAATGAGCACACCCTGACCATCAACAACCCGACGCCCGGCTACCACTTCATCAGCCTCTACGGCAACGAGAAGTTCGACGGCGCCAAGGTCACCACCGAGTTCTGATCCCCACGACCCCCATGGCATCGGCCGGCCGAGTGATGATCCCGCTCGGCCGGCCGGTGCCGCCCCCCGGGCCGCGTCCGCCGGACACGGCCCGGGGCTCACGACAGCCGCAGCCCGCCGGGCGCCGTTCCGTTCGTCAGCACCTCCACGAGCAGGTCGAACAGGGTCGGTCCCCGCCCCACCAGCGCCTCGTCCAGCCGCTGCTGGACCGCCGCGCGGTTTGTGGGATGCACCCGGCTCAGGCTCTGCCGCAGCCAGCGCGCCGTCTCCTCATGGCCCAGGGCCTGCGCGGAGGAGGTGTGGTCCCGCCACTCGAAGACGAAGTCGCCGTCGTCGGGCGTGCCCATGCCGCCGCCGAGACAGTCCGCGAGAGCGTCGAGGTTGCGGCCGAAGTACCCGCCGGGGCCGTTCACGGCCTCGCCGATCACTTCCCAGAACTGCTCCAGGCCGGTGACCCGGGAGCCTTCGACTACATAGGTCACGGTCATGGGGGGAGCGTACAAGTCCGTCCGCCTCCTCCGGTCCGTGATCCGCGCCGCAGGTGGGGGGCTACGGCGCGGATCGGTCCGGAGAGGCCGGGCTTCAGCAGCCCTGGTCGATCAGGTCGAAGGTGGCGTAGTGGTCGCTGGTGTAGTAGTCCTCCTGCGCCTCCTCGCCGGTGACGATCCGACGCGCACCGCGGGTCGGGGAGCCAGGAGTGATGACCGTGTACTCGTGGTAGTAGCCGGTGTTCTGGTCGGGCAGGACGCCTTCACGGTTCTGGAAGACGGTGCCGTCCTGCGAGTACGGGAACGGGCCGCCCGCGTCGATCAGGTCGAGGGTGTCGTGCGCCTGGGAGGGCAGCGCCGAGTAGCAGATGCTGCCGACCGAGTCGGTGGACGGGGTGGAGGCGGTGGCCGTGGTGGCCGGGCCGCCGACGAGGAGGACGGACAGGAGGGCGGCTGCGCCACCGAGCGTGGTGATCCGTGGGGGGATTCGCATAGTCCCCATGATGACGCGCGTAGATACGGTCCCGTCAACGCCAACCGATGTGAATTTTTTGGAAGTTAACCCGGGGGAGGAAATGTGACGGGCCGATGTCCGGGGGCTCACGGGCCGGCGCCGGTCCTCTGTTCACTTATTGATGAGTCGACAAGCGTGGCGGCCCGTCAGCGGGGCATGCATCCCGTGAACGTGTTCCGCGAAGGAGTTCGACGAGCAGCAGATTCCGCAGGACAACGGGACCACGAGCAGGGGGCGATGCACTGTGCGGGCGGTGGAGACGATGGAGCGTCAGGGAGATGCCGATTCCATGAACGGCGAGGCCTCGCACGAGCCGGGGGCGCAGGACCGGCAGCCGGTCCGGCTGCATCGCAGACTGGCCCACACCGATCTGGCGGCCGTGAGTGAAGTCAGATGTGCGTTACGGGAGTTCCTGCGCTACCGGTGGAAGGAGGAGCCGGCCCAGGTGGCGGAGCTCCTGCTCAGCGAACTGGTGACCAACGCGCTGATCCACACCCGGCACGGCGCGGCCGTCACGGTGAGTGTGGCGCGCGCCAAGTTGCGGGTGGAAGTACGGGACTTCGTGTCCGGACTGCCCCTGTCGTACGTACCGAACGCCGACGACGGTACGCATGGCCGGGGACTGTTCCTGGTGCAGAGTCTCGCGGACGCCTGGGGAGTCGCCGCCCATGCGCTGGGCAAGGTCGTCTGGTTCGAACTGGACGGCGGAAGGCCCTGACCGAAGGCCGCCGAACCCATGACCGGACAGCGAAAGGCCCTGACGGACCGGAAGGGACCGGGCCGTCAGGGCCGCCGGCTTCAGCCGAACTGCTGCTCCAGATCCTTCAGTTTCTGCTCCAGTGAATCGAGCCGGGGCAGTGCCTGGGTGTCGTCCTCGGCGGTGAGGTCGACGGTGATCGGGTCATCCGGGCTCCGGTCCGAGATGCCGGCGCTCGGACCCGTCACGGCTTGCAGGGATGGCCGGGGGCGCAGAGGCAGTTGTCCCTGCTCGGATATGGCGGGCTCCACGACGGACTGTGCGGAGCCCGTCGTGGCGGCGATGGACTGGACGTCCACCTGGGTGCCGCCGCGGCCGACCCGGTGCCAGGCCCGGTTCTGCCGGTTCAGCGCCTTGATGTGGGCCCGGTCCAGCTTCTCCTGGTCCTTCCGGCGGAGACGGTTCTGCTCCTTCTCCCGCCTGTCCTCACGTACCTCGTCGACCGCCTCGTCCAGGGTGCGTACGCCTTCCAGCAGCATCAGCGACCAGGCGCCGAAGGTCTCCCGGGGGGCGCGCAGCCACCGTACGATCCGGATCTGCGGCAGCGGACGGGGCACCAGGCCCTGCTCGCGCAGCGCGGCCCGGCGGGTCTGCTTCAGCGCCCGGTCGAAGAGCACGGCCGCCGAGAGCGACATCCCCGCGAAGAAGTGCGGGGCGCCCGCGTGGTCGATCCCGCGCGGTGCGTGCACCCAGTTGAACCAGGCGGCGGCGCCGGCGAACGTCCACACGAGCAGGCGCGAGCCGAGCGCCGCGTCGCCGTGGCTGGCCTCGCGCACCGCGAGTACGGAACAGAACATGGCGGCCCCGTCGAGGCCGAAGGGGACGAGGTACTCCCAGCCCCCGGAGAGGCCGAGGTTCTGCTTGCCGAAGCCGACGAGCCCATGGAAGGAGAGTGCGGCGGCGACCGCCGCACAGCAGAACAGCAGGACGTACGAGGCGGTGGCGTACAGGGCTTCCTTGCGTCTACGACGCTCCTCGCTGCGTTCCCAGCTGTCGTCGGCCGCGGATGTGTCAGCGGCGCGCTTGCCGCGTGCGACCACCGCCACCGCCGCCAGGACTCCCACGAGCAGCACGGCGCCCGGAAGCAGCCAATTCAGCGATATGTCGGTCAGTCTCATGCGCGGTCCCTTGCATTGCGTAGGGCATTTCGGGCGCCATGATTGCCGAAACCCCATCATGCACACGGGGGTTTCGGGGCAAGAGAACGCCATCGGGTCGGCACGGCGTACGGATGACGGGGATCCGGTCGAATGACCGTACGCGGCCGACGAGTTGCGTTCGAATTGTACTACTCGCGCGGGTGGGTGTTGATCAGTGAGCGGGCGTCAGCTTCCGTACCCGGTCGGCATCACAGGTGCGCGGACAGGTGACGCAGGTGTCCTCGGGGCGCAGCGTGTAGAAGAGGCAGCAGCTCGCCCGGTCGCGGGTGGGCAGCGACTCGCCGTTCGGCCCGGTCAGTGCACGGAAGCCCGCGGAACCTACGTACGGCTTCGTGGTGCCCGGCAGCAACGCCTCCAGCTCGGCCATCGCCCGTCGCTCCTCACCGAGCAGATGGGCGATGTACCAGAGGCCCTCGACGATCTCGTCCGTCGCCATGCCCCACAGCGCGCGCCTGCCGCGCCGCATCCGCGGTCCGAAGCCGTCGAGCACCGGGCCGATGTGGTCGGCGACCGCCGCGAGCACCTCGGCCCGCAGCGCCGCCTCGTCGGGTACCACACGGGCGCCCGGCAGCGCGGCGGCCGGATCGTCCGGCAGGCAGGCGAACTCCTCCACCCGGAGAGTCAGATGACCCAGCGCCCGATGGAACGCCACATCCCCGACCGGAATCCGGGGCACCCGCCGGTGGAGGAACCAGGGCACCGTCACCAGCAGGCAGGCGGGCCAGGCGTAACGGTGCAGCCCGAAACTGGCGACCACATCGGGGCGGGGCTGCTGTCCGTAGTCCCGCAACACCTGGGCGTGGTCCCAGGCGAGGAAGGCGTCGAGTGCCGGGCCCCCCGCCGCGAGCTCGCCGGCACCCACCCAGCCGGCACCGCGAGGGGCGGTCTCGCCGTCCGTCAGCACCTGCGCGCGCAGCCCGGGAAAGACCTCGGCGAGGCGCGCGTAGGCATCCGTCACGGCGGACGCCGTGGTGCCGGGGAGCAGAGCGGGGAGTGTCATGCAGGGACCACCGAATCGCGACCGTTTGCAGGTTAGCCTTACCTTACCCGACCGGATCGATGTTTGAACTGTGGCGTCCTGCGCCTATCGTGCACAAGGGGCATGGTGCGCGCGAGCCGCGCCCACGGCAGGCCGAGGAGGTCCGAGTGGAGCAGGGCAGAGCGCGTGAGGCGTACGGGACCGCCGCGCCCGCGACCGCCCAGGCGGTCGTCCGGGTGCCGGAACAGGCACGTGGCGAACACACCCACAGCGAGCCGCCCGCCCCGCGGGCGGCGGTGCAGCGGCACTCCGTACGCGGCCAGATCCTGGAGGCGCTGCGCGCCGCCCTCGTCGACGGATGGCTGGTCCCGGGACAGGTCTATTCGGCCCCGGCCCTCGGCGCCCGCTTCGGGGTCTCCGCCACGCCGGTGCGCGAGGCGATGCAGCAGCTGGCCATCGAGGGCGCCGTCGAGGTCGTACCGAACCGGGGGTTCCGGGTCTCCGAGCGCGGCCCGCGCGAGCTCGCCGAGCTGGCCGAGGTGCGGGCCCTGATCGAGGTCCCCGTGATGCTGCGGCTGGCCCGTACCGTCCCGCCCGGCACCTGGTGCGCCCTGCGCCCGCTGGCCGACGCCACGGTGGCCGCCGCGGCCGTGGGCGACCGGGCGAGCTACGCCGAGTCCGACCGGGCCTTCCACGGCGCGGTCCTCGCGCTCTGCGGCAACGAGCAGTTGGTGATGGTCGCCGACGACCTGCACCGCCGCTCCCAGTGGCCGCTGGAGAGCAACCCCGCCACCCGTCGCGCCGACCTCCTCGCCGACGCGGCCGAGCACACCGCTCTGCTCGACGCGCTGATCGCCCAGGACCTGCCCGTCGTGCAGTCGCTCGTACGGGAACACTTCACCGGCGCCGAGGGGTGACCGATCGAGGGCCGGACGTCCGCTGACCGGCCCCCCGGTCTCAGTTCGCCCGGACCGTCTCCGCGGGAGGCGGGTCCAGATGCGGTGCCAGCCACGTCGGTACGCCCCCGAGCAGCCGGAACAGCCGGCCCGCCTCGGCGCGCAGCCGGGTCGCCAGCTCGGGCTCCGGCTCGGAGTCCGCGAGGGCGATGAGGGCCGGAGCCGTACCGATCAGGTAGCCCAGCTCCTCCCTTATCCGCAGGCACTCCGCGAAGCCGTGCCGGGCCTCCGCCAGTTCGCCCTCGCGCAGGGCCAGCAGGGCGAGATGGCGCCAGGTCGAGGAGAGCAGCAGCGCGTCGCCCTGGGCGGTGGCTCCGGCGTGGGCCCTGCGGTACGCGGCGCGCGCGGCCTGCGGCGAGTCGGCGATGTTCTGCGCGATCAGGCCCCGCCGGAAGTCCAGCAGCGGGCGGCCCGGCGCGGACGGGGCGAGCAGCGCGGCGGCCCGGCTCAGGGCGACACTGGCCTCGTCGGCCCGGTCGTGTACCCCCAGGAGTGTCGACGCGTACGCCAGATGGCCGCGTTCACAGGCGGCCGCACCCCGTTCGTCGTCGTCGTGGGCCAGCGCCTCCGCGGTACGCAGGGCGTCCTCGGCGTCCGTCCAGCCCTTTCCGGTGTACAGGCACCGTTCGGTCAGCAGGGCGGTCCGCTGGAGCGCCGCGGCCGGATCAGTGGCGGCGCCGGGTTCGAGCAGCGCGGCGGCGTCCGTCCAGCAGGCGCGTGACCGCAGCCGCCATACCGCTGTCTGGAGCGGCGGATCGTCATCTGCTGTCGTTCCGGAACCAGACATGGCGGTATGCGCCACATTGCCCTCCCCGAGCGCGCCATCGAGCTGTTGAGTCTGGCCGCATCTCAGCACGGATCGGCACGCCGGGCCAAGGGGTCGTTCCATCTCAGGTGAAAGATTTCACAAACGAACGGAGCCGCCAACAGCCGTGACAGGGCCCGGAAATCAGCTCATACGCAGGGCGAGGAAGAAATCGAGCTTGTCCTCCAGACGTGAAAGATCCCGTCCCGTCAACTGCTCGATTCGCCCGACCCGGTAGCGCAACGTGTTGACGTGCAGGTGGAGCCGGGCCGCGCAGCGGGTCCACGAACCGTCGCAGTCCAGGAACGCCTCCAGCGTCGGGATCAGTTCCGCGCGGTGGCGCCGGTCGTAGTCGCGCAGCGGGTCGAGCAGACGTGCGGTGAACGCGCGGCGCACGTCGTCGGGCACGAAGGGCAGCAGCAGTACGTGCGAGGCCAGCTCGTGGTGCCCGGCCGCACAGACCCGGCCGGGGCGGGCCGCCGCCACCCGGCGGGCATGCCGGGCCTCCTCCAGCGCGCCGCGCAGTCCTTCGGGGGAGTGCACGGCCGCGCTGACACCCAGTGTCAGCCGCCCGTCGTCGGCGAGGCCCGCGGAGAGCGGCTCGCGGACGGCGGCGAGCAGCACATCGGCATGGAGCGCGGGGTCCTCGTGCGTGTCGGTGTGCGCGGTGTCCGCACCGGCGTCCCGGTCCGGCGCGGACGCCGTGACGGCGGGCAGCGGTACGAGGGCGACGGCCTCCTCGCCCGTATGGGCGACCGCGATCCGGTCCGCCGAGTCGGGGCCGGTGACCGCGGGGTCGACCAGGAGCTCCTCCAGCAGCGCCTGGGCGACCGGGCCGCCCGCGATGTCGGGGCCGGAGGCCGCCGGGGTGCCGGTGGCGGACTGGCCCTCCGCGCCGCCCCACTCGACCCGGGCCACCACGACCTGCCAGTGCGGCGCGGTCCCGAGACCCGGCAGCAGGACCGGGGCGGCGACCCGCAGCCTGGCGGCGATCTCGGCCGGCGCGGCACCCGTCTGGACCAGTTCCAGGACTTCCTGGGCGAGCCTGCGGCGTACCGTACGGGCCGCGTCGCGCCGGTCCCGCTCGACGGCGATCAGCTGGGTGACGCCCTGGAGCAGGTCCAGCCGGGCCGGCGGCCAGTCGCTCGCATCCGCCTCGACCGCGAGCAGCCAGTCCGAGAGCACCGACTCACGGACGTCGCGGGAGGCCGGGACGGCGCCCCGGCCGGTGTTCCGGATCGGGAAGAGCGAATAAGCGGTGCCGTCGATCGTGACCCGGTGCGGGGCGCGGCGGCCGGTGCGGGTGGCGGCCAGATGGTGGCCGGCCAGCTCGGCGCCGACCGGTCCGGGCAGTGACGTTTCACCGGCGCCCGCGATCTGCCGCCCGGTGGGGGAGAGCACCCAGGCGTGCAGGTCGAGGTCGGATCCGAGCAGATCCAGGACCACCTCGGGCCCGCCGCCCGCCGGGCCCGAGGTCATGAGCCTGCGGTGCCGGTCCACGACCGCCGCCAGATCGCCCGCCCGCTCGCCGGACACCTGGCGCACCACATGCTCGGTGATCGTTGCGAAAGCGACGGTCTCATGGACGGCGAAGAGCGGCAGCCGGTGCCGCGCACAGGCCTCCACGAGATCGCCGGGGACATCGCCCAGCTCCGCCTCGCCCGCCGCGAGCCCGGCGACACCGGCACCCGCCAGGATCCGTACGAACGGCTCCGAGTCCGCCGCGTCCCGGCGCCAGGCCAGGCCCGTCAGGACCAGCTCGCCGCCCGACAGGTAGCGGCTGGGATCCCGCAGGTCGGTGGTCATCACGCCGCGGACGGAGCGGTCCAGCTCGTCCTCGCCGCCGAGCAGCCGCAGGCCCAGCGCGTCGGTCTCCAGCAGTGCGCGCAGCCGCATCTCGTCGCCGCCGATCTCTTTCGTTGGTGCGGGTGAAAACTGGGTATTGCGGTGAGGTCACTGATCCCCGCCATTCGTTCGAATCTACAAGACGAGGAGATCGACCAGCCAACTCCTTCATGGTTTCGGTGACTGCACCGGGTGGAGCACGGCTTGTGTACTAGGCCCCACACCGCGTTACAACACATGAACGCCAAGTCGAGGGCCGGCCGCACCGCCCCCAGTGAACGACCCGATTGAGAAGAAGAGAGCCACTCATGGACTTCCTTCGCCCCGCCAGCTGGGAGGAGGCGCTCGCCGCCAAGGCCGAGCACCCGACGGCTGTGCCCATCGCGGGTGGCACCGATGTGATGGTCGAGATCAACTTCGACCACCGGCGGCCCGAGTACCTCCTGGACCTGAACCGCATCGGAGAGCTGACCGAGTGGGAGGTGGGCCAGGAGAACGTACGGCTCGGCGCCTCCGTCCCGTACAGCCACATCATGGAGCACCTGCGGGCCGAGCTGCCCGGGCTGGCGCTCGCCTCGCACACCGTCGCCTCGCCCCAGATCCGCAACCGCGGCGGCGTCGGCGGCAACCTGGGCACCGCCTCGCCCGCCGGGGACGCCCATCCGGCCCTGCTCGCCGCGGGCGCCGAGGTCGAGGCCGAATCCGTCCGCGGGACCAGGATGATCCCGATCGACGCCTTCTACACCGGCGTCAAGCGCAACGCTCTCGAACCGGACGAGCTGATCCGGGCCGTGCACATCAAGAAGGCCGACGGGCCGCAGCAGTACTCCAAGGTCGGCACCCGCAACGCGATGGTCATCGCCGTCTGCGCCTTCGGCCTGGCCCTGCACCCCGAGACCCGCACGGTGCGCACCGGCATCGGCTCGGCCGCCCCCACGCCCGTACGGGCGAAGGAGGCCGAGGAATTCCTGAACGCCGCGCTCGAAGAGGGCGGCTTCTGGGACAGCCGCACGATCATCACCCCGTCCATCGCCAAGCAGTTTGCCGCGCTCGCAGCCGGTGCCTGCAACCCGATCGACGATGTGCGCGGCACCGCGAGCTATCGCCGGCACGCGGTCGGGATCATGGCCCGCCGCACCCTCGGCTGGACCTGGGAGTCGTACCGCGGCAACGGCCGCAGCACCGAAGGAGCTGCCTGATCATGCGCGTCAATTTCACGGTCAACGGCCGCAGGCACGAGGCGGACGACGTCTGGGAGGGCGAGTCCCTCCTCTACGTGCTGCGCGAGCGGATGGGCCTGCCCGGCTCGAAGAACGCCTGCGAGCAGGGCGAGTGCGGCTCCTGCACCGTCCGCCTGGACGGTGTGCCGGTCTGCTCCTGTCTGGTCGCGGCCGGCCAGGTGGAGGGCCGCGAGGTCGTCACGGTCGAGGGCCTCGCCGACTTCGCCGCCCACCGCTCCGAGCAGCACCCGGGCAGCGGCTGCGCCTCCGGCGTGTGCGGCACGGCGCTCGACAGGGCCCGGCAGTGGGAGGCCAGGCCGACCGGTGAGGAGAGCCGGGAAACCGGTGAACTCTCCCCGACCCAGCAGGCGTTCATCGACGCCGGAGCCGTCCAGTGCGGCTTCTGCACCCCCGGCCTGCTGGTCGCCGCCGACGAGCTGCTGGAACGCAACCCGGAACCGTCCGACGCGGACATCCGCGAGGCGCTCTCCGGCAACCTCTGCCGCTGCACCGGCTACGAGAAGATCCTCGACGCGGTCCGCCTCGCGGCCGCCCGCGCGGAAGAAACGGTCTGACGATGGGCGTAACCGGCAACCCCACCAGCATCAACCAGGGCACCCGCACCAAGGGCGGCATCGGCGAGTCCACGCTCCGCCCCGACGGCATCCTCAAGGTCACCGGCGAGTTCGCGTACTCCTCCGACATGTGGCACGAGGACATGCTCTGGGGCCATACCCTGCGCTCCACCGTCGCGCACGCCGAGATCGTCTCCATCGACACCTCGGAGGCACTCGCCACGTCCGGCGTCTACGCCGTACTCACCTACGACGACCTGCCGAGCACGGTGAAGAACTACGGCCTGGAGATCCAGGACACCCCCGTCCTCGCCCACGGCAAGGTCCGCCACCACGGCGAACCGGTGGCACTCGTCGCCGCCGACCACCCGGAGACGGCCCGCCGCGCCGCCGCGAAGATCAGGATCGACTACCGCGAACTGCCCGTCGTCACCGACGAGGCGTCCGCTACCGCGCCCGACGCGATCCTCGTCCACGAGGGCCGCGACGACCACCACGCCGGGCACGTACCGCACCCCAACATCGTCCACCGCCAGCCCATCGTCCGCGGCGACGCGGACGCGGCGGCGGCCCGCGCCGATGTCGTCGTCAGCGGCGAGTACGTCTTCGGCATGCAGGACCAGGCCTTCCTCGGCCCCGAGTCCGGTCTGGCCGTGCCCGCCGAGGACGGCGGCGTCGACCTGTACGTCGCCACCCAGTGGCTCCACTCCGACCTGCGCCAGATCGCACCGGTCCTGGGCCTGCCCGAGGACAAGGTCCGCATGACGCTCTCCGGCGTCGGCGGGGCCTTCGGCGGCCGCGAGGACCTGTCGATGCAGATCCACGCCTGCCTGCTCGCCCTGCGCACCGGCAAGCCGGTCAAGATCGTCTACAACCGGTTCGAGTCCTTCTTCGGGCACGTCCACCGTCACCCGGCGAAGCTCTGGTACGAGCACGGTGCCACCCGCGACGGCAAGCTGACCCATATGAAGTGCCGCATCGTGCTGGACGGCGGCGCCTACGCATCCGCCTCCCCGGCCGTCGTCGGCAACGCCTCCTCGCTCTCCGTCGGCCCGTACGTCATCGACGACGTCGACATCGAGGCCATCGCGCTCTACACCAACAACCCGCCGTGCGGCGCCATGCGCGGCTTCGGCGCGGTGCAGGCCTGCTTCGCCTACGAGGCCCAGATGGACAAGCTGGCCGCCGAACTGGGCATGGACCCGGTCGAGTTCAGGCAGCTCAACGCCATGGAACAGGGCACGCTCCTGCCGACCGGACAGGTCGTCGACTCGCCCGCACCGGTCGCCGAACTGCTGCGCCGGGTCAAGGCCAGGCCGCTGCCGCCCGAGCGCCAGTGGGAGGTGGCCGGCGAACAGGCCGATGTACGGGCCCTGCCCGGCGGGCTCTCCAACACCACCCACGGCGAAGGCGTCGTACGCGGCATCGGCTACGCGGTCGGCCTCAAGAACGTCGGCTTCTCCGAGGGCTTCGACGACTACTCCACCGCCCGGGTGCGCATGGAGGTCATCGCCGGTGAGCCGGTCGCGACCGTGCACACGGCCATGGCGGAGGTCGGGCAGGGCGGCGTCACCGTCCACGCCCAGATCGCCCGCACCGAACTCGGTGTCGCCCAGGTCACCATCCACCCGGCCAACACCCAGGTCGGCTCGGCCGGCTCCACCTCCGCGTCCCGGCAGACCTACGTCACCGGCGGTGCCGTGAAGCACTCCTGCGAGGCCGTCCGCGAGAAGGTCCTGGAGATCGGCCGTCGCAAGTTCGGTACGTACCACCCCGCGTGGGCCACCGCCGAACTGCTCCTGGAGGGCGGCAAGGTCGTCACCGACGGCGGCGAGGTGCTGGCCGACCTGGTCGACGTACTGGAGGACGAGGCGGTCGACATCGAGCTGGAGTGGCGCCACCGGCCCACCGAGGCGTTCGACCTCCGTACCGGACAGGGCAACGGCCACGTCCAGTACTCCTTCGCCGCCCACCGCGCGGTCGTCGAGGTCGACACCGAACTCGGCCTGGTCAAGGTCGTCGAACTGGCCTGCGCCCAGGACGTCGGCAAGGCGCTCAACCCGCTCTCGGTCGTGGGCCAGATCCAGGGCGGCACCACCCAGGGGCTGGGTGTCGCCGTCATGGAGGAGATCATCGTCGACCCGAAAACCGCGAAGGTGCGCAACCCGTCCTTCACGGACTACCTGATCCCCACCATCCTCGACACCCCGACCATCCCGGTCGACGTGCTCGAACTCGCCGACGACCACGCCCCGTACGGGCTCCGTGGCATCGGTGAGGCCCCCACCCTGTCGTCGACCCCGGCCGTCCTCGCGGCGATCCGGAACGCGACGGGCCTGGAGCTCAACCGGACGCCGGTACGCCCCGAGCACCTCACCGGCACCTGACGGCTTCTTCGACGCGATGGCGACCATCATCGGAGTCGGTACCGAGGCCGGACTCGCCGACAGCAAGGGCCGGATGCCGGGCCTCTCCAAGGCACTGTTCATCGACGGTGCGGGCGGCGCGATCGGTGGCGTCTCCGGGGCGTCCGGGCAGACCGTTTTCATCGAGTCGGCGACCGGCGTCGGCGAGGGGGCGCGCACCGTCTGTCCTCCGCCGTCACCGGTGTGCTCTTCGCCGCCGGACTGTTCTTCACCCCGCTCGCCCAGATTGTGCCGGGGCCGATCGCCGCCGCCGCACTGGTCGTCATCGGCGCGATGATGATGCAGAACGCCCGCCACGTCGACTGGAGCGACCGCTCCGTGGCCGTGCCGGTCTTCCTGACCGTGGCGCTGATGCCGTTCACTTACTCCATCACCGCCGGTGTCGGCGCAGGGGTGATCTCCTTCGCCGCGATCAAGGCGGCGCAGGGCAGGTTCCGCGAGGTGGGCGTCTTCATGTGGGTGCTGACCGGCGTGTTCGTCGTGTACTTCGCGCTCAGCCCGATCGAGAGCTGGATCGGCGCCAAGTAGAACCGGAACCGGTCCGCACCGGACCCCTCCCGCCGCCCCTCCGCACACCCGTAGAAGGAGAATCGCCATGCTGGACATCGCCGAAGAGCTCAACCGGTGGGTCGAGCAGGGACGCGACTTCGCCGTGGCCACCGTCGTGGCGGTCGGCGGCAGCGCGCCCCGGCAGCCCGGAGCCGCCCTCGCCGTCGACCGCGACGGCACGGCGATCGGATCGGTCTCCGGCGGGTGTGTGGAGGGCGCGGTGTACGAACTGTGCGAGCAGGCGCTGGACGACGGTACCGCGGTGCGCGAACGGTTCGGCTACAGCGACGAGGACGCCTTCGCGGTGGGACTGACCTGCGGCGGCGTCATCGACATCCTGGTGACACCGGTCCGTGCGGACGACCCCGCACGGGCGGTGTTCGCCACCGCGTTCGCCGCCGCCGCAAGGGGGTCGGCGGCGGCCCTCGCCAGGATCACCGACGGACCGGCGGAACTCCTCGGGCGCCCCCTGCTCGTCCACCCCGACGGCTCGCACGAGGGCGGGCTCGGCGGACATCCGGAACTGGACCGCACCGCGGCAGCCGACGCCCGCGCCATGCTGGACGCCGGCCGCACCGGCCCCGTCGTCATCGGCGCCGACGGCTCGCGCTGCGGACAACCGCTCACCCTGCTCGTCGAATCGAGCGTCCCACCACCCCGGATGATCGTCTTCGGGGCCATCGACTTCGCCTCGGCACTGGTCCGGGCGGGCAAGTTCCTCGGGTACCACGTCACATTGTGCGATGCCCGACCGGTCTTCGCCACGAAGGCCCGCTTCCCCCAGGCCGACGAGCTGGTCGTCGACTGGCCGCACCGCTATCTCGCGGCGACCGAGGTCGACGCGCGCACCGTCCTGTGCGTCCTCACCCACGACGCCAAGTTCGATGTCCCGCTGCTGGAACTGGCGTTGAAGCTGCCGGTCGCGTACGTCGGGGCGATGGGGTCGCGCCGCACCCATCTGGAGCGCAACGAACGGCTGCGCGACGTCGGCGTCACGGAGCTGGAACTGGCCAGGCTGCACTCGCCGATCGGCCTCGACCTCGGAGCGCGTACCCCCGAGGAGACCGCGCTGTCGATCGCCGCGGAAATCGTCGCAGACCGGCGCGGCGGCAGCGGCGTACCGCTCAAGGGCGCGCACACCCCGATCCATCACGAGGCCGGCCCGCCGCCGACCGGAGTGATCACATCCGTGGCCTGAACCGGCCCTCGGTCCCCGACCGTTGCGGGCGGGTCCGCCGAGCCCGCCGTCGTCGCCGTGGAGCGCGACGCCTTGGGCCGCCAGTGCGCGAACTCCCCGGCATCCTGGGCCCCAACCGCATCATCGGCTCGGTCACCGCCCTCGGCGCAGCCCCGGCCGGCCGGCCCCACCCCTACCGCACGGACCTGGCGGGGCCGGGGGGCACAGGTACGGCTGCTGGACACGGTGGCACCGGCGATCGAGGCGGACCTGGCCGCCGTCTGGGAGGACTGGCTCGCACCGGGCGGACCCGGAGTGCCGGACCTCCAGGTCACGAACGGCTGACCGCGCCGCGAGCCACCGCACCACGGGCCGCCGAACCGCGAGCCACCACGGCCGCACACAGCAGCGCGGGCACCGCCGCGACCGCGAAGCAGACGGCCGGCGGGAGCCGGTCCACCAGCAGGCCCACCGTCGCGGCGCCCACCGACGACCCGGCGTTGACCGCGGTGTTCACCCAGGCACCCGCCTGTGTGCGGCTGCCCGAGCCCACGGACTCGTCCGCGATGAGGTACGCGGTGGTCAGCGCGGGCGCGACGAACAGCCCGGCCACCGCGGCGAGCGCGGCCAGCACGTACACACTGGGCGACAGCCCGGCCCCGACCACGGCGGCGCCCAGTCCGGCGGCCAGCAGCGGGAGCCGCGCCCGGTTCGACGCCCGCCAGGAGACGGCGCCGTAGGCGAGCCCCCCGACCGCGCTTCCGGCCGAGAGCGCGGCGAGCACCCACGAGACAGCCCCCGCGCCCTGGTGACGCTGCTCGGTGAATGCCACCACCAGCAGGTCCAGGCCCCCCAGGCACAACCCCACGGCCGCCGTCACCAGCACCGCGTGCCGCAGCCCGATGACGCCGAGCAGCCGCCGCCCGTCCGGCGGGACGTCCGGACCGGCCGCCGTGTCGTCGGACGGCGCCGCGCCCGTATCGCGTACCGCCGGTGAGGACACCAGCGCCAGCGTGCCCACGAGGATCAGCGCGGCGCTGACCGCGACCCCGGCCGCGGGCGAGGCGAACTTCACCACCACCCCCACCAGCAACGGACCGCTGACGAAGAGGAGTTCCTCGGCGACACCGTCCAGGCTGTAGGCGCGCCGCAGCAGTTCCCGGTCGGCGACGAGACTGCTCCACAGGGTCCGCATCACCGGCCCCAGCGGTGGTGAACAGGCCCCCGCCGCGGCGACCAACGTCCCCAGCAGGAACGCCGAGGTCCCCGGCCGCCAGGTGGCGTACGCGAGGGCGGCGAGCAGTACCGCGTAGACCCCGGCCATCGGCGGCAGGACCCGGCGCGGCCCGTACCGGTCGATCATTGCGGCACGGGCGGGGGAGAGGAAGACACTGGTCGCCCCGAAGAGCGCCATGACGGCACCGGCGACGGAGTATGAGCCGGTGCTCGCGTTCACCGCCAGCAGCAGCGAGAGCGAGACCATCCCGTACGAGAGCCGCCCCAGCAGAGCGGCACCGAAGGTGCGGGCGGCGTGACGGGTACGCAGGACGGTGGCATACGAAGGCGTGCGCGAAGGCACGGGTGATGGCGAGAGCATCGATACGTTCCTCGTGAGGGCAGCGCGGCAGAGGGCGCTGCGGGCATGCGGGGACACCGAAGTGCCGCACCCGGCGGAAGCGGGGGGGTGCGGTCAGTACGGGGTCCTACGCACGGGAGAGGAACATGTCGGCCAAGGTATCAGGGCGACAGGCCCGGGTGGAGGGGGAGTTCGGCGGCCGCATCCGCCGACACGTGGTGTGAGGTGTGACATCGCCTCGGGTAGCGTCGATGCCCATGTCGCTCTCCTCGTACCCCTCCCGTATGCGCCCGGACTTCGAAGCGGACGAGCGGACTCAGCTCGTCGGCTGGCTCGACACGCAGCGGGCGACCGCCCGCTGGAAGTGCGAGGAGCTGTCGGAGGCGGACGCGCACCGCGCCGTTCTGCCGTCGTCGCCGCTCATGACGATGGCGGGTGTCATGTCGCACCTTCGGTGGGCCGAGCACCTCTGGTTCGAGGTCGTCCTGCTGGGCCGTCCGGCCGTGGGGCCGGTGTTCGACGAGCCGGAGGACGCCGACATGAGGGTCGAGGGCGTTTTGCTCGCGAAGCTCCTCGACGACTACGACCGGCAGGTCGCGGTGTCGAACGAGATCTTCGCGGGACGGTCGCTCGACGACGTGGGCCGGCACCCGGAATTCGAGGCGTCGGGCGCGAGCCTGCGCTGGATCATGTTCCACATGATCGAGGAGACCGCCCGGCACGCGGGCCACCTGGACGCCATCAGGGAACTCCTGGACGGCCGGACCGGCCACTACTGATCTGGTCCGCCGTCCTGCCGCGCCCGCGCCGGTCTCGCGGCCTGCCGCCCGCGTCAGCCGGTGATGTCGGTGTCGGCCGCCAGGATCTGTCCGGCGGTCCGCCGGAGCTCGGGGAGGAAACCGATGGCCTTCTCGCCCCGGCGGAGGAGGTCGCCGGTCGATGTGATGCCGAGGTCGGCGACCGCCTCCAGGAAGGCCGGGAGGCGTGCCTGGTGCAGTTCGGGGGCATCCGCGGCCAGTACGGTGTGACATCGCGCGAAGGTCGCGATGATCCAGAACACCGCTTCGCGATGGTCGCCCCGCTCGATGAGAGCACCTCGTCCGCCGAGGCGAGCTCCTCCCACGGCAGAAGGCTGACCTCCAGCAGCGCGTCCCGGAAGCGGAGCTTGCCGGGCTTGGCGGGCGGGGCGGGGTCGGCGGTGACGACCACGATGTCCACGATGTCCACGTCCGAGTACGGGGACAGTTCGGCGTCGTCCGGCAGGCCCACCGTGGAGCCGCTGAAGAAGGCGCCACGGAAACCGGGATCGGGCCGGGCGTGCTCGATGACCCACTGGACCGCGGCCGATCGGGCCGTACCGACTCTCCCTCGGAACCTCTTTCCTCCGGGGCGTCACCGTATGCCGATCCTGGCGCGGACCGCGCCCGCGAAGCGTGTCACTCGTTGCCAGGCGCGCGGCCGAGGCGTCAACTGTTCTGGCGCCGGGCAACCGCGCGGCGCGACGTCTCCGGCGGAAGAGGATTGCGATGAGGAAGATCGTCCTGATGGCCTCGGTGTCCCTCGACGGCTTCATGGAGGGGCCGGACCGTGAGATCGACTGGCACCTGGTCGACGACGAACTGCACCGTCACTTCAACGAGCAGCTCCGGACCATGGGCGGTTTCCTGGAAGGCCGGGTGACCTATCAGCTCATGGCGGATTTCTGGCCGACCGCCGACTCCGATCCCTCCGCCACCGAAACCGTGGCGGAGTTCGCCGGCATCTGGCGGGACATGCCCAAGATCGTGTTCTCCCGGACCCTGGAACGTGCCGACTCGAACACCACGATCAGGCGGGAGGTCGACGCGGAGGAGATCAGGGCGCTGAAGGCGCAGCCCGGCGGGGACCTGTGCCTCGGGGGTGCCGATCTCGCCGCGACTTTCATGCGGCTCGACCTGGTCGACGAGTACCGCGTCTACGTCCATCCCGTCCTCATCGGCCGGGGCAAGCCCCTGTTTCCGGCCTCGTCCGGCCGGACCGGCCTTCGTCTGGCCGGGACCAGGGAATTCGGCAACGGGGTCGTGCTGCTTCGTTACGACCGCCGCGCGGTTGCTCCAGCGGAATGAACTCCCCGGGCCGCGACGGTGTGTGACCGGTGCTGTGCCGGGTCGTACGGGGAGTCCTCCCCGTATAACTGCCGCACCGTCGCGAGATCTCACGAAAGGACCGGCGATGACGCTCAGTGTCGAGGACCGTCTGGACATCTCCGAACTGCTCGCACTGCATGGGCACTTGGTCGACAACGACGAACTGAACAGGCTGGACGAGCTGTTCACCGATGACATCGTCTACGAAACCTCGAACCTCGGACACGGAGAGCTGCGCGGGCTGGCCGCCTTCCGGGACATGGCGCGGGCACGGGCGGGCAAACCGGGCGCGCCCATCGGCCACCATGTCAGCAACATCGTCCTCACCGAGGCCGGGGACGGCCGGGTCCACGCGCGGTCCAAGGGGATCGGTGTCGGCGCGGACGGCGAGTGCGGAAGCGTGACCTACGAGGATGTGATCGTGCGCGGCGAGCAAGGATGGCGCATCTGCCGGCGCAGGATCACCCTGCACTTCACACCCGCCGGCGCACCGGACACGGAGGGGGCCGACAAGTGACGGGCACGGCCGGCGACGCCCCTCGGACGAGCAGGGGCGCCGTCGGCCGGGCCACGGCTCGGGCGTCAGGCGCTCAGCATGCCCGAGGTGTCGATGACCTGACGGATCGCCCGGCCCGAAGCCAGCTCCTCCATCGCCGCGTTGATGTCGGTCAGCGGCAGGGTGCCCGTGTGCATCTGCTCCACCGGCATCAGGCCCGCCCGCCACAGGTTCAGGAACCTCGGGATGTCGCGGCGCGGCACCGCGTCGCCCATGTACGAGCCCAGCAGGGACTTGCCCTCGCCCGCGAACGCCAGGGCCGGCACCTCCAGCACCCGGTCGGGCGCCGGCAGGCCCACCGAGACGACCTTGCCGCCCCGGGCCACGGCCGACAGGCACTGGGCCATCACCTTCGGACTGCCCACCGCCTCGACCGCCAACTCGGCTCCACCGGAGGTGAGTTCGCGGATCTGGCGCTCCGCGTCGTCGGGGGCGTACGCATGTGTCGCACCCAGCCGTAGAGCCAGCTCGCGCTTCTCCTGGACCGGGTCGACCGCGACGATCGGGTACGCGCCCGCCGCGCGGGCGCCCAGCACCGCGGAGAGGCCCACCCCGCCCAGGCCGTAGACCACCGTCGACTGCCCCGGACGCAGGGCCGCCGTGTTGATCACCGCGCCCGCGCCCGTCAGTACTGCGCAGCCGAACATCGACGCCACGGTGAACGGGATGTCCTTGGGGATCGGGACCACCGACTCCTGGGCCAGCACCGCGTGTTCGGAGAAGGCGGAGACGCCCAGCTGGTGGTGGACCGGGTTGCCGGCGGCGTCGGTCAGCAGTGACGGGCCGTGCAGCAGTGCACCCGAACCGTTCGCCGCCGCGGCCTGCGCGCACAGGGCCGGCCGGCCCGCCGCGCAGTCACCGCAGAAGCCGCAGCTCGGCACGAAGACCAGCGCCACATGGTCGCCGGGGGAGACCCGGCCGACGCCCGGTCCGGTGTCCTGGACGACGCCCACCGCCTCGTGACCCAGCGCCATCGGCAGCGGGCGGACCCGGTCGCCGTTGACCACCGAGAGGTCCGAGTGGCAGAGCGAGGCGGCCGCGATCCGTACCAGCACCTCGCCCTCGCGCGGGGCGCCCAGCTCCAGCTCCTCCACCTCGACCGGGCGGGTGTCGGAGTACGGTCGGGCCGTCGATATCCCGCGCAGCACCACCGCACGGGTCTTCACGCGCCCACCTCCGGACGCGGGGCGCAGCGCAGCACGTCGCGGCTCTCCAGCAGCGGGACGACCTTGCCGAGCACGATCTCCTGGAAGTGCGGGGTGGCGCAGTGGGCGGTGAAGTCGGCCTCGGAGGTGTACTCCTCGTACAGCACGATCGCCCGCGGGTCCTCAATGCCCTGGTGGACCCGGTAGGCGAGGTTGCCGGGCTCCTTGCGGGAGGCGGCGGCCACCGTGTCGAGCAGGGGCAGGACGGTGTTCTCCTCACCGGCCCCGGTGCGGTAGCGGGCTACGACCACGTAAGTCATGGGGGTTACTCCTGGGGTGCGGCGGGCCTCTTCAGGGCGGCGGGCGGGACCGGCGGCAGCTGGTCCCGGCGCAGATGCCAGAGGCGGGGGTCGGACGTGGCGGCGGCGGCCGACCCGAGGGCCAGCGCGAGCGCGACGTCCGCGGGGGACTCCACGAAGCCCGCGGCCACCGACGGGGACATCGCGCGCTGTGCCTGCGCGCTCATCCGGGCGACGATCGGGGCGGGCATGATCTCGACCAGGTCCGGCGCCCCGCGCGAGATCGCGTCCGTGGAGCGGCGCAGATTGGACCGGTCGGTGACGAACACCTTCATCATCGTCAGCAGGCCGAGCGGGCGGCCCTTCTCTATGAGGGAGAGCCGGGTGCTGACCACGCCGTGCGCGCCCATGTTCTTGATGAACTCCAGCGCGCCCCGGTCCTGAGCCAGACCGGGGCTGCTGTCCACGTTCACGAACACGGTCTTCCCCGCCCGGCCCAGCGCAGGCACGACCTGTGGCAGCTGCCCCACCGCGAACGACGCGAGGATGCACACCTTGGCCGGTGCGGTCAGGAACTGCCGCAGCGGCTGGGTGCCGACGACCGACGCGACGACCGGCACCTCGGCGAACGCCGCGGTGAGCCGGGGGTCGAGTGCGGCACCGGACCGGGAGGGGGAAGGGGTCATGGCAAGGGCCTGCCTGGGGAGGGAGGGGTTCGTGGCTGCTGAGGCCTGACGTCAGTTCAGCGGAGACGTACCGAATCGGCTGGGAAGGCCCAGTTTGCCAGGGTTGAGAATGCCGGCCGGGTCCAGGGCCTTCTTCACCGCGACGAAGGTCGCGAAGCCCGCCCCGAGGGATTCCTCCAGGTAGGGGCCGCGCAGCAGGCCGCAGCCGTGGTGGTGGCTGAGCGCCGCCGCGTGCTTGATCAGTACGGCGTTGGCCGCGTCCCACACCGAGCGGTACCAGTCGCGGCGCGACTCGGGAGCCACGTCGCCGCGCAGCGAGAAGTAGACGCAGGCGCCGTCGGTGTACGCGTGGGACTGGTGGGCCGAGGCGGCCAGGGTGCCGGGCACCGACTGGATCGCGGCGACCACCTCGTCGTAGATCACCGGGAGGTCGGTCCAGGACGCGGCCATCTCCAGGGTGTCGGCCACGAAGCCGGGACCGGGCTTGAAGCCGTCGGCGGACTTGCCGACCAGCATCCGCTCGTCCAGCCAGCGCTCGAAGACCGCCTTGCTGTCCAGCTCGGGGCCGTACGCCTCGCAGACTTCGGACGCCACCTTGATCGAGGCGTCGACGATGGCCGGGTTGCCCTCGTCGGCGATGAGCAGGAGGTTGGTCTCCGGGTGGCCGAAGTGGGTGCCCGACTCCAGGGTGTCGTACAGCCGCAGGACGGCCGGGGTCGCACCGCGCTGCATGATCTTGCGGCAGGCGTCCAGGCCCTCGGCGAAGGTCTTGAAGCCGTACGCGACGGCATTGGCGTACTCCGGCAGCGGGTGGACCCGCAGCCGCGCCGAGACGATGACGCCGAGGGTGCCCTCGGAGCCGACGAACAGCTGGCGCAGGTCCGGGCCGACCGCGGCGCGGGCATAGTCGCCGTACGTGGCCCGCGTACCGTCCGCGTGCACGACGTCCACTCCGACGACCATGTCCTCGATCTTGCCGTAACGCGTGGAGAGCTGACCGGCGCCGCGGCAGGCGATCCAGCCGCCGACCGTGGAGACGGCGAACGCGGACGGCCAGTGGCCGGTGGTGACGCCGTACTCCTCCTGGAGCTGCTTCTCGAAGAGGTCGCCGAACATGCCGGCCTGGACGTCCACGATGTTGGACTCGGCGTCGAAGCCGGTGATCTCGTTCAGTCCGCAGACGTCCAGGACGACGCCGCCGAAGACGGGGAGCGCCGCGCCCGTGACGTTGGAGCGGCCGGCGGACGGGGTGACCGGGATGCCCGCCTCGTGGCAGATCCGCAGCACGGCCGCGACCTGGTCGGCGTCGGCCGCCTCGACGATCACCGCGTCCGGCGTCGCGGGGCGGCCCTCGGTCTCGCCGATCATCGAGCCGGCCCACCAGTCACGGGTCCGGGTGACGACCTCCTCGCGGGCGGTGTGCACGGCGTGCGCGGCCTCACGCAGTGCCTCGATCACGGTCTCGGGGACCTCGACCGGGTTCACCTGGAGGGCGGCCTCGCCGTCCCCGATCGGGGTGTTCTGCGCCCACTTGGCGAAGCTGGGGGCGCCGATCGTGTAGTTGCCCCGGTTGAACGGGTGGGTGATGGTCTGACGGCTGATCATGCTGCTGCCCCTTCGAGGAGTACGGACTTTTCGTGACGGACGGCTGCGAGGTACTCGGAGACCGAACGCTCCACCTCGGCCTCCGTGAGGTTCAGTTCCCGGCCGAGGATCGCGCCGACGGCCTCGGCGGCGTCGGCGGACGCGTCCCGGGCGAACAGCCGGGCGCGCATCCGGCGGGAGAGCACGTCGTCGACCGAGCGGGCGAGTTCGGCGCGGGCCGCGTACACGACCTCGGCCTTGGTGTACGGCAGTCCCGCGACGATCGGCTCGGCCAGCGCCGGGTCGTCCTGGATCAGGTCGCCGACGAAGCGGGCCTCGGTGCCGAAGCGCTCGCCGAGGTGTGCGGCGATGCCGCCGGAGGCCGCGACGGCCTCGGCGTCGTAACCGGCGCCGCCGAGCAGCGGGAGATCGGTGGTGCGGCTCCTGCCCTTGCGGCCGAGGACCGTCATCACCTTGTCGATGACGAGTTCGCCCATGTGCCGGCTGGTGGTGAGCTTGCCGCCGGTCACCGTCACCATGCCGGTGCGGCCGATGGTGATGTGGTGGTCGCGGCGCATGTCGAGGGTCGCGCCCTCCTTGCCGCCGACCAGCGGGCGCAGACCGCCGATGGAGCCGACCACGTCGTCCGGGGTGAGCTTCCCCTCGAAGGCGGTGTTGGCGCCCTCCAGCAGGAAGTCCATCTCCTCCCGGGTGCAGTGCACATCGTCGGGGGAGCCCTGGTAGTCCTCGTCGGTGGTGCCGAGCACGACGCTGTTGCCCCAGCGGGTGCAGGTCGCGCGGCGGGCCCGGCCGGGGATCGGCACGGTGACCGTGCAGTTGATCCGCACCTTGTCCCACGGCACCACGATGTGGACGCCCTTGGCGGGCCTGACCTGCGGCTTGTGGCCGTCGTCCGCCTTCGCGTCGAGCTCGTCGGTCCATACGCCCGTGGCGTTGACGACGGCCCGCGCCCGGATGTCGAAGGTGTCGCCGTCCGCCGAGACCCGGGCGCCGGACACTTTGCCCATCTGCATCAGCAGACCCTCGGCCCTGGCCCCGTTGAGGATCGTCGCACCGAGCGCGGCCGCGGTCCGGACGATGGTGAGGACGAGGCGGGCGTCATCGGTGCGGGCGTCGAAGTACATCAGCCCGCCCTTGAGGTTCTCCGCGCGCAGCGTCGGCGCCTGCGCGAGGACCTCGGGAACGGTGAGCCGCTGGTGCAGCTTGCCGATCCGCCAGCCGCCGACCAGGTCGTACGTCCACAGCAAGCCCTCGAACCCCTTGGCGAGGCGGGCGTCGAAGATGCCTTCCTTGTCCAGGATCGGGAAGAGGAACGGCAGCCGGTGCACCAGGTGCGGGGCGTTCTTCCGGAAGCGGTGCCGCTCCAGGAGCGAGTGGCGGACCAGGTTGACGTTGCCCTGCTCGATGTAGCGCAGGCCGCCGTGCACCATCTTCGAGGACTTCGACGACGTACCGGAGGCGAAGTCGTCCTTCTCGACCAGCGCCGCGCGCAGCCCGCGCGAGGCCGCGTCGAGCACGGCGTACGCCCCGGTGATGCCGCCGCCTATGACGAGCACGTCGTACGTGTCGTCGGCCAGTCGGCGCTTGAGGGCCGCCCGGTCGAGCAGCAGGGGCGTTCGGCGGGTCGCCGCGGCGCTGCGCCGCGGCTTCCGGGCGGGCATGGTGATCACAACATCAACTCCTGGTGTTTCGGTGCGGCGGCCGCGTGGTCGGTACCGGCCGCCGGGTGACGGTCGGGGGGCCGTCAGTGGGGGGTGTGAGGTTCGGGGTCCTTCAGGGGGAGCAGAGCGGGGTCGTTCAGGTGGGCGATGAGCACGTCGCGCCAGGCGGACCGCTGCGCGGTGCGCTCGGCCGCCGTGATCGAGGGCTCGAAGATCCGGCCGAGCGGCTGTGCCTCGACGACCTCTTCGAGCGAGGACCACAGGCCCTGGGCGACACCGGCGAGATACGCGGTGCCCCGCAGGCTGGCGGTGGCGGAGTCGGAGACCCGCTCCAGCGGCAGGCCGGTCAGGTCGGCCTGGATCCGCATCAGCGGGTCGCTGCCGGAGACCCCGCCGCCGACCCGGAGCCGGGTGAACGGTGTGCCCATGGTGTCGGCGACCCCGTCGATCAGGTCGCACACCGAGTGCGCGATCCCGTCGAGCACGGCGCGGGCGAGATCGGCGCGGGTGGTGGCGAGGGTGAGCCCGGTGAGGGATGCGGTGGCCTCCGGGTGCCAGACCGGCGTACGGACCCCGGCGAGTGCCGGGACGAAACGCGGGGTGCGGCCCGGCCGGGTGGGGACCCGGCCCGCCTCCTCACCGAGCTCCTTCGGCGATGCGAACAGGCCCAGGTCGTCGCAGAGCCAGCGCAGCGCCGAACCCGCCGTGGAGGTGTACGCCTCCAGGCTGTAGTGGCTGATGTCGCCCTGCCGCCGGCCGGGCTGGGCGAGCACCCCGGAGATGTCCGGCCGGGGCAGGGCGGGCGTGGTGCCGGTCGCCGCGTCGACGAAGGCGCCGGTCCCGTACACGCACATGCCCTGCCCGGCGGCGAGGCCGCCGAGCGCGACGAGTGCGGCGTGCTGGTCGCCCATGGAGGCGGCCAGCGGGACGGCGATGCCGAGGGCGGCCGGGTCGGTCGTACCGAATCCGGCGTCGTCGGAGCGGAGCTCCGGGAGCAGGTCGAGGGGGAAGCCGAGGTGGCTGATCCACTCCTCGTCCCAGGCATGCCGCTCCAGCAGATAGCCACCGGTGGAGGCGGCGTTCGTCGGCGTCGTGGCGTGCACGGCGCCGCCGGTGAGCCGCCAGATCAGCCAGGTGTCGACGGTGCCGAAGAGCAGTCGGCCCTCGCGGTGCGCGGCGGCCACCTCCGGGTGCGCGGCGATCTGCCGGGCGGCCCAGAGGAAGGGGGCGCGGGCGCCGACCGGCCGGCCCTGGCGGGCCAGCAGGGCGGCGTCCCACTCCGCCTCGTACGCGGTGAGCTCGGCCGCGTGCCGCCGGTCCTGCCACACCACCGCGGGCAGCAGTGGCCGCCCGGTCACCCGGTCCCACAGCATCGCGGTCGCCCGCTGGGTGGAGAGCGCCACCGCGGTGATCCCGATGCCCTCCTCGCGGGCCCGGCCGACGGCCCGGCGCGCCACCTCGACGGTGGCGGTCCAGATCTCCATCGGGTCCTGCTCGACCGAGAGGTCGTCCGGATGGCTGACCTTGATCGACCGGTAGAACACCTCGTGGGCGGCGCCGGAGTCGAGGACGACTCCGGCCCGGGTGCCCGTGGTGCCCTCGTCGATGGACAGCACACCGCGCCGTGGGGCGGCGCCGGGGAACGTCTGCGTCATGGCAGCCCTTTCATTGCGAGCATCGCGAGCGAGCCGTGCGGAGGGATGGGGAGGGGAGGGAACCATCGTGTGGTGCGACGGGCCCGGCGGCCGGTCAGCGCGCGGTCACGGACTCCGCGGATTCCGGCGAACCCGGCTGGGTGCCGACGGCGGTCCGGTCCTGTCCGGCGGCCTCGTCGGGGGACGCGGCCTTCGTCGGGTCCCACTTGATCGCCAGGCAGGTGATCAAGCCGAGCAGCGGCACGACGGAGAGCACCAGGAAGGTGTCGGCGAGCCCCAGCGAGTCCTTGATCTGCGGGAACACATACAGCCCGACGACACTGCCGAAGCTGCCGACCATCCCGGTGACACCGGTGCCGAGCGCGCGGACATCGCTGCTGTACGAGAGCGCGGCGATGGACTTGCCGTTGGCACCCGGGCCCGCGGAGTGGCAGAGGATGAACAGCACCGGCAGCAGGAACGCCACGGCCGTGGGCACCTTCTCGAAGGTCAGTCCCATCGCGAGCAGCGCCACGAAGACCCCGGCGAAGCCTGCCGCGGAGCTGAGCCGCAGTCCCAGCCGGCGGCCGAAGTAGGCGGAGAGGAGCCCGCCCGCGATACCGAAGGCGTTGAAGACCATCGAGCCGATCGTCGCCTTCTCGAAGCTCTCGCCGAAGATCGTCAGGCTGATCAGCGGGAGGTACCAGCCGACCGCGAAGTACTGCATCGACTGCCCGAGCGAGATGACCGAGGAGAGGACCGTGCGCGGCAGGTACTCGCCCTTGAAGAGCAGTCCGGCCTGACGGAAACCGATGGCGGGCGCCTCGGTGGCGGCGCGGGTCGCCTCGTCGGGCTTCCCGGCGACGGCCTTGATCGCGTAGATCCTGTCCAGGTTGACGACGGCCTCGTCCAGCCGGCCCTTGCTCGCCAGCCAGGTGGGGCTCTCCCGCAGCATCAGCCACTGGCCGATCAGCAGCATGATGGCGACGACCGCGGCCGAGCCGACCGACCAGCGCCAGATGTCCGCGCCGACGTCCAGGTTGAAGAAGACCAGGGCGAGCGCGAGGTTGCTGGTGGTGGCGACGTACCAGACGGCCTGCCACAGGTTCAGCCGGCCGCCCAGCTTCGCGGGCGTGTACTCGGCGAGCAGTGCCATGGCGACGGCGAAGTCGATGCCGTACGCGACACCCACCAGGACCCGGCCGAGCCAGACAACGGTGAAGTCACCGGCGAAGGCGGCAAGCAGGGCGCCCGCGATCGCGAACACCTTGGCGATGAGCAGCGGGGGAACACGGCCGATCCGGGTGGCGAGCCACCCGCCGACCGGGTTGAAGATGATCGCCAGGGCCGGAGCGGTGGCCGTGAGGATCGAGACCTGGGTGCTGGTGAGCTCCATCTGGGACGTCATCGGCCCCAGACCGGCGCTCAGCGCGGCATTCGAATAGGCGTCGAGAAACAGCCCGCCGAACACGAGAAACCAGATGACCTGCGCCCGGCCGGTGATCTTTCCCAGCCCATCGATGAGCGCAACGACGTCGGCGACGCCTTTGACGCTCGGACGTTGTGCCATGAATCCGCCTTCGAGGAAGACCCATCGGCGGCACGGGGAGCACAAAAAACAGGCATGACGAAACCACCGACAGGTGGTCTATGTCTGTGCCTGTCAAAACACTGCGGAAAGCGCCGCAGCACGTGAACTGCAAAGAATGCGAACTACGCAGTGAGGTTAAGAACGAGTCAGGAGAAACGTCAAGGGTTTCCGGCAGGTTACTTGAACGTGACATGGGTCTTGAAGGCAGGAGCGGTGTCACGGGAGAGCCGCGGGGCGGAGCGCGCGACCCGCACGCGCTCCGCCCGTGGAGACGGAAGTCAGCGCCCCGTCTGCAGCGCCGCCCAGGTGCCCGGCCCCACGACGCCGTCGGCGTTCAGCCCCCGGCTCGTCTGATAGTTGCGCACCGCCGTCACCGTCGCCGGACCGAAGCTGCCGTCGATGCCGACCGTCGAGCCGAGCGCCGCCGTCAGCGAGCGCTGGAGCCGCTTCACCCCGTCGCCCGAGACGCCCTGCTGGAGGCTCGGCGTCGCACCGGCCGACAGCAGCGCGGTCCAGGTCCTGGCTCCCACCACGCCGTCGGCGCCCAGCCCGCGCGCCGCCTGATACGCCGTCACCGCGGTCTTCGTGGCCGGGCCGAAGCTGCCGTCCACCGCGCCGACGGAATAGCCCTGCTCGTTCAGCAGTTGCTGGACCGCCTTGACCTGAGCGCCCGTCGAGCCGCTCTGCTGGGTCGCGTACGAGGGGAAGCTCAGCCCGTCGGTGCTGTCGCCGCCGCCGGAGTCCCCGCCGACCAGCTCCATGTAGCGGGTCCAGTCCCAGTAGGGCCCCGGGTCGGTGTGGTCGTTGCCCGGCGCCTCGCTGTGCCCGATGATGTGCGCCCGGTCCTTCGGGATCCCGTAGCGGTCGCACAGGGACTTGGTCAGGGCCGCCGACGTCCGGTACATCGCGTCCGTGAACCAGGACGGGTCGTCGATGAACCCCTCGTGCTCGATGCCGAGCGCCGAGGCGTTGGCGCTCCTGGCGTGGTACGCGGTGTCGCTGTCGCGCACCGTCTGGGTGATCTCGCCGTCGGAGGAGCGCACCACGTAGTGCGCGCTCACCTCCGCGGTCGGGTTCTGGAACCAGCTGATCGAGCCCGCGTACGAGCCCTGCGTGACATGGACGACCACCTTGTCGATCTTCGCCGAGCGGCCGGCCGCGTAGTTGTTCGGGTGGGCCGGCACCCACAGCGCCGACGGGTAGTCCGGGCTCTGGGTGCGTACGTCGGTGGTGGAGAGCGAACCCTTCTCCGGGGCGACCGGTCGGCTCGTCACCGAGATCCGCTCGCCGCCCGGGACGACCGCCTTGAGCCCGGTGGCCAGGAAGGTGTAGACGGTGTCGGCGTAGAGGGCGGCGGCGGGGCCCTGCGCGCCGCCGTACTGGGCGACGGCCGGGTACCAGGCGTCGATGTCGTCGCGGTCCCGGGCGTCGAGGCCGAGCTTGTCCGCGTAACTGCGCAGCACCGCCGCGCCGCCCAGGATGTTGGCCCCGGTGTCGGTGCGGAGCTCGGCGAGCGGCTTGCCGGTGAGGGCCGCCGCCCGTTCCAGCGTCCGGTTCGTGGGGTTGCTCACCAGATGCATCACGCCGTAGCCGTTGGCCTGGCTGGGGCGTCCGGAGTGGCCGTCGAGCCGGGTCTCGCCGTAGCCGACGGCGGCGAGCAGATCGCGCGGTACGTCGAACTCCGCGGCGGCCCGCGCGAACGCCCGGTTCATCGGGTCGCCGCCGTCCGGCGCGGCGAAGGCCGGTGTGCCGGTGACGGTCAGGACGGTGGCGGTGAGGGCCGCCAGGACGGATGCGCGGCCCTTTGTGTGGGCTGCGGCGCGGCTGGGCATACCTGCTCCTGCTCGGTGGGGGGAGAAGAGACGGCCCCCGGGCCCGAGTGGGGTGGGCCGAGGGGCCGTGAAGCCCGCTCAGAGTATCCATCTGTCCAGGGCATGACAATCATTTGCCGGTGTGTCGAACTCCCTTTCACTCCAATGGAGTTGATGTGGAATCCGGAGGTCTGCCCGGTGAACGGACGGGGCTGTCACCGGGCAGGGCCGGGGGTGGGGCCGCCCTGCCAGCGGTCGCGGTGGATGACGTCCGTCACCGGGCGGCGCCGTACCGGGCCGAAGTTGCCCTGCGGCCATCCGACCGGAATGGCGGCGTAGGTGTGCATGTCCTCGGGGATGCCGAGGGCTTCCTTCCACTCCTGTTCCAGCATCAGATGCCAGATGGTGATGTTCGCCGCGAGTCCCAGGGCCCGCGCGGCGAGCAGGACGTTCTGCACACCCGGGTAGACGCAGGAGCCCTCGGCGAGCGCCTGGAAACGCGTCTGGGTGTTCATCATGTGCTCGGTCGCGGCCGGGCCCAGCGCCTGTGCGGAGGCCAGCAGCCCTTCCTCGTCCAGGCGCGGCTCCGGAAACCGGTAGCAGGGCACGATCAGCGCCGGTGTGTCGGCGAAGTGATCGCGCTGGTACTCGATCGCGGCGACCATCCGGCCGTACGCCGCGTCGTCCATGCCTTTCGGTGCGTACTTCCCGGTCGTCGCCAGATAGGCGTCCACGCACCGCTTCCACAGCGGCGCCAGGCGCGCCATCACCTCGCGGTCGGTCACCACGACGTACTCGTAACACTGCATGTTGCCGCCGCTGGGACCCCAGACGGCCGCCTGTATGAGCTGCTCCAGCGTCTCGTCCGGCACCGGTTCCGGCTTCAGGCGGCGCATCGCGCGCATGGTGGACATCGTCGGGAAGAGTGCGGGCCCGTCGGCATGAGTCGTATCGATCGTCATGATCGCGGAGTGTACGGGCCGGGTTCGGGCGGCGGGAGGCCCGTTGTTCGCCATGAACCATTGAATTCGTACACCTGGACGGCCCCCCACCGCACGGGGGAACGCGGATCGGATCTACCTTCGCGAAGGCGTATAAATGGTTCCTCCGGACCAGCCGGCGTCTCCCGATGGCACTCACACCTCACGCGGCACGGCGTCACCGCGTACGAGAGCGCAGGAGCGCCGCATGAGCACGGCAGAAGAGATCAACACCTTGCTGGTGGCGAACTTCGGCACCGATCCCCTCGCCATCCGGCCCGAGGTGTCGCTCCGTCACCTCCGCCTCGACTCACTGGCGTTGGAGGAACTGCGGCTGCTCATCGAGGACCGGATGGGCGTCGATCTGGACGATGTCCAGCTGACCTCGCGGGACACCGTCGGTCGACTCGTCGACGTGGTGCACCGCAAGGCCGCCGCGTGACGGGCCGCCCGTACCACCCCGAGCCGTTCGCCGCCGCCGTCACCGGGATCGGCATGGTGACCGCCGCGGGAACCGGGGCCGAAGCGACCTGGCGCACGGTCTCCGAGGCGTCGACCGCGCCGTCCGTCCCGCACCGGCCCGAACTCCACGGCCTGCCCTGCGACTTCATGTACACCATCACCGGCCTCGACCCGCGGGCGCTGCTCGGGGTGGCGACCGCGCGGCTGATGGACCGCTTCTCGCAGCTGGCCGTCATCGCGGCCCGCGAGGCCGTCGCCGACGCCGGTCTCGACCCCTCGGTCTGGGACGCCGGACGGGTCGCCGTCGTCATCGGCTCCGCGCACGGCGGACTGCCGTTCTACGACGAGCAGCACACCCTGCTCACCGAACGCGGCGCACGCCGCGTCTCCCCGAAACTCGCCCCGCTCACCGTCGTCAACGGCGCGGCCAGCAGCGTCGCCACCGACCTCGGTGCGCTCGGCCCGAGCCAGGCTGTCTCCACCGCCTGCTCCTCCGGCACCGTCGCCATCGGCACCGCCCACCAGATGCTCCGCACCGGGGCCTGCGACATCGTCATCGCGGGCGGCGCCGAATCGGTCTGCTCCCGACTGCTGATCGCCAGCGCCTGCCGGCTCAAGGCCGTCTCCACCCGGCGCGACGACCCCGAGGCGGCCTGCCGCCCGTTCGACACCCACCGCGACGGCTTCGTCGTCGGCGAGGGCGCCGGACTTCTCGTACTGGAACGGCCGGAGCACGCCCGGGCCCGCGGCGCTGCCGTCCGCGCGCACATCGCGGGATACGGCGCCTCCAGCGATGCCTACTCCGCCGTCGCCCCGGACCCCGAGGGCCTGGGCATCGAGCGGGCGCTGCGCTTCGCGCTCGCGGACGCCGGAGTCGGGGCCCGGGACATCGGCCATGTCAACGCCCACGGCACCTCGACCGTCTCCAATGACCTCATCGAGGCGACGATGCTGCGCCGGGTCCTCGGCGAGCACCCCCTGGTCACCTCGACGAAGGCGATGACCGGACACACCCTGGGTGCCGCCGGCGGCATCGAGACCGCACTGACCGTGCTGGCGCTGCAGCACCGGCTCGTACCGCCCACCGTGAATCTCGACGCCCCCGACCCGGCGATCCCCATCGAAGTGGTGAGCAAGGAGGCCCGGCCGGGAACGTTCGACGCGGCCGTCAAGACCTCGCTCGGTTTCGGCGGACACAACGCCGCACTCGTTCTCACCAGGGCCTGACCCGGAAACCAAGAGGCACGCAACCACCATGGCCGACGAGATCATCCGGACCCTGTCGGTGAACGGGCTGCGCTACGGCTACCGGGTCCTGAGACAGCCCTCGCCGCGCACCGAGCCGGTCATCGTTCTCGGCGGCGCCCTCCAGGGGATGTACGGCTGGCCGCAGATGGACGACCACCTGGGCCCGCTCGCCTCCGTGGTCACCGCCGACCTGCCCGGCATGGGTGACGCGGACCCGCTCCCGCCCGGTGCGGGCGACGACGTCCTGTGTGCCGCCGTCGCCGCGATCATCGACGATCTGAACGTGCCGAGGGCCAATCTCTTCGGGTTCTCCTACGGCACATCGATCGCCTTCGGCTGCGCGCGACAGCACCCCGGCCGGATCGCCCGGCTGATGCTCGGCGGAGTGCCCGCCCACATCACCGACGGCCAGCGGGCCCGGTGGAGTCGCGCCGTCGACCGGCTGGAGACCGGTGACCTGGAGGGGCTGGCCGGCCTGGCCGCCGGGGTGCTGATGTGTCAGGACCCCGAACGCAGGGTCCACCGCGGTGAGTTGGCGCGGCGCTATGTGAGGCGTTCGTTCCTGCACGCCCTCACCCGCTCCCCGCACGCCGCGCAGTCGCTGCACCGGGCACTGGGCCACCGGCCGGACTTCTCCGGCGGACTGGCCGGCGTACCGGCCCTGGTCTTCGCGGGCCAGCACGACACGGTGACCTCGCCCGAGCGTCAGCGCGCGTTCGCCGCCTCGATCGAGGGCAGCAGGTTCGTCACGATCGGGGAGTCCGACCACTGGGTCGTGCTGGAGCGTCCGGACGACGTCGCGGACCTCGCGGCCCGCTTCTTCACCGATCGTCCGCTGGAGCCGGCCCCCGGACTCGCGGCACTCCCGGCGCAGTCGCGGGCGTCACGGTCACCGGCCGGCCGGGACCTCGCCGACACCCCGTAGGGCCGGTCCGGGCCCGGGGGCCGGACCGGCGCCGTTCGGCACGGCAGGCAACCATGTGGTTGCCTATGGTGGAGGGGCGCCTCGCGGGCACCCGACCGGGCCGGGCACCCGACCAGACCCTGGAAGGAACGGGCATGGACAAGCCCGAGTTCGTCTACCCCATCTACATCCAGACCACCGCCGAGAAGCTCTATCAGGCGCTGACCGACCCCGAATCCATCAAGATCTACATGGGCGGTTACGGCCCCGAATCGACCTGGGAGGCCGGTGCGCCGGTCCGCTGGAAGATGGATCCGGACGGCGAGTTCGAGGAGGTCGGCCAGCGGGTCCTGGAGGCGGAACCCGGCAAGCGGCTCTCGTACACCTGGCACACCCTGCAGCCCATGCACCGCCAGATGTTCGACTTCGCCTCGGACGAGGAGTGGGACAGGGCCGTCCGGGAGCGCTCCAAGGTCGCCTTCGACATCGAACCGGCCGAGGAACCCGAGATGGGCATCAAGCTGACGATCACCCATGACGGGTTCGACAGTCCCGACAGCAGGATGCTGGAGGGCGTGAGCGACGGCTGGGTCGCGATCCTCTCGACGCTCAAGACCCTCCTGGAGGGCGGGAAGTTCCTCGACGAACCGGCCTGACGGCGGTGCGGTGCGGTGCCGGGCCCGCCTCCCGGCGGACGCTCAGGCGCCGGGCACCCGGTCGAGGAATCCGCTGACCGAGGCGATGCGTCCGTCGTCGGCGAGGGTGATCACGTCCGACCCGGCGGCGGGCGCCGAGCCGTCGGCGGTGGAGACCAGGTCCCAGCTGAAGCGCACGATGTCGTGGTGTCCGTCCGGCGTGCCGGTGAGCTGGAACACGGAGCCGGGGAACTGCTGGTGGGCGCCGCTGATCGCAGTCGCGAGCCCTTCGTGGCCGCGCACATGGGCCAGCGGGTCGGTGTAGGTGGCGCTCTCGGTGAAGGCGGCCGCGACGGCCTTCACCAGCTCCTCGGCGGTGGTCGCGTTCCAGGCTGCGAAGTAGCGCTGAACGGCGTCGTCGTATGCGGTCATCGTGCTGTCCTCTCCTCGCGTCCCGGCTCCAGGGCCTGTCCGGGCCGGGCTCCCGTGTGCTGGTGAGGAACACGATGTCCGATGGCGGGGAATGCGTCGATTACCTCCGAGGTCATGGTCCGGGCGGGGGCGAGGTCATGTTCCGGGGCCGTGCGGAGGGTGGCCGGCCGGGGCGAAGGGACGCCGTCTCATCCTTGGTTGTCCGACACCACATGCATGGCGGCCTCCTCGGCCGATGCCGCGGCCCCGTCGATCCCAACGTCCTCGCCCGCCATGGTGTCCGGCTCGTTGATGTCCAGCTGGCGGGTGAGCCGGCCGGCGCGTAGCGTACCGACCTCCGCGTCCCAGAGCTCGCCGTCGCCGTCGGGCAGATCCCCCAGTCCGTCGCCGACGGTGTCGGGGGACTCGGGGAGTTCGCGGGCCAGGCGGCCGTCCAGCGACTCGCCGTCATGCTGTTCGGCGGCGGTGGTGCCCCGGTCCTCCACCGCCCAAGGCCGCTCGGGCGGGGAGTAGCCCTCGTCGAGGGCGTCGGTCAGCTCCCGGTTGTCCAGGGTGTCCTCGACATCGAGCTGCTCGGTGAGGTCCGAGGCCTCCGGCTGCTGGGGCTGGTAGACATCGTCTCCCCTGTCGGCATCCATCATCGCGTGTCCCTTCCCGGCTTCGGGGATCCCGGGCGTGCATGCCGTGCACACGACTCGGGGAAAAGGGTCATTCATGCGGTATACGCCCGAGTGCCGTCGAACCGCCCGTATGGCTTCAGGATAAGTGGCCCGGGCATGAGCCCGCAGCCGTGGGCCGCTGCTCGGGCGCCGCGGGCCGGTCGGAGGGACGATGGAAGATGCGGGCGGAACATGCCCTGCCCCGTCCGCATCGGAGAGCGGTCATGGATTACCCGGAGATCTACGAGTTGGTATTTCAGGCGTCCGCGGTGGAGGACGACACGGTGACCGTCCGGCGTACGGAGCAGTCGGGCGCGGGCGGTTTCCCGATCTACGAGGACGAGACCGGAATCGTGCGTGCGGAGATCAGCGACCAGGGTGAGGTGCGCATGCTGGCCACCGGCGGGCATCAGATGCTCGGCACCCCGCTGGTGGTGCGGGAGCCGAGCGGCTGACCGTTCCGGTGATCGCCCCGCGCGGGCGCAGGGCCCGGTTCCAGGGCGACGGCCGTCAGCCCTCGGTCCAGCCGTGGTTCTTGGCGAACTGCAGCAAGCCGCGCCGGATCTGCAGGATCTGAGCACCCGTCAGCGACGGCGCGGACTCCAGCAGTACGTCGGTCACGTCCCTGGTGTACTCGGCCGCGCTCAGTACGTCGCACAGGGTGTCGTCGTCGGCCGCTCCGGAAACGGTGACGGTCACGGGCCTCGGCGGAGTCAGCGGCTTCCCGTCGGGCCCCTCGGCGAGCCGGACGGACGACGCCTTCAGCCCGCGGTCACCGTCCTCGATCTCGAACTCGACCGCCGTACCCGTGTGTACGTACGACTCGGGGATCAGCATGTCGTTCACATGGAGAAAGACATCCTCACCCCCGTGATCGGGTGCGATGAAGCCGTATCCCCGAGCTCCGTCGAACCGCACAACGCGACCAGAAACCACACCGACCCCCAGAAAAGAACCGGGCCCCTTGCCCGTACGCCACACATGGCTCGACCGGAGAATAGCCCCGAGCGGTCGGGCGGCGCGACCCGATCGAGACCAATCACGCCCTTCCGGGGCGGGACACGGCCGGCTCACCTGAGCCTGCGCGCGGGCGGGGCCGGGTTTCCGGCCGCCAGCGGGGAGCGGGCCAGTTCGACGCAGCCCGCCGCGATCAGGGCGAGCGCGAGCAGTTCGGGCAGCACCCACCATCCGGTGCGCAGTTCCTCGCCGAACAGCGTCACCCCGTACACCACGCTGATCAGCGCGTCCCCGAGGGTCAGCATCGGCTGGACGGTGACCAGCGTGCCCGCCTGGAGGGCGTTCTGGAGGAGGAACAGGGCGCCCACCCCGGCCGCCGCGGTGGCGTACAGCTGCCAGGACGTCAGCAGTGCCACCGCTCCGCCGCCCCCTTCGAGCTGCGCCATGGCGTCCTTCATGAGTGCGGCCGTCAGGGCGTACCCGCACGCGGCGGCGAGGCCGAGCAGCGCGCCCCGGGTGTTGCCGCGGCTGCCCATGGCCGCGCCGATCAGTGCGGCCTCGAAGAGTCCGGTCAGGATCAGGGCGGGGATCCAGGCGGCTCCGTGCACGGTCGCACTGCCGCCCTCGGGGGCCGCGGAAGCCATGCCCAGGGCCAGCCCGAGGGTCACGGCAGCCACCCCGTACCAGACCCGCCGGGGCAGCCGGACACGCATGACGAACGCGGCCATCAGCAGCGTGGCGGGCAGCTCGATCACAAAGATCGGCTGGACCACGGCGATCGGTCCGGTGGCCAGCGCCACTGCCTGGCAGACGGCCGCGACGATCACCAGGCCGATCCCGGCGAGCCACAGCCGCTGGCGCACCAGATACCCGATCAGCGACAGGCGCATCGCCTTGCTGTCGGGGACGGTGCGGGCGGCACGGCGCTGCAGTACGGAGGCGGCGCCGTTGCTGAGCGCGGTGAGGACGGCGAACAGGACACTGAACACCGACCCATGATGCGGGCGGTCGTCCCGTGATCCAGGGTCCTGCGGCGCGGCGGCATGGCGGGCGTACGGATCGGCAGCGCGATCCCCGATGAGGACCGAAGCTGTCCGCAAGGACGCGTAGCGTGCACCCCATGGCCGCCAAGAGGAACCCCGCCGCACCCGCCGTGCTCTCCCCCCGCGCGCTGAACCGCGCCACGCTGGAGCGCCAGTTGCTGCTGCGTCGCACCGCGATGTCCGCGAAGGACGCCGTGGAGCGTCTGGTCGGCCTCCAGGCGCAGAACGCCAAGCCGCCCTACTACCAGCAAAGCCCCTACGGCAGCAGCCCCGCGCGCCGGGCCGCCACCACCGCCTCCAGCCGGGTGTGCGCCCCCAGCTTGCGCATCGCCGAACGCAGATAGCCCTTCACCGTCTCCGGGCGCAGCCCCAGCCGCTCCGCCGCCACCGCGTTCGTCGCCCCCGCCGCCACGCAGGCCAGCACGTCCAGCTCGCGCGGCGCCAGCTGCACCCCGCAGCGCCGCGGCGTGCGGGCCCCGGCCGCCGAGGCGAGGAGCCCGCACACCGCGAGCAGCTCGTCGCGCAGCGCCGGGTCGACGACCTTCGGGACCAGGGCCCGCAGCTCGCGGTGGGCCTCGCGGACGTCCTCCCACGCCTCCGGGGCAGCCCTCGGGTCCGTGACCTGCTCCCGGGTCACCGTCAGCAGCTGCTGCACCTCGTCCCGTACGACCAGGGCCTGCTCCACATCGCGGGCGGCGGCCACCGCCGCGTCGAACGTGCGGTCCCCGAGCGTGATCGGTTCACGCAGCGCCCCGTACAGCACACCGCGCACCTTGCGCCGCACCACGACGGGCACCGCGACCACCGAGCGCAGGCCCTCCGCCGCGACCGCCAGGTCGTACTCGTGGCTGATGTGGCGCGAGGAGTGGTAGTCGGTCACCGCGCACGGCCGGGACAGGGCGATCGCCTTGCCGCCGAGCCCGCTGCCCGCCGAGATGACGAGCCCGCGCAGCACGCTGGTCTGCGCCCCGTTCAGCTCGGCGATCCGGGCATGACGGGCATCGGCGAGCAGCCCACCGAAGGCCACGGGCAGCCCACTGGTCCGGCGCAGCCGCAGCAGCGCCGCCTGCATCTCGACCGCATCGACGGATTCCGGCACGCTGACGCCTCCCTGCCCGGCTCCAGGGGGCTCGGCCACCCCCTCGCTGCACCCCCGTTCGGGGGTGGTGAGACCTGGGTCACTGTTTACATGATGTTAAGTGACCGGTCCGGTCCGCAATGAGGAGGGCACATGTCGGCAACCAGCGCGACGGAAACGTTCCGGGCCGCCCGGGACTTTCTGCTGAAGCACCGCGAGGACTACCGAGCGGCCTACGAGGGCTTCAGCTGGCCCAGGACCGACCATTTCAACTGGGCAATCGACTGGTTCGACGCCATCGCCGAGAACAACGACCGCACCGCCCTGCACATCGTGGAGGAGGACGGCGGACGCACCGAGGTGTCCTTCGCCCGGATGTCCGCCCGCTCCAACCAGGCCGCGAACTGGCTGCGAGCCCAGGGCGTGCGCGCCGGGGACCGGATCCTCGTCATGCTCGGCAACCAGGTCGAGCTGTGGGAGACGGCCCTCGCCGCGATGAAGCTGCGCGCCGTGATCATCCCCGCCACCCCGCTCCTCGGCCCGGTCGACCTGTGCGACCGGGTGGAGCGCGGCCGGGTCCGGCACGTCCTGGTCCGGGACACCGACACCGCGAAGTTCGACGAGGTGCCCGGCGACTACACCCGGCTCGCCGTCGGCGCGGACGTGCCCGGCTGGCTGTCGTACGCCGGAGCCGACGAGCAGCCGGAGACCTTCGAGGCGGACCGGGAGACCGACGCCGACGAGCCGCTGATGCTCTACTTCACCTCCGGTACGACCGCCAGCCCCAAGCTCGTCGAGCACACCCATGTCTCCTACCCCGTGGGCCACTTGTCGACGATGTACTGGATCGGCCTCAAGCCCGGGGACGTGCACCTCAACATCTCCTCGCCCGGCTGGGCCAAGCACGCCTGGTCGAATCTCTTCGCGCCCTGGAGCGCCGAGGCGACCGTCTTCATCTTCAACTACACCCGCTTCGACGCAGGCCGGCTGATGGCCGAGATGGACCGCTCGGGCGTCACCAGCTTCTGCGCCCCACCCACCGTCTGGCGGATGCTGATCCAGGCCGACCTCTCCCAGCTGAAGACCCCGCCGCGCGAGGTCGTCGCGGCCGGTGAGCCGCTGAACCCGGAGGTCATCGAGACGGTGCGGCGCACCTGGGGCGTCACGATCCGGGACGGCTTCGGCCAGACCGAGACCGCTGTCCAGGTCGCCAACACCCCGGGCCAGCTGCTGAAGGCCGGCTCGATGGGACGGCCCAGCCCCGGCTTCAAGGTCGAGCTCCTGGACCCGGTCACCGGCGAGCCCGGCGCGGTCGAGGGCGAGATCTCCCTCGACCTGTCCGGCCGCCCGGTGGGCCTGATGACCGGGTATCACGGCGACCCGGACCGCACGGCCGAGGCCATGGCCGGCGGCTACTACCGCACCGGCGACATCGGTTCGCGCGACGCGGACGGCTACATCACCTATGTCGGCCGCGCCGACGACGTCTTCAAGGCGTCCGACTACAAGATCTCGCCGTTCGAGCTGGAGAGTGCCCTGCTGGAGCACGAGGCGGTCGCCGAGGCCGCCGTCGTCCCCGCCCCCGACCCGGTCCGGCTCTCCGTCCCCAAGGCGTACATAGTGCTCGCGGAGGGCTGGGAGCCCGGCCCGGACACGGCAAAGGTGCTGTTCGAGCACTCCCGGTCGGTCCTCGCCCCGTACAAGCGTGTCCGCAAGCTGGAGTTCGCCGAGCTGCCCAAGACCGTCTCGGGCAAGATCCGCCGCATCGAACTGCGCGAGCGCACCGCCCAGGGCGGCGGCACCGAGTACGACGAGGGTGATCTGCGATGAGCGAGCTCTCCTACGCGCACGGCACCGGCACCACGGCGCTGCTCGGCGACACCGTCGGACGCAATCTCGACCGCGCGATCGAGGCGTTCGGCGACCGCGAGGCACTCGTGGACGTCGCGTCGGGGCGACGCTGGACCTACACCGAATTCGGTGCGGCGGTCGACGAGTTGGCCCGTGCCCTGATGGCGTCGGGGGTGGCCAAGGGGGACCGGGTCGGGATCTGGGCGGTCAACTGCCCGGAGTGGGTGCTCGTGCAGTACGCCACCGCCCGCATCGGCGCCATCATGGTCAACATCAACCCGGCGTACCGCGCGCACGAGCTGGAGTACGTGCTGAAGCAGGCCGGGATCTCGCTCCTGGTCTCCTCGCTCTCGCACCGCACCAGCGACTACCGCGCCCTGGTCGGCCAGGTCCGCGCCAACTGCCCCGCGCTGCGCGCCGTGCACTACATCGGCGACCCGTCCTGGGATGAACTGCTGGCCGCTGCCGGATCCGCGACGGTGGAACAACTCGCCGCCCGGGAAGCCGAGTTGTCCTGCGACGACCCGATCAACATCCAGTACACCTCCGGCACCACCGGCTTCCCCAAGGGCGCTACTCTCTCCCACCACAACATCCTCAACAACGGTTACTTCGTGGGGGAGTTGATTGCCTACACGGAACAGGACCGGGTCTGCCTGCCCGTCCCCTTCTACCACTGCTTCGGCATGGTCATGGGGAACCTGGGCATCACCTCGCACGGCGCCTGCATCGTGATCCCGGCTCCCGCCTTCGAGGCCGCCGCCGTGCTCGCCGCGGTGCAGCAGGAGCGCTGCACCTCGCTCTACGGCGTCCCCACCATGTTCATCGCGGAGCTGAACCTCCCGGACTTCGCCTCGTACGACCTCTCCTCGCTGCGCACCGGCATCATGGCCGGATCACCCTGCCCGGTCGAGGTGATGAAGCGGGTCGTCGCCGAGATGCACATGGACGAGGTGTCCATCTGCTACGGCATGACGGAGACCTCGCCGGTCTCCACCCAGACCCGCCGCGACGACGACCTGGAGCGCCGCACCGGCACCGTCGGCCGCGTGATGCCGCACATCGAGGTCAAGGTCGTCGACCCGGTGACCGGGGTGACGCTGGAGCGCGGTGCGGCGGGCGAACTCCGCACCCGGGGCTACAGCGTGATGCTCGGCTACTGGGAGCAGCCCGAGCGGACCGCGGAAGCCATCGACGCCGGCCGCTGGATGCACACCGGCGACCTCGCGGTGATGCGGGAGGACGGCTACGTGGAGATCGTCGGCCGGATCAAGGACATGATCATCCGCGGCGGCGAGAACGTGTATCCGCGGGAGATAGAGGAATTCCTCTACGGCCACCCGAAGATCGCGGACGTGCAGGTGGTGGGCGTACCGGACGACACCTACGGCGAGGAGATCCTGGCCTGTGTCATCCCGAGGGACCCGGTGGATCCGCCGAGCCTGGACGAGGTGACGGACTACTGCCGCGAGCAGTTGGCGCACTACAAGATCCCGCGGCAGCTGCAGATCCTGGAGGCCTTCCCGATGACGGTCAGCGGGAAGGTCCGGAAGATCGAACTGCGGGAGGGCTACGGACGGTAGGACCGGATCGCTCCGGGCGTCGTCAGGCGGCCTCGATGATGTCGCCGGTGACGCCCCGGGTCGCGGCAGCCCATTCGATCAGCAGTACCTCGTAGGCGGCGGACTCCACGGAGGACCAGTCCTGGCCGGCTCGCGCGTCCACGAACGCCCGTATCGCCTCGTTCGCCTGGGCGGCGGACGGGGGCGTCGGCCGGGTCGTGCGCGGCCGGTCGTCAGGTGTGTTTCGTGGAGTTAAAGCCATGCGCACTACCTTAAGGCCCACCACTGACAGCGAGCCGAACATTTGTGGCCCCCTGGCCTGAACGTGACCGATCGCACTCACTGTTGCCGGTCGGCTCCGGTGAGCTCCCGGAGGTGTCCGGTGTGCGGGATTTCGCGCCGCATGCAGACCCTCGGCCAGTGGTCCAGGCCGTGTTCGGCCTCCTGCGCCCTGATCTTCCGCAGCCCGTCGGTGAGTTCGGCGTCGGCCAGGGCGCGGAAGCCCAGGCGGGCGTAGTACGGCGCGTTCCAGGGGACGTGGGAGAAGGTCGTGAGCGTGAGCGCGTCCAGGCCGCGCTCGCCCGCCCATCCGGCGAGGTGGTCGATGAGCGTGCTGCCCAGTCCGCGGTGTGCGGCTGACGGGTGCACGGAGACCTGCTCGATGTGGGCCGCCCCGTCGACCGGGTCGGCGATCAGATAGCCGACCGGGCGGTCGTCGGAGTCCGCGGCCACCCAGGCGCGGCCGGCCCGGCGGTAGTCGTCCAGCAGGCCGAGCGGCGGCGGATCGTCGTCCGCGACGGCGGACATACCGAGCGTGCGGAACGGTTCGCCGGCGGCGCGCTCGATGTCCTGAAGCAGCGGAAGGTCGACGCGGCGGGCGGTACGGATGTGCATACGGCCAGTATGTCGCCCCGGACGCGGCTCAGGCCCCGGTGCTGAGCAGCTCGTCGGCCGGGCTGTTGACCGGTTGCGGCATTCCCGCCGGGTCCATCACGAAGAGCGGCATGCCCAGGCCCTCCGCGCGTGCCGCGGCGTCCGGCGCGTACCCCGAGAGCGAGAAGAAGACGCTGGTGACCGATGCGCTCAGCGCGTTCAGCCAGAGGCACTCGACGTCGCGCAGGGTGGTCGGGCGGGTCGCCGTGTCGGCCTGGGCCATCAGCCCGGTGGCCCGCAGGTCGATCCGTGCGGGGGAGGGCTCCGACGGCTGCACGACATCGCGGTAGCCCAGCCACCTCAGATACCGGGCCGCGGTCGCGAGCGCGTCGCCCGCGCTGTGGATGGCGACGGCCCGGAACGCGGGCCGGGGCGCCGGGGCCGTGCGCGGCAACGGGATGTGCGAGGGCCCGACGGGCCGGGACCCGTCCTCGGACCCGGGATCGCCGCCGGGCGCCGCCACCGGCCGGACCGGGACGCGCAGCACCGTCCCGCACGGGCAGCACAGCTCCGGCTGCGGCCACTGGTCCTGGCGCCCGCAGGCGGGGCAGCGCACCGTCACCCAGTCGTCGTTCCAGGTGCGGCGGGTGACCGGCACGACCGGGGCGCCGGACAGCACGGGCGGGGTCGTCGGCGCGCCGCACGGGCAGGGGTAGGCCGGCGGGCTGTACGCGTGGTCGCGGCGGCAGGCCGGGCAGCGTACCGGCACCGACTCCACCATGACCGCCCTCCGGCTCCGCTCCAAACCCCCATGGTCCACCAAGCGAGAGGTCCTGGGGGAGGGACTTGGCGTACTTCGTGAACCGGCGCGCGTAAGTGATGGCTCGGTGCGCCGTCTCTTGACGGTCGCCGGGGCTCGCTCTAGATTGAATTCCGTATAACAGAATCAAGTTTCCGTAATGCGGAATTGGCGCTCTCAGGTGGCGCGACAGAGCCCGAATCCACCAGGTCCGAGCAGGAGCACTCAATGCCTCGAATGACCGCTGCCCGAGCGGCAGTTGAGATCCTCAAGCGCGAAGGCGTCAGCAACGCGTTCGGTGTGCCGGGCGCGGCGATCAACCCCTTCTACGCGGCCCTCAAGGCCTCCGGCGGGGTTCATCACACGCTCGCCCGTCACGTCGAGGGCGCCTCCCACATGGCGGAGGGCTGCACCCGGGCGCGCCCGGGCAACATCGGCGTCTGCATCGGTACGTCGGGGCCGGCCGGCACCGACATGATCACCGGTCTCTACTCCGCCATCGCCGACTCCATCCCGATCCTCTGCATCACCGGCCAGGCCCCGACCGCCGTGCTCCACAAGGAGGACTTCCAGGCGGTCGACATCGCCTCGATCGCGGCGCCCGTCACCAAGGCCGCGACGACCGTTCTCGAAGCCGGCCAGGTTCCCGGCGTCTTCCAGCGGGCCTTCCATCTGATGCGCAGCGGCCGTCCCGGCCCGGTCCTCATCGATCTGCCCATCGACGTCCAGCTCACCGAGATCGAGTTCGACCCCGATCTGTACGAGCCGCTGCCGGTGCACAAGCCCGCCGCGACCCGCAGGCAGATCGAGCGGGCCGTGGAGATGCTGAACGCCTCCGAGCGTCCGCTGCTCGTCGCGGGCGGCGGCATCATCAACGCCGACGCATCCGAACTCCTCGTCGAATTCGCTGAGTTGACGGGGGTGCCGGTCGTTCCGACCCTGATGGGCTGGGGCATCATCGCCGACGACCACGAGCTGAACGCGGGCATGGTCGGCCTGCAGACCTCGCACCGCTACGGCAACGCGAACTTCCTGGAGTCCGACTTCGTCCTCGGCATCGGCAACCGCTGGGCCAACCGCCACACCGGCAAGCTGGACGTCTACACACAGGGCCGCACGTTCGTCCACGTGGACATCGAGCCCACCCAGCTCGGCAAGATCTTCGCCCCCGACCTCGGCATCGCCTCCGACGCCAAGGCCGCGCTGGAACTGTTCGTCGAGGTGGCGCGCGGACTGAAGGCGGCCGGCAAGCTCAAGGACCGCTCGCAGTGGGCCGCGTCCACCCAGGAGCGCCGGGCCGCGCTGCAGCGCCGTACGCACTTCGACAACGTGCCGCTGAAGCCGCAGCGGGTGTACGAGGAGATGAACCGGGCGTTCGGCCCCGAGACCCGGTACGTCACCACGATCGGCCTCTCGCAGATCGCCGGCGCGCAGATGCTGCACGTCTACCGGCCGCGCCACTGGATCAACTGCGGCCAGGCGGGCCCGCTCGGCTGGACCATCCCGGCCGCGCTGGGCGTCGCCACGGCCGACCCGGACGGCTCCGTCGTCGCGCTCTCCGGCGACTACGACTTCCAGTTCATGCTGGAGGAGCTGGCCGTCGGCGCGCAGCACCGCATCCCTTACGTCCACGTCCTGGTGAACAACTCCTACCTGGGGCTGATCCGCCAGGCACAGCGCAACTTCGACATCGACTTCCAGGTCAACCTGGAGTTCGAGAACCTCAACTCGCCGGATCTCGGCGTGTACGGCGTCGACCACGTGAAGGTCGTCGAGGGTCTGGGCTGCAAGGCGATCCGCGTCACCGAGCCGGACCAGCTGCTGCCGGCCTTCGAGGAGGCCAAGAAGCTGGCCGCGGATTTCCGGGTGCCGGTGGTGGTCGAGGCGATCCTGGAGCGCGTGACGAACATCGCGATGAGCGGTACGGACATCGCGTCCGTCAACGAGTTCGAGGACATCGCGACGGAGCCGGCCCACGCGCCGACCGCGATCCGCCCGCTCGCGACGTCCTGACGATCCGCCGACGGCCCATGGCCCCCGTCCCCGACTCCCGGGGGCGGGGGCCACGGTCGTTCCGGGGCGGGCTCCCGGCGTACACACGAAGAAGGGCGCGGAGCACGGGGCCGTATCCGTACTCCGCGCCCTGGCACGGGAAACACAACACAACAGGGGCCGCGGCGGCGGCGATCGGGCCGGGAGAGCTCGTCCTCTTCAGGTCGGAGGACGAGGAGGCAGACCCGGTCCTCACCACCGCACTGGCGTCGCACGACCGCCGCGGCCTCGTCCTGCCCGCGCCGCATGACATCCTCATCCGGATTCGCGGCGCGAGCAGGGCTCGGTGGGAGGCTCAGTCCTCGCGCAGGGCGCGGACCGCCTCCTCCACGCGCCTGCCGTAGTCGGCGTCGGCGGCGTGGAAGTGGGCGAGGTTCTGCTCGATCACGTCGTCGCGGCTCACCTGGGAAAGACCCCCGGCGATGTTGGCGACCAGACGCCCCTTCTCGTCCTCGGACATGAGCCGGTACAGCTCACCCGCCTGGAAGAAGTCGTCGTCCTTGGTGTGGGCGGGCGCCGCGTGGGTGCCGGTCCAGCCGTGGATCGCGAGCGGGGCGGAGAGCGCCGCGCCGGTCTGGGCGGGGCCCGCGTACGAGTTGGGCTCGTAGTTCTTGTCGTGGCGCGCACCGTTGCGGGTGGCGTGCAGCCCGTCACGGCCGTAGTTGTCGACGACCGCGGTGCGCGGCGCGTTCACCGGGATCTGGGTGTGGTTGACGCCCAGCCGGTAGCGGTGCGCGTCCGCGTAGGCGAACAGCCGGCCCTGGAGCATCTTGTCCGGCGAAGGACCGATGCCGGGCACGAAGTTGTTCGGGGAGAACGCGGCCTGCTCGACCTCGGCGAAGACATTGTCCGGGTTGCGGTCCAGGACCAGCCGGCCCACCCGCTGAAGCGGGTAGTCGCTGTGCGGCCACACCTTGGTCAGGTCGAACGGGTTGAAGCGGTAGTCCGCGGCCTCGGCGGCCGGCATGACCTGCACGTACAGCGTCCAGGACGGGTTCACCCCGCGCTCGATGGCCTGCAGCAGGTCCGTCTGGTGCGAGCTGCCGTCCTTGCCCGCGAGTTCGGCGGCCTGCTCGCTGGAGAGGGACCGCACGCCCTGGTTCGTCTTGAAGTGGTACTTGACGAAGAAGGCCTCGCCCTCGGCGTTCGTCCACTGGTACGTGTGCGAGCCGTAGCCGTTCATGTGACGGTACGAGGCGGGGATGCCGCGGTCACCCATCAGCCAGGTGACCTGGTGCGTCGCCTCGGGGGCGTGGGCCCAGAAGTCCCAGACGTTGTCCGGCTCCTGACGGCCCGTGAACGGGTCGCGCTTCTGCGAGTGGATGAAGTCGGGGAACTTGATCGGGTCCTTGATGAAGAACACCGGGGTGTTGTTGCCGACCAGGTCGTAATTGCCCTCGTCCGTATAGAACTTGAGGGCGAAGCCGCGCGGGTCGCGCACCGCGTCCGCGCCGCCCAGCGAGTCGGCGACGGTCGAGAAGCGGATGAACGTTTCGGTGCGCTTTCCGACCCCGGAGAGGAAGTCGGCCCGGGTGAAGGCGGTGATGTCGTCGGTCACTTCGAAGTAGCCGTACGCGCCGGAGCCACGGGCGTGGACCACGCGCTCCGGAATGCGCTCCCGGTTGAAGCGGGCCAGCTTCTCCAGCAGGTGCTGGTCCTGGAGGAGGATCGGGCCACCGGCACCGGCGGTGTCGGAGTTCTGGTTGTCGGCGACCGGGGCGCCTGACTCGGTCGTAAGCACACGCTGCGTCATGGTGTCGGGGCGACCTTCCGTACGGGAGCTGCTGAACTGCGACGGCTCGGGGCTCCAGGAGCGTAGGTACGCCCCGAACCCGACGTCAACAGTTTGTTGAATGTGGTGGCTGGTGTTCCGGACGGCGTCGACGCCTGGGCGCGACAGGACAGGTGTCAGCGCCGACGCCGTCCGGAAGTCTCTGGGGTGCCGGGCCGGTCAGGCCTGGACGGGCTGACCCGACAGGCGCTCCACCGAGCGCAGCAGTGCCGAGTGGTCCAGGCCGCCGTCGCCCTGTGCGCGCAGCGACGCGACGAGCTGGGCGACCACGGCGCCGACGGGCAGCGCGGCACCGACATTGCGGGCGGCGTCCGTGACGATGCCCATGTCCTTGTGGTGCAGGTCGATCCGGAAGCCCGGCGCGAAGTCCCGCTTGAGGAAGTTGTCCTTCTTGCGGGTCAGGACGGTCGAGCCGGCCAGTCCGCCGTTGAGCACGTCCAGTGCGGCGGCGAGGTCGACGCCGGACTTCTCCAGGAAGACGACGGCCTCGGCACACGCCTGAATGTTGACCGCGACGATCAGCTGGTTCGCGGCCTTCACCGTCTGGCCGGAGCCGTGCGGACCGCACAGCACGATGGTCTTGCCGAGCGCCCGGAGGATCGGCCGGGCCCCGTCGAAGTCGGACTGCTCGCCGCCGACCATGATCGACAGCACCGCCTCGATGGCGCCGGCCTCGCCGCCGGAGACAGGGGCGTCGAGCACCCGGATGCCCTTGTCCTTCGCGTTCTTCGCGAGGTCCAGGGAGGTCTGAGGGGTGATCGACGACATGTCGATCAGCAGCGCGCCGCGCTTCGCGTTCTCCAGGATGCCGTCGGGGCCGTAGGCGATGGCCTCGACCTGCGGGGAGGCGGGCACCATCGTGATGACGACATCGGCGTCCCGGACCGCCTCGGCGATCGAGCCCGCGCCGGTGCCGCCGGCCGCGACCAGCCGGTCGATCTTCGCCTGCTCCAGGGTGTGACCGGTGACGTCGTACCCGGCCTTGACCAGGTTCTCGGACATGGGGGAGCCCATGATGCCGAGTCCGATCCACGCAACCTTGGGGAGGTTGTTGCTCATGAGGGTGCCTTCCGATAAGCGTGTGTACGAGGGGGAGTTCGCCGCCCTCGGCGGGCGGCCCGCGCGGTGGCCGGGAGCCACTCGAAGGCCTCGGCGCTCGGCCGCTCGCCCGGCTTGTACTCCAGGCCGACCCAGCCGTCGTAACCGGCCTTCGTCAGCTCGTCGAGGAGATGCTCCAGCGGGAGCGAGCCGGTGCCGGGCGCGCCGCGCCCCGGGTTGTCGGCGATCTGGACGTGGCCGGTCTTCGCGGCGTACGCCGTGATGACCTGACCGAGGTCCTCGCCGTTCATCGACAGGTGGTACAGGTCCAGCAGGAACTTCGCGTTCCCGAGTCCGGTCGCCGCGTTGACCTTGTCGACGATCTCGATCCCGGCCGGTGCGCTCGCCAGGGGGTAGCGCGGCGATTCCGGCTTGTTGAGCGTCTCGATCAGGAGTACCGCCCCGATCCGGTCGGCCGCACGGGCGGCGACCACCAGACTCTCCAGGGCGAGTTCGTCCTGTACGGCCGGGTCCACGCCGTCGACGCGGTTGCCGTACAGCGCGTTGAGCGCCTTGCAGCCGACCGAGGCGGCGAAGCCGGCCGCCACGTCGATATTGGCGCGGAAGCGGTCCGACTCCGTGCCGGGCACGGAGAGCGCGCCGCGGTCGGGGCCGGGCAGCTGTCCGGCGTAGAAGTTCAGTCCCACCAACTGCGTGCCCGCGTCGTCGAGCGCCTTTTTGAGGGCGTCGAGCTCGGCCTGCGGCGGAGTGGGGGTCTCGATCCAGGGCCACCACAGCTCGACCGCCGTGAAGCCGGCCGCGGCGGCGGCCGCGGGACGCTCCAGGAGCGGGAGTTCTGTGAAGAGGATCGAAAGGTTCACATCGAAGCGCTGGTCCGGGTAGCCCATGAGGATTTCGGCACTCCTTCCGTATTGCGGAAGTTGGTTTCTACTCAACGGAAGATTGCCCGGAGCGGTGGAAGCTGTCAAGGGGGTGCCCGGAATTCGGGCGGGAGGCCCTCGGGTCTTCGTCTGGATCAGGCCGGATCAGGCACCGGGGCACGCGAGCCCGGCGTGATCCAAACGAGAGGCCCCAGGTGCCTTCGTGCGGGTTGCGCAAGGTGAGCCCCCAATTGCGCCGGTTGCCGATGGGGCCCGGGGCGCGCCAGGGTTGCTGGTGCGTCCGATGCCGCCGACCCCGTACGAGGTGCCCCGCATGAACCACGCCACCAGCCGGCGAACCGTCCTCGGAGCGCTGTTCGCCGGTGCGGCCCTGTCGATGGCTCCCATGCCGCCCGGTTTCCCGGGGGCCACGCCGGACCCCCAATCCGCGGTCGGTCCGCGCCCGCGCACCCCCCGGCGGCTGCTGCTCGGTACGTACACCTCGGCCGAGGGCGGCGGCACGGGAATCGGGACGGCGAGCTACGACTCCGCCACCGGGGCGATCGTCGCCGGGCCCGTGATCACGGGCGTGGCCAACCCCTCGTACCTGGCCATGCACCCTTCGGGCACCACCGTCTACGCGGTCGACGAGCAGGATGCCGGCGGCGTGACGGCCGTGGCCCTGGCACCGGACGGCACCCATCGGGTGCTCGGAACGCGCGGCACGGGCGGGGCCGGGCCCACCCACCTGTCCGTCCATCCCACGGGAAGGTGGCTGCTCACCGCGAACTACACCTCGGGCAGCGTCGCGGTGCACCCCATCAGGGGCGACGGATCGCTGGGGGAGCGTACGGACCTGGTCGCCCACACCACGCCGCCGCCCGGCCCCGGCCAGGATGGGCCGCACGCCCACCAGATCATCACCACCCCCGACGGCAACCACGTCCTCGCCGTGGACCTCGGCAACGACACCGTGTACACGTACCGGCTGGACGAGAAGCGCGGCACGCTCGGCCGGGTCTCCTACGCGGCGCTGCGCCCCGGCGCCGGACCCCGGCACATCACCTTTCACCCCGGCGGCCGCTTCGCCTACCTGGCCTGCGAGGTCGACAACACCGCGGTCGTCTGCGGCTATGACCTGGCCACCGGAACCCTGTCCCCGGGCGCCCCGCAGTCCACCGGGACCGGTACGGGCACCAGCTATCCGGCGCAGTTCCTGGTCACCGGCGACGGCCGGTTCGCCTACCTCGCCAACCGGGGGCACAACAGCCTGACGCGCTACGCCGTCGAGGACGACGGGGCCGTGCTGCGACTGCTCGGCACCGTGCCCGTAGGCGGCGACTTCCCCCGGCAGATCGCCTTCTCGCCCGACGGGAAGCTGCTCTTCGCGGCCAACCAGAGGTCGAGCACGGTGACGGTCTTCCGGGTCGACGCCCGTGACGGCGGTCTGACCCGTACCGGTGAGGCGTTCACCGCCCCGGTCGCCGTCTGCGTACTGCCGTACCCGGGCGCGCGCCCGGCCGGGCACTGAGGGCGGATCCATCGCCCCACGGCCCCGGCTCGCGTCCGTTAGGGTCGGGCCCGAGCCGCGGGCTTCACAGCGACGTGGCGAACGCATGAGGGAGGCACAGTGCGCTTGAGAGTGGAGTTCACCACCGAGCCCTTCGATCTCGACGAGGCGCCCGCCCACGCGGTCGTGGCCCGCGAGGTCATCCAGTCGGCCGACCTGGACGCCGTGGACGTCGGCCCCTTCGGCAATACGGCGGAGGGCGGCGCGGACGAGGTGCTCACCGCGGTGGACTCACTGCTGCGCCAGGCTCTGGCATCGGGTGCCACCCGGGTGTCCCTCCAGGTGAATGTGATCGGGGAGGACTCCAAGTGACCGAACCGGCGGACCACCCGCTCGTCACCGCGGTCAAGCCGCTCGTCGACGCCATGGGCGCCGAGCTGCTCGGGCCCGAGCAGGCCCAGCCCGACGATGTCGTGCTGGCCTGGGAGGGTGAGGACGTCATAGCCGTCCGGCTGCCCCAGCTCTCGGAGTCGCTCGATCACATCCTGGCCGCCATGGAGCGCCGGCACGGCATGCCGCTCGCCGAGCTGGACCGCAGGACCAAGCAGTCGGTGGTGCGGACCCTGGAGGCACGTGGTGCCTTCTCGGTACGGCACGGCGTGGAGACGGTGGCGGGCGCGCTGGGGGTCAGCCGCTTCACCGTCTACAACTACCTGAACAGGGAAAAGGATGCCTAATGTGGAAGCGATATCCACACAGGTGAAAGGCTTGCATTCCGTAAAACCGCAGATCACCCCACATCTGAACGCCTCAGGGTTCGGATGTGGGGTGATCTCATTGGATGTGGACGCGTGGACCCGTTGTGGACTTTGAGGGGACTCCGCTACGAGACGACCCTCAATCCGCCCCGATCCAGGGCGGTACGCACCGCATCGACCGACCCCGCGCTGGCGTGGGTGTACAGCCACGTGATCTTCGCGCCGCGCTCGTGACCCAAGATCTTCTGAGCGTCAGCCTCCGGCACACCCGCCGCATGCAGGCGCGACGCAAAAGCGTGACGGATGTCGTGCACATGTGGCCACCGCTCAATGCGACCCGTCACTGGGTTCTCCACCTGCCGGGCAACGCCCGCGGCCTCGCTCGCAGATGTCCACAGCCGCCAGAAGTTGCTTCTGCCGAGCACCCCTTTACGGCGCCCGCGGAACACCAGTTCCTTGGCGTGCATTCCGCTGGACGGGGTCGTGCGGGACGGGTCGGCGGGATGCTTCTCTAAATGTCCCTTCAGGGCGTGAGCCGCACGGGCCGACATCGGAACCGTCCGGCTGCTGGCTGCGGACTTCGGGTATGCCTTCCGCTTCGGCTTGCCGTGAACCTGGATGATCGTCTCGCGGATCTGAATGCTGCCTGCCTCGAAGTCCACGAAGCACCGGCGCAGACCGACGAGTTCACCCCACCGGAGCCCCGTCTCCTCGGCGAAGACCAGCATCGGGTGGAAGTGGTCCGGCATGTGAGTCCGAATCTGCGCCAGCTGATCGTAGGTCGGCGGCATCAGGTCATCAGGGTGCTTCGCCTGGGCCCTGGGAAGCTTGACGCCATCACAAGGGTTATGGCTGATGCGACGGTCCCGCATCGCGGCCGTCATTAGCCGGTCAAGAATCTGGAACGCCTTGTCGATCGTCGCCACGCCCACCACAGCCACGCGGCCGGCGAGCCACTCCTCGACGTCCAGATTTCCGATGGACGTGAGTCGCCATGACCCGAAGTGCGGCTTCACGTGATTGCTCCACACGCTCGTAGCCGTCTCGCGTGTGTTGTCGCCCATGCGCTGGGCTGCCTGCCACTTGGCATACCACTCTTCAACGGTGATCTGGCCGCGGTCAAGGTCGACGAAGCTTCCGCTGCGGACCTGGTCGCGGGTCTTGTCGAGGAACGCTTCGGCCTTCCTCTTGGCGTGCTGCCCGGTGAAGGTCTTCGCGCGCTGCTTGCCGGACGGGTCTCGGTAGCGGGCCTGCCACGATCCCGTGCAGTCTTTCCGGGTGGGCTTGTCGCCGGGTCTGAACTTTTCCGTGCAGGCCTTGCAGCCGCATGACTTGAGGCGAATCTGCCTGGGGTTGTTCCGAGCCCTAGCGGGCATTGCGGACCTCCTCGCGGCTGGGGGCGGTTCTCTGCTGGAAGACGCAGGCCTCCGGGCCGGGAATTGCGACGTAGTCTCCGCACCAGCATGTCGCGCCGACGCTCGTCTGGGGGGCGCCAAGCCAGATGAGGAGCGCCCGGATTTGTCTGAGTGCCTGGGAGTAGTTCAGGCCCTGTCCTATGACCACGGCGACACGGTCGCGGTCCCACCGCGGCGCGGTCGGGTCCACGTCCTCCACGAGCACAGTCGCGCACACAAGAAACCTCCATCGAGACAAGGCGAAGCCCGGCCGCAGGTGGAGGTTACGGCGGAAACACTGACAATACCCGTCAACTGCTGTGTGTGAGGGGGACTTTCGCAGATGTTGTGCTCGGTGGTGAAGGTCTCTACTGGTCTGCCCGCTGACGCTCACTCATGGCTCGCATGGTCGCCTCGATCACTCCGCGGTCCGCGCTGTCGAGGGAGCGGAACAGGTGGAGGAAACGGCGCTCGTCTTCGTCGTCCATGGGGGCCGGCACATGCCGACCGGCAGCTTCGAAGACCTGGTTGACGGGAAGGCCTGCGCCTTCGGCGAGCTGGCGGAGTTTGTCGGGGGTCGGCCCGCGGCTGCCGGTTGCTCGGTGGCCGCTCTTCCAGGAGTGGAGTGTGGATGTGGACAGGCCGGAGCGGCGCGCGAGGGTGGACAGGGTCCAGTCCTTCTCTGTCATGACGCGCTTGATGAGTTCCGCAAGGTCATCCACATGTAGAAGCATCGGGCATCATCCACATTCACTACAAGCCGTGTCGCGGCACTTGACCAGCAATGATTTCCACATGCGGACGTTTGGCATATGCAGAATCTCGGACAAAACCGATGTGGCGCTCTCTGTATCCATTGACATCCTTCCACATTCGGCGTTGAATGTGGAAACGGGGCCGGGGGTCGCCTTTCGCGCCCTGTCGCCTCGCAGCAACTATCGGCCACGAAGGGGCACCCGCATGCACCGCTTGGACAACGGCCAACGCATCCGAGATGCGATGCAAGTGGCCGGCCTGTCCATCGAGCGCCTCGCCGAGAAGACCAAGGAGGTCGACCCTGCTGGCTACGGCATCAGTCAGTCGGCGATCGGCCACATGGTTTCCACTGGGACGAGCGGGCGGGCGAGCTTTACTCGCCGCTCGTGCGACCTGGCGGCGAAGGCGCTGGGCAAACCTGTTGAGGAACTGTTCATGAACGCCCCCGTCTGACTCTCTCGTGCCGACAGTTTCCACATTCGTCGTAAAACTATCCACATCAACTGAAGGGAGGGGCTGTGGAGCAGTCCGGTATCCCCACACCGCTGATGACCAAGGCAGACCTCAAGGGCTGGCTGCAGGTCAGCGACTTCTGGGTTCGCGACCGGATGGAAACCGACCCGGATTTCGTCCGGCTGTGCGTGATCGACCTTGCGCAGTCCGGGAGTTCGCGTCGCACGATCCGCTTCAACGTCCGGGCCGTCGAGGAGTACCTCGGCATCAGCACCGCGTCGGCGCCCGTCCCTGCCGCCGCCTGACCTGCTCATGAAAGCGGGGCCGCTCAGACCATGCCCGGTCTGGCGACCCCTCGATATCCCACCCACCGCTTGAAGGAGTGGAACACCGTGAACAACAAGCCTAGTCCGCAGTTGGGTGCCGCGACGGCACTGGTCCAGCTGCTGTCGGAGAACCCGCATCTGCCGATGCTCGACTGGACGTTGCCGGAGGGCGGTGCCCCGCTGATGGGCGCCATCGTGGACGCTGGCGTGGACATGCGGCCGGTCGTTGCCGCGTACGCCGAGGTGTTGGGCGGCACGATCCGCGAGCTGGAGTTCATCGGGTCTGCCGGCCTTATGTACAGCGCGTCGCTGTATGTGACGTGGCGGGATGTGCGGATCCAGGTGAAGGCGATCTGCTCGGTTTCGGCGTGCACGATGGCGGTGGCGGCATGAGCGCGACGCCTGACGACCGTACGCCCGTCACCGGGCCGTTCCGGATCTCCGTCGACGCCACCCCGTCCGGCGTCGCCCTCGACATGACGCACTACCTGAGCACCTTCGTGCTCGCCGTGGCGGAGGCCGCCGTCGAGGATGGCCCGTCCCTCCTCGACGACCTCCAGAACATCGCCGATTTGGGCCGGTCCGCCCGGCACCAGGGCGCCAACTCGCACGCCACGCACGAGCGTGACGAGGCTGTGCAAGACCTGCTCGACGAGCTGGTCGACGGCGGCAGCGTGCCGGTGTACGGCGGGCAGGTGCTGCGGCTTGCCGAGGCTCTGCGCCGGGCTGTGGCTCCGCGCCCGGTCCCGTCGCAGCGTGAGGCGGGTGCGGCATGAGCGCCCCGATGACGCCGGAGCAGCGTGAGGCGATTGCCAAGCAACTCGGCGACGTAAAGCCCGCGATGGACGGACTGCTCGTGTCGGTTGCTGAGTCGGTTGCGAACGTCCGCGACCACGACCACCCCAAGTGGGAAGACCTGTACTGCATGAACCTCTCGTCCTACATGGGCGAGCGGATGGCTCCGGTCCTGCGGCGGCTGCTGAACGCCGAGGCCCGGGTCGAGCGGTCCGGTCGGGCTCGGCTTCTGGCTGAGCACGAGACGCGGACGGTGGCTCGGGAGCGTGACGTGCTGCGGGCCCGGGTCGAGGAGCTGGTGACCGGGCAGGCACCGCCGGAGGCCCTGTCTCCGTGGGAGCGGGCTGTGGCCGGGCTGAATGCCCTGGTGGACGCGGACGTGATCTTCCACGTCGAACCGGACGGGCACATCAGCGCCCCGTTCAGCGACGAGCACATCGAGTGGGACCTGAAGGCCCGCCGCTGGGTGCTCACCCACGACGACGAGGACCCGTGCCGTCCGTGTGGTTGCCCGAAGCGGTTCAACCGGCACGCCGAAGGCTGCCCCACCTTGGAGTGCCCGAGCTGCGCAGCCCCGGCTGACGAGGCCGGAGCCCGTATCCCGGAGCACCGGACTGGGTGCCCGCGCGAGGAGGACTCGTACGAGCGGGTGGTGGCCGACTACTTGTCGACCCCCTACACCGTCGATACCACTCCGGCCGAGGATGCGCACGACTCCCCGCTGCTTCCCGGCGCCTGCGACGCGTGCGGTGACGTGCCTGAGAAGTGGTGCCCGGACTGCGCGGCCTGCCGCCAGGGCTGTCACGGCGGGCACGACGGCAACCCGTGCTCGCACCCGAACACCCCATGGGGTGGTGCCTCATGAACGCCCGCAATGAGTTGTACGCCGTGCTGCGGGCAGCTGGCGAGGACCGGGCGGAGGCTGAGCGGCTGATCGCCGCCCGCGACGCCGAGGTGCTGACCGAGGCCGCCGCCGTCATCGTTGCCGAGAACGACCGCGTGTTCTGGGCCACCACTCCCGGCACGCACTGGGCCGCCGACCTCCTCCGTCGCATGGCCGACAAGGCCGTCGGCGCCGCCCAGTTGGCCCGGCTTGAGGACGCCCGGCACACCCTCCAGCAGAACCGGCAGGGAGGTGCCCTGTGAGCGCCGCTGACCGTCGCGCCCTGCTGCGCCGCGCAGTTCGGGACCACCAGGGCGAGTGGACGACGCACCGAGTGCAGGACCTGTACCGGGACCGGTCCTATGACGCCCCATTCCGGCGGACCGCACGGCAGGACCTCGCAGTCCTCGCGCGTCAGGGCCTCCTCGTCCTCGACGACACCGACCCCGGCCGCAGGGTGTTCCGCCTCAACCACGCCCACGGAGGCGCCCGATGAAGTGCGAAGAGCAGCTGTACAACGACGGCGAGACGTACTCCTCCCGTGACTGCCAGCTTCAGCTGGGACACGCGGGACACCACGAGTACTTCGGGCAGAAGTACCCCCGCCCCGTGCCGGCCGAGCCGGACACCGACGTCGCCGATCTGATCGAGCGGGCCGCCCGCAAGCATGGTGCGTGGGACCTGGACGAGATGCAGTGGCCGATCGTCGTCGAGGTCACCAGCGTCTACGTCATCAAGGCGCCGGGCGCGACCGAGGACGAGGCACTTCAGGTCTGGGACAACGGCGACTACCCCGACCTGGACGGCGAGCAGGCGATCGACGGCGGCTTCGAGATCCGCCGCGTCGACCGGTGGCAGCGCAGCGACGTGATCCGCTGCTCTCCGTTCGGGCCTCAGATTCAGTGCCCCGGATGCGGCGAGCTGGCAATGCGGCGCGAGTGGTTCCACGACCCGTTCCGGAAGTGCCACGGCCCGATCGAGTGGCGTGAGAACGCACATGCGAGGACGCTCCAGTGGCGCTACCGCCGCGAGTTCCAGGCCACCCCGGGCATGCAGGCGGTGGCGTCATGAGCGACCGCCCGTCCACGTTCGGCGGGACCTGGACCCGCTATGACCGGTCCGGAATGGTCCGGTCGCGGCGCTCCGACGTTGGCCGGTCCGCGCGGGAGGTACAGGACCGTGCGTCGTACGACCACGGCCCCGCCGCCGGAGCGTCCTGCCTCCTCATCCTCGCCTTCCCCACCGCCGGGCTGCTGCTGGCCGCCCTCCTCCACACCACCGGAGTGACCGCATGACCGGACCCGAGCACTACACCGCAGCCGAACAGCTCATCGCCGAGGCCAGCACCGTCCTGCGCCCGAACGACGAAGGACACTGCGAGGCTGACCGCATCCTCGCCGAGGCGCAGGTGCACGCCACGCTCGCTCTCGTGGCCGCACAGACCGCCCCGGCCGTGTGCGCCCCGCAGCTGGAGACCGAGCCCGCGGTTGCGTACGTCTACCGGGCCGCGTGGGGCATGACGCCGCTCGGCACGTACACCAACCAGGACGCCGCCCGGATCCACTGCGAAACCGACGCCCTGAACAACTCCCCTGAGTTCGACGGCAAGGTCTTCGACTGGCTCGGTGACGAGTCCGAGCCGAACGACCCGTACGAGCTCGTCATCGGGCCGGAGGACGACGAGCAGCCGACCGACTACACCGTCACCCGCATCGAAGTCGCCGCCGAGTACGACCCGGAGGCGGACGCCTGATGACCACCACCGTGCTGGCCGGGGCTTCGGCCCCGGCCGCCGGCCTCGGGATCGAGCCCGGCATCTACCCCAACCTGCCGATGGAGGCTTACCACGGCGACCGCGGGTCGCTGTCCTCCAGCGGCGCTCGGAAGTTGCTGCCGCCGTCATGCCCGGCCCTGTTCCGGTATGAGCAGGACCACCCACAGCTGCCGAAGAAGGCGTTCGACGTGGGCAATGCCGCGCACAAGCTAGTCCTCGGCGAGGGCCCCAACCTTGTGCGGATCGACGCCTCCGAGTGGCGGACCGCTGCGGTCAAAGCTGTGGTCGCCGATGTCCGCGCCGCTGGCGGTGTACCGCTGAAGCCAGCCGAGTACGACCAGGTGCAGGCAATGGCCGACGCGATCCGCCGACACCCGGTCGCAAGCGTCCTGTTCGCGCCGGAGTCCGGCCGGCCGGAAGTGTCGATGTTCTGGACGGACGGCCCGACCGGCATCACCCGCCGCGCCCGCTTCGACTGGTTGCCGCACCCCCGGTCCGGGCGGCTGATCATCCCCGACTACAAGACCTGCCGAAGTGCTGAGCCGTCGGCGCTGGCGCGGGCGGTCGACGAGTACGGCTACCACTGCCAAGACGACTGGTACCGGGCCGCCGCCCGCGCGGCCGGCCTGGCCGAGGACCCGGCCATGGTCTTCGTCTGCCAGGAGAAGACCGCCCCGTACCTCGTCACCGTCATCGAGCTGGACGCCGCCGCCCGCCGCATCGGCGCCGCGAAGAACCGCCGCGCAATCGACGTGTTCGCCCGCTGCACAGAGACCGGCTACTGGCCCGGCTACTCCGACGACATCACCTACCTCTCGCTCCCCGTCTGGGCCGAGCGACGCGACGAAGAGGAATACCTGTGAGCTACCAGCAGATCGAGCGTATGACCCCGGCCGCGGCCCCGTCCCGGGTCGGGCAGGGCACCGCCGTGGAGCAGTCCCGCGCGGTGGCCGAGGTCCAGGCGGCCGTGTTGGTGGCCCGCCAGTTCCCCCGCGACGAGGCACTGGCCATCGCGAAGATGCGAACGGCGTGCTCCCAGCAGGAGTTGGCGCAGCGGGCGTTCTTCCGCTTCCCTCGCGGCACCTCGAACGTTTCAGGCGAGACGATCCAGCTCGCCAAGGAGTTGGCCCGCTGCTGGGGCAACATCCAGTTCGGTGTCGCCGAGCTGCGCCGTGACGAGGAGTACGGCGAGTCAGAGATGCAGGCGTGGGCGTGGGACATGGAGTCCAACGAGCGGTCGTCAACCACGTTCATCGTGCCTCACGCTCGGTGGTCGAAGGGGAAAGCCGAGAAGCTCGCCGATTTCCGTGACGTCTACGAGAACAACGCGAACAACGGGGCTCGCCGCCTGCGCGAGATGATCTTTACGGTCCTGCCTGTCTGGTACATCGAGCAGGCCAAGTCCGCCTGCACCAAGACCCTCACCAACGGCAACGGTGACGTTCCCCGTGCGCAGCGCATCGCCGACTGCGTCGCCGCGTTCGACGGCATCGGCATCACCGCCGACCAGATCGAGACCAAGCTCGGCCGGCCGTCCTCGAAGTGGACCGACATCGACCTCGGCCAACTCCAGGTCATCTACCAGTCGATCCAGCGTGGCGAGGTCACTGCCGACGAAGAGTTCCCCGCGCCGCGCGTGACGGTCGAGGAGATCACTGCCCCGGCCGCGGCACCGGACATCGAGCAGTCGGGTACGTGGCCGGCTACCGCTCAGCCCGGATCGGCGGTCCGAGCATGAGCTGGCACACCGGACGCCTCGCTGGCTTCGACCTGGAGACGACTGGCGTCGACGTCGAGACCGACCGCATCGTGGAAGCCTGCGTCGTCGGGTGTGGCGGAGGCATTCCAGTCTGGCCCAGGACTTGGATCGCCAACCCGGGCGTTGACATCCCCACCGAGGCCGCCGCGGTACACGGCATCACGACCGAAAGAGCCCGCGCCGATGGGCGCCCTGCCGCCGAGGTGGTCGAGGACATCGTGCACGCCCTCGTCGATGCCGTCGACGCCGGGCTTCCGGTCGTAATCATGAACGCGCCGTTCGACCTGACTGTGCTGGACCGCGAGGCCCGCCGGTACGGCGTCACGCCCCTCACCGACCTCGTCGGCGACGAGCTCCGCGTCATCGACCCCCGCCTGATGGACAAGGCCGTCGACCCGTACCGACGTGGCCGCCGCACCCTCACCGACCTTTGCGCACACTACGGGCTCCGCCTCGACGCCGCGCACACCTCCGACGCGGACGCGCTCGCCGCCTGCCGCGTCGCCACGGCGCTCGCCGAGAAGTGGCCGCAGCTGCGGGGCACCGCCCTCGACCAGCTGCACGCCGTCCAGCAGCAATGGGCCCAGCAGCAGGCCACCTCGTACGTGGCGTACCTCGCCCGCACTCCGGGCCGTGAGCACGAGGCGACCGCGGTTCGGACCGACTGGCCGCTCATCCCGTACCAGCGCAGGGGGTCGGTATGAGCCTGCTGAGCGCTGCGCGACGCCTCGTCGCGCCCGTCGGCCGGCACCGCTCGGCCCCCGCCTCACCGCTCGTCACCCGTGCCGCGGCATGCCCGTGCCGCGACTGGGACCGGCTCACCACCCACACCGTCGACAACGGGGTGATGACCTGCCAGAACTGCGGGCGCTGCACCGCCGAAGTCAGCCGCGCCGAACTCGCCCCGGGCACCCGGTGGCTGGTCTGCGACGACCCGGCCTGCGGCCACATGACCACCCGCCACCTCCCGGCCGCCGCCCCGCGGTCCTGGGCCTGCACCTGGTGCGGCACCACGAAGGGGGACCAGTGAAGTACGAGTGGATGGATCAGGCGCTCTGCGCCCAGGTCGACCCCAGCCTCTTCTTCTCCGAGGGGCCCCGGCACACCAGCCGAAAAGCCCTCCGTATCTGCAGCACCTGCCCCGTACAGCCCGAGTGCGCCGACTACGTGTCCGCGTTCGAAGGGGACCTGACGGCCAAGTACCGCTATGGCGCCTGGGGAGGCAAGTCCGTGCGGCAGCGCGCCCGCGAAGGCGGTGAACCGCCAGCAGCCGACCGCGACGAACAGATCATCCGCATGACCGATCGCGGCCTGGCGCCCGGAGAGATCGCCGCGCAGCTCGGAATCTCCGACCGCACCGTCTTCCGCGTCCGCAAAGCCCACCGGAAGCAGAAGGAGACGGTGTGATGGAGATCCGTACCGACGTCGCCGACATGCTCCGAGCCGGGCACTCCGACCGCGAGATCGCCCGACGCCTCCACGTCGACAACAAGGCCGTCGCAGCCTCGCGCAAGGGGCTCGGCCTCGCCCGACACAAGACCGGCATCAAGGCGGCCAGCAGCCCGCAGGACCTGTTCCGCCAACGCACCCGCCCCGTCGACGGCGGCCACCTCGAATGGACCGGCTACCGGACCAACGACGGCACCCCGTTCTTCCGCTGGCTGAAGCGGGGCTACACCGCCGGCCGAGTCGCATTCGTCATGCAGCACGGCCGCACCCCTGTCGGGCGCGTCCAGCCCGGCTGCGGCTACTCCGGCTGCGTGGCCCCCGCCCACGTCGAAGACCAGCCCATGCGCGACCAGCTGAAGAAGCAGATGGCCGGGATCTTCGGGGGTGCGGCATGAGCTACGCACCCGACACTCTTCACCGGCCAGCGGAATGGGCCGCCAAGGGCACGTGCGCCCAACCGCCTTACGTAGGCAGCGACCTCTGGTACGCCGACGAGTGGCAGAAAGACGACCGCCGCACCGCGATCAGCCTCTGCCGCACCTGCCCCGTCCTCGACGCCTGCCGGACGGCGGCCGCAAGCGAAGAAGCCGGGAAGGGCAAGGACAGCCGCCACGGCATCCGCGCCGCGCTGACCCCGGGACAGCGCTGGTCTGCCGACCAGAAGGCCCGCGCCAAGCCGAAGGCCAAGCGCGGCGGCCGGCGTCTCGCCCCGTGCGGCACCCGCGGCGCGTACGACCGGCACCTCCGCCTCGGCGAGCCCGTCGATGACGCCTGCCGCCTGGCGAACAACACCGACCGGCAGAAACGGCGCGTCGCCAATACCTCGTCGGCCACCGCCTCCCAGAACGGACAACGCTGATGCAGGACATCGAACTACCGAGCCACGATCAGGCCCGCGCCCTCACCGACCGCATCAAGATCGCCGTCGAAGGCACGTGGCTCCTGATCCAGGAGGCGTACACCTCCCGCACCTGGGCCGTCCTCGGCTACAGCACATGGGACGTCTACTGCACCGAGGAGTTCGGTACCACCCGCCTCCGTCTCCCCCGTGAGGAGCGGCAGGAAGTCGTCGCGTCCCTGCGCGAGTCCGGGCTGAGCGTCAGGGCCATCGCCGCAGCCACAGGCATTGGGTACGGAACGGTCCAGCGGGAGGTCGCCAGCTCAGGCGATCCATCTGGATCACCTGAGATCCAGGGCACGGACGGCAAGACATACGCCGTGGCCCGCCCGGAGCCCGAGCCGAACATCTGGGTCCAGCCCGCCGAGCCCGACTTCGAGCGCATGGTCACCCCACCCGCGAAGCCGAAGCGCCGGCCACTCCCCGAAGCGTTCGCGGACGCAGGCCGCGACCTCACCCGCGCCGCCGAAAAGCTCGCCCGGCTCACCGAAGACGACCGGTTCCCCAAAAACCGGGACACCACCCACCACCAGGTCCCCGAACTCCTCGGCGCCCTGGACCACGCCACTCAGCTCGTGCAGGCCATGAACCTGCCCGCAGCCCAGACAACCGAAGAGGCCCGCCGCTGGTGGGCGGCGAGCCTCCACAAGATCAGCGACGCCCTGCGCGACATCGCCAACTCCCTCAACCAGGAGCAGTAATGACGAACCCCATCGTACCCAGCACGCCCCTCGACGGCCCGCTGTACAACGTCGTCGACATCACCCCGGCCCTAGCCAAGGAGTGGCTGGCGCAGAACACCCGCAACCGCAACCTCCGCGAGCGCGTCGTCACCAGCTACGCCACCGACATGCGAGACGGGAACTGGGTCGAGGACGGGCAGAGCATCAAGTTCTCCAAGGGGGACATCGTCCTCCTCGACAACCCGCTCATCACCGGCAAAGCACTCCTCGATGGGCAGCACCGCCTCAGCGCCATCGCCGAGTCGGGGATGACCATCCGCATGCTCGTTGTTTCCAACCTGCCAGACACCACGCAGGAAACCATGGACACCGGCGCCAAGCGGTCCCTGGGTGACGTCCTCAAGCTGCGCGGCGAATCCCACTACGTCCCCCTCGCCGCCGTGCTCGTGCGCGTCCACATGTGGCAGGAGGGGGCACGCAAGAGCATGCGAGGCGCTCGGCCCACCCACCGGCAACTCCTCAGCCTGCTCGAAGAGCACCCCGAGATTCGGCGGTCCGCGGAAATCGGGTCACGTGCCAGGAACGCCAACCGCCTGTCCGCCAGCACCGCAGGTCTCTGCCACTGGCTGTTCGTGCAGATCGACCAGGGCGACTGCGCGTTCTTCTTCGCACGCCTCACCGACGGCGCCGGCCTGATGATCGGAGACCCGATCTACGCCCTGCGCCGCGCCGCGGAGAACGCGATGACGGACAAGGCGCGCTTCCGCGAGGAGCACATGACCGCCCTCGTCATCAAAGCGTGGAACGCGTACCGCGAGGGGCGTGAGCTCCAGCTCCTGACCTACAAGGCCGGCGGCGCCCGTCCGGAGCCGTACCCCGAGCCCAAGTAGCCCACCCCGGTCCGGGGCCGCCGCGCCCCGGGCCACCACCACCCGCACAGCACAAAGCCCCGCACATGGCGGGGCGTAGGAAGGGAGGGGACGTGAGCTACTCACTCACCTCAGACCACGGGCCAGCGTCCGGCCGCTTCACCGCGGGCGCGCCCGGCCGGCGCATGTACCAGCGCATGAACTCGCGAACGATGGCAGCGCGCGTCTTCCCCTGGCTCTTGACGGCCGCTTCGAACGGCAACCACTCGTCGTCGGGGATGCGCATCTGGCGTGGGGGCGTGTGCGCCGACTTCTCAAGGTTCGCGGACATGCAACCACCGTAGCGGAGGGTAGCTACACGCGCCACATCTACGGCGAGTGGATGTAGCTACAAGCCTCTGATCGAATCAGCTTGCCGTGTAGCTACACAAGCCTATATCGTGTAGCTACACGAGCCACCCCGGTTTACGGGCATCTTGCACGCTCACAACCCGAAGGATTCCCGAATGGCCGTCTCCAAGCGCCTCCGCTACGAGATCCTCCGCAGGGACAACCACACCTGCAGGTACTGCGGAGCGACCGCCCCCGACGCGCCGCTCTGCGTCGACCACGTCACCCCGGTCGCGCTTGGCGGCACCGACACCCCCAACAACCTCGTCACGAGCTGCGAACCCTGCAACAGCGGCAAGAGCTCGGCGACCGTCGATGCCGCGGTTGTGGCCGGCGTCAGCGACGACGCACTGCGATGGGCCGACGCCATGAAGCAGGCCGCGGCCAACATGCTCGAGCAGGAGAAGCCCAAGCTCGAATACCGCGCAGCTTTCCGCGCGGAATGGGACCGGTGGGAGGCCAGCGAAGGAAAGCCCATCGAGCTTCCCAGCGACTGGAAGCCCAGCGTCGAACGCTTCCGAGTCGCGGGACTGCCCTCCTGGGTATGGGGCGACATCGTCGACACAGCCATGGGCTACGACAAAGTCCTCAACAGCAACAAGTTCAAGTACTGCTGCGGCATCGCCTGGAACAAGGTCACCGCCATGCAGGAGGAAGCCCGGCGAATCGTTGGCGCAAGCCCAATGCCGGTGCCTCTCGACAGCCGCAAGTCGGTGATCGAGGCCGCGCTTACCGTCTGGCGCTGCGGCCTGGTCGAGAACGAGAAGCCGCCAACCACGGAACAGGAAGACGAGTTCCGCCGAAGCCTTGGCGAACTTTCCGATTTGGACCCCGAGCGAATCATCCAGGCTGCCCAGTACGCCACCTACTTCGGGACCAGCAACATTGCTGTCGCGCTGCGCGACATGGACCACGACGCGGCTTCCCGCGCATGGCGCTCCGCATGGCCTACTACCTGGGTCCCCGGCAACGAGCCCTGGGGCGGCAAGTTCGTCGGTGGCCCTACCGACGAGCAGCAAGAGTGGGTCAAGGAGCAGATCGAGAAGCTTCTCGACGCCGATGTCTACGTGACTCGTATCGTGCAAGCGGCTAGTTACGCCGGTTCGCACAAGTCGGCTCGGATCTACCACGGCCTGAGCGACGAAGAACTCGAACTGACAGGGATCAGTGGCTGGCATTCGCGAGCTTCCGAACTGTGGCGCGTTGCCTATACGGCCTCTGGCATGGCTGAGCCGACTGAGGGTGAAGCCTCCAGGTTCTTCGCAAGCCTCAAGCGCATCGGTATGGACGGCGAGTTCTATCTGGCCGACGTCTACGAGGCGGCATCCGCGGCCGGCAGTTACCAGGACCCGGACGTGACCACCTGCCTCACGCGGCACCTCTCCGTGTTCGAAGCTGCAGCCCTTCCCGTGGGCGGTAAGAACTGATGGCCCGCATCCGTTCGATCAAGCCCGAACTCCGTACCTCCATCACGGTGTCCCTGTGGCCGCGCGAGGTCCGGTACTTCTTCATCCTTCTTTGGGGCTACTTCGATGACTACGGCCGCGGCGTCGACGACGAACTCCTCATCGCCTCCGACTGCTTCCCCCGCGACCGTGACGTCACTCCCGAGGTCGTAGACGGCTGGCTGGAGACCATCGCCGAGGCCGGCCCGCTGTGCCGCTACGAGGTCGACGGTCGCCGCTACCTGCACGCTCCAAACTGGCGTGAGCACCAGAAGCCCTCGCACCCGACCCGGTCGAAGATCCCGCCGTGCCCGGACGACGAGCCCGACGACTTCAAGCGTTGGCGCGAGGTGAACCCGCAGCGCCTCCGGAGCCGCTCGCGAAAGTCTCGCGAAGCTCTCCAGAAGATCCCCGCAACGCCCCCAGAGACTCCCCAGGCCCCTTCCGGAGAGTCTTCCGACGACCTCGCCGACTCCTCCATCTGGGATGTCGAGGCAGACGAGGCGGCTGACGGTCAGCACGCCCTCACGGTTGGCGAAGGTGCTGGTCAGGGCAATGGGCCTGACTCTTCTGAAGCATTCCGGAGCGATTCCGGAGACGCTCCGGAGCATTTCGTCCCTGAGCTAGGGAGCAAGGGAGCTAGGGAGCTAGGGAGCAAGGGAGCGAGGGGGTGTGGGGGCGAAGGCGATCCGCGAAGTACCCGCGGTGCCGTTGCTCCGGCCGAACGGCCTGTCGGCCTCGCCCCGATCGACGTCGATGGCTTCTCGGTCACCGACACGATGCGTCGCTGGGTGGCCGCGACCTTCCCCGGCTTCGACATCGAGCACGCCACCGCCCAGTTCGTCAGCCACTACCGATCCACGGGCGCCCGCCGCAAGTCGTGGCCCGACGCTTGGCAGAAGTGGATCAGGGACGACGCGAAGAAGGCCGCCGACCGCCAGCAGCGGTACGCGAGCAACGTCGTCCAACTGCCCTCCGGACAGGCCCTCTCCGGCACCGACGCGACCGTCGACGGATGGATGGCCCTTGCCGCCCAATTCGACTCGAAGGAGCCCGCATGAACGAGAAGGAAGCGTCCATGCTGCTCGGTCACTGCGCCGCCTTCGATAACCGCAAGCCGTCCGCTGCCGCTGCCACAGCCTGGGCTGCCGCCCTCCACGACGTGCCGCTCGACCAGGACGCCAAGGCCGCGGTCGCCGCGTACTACAGCACCCCGCCCAAGGACCCCGACCAGCGTCTGTGGATCCTGCCGCATCACGTCCGCACCCTCCGGTCGAAGATCCGTAGCCAGCGGTTGGAGAACTTCCAGTACCAGCCGATCGGCGACGAGACCGTCGGCGAGTACTTGGCCCGGTACCGCGGTCAGGTGCAGGCCATTGCGTCCGGCCGAGTCGCTGCCCCCACTGGGCGGCTGGCCCTCGAAGGCGGACCATCTGCCGGCTTCATGCGGGAGTTGGAGGACCGCGGCTGGGAAGGCAACCGAACTGTCCTGGACTCCGACGAGGAGCCCCTAGCGGACACCGTGCGCCGAGCTGGCCCGCTCGGGGTCGAGTGCCCGATGTGCGGCGCCGAGATCGGCTTCCCCTGCAGCACTGGCAAAGCCACCAACAAGCACCCGCTCGGCAAGCCGCTTGCCAAGCCGCACACCGCCCGCACCCGCGCCGTATCCGGTGAACCGCAGCTGACCATTGCGCAGCGGGCCGCCGAGGAAGAGCGGATCCGCGAAGCGTCCCGGCGCGCACTTGAGCGTCTCGCTGACGAGGAGAGCATCCCCGACGCCGCCAGGACCACCGCATGATGCCGATCCCGCCGGCCGCGGTCGCCGTGATGACCGCCGCCACCGACGACTACCGCACCACCACCCCCACCGAGCAGCAAACACCCGAGGGTCTCGTCGACCGGATCGGCGAGTACCTCCTCAGCTCCGGCTACGAGATCCGCCCCGACCTCGACGAGGCCACATGACCCCGTCGTGCCGGGTATGCGGGCGCCCACTGCGTTCGGAGCGGTGGGCGGCCCTCCGCATCGGACCCGTCTGTGAACGCCGCACACGCGGGCACACAGCACCTCGGGCGGTCGTCGCGCACGCCACACCCGACATCCACCCCGGCCAGACCGAAATCCCCCTCCCGCCCATGCAACACGAACTCGAACTCACCTGGAGAACCCGATGACCGAGTCCGACCGCCCGGCGATGACGATGCGGGAGATCCGCGAAGCCCTCGGCCACGTCCAGCCAGCGTCCCCGTTGCCACCTGCGAGGCCACCGAATACGCGGTGTCGATCCTTCCCGAGGACGACATCAACCGGCACGTCTTCGCCATCACAGTCGAATACCGCGGCGTCGGCCAGTGGGCTGTTACCCGGCACGGGTCCTGCCTCGGAGCCGACGGCACCTGGGACCAGGGGGTCAAGCCCTATGACCGCGGCGACGACTGGGTGACCGCCCACCGCTTCGACCTGGACACCGCACTCCGGCTCGCCCGCGAAGCAGCCCCGCACATCGTCGTCAACGGCCGCACCGCCACCGAGGTCTACCGCCTTACTCACCCTGCCGCCTGATGCGCCTCCCGCCACCCACAGGAGCACGACATGACCACACCCGCCGACGACGTCCCGTGGGCAGCAGGCCGTGACGCGTCTTGGTACAACCGCCCCGACGTTCATAGCCACAAGGTCGTCCACATGGCCGGACGCCCCATCCGCGAGGGCACGGCGTCCCGTTGCGGCCGGTCCGTCCTCGACGACGGCCTGACCTGGATTCCCGAGCAGGTGCCCAACCACATCCGGTGCCGCAGCAACGGATGCCGCCAAGCATGGCCTACCACCGCCAACACGGCCCCGTGACGCACAGCTGGACGGCCCCGCTGATACCAGGGCCGTCCGCCACTAGCACACCACACACCGCTACCCACACGCAGGAGCACGACATGTACCCCGCCCTCTTCGCCACCCCCGGTGTCAAGCGGTTCGCCGAGGAGATCGACCAGGAGCGCCAGGCGCAGCTCAAGAAGTTCGGCGACCAGCACCACCCCGACATGTCCGGTGACGCGTCCGCCCAGTGCGAGGCCCGCGAGATGTTCGCTGAGTGGGCGGACAACTACAAAGCCATCAACGACGGCGAGCTCGACCCACGTGACACCGATCGCCGCCTGGACTGGACCGGGATTCTCCTGGAGGAGGTCTACGAAGCACTCGCCGAGTCCGACCCGGCCCAGCTCCGCGCCGAGCTGCTCCAGGTCGCCGCCGTCTGTGCCGCGTGGGTGTCGGACATCGACCGCCGCACCCCATGACGCGCCGCGCGCCCACCGTACCCACCACCAGGAGGACCCCGTGACCACCGCACCCGCCAACCCGTCCGATGAGGCCGCCCCCAAGGCGCACGACACCGCTGGTCCCGCGAGCTTCTTCCAGCCGGGCCACACCTACCTGCGCTTCGTCGGGGACCGGGACCTCTACTTCCGCGTCTCGCTCGTCTCCACCGAAAACCCCAACCGCCCCAACAGCCTCACCGGAGACGGCCCCGTCGCCTACGGATGGGCATGCACTGAGCAGCCGACCACAGGGTGGGTGCCGACGGGCCACACCAACGTCACCGGTTGGCGAGACGTCACCGAGACCCCAGCTGCCCCTGCCACGCCCGAGGAGCCCACCCGATGACCACCACACCCGCCGACGTCCTTCGCGCCGCTGCCGAGAAGCTGCGCGTCCTTGCCGCTGCTGTCAGCGCACCCGAAGCCCGGTACCAGCCCTTTCACGCAGACGGAACCGACGTCACGCAGGGCCGCAGCCCTGGCATGTACGACGTCGCCAAAACGGAAACCGTTGAACTCGCGGACTACATCGCCGTCCTGCACCCCGGGATTGGCCTCGCCCTCGCCGACTGGCTGGAGACCACAGCCGGCTACTACGCCCCGGGTCCGACGCACCCCACACATGTGGTGCACGCCCTCGCGGTGGCCCGGCAGATCCTCGGCACCACGACGGAGACCAGGGCGACCGTGGCCGATATGCAGCCCGAGACCGTGGCGCACCCGGCGACCACCGCATGGACCGTCGAGTACAAGATCGACGACGACACCACCTGGTACTACCTCGGCACCTACAGCCGGGAGGGTGCCGACTTCATGGTCCGCGACCTTGCAAACAGGGACACGGAGACCCGTCTCGTCAGGGCGACGACCACGTACACCGTCGAGCCCGCCCCCGCCGTGACCGAGGAGCCCGAGTTCGCTGGACCGCGCCAGTGCGGCCACGACGACTACCACGACGCCCACGAGTGGGCCGACCTCCCGCACATCTGGTGCCCCGGCCACAGCCTCGCCGAGGAGCCGGGCCGATGAGCGCGAACGGATACGCCGGCATCAGCCTGGCTGGACGGTGGGAGTGCGGCGCCTGCGGAGCGTCCGGAGACGGCTGGTGGGACGAGGACAACGGCCTCGTCCTGGACACCGAGCACGAGTGCGAGGAGTCGACCCGATGAGCGACCGCATCCGCCTCGACGACCTCACCGACACCGACCTCGACGCTCTGTACGACCAGCTCGACGCCACCTCCCGCGAGCGCGCCCACCTCGTCGCACTCCTCGCAGCCCTCCACCCCTCCCATATCGGCCACACCGACCCGGCCGCCCCGAAGTGGGCAGTCGTCACCATCGAGACGCCCGCCGGCCAAATGACCTGGCACATCGCCGAGCGCGACATCGACCTCTTCACCCACGTCCAGCCCACAAACCGGATCTGCCGCGGCTGGGACGGCCACACCACCGACGAGAAGTACCAGCGGATGCGCGATCTCACCGAGGCCACCCCGAGCCTGCTCTCGCTCGACACCGTGGCCGAGCACCAGCGCGAACACATCAAGCAACTCATCGCCCGCATCACCACGCTGGAGCACGTCGCCGCGGGCAACAAACGGCACGTCGCCGCCATCGTGCCCGAGCTGGAACGCGCCGAGGCCCGCGCCGAGCAGGCCGAGCATGACGCCGCCCGGTTCCACGCCGCATGGCACAGCGCCCGCCTACGCGCCCAGCGCGAAGCCAGCCACTCCCGCGTATGCCGAATCAGCCGCAACGGATGGAAGCGCCGCGCCGAGCAGGCCGAGCGGGATCACGGCCGCGCCGAAATCCTCCGCGCCACCGCCGAGCACAACGCCCAAGACCAGGCAGACCGGCGCCGCACTGCCGAGGCCGCCCTCGCCCGCGTGCAGGCCCTTGCACCGATGCTCGACGGCCTTGACCACCTCATTGCCACCAGTAGCCGCGATTGGGGCGAGTACCGCGTAGATGCCTGGCTGTGGGCCGTCTTCGTCGGCTGGGACTGCGAAGAGCAGCACGACCACGACGAGACGTGCGACGACGGAGCAGCCATGGCCGAGCAGCAGCAGCGGCACGGCTGGAGCGACGAGGCCGTGGCCAAAGCCCGCCGCTTCCGGGCCGCCGTCCGCGCGGTGGCTGCCCTCGACAAGCAGCAGCCCGCCATCAACTGACGAGGAGGAAGCCCATGGTGATCCCGGACCGGCCGGCGGAGGGGCTGTTCGAGATGCTCGCCAACGGTACCGAGTACGAGGACGAGGTCGAGATCGTCGACCAGCCAGCACAGGAAGTACGCCGCGCGTACGCCAGTGTGCTTGCCACGTGGCTCTACGGAGAGGAATCGAAGCAGGCGCACCGCCGCGAGATCGACGCCCTCTCCGCCCGCGCCGAGCAGGCAGAGGCCGCCGTCGCCCGCGTGCGGAAGCTCGCCACCCGCTGGGCCATCCTCCGCACCTACGGAGGCGCCGCCTACGAACTCCGCAAGGCACTGGACGAGAAACCGGCCGAGACGACACCCCTCGTCCACCAGAGCACGAAGCCGCAGGCCAGCCACTCGGCAGGGGCGGACGAACCCGCCCTCGACGAGCAGCAGCCCACCTGCCGCTGCGGAGAGTCCACCGACCCGCGCGTCGTTCACCGCGCCGACAGCCCATGCCACATGGACGAGCAGCCCACCACCTGACCCGCCCGGCCGCCCCGCACCGTACGGGGCGGCCACGGCGAACCCCAACCGCCGCGAACGGAGAACCCCGTGACCAGCACCACCATCTGCGCCGAGTACTCCACCCACACCGACCACCCACCCGTCGGCCCGTGCGTCCTCCGGCCTGGCCACCGCGGCCACATCCACCAGGACGTCCGCGGCATGCAATGGTCCGGCCGGCCGGGCGCCTGCCCGAACAGCCCTACCGGAGAGCACCGCTACGACGAGGGCGACGGCAGGCCCGAGAGCCGCACCTGTGACCACTGCGGAGCAGGAGGATGCTGCGTCCCCGGTGCGCCAGCGGAGTACTGCGGCGCCCTCTCTTCGCCGATCTTCGACACGGCGCCCGCCGAGTGCGTTCTTCGCCCCGGCCATTCCGGCAGCCACGCCGACAACCATGGCGGCCGCTGGCGGTACATCACCGACGAGTCCGCCGCAGGCTCCGATTCCGATGACGAGCTGCGCGCCCGGCTGCACGCAGCGATCCGGGCGATCGGCTGCGGCGAGCAGGAGATTGCCGAGCTGCGCCAGCGCACCGAGAACGCCGAGATGCGACTGCAGCACGTTCGCGAAGTGCTCCTCGAGGACGGGTACTTCACGGCCGACGAGATCGGCCCGGACCTCGCGCCCCGCCTCGGGGAATGGCTCATTCACCACCAGGGCCGCACCGACCAGGCAGAAGCCACCGCCACCCGCGTGCGAGACGCGCTCCACCGATGGCGCCAGCACACCCTCATGCCCCAGACCATGCGCGTACTCAACGACATCCTCGTTGCCCTCGAGGAGCGTCAGGAGCACCCATGAACGGCACGTGCCCCTGGTGCTGGACTTCGCACGCATGCGACCTCCCCACCGGGCATGACGGCGACCACCAGTGCCGCCTTGGCCACGTCGAGGCCGGCGATGAACCCGACACCCGGCCCCGCGGCCACCCCGATGTGTTCCATTACGCCACCGATGAGCCCGAGGAGAGCCAATGATTCCTGACCTGCACCGAATGAAAGGGGGCGCCGCACAGCTCGGCGTGCGTCCCGGACTCCCTGGCCCCTTCGGCACATGGCACGAAGAACCCGACGACGATGCCGAAGCAGCGCTAGGAGCCGAGGTAACCGGACCTGTACGCCGCCGCGAACTGCACGACCACATCGCCAGCCCGCACCCGGCCGACCAGGGCGGACACGGCCTCGCCCCGGGCCGCACCAAGTAGGGGCGGCCCGCCCCACCGCCTTCACGGAGGACCTTCCAGATGGACCACAACGAGTACCTGATGACCGACCAGACCGACCCCAACGCCCAGGAGAACGTGGACGCGTTTCTCGCCGAACTCGCCACGCTCACGACTAAGTACCGGCTCTCCATCTTGGGATGCGGCTGCTGCGGGAGCCCGGCCCTCCAGCCTCTCGACCGCGAAGACGGCGTCGGCCTACGTTACGAGCTCCTGACCTACAACCGCGACGCGCAGCGCTACACCACGGACCGTGGTGCCGCGTGAGCGCCACAGATTTCTACAGGCCTGGCCACATCTACACCGACCGCGATTTCCCCCAGGCCGAGTGGAGGTTCCGCTGCGATGTCGTAAATGCGGACCCGGGAGGCGAGGGGCCCGCTGCGCTCGGGTGGCGGTTCTTCGGCGGCGAATGGGAGCCCTACGCCTACTACAAGGACGACTGGGACGCGGCGCACTCCTTGGGTCGCGCCCTGGTCGAGCACGCCAACGAGAGCGGTGCCCTTCACCGCCAGGGCGTGTACAGCGAATCCCACACGCACTGGACATGGCACTGCCCCGCCTGCGACTACCAGACGCCGTTCTTCATGGAGGACGAGGTGAGCGCCCGGGCGAGCTTCGATAAGCACCTGGACGGCTGTAACGCGGCGCAGGGCCTGTTCAGCGAAGCCCCGGGGGACACCCGATGACAGCCAGTGAGGTAAACGTGTCACTGCTGCTCGCCGCAGGCTGCGCCGGACGCCGGGACACCCACCTGAATCAGGAAGGACAGCACAACGTGATCCGCACCATCGACCTCGCCGCCCTCAACACGGCGACAAAGTACCCGTCAATCCCCACCTACCACGCACTCGACCCGAAGAACGGTGGCCTCATCGAGGAAGCTGCCGCCGCCTTCAACGGCGACGTGTACCTCACCGAAAAGGTCGACGGTACCAACGGCCGGATCGTCAGCTTCCCAGGCGGTGACTACATCCTCGGCAGCCGCGAGGAACTCCTCTACGCCCGCGGCGATTTGATCGGGAACCCTGCCCTCGGTATTGCCGACGCCCTGCGTCCCCTCGCCGACCGCGTTACCCCGCCTACCAGCGGTATCCGGGTCCTGTACCTGGAGGTGTACGGCGGCAAGGTCACCGCGGCCAGCCGCGAATACACCAGTAACCGCACCGTCGGGTACCGCCTGTTCGACACGGCCGACGTCCCACTCGATGTCCTGGAGTGGCCGCGCGCCCAGATCTCCGGCTGGCGCGAGGACGGCGGGCAACGGTTCCTCTCCGAGTACGAACTGACCCAGTTCGCCAAGGCCGAAGACATCGACTTGGTCCCGCGGCTGGCCACTGTGGACGCGGGTGACGTGCCGACTGGTATTGCTGAGATGCAGACGTTCCTCGTCGATCACCTGCCGACGACCCGCGTGGCCCTGGACGAGGGCGCGGGCGGCCATCCTGAGGGCATCGTGCTCCGCAGCGCCGACCGCTCGGTGATCGCCAAGGCCCGGTTCCAGGACTACCGGCGCACCCTCAAACGCCGCACCCAGCCCGCGCGTAGCTGCTGACGCTTTCGCACCCGGCCGCAGCCGGGCCCTGGTCCGAGGACACGCTCAGGCGAGTCGGCATCGTCCGCTGACACCCATCGTCTGCGAGCCCGGCGACCCCCACCCACCCACCCGGGCCCGGCCACACCGGCCGGGCCCCACCTTCCCGAGGCCCCAGTGAGCATCTACAGCACCCTGCCCGGCATCTCCGGCCAGGACCCCGAAGGCGCGCCGTGGATCTACCGCGGCTCGCACATCCCGCCGGCCAACACTGACCCGCGCGGCGGGAGCGTCACGCTCGCCGAGATCCCCTCACACATCACCCGCGACGGACACGACGACCAGGACGAGGACGGCCTACCGTGGCCGTGGCTCCGCCTCGCCCTCGAGGACCTCCCCGCCGAAACGCCTGCGGTACTCATCAATCCTGATCAGGCCCGGCGCCTGGCCGACTCCCTGACTCACTGGGCCTGCTGGGCCGACGGCCTTGTCTACACCGCCAAGGAGCGAGAGGGGCCGGTAAGGATCTGCGCTGCGCGCGGCACGCAGGAGGACGGTCGGCGGACCAGTCTGTGCGTTCTGCGCCAGCGTCATCGGGGCCGGATCCACCGGGGCGGGGATGGTGTCCAGTGGCCAATCTCGGCCGAGGCGACCGACCAGCCGGACAGCACCGGCGAGACCAGCACCGGCTGCGCCCTGCCACCCCGAACGCCTGGCGGACTCGGGGCGCGGACCTGCCCGGACACCCCGGACACACGGACAGGAGAAGCGGCGGACACGTCGCCTACCAGGGCGGACGCCGTCGGGGCCGCGATCGGCCGCGCCTTCGACCTGCCCCGCCCCACCTGATCACGGGTAGCCGCGGCGCTCCACGCCCGTGGGACAGCGCCCCTACCGCCCGCCCCTTTGAGCCCATGGGGCGGGGCGTCCCCATGCCCGCAGCCTCACGGCGCCGGCGCGCTCCACACGTCCGGCCCACCGCCGCGCCACTCGACCAGCTCGGACCGTGCGACGTCCTCCTCGTCCAGCCCCTCCAGGCCGGCCCGGCGCAGGAACTCGACCAGGTCCCCCAGGCCGTACGCCAGCCCCAGGATCTGTCCGTCCACCCGTACCCGGCGCCCGCCCGTCGGGCTCGGCGGGGACACGATCACGCGCAGGGCAGCCATGCCACCACCCTCCATCGCCCCTTGTTCGGACGCACCCGGACACGGTCCGTTCAGCGCCCCGCTGAGCACGGCTGGACGTGTCCGGATGCTTTTGGACGTTTTTGGACGCTGCTGGACAGCAGGAGGCCCCCCGCCGTCGCAACGGCAGGGGGCCAGGAGACAGTGCCCCGGGATGGTCAGCGGCGAACGTCCCCGCCGCGCTGCCCGGACCGGGCATCGATCCGTGCGATCTCCACCCGCGCCTTCGCGATCACCGCAGCGAGCGCGACGACACACACGCTTCCGATCGCGATGACCAGCCCGGCAGTTCCGCTCATGGTTCGGTCCTTCCACTCTTCGGTGGCCCGGCCCAGAACCAGCGGCGATGCTCAGGCTACGGCGGTTGCCCCGGCTCCTGGCCCGCACCATCCGACATCCCGCACCTCAAGCCCGTCCGCGAACGCGGCCACCGTCACCCAGCAACGGGAACCGAATACGTCGACCGCCTCCTCGCCACCCGCGGCCGGCCACGATGACCGGTCCCGCGCGACTTCGTCGATCACACCCTGGACCTCGCCCCGAGCCTGGTCGTCGGGCAGTTCGGCCAGGGCCTCGACGGCCAGCCACTCCAGCGCAACGTGCATCAGCACTCCCTGGGTTCGACGGGCCTTAACCGTACGCACTGCCGCCCTCACTCCACTCGACCTGTGGATAACCCCGGGCTGCTACTGCTGCTGCGCGCTTGCGGTCCGGTCCACCTGGGATACCCGTACGGACCGAATGTCCTTGATCTTTCCGTTGCGGATCTCCGCGTCCAGTGGAGCGGTGTTCCCCGTGGCCGTCTTGCCCGGCCCCAGCTTGTCCACGGTGATGCCCGTCTGCCCCAGGTGATCCCCGTCCTTGTCCAGGAACTCCAGCTCGGCGTAGAGGTCGGCGGCCTCGGCGCCGCTGTTCGTGGCCGAGTAGTGGACGACGTAGGCCTTGGGCCCCCACGTCTGGTGGTCCTCGACGCCCGCCTTCACGATCCGGACGTCCTTCGCCGCCGTCCCCGCCTCCGCTGTCGTCGGCTTGTCCGCCGGCTTCTCGGCGGCCTGCGACGCCGAACCCTTCCCGGCACCAGGTTCCTCACCTCCGGAGCAGCCGGTCAGGACGACCGCGCCGGCGGCGACCGCGACCAGGACATGACGGATCTGTGTGCGCTTCATGGTGAACCTCGCGTACTGGTGTGTATGGCGTGAATCCCGCACGGTATCGACGCCCACGCAAAAGCGGGCCGGAACTGAGAGATCTGGCTCCGCGACATACGCACCGTGGTCACTTCCTGGACAACCTGCCATATTCGCCGACGGGCGCCCCACCGCGGGCGCTACGGTCCGGCCCGTGCGATACACCTACCGCTGCGACGCCTGCCGCCTCACCTGGGACACCCACGACGACGCCTGGGCAGCCAAGGCCGACCAGAAGCGACACCGCCGAACCCACAAGGGTGCGACGCCAGATGACCAGATCATCGAAAACCCCGGCCCCCTCAACCACCTGAGCGAAGCGGCCTGGGCTGGCCTGGACGTCACGGCCCGGGCGATCATCCGCGGGCTTCGCTCCAAGGGATTCCGGGAGGCGATGGAATCCGAGTGGTTCCGTCAGGCCGGGATGCTCCTCGGCACCGGGGTCCTGATCCTGATGGTGATCAACTGGATCATCCACTGACCCCGGCCGCCGTGGACCCGTCGGCACACTGAGCGCGGACAGTAAAGCGCCCCACCTCGTCCGAAGTGGGGCGCTCTCACAGCCAGCTCCGCAGCGCGGGCCCGGAGGGCGCACCGAGCGACCCCGCCGGGAACGGACCGCCACTCGCACAACACCCGGCCCAGCCCTTCGCGGGCACTTCACCGCCGGGGCCGCACCGCGCTCCCGGCGACCAGGCTCCCGGCCCCACGACCACAGCCGGATGCGACACGGCCCGGAGAATGTCCGGAAATTCCACCGCACCACGCAGAGGGAAACCCCACATTCCGGCTTAGGGTACGGCGCCATGGACACCACACGCAGAACGATCCTGCGGGGCATGGCGGCGGCGCCGGCCATCGCCACGGCAGGCGGGTTACTTCTGCCGGAGACGGCAACGGCCGCTTCGGCACAGCCCCCGCTCTACCTGACATACAAGCCGGAAGAGACCGCCGCCTACGTAGCGGGCATCCGCTGGCTCATCCGCCAGCACGGCAACAGGCGGTACGACGCGAGGTTCATCCCCCTGCCAGTGACCGGCAGTTGGGCGTTTCAACAGGTGCCGGTGGACGAGGTTCCCGGCTGGCCGTCCAAAACGCCCCACCCCGTCCGCGCCTATGGCTGGTCCCCGAACGACCCCGACGCCAACATCAAGTCCAGAGGCTGGTGGCCCCAGGGCGTCACGACCTACTACGACGCGACCGGCCTGGACGGTACGCGCATGATGGTCTCCTGGTACAACAAAGACAATGACAAGGGCGCGCGCGTAGCCCTAATCGACCGCAACGAAAGCAACCCGCGATACCACTACATCAAGTTGGTGAAAGCCAAGCGGGTCGGCGGTGGTGCCTACACCGCGGAACCGATCGAGGGTCTGCACGCGGGCGGCCTGGCGTGGTACGGGAACCGGCTCTACGTCACGGACAGCGAGCAAAAGGCGCTCCTGGTGTTCAACACCGACGACATCTTCCGGACTGGCGACCCGCAAGCCCCGTACTCGATGCCCCTGAGCCGCACCTACCGTGCGAACAAATACACCCGGACCCAGCTCAGATTCTCCCAGGTGTCTGTGGACCGCACCTCCCTCGCATCACCGTTCCGGCGGACCACCCTCATCGTGAGCGGGTGGAAGAAGGACGACAAGCCGCAGATCATCGGCCGGTGGAGCTTCGCCTACAACAGCGGATCCCTCCTGCTGGACACCGGCACGACCGCCAGATCGGCAGACGTCTACAAGATTCACCGGGGAAGCGGCCTGCCCAACGGTTTCGGCATCCAGGGAGCGGTCACCGTCGACAACACCATGTACCTCTCCGTCAGTAGAGGTAAGAAGCCGGGGGCCTTCGGCGCCGCACCACTCCGGCAGAACGGCGAGGGGAAGGCCGTAGAGAAGTGGCGGGTACCCCGCGGACCAGAAGACCTCAGCTACGACGGCCGGAATAGATGGATGTGGGGCCTCGGCGAGTACGTGGGATACCGCAACGTCTACGCGATGCGCGTGTGATACCCCGGCCTGGCTTTTCTCGCCAGAGCGCAGGGTGGTCGGGCAGTGGGGGCATGACGGCGGCCGATACACCACGTGGTCCTCCTGTATGGGGTCCTGGTCAGGGTGGTTCGGTCACTGGGGACGTGCTGTGCTGACCCGCTGAGGCCACCCGTTCGGGGACCTGGAGCCGGGTCCCGCCCGCGGCCGATCGGCGTGATGGCAGCCGCGGGCGGGAGTCAGTTGCGCCACGTAGTCCCAGGCCGGTCCCACGACGGGCGGGTGTACGGGGTGTAGTGGTCACCCTGGTGCCCTGGCTCCCGCGTACACCGGGCATGCGTCTGCGGGTCTACGTCCCAGCAGTAGCAGGGGATGGAGTCCGTCGACTCGTCTCTCACCGGCGGGCCTCCCGCCAGGCCCGGCCGAGCTGTACCACCGTGGGGCAGTGTCTCCCGGTTCGGCAGGCCGCGCAGATCAGGGTGTGGCCGAGGAGCGTCTTATACGCGGCGTCCGGCGGAGGGTTCTTCAGGGAGGTCACTGGCGGCCTTTCCAGCACGTGGGGCAGCAACGGGGAAACCAGCGGCAAGAGGTGCCGTGGGCATCGACGGGGCGCGGCCTGAGGTCGTGCGCCGCCGCGTTGGACAGAGGCGCGGCACACCAGACGCAGTTCGCGCCACGTTGCTGCGCGTCGGACAGTGATTCGACGGGCGGCAACTCCGCCATGGGCGCGGTCAACAGAACGCCCCTGCCGGCAGCCGGAGACCGCCACCAGGACCGAACGCGGCCCCCAGCGCAGCCGGGTCCGTGAGGTCACCGGAGCCATCGGGTTTCTCCAGCCACCCCCGGCCGTCGATGTACCGCTCGGCCGGCGGGCTCTTCAGCATCCACCCCTCGGGCTGGACAGTGAGCCGTCCGAGGTCAGCCAGCAGTTCCTCGGCCCCGCAGGGGACGAGCCACCATGCCAGGTCGGCTGACGGGTAGACAAGCACAGGGCCGAGCCGGTCCGGCCCTATCCGCTGCATCGCAGCGACAGACCGCATGAGGTCGGCCTCGACGGCCAGCCACAGCCGTCCTGACGGAAGCTGGGCAAGCTGGTCCTGCGCCCATTCCCGATGAATCTGCACCGGATCCGGAGCGGAGAGAGCCAGCCACTCCGAGCCCGGATTGCGTGTCCGTGGAGCCATGACCAGCACCGTAGAGACAGTGACAGCAACCGCGCCCGTCGATTGCGCCGGATTGCGCACGCTGGTCGGCGGATTGGATCCGGTTGCTTACATGAGGTCCAGGGACGCCCTCGCCCGGCCGATCAGGCGATGCGCACGGGGACCGTAGACGGCTGCCCCGTTGAGCCGGTCCCAGACCTTTCGGTACAGGGCCACGTCGTCGTCTGACTCCAGCTGGAGTTCGGTACTGATGATCTCGACGACGACCCGGCGGTCATCGAAGATCCAGAATCCATGCTTGGGCGTGAGGCTGAGCGACGCACCGAGCGGGAGGATTCCGAGCGACACCGTGCTCAGACCGATCAGCCCGGCCAGACGATCGAGCTGCGCCGCCATCACATCCTTGGGACAGACCACGGCATGGAGGGCCCCCTCCCAGACGAGCACATTGAAGCTGCGCCCGGACTCGTACAGGACCTCCTGCCGCTTCATCCGGGCGCTCACCGCAGCGTCGGTATCGCGTGGGCTGCCCATCAGATCGGCGTTGTGGAGCAGCAGGTGGCGCGCGTAGTCCGGTGTTTGGAAGAGTCCTGGGATGACGGTGGCTTCGTAGCCTCTGACGGTGGATGTCGCGCGGTACTCGGCAACGTACTTCTCCTGGACACCCCGGTGCCCGGTGGACAGTTGCCTGCGCCAGGAACGTTGCTGCGACTCCAGCCCCCTGAGGCGACTTTTCAGGTCTGCGGCCTCCGTGCCGGCTCCAGTCGCGGCCGCCCAAGCTTCGAGGTCATCGACCGTGGCGGTCTGCTTACCCGTCTCCAGCCGGGACACCTTCGAGCGTTGCCAACCAAGCCGCTCGGCAATCCCCTTGCCATTCAGACCAGCCTCGGTGCGCAGCTCACGCAGCCGCGCACCGAGAGCGACACGTCCGGCCTGGAAGTCCGTACTCACGCAGTCGACGGTACCTGCGCCTGGAACTCCCCTGTAGGGATCGCGTGATGCCAGGCAGCATCCCGGGCCTGGCACGCCAGGAGCACCGTAGGCGCGTCGTCGATGACCTCGACGCCCACCGTCACACCCTGGTCGTCGATGTGGAACCTCGCGAGGATCCGCGAGTCGAACAGCCAGAAGTCAAAGTCCGGCAGCCCGAGACGCTCAGCGTCGACCCGGTACAGGTTGCGGATGTCCTCGCCGGCCTCGACGTTGCCCAGGCCGCTCGCCAGAAGGAACCGTTGCCCCTCGGTGGGTGGGTAGTCGACCAGGCGGACCCGCCCGAACACCTTTCCCTGCTGAATCTTCTCACGAACGCTCACATGCCACGGGCTGGCAGGGTCGTAACCCAGCCGTTCACCGCGCTGGAAACGGGCCCAATTCGGGCTGACGCGGTCGGTGGCGTAGCCGCGCTGGGTCTCCAGTCGCCACGCGGTGTGTTCGAATTCGTCGAAGAGATGCACGATCTCCTCGAAGGGGACGAGAGCAGGCACGTCACTCCTTGGGTGCGAAGCGGGTCAGCAGCTCACGGGGGACGACGACGAACGTCTCACTGTCCTTGACATCACGAAGCTGGGCCAGGTGTTCCGGATCGGTTTCCCTCTCGCCCTGGACGAGGATGTCGCCGGTCTCCACAACCTCGTACAGGGTCGGGCAGTTGCCGTGCTCCGATGTGGTGCCGATGAACTTGAGCGTCATGTCGCCCTCCATCTGCGCTGGGTGGACGACCAGGATGCGACGGATAGCCGGCGCTCGTGCGGCGATTGCGACAGATTGCAGATCTTGGCCCAGGCTGTCTCGTTGCGCGCAATGAGGTCAGTGGCGCCACCTCGGTGAACAGCACGCCGACCGCGGGCGACGGGGGATCACGCAGCGCTCCGCCGTCGGTCCGTGCCGGTCATGGCGATGACGCGGGTGTCTTCGGAGAGGCGGGACACGATGCGTTCACCAAGCGGCAGCCAGGTCTGCCGAAGTTACCCCTGGGCGTGGTCGTAGGGCACGGCGTGGTGCCAAGCAGCCTCGCGGGCCTGTGCGTACCGCAGGACGGTCGTCCCTCGCGCGCCCGGGGCGAACGCGTGAACCACTACTGCACTGACGACAACGGGCGGTCGTCCCTCGCGCGCCCGGGGCGAACCCTTCGTGACCTGGGCTTTCAGAACAGCTTTACTTGTTCTTGGCGCGGGTTGGGGGACGTCGGTGGATTGCTCCGCCGAGGTGGCGCCGGGCTGGCGGGCCTGGCGTCTTCCCGTTTCTTCGCGTCCTGCTTCCCGTCCCGAGGGCTGGGAAGGCTGACAGATGCTCCGCGGGCGTTTTGGGTCTCCCCGCTACCGGGGGCGACCGTTCCTGCTGGTTGAGTGCCGCTGAGGACGGCGTTGGCTGCGATGTTGCGGGCGGCGTTGGTATCGCGGTCGATCCGCAGTCCGCATGCGTCGCAGTGGAACGTCCTGTCGGCCAGCGTCAGGCGTGGGTTTTGCCATGAGCAGGCCGAGCAGGTCTTGCTGGACGGCCACCAGCGGTCCAGGACCGCGAGCTGGGAGCCGTACCAGGAAGTCTTATAGGTGAGCTGGCGGCGCAGCTCGCCGGGGGCGGCGTCCAGGATGGACCGGTTGAGGCCGGCCTTCTGCCTCACCTTCTTCCCGGGTGCCGCTGTGGTGCCGCGGGCGGTGCTGGTCATGCCCGCGACGTTGAGGTCTTCGATTGCGACGACGGCGAACCGGGTCGTGAGCTGTTTCGTGACGGCGTGGAGTGTGGTGTCGCGGCGTACGGCGACTTCGTGGTGGAGGCGGGCGACGCGGTGGCGTGCCTTGGCCCGGCGTGCGGAGCCCTTCTGCGTCCGTGACAGTGCCCGCTGGGCTTTGGCCAGTCGCTTCTCAGCACGGCGCACGTGGCGGGGGTTGGTGAGGAACAGGGTTGCGGGGTCGTCAGGGGTGAGGGGCTGAGAGAGGGCAGCGAGGTGTTTCACGCCGAGGTCAACGCCCACTGTGCCGCGAGCCTGCTGACGGTGGGTCGGCTTGTCGGGCAGGTCGGCGGTGACCTTGCAGAGCACAGACGCGTACCAACGATGCCCAGCCCGCGACACGGTCACCGACTGCACGACCGCCCGGTCCCGCTCCACGAGCCGCGCGAGTCGTTTCCCAGAGTCGTGGATCCGTACTTCACCGACCGTGGGCAGGCGCAGGCGCCGGTACCCGGCGAGCCGGATGGAGGGCCTCTTCACGTCGTGGTGCAGGCGGAACGAGTCCCGGGACCGGCCTTTCTTCTTGAATCGCGGATACCCCACCCGGCGGCCGGCACGTTTCCCGCGCAGCGAGTCCAACCAGTTCCCCCACGCCCGGTCGGCGTCGATGAACGCTGACTGGAACGCGTAGGTGTTGACCTCGTGCCACCACGGACATGGCCGTGCGGGCCCGAGGGCCCCCTCGGGCAGGTCCGGGGCACGGGAGTCACCCTTGATCCGGTTCAGATGCTTCTGGACCGACGGCTTCGTCGGCACCGGCACCCGGACCCGCTTACGGGCCTCCGCCTCCGTGACCCCCGCGTCCACGAGAGCCTGGACCTGGTGTCGCCACTGCTGATGCGCGGCCACCTTCATGCCAAGTGCGTGGTTGAACGCCCAACGAGCCGCACCTGCATGACGGAGCAGCACCTCTTCCTGAGCAGAGGTCGGGTCCAACGTGAACCGGAACGCCCGAAGCACCTCGGACTGCACGAGAACCACCACCCTCCACTACATGCTGGTGCCAAGTCACAGCTGACTGTAGGCGGTGCCACTGACAATTGCTCTGACCTGCACGTTGCGAGTGAGTAGGGCCCGCCCGCAGCTGGTCGGCGCGATCGTCAGCTGCGAGCGGGAGTCATCGGTTCAGCCACGAGGTGCCCGGCCGGTCCCACGACGGGCGGGCGTAGGGCGTGTAGTGGTCGCCCTTGTGCCCTTGCGGGAGGGTGCACCGCGCGGCGGTCTTCGGCTCCATGTCCCAGTAGCAGTGCTGATGTCCGTCGATTCCGTCTTCATCGGCGGGCCTCCCGCCAAGCCCGGCCGAGCTGTACCACCGTGGGGCAGGCCGACCCAGCCCTGCAGGCCGCACAGGTCAAGGTGTGGCCGAGCAGCGTCTTATACGCGGCGTCCGGCGAGGGGTTCCTCAGGGAGGTCACTTCTGGCCCTTCCAGCACGTGGGGCAGCAACGGGGAAACCAGCGGCAAGACGTGCCGTGCGCGTCCACCGGGCGCGGCCTGAGGTCATGAGCCGCCGCGTTCGAGAGGGGCGCGGCACAGAAGCAGCAGTTCGCGCCGCGCTGCTGCGCCTCGGACAGCGACGCCACGGGCGGAAGGTCGAACACCTTGGTTGTCATGCGGCTCGGCTCCCGGCCTACATCGATTGAGGGGCATCCAGCTAGATCGCTGTACCGCCCGCGTTCACACCCTGATGATGTGTGTGCACGTTGAGCAGCGAATAGGTCGCCGGATGGCCATGCGTGGCCACGTAGCGGCCATGGCCGGAAGCGCGAACGATGACACCTCAGACTGGACACATGGGCCGCAACGACGCGCTGCGGGCCGCCCGCTTACGCAAGGGGTGGCGAACCATCGAAGCCGCTGCCACGGCCATCACAGAGCACGGGCAACAACTCCTCGACGACCGCCAGTTCACCGTCTCCTCCCGCACCTGGCGGCGCTGGGAAGGCGACCGACCCGGATGGCCGGCCGAGGAGACCGCGATCGTCATTCACGACGCGCTCGGCCGATGGCCGGAAGACCTCGGCTTCACGACCCCGCCGGGCTGGATCCGGCCCGAGCACCACGAAGAGGATCAGGTGCGCCGAGCTTTCGTCTCCGTTACCGCCGCCGCGCTCGTTGCCGGGCCGGTCGCGCCACAGCACGTCGACCCTGCCCTGATCGACTACTTCCAGCAGCAGTTGGAAGGGCACTACCGAGCTGACATGTTCCTCGGCCCGCACGACCTGATCGGCACCGTGTCCGCGCAGTACCAGCTGATTGACAAGCTGGTTCGCTCCGCGAAGGGCGAAACTCGCCGTGGACTACTTCGCGTCGGTGCGGCCTACGCCGCGCTCGTCGGCTGGCTGTACCAGGACGCCGGGGACATGGACGGTGCAGCGTTCTGGAGGGGCGTCACGCAGGAAATCGCGATGCGGTCCCGCGACCCGCACCTCATCGGCTACTCGCTCGTCAACCAGGCCCAGGTGCGCACAGACCTCGGCGATGGACACGCAGTCGTCGACCTCTGCGAGGCCGCGCTCGACGACGCCGACCAGCTCGTCCCCAAGGTGCGCATCATGGCCATGCAGCAGCAGGCCCACGGCGCCAGCCTCACCGGCGACCGCGACCTGGTCGACCAGCTCATCGACCAGGCCGACCGGCTGTTGCCTCGTGTCGACGACGACCTGCCATGGGGCAACGCCTGCCGACGAACCCCTGGCTACCTCGAAGTACAGCGAGCCACCTGCTACGGGCGGCTCGGCCTCGGAGCAGAGGCTGGCGCCCTCTGGTCGCAAGTCCTCGCCATCGTCCCGGAGACCGCCCGCCGCGACCGCGGGGTGTACATGGCACGCCAGGCGACAGCAGCCGCCGCAGCGCGGGAACCGGATCAGGCGGTGGAGATCGCCCGGACCGTGGCCACGATCGCGGTAGAGACCCGCTCGGCCAGAATGCGGCGGGAGTTGGTCACCCTGGAGCGGGCAATGCGGCCGTGGCAAGATGCCCCGGTCGGCCGGGATCTCGCTGAGATCCTGGAGCCCGTGACCGAGGGGAACTGAGCGTGGCTGAGGGACTGGTACCGCTGACGGACGAGGAGATCGCGGAGCGGCTGGCCGCACTGCCGGAATGGACCCGCGAAGGCAACGAGATCACGCGCCGAGTAGACGTCCGGTACCACGCAGGTGTCGCGTTGATCGTGCACATCGCTGACCGGGAACGCCGCATCGGCCACCACGCAGACATCGACCTCAGAATCGACCACCTGCGCATCGCCGTCACGACGCACGACGCTGACTACAAGCTGACCGAGGCAGACTTCGATCTCGCGGCCCGGATCGACGCCATCGCTGCGGCACACCAGTCCACTCCGCTCGACTGATCACGGACGCACGAAAGCGCACCCTGCCCAAGCCGCAGCCGGAACAGTGGCGTAGTTCATGAGCGGCGATGATCCGGCACAGGTGATCCGCCCCCTTCCCCGAGAAGGGGGCAGAGTGCCGTCCAGCTGCGACTAGGTGGTCACCGAGGTGCAAGTCGGACGGCAGCAGCAGCTAACCAGGTTGCGAGGTTCTACCCAAAACGCCCCATGGACCATATGGGCGTATGGCAACGGACTGGTTGCCACCCTCGACGCATGAACACACCGAGGGCATTCGGACCTGCGCCTACTGTCGGCCGGGTACCAAACTCGGGATGCTGCGAGTAGCAGCCTGGTGCAGGTTGGAGGCATGAGCGCTCCGATAGTCGTGCACCGCCCGGCACCGGCCACCGGCGGCCGGGCGGTCACTATCAACGGTGAGATCGCCGGTCTCGCCCACGACGACCGCGACCTGATCGAATTCCTCCGACGGGCCGGGATCTACGACGCCGAGCATTGCCTCGACGACCCTTACTGGGTCGAGTGGCGCGGTGGCCAGGCCCATCGGTACGAAGCAGCGTGACGGAGACGCCCCCCGCCCGGCCGTAGCCGGACCGTCCGTGCCGATCATGTAAAGGCCGACTCACGAGCGGCGCGACCGACGGCGTACGAGCACAGCCTCGTGCCGTACAGATCCAGCGCGTCGTCCGGGTCCTCATCGTAGTGCGCGGCGATCTCCTGCCACCGGTCCCAGCCGTACAACCGGGCATGCCTGCGGTCGTCATCGGTCCGCACGGCCTCTCCCGGGGTCTCCCGGGTCTGGAGCCACTGCTGCCACGCCACATTCGGCACGGAGGCGACGGCCTCGTGCTGGGCCGCGGCGCGGGCCGTGTCCGCGCGAGTCTCCGCCTCGAGGGCAGCGGTGATGAAAGCGGCCGGCCGGGCAGGCCGCCATCCCAGAGCCATGCCCTGGAGCTCGGCGGCGATGTCGTGCGCCTCGAGGCCGCGGTCGATCAGCGGGCGGAGCGCGTACGCCAGTCGGCGCAGCCCCTCGCGCTGGGTCCACCCGACGAGCGGCCGGACCTGCCGGGCGATCGCGATATCCCGGGCCACCTGCAGGGGACTCCGGGCCGACGAGCCGCTCTTGCTTCTAGTGCTCCGGCTGGTCCGGCCGCCACCGCTGCTCTCGATCTTGGGAGTTGACGCCTTCGAGGACGTCGCGCGCTCGCGCGAGGTGTCTTTACTACCACTCTCAACCTCAGCTTCAGGTGATCGGTGGTAACGACCAAGAGAATGGGGTGCACGACCCCCTGAACTGCGGTTATCCACAAGGCGGTTATCCACAGGGCGAACCTTCGACCGGGCGGCCTCCACCGCACGCGCCCGTCCCTCGTCCGTCACGCCGACGACCCGGGCCGCATACCCAGCCCCAGCGATCCGGTGCCCCATCGCCTCGTCGAACACCGCGGGAATCGTCGCGGCATAGATCGTCGCCGTACCCGCGTACAGACGTCCGGGCAGGCACAGGTTCCGCCGGGACCCGTGCCGAACCCACGCCAGCGCCCCGAGCTCGCGGAGATACCGCACATGCCGCTTCACCGTCGCAGCCGAGACCCCGCACCGGCCAGCGGTCCCCACCAGGTCGTACAGAACAGTCCCCTCCGTGAAGTCCATGCGGCCGGCCAGGTCCTGGGCCACGGTCAACGTCGTCTTACCCGCGCGCGGGTGCAGCCCGGTACCGACCAGCCACGCCACAGCACGCAGCCACGCCCGCGGCTCAGCCCGCCGAGACGTCGTGGTAGAAGCCTCCTGCAGGAGACGAGGATGAGGGGCCCATGCCGGTTTCGGGCATGGCGAATCAGCGCAGCGCGAAGCCGCGCCGGTAGTACGACGCATCGAGAGTCCGTGAAGAAAGGGCAGGCCCCGGAACATCCCGCCGGAGCCCGCCGACGGCTACATAAGGACGATCAGGACTGGGAAGCCCCAGTCAGCTGCGCCCGCAGAGAGCGCAACCGCTCATCGAAAACCGGGAGCGCGGCAACCAGCTGGACGACGCCAGCCTCATCCAGCACGCAGGACTCCCACTTGACCGCACGCATCAACGGACACCCACCTCAGCGGCATGCAGAGCCACAGCCGACCGAAACCCGCGCAGCGTCGACGCCGGGTCCGGAGAATTACCGATCGCGATCTCCATCGCCGCCGCGGCCAGGGAGAACGCAGCATGCGACAACTGCTCCTCCTCCGGCTCATCCAACGGCGTCCTCCCCGGGAAGAGCACATCCGCCAAACTCCGCCGATCGGCAATCAGACTGACCAGATCAGCAGTCCTCTCACGGATCAGCTGATCCATACCCGCCAGGGGATCGGTGCGCGAACGGAACGTGACACGCGCCTCAGTGACCGGCTCGCGAGTGGTGACCAAGGGCAGGTCAGCGGTACGGTTCATGACGAACTCTCCTCTTTGAAACGGATGGGGTTCTTGATCAGCGGGCTGCGATCCCGCTGGTTCTCGCGGCCGGGCGGCTCCTACACCGCTCGGCCGTACTCATTCCTTCGGCGATTCGTCGGCGCGCCCGGGTGCGTCGGGGTCATCCGCGATGATTTGCCGAACACGGGCGAAGCTGATTCCTGACGCCTGAGCGATCTGCCGGTAGGTCATTCCGCCGGCCTGCATTTCCAGCACCGCCTGTCGACGCTCACGCCGGACCTTCTCGCCGACTGACCTAAGCAACTCAGTTAGTTGCTTCGCTCGCACCGCAGGGGGCTCGCCCTCCGCGAGCACATCGATGGCATCGAGCACGCGCTGCACCTCCTTTGCCCGGTCTTTCATGTCCGTTCCTCTCCGGGGTTCGGGAGGCGGATCATCCATGCCGTCTTGTGTAGGACCCTACACGTGTGTAGGGTCCTACACAACGGCTCGGAGGATCCGCCTCCTTCCGTCACAGCAAGAAGGCCCCGGCCGGAGTTCGCACCTCCATATGGCCGGGGCCAGCCAGGCACCTGCTACTGACAGGAGACTGACCGTGCAGCATCTTCCCACCCGCCGTACCCGCCGCGCAGCGGGGCGTGCCCGTCGCGCTGTGATCCGTGCCAGGGCCACGGCGAACCGGCTCGCCGCTTCGTGCCGCCGCCGGCCCCGCTCCATCACCACGCACCTGATCGCTGCCGGGGTTGCTCCGGCCACCGCCGCCGGGTGCTCCTCCTCGCTCCATTCCGTTGCGAAGCGGATCGGTGTTCAGCCCGCGAAGGTCACGACGACCCGCCGTACCGCGGCCGGTGGCCGGGCCCGTCGCACGCACCCGGTGTTCCGCTACACCCGGGCGCAAGTCGCCGTACTGGTCAGCATGTACCGGCCGCGCAAAGCGGAGTACAAGGCCGCCGCCGCGCAGCTCACCCAGTTCTCGATGGGAGTGGCCGCCTGATGTCGACCACACCCAAGACGCAGTCCGAGAAGCAGCTCGTCGCGGCCGGGACCATCCGGCCCACCCGTGACGGCGCCCGGACCATCACGACGACCGCCACGCCTGCCGGTATCTCCGGCCGGATCAGCCCTGCCGGGGGTGCCCGATGAACGCCTCCTACGCCCTTGCCGTACGTCCGGCGGTTGCCCGGCAGATCACCGCGGTTGCCGAGCACCTCTCCCGCCACAGGCCGACCGACCGGATGACGGAGGCCGCCCGCATGACCGTCGCCCTGACCGCCGTCGGCAGCAACGCCGCCGCCGTCCGCCCGGTCCTCCGCGCCCTGCCCTTCCCGTCCGGCGGAATCACCCGCGGCGCGTACGCGCTCCGCATCCGAAAGACCGCCTGGGCCAACGGCGGCGACTACGAATGGACCGACGCCGACAACGAGCCGGTGATCCCGCGCCGGCCGGTCCCGGGTCCGCGCCTGCGCCCGGCGTCGGGGGTGGCCGCCTGATGGAAGCCACCACCCGCCAGCACCTGACCGCCATGGCCCAGGCGCTGACCCTCAGCTGCAACCAGATGACCGAAGCCGCCCGCATCCGGCTCGCCGGAGAGATCACCGGGCACCGGCAGGACGAAGTTGACGCAGTTCTCGGCGAAGCCCCGGCCGTGCCGCCGTACAGCACCTGCCGCGCGTACGCGCAGCTCCTCCTCGACACCGCCAACGGCGGCCTGATGGAGGCGTGCTGATGGACAAGGACGAAGCCGCCCGGGTCGCCGAACTCCAGCGCCAGGCCGCCGCCGACTACGCAGCTGCACCGGCACGTGAGGCCGAGGCCCGCAACCAGCTCGCCGAAGTCCGAAGCCATGGCAACGAAGCCGCCAGCAGCTGACCACCTGACCGGCCGGGACCCCTACGGCCCGGCCCCTCATCTCACTCTCCAGGAGACCCTCATGCAGAACACCCATGCCGTCACCGAGCCCTGGCCCGAGAGCACCATCGCCCGCTACCTCACCGTCGGCGGCGCAACCGTCGACTTCACATACGCCGACGGGTGGCTCGTCGCCACCTGCACCGGATGCGGCGAGAGCGACCGGACCGATCCCGAAACCCGGTACTCCGACAGCCCCGAAGAGAAGCAGCAGCGCATCGACAAGGTGCTCCCCGCGGCCCGCGTATGGGCGCAGGCCCACGCCGAGACCTGCCGGGCCATGCCGAAGACCGTCGCCTGACCACCTTCTACCGCCGGGCCCGCACACAGTGGGCCCGGCTCCGGAGCCCCGCATGCGCCGCCACTTCCACACCCCGCTCGCCCGCTGGGGCTTCACCACCCTCACCATCCTCGGCGCCGCCACCGGCCAGTACACCCCGGCCCTCATCACCGGCGCCCTCGCCACCTACGCCTGGAACACCCACCGATGAAGGGCCCGCCCATGCTTTCCCACGTGCAGACCGTGGCCGAACAAGTGCCCGTGCAGGCATGGGCCGCCCTGCTCTCCCTCGCCACCCTCGTCTTCGGCTACCGCATCGCCCCAACCCTCCGAGCCCGAACCGGCCACCGGAAGCCCCGCGACACCAAGAAGCGTCGTAGCACCATCGGATTCGCCGGGATGGCGCTCGTCGTCGTCTTCGGCTTCGGCCTGTCGGCGAATACGTCAATGCGGTTCGCCGAGACGCGCCTTCACATGGTGCACCCGTGGACCCTGACGATCGGCCTCGCGCTTGAGGCGATCGTCCTCGGCTTGACCGTGTACTCGTGGGCATTCGAGGACAAGGGAACGGCCCGCGCGGCGTACCTGCTCGTCTTCGCGCAGGCGATCGGCGCCGTCGAGGTCGTCCGGTCTGAAGGCGAGGACATCGGCACGGCGGCTGTCCGCATCGTCGGCCCGGTCATGCTCGCCTACGGCCTCCACAAGCTCCTCGGCCTCGAAGCGAAGTTGGGCACGGTCGAGATCAGGCCTGACGGGCTACTCGCCCGTGCCTGGCGCGACCGCCTCAAGCGCCTGGAATCCAAGCTCGGGATCGGCTCCCGCGGCGCGGACGCCGAGTCCATCAGCCGGCGGAATGCACAGGACCGGCTCGTCAGCCTCGTCACCCTCGGTAGGCCCCGGTTCATGGGTAAGCGCGCCTATGAAAAGGCCCTGATGCGTGCGGGTGACGCCTCCTTCCACGGCCTGAACGACACCCTCGACGAGTTCGGAGTCGAGCTCCGCATGACGACCCGCATCGACCGCATGCGGGCCTTCAAGAACCTCCCCGACCGGGCCGAGCAATACAACCTCCGCTCCCTGCGCCCCTCCACCGCACCCCAGGGCGCACCGGAGACAGCACCCGACGGCGCCAGCACTCTGACCAGCGAGGGCGCACCGGGGCGCACCTCGGGACGCGGTGAAGGCGCGCCCGAGGCGAACCCGAGCGAGGCGCAGGCGAACAAGGGGCCCGACGGGGGCGACGAGGGGCGACGCACCCTCGCGTTCGACCTCTACTTCGACCTTCGCGGAACAGGGCCGGCCCCCTCGCAGAACGCCTTCGAGAAGGCATGGCGGGACAAGGGCTACGGCCTGAAGACCGATGACATCCGCGCCCTCTACAAAGAAGTCCACGCCAAGGTCACCGGTAACACCCCGTAACAGCAAGCCACCACACCCGAAGGACCGTCCGATGACCACGACGTACCACTCACCCCGGCCCCGGCCGGCCGACCCGCGCGCACCCCGCCCGGCGCCCGTCGGCAGCATCCGGCAGACGCTCGGCAACGCGCTGCCCGACGGGTACACATGGGCGCACCGCCCCACCCTCACCGTCATCCACGGCGGAGACCCGACCACGCCCGGCCCCGACGAAATCCAGGCCCGCGACCGCATGATCCACGCGATCCGCCGGTGGGGAGTATCCGCATGAGCGCCGACCAGGTCCCCGCCGAGGAGCGCCGCGTCGTCACCCCGACCCGCATCATCCCGGCCGACCACGGCATCCCCACCGCCCGACCCATGCCCCAGGCACCCCCTGGGACGACGGATCTCCCGCCATGGCGCACAGCCGCCCCCACGCCAGCGCCCGCAGTTCCGCCACCCCCACCGCCTCCGCCACCCATGCCAGCGATCGTGGTGCCCGTGCCGCAGGGCCCGATCGAGGTGCTCGTCACCCTGCAGCCTCCCGAGCACGAGCCCACCCGGTGGCAGCGCCTGACCGCGTGGCTGGGCCAGTTCGGGCGGCCATGGCAGGCGGCCGGCGCGCTCACCCTCGCCCTGCTACCGATCCCCGGCGTCGGGTACAGCATCGCCACCACCTGGGCATCTGCCGTATCTGGGATGCGCGCCGAGTGGGGGCAGCAAGCCGGGTACGCGCTCGCGCTCACCCCACTTTCCTGGGCCCTGCTGCGCATCTACTACCACGGCGGCACCATCCGACGTCTCCTCGTCCTCGCCGTTTCTGTCGTCGGAATGGCCGGCGCCATCCACCTCTACGACCCTGTCACCTGGATCACCGGAGTCCACGCATCATGAACACCGCTACTACCGGCGCCACGCTCGCCGGATGCACCGTCGCGTTCGCGATCCTGTTCCTCAACCTGCGGAAATGGTGGACCGGCGGCCGGGCGCTGAAGGACCTCATCCCGACTATCCAGGGCTTCATCACTGGAGCGCTCGGCACCATTTGTGCTGGCGGCCTCGCCGGGTGGCTCGCCGGATGCACCCGTCAGGCCGCCAACACCGGCGGCGACAAGGTCATCAGCGGCACCACCGGCACAGGAGCAGGAAGCGCGATCGCGTCCGGATCGATGGGCCAACTCACGGAGGAAGGCGCCGTCGTCGTGTTCCTCGTCTTCCTCGCCTTGGTCGCCTCGTACAAGGCCGCGAGCAAGGAGGATAAGGGGCGCCTGATCGGCACCATGATCGCCGGGTTCATCCTGTGCGCCACGGCCGGAGTCGCCGGAGCCCTCGACGGATTGCCGGACCTGGTCAACTCGCTCGGCTTGAGCGGAAAGAACGCCTTGGGCGGTGCCCTGTGACCATCAACTTGTTCAAGAAGCGCGGCAAGTCAGCCATCGACGAAGCCCCGGTGACCGAGCCGGAGCAGGACCAAGAGACGGGGGAGAAGACGCAACCCGCCGTCGAGGAGACGGAACTGCGGGAAGCACTGCGCGAACTGCGGGAATCGGTGCGGGAACTGGGCTCGCAGATCGGGCAGGGGAGCGTCTGGCTCTGCCAGCGCTGCGGCAGGGGAGTAGCCGCCTGGTGCAGCGCCGGCCACCGCGACGACCTGGAGGGGGCGCCTGCGCAGTACGGGGTGTGGCTCAGGGGAGCCGTCATCCTGGGAGGTGCGTACGGTGCCTGGCGGGGCGTCGTCGCGGCCCCGTGGGTGCTGGCCCCGGCCGCTGGCCTGTGGCTCCTCGCGTCCCTCTACGCCGAGGCCCCAGCAGAACCAGAGGGCGAAGACGACGAGGAGAAGGAAGAAGCAGCGGCCGAGGGTGGGACCAGGTCCGATGCGCCCGAGCCCGCAGGAGCAGCAGTGCCCTCGGTCGATGAGCCGCCGCTCCCGTCCCACCAGGACCTCCACGAGGCCCTCTCCCGAGTCGGTACACCGCACGCCCACATCGCTGTACTCGCCGAGGACTTGGGAACCACCGCAGACGCGGTCCGCGCGGCCCTCGACCAGCTTGCCGTGCCGGTCGCTGCAGTGAGGATGCGGGGCCGGGGCTCCTCAACCGGCGTCCGCGCCGACAAATTCCCCGCCCCTCCTCCTACCCCTGGACCCCCTTCTGACGGTGTTGTTGTTGCAGGTCAGGGCGCCAACAACGACAACAACAACGCCCCCGACGTGGTCCACCGGGAGGGGCTCGTCATCGCCTACACCGACGACAAGACCAACCCCGTCCGCACCCACGTGCATGTCAAGACCGGCGCCTGAGGAGACATCCATGGACGAGCACACAGTTCGGCAGCAGATGGACCTCGCCGAGCAGGCCGGCCGGGACGGAGACGCCCGCCGCGCCGCCCGCCTCTACCAGGCCCTCGGGAAATCCCTGCAAACAGAGTTTGGCCCGTACGACTCGCGGGCCTTGGACGCCTACGAGGGTGTGGCCCGCTGGGTCCGGCTCGGCGCGCAATCCGCATCACCGAAGCCCTGACAGAAAGGCACCCTGCATGAACCTCACCCGCTACCGCGTCGAGGAGGCCGACGGCACGTTCCTCGACGAGTTCAGCACCAACGCACCGGATTTCGCTGAGGAGCGCATCGGCCGGATCCGGAAGTACCACCCGGACCTGACCGTCACCGAAACCCCCGACAACGACTGACCGCCTGAGACATACGAGGAGACAACCATGTTCGGCAGGAACAAGAACAAGTCCGAGACCGCCCCGCTTCCCTACCCGGCGCCCACACCCGGCAGCCACATCCCCGACCAGACCCCGCCCCCGGTCGGCGCGAGCGTCCCCGACCAGCGACCCAAGTGGCTCCAGGAAGCCGAAGGTAAGGAGAAGCGCTGACACTGATTGTCGGTCCCGGCCCGTACCGTGGACGGCATCCCATACGCGCTGCTGGCTGCTGCGCTACTCGGAGACCGGGGCCCCTGCCCGCTTGCGCTCGGGCAGGGGCCTCAACCACGAGAGAATGAGCCCATGGACGACCTCCTACAGTTCCTCCGCGACCGCCTCAACGAAGACGAGCAGACGGCGCGATCGGTAGAGGACCGGAGCGCCCCGTGGAATGGACAGTGGGTCGCCGACGGCCACGACACAGCGCGGACGTTCAACGGACACATGCTGTTCTACGGCCATACCGGGCCGCTCAAGCCCGGACTCGTCGATCACGTGGTTCGCCATGATCCGGCCCGCGTCCTGCGCGAGGTGGAAGCCAAGCGGCGCGCTGTCGAGCTGCACGGCATCGTGCACCGCGAGATCGGGTGGTTGGAGAGCGGCGGCGAGGAGTACAGCGAGACCCCGGTCTGCGGCCTCTGTGTCCCCAAGCACTCGCACTACCAACGTCGCGAAGACGTACCGGAAGGCCCCTGCCTCACGGTGCGCCTGCTCGCCCTGCCCTATGCCGACCACCCCGACTACCGCGACGCGTGGCGGCCGTAACCCAGTTGTCAGTCCCGGCCCGTACCGTGGACGTCATCTATCCGCGCTTCTGGCTGCTGCGCGCTGGACCGAGGCTCTGCCCGACTGACTGGAGGGCAGAGCCTCTTCCGCCCTGTGAGGTGACGCGGCTCGGGCAATCCACCCCGAAGAGCTGAGCCTGTCGGTCGGACGGATCGTCGGCACCGCACCCAGCAGCTGGCACAGCCGCTCCAGGGCGGCCTCGCATTCGGCCTCGGTCCGGCCTCGAATCATGTACGACACCGACATACCCACAGTGTGCCGAACGCCGGGCGGGTGTGTGGGAGAAACCTGACGAACGCGGACCTCCTCGAAGCCGGCTTCCACGTGTAGCCCGTCGGCCGCTGTCTCGCCGTGGCCGCCCCACTAATCCGATACCAGGTTCCGGGCATGCCAATTGAAACTCGTACAAATGGGTATACCGGGGGCGAGCCTCTGCCTGTAGGCCGTGTACCGACTCGCTCGCACCCGCGCATGCGACCGCACGAAAGCAGACCCATGCCAACCTGGACCGTCCACCACGGCGACGCCCTCACCCTCCCCACCCTCAACGCCCTCGTCGACGCCGTCATATGCGACCCGCCATACAACTCCGGCGGCCGCACAAACGCCGAACGCAAAAGCCAGGGCGCCCGCGACAAATACGTCTCCGGCGACGCGCAGCACGTCCTCGCCGACTTCGACGGCGACACAAGAGACCAGCGCGGATACACCCACTGGCTCGGCCTGATCCTTGCCGGCGCCTACCGCCTCACCCGCCCCGGCGGCAGCCTCCTCACCTTCACCGACTGGGCACAACTCCCCGCCACCACCGACGCCCTCCAAGCCGCCGGGTGGACCTGGCGCGGCATCATCCCGTGGCGCAAGCCGATCTCCAGACCGGTGAAGAACGGGTTCCGCCGAGAGTGCGAATACGTCCTCTGGGGAACCCGCGGAGAACCGCTCCGGCACGCACCGACGATCTACCTCCCCGGCATGCTTGAAGGCTCACAGTCGCGCGGCAAGCAGAGGCACCACATCACACAAAAGCCCACCACGGTCATGCAGCAACTCGTTCGTATCGCACCCGCAGGCGGCACCGTGCTCGACCCATTCACAGGCTCCGGGACCACCGGAGTCGCCGCCCTCGCAGAAGGTCGGCACTTCATCGGCATCGAACAGTCCGCGCAATACGCAGAGGTAGCACGCCAGCGCCTGACCGGAGCCAAGGCCGCGTAGCCGAGACCGCCCGGGGACATCGTGAGGGCGACTACGGTGAGGCCCCGCCACGCAACCCCGCGCGACAGGGCCTCACCCATGCCCACAGCGCGCCACTCTGGACTGACATCGGCATGCATCCGAATAATGTGGTGACGGTTTGCGGAGCGTACGGGGGAGGGACACGGTGCCGAGGAAGCTCTGGGCCCAACTTGTAGCGATCATCGCTGCGTTGTTCGTCGTCGTCTTCTGGATGCAGCGAGGCCTGGAACAGACGGGATGGCTCGCGGCGCCGCTGGCGCTCTTCGCAGTTGTGGCAGGTCCGACACTGGCCCAGCTATTCATCCGTCAGAAGAGTTCGAACGCCGAACAGACGGCCGCCGCACTGCACGCGCTGACTCAAGCTGTCTCCAGTGCGCCGAGCATGTGGTTGCAACAACTAGGGCTTCACGAAAAGGAGATGGCTGACGTGCCTTGGTCACGCCCCTCCGATCCAAGTCTGATTCATCTACCCCTGAGGTCGACAAGCGGGCTCAGGGGAAGCAGCGAGGATCCGGAGCCGCTCGTCGATGCCTTGCTGGGGTCGACGCGCCGGCTGGTGATTCTCGGCATCGCCGGAGCAGGCAAGAGCGCCCTCGCCTTGAAGATCGCAGAATCCGTTATCGAACGCCGCCGAAGTGCATCAAGCGAAACGGATCTCCCGCTGCCCGTGATCTTCCCGCTTGCTGAATGGTCACCAGCCGCATGGAACGGCCCACTGCAACGTCAACGGAAGGGCCGTGGTAGTAACTCCCTGGAGCGATGGATGGTTTGGTTCATCCATCAGCGATGCCCTGAGATACGAGGGATCACTTCGTACGGTGCCAACGCGGCCGAACAGTTGATCAAAACCGGCCGCATCCTTCCAGTGTTCGATGGGCTCGACGAGGTCCGGGCCCCCGAGCGTCGTGCCGCGCTCTCCGCACTCAAGGACAAGTTCGACGACCGTTTACCGCTCATCATCTGTTGCCGCAGAAAAGAGTACGTGCGAGCAACCCGTGCCCTGGCCCGTAGCGAGCGCGTTTCCACCGGCGTCATCCGTAACGCCGAAGTGGTCGAGGCCGCGTCGGTGCCCTTCACTAATGCTGCAGCCTGGCTCGCCGACGAGACCCGAGACTCGCCCGAATGGGTTCGCATGTGGCGACCGATTCAACTCGTGCTCACGAATCGAGATCACCCCGTTAGCCGCGCCCTGAACACCCCGCTGATGCTCCACCTGGCCAGGGCGGCGTATCGCAACGGAGGCCAACCAGATGAGCTCCTCCACCTCCCTGACACAATCGCGATTCGTAACCACCTCATCGACGCCTATGTGCCAGCCCTCATGGGTCAACGGTCCACAGACAGTAGGGCGCAACATGAAGCCCGAGACAGCGTCGGTGACCGCATCAGCGCCAACCACGCTTCCGCTGAGCGCTATCTGCAGTGGCTGGCACACATTCACACCCAGCCACGCCGCGCATACTCTCTCAGCGGCGCTCTCGTAGCCAATGCCGCATCGCCCCTGGTGCTGCGCATTTGCGTGTATCTGCCAATACTGGCGGCCTTTCTGGGGATGACACCCTGGCTGGAGGTGATCCCACGGGGGCTTGGGGCAGTGGCAATCTATCCCGATGGCTCCCCCGCGATGCCTCCTTCTCCGGAAAGCCAGAACCACGCAGCCCAGCAGCAGGTGCAGGCCATGCTGTCGATCAACTACCCCCTCTGCATCACGCTCTGCCTCGTAGGGGCAGTGATTTTGTCCGAGGTCCTTGCTGGCCTCGGGTACCACGCACGTGCGCATTGGAGGAACATGCCATCGCCCCACCCAGCCTGGGCGTTTGTGGCTCTGGCGCCCTTCCTTTTGATCTCCCTCTCTCCGCTCCTCAAAAGCTCCGGTCTAGACATGGAGTGGCTGCTGGGTGCTGACGCAGCGCGAATACCTGTCTCGAGTGAGCACCTTGGAGAAGTCGTCGGAATTGGCGCCTTTGTGACTCTGCTGGTATGCGGGATCGCGTACATGCTTCCGCGTCCTGTCATTTTCGTGCCCCGCGGCATCCGGAACTGGTTGTGGCTGGAACGAGGAGTACTACTGAGCATCTGCACTCTGCTGGCTGCCGGGGCCATCGCCGTGTGGTTGTACGGGCCGCAACCGCTCGATCACGTGACGGAGTGGCGGGTCGGGCCGCTCTTGACCGGCCTGGCATGTACGTACGCGCTGGCGGTAGCGGGGGTCGGAGCAGAATGGTTCGCCTTCCGCTCTGCACACGCGGAAGCCGTTCTCCGCACAAGACTGCCGTTGCGGTTGGACCGCTTTCTGCGGGACATGCACCGGATTGGCATCCTGCGGAACACGGGCGGGGCGTACCATTTCCGGCACTCCGAGGTGCAGCTTCGGCTGGCAGAGCGATACCGCAGCCAGTGAGGAAGTGCGGCCAAAGCGCGCTGCCAACCGCCGGGTGAGCGATCAGCCCGCGCGGGCTCGTGTTCGCCCTCGACCCTAAGGTGATGTCCCGCCGCTTCCCCGTCACCGTCCGCGCCAGCGTTGTCCATGCCGCGCGACAGTACGGCCGGACACACAGACCGGCACCGCCCAGACACAATCCGGCGCCCACGCCAGCCATCCGAAGATGCCCGTACTCTCAGGTACAGCCCGCACGAACCAACGGCCGCAAGGGAGGAGGGTCATGACAGTCACCCTTTCTGAAGAGGGTCATGACAGTCGCTACTGCGATGCACGCAAGCGGCAGGGCGACGGCACCTGCACTCGCCCTGCTGGCTGGGGCACCGACCACGTTGGAATCGGACATTGCAAGCTCCACGGCGGGAGTACTACCGCCCAGGCCGCCCGAGCTGATCGTGACCGTCTTGAGGCCAATACCCGGGCCGTGCTCGCCGAGCTTGACGTGGCCCCTGTCACCGACCCGCTCCATGCACTCCTTGAACTCGCCGGCCAAACCCTCGCCTGGCAGTCCGCAACCGCGGAGCTCGTCAACCGTCTTGAGAACATCCGCTATGCCGGGTCGAACGGAGCCGAGCAGCTCCGTGCAGAGATCGCCCTGTACGAGCGCGCGATGGACCGGGCCTCCAGTGTGCTGTCCTCGATCGCCCGCCTGAACATCGAGGAGCGAGTCGCCCGGGTCACCGAACGGCAGGCCGAGGTGGTGACCGGGGCGGTCGTTGCCGGACTCACCGCGGCCGGTGTCACCGGCGAGCAGCTGGTGGTGGCGCAGCGGGCGGCAGCTCAGCATCTGCGGGAGCACGCGGGGTGAGCGTGTTCGGTCGGGCCGCGGATCGGCTGGATGCGCTGACGGAGCAGCAGGCGAAGGCTGACCGGTTCTACCGTGATCCGGTGGCGTGGGCGCGGGATGTGATCGCGTGGCCGGAGGGAGAGGGTCTGACTGCGTACCAGCGGGACGCGGTGGGGGCGTTGCCGACGAAGCGACGGGTCGCGGTCCGTGGTCCACATGGGTTGGGTAAGTCCTGTATGTCCGCGATCACTGTGTTGTGGTTCGCAACGACCCGGGAGGCTGCAGGAGTCGACTGGAAAGTCGTAACGACGGCGTCGGCGTGGCGCGCCCTGGTGACGTACCTCTGGCCAGAGATCCATAAGTGGGCGCGGCGGATCCAGTGGGAGGTGCTGGGCCGTGAGCCATTCAGCGAGCTGACCGAGCTCCTCACCTTGAACTTGAAGCTGTACCACGGTGCCGCGTCCGCCGTTGCGTCGAACCGCTCCGAACTCATCGAGGGCGCCCACGCCGACAGCCTGCTCTACCTCATCGACGAAGCGAAGGTCGTGCCCAACGCGACGTGGGACGCGATCGAAGGAGCGTTCTCCGGCGGCCGGCCCGAAGGGCTCCCCGAAGCGTTCGCGCTCGCCGTATCCACCCCCGGCCCACCCGCCGGCCGGTTCTACGACATCCACCGCCGTTCCCCCGGCCTGGAGGACTGGCACACCCGCCACGTCACCCTCACCGAAGCGATGACCGCGGGACGGATCTCGCCGGACTGGGCGGAGCAGCGACGCCGCCAGTGGGGCGCCGACTCCGCCCTATTCCATAACCGTGTGCTCGGCGAATTCCACGCGTCCGACGAGGACAGCGCTATTCCGCTGTCCTGGGTGGAGGCCGCCGTCGACCGCTGGCACGGCTGGAATGATGCGGGCCGCCCACCGGTCGAAGGCCGGCGGATCATCGGTGTCGACGTCGCCCGTACCGGCAGCGACTCCACTGTCCTCGCTCACCGCCACGGGCCGCTCATCAGTGAACTGGAGACACACGACCTTGAGGACACGATGCAGACGACCGCCCGTGTCCAGGCTGCCCTCGGCGTGGATGGTGCTGACGGCCTAGTCCCGGTGGTCGACTCCATCGGCGTCGGCAGTGGAGTCGTCGACCGGCTCCGTGAGCTCCGTGTGCCGGTGCTGGCGTACACGGGCGCAGCGAAGACGAAGGCCCGGTCCCGGGAGAAGGAGTTCGGCTTCACGAACGTACGGACCGCCGCGTACTGGCGGGTGCGAGAGCTCCTCGACCCGGCGTTTGACCCGGAGTTGATGCTGCCGCCGGACGACCTTCTGATCTCCGACCTCACCGCGCCCACGTGGTCCATCACCACCGGTGTCCCGCCGCGGATCCAGCTGGAGAAGAAGGAGGACCTGGTGGCCCGCCTCGGCCGGTCTCCGGACAGGGGCGACGCCGTGGCCATGTCGTTCTGGGCGGAGTCGCTTGCCTCCTCGACCGTCCGGTCGCCGACCAATGCCACGGGGCGGAGCAGCGCGGCAGCGTCCCGCTACGGGCGCAGCATCGGCGGAGGAGGGCGCGCGCGCACTATGGGCCGGTGAGCTGGTCCTGGCCGCTGCTCCGGACGACCTCCACCGGGAGGCCAGCGGTGCGGCACTTCCGCCGGGCGATGCTGCGGAACTGCTCCCGCTGGTCGTCTCCGGCACCGTCCCACAAGAGGCGGTCCACGGGCAGGTGGTGCCACATGTCACCGTCGACCACACACAGCGTGACGGTTCCCGGCTGGACGTCAAGGTCCGAGTGCAGGTGTTCCATGGGTGTCTCCCGACAAGGGGAAGGCCTCCAGCCTGGCCCATAGCCAGCAGCGTGGAGGCCGCCGTACCGGGGCAAGCCCGGCCAGCTGGTTCGGGTTAGCCCGTAAGTCGGTGTGCGGGGATAGGACTCCTCGGCGAGCAGGGCCGCCGGGACGAACACGATGACCACCACGGTGATGGTGCCGCGCGAAATGGGTTTACACGGGTGCTCTGCGATTGACCTGAGTTCTCAGTTGGCGGAGCATTGAATGCGGGAGTTTGACACCCTTACCTCGCGATAGGTGGGCGTCCTCAGAGCGGTACGGCACCGGTTAGGTTCTCAGCGGCTTAGCAGTTCGGGCGGCCGCGTATCTGACGACCTGAGGAAGCATCATGCAGCAGAGAAGAAGCACGCGACTGCTCGTGACGGTAGTCGCTTCTGTCCCACTCACAATGGGCGGATGTGTAGTAGCGAGCGGCACTGCCTCGGCAAGCACTACCCGTGTTGATGCATCAACGCCAACAGGTGCACCCGGTTTTGTGTATCCGTGCAAGGGCGAGCCGGCGGGGACGTGCTACCACATCCTTCCGGACTGTCCGACCGACCATCCAAATGGTGCCCCCTATTGGGGCCTTTGCCGACACCTGCCGACGCCATGCCCGTGGTGGGACCCAAGTGGTGGGCAGCCGCCCATATTTGGCGACTGTAAGCCCCAAAAGCCGTGGTGGGACTGGTCGAAGAAGCAGGATTCCGGTGGTCATCAGTCGCAGTGGCCGAGCAAGCAGGATTCCGGTGGTCATCAGTCGCAGTGGCCGAGCAAGCAGGATTCCGGTGGTCATCAGTCGCAGTGGCCGAGCAAGCAGGATTCCGGTGGTCATCAGTCGCAGTGGCCGAGCAAGCAGGATTCCGGTGGTCATCAGTCGCAGTGGCCGAGCAAGCAGGATTCCGGTGGTCATCAGTCGCAGTGGCCGAGCAAGCAGGATTCCGGTGGTCATCAGTCGCAGTGGCCGAGCGGCCAGGCGGACCAGGGGAGTTCCACGGGCGGTGACCAGGGGAGTTCCACGGGCGGTGACCAGACGGGTTGAACCCCGCCGGGTAAGTCAAAGACGACCATGGCGGATACGGGAGAACCGGGGGTGTGGGTTCCATTTCCGCCCGATCTCCCGTTAGTGGCAGCCCGATTCCCAGGCGAACATGTCGGCCGGCTCCACGTAGTAGCGCTCGGTGGCTGGCTCATGGGGTTCCCGTCTCGGCGCGTGTCCTGGCCCCTGTACCGGCGATAGCCCCGTGCTGGCTGCCGGTGGACCTTGCGGCACGTGACACCCGCCTTCAGTCCCGTTGGTCGCGTGACGGCCAGCACGCCCCTTGCCTGGCCGTGGCCGCATCTGCCGACTTCCCAGGGGTGGCAGCCTGCGCGAGCGACCACCGAGACCGTGACGCACGTCACGCTTCCTCTGCACTGAGAGTGCGGAACCCGGAACTGGGCCGGTCCACCATCGGGTCATGACTCAACTCGTGTGAGACAACGACCTGTTCGCCGACTTCATTGCGGACGGGCTGCTCGATGAGCTGTACGGCTGGTGGAAGGCCAACGGGCTGGCCTTGTCCGAGTACTACGTCAGTGGACCCGTGATCGTCGAGACGGACCTCCAGGGGGCCCGCACCCTGCACTACGCCGCCTCGATCCACGAGCCCGGCGGCCCGACCGCGGCGACCGAGCTGCGCAGCACTCCGCTCTTGGGCGAGCCGCCCGCCCACTGGCCGCGCAGCACCCACGCGGCCCCCCAGTAACTGCACCCCGCCCCGCAACCTCCACGTGACGCCAGCCTTCGGTCCCGTTGGTCCCGTAACGGTCAGGGGAATGCCGTCTGCGCGCCGGGGCGCGGCACACCGCCTTCGGGATCGATGAAGGTCGCTACGCGGGGATATTCGCCAGTTCGGGAGGGATCAGTAGCGTTCCGCCCCCGCGCAGTCGGTCGTCGTCCGGGGTATCGGCGAACGTGATCGAGAGCCACCCGTTCGGCAACCGTGTCTCCGTCATCTCGACCTCGGGGAGCGCAACGAGAGCCTGAGTGAGTGACAGGTTGTGGTCGGCCATGCGGCCGGCTTCTCACCGAACTGGGGGCGGGGGCCGTGGCCACAGAGTGTGGATCGACCTCTGCGCTTCCCTAGGGCACTGGCGTCAGCATGACCACGGGCCCCCGACACGGCGCTGCGCCCGGCCTAGAGCCAGCAGTACAACGCCTGCCGACGACCATAGCGGGCTACACGTACCCCGACAGGAGAGTCTTTCGTTGAAACAGGTAGCCACAGGAATATTTGCGGCATGAGCCTATGATGGGCGGCGTACCCGCAAGATCTTCCTGATTGGGTAAGCCGTGATAACGCTCCTCGCCCTTGCCGTACTCGCCTTCGCGGCCTACCGCGCCACCCAGCTAGCCGTGCATGACACGCTCCTGGACCCCGCCCGAGACCGGATCTTCGCCTGGCAGGAACGCCGCCCAGAGTCCCGGCTCCGGGAATTCGTGATCACCCTCATCTCGTGCACGTACTGCATGGGCTGGTGGATCAGCGGCGCCATCCTCGCGGCGTACCTGCTAGCCACCGGCAAGTTCGCCGATACGCCGCTCCTGGTCCACGGCATCGAGTGGTTCGCGGTCGCGGGCGGCCAGGCACTCCTCAACCGGTGGGACGACACCCGCCCGCAGGTCGGCTGACCATGAGCGAATACCTCTCCGCGGTCATCGCCATCGCAATCTGTGCTGCGGCCTGGTCCTGGGGCAAGTGGCTGGGCAATCGACCGCCCCGCACGAGCACCCGCGACCGGAAGAGTGACCGGTGACCCGCGAACTCGTCGGCGCAGCAGCCCGATACACCACCCGCACCGCGAAGACGGCCGCGCAAACCCCCGCCCGCGGCCGGCAGGTGGCGGCATGGGGCTTCTATCGCACCCCCGAAGTGCGGTCGTACGCGAACTGGATCGCCAACGCCATGTCGGGCGCGCGCTTGTACGCCGGGCGACGCCGGCCGGACGGCACCATCGAACGGGCACCCGATGACCACCCGGCCGCGCGCCTGGTCGCGAGCATCGCAGGCGGCCCGGACGGGCAAGCGCAGCTCCTACGTGAGCACGGCCGGCACCTCGCCGTCGCCGGAGAGGGCTGGACCGTCATCCGGCCCCGCGAATCAGTCGGCGCCGACTGGCATGTCGTGTCCGTGCTGGAAATGGCCTCCAAGGGCAGAGGCGCCCTGGAGGCCCAGATCGACGGCGAGACCGTCAAGATTCCCGCCCACGACCCTGACGCGGCACCGGACCCCATGGCTCCGGCCGCGATCCGGGTGTGGGATCCCAGCCCAGAGCACCATCTCGAAGCCGACTCGCCGGTCCTCGCCTCCCTGGAACAGCTCGAAGAACTTCGCCTGCTGAGCGCAGCAGTCCGGGCCATCACCCGCTCCCGCCTCACCGGCCGCGGCGTCATCCTCGTCCCGCAAGGCACCCGCTTCCCGTCCACACCGGGTACGTCGGATGCCGAGGACGACCTCATCGACGTCTTCATGACAGTCGCCCAGACCGCAATCCAGGACCCCGAAAGCGCCGCGGCCACCGTCCCGATCATCCTCGAAGTCCCTGCCGAGACGATCAACGGCATTACCCACCTGACGCTTGAGAGCAACTTCGACGAGCTCGCCATCAAGCTGCGCCAGGAGAACATCACCCGGTTCGCAACAGCCGCAGACATCCCCGCGGAATTCCTCCTCGGGATGGGCGACATCAACCACTGGGGCGCCTGGGAGCTGACCAGCGAGGCAATCCGGCTCGGTATCGAACCCCGCCTCCGCGTCGTCACCCACGCCTACACAAACCACTGGCTGCAACCACTCCTCGAAGACGAGGACCTGCCCGACGCGCACGAGTGGCTCGTCCTGGCCGACACCTCACCCCTCCGCGTCCGCACCAACCGCTCCGAGACCGCCCTCAAGGTCTACGAACTCGGCGCGATCAGCGCCAAAGCCCTGCGCCGCGAGACCGGATTCGACGAAGCCGACGCACCGACCGCCGCCGAACAGCGCGAGCAGGAGCGCCGCAACCAAGACCACAAAACCGAGGGGGAGCCGCTACCCGTGGACGAGACCACCACCGAACCCGACACCCTGCCCGCCTCCGCCGCCACAACCACCACCGACGGCATGCTCGCCGCCGCAGCCGACGGCCTGATCTGGGCAGCCCTGTCCGCCGCCGGCCGGAAACTGGAACGCACCCCGGCCTGCCCCCGCTCGCAGCGCGCGCAGACCCGCGAGATCGAACCAGCCCAGATTCACACGCTGGTTGCGGTCGACGCCGACGAGGTCGATCAGTGGAAGCTCCTCGACGGGGCATGGTCACGCGTGCCGGAAATCGCCACCCGGTACGGCCGCGACTCCGAATGCCTGACCGCGGCCCTCGACGAGTACGCCCGCGAACTCATTGCCGCTGGCATCCCCCACACCTACGAACAGACCGCTGGCGTGCTGCACGCCCCGTGCCTGGCCGCCGCGGCATGACCCGCCCCGACCAGGCCCGCCACGCCCCGGCCATCCAGCCACCGCCCGCCCTGCCTGTACCTCTCGCCGCGGGCGACGTCCACGCCGACTGGTGCCCGGTCTGCAAGGCCTACACCCGCATCACCGGCACGACGCTGCTCCTCACCAAGGGCGGCGTGTCCACCGTCGGGACCTGGCAGTGGTGCGAGGTCTGTGATGATCCGGCCGACCAAGGAGGCCCCGCTCGTGGATGACGCCCTGCAGGACGCTTTGGACGCAGCGGAGGAGGCCGTCGCCGCGGAGGTGGGCGACGTCCTCGCCGAGGTGGCCGACGAGTTCGCCGCCTCCCTGGACGCCGCGACGGAGATTGTCGCCGCTCGGTTCTCCGTCGCTGGTATCGCCCGTATGTGGGGCGCCCGGGTACCGCGCCTGGTGCGCCGCCTCCTCGGCGTCGCGGAGACCGCAGCCAACCAGGCCGCGACCGACGCGGACGCCACCCTGCCCGCCGGGTGGGACGACCTGCCCGGCCGGTACGACGAGGACCGCGAACTGCCCCCGACCCTCGGGGACTACGTGACCACCACCGAACACCTCCTGCGCGCCGTCGGGGACCGCCTCGCCGCCGTGGCCGTCGACGAGCTCGCCGCCGGGGTAGACGCAGGGGACACCATCGACCAACTCCGCACCCGACTCCGCAACGCCTTCGCCCGCGAAGGCGCGCAGCTCGGGCCAGGCCGTGAGGAACGCATCGCCCGTACCGAAGCCGCCCGCGCCTGGAACACCGCCACCCTGGCAGCCGCGCAGGCCCTCACCGGCCCGAACCGGCCCCTGGTCAAGCAATGGCTCAGCCGCCGGGATCCGGACGTGCGTGATTCCCACGCCGAGGTCAACGGACAACTGCGCCTCATCGACGAACCGTTCACCGTCGCCGGGGTACCCATGTCCGCCCCCGGCGACCCCATCGCACCCCCGGAACTCGTCTGTAACTGCCGCTGCGCCCTCGCACTTGCCCGCGCAGACCAGGTAGCCGCCTACGAATCTCAGACGCCCGCCGAGAACCAGCTTACGAATCCACGGAAGGAACCGAGCGTGCCCGACCACGTGACAGCCGCGGCCGACGGCAGCCACCGACAGGGCGCCATGATCGCCCTGATGCCCACCCCCAAAGACGCGGAGCGCCTGGCCGTCGAGGGCGGGGAGCCCGCCGAGGAGCTGCACCTCACGCTCTACTTCCTCGGCGACAACGGCCAGGACTGGACGGAGGACCAGCGCAACGAGCTGATCGGCAACATCCAGGCACGCGCTGCCGACATGAAGCCCATCACCGCCCGCGCGTTCGGCGCCGCCCACTGGAACGCCGGCAGCGACTCCCCGTCCTGGGTGTGGTCCATCGGGGACAACCAGAACCCGGTCATTTCCCTCAACCATCCCCACTGGCACGCCACCCACGCCGTGGGGCAGGCCCGCGACCTGCCGGACATCCCCGCCCAGCACTCTCCGTGGGCGCCCCATGTCTGTGCTGCCTACAGCGACGACCCGGCCCTCCTGGCCGCCTTGGAAGAGCGGCTGGGCCCGGTCACTTTCGACCGGCTGCGTATCGCGTTCGCCGGCGACTACACGGACATCCCCCTCGGCCCCCCGGAGGCCCCTATGGAACCCGAAGAGACCACCGCCGACGGCATGCCCACCCGGGCCTGGTCCACCCCCGACGACACCGCCCTTGCCTTCGAGAACGAGGAGACCGGCGATGGCCGGATCTTCGCGGCTGGTTCCTTGTACTGGGACACTGCACCGGCCGCGCTCCAGTACGCGGACGAGATGCTCATGGGCCACGAAGGCGCGGAGCTCGCCGGGGCCATCGACTCCTTCGCCCGGGACGGCGACCGCATCACCGGCAAGGGCGTGCTCTACACCAGCCGCCCCGCCGGAGCCGATGCCGCGATGCTCCTGGAGGAAGGCGCCCCCCTGGGGGTGTCCGTGGACCTGGACGCCGTCGACGTGGAGTTCGTGGACCGCACAAGCCCCGAGGAGGGGAGCAGCGAGGGGTACGCGCTGGCCGCGTCCCTGGCCTCCGCCAGCGTCATGCGCCTCGACGACGGGGCATGGTTGATCACCGCCAGCACCGGAGCGGAGTGGACCGCGTCCGGTGCGACCCTGTCCCGGGCGCAGCACGCCGTGCAGCTCATCACCGGCCCGGACGGCGCCGTGTCCGCTGCTGCGCTCCGGCAGGCGTTCACCGCCACCGGGGTCCTGAAGGCCGCGGCCGGTGACCCGGACGACCCGGAGAACGGTGTCGTCGTCCACTCCGAGCGCACCGGGGACTTCCTGATCAGGATCACCCGGGCGCGGCTGCGCGGCGCGACCCTTGTTGCGATGCCCGCGTACGACCGGGCCCGGATCGTGCTGGACCCGGTCGAGGAGCAGGCCAGCGCCCATCCCGTCCCCACCACTGCGGCCGCCGACCTCGCGCAGCTCCTGGCCGCCGCCCCGGGCGACGTGCACTGGAAGGTCGTGGCCTACGTCTCCGCGTCCCCGATCGCGGTCGGCCCCCGGCAGGTGGCCAACGCCCTGGGCATCACGATGGAGTCAGCGCGCGGCCACCTATCCCGAGCCGCGACGGCCGGGCGCCTCGTACGCCTCGCCCGCGGCCTGTACGTCGGGGCCTCGACCATCCCCGAAGGGGCTGAGGCCACGGCTGCCGCCGTTTCAACGGACAGCGAGGACCCGGCGCTTCAAGACCTGGTGGCGTCCGCCTGGACCGCAATGCAGGACACCGACCCGATGCCGGCCGCGTGGTTCCAGGAGCCGACCGCCGAGGAGCTGCCCCCCGGCTCCGGCGGCGTCCACTACTCCGACGGCCGGGTGTACGGGTGGGTGGCCCAGGCCGGCGAACCGCACGCCGGGATGCCCGGACGCAACCTCACCATCGACTCGTTGGGCGACATCGACACCACGCACTTCCTGCGCGCGAAGTTCAAGCTGGACGACGGCAGCCTCATCCGGGCCGGAGCCATGACGATGAACGTCGGCCACCACCGCGACGGCGCCGAATGCGAGACGGCGTCCTGCCAGTTCGACGACACTCGCACCGTCGCCGGGATCGTCACCGTCGGCATGAACGAGCGGGGCATGTGGTTCTCCGGCGCGGCGGGGCCCTGGCTCAGCGAGTGGGACCGGAACACCTTCGCGGCATGCCAGCCCAGCTACCACATGAAGCAGGCAGCGGGCGGGAAGTGGCAGTTGCGCGCGGTACTTTCCGTGCCCGTCCCCGGCCACTCCAGCCCGCTGCTTGCTTCAGTCGCGGAGCGCTCAAACCTCGCGCTCGCCGCCTCCGCCGCCACCAGCCCGGACACCCTGTCCAGACAGGGAACGGACACGGCGGACACCCCGTCCGGCACCCTGCCCGGACAGCGCCCGTCCGCCGCCACTGACCTGCCCGGACCCCGCCCGGACACCCCGTCCGGACACGCCCCGGACACCTCCGGGGACGTCGTTGAGGCGGTGGCCGCGCTGCTCACCAGCCCCGACTTCCTCGACCGCTTCGCCGGCGCCCTGGAGACCAGGGAAGCCGAACGCACCGCAGCCCGGGAAGAGGTCGAGCGGCTCACCGCAGCCCTGGCCCCGGCCCGCCAAGAGATCGCCGCCAGCATGGCCGGCACCGTGATGAGGGGAGAGGCCTGATGGCTTGCTCATGCCAGAAGAACCGCAAGCAGTACGAGGTCGTCGCGGCCGGAGGGAAGGTGGTGTTCACCACGGGCTCGAAGCCCACAGCCGACTCCGTGGCCAAGCGCTACCCGGGCAGCGAGGTCCGGGAGAAGGCCAAGGCCGGGGCAACGACTGTCGCGAAGTGAAGACCTCCGGGGCTGCACGTCACGGTGTGCAGCCCCGGAGTGCCTTCAGGTGCTATGCCTTGCTGTCCTTCCTCAGCGGGCCGGGCAGGGGCGGCATGCCGGGCGGCTCCAGGAGATCCAGGAGCTGCTCCAGGAGCCACTCCCGGGGCTTCTCCGCGAGAGCCTCACGTAGACGCTGCCTCCGCAGGCCGCTCATCTCGTCCGCTACCTGGCGCTCCACCTGCCGCTGAATGTCTCGAATCGTCGTGTCGCTCATGCAGGGACCGTAGAGGCAACGGCGGCAGCCCTCGACCAGTTCGCGTGAATCCGGCGGCCTTGCGAGGCGCCGGACCTTGACACCAGCCCGTCGACCACAACGCGGGCTAAGATTCACAGCACTGACGACCGCTGGTTCTGGGCCGGGTCCTCCAAGGCACTCATTGGAGACCCACCCATGGACCCGTTCGAGCTTCCCGACGACATCACCACCCTCTCCGACGATGAGCTGTCCACGCTCCTGGAGGGGGCCGTCGAGGCCTTCGACACCCGCAGCACCAGCAGCGTCGTCACCCCGAAGGACCTGGAGCAGATCCGGGCCCTCGCTGCCGGTGTTGAGAACATCCGTACCGAGCAGGCCGCCCGCCACGAGGCCGCCACCCAGGCCGCGGCCGAGATCGACGCCCTCGCGGCACAGGTCCGCGGAGGCGACCCGGAGCCGGAGCCCGCCGCCGACACCGTCGAGTCCGCCGAGCAGTCCGAGCCCGTGGCCGCCGAACCGGAGCCGGAGCCGGAGCCCCAGACTGCGACTGCCTCCCTCGTCTCCCGTCCCGCCCTCAACCTGTCCGGTGTTCGCCGCCGCCAGCCCAACGTGCTCCCGCCGCCGCCGGCCCCGACGACCGTCATCACGGCGGCCGTTGACGTCCCCGGTTACACCCCGGGCGCGGCCCTGGACTTCGACGACATCACCAAGGGCATCACCTCCCGCGCGACCGCCCTCAAAACCGCCGGCGGTGGTGTCGGGCAGGTGATCAGCTACCGGCACCCGTACGAGCAGAGCCTGATCGTCACGGACTCGTCGTCGGCGCCGGAGGGGACCACGGTCACGCTCGCCGCGTCGAACCAGCGGCGCCTCCCGCAGCAGGAACTGACCGCGTCCGGCGGGTGGTGCGCTCCCTCCTATACGGTCTACGACCTGACGGGCGTGGCGTGCCCGGACATGCTGTGGGACGCCCCGGAGATCCAGTTGTCCCGCGGCGGTCTGCGCTACTACAAGCCGCTGTCCCTGGACGTCGCCGCGCTCACGTGGGTGCACACCGAGGCCGACGACATCGCGGGTGCCGAAAAGCCCTGCTACAAGATCCCGTGCCCGGACCCGACCGAAGTCCGGTGCCGCGCGATCGGCGTGTGCCTGGAGTCCGGCATCCTGACGCAGCGCCACTTCCCGGAGCTCGTTTCCTGGTACCTGCGCAACGCCATGGTCGCGCACGAGATTCGCCTCAGGCAGGAGTTGTTCCAGGACGCCCTGAACACGGCGACCCAGGTGACGATGCCGGTGTCGTTCGGTGCGCTGTCCGCCGTGTACGCCGCGGTGGCGCTCCAGGCCGCCGACGTCATCGAGCGCCACAGCCTGTGTGAGTCCACCGCCCTTGAGGTGGTGTTCCCCTGGTGGTCCAGGAATTTGTTCCTGGCGGACCTGGCCCGCCGTAACGGCGTCTCCCCGAGCGAGGTGACCGAGGCCCAGGTCCAGGGCCTGTTCACCCCGCTCGGTGTCCGCGTGCAGTGGGCGCGCGGCCTGGCCCCGGCCGTCCCGACCGACATCGGCGGGAAGACCCCGGCCACCGGATGGCCCGACGCCGTCAAGTTCCTCATGTACCCGGCCGGTTCGCTCCAGATCGGCCGCGGCGAAGAGGTCAACCTCGGCGCCATCCACGACAGTTCAAAGTTCAAGTTCAACGATTACACAGCCCTGTTCACGGAAGAGTGCAGCACGCTCGTCGACCGGTCCGTCGACACGAGGCTCGTCACCGTCCCGACATGCCCGGACGGGTCCACCGGCGCCCAGCTCGAAATGGTCTGCGCCTCCGGCAGCTGACACCCCCCAAACGTGGCTGGTCCCAGGGTCGAGGGCACCCCCGGGGCCAGCCACCCCCTCACCACGTACACGGAGGTGGGCGATGCCGCCCGCAGGTCTGAGCAAGGCCGTCCAGGCCATCGGCGGGTCGCCGCTTCCCCATGGCATCCTCGGCGGCTGCGCCACAGTGCAGGACGTCGAAGACCCGCACGAACTCATGGGAGTCGAGTGGCTGGCTCTCGGCTGCTGCCCGGTACTCGACTGGCAGGACCCGTGCCTCACGGATGAGTCCCCCGGCGACGAGAGCCCCGGAGCCCCCCAGGAGAAAGAGTTTTGCCGCCCCCAGACGGAGCACGCCGCCCCGTTCACTGTGTACGCCGGTTCCGAATGCTCCGCACTCGGCTGGTCGTACAAGGAGGCGCGGGCCCAGGCCGAAGCATCCCTTGAGCTGGGGGAACAGGCCGCGATCGAGGCCGGGTTCATGCGGCTGAAGCTCACACGGGACGCCGTCGACCTGACCCCGCCCGAGGGCCCGCTGTCGATCGCCCAGGGCGTCGCCGTCCTGGAAGGATGCCTCGCCGAGTCATACGGCGGCATCGGCACCCTCCACGTTCCCGCCGGCGCTGCCGCACTCCTGGGCTGCTGCAACCTCGTACGGGAAGACCCGGCGACCGGCACCCTGCGCACGCTCGCCGGGAACTGCGTGGTCATCGGGGCCGGGTACAGCTCGATGAACGCCGGCCCGGGTGGGATTCCTGCGGATCCGGGCACGGCGTGGCTGTACATCACCGGCCCGCTCGTCATCCGCCGCGGCCCGGTCGACGTGATCCCGGACCGGCCCGGCCCGTCGGTGAACATCCGCAACAACGACAGGCAAGTTCTCGCCGAGAGAACGGTAGTTGTCGCCACTACTTGTACCGTCTGCGCGGTTCAGATCCGAGTCTGCGAATGAACGACGTGATCCGCATCCAGCCCACCCGCGGGCGCCGCATCGACTTCGCGCGGTGGGCAGTCGTCCAGCGGCCGAAGGTCGACACCGTCGGCGTCCACGAGTTCGGCGTACCCGCGAGGCTGTTCGCCGGTATGCCGGAGAGCATCCTCATCGGCTCGATCGTCGACGGCCACCGGTACGTCTCTCCCGAGGAGGACGCCACCCTGGGTCGCCCGGGACCGGGCGCCAGTGGCCCGGCGGTCCCGACCGTTGCGACCGTGGTGGGGGAGAGCGGGCCGGAGACCATCATCCCGCTCACCCGCCCCGACCGCTCCCGCCAGCTCGCCAAGATTTCGGGCCTTGAGCAGCTGCTCGGCACGGCCGTACCCGAGCCCTCCAGCGGCGCAGCCACCCCGGATAGCGACCGAAGTGACTCAACTTCCAATAAGGCAGACGGCGGGGGCGAGAACTCCTGCGACGTCTGCCAGCGCACATTCACCACCCCCCGCGGCCGGGACGCTCACCGCCGCCAGGTCCACCCGGAGGCGTGAGCCATGCCCGTTGAGCCCGTACCCTGCACCGTGCCCGAGCCCGAGCCGCCGACACCGTCGTGCTGTGCCCCTGGGGTCGCCTCGACGGGCCTGTGCCTCGCGAACGGCACCCCTATTGCTGTCCTGGCCGTCACCGCCTGCGCCGACTGCGGCACCGCGGCTGCTGCGCCGGAGATGACTGGCTGGCTCAACCTCCTGACCGGCGCCTACACGGCCGGTCCGCCCCCGGCCGGCACCGAGGCATGTGCCGGGCAGCCCCAGCAGTTCGAGGTCGGGCAGTGGTGCGACCTGGACGCCGAGGGCGAGGTCATCGCCCCCGTCCTGGTCGAGTACGAGTACGACGACAACGGGCAGCTCATCGGCGTCCGGACCCTCACCCCGGGCGGCGACCCGTACACGGTGACCGGCACCCTGGGTATCTGCCCCGGCCCGGTCGATGACGTCGAGTACGTGATCCTCTGCGACACCGGCACCGACGGCACCGTGACCGAGTTTCTGCGGCAGCTCACGCCGAGCGGGGACGGCACCAGTACGACGCGGGACACCCTGCTGGACGGCACCACGGCGTACACCCCAGTCGGCCGTGTCGGTACGTGTGCGGGCTCGCTCGTTCCCTGCGGAACCGGTACCGGTGGCACGCCGGGGGTTTCCGGCCCGATCACCAGCGGCGCCGAGACACTGTCCTCCGTCGCCCTCGCTCGGCCGATCAAGCCGGCGACCGAGCACGAGGTGCCCGGCATGGGCGCACTCATCACCGGCGGCTCCTGGCACATGCCCGCCACCAAGTGCGGTGTGAGCACGTCCGGCGAGGACCACGGCCTGGGCGCCCTCAAGCTGCCGGCTGTGCCGCGCCCGATCTGTGACGCGGGCACCGTGAAGGTCACCATCCGGCTCAACTACGCCCAGGAGGGCCCCGACGCCGGGCAGGCATCCACGGGCGCCCTGTTCCTGATGTACCACCAGCCGGACGGCAGTGCCGTGCAGGCCGGCGCCCACCCGTTCCCGCAGAACACCCCCGCCGGCTCGACCGGAACCCGGGAGGTCATTGCGACGATCCCCGCGGACCGTCTGGCCGCCGGCGAGGTGTACGCCGTCGTCAGCGCCGAGACCTGGCAGAAGTCGTTCAACGTCCCCCCGAAGTGCAAGGCGTGGACGTTCTCCGAGTGGTCGGCCGAGTTCGCCTATGACGTGACCGGCTGCCCGGAGCTTCCGCCTCCGCCGCTCGCCCAGCTCGTCAAGGTCTGCCCGACAGACCCGATCCCGGTCACAGTGGAGCCCGGGAAGGACACCGAGGTCGCCGTTCTCTGCAACACCGACCAGGACGGCACGGTCACCGAGTTCCTCCGCGCCTACCAGGTCGACTCGGAGAGCGGACAGGTCGGCGTCGTTGCGGACACGCTCCTCGACGGCATCACCCCGTACGAGCCGCTCGGCGAGGTCGGCGTCTGCCAGCCGGAGCCGTGCGCCTCCACCGTGCAGGTCCTCAAGCTGTGCGACCTGAACCCCGACGTCACGCCGAACGAGGACGGGAAGCGCTGTGCCGTGCCGTTCTTGCGTCATCTCGTTGACGACTGCACCGGCGCCCTGGTCGAGACCCGCGACACCGCCATGGACGGCACCACGCCCTATGAGCCGGTGAAGGTCGTCGACTGCGGCAGCGGCGGCGTCCCCGCGCTGTCCGAGCTCCTGTGGCCGCAGACCGGCATTGCCGAGGATCCCGCCGGGGTGGCGCGGCAGGACTTCATCTACACCGTCACCAACCCGCAGACCGACGAGGTCGCCCACGTCAAACTGCACGCGAGCAGCGCCGCACCAGGCGGGTGCGGCACGTACGACCCGGCGAACCCGGTCTTCAACAATCCGACGGTGTACACGCTCGTCCTGGACGACGTCGCCCAGCAGATGAGCACGTTCCGCCTGGACTTGCTCGATTTCGATGTGTTCGAGGGCATCACCAACCTGAGCCCGATCCCGTCCCGCGTCGAGGGTGACGTCACCTGGACCGGGTCGACGATCAAGGCGAACCAGAGCAACATCATGGCCTACGTCTACTTCGATAGCCCGCCCGCGCAGATCGCGTACCGGTACGGCAACACGGGCGGCGGCTCCGCCTGCTCCGCGGTGCGCTTCCAGGGCATGAAGCTTGTCCCGGACGGCTGCTGCGGCTGCTCGGCGAACGGCGGCGGGCAGGAGCCGTGCCGTGACTCGTCCTCGACCCTGCTGTGCGACACCGTCGCGCAAGAGGCCGTCACGGTCTTTGATCCCGTCAACCGGCCCGGGGCGGATGGGTGGGAGATCGTCTCCTACACCGGCTACGGGCCCGGCTACGAGCCCGAGGCGGCGATCCCGTACCCGGTGCCCCACCCGGCCGGGAACCCCGCGTACATGGGCGTACGGTCCGACCTGAGCATCGGTCCTGGGCCCAGCTACGCCAGCTACGACACTGCCCCGGTCCGCTGGGTGATGCGCAAGACGTTCGATGCTCCGGAGGACGGGGTCGCGGTCGTCAGCTCGACCACCTTCCGTGGCGACGGCGGCGCCAGGGTCCGTATCAACGGCCAGGACGCCGGGATGTACGGGCAGTGGAACATGCCCGCGACCAGCGGCACCGCACAGATCCCGGTCACGGCCGGGCCTAACGTCGTAGAGATCGAAGTCCGCGACGGGGCTGGCGAGAACTGGATCCAGGGCCGCCTGGACATCGTGATGACCCGCACCGTGCAGTTCATGCGGCGCACGGTCGTGGACTGCGAGACCGGCGCCACGGTCAGCGTCGTCGACACCACTCTCGACGGCGCCCCGTACACAGTCGTCGGCGAGGTCGGGCAGTGCGAGCCCGTTGCCGAGTGCTGCGAGCAGCCCCCGCCGGAGCAGCGCGTCGACGTCGAGACCGAACTGCTGTGTATCCGCGACGAGGCCAGCGGCGACGTCCTCGGCCAGGTCGTGGTCGAGCGGGTCTATGACGACCAGACCGGCGACCGCCTGGAGCAGCGCCTCACCGACCCGACCACGGGCGACACGGTGGAGCTGCCGGCCGGGGCCGTCCTGGCACGCTGCCCGTCCCCGGACCGCATCACCCGGCAGATCTGCGTGGTCGAGACCGGGGTGAGCGAGTTTCTGACCAACGCCGGTAACGCGACGTCGGGGCAGGATGCTGACTGGCAGTGGGCGCCGGACCTCTCCGGTACCTGGTACCCCATGTACGAGGTCGCCCCCAACGCGCTGTGGACCGTCACCGACCCAGCACCGAATCCGGCGCACTGGGTGTCCCCGCACGCGGACAAGGGCGTCTGCTCCCCGAACCCGGCCGCGGCACCGCATGTGACCGCGACCTGGTACACCCGCGCCTCGTGGAACCTGCCGACGGATGTCGACCCGGAGACGATTCGGATCGCCGCGACGGTCCTGAACGCGGACAACGACGTCGTGCAATGGCGCCTCAACGATGGTGGCTGGCAGCCGGTTGGCGGCGGCCAGTTCACCCCGCCGGCCTGGGGCTTCCCGCCGACCGCCGTTCCCGGTGGCCGGGCTGGGCAGAACGAAGTCATCGTCCAGGTCCTGGAGACACAGCCGCCGTCCTCGGTGCCGTGCCCGAACGGCAACCAGGCCGGGATGATGCTCCACGTCGTGGCGACGTACGACCACGAGCCGCGCGTGTGGACGCAGGTCATCGAGGACGGCGGACGGGTCTACTACCTCGACGAGACCGGTACCCGGCAGGACACCATCCCGGACGGGCAGCGCATCGTCCCCTGCGGCGGGGGTGACGGCGGGTGCTGCCCGACGGAGGAGTGCCGCGACACCAGCACCGTTCTGCTGTGCGACCTGGCCCCGGACTGCCAGGCCGGCATCGAGCCGACCGCGACGGACGAGCCGCACCCGGCCGCGTTCAACAACTGGGCGCCCGGGTTGCCGGCGTCAGGGTGGTGCCTCCTCGACACCACCGGCCAGGGTGCCCCGGTATGGGCCGGTGGGTCCGCCGTCATCGGCCCTGACTCCGCCTGCCCGGCCAGCAGCACGGGTGACACTCACCGGGTGATCGGTGTCCACCTTGCCGCAGGGTCGCCCACCCTCACGGGCACCGTCAGCGTCACGGTGTCGCTGAGGGCCACGAACAACGGGCCCAACGCCGGTTGGCAGGGCGACGGCCGGTTTGCCCTGTGGGACGCGACGGCCGCCTCCCGGCTCACGCACGTCGACGTCCCACAGAGCGCGCCCGTCGGTTCCTCGCACACGCTGACGCTCACCGCCGACGTCCCGGCGGCAGCACTCGCGACCGGTGACATCGTCGCAATCCTGGACCTGGAGACCTACCACGGCGCCGGGCCCAAGGCCTGGCTCGTCGACGAGTTCAAGTGGTCGGCCGAAGTCCCCCCGGTCGAGTGCGAGAGCCAGTTCCTTCGGACAATCGTCAAGGACTGCGCGACCGGGGCCACCGTGTCGGTGGTTGACACGACGCTGGACGGCGAGCCGTACGAGGTGACGGGCGACGTCGGCGAGTGCACCTCTTCCGCGGGCTCGTGCCCGGTCCATGTGATCGAGCAGTGCCGGTGCGATGACGCCGACGGTGACGGGGTCGGTGAGGTCGACTACGTCGAGCTGGTAGGCGTCGACACGTGCACTGGCGACCTCACGGTCATTGGCACGTACACCGAGGACATGTCGGCCCCGTACACCCCGGTCTCTCCGGTCGAGTGCGAGCCGGGAGGCGCACCGACGGCATCCGGTGTGCAGGCCCACCGCGTCGACCTCGACCCTGGGGAGACGTGGGACGCGACGGCGTGGCCGACGCTCCAGTCCGTTACGGCCGTTGCCCGGGGTACGGGCACGGTGACGACGGCGGACGGTACATCGGCCCTCGTCGCCTCAGAGTCCGTCACCTGGTCCGTTGCCCGTGACTCCGACGCGCGGCTGACCGGGCCGCTCACCGTCGCCGCGACCACGGGCACCGTCGCCGTGTCCTGGACGACGGGGGTGACCCTCTGATGGCCGGCACCTGGGGCACCGTCCACACCCACGCCATCGAGCCCGGAGGTAGCTGATGCGGTCGCGGGGGATGCGCGTCCTGGTGATCCTGCCGGTCTACGGGCGGGCCCTTCCGACGGGCGCATTCGTCACCAGCCGTGAGTACGTTCACGGCCTGGTGGCGGCCGGGCATGCGGTGGACGTCGTGACGACGATCAAGGAGCCCAGTGACGTCCGTGTCGAGGCTGGGGTGCGGGTGTGGCCGCTGCGGTATTGGCGGCGCGCCGTCCAGGCTTCACGGCCGGAGCTGCTGATCTCGCACCACGGCGACCGGAAAGCGCCCCGGATCGTGGCGCAGTCGGGGCGGGTGCCGCACCTGCTGATGGTGCACGGGATGGCTGAGGACCGTGACCTCGGGCGCCCGTCCCTGGCCTGGTTCCCGTCGCAGGCGTGCCGCGACGACTACCCCACCTACCGGGGGCGGACCCTTGTCCTTCCGCCCCCGATCGACCCGGGCCGGTACCAGGTCACGCCCGGCAGCATGGTCACCCTGAGCGGCTCCACCACCGCGAAGGGCGCCGACGTCCTGGCCGCAGTGGCCGAGCGCATGCCTGACACCTCGTTCCTCCTGGTGCGTGCCGCCGGTCACGAGCCTGGCCCGCAGCCGCGGAACGTCACCCTCGTTGACCGCACCGATCCCCGTGACATCTACGCCCGGACCCGCGTCCTGCTGGTGCCGTCCACCACGGAGTCGTACGGCAGGGCCGGAGTCGAGGCGATGCTTTCCGGCATCCCGGTACTCGCGGCCCCACTGCCCGGCATGCGTGAAGCGCTCGGAGACGCGGCCACGTACATCCCCCGCGAGGACACCGCCCGCTGGGTGGCCGAGCTCCGCCGGCTCACCGACCCGGCGGTCTACGCCGCGGCGTCGGCCCGGTGCCGCGCCCACGCCGAAGGCCTCGACTACGCAGAGAACCTGAAGGCGTTCGAGGCGGCGTGCCGGAGTCTTCGCCCCCGGCGTACCCGACCGCCGGGTCTGGCCGTACGCCCGCCTGCAGCGCCCAGGAGCCGGCGGCGGGCAACGCCCGCGTGACGGGAGACCCTGGCGGATAGACTCGTTGTGATGCCGCTGGTTTTGGGCCGGGCCACCAACTGTTCGTTGGAGGCCAAACCGTGCCAGCACCCCTCATCTCGAACGCGGCCACGGTCCGCGTAACCCGCGTCGACGGCTGCGGCCGACCCGTCTGCGGTGACGATTCCTCGTACGTAACCGAGTGTTTCGCGAGCGTCCAGCTGGCCGCGAACGTGGAGGACGGCGAGGACATCACGTTCAAGGCGGCCAATGGGCGCCAGTGTGGTTTCAAAAAGGGGTGCCCGACCCTGAATGGGTACGACCTCACGTTCACGTTCTTCCAGGCAAGTCCGGAGCTGATCGAGCTCATGACCGGCTCCCCGGTCTACTTCGGCTACGACGGAAAGCCCATCGGCTTCGACTCCTGCTCGATCCCCTGCAAGTCCGGCTTCGCCATGGAGGTATGGACCGACGTGCTCGGTGAGGACGTCTGCGAGGACGAGGCCGCAGAGGGGGCCTGGCTGCTCTTCACGTTGCCGTGGGTCACCAACGGCATCATCGGCGACCTGGAACTCGCGGGCGAGGCCGTGAACTTGGAGCTCACCGGCTCGACCCGGGCAGGCGGGAAGTGGGGCACAGGCCCGTACGACGTCCAGGCCCAGGACGCCGCCGGAACCCCCGGCCCGATGCTCACCCCGATCGGGTCGTCCTGCCACCGCCGGACCTTCATCACGTCCATCGAGCCGCCCGAGCCGTCCTCGACGTACATCCCGGTGATGGGCGACTTCTGCAAGGCCTCCTGATGGAGCACGACATCGTCGTGCCGGTGCGGGAAGGGGCCGCCAACCGGGAGCTGCGGTACGCGCTGCGCTCCTGGTGCGCGAACCTCCCGCACCGGCAGGTGTGGATCATCGGGTACCGGCCGCCGTGGGCGACCGGCGTGCAGCACATCCCGACCCGGCAGACCGGCGGCACGAAGTACCGGAACACCACCCAGGCGGTCCGGGCCGCGATCGAACACCCGGACATCAGCGAGACGTTCATCCTGTGCAATGACGACTTCTTCGTCATGGCCCCGCAGCAGGGGGAGCTGCCGGTGTACCACCGGGGCCCAGTGGCGGACGTCGAGGCGTACTACGCCACGCGCGGGAACGGGGCCTACCTGCGGGGCCTGCGTGAGACCCGAGACCTCCTGGTGGGCCTCGGGCACCCGGACCCGTTGTCGTACGAGCTCCATGTCCCGCTCCCTGTGGACAAGGCGGGCATGCGCGAGGCCCTGGACGCGGGCCGGCACCTGGACGTGCTGCACAAGCGGTCCGCGTACGGCGTGCTGGCGGGCATCGGCGGCGAGTACATGGCCGACGTGAAGGTTCTGACCCGGGCGCCGCGCACCTTCGACAAGACCTTGCCGTACTTGTCGACGATGCCGGACTCCTTCGCGCACGGGGCGGTCGGGCAGCACATCCGCCGTGCCTTCCCGCAGGCGTGCCGGTACGAGGGCCGGGTGAGGCGCTGATGCCGCTCCAGGTAGGACCGTGCGACCCCTGGCCCGTAGATCTGTGCTGCCAACTGCCGGAGGACCTGGACCAGGCGGTCATCGACCGGTGGACGCGGGTAGCGTCCCAGACCCTGTGGCGCCTGTCCGGGATGCGGTGGGGCCCCTGCCCGGTCACCGTCCGCCCATGCCGGCGCGCCTGCGCCGACTCCTCCCCGATCTCCTTCCAGGCCGGGGCAGGAACCGGCCCGTGGGTGCCGTACATCGGCGAGGACGGGCAATGGCGCAACGCCTCCGTGTGCGGCTGTCCCTCGTCGGACTGCTCTTGCGGAGAGCTGTGCGAGGTGTACCTCCCGGGGCCGGTGTACGACGTCGTCGAGGTCAACGAGGGCGGCCAGATCCTCGTCCCGGGCATCGAGTACCGGGTCGACGCCCCGGGCAAACTCGTGCGCCTGGGCGGTCAGTGCTGGATGAGCTGCCAGGACATGGCCGCGCCGGAAGGGGCGCCCAACACCCTGACGGTGACGTACCGGTGGGGGCTCCCGCTCGACGACGCGGCGATCGCGGCCGTGTCGGAACTGACCTGCCAACTCATCCTGGCCTGCCTGCCTCCGGGGACCCGTGGATGCGGGGAATGCCGCCTCCCCGGCAATGTCACTCGGGTGGTACGCCGAGGCGTGGAGATCGAGATGGCCGACCCGACGCTGATCTTCACCGAGGGCCGCACCGGCCTCCCGCTCACAGACCTTTGGATTCGCACAGTTAACCCGGGCGGTCTGACCTCGCCTTCCCGGGTCTACTCACCCGATTTCCGTAGACCGAGGATCACGACGTGGCCCTGAACCTTCTTGCCATCCATGACCTCGCGGAGACCGTGTTGGGCTGCGTGTGCGCGGCCCTGGAAGACACAGCCGCGACGGTCAAGGACCAGCCCGGATGCCCGTGCAGGGCCTGTGTCGTGCCTGGCCCGCCGGCATGGGACGGGTGCAACGACCCGTGCAGCGCAGACGGTGCCGGGGGGCAGCTCACCGTCCACGTGGCGCGGACGTTCGCCACGGGCTCGTTCCCGGCCGGTGACCGGGTCGTGGTAGGCGGCCGGAACTGCGTGCCGCCGGCCGCGACGGCGGTGGAGCTGGTGGTCACGCTGCTGCGCTGCGCCCCGATGATGGACGAGCGTGGGTGCCCGCCCTCCTGCGAGGAGTTGGCGGTCGCGGCCCGGACCGTTCACGTGGACGCGGCCACGATCTACAACGCGCTGCTGTGCTGCCTGCCGACGACCGGGACCAGGCGCCGGGGCCCGGTGTTCGTGCTCGGTGACCAGCGGGTGCTGGAGATGGCGGGCGGGTGCATGGGTGTGGAGCAGCGGGTCACCGTGGCCCTTCCGAACTGCGGCTGCCCGACGGAGGAGTCAGCATGAGGAGGCCTGATGAGCGTTGAGGTGACGATCGATCCCGGCAAGATCGCGAGAGTCCTGCGGCTGCGCAACGGCGTCGTTGCGCGGCGTCTGGCCGAACGCACCGCGCGGACGGCCCGGATCGCTGCCCGCGAGGCGCCCGGCAGCATGGGCGACTACATCACTTGGAAGGTGGACAACGGACCCCGCGGCCTCCAGGGCGTCATCGTCTGCGATCACCCGGCGACCCGCTACGTCCTGGACGGCACCCGGCCGCACATCATCCGCCCCCGCAGGGCGCAGGCGCTGCGCTTCCAGGTGGGCGGCAGGGTGGTGTTCGCCGCGTACGCGAGGCATCCGGGCACCAGGCCGAACAACTTCCTGGCCAGGGCACTACGCGAAGGCGCATGAATCAGTCGACGCTCCTCGCCGGTGGGGCTGTTCACGGCACCCGGCCCTAATGGGCCGATACCCTCTTCATCCACGCCGCTGGTTTTGGGCCGGGCGTTCCGCGCGGGAAGAGAAGGGCCACCCGTGGCTAAGAAGCAATTCGCGCTGAACACAGAGCCCCATGAGGCGGTAGTCGGTGAGCACACCCTGCTGTTCAAGCCGGAGGTTCTGGGCGATGAGTTCCTCGACGACTACGAGCGCTTCCAGGAGACGGTCCGGCGGCTGAGGGCCGATGCGGCGGGCGATGCGGACGAGATCGATGCTGCGGCGGCCCGGCAGTCCACTGCCGCGACGCGCGTGTTCCTGGCGGGCCTGATGCTTCCGGAGTCGGCGAGCGAGTTCGTCCGCTGGGATGTCGTCGCCGGCGGGAAGACGATCAGTTCGCACCAGGACCCTGACGAGGCGCAGGAGGCCGCCGCGAAGAAGAAGGGCGCGACGGTCAAGGATGCAGGTCTCCGGTTCCCGGACCGGATCTTGGTGGAGCTGATGGAGTGGGTTGCCGAGCTGTACGGGGGAGGCCGCCCTCCTACGTCGTCCGCCGGCTCTGCGCCAGCATCGCGGCCTCCTGGGAAGCGTGGGAGGGGAACCTCGCCCTCCAGGGCATCGACATCCACGCGTGGCCGCTGAGGGTCATGCTGTCCGCCGCTGAGGCGGCGTTGGAGCAGGGGGCTGCTGACGAGGCAGAGCGGCAGCGGATCAGGGCCGAGCTGTACAGACCGCCGAAGGGGGAGCAGGGCAGCCAGGCGCGGCAGGCACAGGGGATGAGTCTTGGGGCCGCGCAGGCGCTGATGGCTCAGCTGGCTGCGGAGGACGCCAGGCTCACCGGCGGCAAGTAGGGGCCGGGCGGCCTGCAGAGCCCTGGGCGGTGCGGTGCGCGCGGATATGCTGGGCGCGCACCGCTGTTGGTTTTGGGCCAGGCGAATCTACGCAGACGCGAGGTTCCGCCATGGCCGACGACGAGGACTACGGCACAGGGCGCATCCGGATCGTCCTGGACGACACGGACGCCGTCGGAGAAGCCCGCGACCTCGGCATCCGGATCCAGCGAGCCCTGAACCGGGCGACCCGTGGCCTGGGTGCCGAGATCCGCCGCAATATCCAGCGAGGCCTGAACGCGGCGGCGGTCACGGTTCGTGTCGAGCCGGACCTCCGCGGCTTCAACCGCGCACTACAGGCCGAGATCCGGTCCCGCCTGGACGGGGTCCGAATCCCGATCACCCCGGACCTCCGCCGGTTCGACCGGACGCTGGTACGCGAGCTCCAGCACCTGGACGGCATCAGCATCCCGATCATTCCGGATCTCCGCAGATTTGATCGGGGGCTGGTAGGCGGGCTCCGGGAGCTTGAGGGCATTCGAATCCCGATCATCCCGGACCTGCGCCGCTTCGAACGGCTACTGCGTGCGGGGCTAAGGGACTTCGAAGGGGTCCGGGTTCCTGTCATCCCGGACATGCGGCGCTTCAACACGCTGGTGCGCCGCCATACCGCCCCGGACGTGAACGTCCGGGCGAACCCTGACGTCGACTCCTTCAAGAAGGCGCTCGCGAAGGTTGCCGCGGTCGCGGGAACCGTTGGCTCGATCGTGGCTAAGGCGCTGAAGTTCGGCGCGATCGGGACGGCCGCCGCTGCGGCGAGTTCCGGTGTGCTGTCGCTGGCCGCGTCTCTCGCGTCCATCGGCGGGATCGCCGCTGCTGCTCCGGCAGCGATCGGCGGCGTGGTCATCGCCACCACGGCGCTGAAGTTGGCCCTCAACGGGGTCGGCGACGCGTTCGGTGCGGCACTGACCGGGGACTCCAAGAAGTTCGAGAAGGCGCTTGAGGAGCTTTCCCCCGTCGCTCAGAAGGTTGCCCGCGAGTTGCGGGCGCTGCGGCCGGCGTTCGACGGGTTGAAGAACTCGGTCCAAGATGCGTTCTTCAAGCCTCTGGTGGGGCAGGTCACCGGCCTGGCCAAGGTGCTGGGCGGGCCCCTCAAGGGGGCCCTGTCTTCGATCTCTGGACAGTTCGGGACGGCGGCCGGGCAGGTCGCGAAGTTCCTGCGGTCGGCTGACGGCGTCGCGGCGGTCAAGCAGACGCTGACCGGCACGACCGCCGCAACGAAGGGCCTGGCCGCAGCGATCAGCCCCGTCGCGCAGGGATTCGCCAGGCTGGCCGGCGAGATCTCGGCCGCCTTCGGGGCCAAGCTCGGCTCCACGATCGAGGGCATCGGCAAGAAGGTCGGCGCCTTCCTCAGTAACGCGGCGACCAGCGGGCAGGCACTCACCTGGGTCAGCGACGCCGTCGGGGTCCTCAAGACCCTCGGGGGCACCCTCCGAAACGTCGGCAGCATCCTTCACTCGGTCCTCGGCGCGGCGGCCCAGACTGGCGGCGGACTCCTCAACACGCTCCGCGACTTGACCGGGCAGGCCGCAAGCTTCCTGAAGACGGCGTCGGGCAGCTCCGCGCTCCAGGGGCTGCTGTCCGGGCTCGCCGGCGTCGGGGCGCAGATCGGCCCCATTTTCACTGCGCTGGTCACGCAGGTAGGGGGCCTCGTCCCGGCCCTCCTGCCGGTGATCAGCTCCCTCGGCAAAGCCGTCGCGACGCTGCTGGAAGGGCTGGACCTGCGCGCCGTCGCCGAGGGGCTCGCCCCTGTCGCTGACGGGCTGCTGGAGGCGATCCGCCTCATCGCTCCCCAGCTGAAGCCGGTAGCTGAAGCGCTCGGCGGCCTCCTGGCTGCCGTTTCACCCCTTCTGCCCGTAGTTGGCCGCCTCGTCGCCCTGGTCGGCAAAGAACTGGCCTTCACCGTGAAGGCGCTGACGCCGGTGGTGAAGTTCCTGGTCGAGGTGCTGACCGCAGCCCTGAATCCGATCATCGACCTCGCCGAGGGCGGCTTCCGTATCCTCTCGGGCGCGGTCAAGGCGGCGTGGTCCGTGCTCGGCCCCTTCGTGACCTTGGTCGGCGGCGCGCTGGTGGCCGCGATGCAGAAGCTCAGCAAGAGCGGCATCATCACCGGCTTCTTCGACAAGCTGACCGCCGCGCTCCGCACTCTGAAGCCGTTCTTCGATGCGGTCGCCCCGGCCGCGACCCGCCTCGCCCAGGACCTGAAGCGGCTCGGGCAAGACGTCCTCGCGCAGCTGCTGCCCGCCCTGGGCAGGCTGAAGCAGGAGATTGCCCCGGCGCTCGCCCCGCTGAAGGAGCTGGGCGGGGACGTCATGCGGCACGTCGCGAAGGGGGCCGCCATCGCAGGTCAGGCCTTTGCTCGGCTGCTGATCAGCGTCGGTCCGCTGGCCCGCGAGCTGCTGAAGACCATGAAGCCGGTCGCCCAGCTCGCGCTCGCGTTCTTCAAAATGCACGTCCTGGACGGCCTGCCACAGAAGATGGAGCTGCTCGTCGCCGCGCTGCGGAGCCTGGGCGGCGCGGTGCTGGACGTGATCGGTGACGTCCTGACGTTCGTCGGCCGCGTCATTGGTGCGTTCCAGTGGCTGTATGACGTCCTGGTCGGGCACAGCATCATCCCGGACCTGATCAACGCCATCATCAGCTGGTTTGCTCAACTGCCCGGCCAGGTCCTCGGGATCGTCTCCGGATTCGTATCCGGCGCAGTCAGCTTCTTCGCCCAGCTACCGGCTCAGATCGGGGCATCCCTGTCTCAGCTCGGTGTCGCGCTCCAGACATCGATCACGGCAGGTCTGACGTCCGTCACCGTCACCCTCCAGACGTGGGCGGCCGGAGCCGTGGCGTGGTTTGCGTCGTTGCCTTCACGGATTTGGGCGGCCATGTCTTCCCTCGGTGGTCTGCTGGCCGGCCTGTTCTCCTCGGCGCTGAGTTCCGCCAGTGCAGCCGCGAGCTCCGGACTCGCCCTGCTCACGGGGATGTTCGGGGGGCTTCCCGCTCGGATCTGGACAGCCCTCTCCTCGCTGCCGGGGCGGCTGTCGGCGCTCTTCAGATCGGCCGGTACGGCGGCGCTGGGCGCCGCCCGGACGGGCGGGTCCGCCGTCGTCGCGCTCTTCACCTCGTTGCCGGGGCGGATTTCCGGGGCCTTGGGGTCGCTCGGCTCGCGGCTCGCTGGTGTCTTCCGGTCCGCGCTCGGCTCCGCGCGCAGCGCCGCGAGTTCGCTGATCTCCAGCATCGTCGGGATGTTCTCCGGCCTCGGCGCAAAGATCGTCGCGTCGATCGGCGACATCGGCGGCCAGATCATGGGCAAGATCAAGGGCGGCCTGCCGTCAAGCGTCCGCTCCTTGCTGCACTTTGCCAACGGTGGAATCGTCACCGGGCCCACTCCCGCACTGATCGGTGAGGCGGGGCCCGAGGTTGTCATCCCGCTCACCCGGCCAGCGCGTGCCCGGCAACTCGCGGAGCAGTCCGGCCTCGCGGACTTCCTCGCCGCGACCAGCGCCCAGCAGACGCAAGGGAGTACCGCTCGCCCCGGCGCGACCATCACGAATCATTGGACGATCCACGAGGCGGGGGATGCCCACATGACAGCCCGGCGCGTACTCAACCGGATGACGCTCGCCGCAGGGGTGATGTGAGGTGTACACCGACTACATGGCCTTGGGCGGCATCGAGCTCTTCAACTCGGCGCGCCTGCAGGCGTACCTCGCATCGGTCGGGTCACCGCTCGACAGCGCCGGATCCTGCGGGTGCCCCAGCTTTGACGCCGAGCATGTTGGTGATGAGCCGTACACGACGCCGTGGGAGGACGAGGCCCCGTGGTGGGATCCGGACGTTCCCGAGTCCGCTGATTTCGCCGGCCTGCTCGTACTGTCCGTGGACGGGATGGACGATCACCCGGTCACGAGGTCGGTCACCGGGTCCGTCACCGGGGGTGCCGCGATCGGTAAGCCGCGCGTCCAGCCGCGGACCATCACCGTGACCGGGGTCCTTCTCGGGGCTACGTGCTGCGGGGTCGATTACGGGCTGCGGTGGCTGTCGCAGGCCTTGGCCGGGTGCACGGACGGGTGCGGCGGGGACTGCTTGACCGTGTACAACTGCTGCCCGACGTCGGACGAAGACCCCGACGATTTCACGGCACGCCACCGCCGGACGCTGCGCCGCGTCGCCCTCACCGACGGGCCGCGAGTCATCGGCCGTGCCGGCGACGGCTGCACCGGCTCCGGGGCGTGCCAGACCGGGGCCGACCTCCTCACGGTTGAACTGGTTCTGACCGCCGGGACGCCGTGGCTGTGGGCGGACCCGGTCCCAGTCATCATCGCCCCGGTCCCCGGGGACGACGGGGAGTGCGTCACCTGGTGCATCCACCGCGGCCCGGAAGGGCCGCCCCCGCCCGTCTGTATCGAGACCGGCGACACCCAGTGCGGTCCGAGGACGGTGACGGTGCAGCTCACGGACGCCCCGGGGTGTGAGGTGGAGTGGCCGGAGGTCGAGCCGGTCCCGGACCCGTGCGATGCGACGTGCCGTCTCGCCGCGTGCCCGGACCCCGAATCCCTGTGCGCCGACTCGACGTGCCGCACTCCCACGCCGCCGCAACTCCCGCCGCCCACCACGTGCTTCAGACACGCCTTGGCGGTCAACACGGAGACGTACGAGATCGATCTCAGCTCCTGGCCGCGCTGGTTCGGAGCGGTGCCGGTGATCGAGGTCAGCGCCGGGAGTAGCGACCTGCGGCGCGTCACCGTGACCTTGTACGAACGCACCCTGGAACACGAGGGGCTGAGCTGCGGTGAGCTCGTGGAGCTGGAGCGCTGCAACCCCCACAGCACCTACGAGATCGGGTTCGTGGCGGCCGGCGGGACGATGACGCTGGATGGGCAGGTCGGCCGGGCGAGCGTTGAATGCTTCGGCCGGTGCGAGTCCACGACGGACGCGTACGGGCGCGACGGCGGCCCCCTCGCCTTCCCCTTGTTGACCTGCGATCGGTACTGCCTGGAAATCGCGGCCGATGCCATTTTCCCGCCGGCCCCGGACGCATCGGTGACGGTGTCGCTGTCCGGCCGAGAGTACTGAGGAGGAGCCCATGGCTGGTTGCGCGTCACACACAGCGCAGATCACCGACCGCGACGGCTCGATAGTCGCGGGGACCGACATCCTGCTGTCCGTGGAGTGGTCCCGAGTCCTGGATGACATCTCGGAAGCGCAGGTCGTCGTCGCGCCGGATGCGGAGTGCTGCGCTGCGCTGTCCCGTGTCCGGACCTGGCGGCACAAGCTGGCGATCTACAGGGGCACCGTGCCGGTGTGGGAGGGCCCGATCAGCAGCAGCGTGGAGTGGACCGTCGACGGCGCGGTGATCAGCGCCGTCGACATCCTCGGCTGGCTGGATCGCCGGTCCCCGCACACCACCCAGGAGTTCGTGGACCACGAGCTGGCCGAGGTCGCACAGTGGCTGGTCGACGACGGCTTCGCACCGCACGACCCTGGGCACGCGGTGACGATCGTGGCTCCGTCCCGTATCCGTGGCCGCCGCTCCTACCAGGCCGACGTCGGCCAGACCGGGGACCACCTTCGCGACCTGGCCGCCACTGGCATCGACTTCACCGCGTTGGGGTCGCGGATTCTGATCCTGCCCGAGGACCACTCCGCGCGCCTCGCGTCGCTGAGCGATGCGGACTTCGCCGACGAGCTGGTGGTCGTCGAGGACGGGCTGGCACTCGCGACCCGGTGGGTGGTCCACGGCAAGGACGGGGTGAAGGGCGTTGCGGGTGGCGTCCATCCGTACTACGGGCTGATCGAGCGGGTCGTGGAGGAGACCTCGATCCTGGACGACGCCTCGGCGGAGGCCGCGGCCCGGAGCCGGCTCGCCGCGTCGTGCCCGGCCCCGGTGTTCCTCGACTCCCAGGAGGCGACGCTGTCCCCGGATGCGGGCCTGGACGTGCCCGCCCTGGTGCCGGGGTGGTGCGTGGATGTGACGACGACGCAGACCTGCCGGACGATCTCCCAGGCCCTGAAGATTGCCACGGTCAAGGTCAAGGAAGACTCCGACTCGGAGACCATCTCGCTCCAGCTCACGCCGGCCGGGGTGGGTGGCTGATGGCGCTGCGCGGATCGGCCGCCAGGCGGTCACCCGACAACCCGCTCGGGGGTGTGCTCCGCGACCTCGACCGGCGCACAAGGTCAATCGAGCACCAGCCGAAATCGGCCCCGGTGCAGGGTCCGCCGGGGCCACCGGGCGAACCCGGCCCGGAGGGCCCGCCGGGGCCGGCCCCGGCCGCCGCAGTGGTCGTGACCGACGAGGATGGCCGCGCTACTTGGACGCTGTCGCCCGCGCTGCCCGCGCCTCCGGTCGTCGGTGCGGTCGCCGTCGCCCTGGGGTGGGATGACGGGCCGCTGACTGTCACTGCCGAGGAAGTTACCGGGGCGGCGGTGACGGTACGGGTGTGGAGGACCCGGCCCGTGCTCGGCCTGGGCCTGCTCCCCGCAGTACCGGCGCCCGGGGTATCGGTCCACCTCACCGCAACTGAGCACCCAACTTCCGCCTGAATCAGTAGAATTGAGGCAGAACCCCCGCGACGGGCGCAACCGTCCGGGGGCGTGGACGAACCTTAGTGAGAGGTCCGACGTGACTCAGGATAGGTGCAGCGTAGAAAGCTGCGACAAGCCCTCCGCCGTACGAGGCTGGTGCCACATGCACTACGCCCGCTGGCAGCGCCACGGCGACACCGCCACAACATACCGTCCCCGCGCCGAGGGCTCGTGCTCGATCGAGGGGTGCGACAACCCTCAGAAGGCGCGCGGATGGTGCGACATCCATTGGAAGCGTTGGCGCAAGCACGGCGACCCCGTGCTCAAGCCCGCAGCCCGGGTCGTTCCCGCAGAGTGCTCGAACGACGGCTGCGAACGAGTCGTGAAGGCGGCGGGATTGTGCGGGGCCTGCTACGCCCGGCAGCGGCGAGCGGCTAACCCCGCTGCCCCGCCACAGAAACGCTCCTGCGACATCTGCGGCACCGACATGGCCAACCGGCGCAAAGACGCCCGACTCTGTTCTCGGGAGTGCAGGAACGCCGCCCGCTACCGGATCGAGAGGCCCGCAACACGGCAGTGCACCGTTATTGAGGACGGAACACGGTGCCCCAGTCCCGCGACGCACCGACTGAAAACTGACGCCTGGTGCAAGAAGCATCACACCCGCTACGAACGGCACGGTGACCCCCTCGCCGTGCTCGCCGAGCAGCGGCCGAACGGCGAGGTACAAGAGCACCTCCACCAAGCCGCGAACGCCAGGACCGATGACTGCATCTTGCTTCCCAGCTCGGCCAGCGGCCGCCTGTCGGTGACCTACCAGGGAAAGCCAATGACGGCGGCCCGCGCAGTGTGGACGATTACGCATGCCGCGCCCGGCAGCCGACACGTCCTGCACACCTGCCACCGCGGCGACGACGGGTGTATCAACATCCGGCACCTGTACCTCGGTGACCATGAACGGAACATGCTCGACATGGTCGAGGCTGGGCGCAGCAGCCGTGGCGAGAATAGTGCGCGGTCCGTGTTGACCGAGGCGAATGTTCGCGAGATTCGACGAAGGTACCGCGCTGGCGAGGCGACGCAACAGGCGCTGTCAGCTGAATTTGGAGTGCACCCTTCAACCATCAGTAACGTGGTGACGGGCAGGAATTGGGGATGGCTTGGCGGCTGAGTGCCGCAGGTACGCTTTCCGTAGTCGCTGGTTTTGGGCCGGGCTCGCTTCAAATGGATGGGGTGAGTCCGGTCGCGAATATCTGCGCCTGCGGTGAGTACTTCAATGTTGACGAAACCGGAGAACTCTGCCTTAACCCGGGCACGATGGGACTCAGGAAGACCATCGTGCACAAGACGCCGGGCACGTTCCAGTTCCGTAAGGCGGACTATCCGTGGCTGGCGCGGATCCGCGTCCGGGTGCAGGCGGGCGGCGGCGGTTCGGCCGGTGCCGCAGCAGCGGCCAAGCAACTGGTCGCGCGGAACGGGGCGTCCGGCGGCGGTTACGGCGAGTCCGTGATCGAGGTCGGGGCACTGGGCGACATCGAGACGATCGTGGTCGGGGCAGGCGGCACGGGCGGGACCGGCAACAACCCGGGTAGTGCGGGCGGGGCCAGCTCGTTCGGTGGGGTGGTTACTGCGGCCGGTGGGAATCCCGGTACGGACGGGATGGACTCCGGGACGAGCAACACCGTTTCTAACGGGGTTGCCGCGCCTTCCGGCGGGTCGGGGCAGATGACGGACGGTGGGGGTGCGGGGGAGGGGGCTCTCCGCATGGCGATGCGCGGGATGTCTGGCCGGGGCGGGGACTCCCGTATGGGGCACGGCGGTTACGGGCGCACAACGTCGGGTCCGGGCAGCGCGGGGCGGGGCTACGGCGGCGGCGCCGGCGGCGCGTTCAGTGCGGACGGTAAGTCGTACGACGGTGCGGACGGGGCGGTTGGGGCCGTGGTCGTGGAGCTGTACGGGTAGTTGCTGGGTACGCTGGGCGTGCCGCTGGTTTTGGGCCGGGCCACCTCATCAGGGATGGAGTGGGCCTGTGGCTCGATGTGGATGCGGCAACGACCGGTGCGCCTGCGTGATCGTGGGCGGTGACGGGATCACCGTCGACGGTGCGGGCAACCCGGCGAATCCGCTCGTGATCACCGCGAAGCCCGCCCCGCTGGTTGTTGCGGACGGCGATTGCATCACCTTGTCCGGGAACGGTACGGCCGGAGCCCCGCTCAGCGCGGCGCCGCGCCTCGACCCCAACCCGGCCAATCTGCTGGCCTGCGGGCCGGACGGCCTGGTCGTGACCGGCGGGACGGGCGGCACCGTGGCCACCGCGTGCGGGCTGACCGGCGACGGATCGACCGGTGCGCCGCTCGCGGCTGCGGTCGCCCAGTGGACGGCCGCGTGCGACCTGGACACTGAAGGCGGGCAGGTCTACTGCGACAGTGCCGGCCAGCTCCGCGCCGACCCGCCGCCCAAGTTCGCGTTCTACACGGACAACGCCAGCCAGACCTTCCCCGCGACCGAGGTTCCGGCGGGGAGCGATGTGCCGATCATCCGGCCGACGTTGACGATCCTGAACCCGGACGGCTGCCGGGAGGCTCACGTCCTCGTGAACGTCGACCTCGACATGGACTTCAACCTGCCGGCGAACTCCGGCGCGGGGTGCGGTATCGGACCGGATGACATGCAGTACGTCGTGAACCGTGGGAGCACTGCCGGGACTTCCGTGCACAACCAGGTGTCGAAGACGTGGCACCGCGTCATCCCGGCCGGGGGGACGCTCGTCGAGCCGATGCAGATCACCGGGCTACGCGGGTCCGGCGGGGCGACGTACACCCGGATCCAGTGGGGCATCAACGCATTCGTATGGGTCGTCTGAGGAGACGCGAGATGGCAGACAGGACTTTCTACTACCGGCACGAGGGCGGCTCGTACTCCGTGCGGACCGTGAACTATGAGGGCGAAGTCGCGCCCCCCGACGGCGCCGTCGAGATCACGGAAGCCGAGTACACCGAGGGCGTCGCGGCCGTCGAGGCAGCCAACGCCGCACTGGAGGCGGAGCAGCGCGCGGCCGAGCAGGAGCGGTTCCGCGTCGACTACGAGGCCCTGATCGCGGCCGGGGTGCCGCCGGAGACCGCCGCTCGCATGTCCGGGTACAACCCGCCTCACCCGACCGTGGGCAGCGCGCAGAAGACGGGGGAGTAACCATGACCGCCACCCCTTCAGCCGGCCGGATCGTCCACTACGTCAGCCACGGCACCCCTGTCCGTGGTGACGGCTCCCAGGCTTTTGCTCCGGCGTGCCGTGCCGCCGTCGTCACCGAGGTCGATACGGACGACCCGGACCGCATCGGGCTCGCTGTCCTCAACCCGACCGGGATCTTCTTCCACCCGCTCGCCGCGGGCGGTTCCGTGCACGCCGACGCCGAGACATCGCTCGGCGGGTCGTGGCACTGGCCGGAGCGTGCCTGATGGCCCGGCCCACCCAGGAGCTCAGCGTCACGTACCGGTTCACGGTGGAGCTGACCGACCACCTCGAAGCTTGCTTCGGCGCCACTCTCATGACCCGGGACGCGGCCCGAGCAGCTCTCGATCACGTGCTGTACGAGGGCGACAAGCACCAGGCGTTCACCCTGCGCCTCATCGGTGAGGCCGAGGACCAGGAGGTCGACGATGTCTGATCCACTCACCCCCGACCGGGTCGCTTCCGTCCTGCGCGCTGAGGGTGTCCGCGTGGTGGAGGTCGGGAACTGGCGTACCCACAACCGCAATTCGAAGGGCCCGTGGGGTCCGCTCAACGGCAGCATCGTGCACCACACCGTCACCCGCGGCACCGCCTCCACCGTCGCCATGGTCCGGGACGGACACGCGGCGCTGCCCGGCCCGCTGTGCCACGGGATGATCGCGAAGGACGGCCGGGTGCACATGGTCGGCTGGGGTCGTACGAACCATGCCGGCGGCGGCGACTCCAAGGTGTTGGAGCAGGTCATAGCCGAGTCGTACGGCACCCGGCCGACTCCGCCGACCCGCGGCAACAGCAATGGGGTCGACGGCAACGCGCGGTTCTACGGGTGGGAGTGCGAGAACCTCGGCGACGGCAAGGACCCCTGGCCCAAAGCGCAGTACGACGCGATCGTCCGCGTGCAGGCCGCGCTGTGCCGGGCGCACGACTGGTCGGCGAAGTCCGTGATCGGCCACCTGGAGTGGTCCAGTGACAAGGTCGACCCCCGTGGTTTCACCATGGCCAAGCTCCGCGCCGATGTGGCCGAGCGGCTCAAACACCCCGCGAGCTGGAACCCCGGCTCAGACCACGAAGAGGACCCCATGGCAGGCATCACCAAGCGCGACATCTTCGACGCTGTGTGGAAGACGGACGCGATCGGCGGCCCGACGGACGCGGCGGACCATTCGACGAATCCGACGTGGCAGCCGCAGTCGATCCTGAAGGACATGCAGGCCCGCATCCGGTCCATGGACAAGCGGATGGCCGCCCAGACTGCCGCGATCACCGTGCTCGCCGGTCAGGTCGGCACGGGTGCCGACACGCAGACCGTCGTCTCCGCGGTCGAGGCCGCGATCGAGCGGGCCGTCATCGACGTCAACATCAACACCGGGGAGGCGTGATGGCGTCGATGTTCACTGCGGCGTTTTGGGTTGCTACCGGGGAGCGCACCGTACGGACTGCGGCCCAGACGCTGATCGCAACGCTTGGACTCGAAACTACCGGCGTGCTCGATGTCGACTGGGGGCAGGGACTCGCGCTCGCCGGAAGTGCTGCACTCCTGGCGGTACTGACCGCGATCAGCGCGTCCGGTACCGGCGGCCCGGGGCTCACTGAGACTGTGAGGGAGCGGCAGTGACTCCCCAAGATCCGGGCGTGTACATCAGCCCGGCGCAGATGTACGAGGAGGTCCGGGGCTTGTCCGAGGCCGTCAGCAGGATCGAGGCGAAGATCGACGGCATACTCGACGAGACGAAGGACATCCGCGGCGACGTGTCTGACCACGAGAACCGACTCCGCGCCCTGGAGTCCACGGTGTGGCGGGCGGCTGGCGGCGCTGCTGTTCTCGGTGCCGGGGCCGGAGTTCTCGCCCAGTTCCTCCTGCGCTGAACCGCCACGCCCCCTGCATGGCTTCGGCCAGAGCAGGGGGCTTCGTGCGTCTGGGGTCAGCCGTCGTCGTCCTCGGCTGGGTGCCGGACGACCCTCTTCAGCTCCCGCTCGACCTCGTACCGCGACTGCCCGGTCGCCTCGGCGTGCGCGGTGATCGCCGCCTGTACCCGGGCTGCGGTCTCCACCGTCAGTCGATTCTCCTGCTGCTCAGTCCATGCCGCGCGTTCCAGCTCGATCAGCTCGTCGTTCAGTTCGATTGCCACGTGGCCGGATACTAGCGGCTGATTCCCGTCACCTGATGAAGCCACCCGGCACGCATAGGATGCCGCCATGATTCGCGCAGTGGTGTTCGATGTCGGTGAGTGCCTGGTAGACGAGACCCGCGAGTATGGCACCTGGGCCGACTGGCTCGGCGTGCCACGGCACACCTTCGCCTCCATGTTCGGCGCCGTGATCGCCCAGGGGCGGGACTACCGTGACACGTTCCAGGAGTTCCAGCCCGGGTTCGACCTGTACGCCGAGCGGGAGAAGCGCGCGCAGGCCGGGCAAGCCGAGCACTTCGACGAGACCGACCTGTACCCGGACGTCCGCCCGGCCCTTGCTCAGCTCCGGGCAGACGGGCTGTGGCTCGGCATCGCAGGCAACCAGACCATCCGGGCTGGCCACATCCTGCGCAGCCTCTTCACGGCCTCCGTCGACCTGATCGGCACCTCAGACGACTGGGGCGCCAGCAAGCCCGACCCCGCGTTCTTCGTCCGGGTCGCTGAGGTCGTCCCGCATGAGCCCGGCGAGATCCTGTACGTCGGCGACCGCGTCGACAACGACCTGCGCCCGGCTGTCGCAGCCGGCATGCAGACCGCGCTGATCCGCCGTGGGCCGTGGGGCACGATTCAGTGGAACACGGCCGAGGCCAGGGACCTGCCCACGTTCCGCATCGAGTCCCTGGCAGAACTGCCTGAGGCCATCGCCAAATTCAACGAGCGAGCGCACTGACCGTCGTAGCCCACCCGTACAGCCGCTCGTCGAGGTCCCGCACACACTGCTCGTGCTGGTGCGGGGCCAGCGACCGGCGCACCTCACGCACCCGGTCCATTCCCATTGCGTACCAAGTGACCTCGAGCTGATCGAGCGCCCGGCACGCGTATTCGCACGCCGATTCCGGATTTCCGGCCGCCGCCTCGACCGCGGCGAGATCTCCATAGATGACACTGCGCTGCTTGTCCTCGGTACGGGGCAGGTCCTCAAGCACACCGAGGAGAGTGGTGCGCGCCTGCGGCAGGTGCCCCGCCTTCAGCTGCGTGTTCCCCTTAAATGCGGCCAGCCTGACGGCGCTGAACCAGTCGAGCCAAGCCGGGCTCTCGTGCTCGGCGCCTGCTGCCAGGACGTCCTCGGCGTGCCCGATCAGGTGCAAGGCTGTGCGGACGTTTCCGCATCGCGTCTCGCACTCGGCCTCGACGGCGTCGAGCCATGCCAGTTGGGCGGCGGAGGCGGGGCCGCGGCGGGCGTAGGTCCGGGCGGCCACCATGCGCTCTACTGCCGCGTCTCGCTCACCCGCCCACGCGGGAATGAACGCGGTGTGCGCGAGGATCGCGCTGCCGATCAGCGGATCGTCGGCTTGGCCGGCCGCCTGGAGCGCGAGCAGGAGCGTCTTCGCCGCCTGGTCGCCGTCGCGGAGGTCGAAGAACTCGATTCGTCCGGCCAGGAGGTACGACTCGGCCAGTGCCGCGGCGACGGTGCGGCGGGTCTGCCCAGCCGTCTCGGTTAGCAGCGCACACCCGAGAGTGGCGTGGGCCACGGTCGCAGGGTGCAGGGTCGCGGGGGCAACCGACCAGTACAAGCGCCGGTGTGACCGGGTCACTGCCTCGAAGTCTGCGGCGACAGACGCGGGTTGCATGGCGGCTGCGGCCTGCGTCGGCACAGCGGCCAGCCCGACAGCTGCCACGGACGCACCGACCAGTGAGCGCCGCACGGGGTCGGGCCGGTCGCGGCCAGCCGGAGGAGTGAATCCCAGCGATTCCATGTCCTGCCCGAGTAGTTCAGTGAGAGCCTGCTGAAGGTCGGGGTGAGGCCACGGCGGGTTCTCGGATTCCCAGCGCCGGACCTGTCGGACACCCACCCCGAGGGCGGTGGCAAACTCCTGCTGGGAGCGGTAGCCCGCGGCATGGCGGGCCGACCGGAGACGGACGTTGCTTTCAGGCTGTGGCATGCGGTACCTCCGTGACGGGCTCTCAAGTCAGTGTCACGGCAGGTCCTTTCAGAAGCCAGTCGTCACCCGTACGACGGCATGAAAGTCCTCTTCTGCGTCGCGAAAAGTCCTCTGGAAGTCCTCGATACGCGTCCTCGTGAGGGCCAGTCTTGGTGAACTGCCCAGCACGGTGCCCCGAGGAGCCGCAGCGATGAGCCCACCCAGCAGCATCCGCACCATCAGAGCTTGCCGCCTCGAAAGGGCCGGCCAGGCGTGGGCCGCGATCCGTGTGCCCCGCAGCGTCGGCCTCGATGCCCTCGCCATCCTCGGCGGCCGGTCCGGAGCCGTCCTCGAGGACCCCTTGTCGGCCGCGCTGTACTGGTTCATCCCGCCGGGTACCGCCGCCGAGTGGGACGTGGCTGGCACCCGGGTTCTCGACGAAGACGCCCATCTAGTCATTCCCCCGGTCAGGCGCACCCAGGGCCCCGGACCGCACTGGCGCGTCTGCCCCGCTGCTGAGGTGTGGACGACGGAGGCTGCGGCCCTACAGGCGGCACTCGAAGACGCGGCCAGTCCTTGCCGAGGGGCGGTGCGATGACGACCTCCGCTCCGAACCAGGCATCGGCGCCAGACGCCGCGTACAAGACGCTCCTCGGCCACACCTTGACCTGTGCGGCCTGCAGGGCTGGGTCGGCCTGCCCCACGGTGGTACACCTCGGCCGTGTCTGGCGGGAGACCCGCGGTCCGGCACGGGAGGCCCGCTGGTGAGAGACGGGTCGACGGACTCCATCCCCTGCTACTGCTGGGACGTAGACCGGCAGACGCATGCCCGGTGTACGCGGGAGCCGGGACACAAGGGCGACCACTACACCCCGTACACCCGCCCGTCGTGGGACCGGCCCGGTATGTCATGGCCCGCCGAACCAGCGGCGAGCAGCCGCCGCTCCTGATCTCCCGCCCGCGGCTGCAGCTCGCGCAGCAGTCGCAGACGGGGTTCCCGCCCGTACCCGAGGCCGGCGGCGGCCGGGGTCCGGGCGGGTATTACTCCCGGACGAGGTCTGGGCTGGTCTCTGCTCGATCCGGTTGATGGTTTTGCGGTCCAGGCCGACGGCCTTGGCGAATCCCTCTTGGGTGAGGTTCCTGTGATTGCGGACGGTGCGGATGTGATCTCCGATAGCCCTGCGGTCGGTGGCTGTCCCAGCCGCGGTGGACGATCCGCTGCCCCGGCGACCAGCCAGCTGGCTTCCGGGGCGTTACCCGTCGATGAGGTCACGGATGTGTATGTCCATCGCTCTAGCGATGCGGAGCAGCCATCCGATGCGTGCGTCGGTGGCGCCGGACTCAATCCGCTGGATGGTTAGCCGCTCTACGCCCGACAGGTCGCGCAGTCTCTCCTGCGTGAGGTTGGCGTGGATGCGATGCGCACGGACTCGATCGCCGATGGTCCGTCGCTGCTCAAGGATCCAGTCGGGTTCAGGTTCGCGAGGCACTCGACAAACGCTCAACTGCGAACGACCATGAGTCAGCCTATGCAGGCATGCTTTCTATGATCTTGCCAGCCGGTCTCGCTGGCATTCATCGGCGCGGAACCTTTGCGCCGCGCAGCGTCGCGCATTTGGCGCGGCGGGGCGGTCGGGGCGCGTAGTGCATCCGCGCCTTGGTCGCCTGACGCCATGACTTAGTCAAGGCGTCCCGCCTCGGCCCCCCGCGGGGGTCGGGGCGGTCTACTCTCGACAGCAGAACGCCCCCGCCGATTCTCACGGCGGGGGCGTTCCCAGTGGAGTTGAGGCTCCACCGACGGGGCCGAAACCCTGTCGACCATCTACCCCACCGGTCTGCGCGTGGGGGTGCATCAGGGATTGTGCGGAGCTATGCTCCCTCCCTCCCCGGTGGGCATGATCTTAGGTTCGAAACTGTGCAACCGGAACGGGTCCGGCACCCCCTCATCCCTTCGAGCTACTCAGCCGCCAAGCGGCGTTGTGGATGTTATGTGGATTTTGATGTCATCGTGCCTCTGTGGATCACGCGATAAGGCGGCAATATGTAGCCCTCTACCTGCGCATATCTGTAAGTCGAGCCCGTTCGATCGCGAATGTCATAACTACCTGAACAGGGAAAATGCCGCCAAAGGCGAGTAGTTGACGCGGTAGGTGAGCGAAGGCCGTGCAAGATCGTGGAGGGCCGTCGTCCGGAGCAACGGGCGACGGCTTTTTACATTCGCGTAATTTCAACAAAGTGTTGACGTGGTGTTGTGGAGGGCGTTAGCTATCCGCAGCCCGACCGACGCACAGCGAAAAACGCACAGCGAAAACAGCCACGGAGGCTCCCGTGACTTCGAGCTCCACACCGGGCCTCGCCCGGTTCAACACCCTGGCGGACGACGAGGCCACCACCGCGTTGCACGCGGTGTGTGCCGCCGCGGCATGGGGAAGAGAGATCCTCTCCCGACGCCCGTACGCCACCGCGGAAGCCCTCCTTCGTGTCAGTGACGCCGCCACGGCCGCACTGACCACGGAGGATCTGGCCGACGCGATGGCCGGTCACCCGCCGATCGGCCGCCCGAAGCCCGGAGACCCGACCTCCTCCCGCGAACAGCGGGGGATGGCAGGCGCCACCGAGGAACTCAAGGCCGAGATGCTCGAACTGAACCTGGCCTACCAGGAGCGGTTCGGACATGTCTTCCTGATCTGCGCCACCGGAGCCACCGGTGAGCAGATGCGCGACGCGGTGAAGTCCCGGATCGGGAACTCGCCCGAGCAGGAGCGCGGGATCGTGCGCACCGAGCTGGGCAAGATCAACCGCATCCGGCTGACCCGTCTCGTAACCGAAGGAGAGTGACGGTCTTGAGCACCGACACCACCGCATCGGTGTCCACCCACATCCTGGACACCAGCATCGGCCGCCCCGCCGCGGCCGTCGCCATCACACTCGCCGCCCGTAGTGGCGGCGACGCGCCGTGGTCGACGCTCGGCGGATCCGCGACCGACGCGGACGGGCGATGCAAGGACCTGCCGGCACTGCCGGAGGGCACCACCCATGTACGTCTCGACTTCGAGACCGAGGCGTACTTCGCAGCCAAGAAGCAAGCCGAGGCGCAGCAGGACGCCCCCCGCGTAAGGGACAGCGGTGCGTTCTTCCCGGAAGTGGCGATCACCTTCGCCGTCGTACCGGGCGAGCACTTTCACGTACCGCTGCTGCTCAACCCGTTCGGCTACTCCGTATACCGAGGGAGCTAGCAGACATGCCCACGATTCTCGGCCAGAACCAGTACGGCAAAGCAGAGAACCGCGTCGTCAAGATCACGAGGGACGGCGACACCCACCACATCAAGGACCTGAACGTCTCCGTCGCCCTCTCCGGCGACCTGGACGACGTCCACTACAACGGCTCGAACGCCCACTGCCTGCCGACGGACACCACGAAGAACACCTGCTTCGCGTTCGCCAGGGAATACGGCATCGAGTCGGCCGAGCAGTACGGCATCCACCTCGCCCGGCACTTCGTGGACAGCCAGCCGGCGATCCACCGCGCGCGCATCCGCATCGAGGAGTACGCCTGGGAACGCATCGCCGGCTCCGACGGCAACTCCAAGTTCATCGGTGCCGACGAGGTCAAGCACTCCTTCGTCCGCAAGGGCCAGGAGACCCGCCTCGCGCAGATCACGTACTCCGCCGGAGGTGACGGGGGGGCGAAGTTCGAAGTCCTGTCCGGGCTCAAGGACCTGACCGTGATGAACTCCACGAACTCCGAGTTCTGGGGCTTCGTCAAGGACAAGTACACGACGCTCCAGGAGGACTACGACCGCATCCTCGCCACGTCCCTGTCGACGTGGTGGCGGCACAACTGGACCTGTGACGAGCAGCGCATGCCGCAGTGGGAGAAGTCCTACGAACAGTCCAGGAAGCACATCCTGCACGCGTTCGTGGAGACGTACTCGCTCTCGCTCCAGCAGACGCTGTACCAGATGGGTTCGCGGGTCATCAACAACCGCAGCGAGATCGACGAGATCCGCTTCTCCGCCCCCAACAAGCACCACTTCCGGCAGGACCTCTCCGCCTTCGGCCTGGAGAACGAAGCCAAGGACGGCGCCGTGTACTACGCCGCCGACCGCCCTTACGGCCTGATCGAGGCCACCATCCTGCGCGACGGCTGCGAGCCGCACATCCCGGTCGACATGACCAACCTCTGACGCGGGGCGCGCGTCCCCGCCGCCCGCAGTCGGCGGGGACGCGCCACACCGGAGGGAACAACCAGCCATGGCAACGCCTGCAAAAGGGCCGGCAGAAGGCCCGTGTTCCACGCCACCGGAAGGACCCGAGGTCCACCCGGTCGACCAGAAGCTCCACCCCTCGCGGCTCGCCCCCGCGGCGCTCCAGCACATCGCCGCCATGTACGCGGGTGTGGTCACGCCCCCGCTCATCATCGGCCAGGCCGTCCGCCTCGACACCGCGGGCCAGACCCGGCTCATCGCCGCGAGTCTGCTCATCGCCGGTGTGGCCACCCTCCTGCAGACCCTCGGGGTCAAGGGCTTCGTCGGCAACCGGCTGCCCTTCGTCAACGCCGCCTCCTCGGCCGGTATCGCGCCGATGCTCGCCATCAGCGAGATCTGCGAGCGCGAGACCGACGGCAGGACCATCACCCGGGGCCTGCGCACCGACGGCATCGCCACCCTCATCGGTCCCGTCTTCGGCGGCTTCCCCACCTCCGCCTTCGCCCAGAACGTCGGCGTCGTCTCGCTGACCAAGGTCCGCAGCCGCTACGTCGTCGCCGCCGCGGGCGGCGCACTCCTGGTCCTCGGCGTCTTCCCGGTGCTCGGCGCGGTGGTCTCCACGGTGCCGATGCCGGTCCTCGGCGGCGCGGGCATCGTCCTCTTCGGCTCCATCGCGGTCAGCGGCATTCGTACGCTCTCGGAGGCCGGCCTCGACGACAGCTCCAACATCATCCTGGTCGGCGTCTCGCTCGGCGCGGGCATCATCCCGCTCGCCGCGCCCGCCTTCTACGCCGACTTCCCGGCCTGGGCGCAGACCGTGCTCGGCTCCGGCATCAGCGCGGGCGCCCTGGTCGCCGTGTCGCTGAACCTTTTCTTCCACCATCTCGGCACCCGTGGCGGCGCGCCCGCCCCGGCACTCAAATCCTCCTAGGGTCCTGCCGTGCCCGCATCGCCACTCACTCCGGAAGGAAGCGCCATGGCACCTTCGGCAGACCCCGTATCCCGCATCGTCATCGAGAACGTGGCCATCGCCACGGTCGACGCCCACGACACCGAGTACGCCTCGGGCCACGTCGTCGTCGCAGGCAACAAGATCGAGTCCATCGGCGCCGGCCGGGCCCCCCAGGGCCTGGAGAACGTCGTACGCCGCATCGACGGCACCGGGCACCTGGTCACCCCCGGCCTGATCAACACGCACCACCACTTCTACCAGTGGATCACCCGGGGCCTCGCCACCGACCACAACCTGTTCGACTGGCTGGTCGCCCTCTACCCGACGTGGGCGCGCATCGACGAGCCGATGGTCCGCGCCGCCGCCCAGGGCTCGCTCGCCATGATGGCCCGCGGCGGCGTCACCACCGCCATGGACCACCACTACGTGTACCCGCAGAGGGCCGGCGATCTGTCCGGCGCCATCATCGGGGCCGCCCGTGACATGGGCGTACGGTTCACCCTCGCCCGCGGGTCCATGGACCGCAGCGTCAAGGACGGCGGACTGCCGCCGGACTTCGCCGTGGAGACCCTCGACGGTGCGCTCGCCGGCACCGAGGCGACCATCGACGCACACCACGACGTGTCGTTCGACGCGATGACCCAGGTCGCGGCCGCCCCCTGCTCCCCGTTCTCCATCTCCACCGAACTGCTGCGACAGGGCGCCGAGTTGGCCCGTCGCAAGGGAGTGCGCATGCACACCCACGGCTCGGAGACCGTGGAGGAGGAGAAGTTCTGCCACGAGCTGTTCGGGATGGGACCGACCGACTACTTCGAGTCCACCGGCTGGCTCGGCGACGACGTGTGGATGGCGCACTGCGTCCACATGAACGACTCCGACATCGCCGCGTTCGCCCGCACCGGAACCGGTGTCGCGCACTGCCCCTCGTCCAACGCCCGGCTCGCCGCGGGCATCGCCCGGGTCCCCGACATGCTCGCGGCCGGCGTCCCGGTCGGCCTCGGCGTCGACGGCACCGCCTCCAACGAGTCCGGCGAACTCCACACCGAACTGCGCAACGCCCTGCTCATCAACCGCCTCGGCGCCCACCGCGAGAAGGCCCTGAACGCGCGTCAGGCCCTGCGCCTGGGAACGTACGGTGGCGCCCAGGTGCTCGGCCGCTCCGACCAGATCGGCTCCCTGGAGCCCGGCAAGCTCGCCGACCTGGTGCTCTGGAAGCTCGACACCCTCGCCCACGCCTCCATCGCCGACCCGGTGATCGCACTCGTCTTCGGTGCGGCGGCCCCCGTCACCCTCTCCCTCGTCAACGGCAAGCCGGTCGTCGAGGACAACCACCTCATCACCGCGGACGAGGACGCCATCGCCCGCGCCACCCGCGACGAGGCCCGCCGCCTCGCACAGATCGCCGCCGGAGCCTGACGCTCCGCGGCACCCCCCGATACCGGCCGGCCGAGGGGGACGGCCCTCGGCCGGCCGCCGTGGACCCGAGCGGTGTCCACGGCAACCGGTGCCGGGGGCGTGTACGCACGTACGCGCCCCCGGCACCGCTGAACAAAGCTGCCCGCACCAGCTGCAAGCCCTGCCCCACCTGCACCAACGCACCACTTGCACCACCTCCCTGACACCCACGTCGCCGCAGACGTGTATCCGACCGGAGGAACCGCCGTGGCAGCTACGCCCAGGTTTCGCAACGACGCAGACGCAGCACCCGATGGAGCCCCACATCGGGGCGACGCCCCCGAATCGTCCTCGCCGGACCGGAAACACCCGGTCGACGAGACGCTCCCCCCACTGAAGATGTTCACCAGCGGCCTCCAGCACGTGGCCGCGATGTACGCGGGCGTGGTGGCCCCGCCGATGATCGTGGCGCCCGCCGTGGGCCTCACCGCCAAGGAGACCGCCTTCCTGATGGGGGCGAGCCTGTTCACCGCGGGCATAGCCACCCTGCTCCAGACCCTCGGCTTCTGGCGGATCGGCGCCCGGCTGCCGTTCGTCAACGGCGTCTCGTTCGCCGGGGTCACCCCGATGGTGGCCATCGGCAAGGACCGCGGACACGACGGCATCGCCGTCATCTTCGGCGCGATCATCGTCGCCAGCCTGCTCGGCTTCCTGCTCGCCCCGTACTTCTGCAAACTGGTCCGCTTCTTCCCGCCCGTGGTCACCGGCACCGTGATCACTCTGATCGGTGTCTCGCTGCTGCCGGTCGCCTTCAACTGGTCCCAGGGCGGCAACGCCACGGCGGCGGACTACGGTTCCACTACCAACATCACCATGGCCGCGGTCACCCTGGTGATCGTGCTGGCCCTGCGCAAACTGCTGCGCGGCTTCCTCCAGCAGATCGCCATCCTGCTCGGACTGATCGTCGGCACCCTGATCGCGATACCCGTCGGCATCACCGACTTCGGCGCCATCAAGGACGCCGACCTGGTCGGCTTCCCCACGCCGTTCCACTTCGGGGCGCCGCAGTTCGAGATCGCCGCGATCGTCTCGATGAGCATCGTGATGCTGGTCTGCATGACCGAGTCCACCGCGGACATGCTCGCGCTCGGCAGGATCGTCGGCCGGCCGGCGGACGAGCGGACCATCGAGGGCGGCCTGCGCGCCGACACCCTGGGCAGTGCCATCAGCCCGCTCTTCAACGGCTTCATGTGCAGTGCCTTCGCCCAGAACATCGGTCTCGTCGCGATGACGAAGGTCCGCAGCCGCTTCGTGGTGGCCGCCGGTGGCGGCATCCTGATCGTGCTCGGGCTGGTCCCCGTCGCGGCGTCCGTCATCGCGCTCGTCCCGCTGCCGGTCCTCGGCGGCGCGGGCATCGTGCTCTTCGGTTCGGTCGCCGCGAGCGGCATCCAGACCCTGGCGGCCGCCGCACTGGAGAAGGGCGAGAACGCGCTGATCGTGGCCGCGGCCGTGGGCATCGGCCTGATCCCGATCGCCGCGCCGGAGTTCTACCACGCGTTCCCGGAGGATCTGCTCGTGGTGCTCGACTCCGGGATCTCGACCGGCTGCGTGGTGGCGATCGTGCTCAACCTGGCCTTCAACCACCTCGGCAGGAAGCCGGATCCGGAACCGTCGGAGCGGGAGCAGAGCCCGGCGGCCGCGGACCCGGTGGCCGCGCACTGATCCGATCCGGCCCGGCGCGACACAAGGCCGGGACGGAGCTGTGGCGCGTACGGCGACCCTCGCGGGTGCTGCCGTACGCGCCACGGCCGTGTCGTCCGGTGTGTCAGCCGATGTGGTAGCTGTCGCCGTACACCTTCCAGTCGAGCGGCGGGTCCAGGTTCAGATTGCCCTTCTTCAGGAAGACCCGCTGGGCGGTGTCCACGCGGCTGGTGTCCTCGTGGGCCTCCTCCTGCTTCATCGCCCAGACGCGGGCGTCGAGGAAGGCGTTGAGGTACGTGACCTCGTTGCCGCCCTGGGACGGCGGCTTCGCCTTCGAGAGGGCCCGCTTGCGGATAGAGCTGAAGCTGGTGCTGTCGCCGCCGTCGCCGTGCATGACGATGGCGTCGTAGTACGCGAACTGGCCCAGCGTGCCGATGCCGTCGGCCTTGCCCTGCTTGACGGCCGGGTTGAAGTACACCCGGTCCCGCTCGTCGTTCTGCGCCTGCTTGAACGCCGAGTCGGAGGCCGCCTTCACCCAGTCCTTGGTGAAGTTCGGGTCGAGACCGCTGTGCGAGGGGGTGCCGTTGACCTTCCGCAGTGCGGGAAGGTACTTCGCGAGGACGTTGTCGGGCTTGCGCTCGGTGTACAGCTCGACGAGGTCGAGCATGTCGCCCGTGCCGGAACAGAAGCCGATGATGCCCGCGGTGTAGCCGCGGTCGTCGTCGATGTCCTCGATGTACTTGTACTGGGACTTCCAGTTGAGGGAGGAATTCTCGGCGCTGGAGACCAGTTGCATGGCGATCTCCTTCTTCGCCGGGTCGTCCAGCCCCGTCGCGGCGGCGGCCTCGTGAGCCGCTGCCGTCGGCTGATGGGCCGCCTGGTCTGAGGGGCCACCGGCGTAGGCGGCGACGGGAATCGCCGTGAGGGCCAGTCCGACCGCGATGACCGTGATGCGCACGGGGCGGGTGTTGCGACGTGCGGCGCGCTTATGGGGAGCGTGCACCAGTCCTCCAAAGGGAGTTCTTCGTTGCGACGGTCTGTTAGGAAGCTTTCCTATCAGAGTGGAGAGTGGTCGTACACCCCTCCGGCGCCGGGGAGTTGAGAAGTTCCCTCGAAACGCGGGAGGCCCCGCACCGCGCGGAACGCGCGATGCGGGGCCGAGGTGGGTGGCGAGGTGGCCGGCGCGGCACCAGCCAGGGCGCTGCGGCCTCAGCAGTCGAGGTAGGCCACGTGGATCCAGACGCCCGTCGGGCCGCCCCACAGGTCGCCCATGACCCAGTCGCCCTGCTGGCCGCGGGCGTCGAGCTTCTGGCCCCGGTTCACCTGGCCCAGGACCGGGTACTCGCTGCCCGGCCCGCCGCGGAAGTTCACCCCGTTGTCGTTGACGGTGCAGACCGCTGCCGGCGCCTTCGCGGCCTGCGCGGCGGCGGGGCTCTGCGCGGCCTGGGCGGCGGGGCTCACCGCCAGCCCGAGACCGGCGGTCAGCACCATCGCGGCCAGCATCATCTTCTTCATCATGCGAATCTCTCCTCCGTGATCCGGCCCACGTCGGCGTGAGCCGTCCATCAGCCCCAACGGAGTCGCCGACCGACTGGTCACGGGTCCGGACCGGTCTTCGGGCAGGAGCGAAAGCGCAGGTCATATGGCGTGCGCACCGGCGTGCGCAGGCACCGGGCGGACGCTTCTCGCGCCCGTCGATCATGGGTTTGGGCGGACCGGATCCGGTATCCGCCGCTGGATGCGTGCCGGGCGCCCGCCGGACAGCGGCCACCACGGAGGCGGCGGAACGATCTGCCCCCACGCGCCTGTAGCGTCAGGGGTATGGAAGATCAGTCTGTAGTGGATGTCGGCGACGTACGGCTTGCGTACCGGACCTGGGGCGACCCCTTCGGCTCGCCCGTGGTCCTGCTGCACGGCCTCGGCGGCTCCGCCGCGAGCTGGGAGGCGGCCGCCGCCCTGCTGGGCGAGGAGTGGCGGGTGTACGCCCTCGACCTGCGAGGTCACGGCGAGAGCGACTGGCCGGACGAGTACTCCTTCGAGCTGATGCGGGACGACGTCCTCGGCTTCCTGGACGAGTGCGAGCTCGACCGGGTCGGCCTGGTCGGCCACTCCATGGGCGGCGTCGTCGCCCATCTCCTCGCCCAGGAGCACGCGGACCGGGTGGAGCGACTGGTACTGGTGGAGACCCCGCCGCCGTTCCCGAGCGAGCCGAAGCCGGCCGCCGAGCCGGAGGGGCCGGTGGACTACGACCAGGCCGTCGTCGCTCCCATCCGGGCCGAGGTGGCCGACCCCGACCCCGAGTGGGCGGCCGGCCTCGGCGAGATCGTCGCGTCCACGCTGATGATCTCGGGTGGCCCGGAATCCACCATGCCCCAGGGGCGCCTCCAGGACATGGCCTCGCTGATCCCGGACTGCCGGCTGATCACGATCGGGGGCGGCCACCGGGTGCACGAGGTCCATCCGGACCAGGTCGCCCAGCAGATCACGGAGTTCTTCACCAGCTGAGGACCAACCGGGAACCGGCGGCCGAACACCGGTGACCGGGGGCGTTGTCGGTGCCGGGTGGCATGATCCGCTTCATGGATCTCGCATCGTTCTTCGCCGACATCGACGCCCAGCCATGGGCGGATCTGCAGCATGCCTACGGGAGTGCGGCCGATGTCCCCGACTGCCTGCGGGCGCTCGCCGGGGAGAGCGAGGAGGCCGCGTCCGAGGCGATCTCCGAGCTGTACGGCAGCATCCTGCACCAGGGCTCGGTCTACGAGGCCACGGCCCGCGCCGTTCCGTACCTCGCACGGCTCGCCGGTGCCGGCTACCGCACGGAGGACCTGCTGGTGCTGCTCGGCGGGATAGCGGAGGGCGGCGCGGACGACGGTGACAGCGACGAGGCCGCCTGCCGGGCGGCCGTCGTCGGTCAGCTGCCGCTGCTCCTCACGACGGTCGACGCCGAGGAGCCGGGGCTCCGGCGCGCCGCGGTCTGGGCCGCCGCGATGACCGGCGCGGCCGAGCAGGTGCTGCCGGTGCTCCACCTGCGCCGGAAGACCGAGACGGACCCGCTGGTACGGGCCGAGCTCCTGGGCGCCATGGCCCACCTGGACCCGTCGGGCACGGCCGACGCGGCGACCGCGGCCATCGGCGCGGACGAGCCCGGCGAGGTGCGGATCGTGGCGCTGCTGGCCTGCGTGGACGGCGGACTGCCGTGGGGACCCGCGCACCACGCGGCGATGCTCTCGCTCCTGCCCGTGAACGACCTCGTCGAGGGCCGGCTGGACCTGGAGCGCAACGAACCCCTGCAGTACGTCGTCGAAGAGCTGCTGCGCCGCGACACCGACGCCGACCGCGACGCCGCGTACACCCTGCTCGACGGCGCCTTGCGCGGCGCGGACTCCGAGGCGCGGGCGGAGGCGTTGTGGGCGGCCGAGACGGCCTGCCTGCTGTCGCGCAGCGCGCCGGAGCGGCTGGCCGGTGCCGTGGAGGCGATGGTCGCCGACCCGGCGGACGCGCCCGCGGCGTACTCGCTGCTCGCGAAGCTGGGCGTCCGGGCTGCGGCGGCTGCCCCGGTGTTGGCCCGACTCGCCGCGGGCGAGGGCGATCCGGCGGACCGCGCGCTGGAAGCACTCGTCGCGGTGGCCCCCGACCGGGCCGCCCCGCTCCTGGCCCGGGACCTGGGACGGCGCCCGCGGGCGCTGGGCGCGGCATGCGGGTTCCTGTTCGGAGGGGCGGCCGGGGCCTCGTTCACGTACGACCTGGAATTGCTGGATGCGATCCGTACCCGGCTGGCTGAGGTGGGCGGCCCCGGCGCGGATGAGGTCGTCCGACTGGTCAACCTGCTCGGCGCGTGGGGGAGCCGGGCATCGGCCGCCCTGCCCGAATTGTCGGCCGTGCTGCCGCTCTGCCCGGGGGCGGTACCGAAGGCGCTGGTCGCGATCTGCCCGCCGGAGCACCGGGGGACGACCGCGGAGCTCCTGACCGCCGCGGCACGCACCGGCCCGGAGGGCCGGCTCGCTGCTGCGGCGGCGGTGCGCGAGCTGACGGGGGAGACCGGCCCGCTGCGGGCGGCCGTCGCCGCACGGCTCACCCCCGGCGGTCCGGCGGTGCGGGAGGCCGCGAGCCTCGCCGCCGGGCTGGGCCCGGAGGCGGTCGCCCTGGTACCCGCCCTCCGGTCCGCGCTCAGCGACCGGGCGGGCGACCGCAACATCCCGCAGATGGACGCCGATGTGGAGATCGCCGCGGCCCTGTGGCGGATCACCGGTGACCCGGAGGAAGCGGTGCCGGTGCTGGCCGGTGTGCTCGCGGAGGTGCAACCGATGTGGCTGCGCTGGACGTTCGGCCGTGCCGCGCGGGCTGCCGCCCGCATCGGCGGCGCGGCCCGACCGCTGGTCCCCGCGCTGGAGGGCCTGCTCACCGAGCCGATGCAGATTCCGTCGGCGGTGCTCGCCCTGCACGCGATCGCGCCCGAGACGCTCGACGGCCCCCGCACGGCCGGGCTGCTCCTGGACGCGGCGGAGCAGGACGCCGACGCGGAGACCGCGCTGGAGGCCCTGGTCGTACTCGGACCCGATTCCCTCACCGAGGACGGTCGTCGCCGCCTGATCGCCCTGGCCGAACGGGACCTCCGGGTGCGGGCCTCGGGCCTGGAGCCGGGGATAGCCCCGGCCGACGAACGGCTGCGGGAACAGGCCCGCGAGGCGGCACGAACGCTGGCCAAACCCTGACCGGACCCGCGCGGGCCGCGCCGCCCGGAGCCGGAGGGCCGTGCCGACCCGACCCCCGAGCGGCACACCCGCCCCTGCGTACCGCTCAGTCGCCGGGCTCCCAGTCCGGGCGGCGGCCGCTCATCGCGACGGCCCGGTCGACGAGGGGCGCGTCGGCCGGGACCGGAACCGGCGGGCCGAAGATGGTCTCCGCCCGGGGCTTGCCGTCACCGGGGGTCAGCATGACCAGCGAGACGCGAAGGCTCGCCTCGTCCCCCTCGTACTTCTGCCCGGTCGACCGGGCGAGGTCCCAGCCGTGGATCACCAGCTCGTCCAGTGCGACCAGCAGCGCCACCTCACCCGGCAGATCCACGTTGCCCGCCCTGGTCATTCCCTGCCGGGCGGCAGGATCGCGCCAGGCAGTCACCAGCTCGTCCAGCAACGGCGGCAGCGCCTCGCGCCAGTCGTCACCGAGGACCGGAAGCTCCGTGTCCGGAGGGGTGTCGGTCGTCGGGCCGAGGTCCTTCCGCGCCGCGTCCCGGAACGCCGTGCTCAACTCGACCACGTGGGCGAGCAGCTCGCGCACCGCGTAGTCGGGGCAGGGCGTCGGATCGTCCAGCTGCTGCTCGTCGATGCCGTCGAGCAGGGTGACGATCTGCCGCGCCGCGGGTTCCAGATCGATCGTGGGAGTTGTCTCCGTGTGCGTGTTCATACAGTGCTGACTCCTTCCGCACCTCGAACTCATCGCTCATCGCACGACGCGTCCCCGGAGCACGATCCGGCTCGGCAGGTTCAGCGCGCCGGGATCCAGGGTCGGGTCGGTGGCGTACGCGACGACATCGGCGGCCGCGCCGTCCACGAGGCCCGGCAGTCCGAGCCAGGCCCGCGCCGTCCAGGACGCGGCACCGAGTGCCGCGTGGGCCGAAAGACCGGCCCGTACCAGCCATTCCATCTCGCCCGCGACCGTCCCGCAAGGGAAGGAGTCCGTCCCCGCCAGCACCGTCACCCCCGCTTCGTGGGCCGCGCGCACATTGTCGAGCATGCTGTCCCAGCCGGCCAGCCACAGATCACGGCGCACGCTCGGCTCCCGTGCCCGCATCGCGTCCGCCCCGGCGCCGAAGACGCTCAGCGTCGGCACGAACGCGGTGCCCTGCGTGGCCATCCGGTCCAGCAGGGCCGGGTCGAGATGCATACCGTGCTCCAGGCTGTCGGCGCCCGCCAGTACGGCGTTGCGGCTGCCCTCGGCGGTCTGGCAGTGCACCGCCACCTTGCCGCCCGTCGCGTGCACCGCCGCCACCACCGAGGTCAACAGCGGCAGCGGCACGGCGGGTTGGTCGAGGGCCCAGTCGCCGACGACCTTGCACCACCCGGACGAAGCGGCCGCCTCCTCCACGGCCGCCCGCACCAACTCGGCCTCGCTCACATCGCGCCCGAAGCCGGGGAAGAACCGGCCGGGTGTGGCCAGCCACCGTCCCGCCGACGTCACCCGGGGCAGCTCCGGGTCCTCCGCCACCCATGCGGGCATCCGCCGCGCCGTGCCGGGGGTGCGTACCGCGAGCACCCCCGCGTCCCGGTGCTCGCCCAACTGCCTGCGCAGCAACGCCTCGTCGAACGGCGCGCCCGGCTCCGGAGCGCCCGGATGCGTGTGCACATCGACGAGCCCGGGCAGCAGCCAGCCGCCGTCCACGACCGTCTCCGCGTCCCGGCCGGCGAGCCCGCCCGGCGGATCGCCCTCACGGAGTACCTAGCCGTCGATCCAGAACGTGCGTTCCTCGCGCTCCGGCAGCACAACGCCTCGTATGCACAACATCAGCCGACCGTACGTCACATAGGGCACCGGCCGACGAACGGCCGACGCACACCGGCACGCCACCCCACCCCACCCCACCCCACGGCTGCCGCACACATCGCCACATTGTGGAAGCTTCCGCTCCACCCCCTTGTCGGAGACCCCCGCGCCACGCGATACAGGTCTGGACCATTGCTTCCGGATGGAAGGCACGACCGTGCAACGCCCCCACGCAACCGCCGCGTTGGCCTGTTCCGCCGCCCTGCTCCTCGCCGCGCTCACCGCCTGCGACTCCGCTCCCGAGGCCGACACCCGCGAGCCGACGGTGCCGCGCCATGTGACGGCGCAGGCGAGCAGCGCCACTTCCGTGCACGTCATGTGGGAGCGGGCCTCCGACGACAAGGCGGTCACCGGCTACGAGATCTACCGCGAGGGGAAGCGGGTCGAATCGGTCCCGGCGGCCAAGGTGATGATCGACGTCGACGGGCTGACCGCGTCGACCGCCTACACCTTCACCGTCCGCGCCCGCGACGCCGCCGGGAACCTCTCCGCGCCGAGCGCCGCCGCGAGCGTCACCACACCCGCCCCGACCCCCGCCGACCACGAGCCGCCGACCCGCCCGGTGAAGCTACGCGGCACGGTGGACGGCAGCCGGGCGGTGAACCTCTCCTGGGGCGGCTCGACGGACGACGTCGGTGTCACCTCGTACGACATCTACCAGGAGGACTCCCGAATCCACAGTGTGCCCGGCACCCGGACCACGGCACATCTGACCGGCCTGCGCCCCGGCACCGTCTACACCTTCACCGTCCGCGCCCGGGACGCCGCCGACACCTCCTCGCCGGACAGCAACGCCATCGACCTCACCACCACCTCCGCCCCGGGTGCGCCGGCGAGCACCGCCCCCACCGACCTGCGGATCAGCAACCGCGTCCAGGGCAAGGAGTACGCCGTCGACCTGGACTGGCAGCAGCCGGAGACGGGCGGCGAGATCCCGGCGTACCAGCTTTTCATCGGCGGCCGGCTGACCACCACGATCGTCTGGGGCGCCACCCCGCCCGCAGGCCGGGCGAGCTACCGCCTCACCGTCAACGACCCGCGCGGCACCCGCTACTCGATGAAGATCCGCGCCAAGCTGCCCGACGGGAAGTGGGGCGACTTCTCCGCCCAGCGCACGGTCGTCCTCGGCGACTGATGCCCCGTATGGGCCCGTCGGTCCGGGGCCGACGGTCGGTGGTGGGAGGACGTCACGGCCGGGCCCGGTCGGTGACGCGGACGGTCTCCACCCACCTCGGGGGCTGCGGGGCGTCCGGGCCGATGAGCGCCGCGACGAGCCGGCACGAAGGGGCCTCGTCCGGCCAGGGCGTGTAGCCGTCGGTGAGTACGACGACGATGTTCGGGCGGTCCCGCGCCGTGAGGGCGGCGGCGATGCCCACCCGCATGTCGGTGCCGCCGCCCCCGCCCAGGGTGATCTGCTCGGCGGCCGTCACCCTGGACACGCTCTGCACGTCGGCGTCGCAGGCCAGCACGGTGACGCGGTTGCCCCGGATGCCCACCTCACGCAGTACCCCGGTGACCTCCGCCAGCGCCGAGCCGAGTTCCTCGTCACCCATCGACCCAGAGGTGTCGATGACGACGGCGACACGGGGCAGCGGCCCGCGCAGACTGGGCAGCACGACGCCCTGGAGCGCCGCGTTGCGGCGGGAGGGTCGGCGGTAGGTGTAGTCGATCGCTCCGGCGGCCCAGGCGGCGGCCTCCCGTACCGCGCCCGCGAGCGCCTGCCGCCAGTCGACCGTGGGCTCCAGGATCTGGTCCGCCCAGCGCTTCCAGCCAGCCGGGAGGGTGCCCCGGCCGCGCCGATGGGCGCGCATGGCCTCCGCGGTGTGGCGTCGCAGAGCCTCGGCCTCCACCGGACCGAGACGGTTCGGCCCGTCCGGTCCGGTCAGCTCCCAGGGCACCGGTTGTCCATGGGCGCCGGACCCGCAGTCGTGCGGGGGCGGGCCCGGCGGCAGACCGGGGAGATACGCCTCGAAGAGCTGCCCGGTCGGCAGGCCGAAGAGGCGCGGCTCCATCCGTCCGGCCGGCAGGGGCAGGCCGTCGGCGATGAGGTCGTCGTTGATCTCGCAGTCCTGGGCGACATTGACGCGGTGCGGGTCGCGCTGGTCGGCGGCGGGCAGCCGTTCGGCGCGCCCGTGATGGTCGCGCAGCAGATGCGCCACCTCGTGCAGCCACACCGCCGCGAGTTCCGCCACCGGTGTCGCGTCGACGAAGGCGGGTGACACGTAGCAGCGCCAGTGCCGGTCCACGCCCATCGTCGGCACCCCGGTGCTCGCCACCACCGAGAGCGCGTACAGCGCCGAGGCCAGATAGGGCCGGTCGGTCGCCGCCCGGTAGCGGGCGGCGAGCAGCTTGGTCAGGTCCAACTGGGGCCGCTCCGGGGCGGTTTCCGGTTCCGGCACCGGTGTGCCCGCCTCAGCCGCTCTGCGGGAGGGCGCCGGACAGTTGCAGCAGTTCCACGAAGGCGTCGATGCCTTCCGGCACCGGCCAGTCGGTGTCCCGCATCGTCGCCAGATCCACCGCCGCCCTGGCCGCCACATCGGGCACACCCGCGTCGACGGCCTTCGCCAGCACCGTCCAGCCCGCTTCCCAGCGGCGCCTGGTGAGGTCGCCCTGGACGGCCGCGACGACCGCGATGAGGAAGGCCAGTTGACGGTCGCCGCGCTCGGGCAGGGCGAACGCGTCGGGGTCCGCCAGTACGCGGTCGGGGTCGGGCAGATCGAGGTTCTCCAGGTAGGACAGCAACTCGATGCCCGCGCCGTCCCCGACAGCCCCGGTCAGCGCGGCGGCCACCGCCTCCCGCCCGGTGCCCGTCGCGTACCCGGTGGCGAGCAGCCGCAGCGCCATGTCCCAGGTCCGCGGGGACGGCCAGGCCCGGCCCCGGCTCTCCGCGTCGGCCGGAATGTGATGGACGAGGCCCGGTCGTGCGGTCAGGAAGCCGGAGATCGCGCCACGGGCCCGCGCCGCCGCCCCCGGAACCCTGGCGGCGTCGACGACCGGCACGGCCACCTCGGGCCACGTACCGGCCATGCCCCGCGCGACGGTGCGCGGATCGTGCGTCCACTGGAGGTGCACGAAACGGTTGGCGAGCGGTGGGCTGAGGTGCCAGCCGTCCGCCGCGCTCGACGGTGGGTTCGCCGCCGCCACGATGCGTACGGACTCCGGCAACGTCAGGCTGCCCACCCGGCGTTCGAGCACCACGCGCAGCAGTGCCGCCTGCACGGCCGGGGGAGCGGAGGACAACTCGTCGAAGAACAACAGCCCCTGGCCCGTGCGTGCCAGCCGGACCGCCCAGTCCGGCGGGGCCATCGGCACCCCGGTCACGGCCGGGTCGTCACCGACGACCGGCAGCCCGGCGAAGTCGGACGGTTCGTGCACGCTGGCGATGACCGTCTCCAGACCGAGGCCCAGTCCGGCGGCGAGCTGCTCCATGCCGGCCGACTTGCCGATGCCCGGCTCGCCCCAGAGCAGCACCGGCTGATTGGCCGTCACCGCCAGTGCCAGCGCCTCCAGTTGAGGATTGGCGGCGGCTTCGGTCCGTGAGGTCCGCAGTCTGCGGTTCAGCTCGTCGGCGGCGTCCAGCGGTCCCGGTACGTCGGCCGGGCGCGGTGGTACGGGGGGCTGTCCCGGTCTGCCGGGGGCGATGGTGCTCACCCGTCCTCATCCTCTTCGTCTTCGTCGTCCTTCTCTTCTTCCCACTCGTCCCACCAGTCGGCCCCGAGGCCCGGATGCTCCTTCTCCACCCGTTCCCTGAGGAAGCCCAGGTCCGTCCGCCGGTACTTGCGGATCAGCTGGTCCAGCGAGAGTTCCATCTGGTCGACGACGTCGATCCGTGCCCCGGCCTCGACCAGCGCCGTCACGAGTTCCGCCGAACCGCCGTCGCCGACCGCCACGCAGAGCGGGGTGCGGTCCCGGTGGTCAAGGGCCTCCAGATCGAGACCCGCCGCCAGGAGCCGCGGCAGCAGGGGCTCGTGGTCGAGGAGGTGCAGGACGTGGAGCAGGCTTCGCCGTCCACCGTCCCGCACGCGCGGGTCCACCCCCGCGTCCAGGAGCTCCAGGACCCCCGGGGTGTCTCCGTGCTGGGCGCGCAGAAAGAGATCCCGGCATTGCGCCCGCAGGGCCTTGGGCAGCCGACCGTTGCCGGAGGTGCAGGAGTGCTCCACGGCGAAGCAGCCGGTGACCGCGCCGCCGAAGGCCCGCAGCGCGTTCTCGCGCTGTCGCTCCTGCGGGCTGTGCGGGGAGTCGAGCTTCCCGTCGCGGAAGGCGACCTCGTGCCACTCGCCGCGGCACCTGACCCGTACCGGCGCGGGCGGCGTCGGTCCTGGCGGCCCCACCGCCGTGTCGAGGCCGGGGAACAGGGCCCCGGCGACCAGCGGATGCAACTGTCCGGGAGTCACATCACCGGTCCGCAGCAGGTCGAGGTCCGGCAGCCGCTGCCGGAGCGACCGGGGAAGGAGGGGAGCGCCCTCGGCGGCCTCCCGCTCGACGAGTCCGATCCGCAGCCTGCTGTCGCTGCCGCTGCCCGTGAACTCCAGCAGGACGCAGGCCACCCAGTCTTCGCCGATCTGAAGGCGCGACGCACCGTACAGCTCCGCGAACCGCCCGGCCTCCGACTCCAGCCGGGGAACATCGAGCGCCAGCCGGGCCAGGATCGTCGCCGGCGTCGCCCGGTACCACGACGGCGTTTTCGGCGAGTTCGCATCGACGTCGATGCCGACCGCCGCCAGGGACTCCGCCACCTGACCCCGCTGGTACAGCAGGGTCACCCACTCGGCACGGGCCACCGGGTCACCGGCGCCCGGGTCCGCGTCCGGCAGTTCGTCCGCCCCGCGTGGTGTGCCGTCGGCGTGGAGGAACGGCAACCGGTCGGCGCCGCCGACGCGTGCGCGCAGTTCGTCGGTACGGCGCGCGTCCCACAGATGCCGGCAGGCCCGCCAGTCCGTGACGCCCAGGTGGAAGGTACTGGATGCCGCGTCGCGTCGCACCGCCCCGAACCGGAGCGAGATCCGCTGCGGTCCGTCGACCATCGCAGGCGTGCGCAGATACAGATACGGAGCCGTCGCCCCGGGCATGTCCGCCGTGACGCCGTAACCCGCCAGGACCACGGTCAGGTCGGTGGCGAGCGTCGAGCGCCCGCCCAGTACCCGCGGCAGGTGCCAGCGCACCAGGTCCGGCACCAGATGGAGGAGATCGGCGCGGAGCGCCCCGGCCACGTCCGGACCGTACCGCGCGGAGACCTGTGACAGGTCGAATGTCACATCGAACCGGGCCGCCGTGCAGGCCCCCTGCCAGTCCCCGGCCGCACGCCGTTCGGCAGACGCCTCGATCATCCACCGCGGCACCGCGTACCGGTGGACCTGTCGTCGGCTCGCCCTTTCCTCCGGATCGAGGAAAGCCGCCACCGCGTCCTGGCTCACCGGTAGACGCTCCTGACCGCACGAAGGTCCGGGTGCGCACCGCGGTCCGGGCGCAGCCGCGCGGCGAAGGACCGCTTCACCTTGCGGGGGAGGCCAGGGCCCAACCCCACGTACTCCAGACGGGAGTCGGCGTCGACGGCGGCCAGCAGGGTCTTCGCACCACGCCCGGTGAGACCGGTGTGGCGCAGTTCCAGCCGCTGCAGGGGGCTGCCGCGCAGCGCACCGGCCAGCGCGTCGGCTCCGATGTCACCGGTGACATTGGACAGGGCCCCGAGGCTGCGTTCGGAGGGCGGCCGACCCAGATCCAGTCCTTCGATCCCGTCGAGCGCGTCGGCCAGGGCGCGCGCCCCGGCGGGCCCGATCCCGTTGCCGCCGAGGCCGAGCCGGATCGGACGGGCGGGGTCGGCGGCGGCCGCGAGCACGGCGGCCCCCGCGTCCCCGAGGCGGTTGGCCGGAAGGTACAGCTCCCGCACCCCCGCGTCCCGGATCAGTGCGGCCAGGAGCGGGGCGGCCTCGGCGCCGAGGCCATTGCCCCCGAGGAACAGCCGCTCGACGGGCCGGGGCCGCTGACTCAGTACGGCCAGCAGCGCCGCGAGGCCGTCTGTGGTGAGCCCGCTGTTCACCAGGTCGAGGGTGCGCAGCACGGTGTTGCGGCGAAGCATCGGGACGAGTGCCCGGACACCGGCGTCACCCACGGGATTGCGTTTCAGCCACAGCGCCGTGACGGTGTCGTCCTCGCTCAGTGCTCCGGCGAGCGCCATGACTCCGTCGGCTCCGATGCGATTGCAGCCGAGATAGACCGTCCGCAGCCCGTGGCCGCCCCGGCCCAGCGCGTCGGCGACGGCCCGCGCCCCTTCGTCCCCCAGCGAGTTGGTGCCGAGCAGCACATGCGTGGCGTGCGGGGAGTGAGCGACGGCGGGCATCACCCGGACCGCACCTGCGGCTCCCAGCCCCTGCTTGCAGAGGTCGACCCGTCCGTCCGCGCGCAGCGCGCCGAGCGCAAAGGCCTCGTCGGCCTCGACGGGGTGCTCTGCTGCCAGCCGCTCCAGCAGCGGATCCAGCAGAGCCGTGTCGGCGAGCGGAATGTCCGGGTGCTCGATCGCGGGACAGCGCACGGGCATCGGCTGCAACATCACTACTCCCCAGGTCCCCCCGCCGGCACCCGGCCAGGAGAGGGCGACCGCGTCCTCCGCCAGCTCGGGACGAACCGACGCCATCGACTTCTCTTCCACGAAAAGGTGGCAAGACCGGTCGGATTCGAACCGACGTCCTCCAGCTTGCTGCTAGGGCGCGACGACCTCTGCGCTACAGCCTTGCCACGCGTGATCCTAGCCGCAGCGGCTCCAAAATCGCGCACCAGTGCCTCCGCTGAAGAATGGTCTGAACCTCTTGACGAAGTTGGTCCAGACCATTTAGTTCCCCCGTGCTCCGTGGCACCAAGGAATCCCGCTCCCCCTCAGGACCGCCTCACCGGTCCCTGCCTCAAGGGAGAACCCCATGTTCGAGCACATGACACTCAGACGGAGAACGGCGACCGCCCTCGTCGCCGTTCTCGGACTGCTCCTCGCGCTGCTTTCCCTGCAGGTCGCACCCGCGCACGCGGCGGGCAAGCTGACGGCCACCTTCAACTCGGCCGACAACGGCTCGTGGTGGAAGGGGACTTGCGTCCTGCACACGCGGTGCTGGGGCCGCCCGCAGCGGACGACCAGGACCCCTACGACTTCCACTTCAGTGCCGATGCCGCCATCAAGGCCTACACGGACGCGGGCGTCGAGCCCCGCAAGCTGACGCTGGGCATCCCGTTCTACGGCCGGGGCTGGCAGAACGTCGCCGATGGTGGAGCCGCCGGTGAATGTCAGTCGGCGGGTGGCGCCGCCCCCGGCCAGTTCGCGCAGGAGGCAGGGACCCGCGGCTACTCCAACCTCATTGGCGCGTACCCGACGATGACGGTCCATCACGACGAACAGTCGGTGTCGACGTACGGCTGCACCGGCAGTCAGTGGTGGTTCTTCGACGACACCTGGTCCATCGGCAAGAAGACCGACTACGTGAAGTCCAAGGGGCTGCTGGGGGTGATGATCTGGGAGATGTCGGGTGACACGTCACAGGGCACGTTGATGAACGCACTGGACACCGGCCTGAAGTAGCGGGCCCGGGGCCGACCGGCCGCCGGTTCGCGGAGACCCGACGGTTCCGCGAACCGGTCGTACGGCACCCGGGGTCAGGTGCCCTTCAGTGCGCCCTCCGCCGAGGTCAGGCAGCGCTCCGCCAATGCCGCGGGCCCCTGTGGCCCCGTGGCCGGGGCATCGCCGGCCGCCCAGGTCTCCACCGCGGCCCGCACCGCCGCGCCCGCGACCCCGGCCGTCAGCCGGATGTCCAGCGAATCCGTTCCGTCCGGGAGCCCGGCACGCGCCGAGAGCACCCTTGTCAGGGTGACGTCCGCGTCGTGGCACGCGTCGTTCCACACCGACTGGAGTGCCGGGCTGTCCGCCGCCATCCTCAGCAGCGACCGCACCCACTCCAGGGACTCCGAGGCCGCCGTGTCACCGGGGTCCGGAGTCAGCGCGCGCGCTGCCGCGTGCCGCAGCGCATCCGGCACCGACAGGTCGGCCGGGGCGCCCCGCACCGCCTCCACCCACTGCCGGGCCCCGGCAGCGAGCAGCGGGGTGATCGCCTCCTCCTTGGTCGCGAAGTAGCGGTAGAAGGTGCGCGGGGCGACGCCCGCGGCGCGCGCGATGTCCTCGGCGCGCGTGGTCCGCAGGCCGTGCTCCACGAAGAGCGCCGCCGCCGTACGGGCGATATCCAGCCGGGTCGCGGCCTTGCGCCGCTCCGTCAACGAGCCACCTTGCATGCGGATCAGGTTATGCCCTGAAGGCACTTCGCCCGGTGGGCAGAAGAGCGGGCAGAAGATGCCTGTATGGCAGAATCTGTCATAAGTGCATGTGCTGGACTAGCAAGAGGTGGCAAGAGCGGTGCGTCGGCGGCAGTTCCTTCTTCAGACAGCCGGCCTCGCCGGCACCACGGCCGCGTTCGGGCTCACCGGCTGCTCATCACGTCAGGACGTGGAGCTCGATCTCCTCGTGGCCAGCTACGACAAGAGCGTGGGCGCCTCGCTCAGCGACCAGTGGGACAGCATCGTCTCCGCCTTCGAGAAGCAGCACGCCGGCATAAAGATCAACCTTGAGCGGGTCCCGTTCAACAAGATCGACAAGACGCTCGCCCAGCGGGTCGAAGCGGGCCGGGCGCCCGACATCGCGCAGTCGAACGTCTTCGCGCCCTATGCCGAGGACGGCCGGCTCTACAACCTGAGCCAGCTGTTCGACATCGCCACCCAGGCCGACTTCATCCGGTCCTTCACCGAGGCGGGCACGGTCGACAACGCCACGTACGGGATCCCCTTCCTGGCCAGCACGCCCCGGCTCTTCTACAACAAGGAACTCTTCCGGCGGGCCCGCATCACTGGCGCCCCCACCTCGTGGGACACGCTGCGCGAGGCCGCCGAGGCGCTGAAGGCGATCGGCGTGAAGACGCCGTACGGGCTCCAGTTCGGCCCCGAGGCGGCCGACGACGAGGCCCTGTCCTGGCTGCTCGCGGCCGACGGCGGCTATACGGGGGAGCTCGCGGAGTACGACTTCGCGACGTCGGCCAACATCGAGGCCCTGACCTGGCTGCGGGACAAACTCGTCGCCGACGGGCTGGCCGGCGCGTCCCCCGCGGAGCTCGACAGGACCGCCGCGTACGCACAGTTCCTGCAGGGCGAGATCGGGATGCTGATCGCCCACCCCGTGCTGATGGGCGCGGCCGATCAGGCCAAAGTCCCCTACGCGCACGCTCCGTTCCCCAAGAAGGACGGCGGAGCCGCCAGGCCGGTGGGGCTGAGCGACTGGCTGATGGCGTTCGAGCGGAACGGCCACCGCAAGGAGTGCGGTGTGTTCCTCGCCTTCCTCTACAGCGGAGAGTCCGCCATGACCTACGGCGGCGGTCAGTCCGCGCTCCCCGTGACGTACTCCGCGTCCGACGCGGCGACCGGGGGTTCCTCCGAGCAAGGGCTGTCGGCGTTCATCGAGCAGTTGGCGGACGCGCAGTTCGCGCCGGTGAACATGCGGTCCTGGCCCGCCGTCAGGGGCACGATACGCACCGATGTGAGCCAGGCGGTGATGAAGGGCGGCGACCCCGAGTCCGTGCTCACGTCGCTGGACGACTCGGCCGTCAAGGCGGATATGGAGGCGGCGACCACCTGACGCCTGTCCGCGGACATGGACGTGAACGTGGACATACCTCCGCCCCCGGCGCTGTGCGGTGCTGGGGGCGGAGGTATGTCCGTTCGAACGGTGCGGGCTCAGCCCAGCTGCTCGTACGCCGGCAGCGTCAGGAAGTCCGCGTAGTCCTGGTCCAGGGAGACCTGGAGCAGGAGGTCGTGGGCCTGCTGCCACTTGCCGGCGGCGAACGCCTCGTCGCCGATCTCCGCGCGGATCGCGGCGAGTTCCTCGGCCGCGACCTTGCGGGCCAGGTCCGCCGTGGCGTGCTCGCCGTTCTCGAAGACCACGTCCGCGTTGATCCACTGCCAGATCTGCGAGCGGGAGATCTCCGCCGTGGCGGCGTCCTCCATCAGGTTGAAGATGGCGACCGCGCCCATGCCGCGCAGCCAGGCCTCGATGTAGCGGATGCCGACCGCGACGGCGTTGCGCAGGCCCTCGTAGGTGGGCTTGGCGTCCAGGGTGTCGATGGCGATCAGGTCACCGGCGGCCACCGCGACGTCCTCGCGCAGGCGGTCCTTCTGGTTCGGCTTCTCGCCGAGGACCGCGTCGAAGGAGGCCATGGCGATCGGGACCAGGTCCGGGTGGGCGACCCAGGAGCCGTCGAAGCCGTCGTGGGCCTCGCGGTCCTTGTCGGCCTTGACCTTCTCGAAGGCGACCTTGTTGACCTCGGCGTCGCGGCGGGACGGGATGAAGGCCGCCATGCCGCCGATGGCGTGCGCGCCGCGCTTGTGGCAGGTGCGGACGAGGAGTTCGGTGTACGCGCGCATGAACGGGGCGGTCATCGCCACCGCGTTGCGGTCCGGCAGGACGAACTTGGAGCCGCCGTCGCGGAAGTTCTTGACGATGGAGAAGAGGTAGTCCCAACGTCCGGCGTTCAGTCCGGAGGCGTGGTCGCGGAGCTCGTAGAGGATCTCCTCCATCTCGTACGCGGCGGTGATCGTCTCGATCAGGACGGTCGCGCGGACCGTGCCCTGCGGGATGCCGACGTAGTCCTGGGCGAAGACGAAGATGTCGTTCCAGAGGCGGGCCTCCAGGTGCGACTCCGTCTTCGGGAGGTAGAAGTACGGGCCCTTGCCGAGATCGATGAGGCGCTGGGCGTTGTGGAAGAAGTAGAGGCCGAAGTCGACCAGCGCGCCGGGCACCGGGGTGCCGTCGAGCTGGAGGTGACGCTCGTTCAGGTGCCAGCCTCGGGGGCGGGTGACGACCGTGGCGAGCTCGTCGGCGGGCTTCAGGGCGTACGACTTGCCGGACTTCGGGTCCGTGAAGTCGATGTTGCGGGTGTACGCGTCGATCAGGTTGAGCTGGCCGAGGACGACGTTCTCCCACGTGGGGGCGGACGCGTCCTCGAAGTCGGCGAGCCAGACCTTCGCGCCCGAGTTCAGGGCGTTGATGGTCATCTTGCGGTCGGTCGGACCGGTGATCTCCACCCGGCGGTCGTTCAGCGCGGCCGGGGCCGGCGCGACCTTCCAGGAGTCGTCCGCGCGGACCGCCGCCGTCTCGGGCAGGAAGTCCAGCGTGGACGTACGGGCGATCTCGGCGCGGCGCTCGCCGCGGCGGGCGAGCAGCTCGTCACGGCGGGGCGTGAACTGCCGGTGCAGCTCGGCCACGAACGCGAGGGCCGCGTCGGTCAGGACCTCGTCCTGCCGGGGCAGGGGCTCGGCATCGACGATGGCCAGCGGGGACGGCGCTGGTGCGGACATGAGCTGTCACTCCTTCAGCGGGCGGCGTGGGCGGCGTCTCACGGCCGCCGGGTCGCCTGAAATGGCACGGCGTGCCACGGCTCCGGGATACGGGCGTGGACGCCGTCCGAGGTGCAGAGGGCTTCTGGCCAGTGGATAGTAGTTTCCTCATAGTGGAAGTTCAATGGTTTGTTGATGTCGAGATTCTCCGGGTCGACAGAAGTGGCCCGGTGCTGGCGCAGCGTGCCAGTCCGGTCACCCGAGGTGTTTCAGGTCCTCCGCCGTGTCGATGTCGTACGCCTGAGCCACATCGGAACACTCGACGAGCGTGATCGCATCGCGGTGCGCCCGCAGGTACGCCCGAGCGCCCTGGTCACCCACCGCGCCCGCCGCGATGTCCGCCCACAGGCCCGCCCCGAACAGCACCGGATGGCCGCGTTCCCCGTCGTACGCGGCGGCCGCGATCCCCGTCCGGGAGCGGTACGCCGAACGCACCCGTGCCACTGCGTCCGCGCCGATGCCCGGCTGGTCGACCAGGAGGACGAGCGCCGCGTCGGCCCCCGTGCCGGCCAGTGCCCCGAGCCCCGCCCGCAGAGACGAGCCCATGCCCTCGGTCCACCCGGGGTTGACGGTCACCGTGCAGCCGCTGAGGTCGGCGCGGGCCCGGACCTCGTCCGCGGCGGCGCCCAGGACCACATGGACGGGGCCGCAGCCGCCGTCGCGCAGTACCCGCACCGCGTGCTCGACCAGTGGCCGGCCGCGGTGTTCGAGCAGCGCCTTGGGCCGTCCGCCGAGCCGCCGTCCGCCGCCCGCGGCGAGCAGCAGTCCGGCGATCCCGGGGGTTGGTGTTGTCGTAGTCATGCGGTCTGGATACCCCAATACGCCCCGGACGCGCACCCTTCGCTTAAGCAAGCGGAGGAGGGTGTGAGCGGGGGCGGCGTCCACCGGGCGACACGCGTATCACCCTTACGGGACACCCTGAATTCTGTCCGTGGAGTGGCGCTCGACACCTGTCATGGCGTTAACTTGCGCGCACGACCGGACACTTGGCCACGGTGTGGGGACCGGTCGGAACACTGGCACAAGGATGTGCGAGGGGGAGTGCTTTGTTGCGAAGCGTGGGGCAGACGCGGGTGACCGGCGGCGGTGGGGACCCGAGGGTGACGGAGCTGCGTACGGCCGTCTCCCGGCTCCGCCGTGAGCTGGCGGGGCACCCGGGCGAATTCCCGGACCGGGGGATCGCCGAGGACGAACTGGCCGCGTTGGACGCGATGGCGGCCGGCGGCGTACCCGAGATTCCGCGTCTGCGCCGCTCACTGCTGCTGATCGCGGGGGCGATCGGCTCGGTGAGCGCCCTGGCCTCCGCGCTCAGGGACGTACGGGTCGCCGTCGATCTCTTCGGTGAGCCACCGCGCGGCTGACCGGCAGCACGGGGGCGGGGTCAGCGGCGGATGAGCCTGCGGGCCGTCGCCGCCGCGACCGCCGAGGTGCGGGAGTCCACACCCAGCTTGGCGTAGATGTGCACCAGATGGGACTTCACCGTCGCCTGGCTGAGGAAGAGCCGCTTGCTGATCTGCAGGTTCGACAGCCCCTCGCCGACCAGCTGCAGGACCTCCAGCTCGCGCTTGGTCAGCGCCTCCGCGGGCGTCCGCATGCGGTCCATCAGCCGGTGGGCGACGGCCGGTGCGAGTGCCGAGCGGCCCGCCGCGGCCGTGCGTACCGCCGCGGCCAGCTCCTCCGGCGGGGCGTCCTTCAGCAGATAGCCGGCGGCGCCCGCCTCGACCGCGGCCAGGATGTCGGCGTCCGAGTCGTACGTGGTGAGGATCAGGACGCGGGGCGCGTCCGGCTGTGCCGTGATGGCCGCGGTGGCCTGCGATCCGTGCATGCCCGCACCGAACTGCAGGTCCATGAGGACGACATCGAACTCGCCGGTCGCGGCGAGTTCGACGGCCGCCTCGGCGGTGGCCGCCTCGGCGACCACCCGGAAACCGGGTTCGGAATCGAGCACGGCCCGCAGCCCCGCCCGTACCACCGGGTGGTCGTCGGCGAGCAGCAGCCTGATGGGGGTGGGGGTGGTCATGCGGCGTCCTGTCCTGGCCGGCCGTCGGGGATCGGGAGGGGAAGGGTCAGGGCGACGGCGGTGCCCTGACCGGGGGCCGACTCGACACTGAGCGTGCCGCCCAGCGAACGGGCCCGGGCACGCATCGCGGGCAGTCCGAAGCCCCCGGTGCCCTGGTCCCCGGCCACCGGGCCGAGGCCCGGGGTGAACCCCCGGCCGTCGTCGACGACGTCCAGCGACACCGAGGTGTCCATGAAGCTGAGGGTGATCTCCGCACGCCGGGCCCCGGCGTGCCGCACCGTGTTGGCCAGCGCCGACTGGGCGGTACGCAGCAGCGCCACCTCGTACGGCGTGGGCAGCTCCACCGGCGTGCCGCTCACCGCGAACTGCACCGTGAGGCCGGGGGCCGTCGTGCGGGACGAGAGGCGTTCCAGGGCGGCCGCCAGGGAACCGTTCTCCAGGTCGGGCGGCGACAGGGCGCGGACGAAGCGGCGGGCCTCGGCGAGATTGTCCTGGGCGGCCTCGCGGGCCCGGCGGACGTGCGCGGTGGCGGGGTCGTCGGTGGGCAGGGTGCGTTCGGCGGCGCGCAGCAGCAGCTGGATGCTGGACAGACCCTGCGCCAGGGTGTCGTGGATCTCGCGGGCCAGCCGCTCGCGTTCGGCGAGCGTGCCCGCGGTGCGTTCCGCCTCGGCCAGCTCCGCCCGGGTCGACATCAGCTCCTCGATGAGCTCCCGGCGCCGTTCGCTCTCCCGGAACAGCGCCTCGTATCCGAGGACCGTCGCGACCGCGACCGCCGCCCCGAGCAGCGGCCCGATGAAGGTGCCCGGTGTGACGGCCTGGCCGTGCAGCACGAAACTGGCGATGCCGGCGGCCGCGGTGACCGCGACGGCGGGCAGGGCCCAGCGGGTCGGCAGCAGATGCAGTTGCAGGAAGTAGAGCGGGAAGGCCACCCACAGGGCGTCCGACGACAGGGCGAGCAGCGCCAGCCACACGGCGCCCAGCGCCGCCAGCCACAGCGCGGCCGCGCGGGTGCGCGGCTGTACGGCGGGGGCGAGTGCGCCCGCCGCGTACAGGGCGGCCATCACGCAGGTGAGCACGACGACGGCGGTGGCGTGCGGTGTGCCGTCGCTGACGGCCCGTACCGCCGCGAGTACCAGCAGCCCCACCAGCAGCGCGTGGAGGCAGAGCCGCAGCGCGGCGGCGACCGGGGGGTGGGCGCGGGAATCCATGATTCGTCCAGCGTAGACGCGGGGTGCCGGGGGCCGGTCAATCGAAAGGTTGATGTCTCGCCCCACCGCCGAGCGATGTTTCCGGCGGCCCGGACGGCGAGGCTGGGGGCATGTTCGTCGCATGGAGAGATCTCCGGTTCGCCAAGGGCCGGTTCGCACTCATGGGCACGGTCGTGGTGCTGATCACGCTGCTCGTGGGTCTGTTGTCCGGACTCACCGCCGGTCTGGCCCGGGAGAACACCTCGGCCGTCACGGGGCTGAACGCCGACCACCTCGCGTTCGCCGCCCCGCCCGACGGCCGGTCGGTGTCCTTCACCGACTCGGCCGTCGAGGAGAGTGCCTGGCGGAGCTGGGCGGAGCGGCCCGGGGTGAGCGGCGCGGAACCGCTCGGCATCCGTACGCTCAACGCCGTCGCCGGCCAGGGGGAGCGCACGGCCGCGGTATCGGCGTTCGGGGTCGAGCCGGACGGGGACCTGGCGCCCACCAGCGGTGCGCGGGTCGGCCCGGGGAAGGTGGTGCTGTCCGGGCAGGCCGCCGACGACCTGGCGGTCGGGGCCGGTGACCGGCTGCGGCTCGGCTCCACCGAGGTCACCGTCGCGGCCGTCGCGGGGGACGCCTCGTACAGCCACACGCCGGTCGTGTGGACCTCGTTCGACGACTGGCAGCGGTTCGGGGGCGACGGCGACGGCCGGGGACGGCATGCCACGGTGATCGCCCTGACCACCACCGACGGCGTCGATCTCGCCGCGGGCGACAAGGCGGCCGGCACCAGCACGCTCTCCCTCGGCGACTCCCTCACCGCCATCGGCTCCTACCAGGCCGAGAACGGCTCGCTCCAGCTGATGCGCGGCTTCCTCTTCGCCATCTCCGCCCTGGTCATCGGCGCCTTCTTCACCGTCTGGACGATCCAGCGCAGCGGCGACGTCGCCGTGCTCAAGGCGCTCGGCGCCTCCACCCCGTATCTGCTGCGCGACGCGCTCGGGCAGGCCGTGGTGATGCTCGCCATCGGTACGGGGGTGGGCACGGCACTGGCCTCGGGCCTCGGCGCCGTGATCAGCGGCAGTGCCGTGCCGTTCGTCCTCGACGCGGCGACCGTCCTGGTCCCGGCGGCCGTCATGATCGTCCTCGGTGCCCTCGGGGCGGCCCTGTCCATCCGGCGGATCACCGCCGTCGACCCGCTCACCGCACTCGGGAGTGCCCGATGACCCTCACCCTCGCCGACGTCACCCTCACCTACCCCGACGGCGACAGCCGGCTCACCGCCCTCGACCGGATCTCGCTGGAGGTGCCCGCGGGCACGCTCACCGCGGTCGTGGGACCGTCCGGCTCGGGCAAGTCCAGCCTGCTCGCGGTGGCCGCGACCCTGGTCACCCCCGACGAGGGCCGGGTGGTTGTCGCCGGTACGGACACCGCGGGCCTGGGCCGCGCGCAACAGGCTCAGCTGCGCCGCGAGCACATCGGTATCGTCTTCCAGCAGCCCAATCTGCTGCCGTCGCTCACGGCGGCCGAACAGCTCCAGGTGATGACCCACCTCTCGGGCGGCGCGGTACGCGCAGCCCGCGGCCGGGCACTGGAACTGCTGGACGCGGTCGGCCTGGCGGACCAGGCCGGGCGCAGGCCGCACCAGCTGTCGGGCGGGCAGCGGCAGCGGATCAACATCGCGCGGGCCCTGATGAACGACCCGGCGGTGCTGCTGGTCGACGAACCGACCAGCGCGCTCGATCACGAGCGGGGTGCGGCGGTGCTGGACCTGCTGGTCGCGCTGACCCGGGAGCGGTCGACGGCGACGGTGCTGGTCACGCACGACCTGGCCCATCTGGACAAGGCGGACCGCACGGTCCGGATGGACGACGGCTGCCTGACGGTGCCCGAACCGGTCTGAGACATCGTGCGGGGAGGAGGGGTGGCCCCGGCCACCCCTCCTTTCGTTCCGGAGCGTCTCAGCCGGTGGAACCGCTGCTCGCCAGTGCGTCGGAGAGTTCCTTCGCGGCCTGCTGGAGGATCGGCACGATCCGCTCCGTTGCCGTGTCCGTCACCCGGCCCGCCGGACCGGAGATCGAAATCGCGGCCGAAGTCGGCGAGTTCGGGACCGGGACCGCCAGGCAGCGCACCCCGATCTCCTGCTCGTTGTCGTCGACCGCGTAGCCGACCCGGCGGACCTGCTCCAGCGCGTCGAGGAAGCCGTCGGGGGTGGTGATCGTCTTCTCGGTGGCGGCCGGCATCCCGGTACGGGCGAGCAGGGCCCGCACCTCCTCCGGCGGCGTGTGCGCCAGCAGCGCCTTGCCGACCCCGGTGGAGTGGGGGAGCACCCGGCGGCCCACCTCGGTGAACATGCGCATCGAGTGCTTGGACGGCACCTGTGCCACGTACACGATTTCGTCGCCGTCGAGCAGCGCCATGTTCGCGGTCTCGCCGGTCTCCTCGACCAGGCGCGCCAGGTACGGGCGGGCCCAGGTGCCGAGCAGCCGGGACGCGGACTCGCCGAGCCGGATCAGCCGCGGGCCGAGGGCGTAGCGCCGATTGGGCTGCTGGCGCACGTATCCGCAGAGCACCAGCGTGCGCATCAGGCGGTGAATGGTCGGCAGCGGGAGCCCGCTGCTCGCGGAGAGTTCGCTCAGCCCGACCTCACCCCCCGCGTCCGCCATCCGCTCCAGCAGATCGAAGGCACGCTCAAGGGACTGCACACCACCGCTGGAAGCGGCGGGCTTGGAGTCGGATGTGCTGGCGTGGGACGGCGGCACGTCAACGGTCCTTTCGAGGCGGAAGAGCGGGTGCCCCGCCCGGCGAGGCACCCAGCAGCCTACCGGGCGGTTCCCGATCGGCCCACTGCTCCGGGTACGGCGTCCTGGCCGGTCAGAGCCCGTTTGTCCCGGTGTCGGCAGTCGGCGGGGCAGATCTTCCGGCCAGCACTGGTCCCATGTTACGTTCCGCTCTCCGAAATGAGACTTTTACTTTGTGGAAATCTCCAATTATGGGCGCGGGGTGGCCCGCCGGTCGTCCGGCGAGGAAAGTGGGGTCTTGACGGGCCCGAATCCCGAGTGAAGACTCCTTCAACAGTTCGTTGAAATTCGTCAGCGTTCAAAAGTCCGAAGTGAGGAGCACGGGTGTCCGGTGCGGACGTGAAGCTGGTACTGCGCTCGACGCGTGTCGTCACCCCGGACGGGACGCGCCCCGCAGCGGTCGCCGTCGCCGACGGGAGAATCGACGCCGTCCTGCCGTACGACACCGAGGTGCCGGCCGACGCCCGGCTGGAGGACTTCGGCGACGACGTCCTGCTGCCCGGACTCGTCGACACGCATGTCCATGTGAACGACCCGGGCCGCACGGAGTGGGAAGGCTTCTTCACCGCCACCCGCGCGGCGGCGGCGGGCGGCATCACCACCCTGCTCGACATGCCGCTCAACTCCCTCCCGCCGACCACCACCGTCGACCACCTGCGCACCAAGCAGCAGGTGGCCGCCCCCAAGGCGCACATCGACACCGGTTTCTGGGGCGGTGCGATCCCGTCCAACGTCAAGGACCTGCGACCGCTCCACGAGGCCGGGGTGTTCGGCTTCAAGTGCTTCCTCTCGCCCTCCGGCGTCGAGGAGTTCCCGGAGCTCGACCAGGAGCAGCTGGCCCGGTCCATGGCGGAGATCGCCGGCTTCGGCGGGCTGCTGATCGTGCACGCCGAGGACCCGCACCACCTGGCCGATGCCCCGCAGCGCGGCGGGCCCGCGTACGCCGACTTCCTCGCCTCCCGGCCGCGCGACGCCGAGAACACCGCGGTCGAGGGACTGATCGCGCATGCCAGACGGCTGAACGCCCGCGTCCACGTCCTGCATCTGTCCTCCAGTGACGCACTGCCGATGATCGCCGCCGCGAAGCGCGAAGGCGTACGGATCACGGTGGAGTCCTGCCCGCACTTCCTCACCCTCACCGCCGAGGAAGTCCCGGACGGGGCAACGGAGTTCAAGTGCTGCCCGCCGATCCGCGAGGCCGCCAACCAGGACGCGCTGTGGGAGGGGCTGGCCGACGGGACGATCGACTGCATCGTCTCCGACCACTCGCCGTGCACCACCGACCTCAAGATGCCGGACTTCGCCTCCGCCTGGGGCGGGATCTCCTCCCTCCAGCTGGGACTGCCCGCCATCTGGACCGAGGCCCGCAGGCGCGGTCACTCGCTCGACGACGTCGCCCGCTGGATGTCGGCCGCCCCCGCCGAACTGGCCGGACTGACCTGGAAGGGCGCCATCGAGGCCGGCCGCGACGCGGACTTCGCGGTGCTCGCCCCGGACGACACGTTCACCGTCGACCCCGCCGAACTCTTCCACCGCAACCAGGTCACCGCGTACGCCGGCAAGACCCTGCACGGCGTCGTGAAGTCGACCTGGCTGCGCGGCGAACGGATCGCGGCCGACGGCGCCGTCTCCGGGCCCACCGGCCGCCTCCTCGAAAGGAACCAGTGATCATGACGGCGACCGAGCGCTTCACCGGTGACGCGAACCCGTACGGCGGCGGCGACCCGTACGCCGACTACCGCACCGCCGACTTCCCCTTCACCGACCTCGTCGACCTCGCCGACCGGCGGCTCGGCGCGGGTGTGATCGCCGCCAACGACGAGTTCTTCGCCGAGCGCGAGAACCTGCTCAAGCCGGAGCCCGCCGAGTTCGATCCCGAGCGCTTCGGTCACAAGGGCAAGATCATGGACGGCTGGGAGACCCGCCGTCGTCGCGGTGCGAGCGCGGACGTGCCGCACCCCGCGGACGAGGACCACGACTGGGCGCTGGTACGGCTCGGCGCGCCCGGAATCGTACGCGGCATCGTCGTCGACACCGCCCACTTCCGCGGCAACTACCCGCAGGCGGTCTCCGTCGAGGCGGCCTGCGTGCCCGGCTCCCCGTCGCCCGAGGAGCTCCTCGCGCCCGAGGTGAAGTGGACAACGCTCGTACCCCGTACGGCCGTTGGCGGGCACGCGGCCAATGGTTTCGTGGTCGAGGCCGAGCAGTTCGTCACCCATCTGCGGGTCAACCAGCATCCCGACGGCGGGATAGCCCGCCTCCGGGTGTACGGCGAGATCACCCCCGACCCCGCCTGGCTGGCCGCCCTCGGCACCTTCGACCTGGTCGCCCTGGAGAACGGCGGCACGGTGGAGGACGCCTCCGACCGCTTCTACTCCCCGGCCACCAACACCATCCAGCCCGGCCGGTCCCGCAAGATGGACGACGGCTGGGAGACCCGCCGCCGGCGCGACAGGGGCAACGACTGGATCCGCTACCGGCTCGTCGAGCAGGCACAGATCCGTGCGGTCGAGATCGACACCGCGTATCTGAAGGGCAACTCGGCGGGCTGGGCGAGCCTCTTCGCCCGCGACGGCGAGAGCGGCGAATGGACCGAGGTACTGCCCCGGACCCGGCTGCAGCCCGACACCGACCACCGCTTCGTCCTGCCGGAGGCGGTCCGGGCCACGCACGTCCGGATCGACATCTTCCCGGACGGCGGGATCTCCCGGCTCCGGCTGTTCGGCTCACCGACCGAGGAGGGCGCCGCGCGGCTGGCGGCCCGTCACCGCGAGCTGGGCGGGTAGCCCGACGTCGGACGGGCCGGTGTCCGGCCCGTCCGACGCCATCCGGGTGTGCCCGATGAGTCCGTGTCCAGGGCTTATGCGACCCTGGACGCATGATTTTCATCGCCGTCAAGTTCACCGTCCGCAGCGCCGAGCGCGACAACTGGCTCCCGGCCGTCGAGCCCTTCACCCTCGCCACCCGGCAGGAGCCGGGCAATGTGTTCTTCGAGTGGTCGTACAGCGTCGAGAACCCGGACCAGTTCGTCCTCCTTGAGGCCTTCGCCTCGCCCGAGGCCGGTGAGGCCCATGTGAAGTCCGAGCACTTCGCGGCGGCCATGGACCTGATGGCGGACCTCGTGGCCGAGACCCCGGAGATCATCAACGTGGAGGTGCCGGGCGAGGGTTGGTCCCGGATGGCGGAGGTCACCCCGCGCTCACGGTGACGCCGCAGGCTTCCGCCTTCCGGTGAGGGTGCGGTCAGGCCGCGTGGCCGCCGTCCACCGTCAGCTCGGTGCCGGTGATGTACGCGGCCTCGCCACTGGCCAAGTAGGCGACGAGCGAAGCCACTTCGTCCGTCGTGCCGAAGCGGTCCAGGGCGGTCGCCGAGCGCTGGCCGGCGGCGAACGGGCCGTCGGCCGGGTTGAGATCCGTGTCGACCGGACCGGGTTGCACCAGGTTGACCGTGATGCCGCGCGGGCCGAGCTCGCGGGCGAGCGGCTTGGTGAGTCCGGCCAGCGCCGACTTGCTCATCGCGTAGAGGGTGGAGCCGGGACCGCCCGCGTGCCGGCTCAGCGCCGTGCCGATGGAGACGATGCGGCCACCGCGCTCCATCAGCTCCGCCGCCGCGCGGCAGGCCAGGAACACCGCCCGCACATTCACCGCCAGCACCCGGTCCACGTCGGCCGGGGTGAGGGTGCCGATGGGGCCGAGGACGCCGATGCCCGCGTTGTTGACCAGGATGTCCAGCCGGCCGAGCGCGTCCGCGGCCCCGGTCACGGCCGCCGGGACCGCTTCCGGGTCGGCCGAGTCCACGCGCAGGGCGATGCCCCGTCGGCCGTACGAGCGGATCTTCGCCACGACCTCGTGGGCGGCCGCCTCGTCCTGTACGTACGTCAGTGCCACGTCGACGCCCTCCCGGGCGAGTCGCAGGGCCGTCGCGGCGCCGATGCCGCGGCTGCCTCCGGTGACGAGCGCGGTGCGGGTCGTGCCGGTGGTGGTGCTGGTGCTGTTCATCATGGGTTCCTCGCAGGTCGGCGGTGTTCCGTCGTGCGCTTCGTGCGCTTCGACACCGACAAGGAAAGTCGTTCCGCCCGGCCGTCACCGGCGGGAATCGGACGCCTGCGTGGGACGCCGTTCTGCGGCCCGACCGATGAGTTCCGGGTGGCAGCGGGGTCAGAGAAGAAAGACCATCGGTGGACCGGAACACAGGAGAAGGACCATGGCCAAGCTGACACTCACCACATTCCTGTCGCTCGACGGAGTCATGCAGGCACCGGGCGGCCCGGACGAGGACCGCAGCGGCGGATTCGAGTGCGGCGGCTGGATCGTGCCCTTCGCGGACGAGGGCATGATGCGGTTCATCAATGAGCTGTTCGACCGGTCGGCGGCCTTCCTCCTGGGCCGTCGCACGTACGACATCTTCGCCGCGTACTGGCCCAAGGTGACCGACCCCGACCACCTGGTGGCGAGCCGCCTCAACGCGCTCCCCAAGTACGTCGTCTCGACCACCCTGGACTCGCCCGAGTGGCACGACACGACCGTCATCTCCACGGACGTCGCCGAGGAGATCGCCCGCCTCAAGGAGCGCACGGAGGGCGGCGAGCTCCAGATCCACGGCAGCGGCGCGCTCGCCCGGTCCCTGATGGCGCACGACCTGATCGACGAGTACCACCTCCTCCGCTTCCCGGTCGTGCTGGGCCAAGGCGGCCGCCTCTTCCCGGAGGACGGGCCGCCGACCGCCTTCGAGCGGATCGCGGCGCAGGAGACCCCGAGCGGCATCTCGATCCACACCTACCGGCCGGCGGGCCCGGCGCGGTTCGGTACCTTCCCGCTCGACGCCTGAGAGGGCTGTTCCGGACGGGGCAACGCCCGATACGGTGATCGTTCCGCGTGCGAGCCATCGAGGTCTCCACATCGTTCCCGCTGTGGAGAACCAGGAGAACCAGCCAGGTGTCCTCGATCGCCGTGCCCGCCCTCGCCCCGTCCCGCCGTGCCTGGCTCACCGATCTGCCCGTGCTGCTCGTCGCGGTCGTGTGGGGTTCGAGCTATCTGGCGGCCAAGGGCATCACCACCGCCCAGACCGTCCTCGCCGTGCTCGTGCTGCGGTTCGCCGTCGTACTGCCGGTGCTGGTCGTGGTCGGCCGGCGCAGGCTGCGGGCGCTCGGCGCGGCGCAGTGGCGGGGGGCCGGCCTGCTGGGGCTCGTCCTCAGCGCGATCTTCCTCGTGGAGACGTACGGCGTCGTGCACACCTCGGCGACCAACGCGGGGCTCATCATCAGCCTCACCATGATCTTCACCCCGCTCGCCGAGGCCGCCGTGACACGTGTCCGGCCGCCCAGGGCCTTCCTCGCCGCCGCGGTTCTCTCCGTCGCCGGTGTGGTGCTGCTGACCCAGGGCGGCGGATTCACCAGTCCGTCGGCCGGCGATCTGCTGATGCTGGTGGCCGCCCTCGCCCGTACCGTCCACGTGCTGCTGATGGCCCGCATCAAGTCGGTGCAGGGGGCCGACTCGCTGTCGCTGACCACGGTCCAGCTCGGCAGCGCGGTCGCCGTCTTCGCCGTGCTCGCGGCCCTGCCCGGCACCGGGGAGGCGCCGTGGACCGTGGCCGCGGGATTCGGCGTCCGGGAATGGGGCGGGCTGCTCTTCCTCTCCGTCTTCTGCACGCTCTTCGCCTTCTTCGTGCAGATGTGGTCGGTACGCCGCACCTCACCGTCCCGGGTCAGCCTGCTGCTCGGTACGGAGCCGCTCTGGGCCGCCGCCGTGGGCATCGCGATCGGCGGCGAACGGCTCGGCGTGCTCGGCGCGGTGGGCGCGGTGCTCGTCCTGGCCGGTACCGCCTGGGGCCGCCGGGCGGTCACTCCGGCCGCTCCCTGAGCCGGCCGGCGGCCACCGTCGCCGCCCCGCCCGTCCGAAAGTCTCGTCCTGCGCGACTTTGGTCGCCCCTCACGTCCGTACGGCCGGGACCACCCGACCGACCTGGGTAGTTTTGTGGCATGACGCGTACGGAATACCGCTGGCTGCTGCCCTCGGCGATGGCCGACCCCGAGCTGCCCGGCGACCGGCGCGGCCGCGCGCGACGCACCGTGCGGGACTGGGCCGTCGACCTCACCGCCTTCCTCTGCGCGGCCCTGGTCGGCATGCTCGCGGCCGCGACGATCGAGGCCGACCGCACCACCCCCGACGGCGTCCTGTTCGCCGACATCGTGATCGGTGCCCTGGCCTGCTGTGCTCTGTGGGTGCGGCGGCGGTGGCCGCTCGGCGTCGCGGTGGGCCTGGTCCTGGTCGCCACGGTCGAGCCGGTCGCGGCGGGGGCCATGCTCGTTGCGCTGTTCGGGGTGGCCGTGCACCGCCCGTTCCGGCCTGTGGCGGCCGTCGGGGCACTCACCCTGGCAGTCGCCCCCGTACAGCCGTATCTGCGCCCCGAACCGGACACCTCGTTCGTCGAGGCCACGGTCATCGGGGCGCTGTTGCCCCTGCTGGTGATCAGCTGGGGCATGGTCGTACGGTCCAGGCGCAGCTCGTCGTCACCCTGCGCGAGCGGGCCCACCGGGCCGAGACCGAGGCGGAGCTCCGCGCCGAACAGGCGCAGCGGCTCGCCCGCGAGGCCATCGCCCGCGAGATGCACGATGTCCTCGCCCACCGGCTGACCCTGCTCAGCGTCCACGCCGGAGCCCTCGAATTCCGCCCCGACGCTCCCACGGCCGAGGTGGCCCGCGCGGCCGGGGTCATCCGGGACAGCGCGCACGAGGCGCTCCAGGACCTCCGCGAGATCATCGGAGTCCTGCGCAGCCCCGGCGAGAGCGACGGCGACCGGCCGCAGCCCACCCTCGCCACGCTGAACTCGCTGATCGCCGAGTCCCGGCTGGCCGGCATGAAGGTCACCCTCGACAACCGCGTCGACGACCCCGGCGCGGCCCCCGCCGCCACCGGCCGCACCGTCTACCGCATCGCCCAGGAAGGCCTGACCAACGCCCGCAAGCACGCACCCGGCACCGAGGCCACCGTCACGGTCACCGGTGCCCCGGGCGAAGGGCTCACCGTCGAGGTGCGCAATCCGGCTCCCACCGAACCCTTCGAGCAGGTCCCCGGTTCCGGCCAGGGGCTCATCGGGCTCACGGAACGCGCCACCCTGGCCGGGGGCAGCCTCGACCACGGGCCGCAACCGGACGGCGGATTCCGGATCAGCGCCTCGCTGCCGTGGCCGGCCTGACCGTCGCGGGTTACCCCGGTCCCCGGCGCGGCCGGTGTCCGGGCCTGGCTACGGTGGTCCTCATGACCACCCCGCCCCCGATGGACCCCAAGGCGCAGCCCATCCGGCTGATCGTCGTCGACGACGACCCGCTCGTACGGGCCGGGCTCGCCCTCATGCTGGGCGGCGCCGACGACATCGACATCGTGGGGGAGGGGGCGGACGGCACGGAGGTCGCGGAACTCGTCGGCCGGCTGCGCCCCGACGTGGTGCTGATGGACATCCGGATGCCGGGCATGGACGGGCTGACCGCGACCGAGGTACTGCGCAGCCGCCCCGGCGCCCCGCAGATCATCGTCCTGACGACGTTCCACGCCGACGAACAGGTGCTGCGGGCCATCCGTGCCGGAGCGGCCGGCTTCGTACTGAAGGACACCCCGCCGGCGCAGATCGTCGACGCGGTACGACGGGTGGCGGCCGGCGATCCGGTGCTGTCGCCCGCGGTGACGCGCCAGCTCATGGCTCGCGCGGCCGGGACCGGCCCCCGGACCGGCCGCGACGACCGGGCGGACCGCGCCGACCGGGCACGGGCGCGGATCGCGTCACTCGCCGAGCGGGAACGCGAGGTCGCGATCGCCGTCGCCCGCGGCCGTTCCAACGCCGAGATCGCCGCGACGCTCTACCTCAGCGTGGCGACCGTGAAGACACAGGTGTCCCGGATCCTGGCCAGGTTCGGCTTCAACAACCGTGTCCAGATCGCGCTGTTGGTGCACGACGCCGGCCTGCTCGACGATGACGGTACGGAGTCGGCGACATAGGGTGAACCGGTCGGTCCGAAGCGATCGAGCAGAGCTCAGGCCTGTCCGGCTGATCAGGGTCGGACAGGGCGAGCCGTCAGACCGGGAGGGGCGATCCCATGTCCGATGCCAGTGGCCGCGCCGAGGCCGAGGTCGACGTCGACCTGCGCGGGATCGCGGACTTCACCGCGAACCCGCATCCGTACTACGAGAAACTCCGCGCCGCAGGCCCGGTGCACACCGTCCGCACCGACGAATTCGAGCGCGTCTGGCTCGTGGTGGGATACGACGAGGCCCGTGCGACCCTCGCCGACCAGCGGTTCGCCAAGGACTGGCGGGGCCTGCCGGGCGCACCCGCCGAGATGGACCCCATCTTCCTCAACATGCTGGAGCTGGACGCGCCCCACCACACCCGGCTGCGCAAGCTCGTCGCCCGGGAGTTCACCGCCCGCCGGGTCGAGGCCCTGCGCCCGCGCGTCCAGCAGATCACCGACGAGCTCCTCGACGCGATGGTGCCCGCAGGGCGCGCCGATCTCGTCGACGCGCTCGCCTTCCCGCTGCCGATGACCGTCATCTGCGAGCTGATCGGTGTGCCGGACCTGGACCGCGATGCCTTCCGCAGGCTGACGAAGGGGGTCATCACCCCGGCCTCGCCGGAACAGGAGGCCGAGGCGGTGCGCGCCATGAACGAGTACCTCCGCGAACTCATCGAGGACAAGCGGTGCTCGCCCGGCGACGACCTGATGAGTGCTCTGGTCAGGACACGCGACGAGGAGGGCGACGGGCTGTCGCCCGACGAGCTCGTGGGCATGGCCTTCCTGCTGCTCGTCGCCGGCCACGAGACCACGGTCAACCTGATCGCCAACGGGGTACGGGCGCTGCTCGACCACCCCGGCCAACTGGCGGCCCTGCGGGACGACCCGGAGCTGATCGGCGGTGCGGTCGAGGAGATGCTGCGCTACGACGGGCCGGTGGAGACCGCCACGTTCCGCTATCCCCGCGAGCAGGTCGAGATCGGGCAGCGGGTCGTTCCGGCGGGCGCACCGGTCCTGGTGTCCCTGGCGGGCGCCGACCGGGACCGCGGCCGCTACCCGGAACCGGACACCTTCGACATCCGCCGCGACGCCCGGGGCCACCTGGCCTTCGGACACGGCGTCCACTTCTGCGTGGGTGCGCCGCTGGCCCGCATGGAGGGCCGGATCGCGATCCGTACGCTGCTGGAGCGGTGCCCCTCCCTCGCGTCGGACGCGGAGGCCGGGGAGCTGGACTGGATTCCCGGGATGCTGATCCGCGGGGTGCGCGGGCTGCCCGTCCGCTGGTGAGACAAGGAGCTCTGTCATGAACGGACTTGACCTGCAGTTGGCGCGGAAGGTTCTCGACAGCCAGCCGTTCAGCGGCCTGGTGGGGGCGCGGATCACCGCCTTCGGGGACGGCGCCGCCACCCTCGAAGTGGACATCCGCCAGGAACTCCAGCAGCAGAACGGCTTTCTGCACGGCGGGGTCCTGGCCTACGCGGCCGACAACGCGATCACCTTCGCCGCCGGTACGACGCTCGGCCCGGCCGTACTGACCGGCGGATTCTCCATCCAGTACGTCCGGCCCGCCACCGGCAGCACCCTCATCGCCCACGCCGAGGTCGCGCACACCGGCCGCCGTCAGGCGGTGGTCCGCTGCGAGCTGTTCGCCGCGGGGGAGGAGGGGGAGCGGACGCTCTGCGCGGTCGCGCAGGGGACCGTGCTGTCGGCCGCCCCGTCCTCCTGAACCCGGGCCCTCAGGGGACGGGCTGCGTCGCGCCGTCGGTGATCTCCGCGATCGCCACGGGGCGCCGTTCCCGGCGGGACACCTCGCACGCCTCCGCGATCAGCAGCGCGAACCACGCCTCCCGGCCGTCGCACGGATTGGGCCGTTCGCCCCGCACCACCCGTACGAACGCGTCCAGTTCGGCCTCGTACGCCGGAGCGAACCGCTCCAGGAAGCCGGGCCAGGGGCTGGCGGGAGCCGGGGGACCCTGTGGTTCGGCCGAGGTGAGCGGTGTGCGGGCGTCCAGGCCGACCGTGATCTGGTCCAGCTCGCCCGCCACTTCCATCCGTACGTCGTAGCCGGCGCCGTTGCAGCGGGTGGCCGTCGCCGTGGCCAGGGTGCCGTCGTCGAGGGTCAGCAGGACCGCCGCGGTGTCGACATCGCCCGCGGCCCGGAACATCCCGGGCCCGGCATCCGATCCGGTGGCGTACACCTCCGTCACCTCACGGCCCGTCACCCACCGCAGCATGTCGAAGTCATGGACCAGACAGTCCCGGTAGAGCCCCCCGGAGAGCGGCAGATACGCGGCGGGCGGCGGGGCGGGGTCCATCGTCACCGCCCGCACGGTGTGCAGCCTGCCCAGCGCACCGGCCCGCACGGCGGCGCGGGCCGCCCGGTATCCCGCGTCGAACCTGCGCATGAAGCCCAGTTGGAGCACGCACCCGGCCCGGTCGACCTCGCGCAGCGCGCCCAGGGTCCCCGGCAGGTCCAGCGCGATCGGCTTCTCGCAGAACGCAGGGAGCCCCGCGCGCGCGGCCTGGCCGATCAGCCCCGCGTGCGCCGATGTGGCCGAGGCGATCACCACGGCGTCCACCCCGGCGCCGAACACCTCGTCGGCGCCCGGGACGGCCGTCGCGCCGACGCGCCCGGCGACCTCGGCCGCCCGCGCCCCGTCGGTGTCCGTCACCACCAGGGCGTCCACCTCGGGATGGCGGGCCAGCACGCCCGCGTGGAAGGAACCGATCCGGCCGGTGCCGATGAGTCCGATACGCATGGACCCAACGTGCCGCCCGCCGGCTGCGCTGTCAACCATATGTCCTGACAAGGTGCGTCTTGTTCGTTGGTCATGCTGTCCGGACAACAGGACGACCGGACTACCGGAGGTTCTGACGTGAGGGATACCCTCCACGCGTGCCCAAACCCACCACCGACCCCGCCGCACTCGAACTCGGCGTGGACCGCACCAGCCCGATCCCGCTCTACTTCCAGCTGGCCCAGCAGCTGGAAGCCGCCATCGAGCAGGGCCGGCTCGCCCCCGGCAGCCTCCTCGGCAACGAGATCGAACTCGCGGCACGGCTCGGCCTGTCCCGGCCCACGGTCCGCCAGGCCATCCAGTCACTGGTCGACAGGGGGCTGATGGTGCGTCGTCGCGGCGTCGGCACCCAGGTCGTGCACAGCAGGGTCAGGCGCCCGCTCGAACTGAGCAGCCTCTACGACGACCTGGAGGCCGCGGGCGGGCACCCCACGACCCGCGTCCTGCGCAACACCGTCGAGCCCGCCGACGCGGCGGTGGCCGACGCCCTGGCGGTCGCCGAAGGCACCGACGTACACCTCGTCGAGCGGCTGCGGTACGCGCACGACGAGCCGCTGGCACTCCTGCGCAACCACCTGCCGCTCGGGATCCTCGACCTGGACACCGGGCGGCTGGAGGCCACCGGCCTGTACCGGCTGATGCGTGGCGCCGGCATCACCCTGCACAGCGCCCGCCAGACCGTCGGCGCCCGGCTCGCCACCGCCGACGAGGCGGCCGGGCTCGCCGAGACGGAGGGCGCCGCCCTGCTGACGATGGAGCGCACCACCTTCGACGACACCGGACGGGCGGTCGAGTTCGGCTCCCACATCTACCGGGCCTCTCGCTACACCTTCGATTTCCAGCTGCTCGTACGGTGACGACGGCCACCCGGCCCCGTTGACGTCCCGTACGCCCACCGCTAGAACTCCTCCAGCCGCACTCGGGCGGCCGGGAGAGAAGGCGGACCCACCATGCGTACCTCTCGCAAGGCAGCAACCCTGATCACCGTCGCGGCCCTCGGAATCGGCATCGCCGTCTCCGGCTGCAGCGGCTCCGGCGGCAGGAGCGCCGAGGAGAAGCCCGCGGGCACGAGCGGCGGCGCGGCCGCCGACACGCCCCGGATGAAGATCGCGATGGTCACGCACTCGGGGGAGGGCGACACCTTCTGGGACATCGTGCAGAGCGGCGCGAAACAGGCGGCGGCCAAGGACAACGTCGAGTTCCTGTACTCGGCGCACAAGGAGGGAAAGGAACAGGCCCAGCTCGTCCAGGCCGCCATCGACCAGAAGGTCGACGGGCTGATCGTCACCCTCGCCAAACCGGAAGCCGTCGAGGACGTCGTCGCCAAGGCCGTGAAGGCCGGCATACCCGTCGTGACCATCAACTCGGGCGCACAGTTCTCCAAGCGGCTCGGCGCGCTCGGGCACATCGGGCAGGACGAGAAGGTCGCGGGCGAGGCAGTCGGTGAGGAGCTCGGCGCGCGGGGCCGCAAGAAGGCCGTCTGCATCATCCACGAGCAGGGCAATGTGTCGCTGGAGGAGCGCTGCGCCGGGGTACGCAAGACCTTCGGCGGCCGGGTCGAGAACCTCAACGTGGACGGCACCAACATGCCGGCCTCCACCTCCTCGATCGAGGCGAAGCTCCAGGCCGACAAGGACATCGACGCGATCGTCACCCTCGGCGCCCCCTTCGCCGCCGCCTCCGTCAAGGCCAAGGAGGGCTCCGGCAGCGAGGCGGAGGTCGACACCTTCGACCTGAACGCCGAGGTCGTCAAGCGGCTGAAGGCGCACGAGGTCGGCTTCGCCGTCGACCAGCAGCCCTACCTCCAGGGCTATCTCGCCGTCGACGAGCTGTGGCTGAACCGGACCAACGGCAACGTCATCGGCGGCGGAAAGCCGGTGCTCACCGGCCCGGCGATCGTCACCGCCACCGACGTGCCGCAGCTGGAGAAGTACACCGCGCGCGGCACCCGGTGAACCTCCCGTACACCGCGGTGCGCACCCGGTGCCGACACACGCGTCCCGCCCCTGCCGGGCGGTGCCGCCGACCGCTCGGGGATACTTGGCCAGCCGGGCCGGGTGCGCACCATCCCCGGCCCCTCCAGGCAGCACAGCGAGCAGCACAAGAAGGGCACGGCGTCGTGGCAAGGGTTCGGACAGGGGTACGTGCGATGGGCGCCGTGCTTGCGGCGGTGCTCGGGGCTTCCCTCGTGGGATGCAGCAGCACCGGTGGCAAGCGGGCGGAGGAGCGCGCGGCCCGGGCCGCCGCCGAGGGCCGGGCCGCGGTGGACACGCCCCGCTGGACCTTCGCCATGGTCACCCACTCGGGCGACGGCGACACCTTCTGGGACATCGTCCAGCGCGGTGCCGAGCAGGCCGCCGTCAAGGACAACATCAAGTTCCTGTACTCGCACAACGACGAGGCGCAGCAGCAGGCCCAGCTGGTGCAGGCCGCCATCGACCAGAAGGTCGACGGGCTGATCGTCACCCTCGCCAAGCCCGACGCGATGAAGGACGTGGTGACCAAGGCCACCAAGGCCGGAATCCCGGTGATCACGGTGAACTCGGGCTCCGCGGAGTCCAAGCGGTTCGGCGCGCTCACCCACATCGGCCAGGACGAGTCCATCGCGGGCGAGGCGGTCGGCGAGGAGCTCAACGCCCGGGGCCGCAAGAAGGCGCTGTGCATCCTGCACGAGCAGGGCAACGTCGGCCACGAGCAGCGCTGCGCCGGGGCGAAGAAGACCTTCGACGGACAGATGCAGAACCTGTACGTCGAGGGCACCAACATGCCCGACGTCCAGGCGTCCATCGAGGCGAAGCTCCAGGCCGACAAGAACATCGACGCGGTCGTGACGCTCGGCGCGCCGTTCGCGGACGCCGCGGTCAAGGCGAAGAAGACCGCGGGCAGCAAGGCCGAGATCGACACCTTCGACCTGAACGCCAAGGTCGCCACGGCCCTCCAGGACAAGACCCTCGGCTTCGCGGTGGACCAGCAGCCCTACCTCCAGGGGTACGAGGCGGTCGACCTGCTCTGGCTCCACCGCTACAACGGCAATGTGCTCGGTGGCGGACGCCCGGTCCTCACCGGACCGCAGATCATCACCTCGAAGGACGCCGCCGAACTCGCCCAGTACACGAAGCGGGGGACCCGATGAGCACGATCGCCGGACCGTCCGCCCCGGCCGGGGCCGACGAGCGGCTGATGCGCACCTCACCGCTGCGCAGGCTGCTCGGCCGTCCCGAGCTCGGCTCGGTGGTCGGTGCCGCGGCCGTCTTCATCTTCTTCTCGATCGTCGCCGACAGCTTCCTGCGCGCCTCCAGCTTCGGCACCGTGCTGTACGCGGCCTCGACGATCGGGATCATGGCCGCGCCGGTGGCGCTGCTGATGATCGGCGGCGAGTTCGACCTCTCCGCCGGTGTGCTGGTCACCAGCTCCGCGCTGATCTCGTCGATGTTCAGCTATCAGATGACGGCCAACGTCTGGGTCGGCGTCTTCGTGTCGCTGCTGGTCACTCTGGCCATCGGGGCGTTCAACGGCTTCATGCTGACCCGCACCAAACTGCCGAGCTTCATCATCACGCTCGGTACGTTCCTGATGCTGACCGGCCTCAACCTGGGCTTCACCAAGCTGATCAGCGGGACCGTGTCCACCAAGGCCATCGGTGACATGGAGGGCTTCGACTCGGCCCGCAAGGTGTTCGCCTCGCAGTGGACCATCGGCGGCGTCGAGTTCAAGGTCACCATCCTGTGGTGGGCCGTACTCGTCGCGATCGCCACCTGGATCCTGCTCCGTACCCGCTTCGGCAACTGGATCTTCGCGGTCGGCGGCGAGGCCGACGCGGCCCGCGCGGTCGGCGTCCCGGTGATCCGTACCAAGATCGGGCTCTACCTCGGGGTCGCCTTCGCCGCCTGGGTCTCCGGCCAGCATCTGCTGTTCTCGTTCGACGTCGTGCAGTCCGGCGAGGGCGTCGGCAACGAACTGATCTACATCATCGCGGCCGTCATCGGCGGCTGTCTGATCACCGGCGGCTACGGCTCCGCGATCGGCTCCGCGGTCGGTGCCTTCATCTTCGGCATGACCAGCAAGGGCATCGTGTACGCGGAGTGGAACCCGGACTGGTTCAAGTTCTTCCTCGGAGCCATGCTGCTCCTGGCCACCCTGCTCAACGCATGGGTACGCAAGCGCGCGGAGGCGACGAAATGACGGCCCCCAAGGCACCGGCCGACCAGGAGGCGCCCCACCGGGCGCTCGTCGAGCTGGACCACGTCAGCAAGTTCTACGGCAACATCAAGGCCCTGACGGACGTCTCGCTGGAGGTCCACGCGGGCGAGATCTCCTGTGTGCTCGGCGACAACGGCGCAGGCAAGTCGACCCTGATCAAGATCATCGCGGGGCTGCACCGGCACGATGCCGGGACCTTCCTCATCGACGGCGAGGAGACCACCCTCGCCAACCCGCGCGACGCCCTGGACCGCGGCATCGCCACGGTCTACCAGGACCTCGCCGTCGTCCCCCTGATGCCGGTCTGGCGCAACTTCTTCCTCGGCTCCGAGCCGACCACCGGCGCCGGCCCCTTCAAGCGCCTCGACGTGCGGCTGATGCGCGAGACCACCCGCTCCGAGCTGCTGCGCATGGGGATCGACCTGCGCGACGTCGACCAGCCGATCGGCACCCTCTCCGGCGGCGAGCGCCAGTGCGTCGCCATCGCACGGGCCGTCTACTTCGGCGCCAAGGTCCTCGTCCTGGACGAGCCCACCGCCGCTCTCGGCGTCAAGCAGTCCGGGGTCGTGCTCAAGTACGTCGCCGCCGCCCGCGACGCGGGCCTCGGCGTGGTCCTCATCACGCACAACCCGCACCACGCGTATCTCGTCGGGGACCGTTTCGTCCTGCTGAAGCGGGGCGCCATGTCCGGCAGCCACACCAAGGCGTCCATCACTCTGGACGAGCTGACCCGCCAGATGGCGGGCGGCAGCGAGCTGGAGGAGCTCAGCCACGAGCTGGAACGGGCCCCCGCACCGACCCATCTCGGCGGCCACCCGGTCCCCGGCAAGCCCGAGTAGTCCCCGGCCGGTACCGGCCCCGTGCTCACCGGTCCGCCAGCCCCGGTGCCCCGGCAGTGGCAGAATCGAGCCCGACGGGCGCAGTCCGCCGCCGGGAGCACCGCCCCGGCTCCTCCAGACCCCGCAGGGACGATGAGCACGTACCGCGACTTCACACACCGCGGCTCCGCCCGCGCCACCGTCCTGCGGACCGTGGGCACCCGGGAGCGGCGCTCGCACCTCACGGCACCGCGGGTACCCACCGTCGGCATCGACATCGGCGGTACGAAGGTGATGGCGGGTGTCGTCGACGCCGACGGCAACATCCTGGAGCAGCTGCGTACCGAGACGCCGGACAAGTCCAAGAGCCCCAAGGTCGTCGAGGACACCATCGTCGAACTGGTCCTGGACCTCTCCGACCGGCACGATGTGCACGCCGTCGGCATCGGCGCGGCCGGCTGGGTCGACGCGGACCGCTCCAAGGTGCTCTTCGCCCCGCACCTCGCCTGGCGCGACGAACCGCTGCGCGACGCCCTCGCCTCCCGCCTCGTCGTCCCCGTCATGGTCGACAACGACGCCAACACCGCCGCCTGGGCGGAGTGGCGCTTCGGCGCGGGCCGCGGCGAGGACCACCTCGTCATGATCACGCTCGGCACCGGCATCGGCGGCGCGATCCTGGAGGACGGCCAGGTCAAGCGCGGCAAGTACGGCGTCGCCGGTGAGTTCGGCCACATGCAGGTGGTGCCCGGCGGGCACCGCTGCCCCTGCGGGAACCGCGGCTGCTGGGAGCAGTACAGCTCCGGCAACGCACTCGTGCGGGAGGCCAAGGAACTGGCGGCCGCGGACTCCCCGGTGGCGCACGGCATCATCGAGCGGGTCAAGGGCAACATCCCCGACATCACCGGGCCCCTCATCACCGAACTGGCCCGCGAGGGCGACGCGATGTGCGTCGAGCTCCTCCAGGACATCGGCCAGTGGCTCGGCGTGGGCATCGCCAATCTGGCCGCCGCGCTCGACCCCTCCTGCTTCGTCATCGGGGGCGGCGTCAGCGCCGCCGACGACCTGCTCATCGGCCCGGCCAGGGACGCCTTCAAGCGCCACCTCACCGGCCGCGGCTACCGGCCCGAGGCCCGGATCGCCAAGGCACAGCTCGGCCCGGAGGCAGGTATGGTCGGCGCCGCGGACCTGGCCCGGCTGGTGGCCCGCAGATTCCGCCGGGCCAACCGCCGCCGCGTCGAGCGCTACGAGCGGTACGCCCAGATCTACGACCAGGCCGCGAGCACCATCCGTAATACGCGCAACACCCGCACCTCCTAGGGATCCCCAGACACATGACCGCAGCCGAGCACCCCGTCCTGCCGCGTCAGTCCACGCCGCCCGACGACGACGGCCGGCCGCCGCAGGACCGGCGCCGGCTGATCCGCCGTCGGCTGATCACGGCGACCATCATCGTGCTGCTCATCGGCATCCCGGCCGGCTATCTGCTGATCTCCGCAGGGCAGAGCCGCCGCTCCGGTCAGAACAAGGAGGCCGAGGCCTCCGCGCAGGGGCTCCGGGAGGGCTGGCCGTCCCGGTTGCAGCGCCGGATCTTCGAGCTGCCGATGCCCGGCAACTCCCTGGACGTGCAGTACTACGAGACCAACAACTGGAAGGCCAGCCGGCTGTACGTGGAGTTCCGCACCACGTCCGCCGGGCTCGACCGTTTCCTCGGCCGGATGGGCAGCGGCCGCTCCGACCTGGAGGCCGGCAAGGTGACCATCGGCGACCGCGACCAGAAGGTCTCGGGCTGGAAGTTCGGCCCCGGGGTCGAGTGGGCGGGCACCACGCACACCAACAAGGACCCGCGGCCCACCCAGGACATCATGGTGAACATGACCGACCCGATGAACCCCGTTGTCTACGTCGTCTCCGCGGCGACCCCCTGAGCGGGAGAACATCCCCGGCGCGTCCTGCGAGCCCCGCGGCGCGCCGCTTTGCTGAACCGCGCCGCGTCACCCGGCCGCGTCACCCGGCCGCGGCCGTCCCGGCCGGCCGTGCGCGCGAGGGCGGCGAGGAGACCGACCGTACTGCCCGCCTCCTGCGCGACGGGGTGGTGCCGTCGCGTCAGGGACGGCTGGTCAGGTAGCCGCCCATGGAGGTGAAGTACTCCGTCGCGGGCATCTCTCGGCCGTCCTCGGTCCGTACGCGCGTGATGGCCAGGCCGTGGTTGCGGCCGGTGCGGGCATCGGCTCCGGCGACGATCACCACGCCTTCGCCCTCGCGGTAGAAGATGCGACCGGGCGTACCGCCGTAGCGGCCCTGGGACACCACCGAGGCGAGCACCTCGAGTCGCTTGCCCCGGTGGAAGGTGAAGGCGCTGGGGTACGGCTCGGACTGGGCGCGGACCAGGCGTTCGAGGTCCTCGGCCGGCCAGGCCCAGTCGATGCGGATGTCCTCGGCGGACCGCTTGTGGAAGAAGCTCGCCCGGGAGCGGTCCTGCTTGGTGAACTCCGTCTGTCCGGCGGCGATGAGGTCGAGCGCGCCGATGGTGACCGGGGCGATGAGGTCGACGGTCTTGTGGAAGAGATCGGTGGCGGTGTCCGTCGGTCCGACCGGAACGGCCTCCTGCCGGACGATGTCGCCGGCGTCGAGTTCGTCGTCCATCATGTGCGCGGTGACGCCCACCTCGGGCTCGCCGTTTATCAGCGCCCAGATCAGCGGGGAGAAGCCGGCGTACTTCGGCAGCAGCGAGTCGTGGACGTTCAGCGTGCCGTGGCGCGGGAGGCCGAAGATGCGCGGCGGGATCCACGTCCGCCAGTTGTTGGCCACGATGATGTCCGGGTCGGCCTCCTTGAGCCGCTCGAACAGCTCTTCGTCGTCAGGGCGGTTGCGGATCAGTACCGGGACGCCGTGCTCCTCGGCGAGGTCGGCGACCGAGTCGCTCCAGATCTTCTCGTACGCGTGCTCGCTCTTGGGGTGCGTCACGACCAGTTCCACGCTGTGCCCGGACTTCAGGAGGGCTTGCAGGGTGCGGTGCCCCCAGGTCTGGTAACCGAACATGACGACCCGCATGGGGTTCCTCCTCAGGGCAGGGATAGACCGGGGCAAGTAAAGCAAGGCTTACCTTACTTTGCAACAGGGGGATTTTGGGCCCCGGTTGACGGATCGTCAGCCCCGGTCGCCGGTTTGCGGTATCGACAACATCGCGTGATTAGCTTAGGCTCACCTAAGTTCGGTTGGCCGCTCTGTCGGCGTGCCCGCCTTCGTATCTTTCCTACGCCTGACAGGCGGCTTTCCCGCACGATGGGAGTGACATGTCACCGGTTCTTCCTGGCGACGCACCACTGGTCCACGACCTGATTGGCATCGGCTTCGGCCCCTCCAATGTGGCCATGGCGATTGCGCTGAGCGAGCACAACACACGCGTCGGCAGGCAGGAGTCGGTCACCGCTCACTTCTTCGAGCAGCAGCAGAGCTTCGGCTGGCACCGCGGCATGCTGATCGACGACGCCACCATGCAGGTGTCCTTCCTCAAGGACCTGGTGACGCTCCGGAACCCGGCCAGCGAGTACAGCTTCCTCTGCTACCTGCAGAGCAAGGGCCGGCTGATCGACTTCATCAACCACAAGAACCTCTTCCCGCTGCGGGTGGAGTTCCACGACTACTTCGAGTGGGCCGCGGCCAAGGTCGACGACATGGTCTCCTACGGCCACGAGGTCGTCTCCGTCACACCCTTCGTCCACGACGGTGTGGTGGAGTACCTGGACGTGACCGTCCGGTCGGGGGAGGGCCTCGAGGTCCACCGGGCCCGCAACCTCGTCGTCGGTACCGGGCTGCGCCCCCTCATGCCCGAGGGCGTGGAGCGCGGCGACCGTGTCTGGCACAACTCCGATCTGCTGCGGAACGTCGACGGTCTGGAGGGCACCTCGCCCTCGCGGTTCGTCGTCGTGGGCGCCGGTCAGAGCGCCGCCGAGAACGTCGCCTACCTGCACCGCCGCTTCCCCCGGGCCGAGGTCTGCGCGGTCTTCTCCCGTTACGGCTACAGCCCCGCCGACGACAGCAGCTTCGCCAACCGGATCTTCGACCCCGGGGCGGTCGACGACTACTTCGCCGCGCCCGACAGCGTCAAGAGCCGGCTGATGGCCTACCACGGCAACACCAACTACTCCGTGGTGGACATCGACCTGATCGACGACCTGTACCGGCAGATGTACCAGGAGAAGGTCCTCGGCACCGAGCGGCTGCGCTTCCTCAACGTGTCCCGGGTCACCGGCGTGGAGGAGACGCCCGACAGCGTCCGTACCACCGTGAAGTCCCTCGTCACGGGCGAGGAGACGCTCCTGGACGCCGATGTCGTGGTGTTCGCCACCGGCTACAGCCCCGCCGACCCCCTCGGCCTTCTCGGCGAGGTCGCCGACCGCTGCCTGCGCGACGACGAGGGCCGGGTCCGCGTCGAGCGCGACTACCGCGTCTCGACGGACCCCGACCTGCGCAGCGGTATCTACCTGCAGGGCGGCACGGAGCACACGCACGGCATCACGACGTCCCTGCTGTCCAACACCGCGATACGGGTCGGCGAGATCCTGGACTCGCTGCTCGACCGGGGAGTCAAGTCCGCCTCCGACGAGGCCCGGCCGGTCGCCGGCGGCACCGGCACCTGCGCGTGACGTGCCCAACCGGCCATGCCTTCCCGGCGGATCATGAGGGATGACGAACGTCGACATGCGCACGACTGCAGTTGAGCGCCCCGCGCCCAGGGCGCCCAGGGGTACGGCGGAGGCCCGCCGACGGCGGGTCGTGGGTCTGGGCGCGCTCGTGGTGATCCTCGTGATCGCGGCGGCGGTGTCGCTGGCCGTCGGGGCACGCGCGCTGAGCCCCGCCGAGGTCTGGCACGGACTCTTCACGGCGCCCGAATCGGACCGGCGGCTCACCGAGATCAGGCTCATCGTGCAGACCGTGCGGGTGCCTCGCACGGTGCTCGCGATCGTGGCGGGCATCGCTCTGGGGGTCGGTGGTGCGCTGATCCAGGGGTACACCCGCAACCCCATAGCCGATACGGGCCTGTTGGGGGTGAACGCCGGTGCTTCGTTCGCCGTGGTGTCGGTGATCGCCGTGTTCGGTTTCGCCGACCCGTTCCAGTACGTCTGGTTCGCCTTCGTGGGGGCGGCGGTCGCCGGTGTCGTCGTCTTCGGCCTCGCGAGCATCGGCCGGGGGGCGGGCAGCCCGTTGACGCTCGCTCTGGCCGGGCAGGGGCTCACGGTGTTCCTCGCCGCGATGACCACGGCGGTCGCGCTGTCCGACCAGAAGTCGCTGAACGCGCTGCGGTTCTGGAACGCGGGCTCCGTGGCCGGTGTCGGATTCGACGTCATCTGGCCGGTGACCGCGTTCATAGCGGTGGGACTGGTGCCGGCGCTGATCACCCTGCCCGCCCTCAACCTGCTCAACCTGGGCGACGACGTGGCGCGGGGGCTGGGCGTGAACATCGCGCTGAGCCGGACCGTCGGCATCGTCGCCATCACCCTGCTCGCGGGCGCGGCCACGGCGGCGTGCGGCCCCATCGCGTTTCTCGGACTCATGGTGGCCCACGTGGCCCGGTATCTGACCGGGCCGGACTACCGCTGGCTGGTGCCGTACGCGGGTCTGCTCGGCTCCGTCGTCCTGCTGGTCTGCGACATCGTGGGGCGCCTGGTGGTGCGGCCGGGCGAGTTGGACGCGGGTGTCGTGGTCGCCCTCCTCGGAGCCCCGTTCTTCGCGGTCCTGGTGTGGCGAGGAAAGTTCAGGAGCGCATGAACGGGTCAGACGTGAATCCATCGGTGGCGCAGGGCGTGCGGCTCGGTCAGGTGTCGTTCGTATGGCGGCCCTGGCTCGTCCTGGTCACGCTGCTGCTGGCAGCGGCGACGTTCCTGGTGTTCTGCCTCTCCATCGGCGTCGGGGAATTCCCCATCGGCCTCTCCCGGGTGATCGCCACGATCCTCGGCCGGGGTGAACAGGTCGACGAGTTCGTGGTCATGGACCTGCGGATGCCGCGTGCCCTGGCCGGTCTCGTCGTGGGGATCGCGCTCGGGATGTCCGGGGCGATCACACAGTCCGTCGCACGCAATCCGCTCGCCAGCCCGGACATTCTGGGCATCACCGGGGGAGCCGGCGCGGTCGCGGTGTTCCTGGTGACGGTGTCGGGCGGGACCGCCGCGGCGGTCGTCGGCTCGGTGGGCCTGCCCGCGGCGGCGCTCGCGGGCGGTCTCGGTACGGGGCTGCTGGTGTACTTCCTGGCGTGGCGGCGCGGGATCGACGGCTTCCGGCTCATCCTCATCGGTATCTCGGTGAGTGCCGTGATGGAGGCGATCACGACCTGGCTGCTGGTCTCGGCCGACATCAGGGACGTGGCCAGGGCCCAGGCATGGCTGGTCGGTTCGCTGGACGGCCGGTCGTGGGACGAGGTCCGGGTGGCGTTCTGGTGCACGCTCGTCCTCGTCGTCGTCGTGGCCGGTGTCGCGTTCCAGTTCAAGCCGATGCATCTCGGCGACGAGGTCGCCGCCGGCCTGGGCGTCCGGTACTCGAGGGTGCGGGCCGTGCTGCTGCTGTGCGCGGTCCTGCTGGCCGCCGTGGCGGTGAGCGCGGCGGGCCCGGTTCCGTTCGTTGCCCTGGTGGCGCCGCAGGTGGCGATGCGTCTGGCGAGGTTCCCGACGCCGCCGATGGTGGCCTCCGGCCTGGTGGGCGCGTTGCTCCTGATCGGCTCGGACCTGGTCGCGCGCACGGCGCTGCCGATCACTCTTCCCGTCGGCGTGGTCACCGCCGCGATCGGCGGCCCGTTCCTCATCTATCTGCTGGTGCGGGCGAACCTCAGGTAGACGGTAAGAATGCAAGACGGACCTAAACAAGGGGGGCTTGTGGCCGCTCAGTTCATCACCGGGATCGAGGCCGGGGCCAAGGACGTGTCACGGCTGGCGGCCAGGGGCGTCACGGTCGGGTACGGCGGCCGGACGGTCATCGACGATCTCGACGTGGCGATCCCCCCAGGGGTGATCACCACCATCATCGGTCCCAACGGCTGCGGGAAGTCCACCCTGTTGCGCACCCTGACGCGGCTGCTCAAGCCGGCCGGCGGGACGGTCGTGCTGGACGGCGAGGACATCGGCCGGCTCAGGACCAGGGACGTGGCGAAGAAGCTCGGTCTGCTGCCGCAGGCACCGGTCGCGCCGGAGGGGCTGACGGTGGCCGACCTGGTCGCCAGGGGGCGCCATCCGCACCAGAGCTGGTTGCGGCAGTGGTCCTCGGACGACGCCGGTGTCGTGGAGCGTGCGCTGGCCATGACCGGGGTGTCCGAGCTGGCCGACCGTCCGGTGGACTCGCTCTCCGGTGGACAGCGTCAACGCGTCTGGATCTCGATGACCCTCGCCCAGGGCACCGACCTGCTGTTGCTGGACGAGCCGACCACGTACCTGGACCTGGCGCACGCGATCGACGTGCTCGACCTGGTGGACGACCTGCACGAGTCGGGGTGCACCGTGGTCATGGTGCTGCACGACCTCAATCTGGCCACGCGCTACAGCGACAACCTGATCGTGATGCGGGCGGGATCCATCCTGGCGCAGGGGCACCCGCGTGAAGTGATCACCGCTGAGCTGCTGCACGAGGCGTTCGGGCTGCACGCCAAAGTGATCGACGACCCGGTGGGCGACCGGCCGCTGATCGTGCCGATCGGCCGCACGCACGTCCGGCTCGATCCCTAGGTCCTTGTCTCGATCCGTAGGCCCTTGTCTGCTGCGGGTGCAGTCGAGAGCCCAAGTGGTGCCCGATAAAGGAAAGTTCGCAGGTTAGGCTAGGCTGGCCTCACTTGTGCAGGATAAGGTTTGGCTGCCCTTACAAAGAGGTGCAGCGGACAGTGCGAAAGCAAGGGGTTCGGGATGCTTCTCCATAGAACGACGCGTGTGAAGCCCTGGCGGCGGCTGGCGGCGGCGCTGTCCGCCGCGACCCTCGGCGTCGGCCTCCTCGCGGGATGCGGTTCCGACTCGGCGGACAAGAAGAACGATGACGCCCCGGCCGCCGCCTCCGGCGCGTTCCCGGTCACGGTCGAGCACGCATTCGGATCCACGGAGATCACCAAGGCTCCCCAGCGCGTCGTCTCCGTGGGTTACACGGACGACCAGGCCATCCTGGCGCTCGGCATCAAGCCGGTCGGCATGGTCGACCAGTACCCGAACCCGGCGGGCAAGTCCCCCGACATCAACACCCAGTGGCCCTGGGTGAAGGGCAAGTGGGGCGACACCCGCCCCGAGGTCATCATGAACAACGGTGACTCGGGCCCCAATTACGAGAAGATCGCCTCCCTGCGGCCGGACCTGATCATCGCGGTCTACTCCGAGATCGACCAGGCCGCCTACGAGAAGCTCTCCAGGATCGCGCCGACCGTGGGTCGCACCAAGGGCGAGAAGGAGCCCTTCAGCGCACCGTGGCAGGACAACGCGGTGCACATCGCCAAAGCGCTCGGCAAGGAGGACGAGGGCACCAAGCTGGTGCAGGGCATCCAGGGCAAGCTCGACGCGGCGAAGAAGGCACACCCGGAGTTCGCGGACCAGACCGCCGTGGCGCTGTCCTGGTACAAGGACTCCGTCGCGCCGTTCACCTCCACCGACGTACGCGGACGGCTGGTGACGGGCATCGGCTTCAAGTACCAGACCAAGATCGACACGGTCGCGGACGGCAAGTTCTTCACCGTGCTGTCCCCCGAGCGCATCGACCTGGTCGACGCGGACCGCATCTTCGTCATCAACGACAAGGCGGACACCGAAGCGCTGAAGAAGTTCGAGCTGTTCGCCAACCTGCCCGCCGTCAAGAACGGCAAGGTGTCGTACCTGCTGGACAGCGAGGGCCCGGCGGTCGGCGCGGCCATGTCCCAGGGCACCCTCCTGTCCCTGCCGTACGCGATCGACGAGCTCGTCAAGTCGGTCAAGTAGAAATGCCGATCCAACCGCCCCGTACCCGGAGAGACTTGGTCTTCGTGTGAGCACCCCCGACACCCGCGTCGCCCCGGCAACCCTGCGCACGGCGACCGCGGGCGAGGCCACCGGGTGGGTCATGGCGCACTGCCGCCAGGCCCCGTGGCTGACGGCCTCCACCGTGCTCACCACGGTGGCCGGGGCGGCGCTCCAGGTGCTCCCCGTGCTCCTGCTGGGCCAGGTGGTCGACGGGGTGGTCGGGGGCGAACCACGCTCGGTGCTGGTCACGATCGGGGTGTTGATGGGGGCCGCCGCGCTGCTCGGCGCGGTGGCCACCGCGGTCTCGGCGTACCTGATCGGGCGGCTGGGGGCGGATCTGCTCGCCCGGCTGCGGGAAGACGCCGTCCGTGCGGTGCTGGGGATGCCGAGCGCACGCGTCGAGCAGGTCGGCCGGGGCGACGTGCTGTCCCGGGTCGGTGACGACGTGGCCGTGCTGTCCAAGGGCATCCGGGCGGCCATCCCCACGGTGTTCTCGGCGGGGGTGCTGGTCGCCATCGCCACGGTCGGCATGTTCGGGCTGGACTGGCGGCTCGGCCTGGCCGGCGCCGGCGCGCTGCCCGCGTACGGGCTGGCCCTGCGGTGGTATCTGCCCCGGTCCGCACCGCTCTACCGGAAGCAGCGGGCGGCCCAGGCCGACCGTGCGCAGGCGTTGATCAGCGGTCTGAACGGGATCGACACGGTCCGGGCGTACCGCCTGGAGGACGCCGTCCGCGAGAAGGTCACCCAGGAGTCGTGGCGGGTACGCGATCTCGGCGTCGAGGTGTTCCGGTTCTTCGGGCGGTTCGTCGGCAGGGAGAACCGCGCCGAGTTCATCGGGCTGGTCCTCATCGTCGTGGTGGGGTACGCCCTGCTGGAGGCCGATGCCGCCAGCCTGGGCGAGGTGGCGGCGGCCCCGCTGATGTTCCACCGGCTGTTCACCCCGCTGGGCGCCATCATGTTCACCTTCGACGAGGCGCAGAAGTCGGGCGCGAGCCTCACCCGCCTGGTCGGGGTGCTGGGGGAGCCCGCGGAGGACCGGTTGGTGGGCGACGGGTCGGTCGCGCCGGCGGACGCCGGGGCGTATCCGGTGACGGTGGAGGGGCTGACCTTCAGCTATCCCGGCACCGAGGAACCGGTGCTGCGGGATGTGAACCTGTCCATCCCGGCCGGGGGTTCACTCGCTCTGGTGGGTGCGACGGGTGCGGGAAAGTCGACCCTGGCCGCGCTGATCGCCGGCATCGGGACCCCGCAGGCCGGGTCGGTGCGCATCGGCTCGCAGGACCTCGCCGGTCTGGACGAGGCCGGGGCGCGGGCTCTGGTGAGCATCCTGACGCAGGAGACCCATGTGTTCTCGGGTCCGCTCGCCGACGATCTGCGGCTCGCCGCGCCCGGGGCGAGCGACGCCGAGCTGATGGACGCGTTGCGCACGGTCGGCGCCGGCGGGTGGGTGGAACTGCTGTCCGACGGGCTGAACACCATGGTCGGCGAGGGCGGCGAGCGCCTGGACGTCACCAAGGTCGCCCAGATCGCCCTGACCCGGCTGGTGTTGGGCCGCGCTCCGGTGGTGGTGCTCGACGAGTCGACCGCGGAGGCGGGCAGCGAGGGCGCCGCCGAGCTGGAGCGGGCGGTGCTGGCCGCGTGCTCGGGCCGGACCACCCTGTTCGTGGCGCACCGGCTGACCCAGGCGATGGCGGCGGACCGGATCGCCGTGCTGTCCGAGGGTCGCGTGGTGGAGGAAGGGACACACGGGGAGTTGGTGGCTCTGGGGGGCCAGTACGCGCGTCTGTGGCGCGCCTGGCGAGAGGGTAGTTAGGTCAACCTTGGTTAGGTTAGGCTAACTTGCATACCTTGGAAGGATGCTGAGTCTTCGATGACGGAACCGAGCGCTCCTCGCGTACTGCTCTCTCCTGCTCGACTGGTCGACGTACGTCGGCGAACCGGCGACTACAGGGACCGGACCATCGCCGAAGCATGCGCCATCGGGCTGTCGTACTGGGCGACCGGCCACGGTCCCGAAGGCCTGGAACTCACCCCCGGCACACTGTTCGCCGATGTCCTCGGGTGGGTCGACAACGGCGGCGCCGGGAGCGAGGGTTGGGAGGTCGGCGCGGACGGCCGGAGCATCACCGTCCCCGACGGCGTCGTGCCCGCCGACGCGCAGCTCGCGCTGGACGACCTGGCCGACTTCCCGGACCGGCCCATCGGCACCATCGGCCCGTCCGGCGTGGCGGCGAGGATCGAAGCCCTGGCCCGGTGGAACGACACCCGGGCCGACCGGGTCCGCCCGAGCATCATGGAGATGTTCCGCGAGCAGGCGCGCGCCAGACCGGACGCCGTCGCCATCGTGGATGAGCACCGCTCATTGACGTACCGTCAAGCAGCTGAATACTCCAGCCAGTTGGCCCACCACCTGATCGCACGCGGTCTCAGCTCCGAACAGCTCGTCGGGATCTCGCTGGGCCGCTCGGCCGAGATGGTCATCGGGCTCCTCGCCGTGCTCCAGGCGAAGTGTGCGTTCGTGCCGCTCGATCCGCAGTGGCCCGCTGAGCGCCGCGCCGTCGTCGTCGAGGACGCCCGGGTCGTGCTGCAGCTCAACGACTCGGGTGAGCACGGTGCGGGTGAACCGGACGCCGTGGCCGTCGACCTCGGCGACTGGAGGTTCGGTGACTACCCCGCCGAGGGGCCGGAGGCAACCGTCCCCGGCTCGGCCCTGGCGTACGTGATTTTCACATCCGGTTCGACCGGACGGCCCAAGGGCGCCATGATCCGGCACGAAGCGATCAGCGAGCGCCTGCTGTGGCAGGCCGACGAGATCCTGGGCTTCGGCCACGACGACGCGTCGCTGTTCAAGGCGCCGTTGTCCTTCGACATCTCCATCAACGAGATCTTCCTGCCTCTGGTGTCCGGCGGCAGCCTGGTGATCCTGCGGCCCGGCGGTGAACGCGACCCGCACCACCTGCTGAGCGTGATCGCCGAGCAGCGCGTCACCTTCACGTACCTGGTGTCGTCGATGCTGGACGTGCTGCTGGAGATCGCGGGCGACTCCGGCCGCCTGGGCAGCCTGCGGCACGTGTGGTGCGGCGGCGAGGTGCTGACCCCCGAGCTGTACGAGCGGTTCCGCACCCGGCTCGACATCCCGCTGTACCACGGCTACGGCCCGGCCGAGACGACCATCGGTGTCTCCCACGTCATCTACCGGGGCGCGGCCGAACGCCTGTCGACGTCGATCGGCAGGGCCAACCCCAACACCCAGCTGTACGTGCTGGACGAGGAGCTGCGCCCGGTCCCGGTCGGTGTCGGCGGCGAGCTGTACGCGGGAGGACTCCTCCTGGGGCGCGGGTACGTCAACGCGCCCGGCCTGACGGCGTCCCGGTTCGTGGCCAACCCTTTCGCCAAGGACGGGTCCCGGCTGTACCGGACCGGTGACCTGGCGCGCTTCGCCCCGGACGGATCGCTGGACTTCCTCGGCCGCGCCGACAACCAGGTCAAGATCCGCGGCATGCGGCTGGAGATCGAGGACGTCGAGGCCGGCCTCGCGGAGCACCCCGGAGTACGGCACACCTGCGTCGTCGCGAAGAAGAACACGGCGGGCGGCACCTACCTGGTGGGGTACGTGATCCCGGCCGCAGGCAACGAGGACCTGCGGGCGGACGAGGTCAAGGCGTGGGCCGCCCTGCACATGGTGGAGTACATGGTGCCCGCCCACCTCGTCGTGCTGACGGAGTTCCCGCTCACCGCGAACGGCAAGGTCGACCGGGGCGCCCTGCCGGAGCCCGCCACCGGCACGGGCTCCGTCGTGCCACCCGCCACCGACGACGAGCGGGTGGTGTGCGCGGCCGTCGCGGCGGTGCTGCGGCTGGAGAAGACCGGTGTCGACCAGGACTTCTTCCAGCTCGGCGGAGACAGCATCCTGGCGATCTCACTGCTGAGCGCGTTGCGGGACGCGGGCCTCTACGTCACCGCACGGCAGATCTTCACCCACAGCGTCCTCGGGGCACTGGCCGCGGTGGCGAGCCGCGAGGACGTCTCCGCCGTGGACCACGGCGATGTCGCGACCGGTCCCGTCGTGGGATCGCCCATCGTGCAGTGGCTCGGCCGGACCACGGACGCGATCGACGGCTTCGTACAGTCGGTCGTGCTCAACACACCGGCGGACCTGACCGCCGGCGCTCTCGACGAGATCCTCGCCGCCGTGCTGAGGCGCCACGACATGCTGCGCGCCGAGCTGGTGCGCGGCGACCGCTGGGGCTTCGACATCCCCGAGGCCGGCCGGGCCGTCGTGGGGTGGCAGGAGAGCGACCGCCCGCCGGCGGAGTGCGTCGCGCTCGCCACCGAGGGGCTCGACCCGGCGGGCGGCGTGATGCTGCGCGCCGTGTGGCGCCGCGAGGCGCGGCAACTGGTCCTGGTCGCCCACCACGTCGTGATCGACGGCGTGTCCTGGCGGATCCTGATGGACGACCTGGCCACGGCATGGCGCCAGTTCGCCTCGGGCACGCCGATCGACCTGCCTCCCGTGGGTACGTCGTTCAGGCGCTGGACGCAGTTGCTGGAGCGTACGGCCCCCGGAACGGACCGTACGTATTTCGAGCGCCCTTTGCCGGGAGCGGACGCACTGCTGGGCAGGCGTGCGCCGACCGAAGCCGACACCGTCGCCCGGGAGCGGACGCGGACCGTCTCCGTCGGGCCCGAGGACACGGCCGCACTGCTGGGCGGGATCCCCGCGAAGTTCCACGCGGGCGTCAATGACGTGCTGCTGACCGCGCTCGCCGTCACCCTCGCCCGGTGGCGCCGCGACCGCGGGCAGGACCAGACGTTCGCCCACATCGAACTGGAGGGCCACGGCCGCGAGGGACGCTTCGTGGCGGACGCCGCCGGCTTCGAGCCCGAACTGTCGCGGACCGTGGGCTGGTTCACCACTCTGTTCCCGGTGACCGTGGACCCCGGCGCGGCAGCCGACTTCACCGCACCCGCGTACCTGGCCGCCGCCCTCAAGGCGGTCAAGGAGGACCTCGCCGGGGTGCCGGGCAACGGCGTCCCCTACGGTGCCCTGCGCTACCTGACCGACACCGGGCTGACCACGCCCGCACCGCAGGTGCTGTTCAACTACCTGGGCCGCTTCGACGCCGGCGCGTCCGGTGACTGGCAACTCGCGGGCACTACAGGACAGTTGGGCGAGAAGCGCGACCCGGGAATGCGCCTGCCGCGCGCCCTGGAGTTCAACGCGATCGCCGAACCCGACGCGAGCGGCGCGTACGAGCTGGTCACCACCATCTCCTGGCCCGAGGGGATGTTCACCGACGAGGACATCACCACCCTCGGCGCGTACTTCCGGGCCGCCCTGGCCGCCCTGGCCGCGCTCGAAGAAGGCGGCCACACGCCCAGCGACTTCGCCCTGGCGCCCCTCACCCAGGCCGATGTCGACGACCTGGACGGCCCGGCGCTGCGGGACATCCTGCCGCTGACCCCCTTGCAGGAGGGCCTGTACTTCCACTCGGTCTTCGACGACGACGCGACCGGCAGCTACGTCGAACAGCAGCTGCTGACGCTGGACGGCGACGTGGACGCCGACCGGCTCGCGGCGGCGGCCACCCGGCTGCTCACGCTGTACCCCAACCTGGCCGCCCGCTTCACGGCCCTCGCCGACGGCCGTGTCGTCTCCGTCCTCGAAAGCGGCACGGCGGCGCCCTTCACCACGCTGGACCGCCCCTCCCTCACCGACGACGAGATCCGCGACCACGCCGAGCGGGACCGCCGCGCCGGGTTCGACCTGGCCACCGGGCCGTTGATGCGGTACACGCTCATCCGCGCGGGCTCCGGCCGCAACGTCCTGGTGCAGACCGTCCACCACATCATTGCCGACGGCTGGTCCGTGCCGCCGATGCTCCGCGCGCTGCTGGCCGAGTACCACGCGCCGGGCACCGCGTACCCGCTCGGCGGCTACCGCGACTACGTGGCCTGGCTCGCCGGACGCGACCACGACGAGAGCGACCGGGTATGGCGCGAGGAACTCGCCGGTCTGCCCGGCCCCTCGCTGGTCGCCGAGGGGCACACCCCCTCCGAACGGTTCGCCGACACCGCCGTCGAGCCCGCCGAAGACATCGACGCGGCCATCAGGTCGGCCGGTGTGCCCCTGAGCGCGGCCGTGCACAGCGCGTGGGCGGTGACGCTGGGCGGCATCCTGCACGGCAGGGACGTCGTGTTCGGCTCCACGGTGTCCGGGCGCGACGCCGAGGTGCCCGGCATCGGGGACATGGTGGGCCTGTTCATCAACACGATCCCTGTGCGCGCCCGGTGGGCCGCCGGCACCACGGCACGCGAGCTGCTCACCGCGGTGAAGGAACACCAGAGCGCGGTGCTGGCGCACCAGCACGTCTCGCTGGCCAGTATCGGCCGTCAGGCGGGCACCGGCACCCTGTTCGACACCCTGGTGGTGTTCGACGTCGCGACCGACGTGGACATACTGCGCGGACCCGGTGACGAGCTGGTCATCACCGACATCGTCAACGAGGGCGCCCCGCACTACCCGTTGACGCTGGTGGTGGAGCGCGCACGCGACGGCCGCCCACGCTTCAACCTGATCCACGACGGGGAGCTGCTGCGCCGGGAGAGCGCCGAGGCGATCCTGCGCACGTTCACCCGGACCCTCACCGGCCTGCTCGACCGGCCGGACGCCCCGGTCGACGACCTGGCCCCCGAGGCAGGCCGGAGCCCGGCGCGGATCTCCCCGGCGACGCTGGGCGGACTCTTCGACGCCGCCGCGAACCGCGACCCGGCAGCCACCGCCGTCACCCAGTGCGCCCTCGACGGCGGTACCCGGTCACTGACGTACGGTGAACTGGCAGACGCCAAGAACGAGTTGGCCTCCGCCCTGCGGGCGGCCGGTGTCGGTCCGGGCAAGAGGGTCGCCGTCGCGGTGCCGCGCTCCGTGGAGCAGGTCGTCGCCCTGGTCGCGGTCGTCACCGCGGGCGGTGCGTACGTGCCGCTGGACCTGGCGTACCCGGACGAACGGCTGGAGTACGTCCTCGCCGACGCCGCCCCGCAGGTCGTACTCGTGGACCGTGAACAGCAGGGCCGCTTCACCCGGCTGCTGGCACGGGCGGATGTGAAGGCCCGCGTGCTCGTCCAGGGCGACGAGCTGCCGCCGGCCACCACCGCCGGGCCCGAGGTCAGTTGGCACGACCCCGCGTACGTGATCTACACGTCCGGCTCCACCGGCCGGCCCAAGGGCGTCGTGGTCCCGCACTCCGCCGTGGTGACGCTCCTCGCCAACACCCGGCCCGACATGGACTTCGGCCCGCAGGACGTATGGGTCCAGTTCCACTCCTTCTCCTTCGACTTCGCGGTCTGGGAGCTGTGGGGCGCGCTGGTGCACGGCGGCGAGCTGCTGGTGCCGGAGTACGGGCTGACCCGCTCCCCGGTCGACTTCCACCGGCTGGTCCGCGAGCGCGGGGCGACCGTGCTCAACCAGACCCCGTCGGCGTTCTACCGGTTCATCGAGGCGGACCGGCTCGCCGAGGAACCGGTCACGGCGCTGCGCCGGATCATCTTCGGGGGCGAGGCGCTGGACCTCGGGCGGCTGCGCGGCTGGGTCGAGCGGCACGGCACCGGATCGCCCGAGCTGGTCAACATGTACGGCATCACCGAGACCACCGTCCACGTCACCCATCGGGTCCTGACCGACGAGGACTTCGTCCCCGGCGACGACGTCAGCCCGATCGGCGGCCCGATCCCCGGCCTGGTCACCCACCTGCTCGACGACCGGCTCCGGCCGGTACCGCCGGGCCGGGTGGGCGCCATCTACGTCGCCGGCGACCAGGTGTCACTCGGCTACCTGGGCCGGCCGGGGCTCACCGCGGGCCGGTTCGTGGCGAACCCGTTCGCGGGCGACGGCTCCCGCATGTACCACACGGGCGACCTCGCCCTCCGCACGCTCGACGGCGAGCTGGAGTTCGTCGGCCGTGCCGACGACCAGGTGCAGCTCAAGGGCTTCCGCATCGAGCTCGGCGAAGTGGAGTCCGCGGTCAGGGAGCTCGACGGTGTCGTCGATGCGGCCGTCACCGTGGCGGACAGCGGCGACCACCTCGTCGCGCACGTCGTGGGCCGGGTGCCCGGTGACCTCACCGCCCTGCTGTCCACCAGGCTGCCCGCGCACATGGTGCCGGGCCGGGTGCTGCCCGTCGACGCGCTGCCGCTGACGGTCAACGGCAAGCTGGACCGCAGGGCCCTGACCGAGCGCGCCGCGCGGGACGACATCCCGGTGGCCCCGAGCGGCCCGGCGCTCACCGCGCTGGTCGGCATCTTCGCCGAGACGCTGCCCGGCGTCGCCGTGGACGCCGACACCGACTTCTTCGGCGCCGGGGGCGACAGCATCGTCGCCATCACCGTGATCAACCGGGCCAGGGCGCTCGGCCTGCCGATCGCCCCCCGGGACGTGTTCCTGCTGAAGACCCCGCGCGCGCTCGCCGAGCATCTGGCCACGCACACCCCGCAGCCCGTCGCGTCCATGTCGTCCCGCCGCGAGGACGGCCCGCTGCCGGCCACCCCGATCATCCTGCGCCGGCGCGAACTGGGCGGGTCGCTCGCCCGGTTCGCCCAGGCCAGGGCAGTGGTGACCGCCGAGGGCACCGGCCTCGCCGACGTCCGGCGCGCCGCGAACGCCGTCGTGGCCGCGCACCCGGCCCTCCGGTTGCGGCTGCGCGTCGAGCACGGCGTGTGGGCGCTGCGCACCGAGCCCGCCCGCGAGGTCACCGTCGCACCGACGGACGCCGCCGACGCCACGGCCGCGGCGAACGAGGCGGCCGGACGGCTCGACCCCGAATCCGGGGACGTCATCGCGTTCTCCTGGCTGGCGGCCAGCCGGACCCTGGTGGTCACCGTGCACCACCTCGCCGTCGACGCGGTGTCCTGGCTGGTCCTCCTCGACGACCTGGCCACCGCCCTGAGCGGCGCGGCCCTGCCACCGCCGACCACGTCCTACGCCGAGTACGCCGAAGCGCTGGTGGTGCGGTCCGCCCGGCTGACCGACGACCTCGGACACTGGGTCACCACGCTCCGGGCGCCCGCGCTGCTGCCCGCGGTCCGGGACCTGCGGGAGACCACGGTCCGGCTCGCCCCCGAGGTGAGCGACCGGGTGACGCGCAGCGCGCCCGCCGCACTCGGCGTGGGCCTCACCGAGTTGCTGTGCGGCGCGCTGCGCACCGCGCTGACACGCATTCAGCCCACGCCCACCGACCTCGCGGTCGAACTGGAGCTCCACGGCCGGGTCCCGGCCCTGGAACACCACGACTACTCCCGTACCGTCGGCTGGTTCACCGCCATCGCACCCGTGCGGCTCACCGCGCACACCGACCCCGTCGCGGCGGCGCGCGAGGTCGCCGAACGCCGGCCGGACGAGTCCGGGCACGTCACCTACGGCCTGCTCAGGTACCTCAACCCGCAGACGGTCCCGCTGCTGAACGCCCGCCCGCAGGTGCTGTTCAACTACCTCGGCCGGGGCAGCGAGTCCCAGGCCCTCCGCCTCACCGGCGGCGACCAGGACAGCCCGTACGCCGTCGAGGTCAACGCGTGGACCGATGACGCCACCGGAAGCCTGCACGCGGAATTCACCCTCGCCGAGGGCATACCCGACGCGATCACCGAGCACTGGCGCAGCGCGCTGGAGCACATCGCGGACGCCGCCGCGACGGCCGAGCGCACGGCACCGGTCACCCCGCTCCAGAGAGGCCTGTTCTTCCAGGCCCAGATGGCGGGCACGGCCGGACACTACGTCGCACAGAGCTGGTTCACCTTCGACCGGCGCCTGGACACCGATGCGCTGGCCGAGGCGATGGCGTACGTGATCGCACGCCACCCGGTCGTGGGCGCCGGCTTCATCACCGACGACGACGGAAACCCGGTACAGGTCCTCAAGGCGGGCCGCCGGGTCGACGTCCGCACGATCGTTCCGACGACCGACACCGAGGTCGAGGAGCTGCGCACCCGGGACCGCGAGTCGGGATTCGACCCGGGCGAGCCGCCGCTGATCCGGCTGACGGTGGTGCGGCTGCCCGGCGGCCGGGACGGCCTGCTGCTCAGCTACCACCTGCTGCTCTGGGACGGCTGGTCCCGCGAGATCGTGCTGCGGGACCTGTTCGACGCGTACGAGGCCGTAGTGGCGGGCGAGCCGCCGGTCGCGGTTTTGGCCGTGCCGAGCTTCGAGGAGTACGCCCGGACGCTCGACGCCAAGGACCCCGCGGTGTCGAACCGCTTCTGGGCGGAACACCTGTCCGGCCTGTCCGTTCCGACGCTGCTCGCCGGACCGGCCCCGGCCCTCTCCGACGAGCTGCCGCGCGCCCTCACGCAGACGATGTCCGCCGAACTCTCCGACTTGCTGCGGGAAGCGGCCAGGGTGCACGGCGTCACGCTGAACACGGTGCTGACCGGCGCGTTCGGCCTCCTCCTCGGCGCCCACACCGGTCGCGGTGACGCCGTGTTCGGTGTGACCGTCTCGGGCCGGGAGGGCGAGGGCCACTCCGGCATCGTCGGGGTACTGCTCAACACGGTGCCCATGTGGACCCGGGCCCGGCCCGACGACACGGTCGGCGCGTACCTGTCGGCCGTACAGGCGGCCCGGGTCGAGGCGATGGAGCACGAGCACCTGGGGCTCGGCGAGATCCAGCGGGCCGCCGGCCACGACGCCCTGTTCGACAACCTGTTCGTGCTCCAGAACTTCCTGGACCTGGACGCGTTTGCTGAGATGAACGCCCGGCACGGCATCACCTCGGTGCAGGCCGACGACTCCACGCACTACCCGTTCACCTGGGTCGTCACGCCCGGCGACCGGCTCACGGTCAAGCTGGAGCACCGCGACGACGACCCCGCGGGCGCCCGCCGTCTCCTGGACGACTACCTGCGCGTGCTGGAGGACCTGGCCCGGTCCACGGGCCGGGTGGGCGCGCTGCCGGGGCTCGCCCCGGCCCCCGAGCCCGCGGGACGCACCGACATCGGCACGGACACCGTCGTCGACCGCTTCGACCGGGCGGCGGACCGCGATCCGCAACGGGTCGCGCTCGTCGCCCACGGCTCGGCCCTGACCTTCGCCCAACTCCAAGGCCGCAGCCGTGCGGTGGCGGGCGTGCTCGCCCGGCGGGGCATCGGCCCCGAGACGACCGTGGGCCTGGCGATCCCGCGCTCCCTCGACTCGATCGTGGCACTGTTCGCCGTGCTGCGCGTCGGCGCCGCGTACGTACCGCTGGAACTGGACCACCCGGACGAGCGGATCGCGACCATCGTCGCGGACGCCCGGCCCGAGGTGATCCTCACCGTGAGTGCCGTGTCGCCCCGGCTGAGCGGCGAGCTGATCGAACTGGACCGCCCGCTGCCCGAGGCCGATCCGTACGTGACGTTCGCACCGGACGACCCGGACCGCCTGCGGCACCCCGCGTACACGATCTACACCTCCGGCTCGACCGGGAAGCCCAAGGGCGTGGTGACCGAGTACGCCGGCCTCACCAACATGCTCATCAACCACCAGCGGCGGATCTTCGAGCCGGTCCTCGCCGAGCACGGCCACCGGGTCTTCCGGATCGCGCACACCGTGTCGTTCGCCTTCGACATGTCGTGGGAGGAACTGCTGTGGCTCGCCGACGGCCACGAGGTCCACATCTGCGACGAGGAACTGCGCCGCGACGCCCCCCGGTTGGTCGAGTACTGCCGTGAGCACGGGATCGACGTCATCAACGTGACCCCGACCTACGCACAGCAACTGGTGGCCGAGGGCCTGCTCGACAACCCGGCGCGGCGGCCGGCGCTGGTGCTGCTGGGCGGCGAGGCCGTCACCCCGGCGCTCTGGCAACGGCTCGCCGGGACCGAGGGGACGGTCGGCTACAACCTGTACGGGCCCACCGAGTACACCATCAACACCCTCGGCGTCGGCACCTTCGAATGCCAGGACCCGGTGGTGGGCGTGGCGATCGACAACACCGAGGTGTACGTACTGGACCCGTGGCTGCGGCCGCTGCCCGACGGAGTCCCCGGTGAGCTGTACGTATCGGGCATCGGCATCGCCCGCGGCTACCTCGGGCAGAGCGCCCAGACCGCGCACCGCTTCGTCGCCTGCCCGTTCGGCGGACCCGGCGAGCGCATGTACCGCACCGGCGACCTGGTGGTCCGCCGGCCCGACGGGAACCTGACGTACCTCGGCCGCACCGACCAGCAGGTCAAGATCCGCGGACACCGGGTCGAACTCGGTGAGGTCGAGGCCGTGTTCGCGGCGCACCCGGCAGTGCGATTCGTCGCCGCGGTCGCCCAGCCCGATCCGCAGGTCGACGGCGCGTACCGGCTGGCCGCCTATCTCGTGCTGGAGGACGCCGACCTGGCGCGGGTGGCCGCCGAAGTGGGCGCCGGGCTGCCGGACTTCCTGCGCCCGACGCATTTCGCCCGGGTCGACAGCATCCCGCTGACCGTGAACGGGAAGGCCGACACCAAGGCGTTGCCGGAGGCCAAGCCGCTCGGCGCGCTGACCACGGCGGGAGAACGCGGCCCGGAGAACGGGACCGAGACCGTGGTGTGCGAGTTCTTCGCCGAGGCACTGGACCTGGACGACGACGAGGTGAGCGCGGTGAGCGACTTCTTGTCCCTCGGAGGACACTCCATGCTGGCGGTGCGGCTGACCGGGCTGCTCCGCCGGGAGTACGGTCCCGTGATCACGATCCGTGATCTGTTCACCCTGCGAACCCCGGAAGCGATTGCGCGCCACCTTGATGACAACTCCTGACACGCAGCGGCCCCGGCCGGGGGCGGACATCCTGCGCACCGCGCTGCGCCGCAACGTCGGCGCCATGGTCCGGGGCACCGTCCTCATGGGCCTGTACCAGGCGGGGGAGACGGCCTTCCCCATCGCACTCGGCCTGATCGTCGAGCACACCATGCGGGACCGGAGCCCGGCCGCGCTCGGCCTGTCGATCGGCGCGCTCGCCGTGATCATCACGACGGTGTCGCTGTCGTGGCGGTTCGGGATGCGCGTCCTGCAGAAGGCCAACACCACCGAGGCGCACCGCTGGCGGGTGCGGGTGGCAGCCTGCGGGCTCCAGCCGGTGGCCAGGGACATCGACCTGAAGTCCGGCGAGGTACTGACCATCGCCACCGAGGACGCGGACCAGACCGCCGACATCATCGAGGTGGTGCCGCTGCTGATCAGCTCGCTGGTCGCGGTGGTGGTGGCGGCGGTCGCGCTGGGCCTGGCCGACATCCGGCTCGGCCTGCTGGTGATCGTGGGGACCGTCGCGATCCTGTCGATCCTGGCCGTGATGTCCAAGCGGATCGGCGCCAGTACCCGCGAACAGCAGGCCCGGGTGGCGCGGGCGGGCGCGAAGGTCGCCGACCTGATCACCGGCCTGCGCCCGCTGCACGGCTTCGGCGGCAACCACGCGGCGTTCGGGTCCTACCGGAAGGTCAGCACGGACGCGAAGCGCCAGGCGATCACCGTCGCCAGGGTGAACGGCACGTACGCGGGCACCGCGCTGGCCCTCAACGCGGTCCTCGCCGCCGCGGTGTCCCTGACGGCGGGCTGGCTGGCGTTCGACGGCCGGATCACCATCGGGGAACTGGTCATGGCCGTGGGTCTCGCGCAGTTCATCATCGAACCGCTCAAGATGTTCTCGGAGATGCCCAAGTACGTGATGATGGCGCGCGCTTCGGCCGAGCGAATGGCACTGGTCCTCTCCGCGCCGCCGGTGACGACCCCGGGGCCGCAGCGCCCGGCCGCGGGCGGAGGCCTGGAGGTCGACCGCGTCGGGTACGGGTCCCTGCGCGGGCTGAAGTTCCAGGTGGCCGCGGGGGAGTTCGTGGCGATCGCCGTCTACCAGCCGCGCGCGGCGGCCGACCTCGCGTCCGTCCTCGCGGTGAACGTCGCGCCCGATGCGTACGAGGGAGTGGTGCGGGTCGGCGGGCAGGCGATGGCGGACCTGTCGGTCGAGGCGGTCCGCGAACACATGCTGGTGAATCCGTACGACGGCGAGATCTTCGCGGGCACGCTCCGCACCAACATCGACCCGTCGGGCACCAGCCGGATGATTCCCGAGGCCGTCGAGGCGTCCATGCTGACCGATGTCGTCGCCCTCCACCGCGACGGGCTCGACCACGCGGTCCGCGACCGCGGGGCGAACCTTTCCGGGGGGCAGCGGCAGCGGCTGTCCCTGGCCCGCGCCCTGGCCGCCGACTCCGACGTGCTGGTCCTGCACAACCCGACGACGGCCGTCGACGCGGTCACCGAGCAGCTCATCGCGCGCAACGTCGCGAAGTTGCGCCGGGGCCGCACCACGGTCGTGATCACCAGCAGCCCGGCCCTGCTGGACGCCGCCGACCGGGTTCTCGTCCTGGACGACGGCGTCATCACCGCCGAGGACACCCACCGCAACCTCCTGGCCGGCGACGCGGACTACTGCCTGGCCGTGGCCCGGTGAAGCGCCGGGCGGTTCCCGGGATGCCCCCCGGAACCGCTCAGGCGAGGGCCCAGGCGACGTCCCTGAGCAGGGCGTGCCGCCAGCCCGCCCGGTCGTGGTCCGAGGCCGACCGCGATACCCGTACCGTCGCGCCGGCCTGTTCGGTCAGCGCCTCCGCCAGCGCGCAGTGCGGCAGCATCCGTGTCTCGTGTTCCCCCACGTCGAACGCGCACCGCAGACCGGACAGGTCGGGGCTCCGGCGCAGTCGCGCGGCGATGGCACCACCGACCGGGCCGCCCAAGGGGTCCGGCCGGTCCTCGGCGCCCGGCGCCCACCACAAGGACGGCGACTGGCAGGCGACCCGCGAGACCAGGTCCGGGAACTCCAACGCCGCGTACATCGCGCTCAGCCCGCCAAGGCTCTGCCCGGCGACCACCAGCCGGTCCAGGTCGGCGGGTACGCCGGAATCCGCGACCAGCGGCAGCAGTTCGTCCCGGACCGCCTCCCACAGCTCGGGCCTGCACCCGAACTCGGCCCTCCGGTCCTTGGCCGGAAGGAAGACCAGGGTGACGGGCGGCATCTCGCCGCGGGCGACGGCCGAGTCGAACGCGGTCATCGCCGGGTGCAGGTGCAGCCAGTCGTCCCCGTCGAGCAGCAGGACCACCGGCCCGCCGCCGCCCGCCGGGTGAACGCGCACGGTGCGCCGCCCGCCGAGCCGCTCGCTCGCCCAGCGGAGTCGGGTGCGGGGGAGCGGCAGTACGTCGTCGGCGCCGACGACGGGCCAGTGCGGCTGGGCCGGGGCGTCCGGGGTCGCGGCGATGGACCGGTCACCGCCGGCACCGGCCGGGTTGAACGGATCGGCACAGGCCGCGCCGCCCGCGATGAACCGGTAGGTCACCCGCAGCCGCGCGGGCATGCGCACTTCGGCGTACCAGCAGTCGGTATCGGCCCACCGGCGCAGGGGGATCGGCTGTGACCAGCTCTCGAAGTCGATGAGGGCCTCGGACCCGCGCCACAGGAACAGGGTCCGCCAGCCGCCGTCGGCAGGTACCGACGCGGGCGTCCGCGCCGCAGCCCAGAACCCGTCGGTACCGGGTCTGCCGGGCAGTCCGAACTCGGCGAAGGCGTTCCCTCCGTCTTCGGTGCGGACCCGCTCGGTCACCGGGCGCATCGGCATCTCCTTGTGAGAGGGAAGAGGGAGAGGTTAGGCTCACCTTGTATTAGGTGAGCCTAACCTAATATCTCTGCTCGCTTCATCTCCGATCCAACCCGCATCGCCGATCTGACGCACACTCACGACGCCGCCGTCACCGGCCCGTCGGCCCCGAGGAGGCACCGACACATGAGCACCAACCCCTTCGACGACCCCGAAGGCCGCTTCCTGGTCCTGGTGAACGACGAGGGACAGCACTCGCTCTGGCCGTCCTTCGCCGAGGTTCCCGGCGGATGGACGATCGCCCTTGACGAGAACACCCGGGAGGCCTGCCTGGATTACATCGAGACCCACTGGACCGACCTGCGCCCCCGGTCCCTCGCGGCGGCCGGCGACTGACCCCGCACAGCACCGCCGATGCTCTGCACCAGACTGACGAACGCCCGCTTCCTGACCATGGACCCGGACCACCCCGTCGCCCACGACCTGGGCATCTGGCGGGGCCGGATCACGGGCCTCGACGCGGCCGTGACCTCCCTGCCCGCACGCGAGGTGATCGACCTCCAGGGCGCCACCGTGCTGCCCGGGTTCATCGACGCCCATGTGCACCTGGCCTGGACGGGGTTCAAGCAGAACACCGCGAGCATCGCGGGCCGCACCCGGATCGACGAAGTGCTTGACGTCGTCGCGGAGGCCGTCGCGCGAACGGGTGGGCCCGGCGCCTGGGTGGAGATCGCCGGGTACGACCAGCGGGCCCTGGGCCGACACCTGACCGCCGCCGAACCGGACCGGGTCAGCCATGGCCGCAAGGTGTTCGTGCTGCACGACTCCGGGCACGGCTGCGTCGTCAACTCCGCCGTGCTCGACCTGCTCCCCGCCGACATCCCGCACGACGACGGCTTCCTCGTCGAGGGTGCCATGGGGGCGGCCCGCGCGCTGCGATTGCCGTACTCCCAGCAGGAGTTGACAGAGGCGATCGGACGTGCCGCCCGGACCTGTCTGAGCGAGGGAGTCACGGCCTGTGCCGAGGCCGACATCGGCGGCACCCTCTTCGGCCACAGCCCGGTCGAACTGGGTGCCTATCAACTCGCCTGAGGGCATCACCGTCGACGAGGCCCTGCGCGCGTACACGGTCTCCGGCGCCTCGGCCTGCCACTGGGAGGACGCCCTGAGAAGCCTCGCCCCGGGCAAGCGGGCCGACCTGGTCGTGCTCGGCGACGACCTCCGGCGCGTCGACTCCTCGCGCATCGGGGACATCGAGGTGGTGCAGACGTACGTCGGTGGCCGCGCGACCGAGGAGCGGGCGCCGTGAACGGGACGGGCCGGCCGGTGGCGGCCGAGCAGCTCGCGTACCCGTTCGCCCATTCGGAGCGACCCGGCAACGAGCCGTTCTCCGCATGTGAAACCCAGGAAGGAAAGCCTTGATCACGGCCACGCCGGGCCCCGCCCCGCTGCCGCATGCCCTCCCCGCCCCCACGTCCTCCGTGCGCCCCGCCCGTGCGCAGGACGCTGCCGCACTCGCCGAACTGTCCCGGCCCTTCGTGCGTTCGGGGGCGCTGCGGGAGCGGCCCGCCTCGCTCTACGCCGCCCACGCGGCCGACTTCCTCGTGACGCAGGCCCCCGGATCCCCGCTCGAAGGCTGCGTAGGCCTGCGGGTGTACCCGGCCGGCCCGGGGGCGGACCTCGGGGCCGTGGGCGTCGTGTACAACTTCTGCGTCGCCGGGCACCGGCAGGGGCGCGGCGTGGGAGCCGGACTCCTGCGCGCTCTGCTGGCCATGGCGCGCGCCCGGTCGCTCGACGCCCTGTTCACGGCGACGACCGGCGGGGGTGACCTGTTCCTCCGGTACGGCTTCGCGCCCACGACCACGCGTCCGGCGCCTTCGTCCTGGGCGGAGTCCCTGGACCCCCGGCGCAACGCGCGGATCCTCGCGAAGATCCTCTGACCGCCGGTCGCGCTGCGCACCGATTGCCGCCCCGGACCGGAGTCCGGGGCGGCAATCGGTTTTTCGGGGGGTGTTCGCCGAGGTCAGGCGGTGCCGCTGTCGTGCTCCGGGCCGTCGCCGGGAACCACGGTGGTGCCGGGTCCGGTCCCGCCGAGGACACCGTGGAGCACGGCGTGCGGCACGCGGCCGTCCAACACCTGCGCCTTGCCCACACCGCCGCGGACGGCCCGCAGGCAGCCCTCCATCTTCGGCAGCATCCCCCCGGCCAGCCCCGGCAGCAGCCCGTCCAGCGCGTCGGCGGTCAACTGCCCGATCACCTCGGTGCTGTGCGGCCAGTCCGCGTACAGCCCCGCCACATCGGTGAGCATCACCAGCCGCTCGGCATCGAGGGCCACGGCCAGGGCGGACGCCGCGAGGTCGGCGTTGACGTTGTAGACCTGTCCGTCCTCGCCGCGTGCCACGGGGGAGACCACCGGGATGTGCCCCTGTTCCAGGAGCGTGCCCACCATGTCCGGGTTGACGTCCACGATGTCACCGACGAGACCGATGTCCACCGCCCGGCCGTCCACCCAGGCCGGTCGCCGTACCGCCGTCATGGTGTGCGCGTCCTCGCCCGTCATGCCCACGGCGAAGGGCCCATGGGCGTTGATATGGCTGACCAGCTCCCGCTGGACCCGGCCGCTCAGCACCATGCGCACCACCTCCATGGTCTCCGGAGTGGTCACCCGCAGGCCCGCCTCGAAGCGGGTCTCCAGGCCGAGGCGGTCGAGCATCGAGCTGATCTGCGGCCCGCCCCCGTGCACGACGACCGGACGCAGCCCCGTGCGCCACAGCTCCACGACGTCCCGGGCGAACGTTCGTTGCAGTTCCGCGTCCACCATGGCGTTGCCGCCGAACTTGACGACGACCGTGCCGCTCCGCGGTTCCTCCGGCCGGCGAAGCGGCCTGGCGGGCGGATGCGCGTTCGCGTGCTCCGTGACGACCGGTCCCATTCTGCCCCCACCCTGGTCGTTCGTCCGAGTCACTGAAATGCTGCTTAGCTTAGCCTAACCTAAATAGATGTCAGGGCTTGAGTGCACCGGCGTCTCGGTACGCGGGCGCGGGCTGGGAGTTCTACAGCTCGCGGCAGAGCAGGGCGTCGGGCGTCCTGCCCTTGGCCCACGCGCAGGTGAAGGCGATGCCCGCCGCGTACTCGTCGGTGGCGCACTGGCCCTTGTAATTGCCGGTGGCGAATTCGCCACCGGGGCCGCCGGCCGGGCGGTTGTCGCCGCGGTCGAACCACACGGCGCGCCCCGTCGTCGGCAGCGCATGTGACGCGGAGGAGCACAGCACACCGGAGACGGCCTGGCCGCGGACGCTGTATCCGGTCATGAACCGGTCCTGGGGGCACTGGTACTTGGTGTAGCCGGAGGCCCGGTCGCCCTGCTGCACGTGCCGTTCGTCCGTCACGACGGTGAATCCGCCTGCCGGGTCCGCGAGTCCGGGCCCACCCGTGTCCGTGCAGAGGCCGCGGCCATCGCGGTGGGACACGCCGGTGATTCGCTGCCCGTCCGGGCATACGCCCTTGCGGGCTCCCGGGTCCCAGTCGCCCCCGGAGCGCACCCGGAGGGACTGCACGAGCGGGGTCTTGCCGCGGAGCCCGGGGTTCGCGGCGACCGCCGCGTCGGAGACCGGGCGCTGGTCGTGGAGCATCTCGTTGGAGAACGGAAGGCGGATGCTGTTGATGCCGAGTTCGTGGAAGTCCGACAGCATGGTGGCGATGGGTACGCGGTCGAGGCCGAGCGGCATCTGGTCGGACTTCTCGGAGTCGTGGTGGTTCGCGGGAACACTTATGTCCCCCGACCCGTTCCACGAGCCCTGCGCACCGTGCCAGTTGGCGGACTTGAGCTTGAACCGGTTGCCCTCGGCGTCCACGACGTACCGGCCGCGTGTGCTGAGGGGCGGCTTCCAGCTGTCCGCGAGGGGGACGACGGTCGTCGTGGCCGCGGTGTCGGTGTCCCGCGCGGGGGAGCCGACGGCCGGTGCGGCCGGCACGGCGGCCAGCAGGCCTGCGGCCAGCACGGCCCCGAGGAAGGTTCTCTTCATGGTGCCCTTCAGCGGTCCGGGGTCACGCCGCCACCTCGGGGGATCTGCGTGGGGCGGGTGGCCCGCTCGATACGGGAGTCGGCCGATGGCCTCAAGTGGCGTACCCCGTACGTGTGTTTGGAACACATCGGCAAGGCGGCCGGCGACCTCACAGCCATCCGTTGCGCTGTGCCTGCAAGGCCATCTGGAAGCGGTTCGCGGCGCCCAGCCGGGCCATCAGGATCTGGAGGCGGCGGAAGAGCGTGCGGCGGCTGATGCCCAGCTCGCGGGCGATGACGTCATCGCCCGCACCGCCCGCGAGGAGCCACAACAGGCGGCGATCGGCGGGTTGCAGGCCGCCCGGGCGAGTGGTGCGGCCGTGGAACGGCAGAGCGTTGTGCCAGGACTGCTCGAACAGTGCCATGAGTGCGGAGAGCAGCCCGCACGGCTGCACGATCAGCATGGTGTTGTGTATGTCCGCCTCCTGGATCGACAACGACACGAGTGCGTACGCCTCGTCGATGATCACGAGCTTGACCGGCACCGACGGCAGCACCCGGGCCTGCTCGCCGGCCTTGATGCACGGTTCGATGGCCTCCTTCAGGCGGCCCGGATGCTCCAGCGACTCCCGCGAGTACACGACACGCTGCGTCACCCCTCTGGCGAGGGTGGCCAGCGCGTCGTCCGTGGCTCCGGACAAGGGGAAGTACGGCGGTGACTCGAACTGCCGGATCTGGTCGCGGGCGCTCGCCCATGCCTGACGCATCCTGGGGCCGATGGCCTCGCCCGTGACGACCTCGACGAGATCGTCGTTGTACGCGGCGAGCCGCTGCCGCCGGAACGACTCGAACGCGCCCCCGACGGTGATGCGTGACTCCTCGACCTCGGCCGCACGGTGCCGGGCGAGGATCTCCAGCCCGGCGGCCGGCGGAACCGGGGCCACCACGTCCCCGCCCTCCTCGGCGGCACTGGCCAGACCGGCATCGACCAGTGCCCCGTAAGCGGCGGCCAGATCCGCACCGTCCAGACCGGCCGCGGCGGCGATCGCACTCAGCGGAGCGGGGGCCAGTTCGAGCAGTGCCAGATAGACCCGGATCGCCTCGTGATCGATGCCCAGCAGCCGAAGCGCCTCGCCGAGTCTCGCGTTCGTCATATGCCCCATTATCAACGCCTCCGGCCGGCGGATGTGGCCGATCTGTGCCAGTGGCACTCTTCGGCACCGGACTTGCACGGCGCGGGATACCGTCCTGGAGCCGCCGACGACCGGCGGCGGCGAGGGCGCAGAGCGGCACCGGGAGCAAGCCTGTCCGTACGGCGCCGCTCCACCCCTTGCCACTGAGGAAACCACCCAGAGGAAGGCGTACACCGTGGCCAAGGGGCGAAAGAACGGTCTCTACTCAGGGATCTCCGAGGAACTGTCCGCTCTGATGCGGACGGGCTGGGCGGACACCGAGCGGCACGACCTGCGGCTCGACGAGCAGGCTCCGTACGCGGCCCGTCGCCGCACCGCGCTCTCCGCGCGCTTCCCGGGCGAGCGCCTCGTGATCCCCTCCGGGAACCTCAAGACCCGTTCGAACGACGACAGCTACCCGTTCCGCCCGTACACGGGCTACGTGCACATGACCGGGGACCAGGCCCGGGACGGTGCTCTCGTTCTCGAACCCCGGGCGGGCGGCGGCCATGACGCCTACTGCTATCAGCTGCCGCGGGACAGCAGGAACAACGACGAGTTCTGGACCGGTGCCACGGCCGAGCTGTGGATGGGCCGGCGCCGTTCCCTCGCCGAGTCGGAGCTCGTGCTCGGTCTGCCCTGCCGGGACGTCCGCACGGCGGCCGACGACCTGGCCGCTGCCTCCAGCGCGCCGACCCGGATAGTCCGGGGCATCGACCCGTCCCTGGAGGCTGCCGTCACCACCGACGAGGAGCGCGACGACGAACTCGAAGAGGCGCTGAGCGATCTCCGCCTCGTCAAGGACGACTGGGAGATCGCCGAGCTCCGCAAGGCCGTCGACTCCACGGTGCGCGGATTCACCGATGCGATCGGTGAGCTCTCCGGCGCGATAGCGTCGTCCGAGCGGTGGATCGAGGGCACCTTCTTCCGCCGCGCACGCCTTGAGGGCAACGCGGTCGGCTACGGCTCGATCTGCGCCGCGGGCGAGCACGCCACGATCATGCACTGGACGGACAACGACGGTCCGGTGCGCCCGGGGGAGCTGCTCCTGTTCGACGCAGGCGTGGAGACGCACACCCTCTACACCGCCGACGTCACCCGCACACTGCCGATCAGCGGCACCTTCACCCCCCTGCAGCGCAAGGTCTACGACGCGGTGTACGAGGCCCAGGAAGCCGGCATGGCGGCCGTCAAGCCGGGCGCCGCGTACCGGGACTTCCACGAGGCGTCCCAGCGCCACCTGGCGGAACGGCTGGTCGAGTGGGGCTTCATCGAAGGCCCCGCCGACCGCGCGTACGAGCTCGGCCTCCAGCGCCGCTTCACGATGGCCGGCACCGGCCACATGCTCGGTCTGGACGTCCACGACTGTGCACAGGCCCGGAACGAGGAGTACGTCGGCGGCGCGCTGGAGCCGGGCATGGTGCTCACCGTCGAGCCCGGCCTGTACTTCCAGCCGGACGACCTCACCGTGCCCGAGGAGTGGCGCGGCATCGGCGTCCGGATCGAGGACGACCTGGTCGTCACCGACGACGGCCACGAGAACCTTTCGGCCGGCCTGCCGCGGTCGGCGGACGAGGTCGAGGAGTGGATGGCCCGGTTCGCGGGTTGAGCGCGTCGAGGCGGTGAACGCTCGCGTCGTCGCAGAGGACGGCCGGCCGCCCTCTGCGACGCCAACGGCAACGCGGGAATGCGAAGCCGAATGTGGAGGATCTCCGTGGGGCGGTGCACACATGCGGTGGACATATGGGGAGGTCCGGCGAGTGCCCGACCCCCTCTCCCGCCGGAAAATGTGCGCTGTGGGAGCGTGGGCGGGTGAGTGAGACGACGACTGAAACCCTGCAATACCGCTTTGACGGGCCAGAAGACGCACCGGTCCTGGTCCTGGGCCCCTCCCTCGGTACCTCATGGCACAGGTAGTGCATCGCGTCCTGTGAGATCCAGTTGGTCCAAGTCGATCGCGTAGGTCCAGGTCGGAGCCTGACGTCCCGGTGGAGCCCGGCCAGTCTGTGAGATCTGTGTGAGAGATCGCGACGCTCGTCAACGAGGGAGCTGCCAGCAGGGCTGGGCAGGCCGGAGCGGGGCTCCATCGTGAGCAGCTGTTGTTCGCCGGTCCGTTCGGTGGAGTGTAACGATCTTCCGGGCGTCGGCGAGGACAACCCTCAGCCCGGCCACTCGCCGAAGAATCGAGGAGGTCGGTTTCCCGTCGACTGGGACCAGGCCCTCGGCCTCGCCGTTGACGACGACCTTCGCTGGTGGCTGGACGGCGAACGGTGCCCCGGGCCCGGACACGAAAGGAGGGTGGCACACGCCGCCCTCCCCTCCAAATCAGGCCGTCACTTGGTTGCGGGCTCCGCGTCTGCGCGAGCCGCATCGACCTCGTTCCGCATCTGCCGCTCGATCACCTCGACGGGCTCACCGAGCCATTCGGCAACCTCGTCAACGTCGGCTTTCTCCTCAAGCCACTGGACCAATGCCTCGGACAAACTTTCGGGAAGGCCGTCCGTTGCTCCCGGGTCCGGAAGCTCGGTCTCCTCCGACAGGCGGTCGAGGAACCTGAACCGCTGCTCCGGGTCGAACTGTGCAAGTACTTCATCCATCCCGTCGAAGGTGCTGTGCCCGGACGCCAAAACCTCGCCTGTGCGCCAGTCCCTGATCTCCCAGTCAGCACGATCATCCTCGTCGTAACTGCCGATCTGGCCACCGTCGACGATGAGCAGACCGGATGCTTCCAGATCCCGGACCTTCGTTCGGAACGATTCCTGGACGGCGACATTGGCAGCCAGCCATTTGCGGACGTGGGCCTTGACGAGTTCGTCGGACATGCGGGTGCCTCTCATGGACGTAGCGGACTTGGGCAGGACAGCGGGGGAACAGCGCCCCGGACGTGGACATGCGAGGAGAAGGCGTATGGGGCCGCCTTCCGGCTCAGCGTGATCGACTGGGCGCAAGGTCAACCGTTGAGACATTTCGCATCCGGGTCGCGCATCTGCTCGTCGATCACGTCGACGGGCTCCCCCAGCCAAGCGGCAAAGTCCTGGGCGTCGGCATCGCCCTCTAGCCAATCGATCAGCACATCAGCCAGGGCCTGTGGCAGGCCGGGTGTTGGAGCGACCCGGGCAATACCGAAGTCCTGCTTCACGTCGTCAACGAAGAGCCACTTGTTGCCGGGGTCCAGCTCCGACAGTCGCGCTTCGAACTCCTTGACCGTTGCCTTGCCAGTGTCCAGAACCTCATCAGTGCGCCAGTCGCTGACCGTCCAAGGCCACTCGTTTCCATCGGAGAAGGCTCCTCTCTGACCGCCGTAGATCATCCGATGTCCTGCAGCCTCCAGCTTGGCAATCTCTGCGGCGAACGCCTCCTGAGCCTTGACGTTGGCGGCAAGCCACTTACGGATGTGTGTCTTAACGAGCTCATCAGACATTCGCAGAACTCCGGTAGCGAGAGGGACTGTTGGCGAACGGGTCTACAGGTAGGCGACGAGATCACGCAAGCTGTCGATTTCTGCGCAACACCTTGTCGACCCCAGGAACAGGCGACACAGGTCCGATGCGGTCAGCTCGAACTCGCCACCTCCGCCGCGGCCAAAAGGGTCTTCGTCTCCAATACCTCACGCGGTCGCCACTGACCTGCCGCAACCGGGCGTGCGACGACCTCACGGACGGCCGGCAAGCGCCCCGATACCGCCCAGGATTGGCGCACACGCAGCCACTGATCTTCCCGCGCCAGCGAGAACCCCGATCACCGAGTCCAGCGAGGGTCTAACGAGCAACGGGGATGCGGCAGCACCGAAGGTTGGGGGCGCATCGATTCTCGGCGCGGCTGACAGCACCCAGGCGCTCAGCAAGCACTACACGACTCCGTTCGGCGCGGGTCGGGGCGCAGATCTCCGCCACGGACCACGTGGTCGTCCGTGGGGGAGATCTGCGCGGCGATAACCTGATCAACCTGGAGCGCGCCGCCGCCGAGGCGAACGACGCTGTCAAGGGCTCAGGCTCGACGCCATCCATCTCTGGCCCGGCAATAAGACCATCGCTTCAGCGATCGACCACCCATGGCGCGTCCGCAGCCCAGGAACCTGTTGCGGCGATGTGCTTGACGATCCTGGGCGCCTCACAGGGGAAGACGGTTCCCTCGTCTGTGTACTCGTCGCGCTGCCCGTTGGAGAGGACGACCTCCATGATTATTAGGCTTGCCACCATGGATTGACTTTGTGGCTGGCGGACGGCCCGCTCAACGGCGAGGTGCAGGCAACGACTCTTTCGCATGTCGCTGCGATGGTCAGCGTGGTCCGTGTGCGCGCCAGGCCGTGGCAACAATTGCTTCCAATGCGGAGTCGTCGGTGCCGGGCGTCTCGGTCAGGGCTGACAGGTGGCGCAGGGTAGCGAGAGCGTCGGCGGCGGTTGGGTGGTCTGAAGCGAGGAGGTCCACGAGATCGTCTACGGCCAGGGGCTCGTCGAGTTCGGACAGGTCGTGCAAGATGTCCTGCAGCGCCGGACCGGTGAGGGCGGCTGCTTCCAGAAACTGGTTGGCGCCGGCGGGTGTGGCGAGGGCATCGTGCAGGGTGCGGCAGATGTCCGGTGCGCTGTGCCTGGTGGCGGCCAGCTCGGCGGCTTGATTGAGCAGAATTGGCCAACCGCCGGTCGTGGAGAAGAGGCGGCGACGGTCTTCCGGGGCATTGAAGGCGGTCAGGACGTCCGTGGGGGTGACCCAACTGCGAATGCCATCGATGGTGGCGCGTTGAAGGGGAACAAGAATGTCTTCTTCCGCATAGTGGGACAGGACCTCAAGGTGTTCGCGATTCCCGGCGTCAATGAGGCCGATGACGCAGCGAGTTACGCCCGAGGCGGGTTGGCGGGTGATGGCGTCACGCAGAGCGGTTTCGACGCGGTCCGGCTTGAAACCTCGCATGTCACTGACGATCAGCCGGTGAGGGCTGCGGGCCTTGCCTGCACTCAGCGCCTGGCGGTAAGCGTGGGGTGTGGCCGGTTTGATCAGGGGTGCCAGTTCGCTGGGGGTGCGTTGTTGCTGGTCGGTCAGCGCGGTGGTGACGTCATCGAGGCAGGTGGCGTCGGTGCCGAGCACGATGCGTAGTGCGTTATCGCGGCGTACCAGACCTGCGATCTGCTGTTCCGTCAGGGGACTGATACGGGCGCCGGGAAGCGGCCGCCGAGCCTGGCTGATGGATAGGCGGGTGGAAGTGTCGTTGGGGTCGTGAGCGTGTAGTTCTTCCTCAATGGCGTCCGGGGTACCCAAAAGCCGTAGGACGTTGGAGGAGCGCAGGCGCCAGCCGTCACGTTCGGTGGCCAGGATGCCCAGGCCCACCATCTCTTCCAGCAGGACACGGAACTCGTCGGCCGTGTGGTGGGTGAAACTCTCAGGCCACCATTCCGCGCACTGGTGGCGCAGAGCACGCGTGCTCATGCTGTGTTCGATGCCGTGTGTGTGGGCGTTGTGCGCGATGAGTAGCGCGATGACCTTGTAGCGGGGGTCAAGGTTGAGGTTGAGGCGCACCGTATCGCGGATACGACGTCGCAGGTCCGGGGAGCCGATAACGCGCTCGAGGATGTCGTTGTCGATGGTCCAGGGTGGCCCGTCGGGCGTGCGGCTGGCCAGCGCTTCACTGACGAGGGCCTCGCCGGCGACCTGCAGGAGTTTCGGGTGGTAGTTGCAGTAAGCCAGTAGTCGGTGGATGAGGCTGTCGTGCGCGAAGTTGATCCCCAAAACCTCTGCAGGCTCCTGCAATAGGCGGTAGGCAGGGCCGGGGGAGAGGGGCCCGATGCCGAGGGCTCTGCCGAAGTGAGCCTCAGCGAGCGGTTGGTTGGGGAGGCCGGCGAAGCGCTGGACCTGGTGCAGGCCGGCGAAGACGGGCTTGAAGCGGCGTTCGGTCGCGCTCATCAGGTCCCTCAGTCGGGTGGTCTGAGGGAAGCCGGCGTCGGCTTCGGCGTCGAAGAAGGAGTCGCACTCGTCGAGCAGGAGCAGCAACCGTCGGGTCCGGTCTTGATCGAGCCAGGCCGTGATGGCATCCCGAACACGCCGAAACGCGGTGGAGGCGCGTCGGCCGGGGGCCAGGCCGATCCCCGCCCGACCCAGCTCGGTGGAGATCATGTCCCAGATTTCCTCTGTGCCCGAGGCCAGGTTGCTGGGCAGCGGTAGGTAGAGCGCGACATGCCCTTCGGTAAGGGCGTGGCGGCGGCCGGCAGCCCGTAGGAGGGCCGACTTACCCAGTCTGCGCCCACCGTACAAGAGACTGACACCGTGCTGGTCTGTGACGGCGGACAGTTCTTCGGCGCGACCGTAGAACATCTCCTCTGGCACGGCTTCGTTGGCGTCGGGGGTGTACGGATTGATGGCGCTGAACGGGGCCAGGATGCGTTCGGTCAGGGTGAACTGGCCGCTGCCGCGGGAGGCCAGGTAGGCCAGGGCGGCAGCATCCAGTACCAGGACGGGTTTAGCGGGATGTTCGGCGCACGCGGCGGCCAGGGCTCTGCGCTGAGTGGGAGACAGGGTGCCGATGAAGGCGATCATGACGGGGATGGAGCTGGGGTCTTGCTGAACCCAGGCGATGAGTTTGGCAGCGTCGGTGACCTCGGACGTCATCAGCAGCCGCAGCCGGCCGTCTGCTTGCGTACCGAAAGCCGGCAGGCGGACCTTGCCGATCAGCGTCACGTCGCGCAGATCAACCCACCGGCGCAGGTTCGAGGCGACAGGCAGGCCGGGATCGGCCTCGCGCTCGTATTCGATGCCGGCCAGACGCAGGGCCGGGCTCAGTACGTAGGTGTTGGTGCGGACCTGGGCCCACCGGGTGGCGACGTGGTGCCAGGCGGTCAGTGCGGCCACGGCGATTTTACGGTCGCCAGGGGACAGAGGGCCGAAATTTAGAGGGCCAAGGCTCGTGCCGTTTTCCGCCGCGGTGATCACTGCGGGGGTGATGCCGTCGGACAAGGCTTGTGGGACCGCAGGGAAAAAGGCAGCGAAGTCGGCCAGCGCGGTGTGCTGCGCATGGGGCGGTGTGTTCCCCTCGCGGGCCGCCAGCAAGTATTCTTCGGCCGTCGCGAGGTCACCTTCGACGATCAGCTGCCGGACAGCGTCGGTCAGTTGAGTGGGCGCGTCAGCTTCGTTGAGCTCGACGGTGGCCCGTTCCTGCAGGGACCGGGCGGCCTCGGCACCCAATACGGCGAGTTCCATCTGAATGGCCTCACACTCGCGGCGGACAGCACCGAGAGCATCGCCGGCCAGAGCGCTGTACGTGGCTTCCATTCGGGCAGTGATCCGGGCGCGCCCGGGCTCGGGTACCCGGCCCAGCCGGGTAGCGGTATCGATATCGCGGGCCAGCTCGACATGCAGGGCCCTGATCGCGCTGCCACTATGGGCACGCCGGGTGTGCAACGTGGCACGCAGTTCGTCTGTCAGGGTTGGGGAAGTGGTATCCGCTTGTTCCAACGCGTCCAGAGCGATCCGGGCGATGGCGTAGTTCTCGCGGTCGATACTCGTACGGACACCCTGAGCCCAGTCAGCGCGGTCGGCAGCTGACACGTCGTCCAGCGTCGGAGTACGGGACGGGACCAGGTGGGTGCTGAAGTCCAGCTCGGGGGCCCGCAGCAGGTCACTGTTCAGTACGGTGGACGGTTCAGGCTCAGTACCGGTGAGGGTTCCGCCAGCCAACAGTCGAGCTGTTGTCTCAAGGCTCACCAAGCAGCTCCGCGCCGCTGCCGCAGTCAGGGACTTTGGGTTGGTCTCGGCCAGAGCGGTCAGCTCATCGATCATGCGCTGGCGGTGCGGTTGGACCGCCTCGTGTAGGAACGAGAGAGGATCGGTTGCACGGGGCTGGGTTTGAGCGATCAGGACCAGCCACTGTTGGACGACGTCCAGAGAGTTGGCGGCGTGCTGCAGGATCCGCGAGCGGGCAGCGTTCTTGAGTTTGCGGGATGTGCCTCGGGCTGCTTTGTCGTCAGCATCCAAGAAGGCGGAGAGCGACCCTGGCGCGCCTAGGTTCCGCAGTTGCTGTCGAGTGACGGCTGCCAAGTCCCGCCGGTCGTCGGCGACTGGATGCAGCAGGGCGCCGATCCGGCCGTCAGGCGCCCACCACTGTTCGGCGAACTGCTTGGCTCGCAGATTGCTGAGGTTGGGGCCCGTGCGCAGCTCGGCGCGGGCGGTGTCGCAGATGACGGCGAGGTCATCACCAGTGTCGGGCCGGGCGGCCAGGACGTTGAGAGTGGTTCGTCCAGACAACTGTCCCCGGGCGGAGGCGTTACCGATCGCGGTAGCAACCGCGCTTGTTCCCGGTAGGTCGTGCCACTGTGCAGCGATCTTCAAGGCGAGCTCGCCACTGTCGGGATCTCCGGCGAGCAGACCGGACCGGACGGCCGCGGCCAACACGATCAGCTGGTCGGCCAGGGAGTCGGGCACGCCGCGCTGCAGCTGATCGGTCACCGCCGCACGAAGTTCATGGGCGCAGGCGCCTGTGTCTGAGCGCATGGCCTCTGCCAGAGCCAGGGCGCGCAGCGCCGAGGCGGTGGGGCGGTGGCCGAGGGCATTGGCGGCGTGGTGAGCCAGGGCCAGCTGCCCCCGTCCTGTCAGATCTGCAAGGACAGGAGAGACAGCCGGAGCAGTAGGCGTATCTGGCTTCGTAGCTGACAGCTGTGCCGTGGTGTGGGCAACAGCCGGTTGTACTGGTGCGAATTGCCTGTCGACAGTCATCGCGCGGTCCACCGACGGCGACGCTGAGGACGGTGCCGGCTTGGAAGGACCAGCCGCCAGAGCTCCTGGCTCGGAGTCGATCCCGTGACGGGGAACTGGGATCAATGCTGCATCAGTGTCTGGAGACATTTCACCGTCGCTGTTCGGGATACCGCCTAGTTCCTGGAGGGGTGGGCGCCCGATGGGTGCCGATTCTTGTGGTGCTGTTTCGTGAGGGCCTTCAGGATCATTCCCGTTTGTAGGGTCGGAGCTGTTGGGAACAGATGGAACGACAGCCTTGCCGCGCAGGATCAAGGTCAACACGGGCGCGATGGCCGGGGGCAGCGCCTGACGCAGTTGTTCGGTCAGCGCATCGGCACCATCGTCATCGTCCGATTCCACCGCGTCCGCCAGTCCCGCGACCGTTGCCAGCCATTCAGCCTCCTGAGCCTGCCGCGGAGTCCACTTGCCGACGGCCAACAATGACTCCGCGGCTGCACGAAGCTGTGCGATGGCGGGGTGTCCCACCGGGCCGCTCGCCACTGCGACGCGCTGCAGGATCTCCCGTATGGCGTGATCCTGGTCAGCCGCAACTGCCAACGCCTCCAGCGCCTCCAACAAGCTCGGAAGGTCCTGCTCCGGATAGGCTCCGGGCTCGTGTAGTGCCCGCACTACTGCCGCGTGCACCTCATCGACAACCTGCGCTACCTTCCCGACCGGTTGTAGCAGCTCAGCGGGCACCACTCTGCCTGCCGTCAACAACATCGCAGCTTCGGACACGACCTCAATGGCCAAGGCAAAGGCACCACGCAATCGTTCTGCCTGGGTCGCAGAGGCTGCTGTGGTACCCAGATCGATGGTGCTGACCGGTTCACCCGAAACTGCGGATTCCTCGCTATCGGCGGGCATGCCCACCGGCCGAGGCGCTGGCTTGGACGGCGTGCTGTCCGCTGGACGGCTTCGATAGGCTTTTTCGAATGCCTGGCAGGCTCCCACAACGGCGTCGGCACCTTCGGCAGGCCACGACGACAAGGGATGGTCGCGCAACACCAAGTGCAGCAACGGGACCGCATGATGTGTGACCCTCCACTGCACCAGACCGGTGAGCAGCAATACGGTCCGGTCCGGAGCCAGCTCTTCCAATTCGGAAAGGTTTTGGTCAGAACCTTGTTCCAGCCAGGTGAACAGTCCGTCCCACATACCGTCGAGCGTGGGCTGGGTGAGCGTGCCGATGATGTATGTCTGCTGAGCCCCTTCGCAGCGCCGCAAGGCTCCCAGCGCTTGACGCACCGCGTGGATGCTCGGTTGTCCGACCGACGGAGTGCGCAACTCCTGCAGAACCGCTGTGCGGCTCTTACGGCTCAGTCGCTCCAGCATTGAGGAGAGCTGCTTCTCGGTGAGTAATGCCAATACATCCCCGACGGGGTCAGACAGTTCCGCGACGGCCTGCTCCAGGGCCAGGTATTGGGTGCGTTGCGGCTCGACAAGCGTGTGATGCGGGGTACGCGGCGTACGGCGTGCCACAGGATTCCTTTCAGTAGTTCAGACGTTCAGCAGTTCAGCGGCGCAGATGTTGGTGCCAGGCAGGGGCCTGTCCCTCGCCCCTGCGATGGCCGCGTACAAATGTGTGTCCCTCGGGTAGCTCGGTGTCAGCCTCAGGGCCGTCAACCTCGATACGCCACTGGGCATATCGCGCACGTGCAGCGGGGGTGGCGTTGTGTCCGTCAGGCAGCCTGCGTTCCCAGGGACGCCGCCAGTGCCGTAGTTGCCGCGTGGCCCCATCGACGTTTCTGACGATGGCCTGCTGTGCTTCCCGGGCCTCATCGGTGTCGGGCCACCAAGTGAACACCTCCGGCAGCACGCCGCCGTGAGCGACCGTCGTCCGGGTAAGGAGACCAGCCGCCGCCATGTCCTCACAGGTGTGGATCACCGTCCACAACAAGGGCGGCGTGACCACATCCGGGCCGAACATTGCCGCACTCAACTGCTGACCGTCCAACGACCGGGAGCGGGCCGTACCGATCCTGCCATCACGCAACAATGCCGCCGTGATCAGTACTTCCAGCGCCGACACCGGCGGCCGATGCCCCCCGCCGATCGGCCGCTGCGTCGGCAGCTCGGGACCTACCAGGGATGGGATATCCAGCGGGCCCCACGCCTCGGCCAGCAGCACCGGGTCGAAGTACCAGTGCAGGACAGCGTCCCTCACCTGCATGGGAGCCGGTAGGAGCGTCGTGGTGACTATCAACTGCCGGCCGGAACGCGCAGCAGCCACAGTGAGTTTGATGCCGGGATAGAAGGACTCCGGCCACTTCACAGATGACAGTCCGCCCGGCTCTTGTTGCGTATACTGCCGGGCTAGAGCACGATTCAGCAGCTGGCGATTGTGATGTACCTCCAGTATCAAAGGCCCCTTGCCCAACAGCGACGGCACCGCACCTGGCAGTGGCAGTCGCCCGGCCGACAGGTCTGCTTCCGAGAGAGCCACTGAAACCACCAGCAGTGCTTCGTCCAGATGCTCCACATGCACCACAGAGTCGGTCTGCCTCGGCTTGGAGTCGTCCGTGAATTTGGCGACGTCAGGTAGGAGATGCTCCAAATGCCCCAAACCGGCGGGGATCAATGGGTCGCAGTCCACCAACACTGCGTCGACCGGCAGCGCTTGAGCCCGCCAGACGCCGCCCTGCTGCCAGCTGTCATCGATCCGCAAGTCCACGTTGCGGCGCAGACTGCCTGCAGTGACCTGGAAAGCCAGAGCAAGGTTTGCATCAATCATTGCGGAGGCCGCCGCAGTCAGCTCCAACGCATGCTCATCACCCACCTTGTGTTCCCAACCAACCAGCACCGGCCATACCGCGGTGTAGCGTGGTGTACCTCCCGGGGCCGGTCGTGTGAAACGATCCACCATCTCTGCCGCCACCGGGCCGGATGCGAACTGCTGATGCCGCTCAACCGGCTGCGCATACAGGTCCCATACAGCCAAACCTGGAGCCTGGCGCAACAACTCCTCCAAGGTTCTGAAGCACCTTTGCAGAGCACGCTCCGCCGCCACGGTGTCCGCAGAGTCCTGGAGCAGCGGGCCCAGGTCTCCTTCCGCCAGCAACCGCTGTCCCGGGCCCATGAGGAACTGCTGGTACAGCCCACTGTGGTCACGCCCCGACAGTAGAGCGCTCGTGTCGCCCGTCCCCACCAAGTGGCCCCACCGGTCCACTGCCCCAGTAGGCGACCGGCGAATGCGGGCAAGCTCCTTGTACTCAACGGACGTCAACGGTCCCAGAGCCTCCCAGTCGATCACCGCACGCGCGAGCGCGACCTCCGACCCATCCGAAAACGGCGCTCCCGACAGTCCTCTCGGAGTCCATCCGTCTTCCTCGACGTCGGGCGAGGCACCGAACGACGCACAGACTTCTCCCCATAGGGAGTGTGCCCCACGCTCTATTCGTACAAAGGAACCCACAGGCGGCAGCAGATTCCGAACATCGGGTCCCAGGAGAGTAAACGCCTCCGGGTCAAGGATGTCTGTGCTGTAGGCGCCGGCATCAAGGTCATATCCGAAGTACACGGCGTTGAACGCGGTGCACACATGCAAAGGCCCACGCCGTACCTGCGCCACCTCTTCGAGGAAGGAGATCAACTCCTCCTTCACCCCAGCCGGCAGAGCGTCGAGGCCCAGAGTCAGCTCATGGAAGAAGAACGGCGCACTCGTCGCTGGCAACCCCATCACCGGCGACTCCGTAGCGGACCCTCGGTCGTGGCCCAATGGCGACCGCGGACCCCACTACAGGTGACTGGTAACATCACGCACCCCCCACATTTTCTGTCCCGTACTGCTTTTTAGCGCACTACTCGGACATCCGCTCCCTACTTGGTGTCCTTTCCTCCAAAATGTGGCCGCACTGCGCACCTGGGGGACAGTTCTCCGCCCCGACCAGGTCGCCGGGAACCTTCGCCCGCCTGCCCCGCTCCGTGCTGTTGTCACACCTCACTGGCCGTCATTCCGGCAGTCCGCGGTACCCATCCGGTGAGCACATGGGCGGATCGGGAGGCGACGTTCGACCGCTCCGTAAAGCTCACCGACAAGTGCGTGACCGCCAACGTGCAGCCGGCCCACCCTGTGCTGGTTGGCCACCGCCAAGTCCGTTTCGAGGGCGTGCCGACCGGCCAGCTTCACCAGGACGGCAGCTTCTACGCGGCGGTGCCCATCAACCTCCAGAGCGACCACTCCAACCCGGATGGTCCCAAGCGGCTGTTCCAACGAGGACTCGAACTCGACCTCGTGGCCCTGGTACAGGCTGCCGCCGCCTGGGGGCGGAAACCGGAGCAGCCGGCGATGTGATGCTGTCCGCCGCACTGCACTGCTTCGACGACAGCGACAAACCCGTGCACTTGACCGCGTCCGAGCAGGCCTTCAACCATGGCCCCGCGACGCCGCTCCCAACGATTCCTGCGCAGACCACCGGCGATCTCGCCGCCATTGTCACCGACCAACCAGAGGCCGTCGTCGTGGCCTGCGCACTGGTCTCCGAGTTTCTGGCCGACATGGGAGCGCACGAGCCTTACGTCCTGACCCCGAAGGGCAAATCCGGGTCGACCGGCTCCAGGGTTTCCGGCCGTCACTGCGGTAAGTCACCTGCCGACGAGCTCAGCGGCCCGTACAGGCGGTCAAGGGGCGGGGTGGGGGCCCGGGGGCGGGGCTCCCGCTGCCGGAGGTGGTCAGTGGGACTTCGCCTGCGCGCGCCGTCCCCGGGCTCCGTCTCCGGTTCTACCCAGATCCCGGGATGCTGGCCCGTTCTCCCGTTCTCCCGTCCATCCGGGGATTCGGGCCCTTTCCCAGCTCAGGACCGTCACCCGGCACCGCCCCGGCACCGTCACCCGCGGTTCGCTACGTACGCCTGCGTTTGGACGCTGCTGCCGATGTTCTGCCCCGCTTCGGCGAGGGTCTGAGGGAAGCCGCAGCTTGAACCCCGATGGCAGGTCAGCTGAGTCCCGCCCGATCCCCACGAGCACATCCTTTCGGGTTAATCAGCTCGGTATGGCGCACCGAGTGGTTGTGTCCCTGGAAGCATCCGGGCCGACCTTGTCGACCGGTAGTAAGGCGCGTGGCATGAAGCGGACACTCAACGAACGGCAGCTGGCGGTGCTGGAGTGGGTCGGAAAGGGATGCCCAGAGGGGTTTTCCGCCTACTACAAGACCAGCTGCCCGGCCCTGCAGAACCGTGGGCTGGCCAAGGTAACCAGACGCGGCGGGGTGTGGAATGCGGTGCTGACCGACGCCGGGCGCCATTATCTGGCACATGGCACCTACCCGGAGCCGAAAAGCCCGGCGCGAGCGTTTCCCGCCCCCCGGCTGCCCAAGATCACCACGCCACCATCGACACCTCGCGTTCCGCGGCAGCCGCGTAAGACGTACACCGTCCAGCTCCTGGAGGAGCTGGACGCAGCCGGCGGCAGGGTTCTCAAGTCGGGTCCTGACGCCGATGCCTGGCTGCGCCGTGCCGCCTCGGCGAGCAGATCCGGACGGATCCCGAAGATCAAGGAACTGCGCTGGGGGAGACACCGTGATGGCGTCGAGATCAAGCTCGTGGACACTCCCGCGTGGCGCCTGGCTGTTCTAGAACCGGTAAAGGTGCCGGTACGGCTGGTCCGTCCGCATGCTGTTGTTCGGACGATGCTGAAGGCGAAACAACCGCTCGGGCTGACACGGTCAGTCCAGCAACGCGCTCTACGGATCGTGCACGCGCTCCTCACCGCAAGCGAACGCAACGGTCATACCTGTAGCGCCGGCGCCTTGGGCAAGGGGCCGGGGGACAACCGCTGGCTTCCGCACGATCCGCACTTCATGATCACAGCGCAAGGGCAGACGGTTGAGTTCCGTGTGGTGCAGGAGATGGACCGAAGCGAGCACATTCCGACGGACAAGGAGCTCGCGGACGCCAAGAAGTACTCGTGGGCAAGGATTCCGCGGTACGACTACACACCCTCCGAGCGGCTGCGCGTTGACCTTCGCGGCGGCCAGGCGCATTACGGGTCCGAGTGGGCGAACAGCAGCGAGCGCTCCGTTGAGGACCAGCTCGCAGAGATCGTCCATGAGATCGGGCTGCGCGGTGAGGTGAGCGAGCGCGAGCGTCTGGCTGAGGTCGAGGAGGCGAGGCAGAGGTGCCTACGCTGGGAAGCCGCGATGGCAGAGGCACGCGCCCAGTACGCCGAGGACTACCGCGTCAGGCAGCTGGAATCTCAAGAGACGGCCTGGCGTCAAGCCACGCGCTTGAGTGAGTTCCTCGAGGCAGCCCGTACACACGCGGAGACCCTTCCACCTGGGCTGGAAAGAACGAGGGCCGAGGAATGGATCGAATGGGCGATGGGGCATGTGGCGCGGGAGCATCCGATGGCTCGACCGCTTCGGCTCCTCGACATCCCCGAACCTCACGCCGACGATCTGAAGCCATTCCTCCGAGGCTGGAGCCCGTACGGCGCCCACTGGCTTGGCCCAACACCTGCGGGCAGTTATGTCTCTTGTCGCATCCCTGCTTGCTGACTGCGGTCTTCCTGATAGGCCATCTGCTGTCCAAGGTGGGGATCGCGGTAGCCGCGGACACCACCAGCACCGTCAGGGCCCTTTGCGCCCACGCTGCGGCCTCGGCCGGGCCGAGCGGTGCCGTCGTCCAGAAGGCCAACACCATCCCGGATAGCAAGGCCGGCACCGGCGCGAACGCACCCTTGAGGGCTTCGGCGGCGGCGCGCCGGTCCAAATCGTGGCGCAGGAGGGCGGTCAGCGTGAGCAGAAGGTCGGGATAAGCGTCCAGAGGGTCGAGGAGGGGGGGCGACGTGGGCGCGGGCGGGACCTGGCCGGAAGAGCTGGTACTGCAGGGCGAGGCTTCCAGCCGGTACAGACCCGGTGGGCGTGCTGACTGACCCGCGCACTCAGCCGCGCAGCCTTGATCGCATATCGCTGCAGCAGTGGCATTCCAGGCGGGAATGCCGCACGCGTCTCCACTTGCAGTGCCAGTGCAGGATCCCCGAGCGGGAAGTCGGTCCAGCACCTGTTGCAGGTGCTGGACCCTCGCGTCTCGCTCGTCGTTCTCTTCATCCGCCAGGCCGCTCAGCAAAGCAGCGGAGGCCGTCGTCTCGGCGGGAGCCCGCGTTGGGCTCCCGGTTGAGGGATGGGAGAGCAGTACCGAGATGTCGACCTGTCGCAGCTTCGGCGGCCCGGCCACCGCGGACTGGCGCAAGAGGATGCTGCGTCCTTCGATTTCCGCGACGGTGAGCTGTTCACCCTCGCAGGCGAACGGCAGCCCCGGCCTCAGCGTCGTCGTCCACTGACTCATCCGTTTCTCCGCAGTACGCATTCACCTGACAGTGGTCCCGCCGCCAGGTCCGTGGTCAGCCGGCCCGACCACAGCAGGGCCATCAGTGCCGGTCGGGCCTCCTCGGGCTCGCGGTCTCCAGCCAGGCGCCGCTCGGCGAGCGCCAGCTTCTCGTCCGACGACGGCCCGTCCATCTCGGGCACATGTGAATCGCTGTGCCGCCGCGGCGGGGAAGGGCACAGGTTCGCGGAAGCCAGGTCGCGCCCGTCATCTCTCTCGCAACCCACCGACGCAGTCCGCAGCGACGAAGCCGCAAAATCTTATAAAGATGGACCCTTGTTTGAGGTAAGGTCTCCACCAGTCAACTGCCGTGTATCGGAGGTCCTCTTGCCACTCTCCCTGTCGATGTCCCCCTTGGAACCCGACGACGTTCGGGCTCAACTTGGCGGAATGGGGACAAGGTTGGAGTACCTGAACGACGTTCTGCGCGCGGGCGAGGCGGCGCGGCGGACCGCAGTCCCCAACGACCCGACGGGGACTGGGGGACGGAGGGCCTACGAGGCCCACGTGCGCACCATTCGGGAGCTGCATATCGAGCGCGAGGGGTGGGCGCGGCTCGTGCACGGCCGCTTGGAGCTGGTCTGCAACGCCGATCGGTCGATGGCGATGGGCGTCATGGTCGGTGACGCCGCCACCGGCCAGGCGAGCCTGTTCCCGAAGAACGGGCGCAGTCGGGGCGCCGCCACCGGACAGGTCACTCGAGCCAACGAGGGCGAGGGGGCGGCACATGTCCAGACCGCCCTGTTCGTGGCGGGCGCAGGGCCCAGGGGCGTGTCGCTCAGCGAGGAGGAAGCCGCCGCGCTGAAGACGTGGTTTCTTCTGTCATACCGCACGAAGGCCGGGGACGCGGTACGCGTCGACTGCGAGCTGTCGCGGCCTAAGCGGTTCGTGGACGGATTCGTGGTCGAATGGGGAAGGCGGATTCCGCTTCCCGCGCTCACGATGGACGGAATCGAACCTTTGAACGATGATGGGCCTGGGGAGATCGACATCCCTGTCGATTTCCGCTGAGTCCGATGGTGGGGGCGTCGGAGTCCGCCGCCCCCACCAGGCACCACCGATAGCTGAGGCAGCCCCCACATGGTGACCCCGTCCCGTATCGCACTGGCACGCAAGCGCAGAGGGATGACCCTCGCCCAGTTGTCGGACCGGTCTGGTATCTCGCTGCAAAGCCTGTCGAACTACGAAACCGGGCGAACCGCTCCGCGCTCCACCACCCTGAACAAGCTGGCATCCGCCCTGGACTTCCCCGCAGCCTTCTTCCAAGGGCCGCCGCTGGAGGAACTCCCCGCCGACGGAATCTCGTGGCGGGCACGCAGTAAGACCTCTCCACGGGTGCTGGATGCCGCCCGCGCTGCAGGAACGCTCGGTGCGACGCTTTACGCCTGGATCGCCGAGAGCTTCCACCTTCCAGTTGTGGACGTGCCATCCCTGGGCAGGCCGGATCCGGAAACGGCCGCCGCGATGGTCCGCACCCGCTGGGAGCTGGGGGAAGCACCGGCACCGAACATGGTGCACCTTCTGGAAGCCCATGGAGTGCGCGTGTTCTCCCTGGACCCCGATCACGCCGAGGTCGACGCGTTCGCCGTCTGGCGTGACGGCGTGCCCTTCGTATTCCTCAACACCCTGAAATCGGCCGAACGAGGCCGCTTCGACGCCGCTCACGAACTTGGGCACCTTGTGATGCATGGTAACGAGCACGCCTGTTCGGGTCCCGAAGCCGAACGCCAAGCGAACGCCTTCGCATCCGCGTTCCTCATGCCTAGGGCAAGCGTCCTGGGCCACATGCCGTCGGGTGCCCACGTCGACCAGATCATCCGCGGCAAGCGGATCTGGAAGGTCTCCGCCATGGCCCTGACCTACCGCCTGCACGATTTGGGCCTGCTCACGGACTGGCAGTACAGGTCGACTTGCGCGGAACTGAGCCGGTTGGGATACCGTTCCGCCGAACCCGAGGGCATGGGGGAGCGGGAAACATCGCAAGTGCTGACCAAGGTATTCGCGGCGCTGCGCACAAAGGGTGTGAGGCCTTCCGCCGTAGCCGCGGGACTGGGGCTGACGAGCGAGGAGATGAACAGGCTTCTGTTCGGCCTCACGCTCACAACCGTCGCCGGCGGTGGACAGCAAACCGCACCCACTCTAACGCGACACCTGTCCGCAGTCAGCTCACCTCCTTCAGCAGCCGCTCGTCCTTCGTCGAATTCCGCACGCGCGTTCGCTAGGCCCTGAGTTCGCCGCCTGGGCAGGTCAGCCCTCTGGTCGGGTCGGGCTTGGAGGCATCGGCGCCCTGTGCCTGTCCGGTGCTGGTTGCGTTCTCAGGTGCCTCCGGTTCTATGTCCGTAGTCCAGCGAGGTGCGTCCGCTGCGTTGCGGTCGACAAGCTCTTCCAAGTCGGGCGCGGCGGCGCCCGTTCGGTTGAGGCACCGCATGACCAAGACCCAGCCACACGACCTAACCTTCAGCAGCACGTTCAAAGCAGCAATCAGCCAGCACTGGCTACGCGCCTTCGTTCGTGCACCCTCGTGGTGGTCGAGCCCCGAACACCTCTACGGCCCCACCGGCCATCTCGTCCCCGGCCCCGCCGAGGCGACCGGTTCCGTCTTCTCTGCCAAGTCCGGTCCGTTCTGCCCCGCCCAAAAGCCCAAGCAGGGCGCCCTCAGAGAGGCAGTCGGGCATCGCAAGAGGTGGAACACCTGCGGAGGTCGTTCACTCGACGCGGTTCCTGGACAGGGGAGTCTCACGGTGAATGTGGAGCGTTGTCCAGGCCATTCGCCTTGCCCAGGCCGAGGACCTCCTGCAGAGATTCACCCCAGGTGGCCCAGTGTGCCAGCACCTGGTTGCCGAGCAGGACCATGTTGTGTTCCCGCGCGAACTTCAATGCAGGTTTGGTGAACTCGCTGCTGGTGACGGCCACGACGAGGTCCGCGCCGTGTACCGGACGTGCGGTGCCGTTCAACCCGTACAGGACGCCCACTTCGACGCGTCGAGCGGTCGTGATGAGCTTGCACTGCGCGACCAGCTTCTCGCCGGTGGGCGCGACCGCGATGACATCGGCGCCGCGATCGCCTGCTCCGCCGTGTCTTTGCAGGACGTTGAATCCGTCGCGCTGGAGCAGAGCGGCGACCATCTCCTCGAACCCGCGCGGTGACATGGAAAGGATGGCTGCCAGCGAGACGCTGCCCGGCGAGGTGGTGAATCTCAGGCCCCGTGCTTCTCGCATGGCCAGGCCGTGCAGGGATTCGCGGTCCCGAGCCAGTGCTTCAAAGATGCGTGCGGCGCGGCCCCGTATCGCGTCGAGGAGGCGTGCCGCCTCGTCGAGTTCGGACGGACTGTTCAAGGCGTTGTGGCGGTAGCGTTCCCGTAGGTCGCGTCCGTACCAGCGGCGCAGCGCGTCCGAGATTTCCTCGGCCGCGGCGCACGCCGTTCGTGCGTTCTCCAGTTCGTCCGCGAGGATTTTTCGCAAACGGCCGGCGGCAAGTCGGCAGGGGTCGTCCAGCGGCGTCCACCACGGTTCATCGAAGTCCGGTCGGTACAGCTCCCGCCGTCTCGCGTGGGTGAGCTCCCGGTCAATCATGTCGTGGTGCAGTTGGAGTTGCTCCGCTGCGTCTTGGACCAGCTCCATTTCGGTGGTCCAGGTGAACGCGGCGAGAAGGCCGTCCCTATCGGGCTCCAGGATGCGCAGCGCGGTGGGCGGGCCCTGCCGGAGGGCCCGGCCGGAAGACGCCTGGGGAGGCTTGCCGGAGCCGAGGATCTCGGACAGGGGGGTACCCCACTCCATCCAGCGCCGTAGATCGTCCCTGTCGATGAGGAGGATCCGGTGTTCCCGGGCGTAGCGGCGTGCGGGGCGTGAGAACCGTCCGTTCGAGGCAACGGCGATGAGCGCACCAGGGAAGCGGTCGCCCGCCGTGCGGCTGAGCTGTTGGACGCGAGGCAGCCCGACGGTGGGCACCGGGAAGTGGTTGAAGGAGGAGTAACGAGCTGGTGCGTGATTGCGTTGGAGATGGGCGGGCCTGAGCTGGTGGTTTTGTCAGGCGGTGGTGCTGCGGTCGGAGACGAGGCCGGCGATGGCCCGGTAGGTGTCGGGCAGGACATCTCGCCGGTGCGTCCAGCGGGTCAGCTGCTTCCAGCGTTTGTGGTCGGCGAGCGCGTGCTCGACGGTGATGCGCTTCGATGAGTGTCGGTGCCGGGCCTCTTCTCTGGCTGCATGTACGTGCGGCAAAGCGATCTTGTTCGGTTTTCTGGGCGGTGTGATCGCCTGGCCGGGATGGTCGCGCCGGAGCCCGAGGTAGCCGTCGTCCAGAAGCACTTCCACGTCCGAGAAGTGCTGGAAACAGGTCCCGATGCCTTCGTTGCGTGCGGCGGTCGCATCGTGCATCCGACCTGGTCGCAGGGCATCGGTCCAGAGCGTGCGGCCTTGGTGGTCGGCGACGACGGTGGCCTTCATGGTGTTCTGTTTCTTCTTGCCGGAGACGAACGCGCGGCGTCCGCCGCGGCCGGCCAAGGGTCGGCGGACCTGGACTTCGGTGGCATCCAGCCGCAGCTCGATGCCCTCGGCCTGGGCATAAGCGAAGACGTCCGCCAGGGTCCGCAGCCGCAGGCCAGGACGGTCGGGGACGGCGCATCCGCGTTCGGCCAGGAGCCTGCGTATCTCTCCGATCGCACGGGTGACAGTGGAGCGGTCGACGCCGAACAACAGGGCGAGGACAGAGTGCGGGAGATCGTGCCGCAGGTGGATCAGAGTGACGACCAGCCGGTCGACGAACACCAGGCGATGCCGGGCGCCGGCCCCCGCCTCACGTTTCCTGGCCCCGCCACGTGCCTCGTGACGACGACCCTCCACAGCAGCCTGCCACGGGGCGGCCAACTCCTCTACCAAGCAAGCCAGATGCTGCCGGGATATCCCTGTGAACACCTGATGCACGAGGATGTGTCGGTTGATCATGATCACCACGGGCTGGATCATCCCACCCTCGCGCGATTGCCCCTCAACCGCTATCACGCACCAGCTCGTTAGTAGTGAGCGGTGGAAGGAGGCGGACGAGTAGAACGCGAAGAAGGCTCGAAAACGATGGCGCGGGGTGGGCGGGGGCCAGAGGGGGCGTCCGGCGGCGGTACCCTGGAGCGCATGTCTACTGCTCCGGTTCGCGTTCGTTTCGCCCCGTCCCCGACCGGCATGTTCCATGTCGGTGGTGCACGGTCCGCTCTCTACAACTGGGCGGTGGCGCGACAGTCTGGCGGCACGTTCGTCCTGCGGATCGAGGACACCGACGCGGCGCGGAACAAGCCGGAATGGATCGACGGGATCATCAACGCGCTCGCGGCGATCGGCATCCACGGCGAGGACGCGGCCTTCGAGGGCCCGTACTTCCAGTCGCACAACGCCGACCGGCACCGCGAGGCGGCTCAGCAGCTCTTCGCGGCCGGGCGGGCGTACTACTGCGACTGCACCCGGGAGCAGCTGAAGGAGCGCACGGGCTCGGATCACCTCGGGTACGACGGGTTCTGCCGGGAGCGGGGGCTGGCCTTCGAGGAGGGCCGGGCGCTGCGGTTCCGGACGCCGGACGAGGGCGAGACCGTCGTGGTCGACCTGATCCGCGGGGAGCCGGCGTTTCCGAACAGCGCGATCGAGGACTTCGTGATCGCCCGTGGTGACGGGTCTCCGGTCTTCCTGATCGCCAACGTCGTCGACGACCTGGACGAGGGCATCACGCAGGTCATCCGGGGTGAGGAGCACCTGTCGAACACGCCGAAGCAGCAGCTGCTGTGGGAGGCGCTTGGTACCACGCCGCCGGTGTGGGCGCACCTGCCGGTGATCGTGAACGAGAAGCGGCAGAAGCTGTCCAAGCGCCGTGACAAGGTGGCGCTGGAGGACTACCTCGCCGAGGGCTTCCTGCCCGAGGCGGTGGTGAACTACCTCATGCTCCTGGGCTGGGGCCCCGGCGACGACCGGGAGATCATGCCGTACGAGGAGCTGGAGCAGCTCTTCCGGATCGAGGACGTCAACACCGCGCCGGCCTTCTTCGACGTGAAGAAGCTGACGGCGTTTAACGGCGACTACATCCGCGCCCTGGCGCCGGAGCAGTTCGCCGCCGCGTGCGCGCCGTGGCAGCCGGAGGCGTTCGACAAGGACGTCTTCGAGGTGGCGGCGTCGCTGGCTCAGACCCGGATTGCGCTGCTGTCGGAGATCACCAGCTACGTGGACTTCCTGTTCCTCGACGAGCCGGTCGAGGACGAGGCGTCGTGGAACAAGGCGATGAAGGCGGGCGCGATCGACATCCTGTCGGACACCCGCACTGAGCTGACCACCGTCGCGGACTGGAAGGCGGACGACCTGAAGGCCGTCCTGCTCGCTGTCGGCGAGAAGCACGGCCTCAAGCTGGGCAAGGCCCAGGCGCCCATCCGGGTCGCGGTTACCGGCCGAACGATCGGACTCCCGCTGTTCGAGTCCATGGAGCTGCTCGGCCGGGACCGCGTGCTGGCCCGTCTGGACGCTGCGGCCAAGAGGCTGGCCGCGCAGGCGTAGCCGCTGGTCAGGCGACCTTCGCGAGGAGGCCGCCCCAGGCGCTGCCGAAGTAGGTCAGATCGAACCTGGCCAGGGGCTCGTACGCGCCTTGGCCTCTGTCTGGCGCGCCTCCGCTCGTTCCCGGACCTGCGTCGGCAGGCGGCCGAGGTCCGATGTCGGCTGGCCGGTTAGCGCGGCGAGGTCGCCCAGGCCTGCCACCAGCGAATCAGGCAGGGCAGGCCAAGCAGCAGGGCTCGGCCGCGCAGCGGCTCCAGCCCTCCCGCATACGGGGGAGGAAGACGCCGACGTCGCAGGCGCAAAGCAGCCGCAGGTACCGCTCACGCTCCACGTCGAAGTGCGCGCCGTCGAAGCCGATGGTGTTGCTGCCGCTGGTGATCACCCATAGCTCGGGAGCGTCGGCCAGGGCCGCCGAGACCCTCTCGATTCCCTTCCAGTGCACGGCTTTGCCCGCGTAGACGCCGATCGTGTCCGGGGGGAGGCCGAACTCCGCGCGGCACTCGGCTCGGTCGAAGTCGCGTGCCCGCTCGACCTTGGTCATGTGGAAGGCGTTGTAGATCACCCGTACGTCGCGGACGCCTCGGGTGCGGAGGAAGTCGGCCCAGGGGTCGACGCACACTACGGCGGCGCACTGCGGTAGCAGCTGGAACAGACCTTCCCAGAGCATGGCCTCGACGGGGGCCGAGTCGTGCTGCAACGGCTCGTAGTGGTGAAGGAGGAAGAAAGACTGCGCGGGCCCGCATCTCGGGCGTGAAGAGCAGCAGGCTCAGGTCGTCCCACACGAAGGTGCCGCTGGCGTCGTCCAGCGCCCGGACCGTCGGGGCCAGGCGGGCGAGGTGGCGGAGCGGTCCGCAGGATCGGGGTGCCCTTGCGGTTGAACGAGGTGTTCAGCAGCAGCGGGAGTCCGTGCGGTCGTGGAAGTGCTCCAGGAGTTCGCGCAGGCCCTGGTGGTCGGCGGCGACGGATTGGACGCGGGCGGTGCCGTCGTGGTGGGTGACCGCGGCAATGCGGTCCGCTCGGCATCGGCGGACGCGGGCGACACGGTTCATGAAGGGGTCGCCCGCCGACATGAACCACTCTGTGGCGTGCTCGGCGAGGACGGCCGGGGCGAAGGGGCGGTACGTGGCTCGCTTCTTGATCGCGTTGAGCCGGTCATGCGTGGCGGCATCGCCGGGATGGGCGAGGATCGAGCGATGACCGAGTGCTCGCGGCCCGAACTCGAGCTCCCCCTGCACCCAGCCGACGATGTGGTGTTCCGCGAGCAGCGCGGCCACGGTGGGCTCCAGTCCCGGCCCGAGGCCGGTCAAGGCGCGGTACCCAGTCGTCACCGCCGTCGTCGGCACGGCGCCCGGATGCGGGCCCCAGGCCGCATCGGTCGGCACGGGGAGGCGCTCCTGTCCGAGCTGGTAGTGCCAGCCGTAGAGCGCGGCGCCCACGGCAGTGCCCGCGTCGTGCGGGGCCGGCGCCACGAAGAGCGTTTCGAAGCCAGCTGTCGGCGGCCAGCTGGCCGTTGAGGTGGGAGTTCAGGGCGCACCCGCCGGAGAACACCAACGTCGAGGCCCTGGCGAGCCGTTGCAGGTGGCGGGCGATGTGGACAACGGACTTGCCGAAGATCTCCTGGACGGCGGCGGCCAGGTCGGCCCGCTTGTGTTCCGGCTGCTCGGCGACGTTGTCGGCGGTCCAGGCTCGGCCGCCGAGTAGCAGCGGTGTGCTGTTGTCCGCCGAGCCCCAGGGGTGGTCGATGCGGACCTCGTCGTCGTCGCCGAACTGGACCAGGTCTCGGGGGCTCCGTAGCGCTGGGCATCGCCGAAGGGCGCCAGCGCCATCATGCTGCCCTCAGGCTCGTCGCCGGATGGGATCACTCGCCGGGCGAGGTTCCGGTAGAAGTGCCCGAGGGAGGAGTGGATGCGCCGGGGCCCGACCGGGCTGGGGACGACGGTCGGCATGCTCTGATACCCGTGCACCTTCGCCGTCGGCGTCCGGCACACCGGACATGGCACCGCCACATCCCGCGTGCGGGCCAAGACCACCACAGTGTCATCACAGTCCGCCACGTTCTCGACGACCAGCACCGGCAGCCAGGAAAGCACCATCCCCACAAGGGAGTTGACATCCATCACAAGATTATGATTGCGGACGGTTACCCGGCGTCACCACCGACTACGGGCCAGAGCCGTTTGATTGACAGCCCCGTCACCCGATCGGTGACCACTCTGAAGATCCTTAGGGCTCGTAAGGAATCAACACGTTGGTTTGGTCTCTGTCGTGAGGGTCGCGCCGTGTGCGGTGGCGTGGACGAGGAGTCCTGCCAGGGTGCTGAGGTGTGCTGCTGGGGGCTGGGGTGTGTGCGTGCTGGTCCATCAGTCGTCGGATCTCGCTGGTGGTGTGGCGGATGGTGTCCTTGCTGACGGCGAAGAGGTGGGCCAGCACGGTAGGCGGCAGAGCGAGGTTTTGTTGCAGCACGGTGGCCAGGACCCGGTCGGCCAGGTCGAGTTTGGCTTTGCGGCCGCCGCCCGGGGCCCGGCGCCGGGTGCCGCCGTCGCGTCGGGTGGCCGGGTCCTGTTTTGCAGCGCCTGCCAGCCAGGGGTCAGGGTCTCGGTCAGCTCGGCCAGTGCGGTGCAGGTCATGCCGGTCAGCGCGGGATGTGACAGGGCACCGCGGTCGAAGACCGCCGCCGGCCCGGGCGTCGGCCTGGTGGGGTCTGCCGGGCTGGCGGGGTGGGGGTGCACGGTGTAGTTCCATTCGCCGTGGAAGGCATGTCCGGTGACCGGCGCCGCGTTCAGCTCGGTGTCGCTGACCTTCACACCGGTGGGATAGGTGCCGGTGTCGAGTTCGGCGTGGACGGTGAGACCGGTGCGGGTGGTGGTCGCGGCGATGGACTGCACGACGACCTCGTGGCTGTTCAGCGCTCTGCCGCGCCAGTTCATGGTGATCGCGGAGAACAGCCGATGCTCCACCTTGTTCCACTTCGATGTGCCCGGCGGCATGTGGCAGACCGTGACGGCCAGGCCGGTCCGGGCGGCGAACGCGGCCAACTCGGTCTTGAAGGCCCGGGTGCGGTAGCCGTTGGAGCCGCCGGCATCGGCAGTGATCAACAGACGTCTGGCCTGCGGGTAGTCGAGGCGTCCTTGCCCGTTCCACCAACGGCGGATCGATTCGACCGCGAAGGCTGCGGTGTCGTGATCCGTACCGACATTCACCCAGCCGGTGTCCGCCGCCAGATCGTAGATGCCATAAGGCAGGGCCTTGCCCAGTGCATCGCTGGGGAAGTCATGGACGTCAACCCGCACGGGTTCACCGGCCGGCCGCCATTGACGTCCCGCATTCTTGAAATCCCCGACGACTTCCTTCTTTTTCGTGTCCACACTGACCACCGGCTCGCCCTCCGCCTGATGGTCCTTGACCTGGTCGTTGATGTACCGGAACTGCGCGTCCCGGTCGGGGTGCTGAGCGCCCTCAAGGGTCTTGGCATTGGCCTGCAGACTGAAACCGTTCTCCCGCAGCAGCCTGCCCACGGTCGGCGCCGACGCGGTATGGCCCTGCCGCGTCAGCTCCCCGGCCAGAGACCGCAGCGACTTGGTCGTCCACCGCAGCGGCGACATCGGATCCCCCGCTCATCCGGCTCGACCAGCGCCAGCAACGCCGGAACGAGCAGCCGGTCAAGCTTCTCGGCGCTCTTGCGACCGCCGCCGTCCCGGCGGACCCGGCCATCGGGCAGTGGGTCCTCACCGCCCTCCAACTCGAAGACACCCTTCCGCACCGTCGTCTCGCTCACCCCTGCGGCACGCGCGACGGCCCGGACCCCACCGTGCCCCAGCAGCCGGGCCTCGGCGGCCAGCGCCAGCCGCTGCTGCCGCTCATTCAGATGAGGGAACAACACTCCGAATCTCAGGGCAAGTTGGTCACGAACCTCACTCGGTATGCGCATACCACACCAACGACAGGGAGACCGTGAAGCAACGTGTTGATTCTTTACGAGCCCTTAGCCTCAATACCGTTCAGTTAGTGGATTTGGATGGTGATGTGGGGGTTGTGTTTGGGTTGGGGCGAGTGTGTGTGGTGGGAGCGTTTCGCGGCCCATTTCAGGATCTTGCGTTTGACGACTCGTGGGTGTGTGCGCTTTCGGCGTGGTGGGTTGAGGTGTTGGGTGAGCCATCGGATGGCGTGATGCCAGATCGTGTCGGCCGTGTCAGTGCTCGGAGGGGGGAAATGCGCTCTGCGCGACTGAACGGCGAGCGATGCGGAGGGCTTTGACGAAGGAGACTCTGTCGGGGTCGTGGCCGGCGTGTGCGGCGGTGTCGGCCATCAGGGTGCGGATGGCGTAGTGGCAGCACAGGTGTCCCCAGATTTCTTGCTGGACGAGCTCGGGGGCTTTCGAGCGCAGTACCGCGCGGGGCCCGCGCTGGTGGGTTTTCAGTTCGTCGAAGGTGGTCTCGATTTCCCACCGTTGGACGTAGGCGGCTGCGAGGTCCTCGGCGCCGGCCTCGGCCGGGTCGAGGATCGTGGTCAGCAGACGGTATTCCTCGGGGTTGTCCCGGCCGTCATCGACCGTGTAGTCGATCACTCTGACCGTGAGTGGATCCGTCGTGGCCCGGTTCGGGCCCGACGTCGGGACGATCCTGGCCAGCCACGACCCGTCGGCCAGGGTTTCCAGATACCGGGGCCTCAGGTTCGTCTTCACTCGCCAGAGCAGATCCGCGCCCGTGGCTGCGGACTGCTGCCAGAGGCGGAACCCGTAAAAGCCCCGGTCGGCCAGGACCAGCTGGCCCGGCTCAAGTCGCCCGACGAGCTGCCGGGACAACTCGATCTCCGACACACTGCACGGGCCGGTGACAGCGTCGAAGACCGCATGAGTACCGCATTCCGCCAATGCCACCAGGCGGGCCTGCGGAAACGCGGACCGCTCCCCCCTGCTGGAAGCGGGCCGCCCGAAGAACTCCGCGTTGGCCGCCGTGTCCGCCACGTCCAGGCACGTCCCGTCGATCGCCACCAGGCGACGCCCGGCCAGCCACGACCCCGGCGTGTCCGGCCCCGCCAGCGGACGCGCGACACGGGCGAAGAGATCCCGCACTGGCTCGAACCCCAGACGAGCCCTGGCCTGGAAGATCGCCGACTTCGAGGGCGGCGGAAACGACTCCGACCACCCCGACGCCCACGACAGCCCGTCCGTGAGCTGCGCGAACACATCCTCGTAGGAACCATCCGAATACAACGCCATCCCCATCGAGAAGTACGCCATCACCCGGGCAGGCAACGACCGGTGACGCCGCTCAGTACGCCCCGCCTCCTCGATCACCGCGTCAACCACGTCCGCGGGAAACACCCGCGTCAGCAACCCCACAGACACCAAATCCGACAACCGGACATCAGAAGACGGCTTCACCCAACCAGAACGCGGCATGCACCCACGATAACCCAGCAGGGCTTAACTGAACGGTATTGCCCTTAGCCTCGATCCACCGACCCGTGCCTTGTGGATGACGTCTCGGAAAACGAAGAAGTGCCTTGTGACCTGCGATGATGGGAGTTCTTCAGGCTTCCAGCACGCACAATCGGCAAGGCACTTCCGAGATGCAAGTTTCCCACACACGGGCGGCGGTCTCCGCTGCCTTCGATGACGCGAACCTGATCGCGCATGCCGGGCTGGTCCCGGTGATGCGGCTGGCCGAGCGATGCGGTCTGCCCCGGCTGGTGAGGGAGAACGTGAGGCTGACCGGGACGAAGAACGGCGCGGGTGCCTCGGCGGACGCCAAGGTCACCGGCATCGTGGGCGGCATGGCCGCAGGAGCGGACAGCATCGACGACCTCGACGTTCTGCGCCACGGTGCGATGTCGGCCGTGTTCGAAGGGGTCCGTGCCCCGTCCACCCTGGGCACCTTCCTCCGCTCCTTCACCCACGGTCACGCCCTCCAACTGCACGCGGTACACCGCAGGTTCCTCGGCGAACTGGCCGCGCACACCCCGCTGCTGCCCGGCTCCGGCGAGAAGGCGTTCATCGACGTCGACTCCACCCACAAACGCGTCTACGGCCGCACCAAGCAGGGTGGCGAGTACGGCCGGTTCAAGGGCATCCGCACCCTGCACCCTCTGCTCGCCACGATCTGCACCCCCACCTCCCGACCGGTGATCGCCACCGTGCGGATGCGCCGCGGCAAGGCAGCCGACTCCCGGGGCGCCCCGAAATTCGTCAGCGAGGCGCTGGCCACCGCCGTCGAGGCCGGCTGCACCGGCATGCGCATCCTGCGCGCGGACTCGCAGTTCTACAACGCCGGTGTCATCGCCGCCTGCCGCCGGTCCGGCGCCCGCTTCTCCCTCACCACCGGGATGAACCCCTCCATCAAACGGGCCATCCACAGCATCCCCGACACCGCGTGGCAGCAGATCACCTACCCGACCGCGGTACCCGACCCTGAGACCGGCAAGCTCATCTCGGACGCCGAGGTCGCCGAGATACCCGCCTGCACCGCCTTCGCCAGCCGCAAGAAAGGCGAGCGGGTCACGGCCCGGCTGATCGTGCGCCGGGTCCGTGACCTGGCCAAACCCGCCGTCGTCGGCGAGCAGGGCGAGTTGTTCCCGGTCTGGCGCTACCACCCGTTCTTCACCGACACCCCCGCGCCGACGCTCGAGGCCGAGCGGGAGCACCGCCACCACGCCGTCGTCGAGCAGGTCATCGCCGACAGCAAAGCCTCCGCCCTGGCCCACCTGCCGTCGGGACACTTCCACGCCAATGCCGCCTGGCTGATCCAGTGGGCGATGGCCTACAACCTGCTGCGGGCCGCCGGGGCACTGACCTCCGCCTTCCACGCCAAGGCCACCACCGCCACCCTCCGCGCCCACCTGGTCCAGGTCCCGGCCCGGATCGCCCGCTCCGCACGGCGCGTCACCCTGCACCTTCCGCGCAACTGGCGCTGGAAAAAAGCCTGGACGCACCTGTTCGACACCGTCCACCGCCCACCCGAACCCGCCTGACAGTCTCTGCCCACCCCGCCCGCCAGGGCCCGACCGGAACCAAAACCGTGGAAAAGCTGGGCAGACCAGCGGATGCAGCACGCCCATGCCCATCGGTCGACCCAAAACCGGCTCAGAAGCCCGTCAGGAGATCACTTCCAGACCACGTCGGCGGATCGAGGCTTAGTGGTCGCCTCCGGAGGTCCTTCGGGGGTTGACTCCGGAGGCGGCGTCGTGTGGGGCTGGTCGGATGTCGGGGGCTGCGAGGTAGAGGGCGCAGGCGCAGTCCAGAGCGTGCCGCCTCCGGGGCCTGAGGTCCTCAGACGGGGCGCTTGGCCATGACAACCACGCCCGGCCCGGTCTGCTCATCTGCAGGGAGCCGGAGTTCGGCGACCGGGTGCAGTCCGGCCTGCTCGATCAGGTCCACGAGCTGCTCCGGCCGCCACTTGTGCGTGGTCCAACGAACGGGCACTCCTCCGTAGGCTTCGGTGCGCACCGCATCCTCGTCGCCGACGTGTGTGGCGGCGATGAAGTGCCCGCCCGGCTTCAGGGCGTGCGCGAAATGGGCGAGGACCTGTGGAAGGACATCGCGGGGAAGGTTGAACAGTGACCACCACCCGAGCACGCCGCCGAGGGAGGCTTCACCGAGGTCGAGCTCGGTGGCGGAGGCGACGCTGAAGCGGCATTGCGGATGAAGACGGCGCGCGTTCTCGATCATGCGGGGAGAGAGGTCTACCCCGGATACGTCGAGTCCGCGTTCGGCGAGGTAGCCGGTCACCGTGCCGGGGCCGCAACCGACGTCGAGGACGGGCCCGAGCTCGCCCACGGTGTCGGCGAAGGCGTCGATCGACGCCTTGAGCCAGGGATGGCGACGGATGTCACCCATACCCGTCGTCACCACCATGTGGGCGTAGTTGTCGGCCACCTGGTCATAGGACTCACGGACGACGTCGAGATCGGCTGGGCGGTCAATATGGTGTGCGCGCATCAGCCAACAATAGGACGGTGGCGTTGTGTAATCCGGGGGCGTGGGCATGACGGTCATCCTGCCCGACGAGTCCTGGCACGGGCACGGCAGACTGCGGTCCCGGTGATCCACTTCTCCCGATCGGCCTGCCTGCCATGCCTGTTGCCCTCGCCCGTCCGATCGTCCTGACCAACGCCGAACGTGAGCGGTTGAAGAAGGCGGCCTACGGTCACAAGACCGCGTACCAGGCCCGGCAGCGGGCCGCGATCGTGCTGCACGCGGCCCGCGGGCGCCCCAATGCGCACATTGCCCGCGAGACGGGCCTGCACCTGGACACCGTGCGGACCTGGCGCAACCGCTTCGCCGACGGCCGGCTGCCAGCCCTGGCCGACCGCAGGCGCTCGGGGCGCCCGGCCCGTTTCACCCCCGTGCAGGTCGCCGAGGCCAAGGCCCTGGCCTGCCAGCTCCCGGCCGAGAACGGGGTCCCGTTGTCGCGCTGGTCGTGCCCAGAGCTGGCCACCGAGCTGACCGCGCGCCAGATCACCGACAGCATCTCCGCGTCCACGGTGCGCCGCTGGTTGCGCCAGGACGCGCTCAAGTCCTGGCAGTACCGGTCCTGGATCTTCATCCGCGACCCGGACTTCCGCGCCAAGGCCCAGCGAGTCCTGGACCTGTACGCCCGCACCTTCGAAGGAGAACCCCTCGGCATGGACGAGTACGTCGTCTCCAGCGATGAGAAGACCTCGATCCAGGCCCGCTGCCGCTGCCATCCGACCCTGGCCCCGGGCCAGGCCAGGGCGATGCGCGTCAACGACACCTACGGACGCGGCGGCGCCCTGGCCTACCTGGCCGCCTACGACGTCCACCAGGCCCGAGTGCTCGGCCGCTGCGAACCGCGCACCGGCATCGACCCGTTCATGAGCCTGGTCGTCCAGGTCATGACACAGGAACCCTACGCCAGCGCCAGGCGTGTCTTCTGGGTCGTCGACAACGGCTCTTCCCACCGCAGCAAGAGGGCCGCCGAACGGCTGACGGCGGCGTTCCCCAACGCCGTCATGGTCCACACCCCCGTGCACGCCTCCTGGTTGAACCAGGTGGAGATCTACTTCTCCGTGGTGCAGCGCAAGGTCGTCTCACCCAACGACTTCACCGACCTGACCCAGGTCGGGGACCGGCTCCGAGCATTCGAAGACCGCTACAACGCCACGGCACAGCCGTTCCAGTGGAGGTTCACCACCTCCGACCTGGACGATCTGCTGGCCCGACTCGACCGGCACACACCCGCCGGCCGACACCAAGAATCCTCCGTCGCCCTGGCAGCCTGATCAACCCCCGAAGGACTTCCGGAACGGACCACTTAGTAGCGCATCGAGCTCGGGTTCATGATGTCCCCGGGCCGGCCCCGCGACTCCGTCACGAGACGGCGAACCTCAAGGCCAGCCGGGGGCACGGCGCATCGGGCTCGCCCTCCGGTGGCGGTCCCCACGCCGCGAGCGCGGCCGACACCGTCCGGGTGCTCGATTCCAGATAGCAGATCATGTTGACCGGGTAGCGGCTGTTGTCGAACATGTAGCGGTCCATGGGCGTCGGTTCCTCGCTGATGAGGAGTCCGCGCTCCTCCGGTGGGCCGATGCGTTGCCAGTCGGGATGCAGGTGGATGGACCCGAGCACCTCGATGCCCTCGCGCTCCGCGAGCCGGTGGATGCGGAGCAGGTCCCCGGGGGCGCACCAGAAGCCACGTCGGGAGTTGCGGTAGGCGCTTCCGAAGCATGGTTCTATCGAGCTCTTGAACTCCTCTAGAGCGACGGGATCAGTGGCGCGGACATTGGTCGCGAATTCTATCGAGGTGACGGTCGCCGCGTCGTCTTCCATGGTTCCGAGGAGGATGGCGAAGCAGGATGGCGGCTGCTTCGGTGTGCACGCCTGGTATTCGTCGTGGGCCGCTGTGATGAAGAATTTGAGGGAATCGAAATCGATTAACACGGTCTGTGGGTTCATGGTCACGCGTTCTGTTCGCTGGTGGCGATGTGTGAATTCTCGTGCGGGGTGGGGCGGGAGGCCGCGTCCAGGCGGTGGATATCAGTCTCGGTGAGTTCGAGCGTCGCTCCCGGCAGCAGCTCGGCCAGTTGTTCGGGTGTCCTGCCGCTGGCGAGGGGAGCAATCACGTGGGGTCGGGTGCGGAGCCACGCCAGAGCGACCGCCGCGGGGGTGGTGCCGTGCTCGGTGGCCGTCTCGTCCAGGGCCCGGAGCACGGCCCGGCCGCGGTCGGTGTCGCCGTACGCGCTCGCTGCGGGGCTCCGGACGCTGTCCGGCGTGGGTGCGTTCTGGCGGTATTTGCCGGTCAGAAAGCCTTGGGCCAGGGAGAAGTAGGGGACGCAGGAGATACGCTCGCGCTCGCAGACCGGGGCGAGATCGTTCTCGAAGATCTCGCGCTCCATCAGGTTGAAAGGGGGCTGCACGACGATGCATTTCGCGAGGCCCGATCGCTTCGAGGTCGCCAGAGACTCAGCCAGTCGTGGACCGCTGATGTTCGACGCGCCGATATGCCGCACTTTCCCCTCTGATATCAGCTCGTCGAGCGTGAAGAGCGTCTCCTGCAGGGGGGTGTGAGGGTCGTCGGCGTGCGTGTAGTAAAGGTCTATGTAGTCCGTTCGAAGGCGGCGGAGGGATGCTTCGACGGCCTGTCGTACGACTTTCGAAGAGAGTCCCATGAGGTCGCTCTTGCGGCCCACTTTGGTCGCTATCGTGACGCGGTCGCGAATGCGCCGTGAGGTCAGCCAGTCACCCAAGATGGATTCGGATTCGCCGCCCGCGTTCGGAGGTGCCCATTGCGAGTACGAGTCGGCGGTGTCGATGAAGTCTCCGCCAGCTTCGACAAAGGTGTCGAGGATGCGGAAGGAGGTCGCTCTGTCGGCGGTCCAACCGAAGACACTGCCGCCGAGGCAAAAGGGAAAGACGTCGAGATTGGAATGCGGGATGGCAGTCAAGGGTTCCTTCTGAGTTCTTCGGCGCGGTGGTGCGGACGAGGCCGGACCGCCGCGCCGGCGGTGGAATGAGGGACCCTTGCCCTCAGAGCGCGGAACTGTCCACGTCCCCGGCCGTGGCCTGGAGGTGGTCCGACAGTTCGCGCAGGGTGGGATGGAGATAGACGTCCGACCATTCGAGTGCCGGATCGATCGCCATGATGCGCAGGGCCTTCATGGAGTCACCGCCCAAGGAGAAGAAGTTGTCGTCCCTGTGCACGACTTCGACTTCCAGGACGTCCCGCCAGACCGCGGCGACCCGCCGCTCCCACGGGGAGGCCGGCCCGTCCTCCGTGGTTGCCGCGGCCGCTCCTCGGGCGGCTTGCGGGAAGGCGGCGGCCAGGGCGCTCCGGTCGACCTTGCCGTGGGGGTTCAGGGGCATCCGCTCGATCGCCACTACTGAGCCGGGGACCATGTAGGCGGGGAGCTTCTGTGCGACGTGTGCGCGCACGTCCTGGGCCTGCAGGTTCGCGCCCCCGTGCGGGACGACATGGGAGACCAGTACGGGACCGGCCGCCGTCCCGGACTCCGCGGTGACGACGGCTTCCTTGATCGCAGGGTGCTCCAGGAGCGCTGTCTCGATCTCCGCCAGCTCTATGCGCAGGCCGTTCACCTTGACCTGGAGGTCCGCCCGGCCGAGCAGTTCGATCAGTCCGTCCGCTCCGAACCGTGCGAGGTCACCCGTCCGGTAGAGCCGCTCGTCGGAGATGTCGCCGTATGACCAGGTCAGGAAGCGTTCCGCGGTCAGAGCGGGCTGGTTCAGGTACTCGCGGGCCAGGCCGATCCCGGCTAGGTACAACTGCCCCGTGACGCCGGGCGGAACGGGCCGCAGCCGGTCGTCGAGGATGTAGGCGCGCTGGTTCGCCATCGGGCGTCCGTACGGGATGCTGGTCCAGGCCGGATCCGTGGACTCCACCTTGTAAAGGGTCGAGTAGATCGATGCCTCGGTGGCTCCGCCGAGCGCGACGAACTTGAGACCGGGGGCGTGCCTGCGCGCACGGTCGGGGAGCTGTACCGGGATCCAGTCGCCGGCGAGCAGGGCGACGCGCAGCTTGGCCAGGGCCGCTTTGTGGTCGTCGCCGCCGTTCTCCAGGCGTTCGAGGAACAGCTCCAGTAGCGCGGGTGCGGTGTTCCACATCGTGATCCCGTGCTCCGTCGCCAGTTCGGCCCAGTGTCCCGGGTCCTTGGCGCGGCCGGGGGAGGGCAGGACGAGCGTGCCACCGGCAGCGGTGATGCCGATGTACTCGTAGACCGACATGTCGAACGTCTGCGAGGAAAGGCCGAGGATCTTGTCCCCGGGGCCCACGCCGAAGCGGGTGTTGAGGTCGGCGACGTTGTTCGTGACTCCGCGGTGGCATACGGCGATCGCCTTGGGGGTGCCGGTGGACCCCGAGGTGTGAATGACGTAGCAGAGGTTCTCCGGCCTTGCCCCAGGCGCCGGGTTGTGCTCCGGGAGACCGGCTAGCACAGCCGACTCGCGGTCCAGTACCACGGTGCTCCCGCCGGGGCGGGCACCAGCGAGGCCGTCGACGAGGTCGGCGGTGGTGATCAGCGTCTCGCACGCCGCTCCGTCGATCAGGGCTTTGACGCGCAGCGGCGGGTGGTCCGGGTCGAGCGGGACGTAGGCCCCACCCGCCTTGAGCACGGCGAGCATGGCGATCAGGAGATCGGGGGAGTGCCGGAGGTACAGCGCGACGCGGTCGTCCGGGCCGACGCCCAGACCGCGCAGGTGGTGTGCCAACCGGTTGGCTGCCGCATTGACTTCCCGGTACGAGAGTCGCGTCGGCCCCTGGACCACAGCGGCCATGTGGGGGCGTAGCTCTGCCTGGTTCTCGAACGCCTCGTGAAGGCGCCCCCCGCCCAGAGGCAGCACCGTTTCGGTGTCGTTCCACTCGACAAGGATGCGCCGGAGCTCCTCCCGCCCGAGCAGCGCGAGGTCCGCCAGCGCGTGATCGGAGTGGGCAAGGCCGTCGCCGAGCAGCGTCACGTAGTGCGAAAGTAGCCGTTCCACGGTCGCGGCGTCGAAGAGCCGCTCGTCGTAGTGAAGTTCGATGCGCCAGGAGGCATCCGAGGCGCGGGAGAGGGCGAACTCGAGCTCGTACGGCCGGTCATCGACTGCGGTCCTGGCCGCGTCGAGGCGCACGGCGATGGGCATCGGGCCGGGCCGGCTCTCCGTCAGGTCATGGGGGCTACCGATGGCCTCGGTCAGAGCACGGAGCGTCGACACGCCGGTGACGGGAAGACGGAACAGCCTTCCGGGAGTGCCGGCGTCGTGGAGATCGACGATCTCCTTGCCCGAGCAGCGGTGGAGTAGCGCGGTGAAGCCGGCGAGGAGGACGCTGGTCGGGGATGTCCGGCAGGCCGACGCCAAGGCGTCGACGTCGTTCGTATACGGGGTAGGTAACTCCTGGGCCGCGACTGCTCCGCACCGGGGTGTGAGCATGCCGCGAGGCCGATCAGTGGGGAGTTGAATGGCGGAGGAGTTCAAATCCCTCTTCCTTCCCTGATTAGGTTTGTTTCGGAGGCAGTTGAGTCGTCAGCCAGGACGTCGGGACAGTAGTCGCCGCACATCGCCCGCCTCAATGTGAGGTGCGTCACAGGTGATCGACCGTCACTCTGGGGCAATACTAAGATCCACTCAGCGGTGATGCGCTAGATCCACGTGATGTCTACCTGCGGCGACGGAGGGGGGTGGTCGGCATGAGCGCGTGGCCAGCTTCTCTCTTCGACGCCCTGGACGAGTCGGACCTTTTACGCAAAGACGGCGAGAAATGGTCTGTTGCGGGGGACGGCGTGCTGTCCTCCTGGGTCGCCGACATGGATTTCCCTACCGCCCCCGCCGTGCGAGAGGCGCTGCGCAGGAGGATCGAGGGCGATCTCGGATATCCCGCCTGGTTCGACCAGTCCGATGGCGGACCTCTCGGTGGAGTCTTCGCGGAGAGGATGCTGCGCCGGTTCGGAACCACGGTGGACGAGACGCACGTGCGCATGTTCACTGACATCAATCAGGCCATGCTGGCCACGCTCCAGGTCGCCACACGGCCCGGGGACGCCGTTCTCCTGCACACCCCGGCATGCCCGCCGTTCATCGACGTCATCGAGAAGACCGGCCGCCGGCCGCTTGCCGTCCCGCTGCAGGCGAACCACACCGGCTGGGAGTTCGACCCCGACCTCATGGAGCGTGCGGTGGCGTCCCATGACCCTGGACGGTGCAGGGTCCTCTTCCTGGTGAATCCGCACAACCCGACCGGCCGAGTCTTCCGGCGCGATGAACTGGAACACCTGGCGGAACTCGCCATCAGGCACGACATGTTGGTCATCTCCGACGAGGTGCACGCGGACCTGACCTACCCAGGCCACCGTCATATCCCGTTCGTCTCATTGAGCGACGAGATCGCAGCGCGCACGGTGACACTCACCTCCGGCAGCAAGGCATTCAATCTCTCCGGTGTGCGCTGTGCCTTGGCCCACGTCGGACCGAAAGCCGTCCGGAGTGCCCTGGACGAACGACACGGCCTGATGTTCGGGCAGGTGGGCGTGCTCGGCGTCGAAGCGCTGAAGGCGGCGTGGACCCAGGGAGACGGTTGGCTGGACGACGTCACCAGGGTGCTGGACCGCAACCGGCGGCGCGTGGCCGAGCGCCTGCCCGACGGCCTCCGCTACCGCCTGCCGGAGGCCACGTTCCTGGCCTGGCTCGACTGCCGCGGACTGGGCCTTCCGGACCCGGACCCCATGCCCTACTTCCGGGACGAAGCGAAGGTGCTGCTCTTCTCCGGCCCCGCCTTCGGAGCTGCTGGCAACGGCTTCGTTCGGCTCAACTTCGCGACGTCCGGGCCGCTGCTCGACGAGAAGCTGGCACGCATGGGAGCGGCCTCCCGCAGACGTCAGTGATCCCATCAGGTCGGATGCCGAGGAGGGCGGGCCCGGAAACAGCTACCAGTCGACCGACATCGCGATCGAGTACGGAGGGTTTGTGATCAACCATGTCATCGAAGAGACGGAAAGCGGTAGTGACCGGACGGTAATGCACGGAGTGGGGGATTCCATCGATGCAGAATCGTTCCTGGAGCGATGTCGACGACGCCGAGCGCGGCTCGCCGACGACCTGGGGGCGGCACCGGATCGCACGCGGTACTTCCCGGTGCTGGCCGTCCTCGCGCCCGTGATGACCCAGGCCGAGGGGGAGATCACCTACCCCGGCGACCCCATGGCCCTCTACGCGGCGCTCAGCGTCGCCGTCCACCAGGCTGTGCACGACGCGGGTCCCCTAAAGGACGCCACGCACTACAACGACCTCGCGCCCGAGTGGACCGCCTTCCCGTCCAAGGCGTACCGGGCCTCCGTGGGGCATGACGGAGTCCGCTCCTACGGAACCGCGCCCAACACGGACCAGACGGTCTTCGATCCGCGCGTCTGGGACGACGCGGCGCGCACCACGTGGCTCCGGCTCCTCCGCGAGGTCCGGCCCCGAGTCGTCCTGATCAGCGCCGTCTCACCGGCGCACAGGTACGCGCTGGAGATCGCCGCTCTGGTCAGAACCGAGGTTCCAGGCGCCTATATCGTCCTCGGAGGCCGTCACGCGGACGAGACCGTGACTGTCACACCCAGGGGAGGCCGTCTGCTGGTCAAGCCCAGCGGCACGCCCGCCGTCATCCAGGAGGGCAAGGTGCCTCCGGTGATCGACGCCGTCGTCGCCGGGGAGGCGTACCACACGGTCGACGTGCTGATGAGGGCGCTCGCCCTGGCCATGGACCTCGAAGACCGGTGGGTCGACCGGGCCCGCGTACTGTCCTGCCTACAGGGGTTACTCCAGCAGGAGGGTGTCAGGCCGGGGAAGGCGCTCGTGCTCTTTTCGCCGCGCGGTGCGGGCGAACCCTCTCATGCCGTGCCGCTCGACGGCCCCGCCCTCGACCTCGCGTCGCTTCCCTCGCCGTACGAGGCGTTCGCGATCCGTTCGTACTTCCCGATCTTCGACGATGCCGAGTCCGGCGACCCGCTTCGCACCGCGCATTTCATGGTCTCCAGCGCATGCCCGTACCGCTGCAACTTCTGTTCCGAGTCCGCTCGGGTGGGGCACGGGCTGAGGCGCTTCCGTGACGACGCGATCGGGAAGGCGATCGAGCGGATATGCGAGTACGTGAGCTATGGCGGGGAGGCGGTCTTCTTCGACGATTCCGTGTTCTGGAGCGGCCGCTACAAGGACATGACGGAGTTCTGCCGAGAGCTCGGCCGTATCAGGGAGGCCGACCCCGCGACCCTCGACCCGCGTCTGCGTGCGTACCTCGCCGGCGAGGACGACACGGAGCGGCTGCGCAACCTCCAGTGGGGGGCGCAGCTGACCGTCGACACCCTGGTCGCGCTGCATTCCGCGGAGGAGTCAGACGACGTCCTCCGCCTGATGCGGGATGCTGGCTGCTCATATGTGTACATCGGCATCGAGAGCATGTCCTCGCAGGTCATGGACGGCATCCACAAGAACCTCCGGCGCGAGGTGGACCGCCCCTGGGCGGCCAAGGTGCGGGAGGCGACCGCCCTCGTCAAGAAGCACGGTCTGCGGCTGGGCACCTCCGTGCTGTTCGGACTGGACGGGGAGACACGCTCCAGCATCGATGAGACGATCCACGAGGTGGGCAGTCTCATCGACGACGGCCTGATCGACCTGGCCAGCCCCAACATCCTCACGTACCACCCGGCGACGCCCGTCACCCGGCAGCACGGCATGCACGATCGGCTCGACTACCACTCGCCGCGCGTCGACAACCGGAAGCCGTATATCTACTTCGAGGAAGCGTTTCCCGGTGTCGTCTCCGTCCTCCTCACCGAGGAGGACATCTGGCACATCCACAACGAGACACGGATCCACTGGGGCCGGGCCCGCAACGACACATCCGTCGACACAGGGCCGGCTGCGCGGGAGCCAGCCGGGGCGGCACCCGGTGAGCGCACCGCGGTCCTGGGGGCCGTCCGTGGCTGAGCAGCAGGTCACCGAGCACCTCACCGGTCCGTACGACGAGCCGGCCGCCGCCGCCCTCGTCCCCCTGGCGCCGACGCAGCGCCGCATGTGGGTGTCGGAGCAACTCAGGCCGGGGCGCACCGAGTACAACGTCGTCGACCTCTGGGCCATCGACGGCCCGTTGGACATGACGGCCCTCGAGGCGGCGGTTAGCGACGTGCTCCAGCGCCACGAAGCCCTTCGAACGACCTTCCACCTGATCGACGGCGAACCGATGCAGCGGATCCACGCCGTGAGCGCGGTGGGCCTGGAGGTGATCCCCGGTGCCCTGGACGAGACCGCCACACGCGAACGCGCCGAGAGCATCGCACGCACCCCCTTCGACCTCGCCAGTGCACCGCTCGTGCGCTGGACGGTTCTCCGCAACGGGGCGAACACCCATCTCCTCCAGCTCGTTGCGCACCATCTCGTCGTTGACGGGTGGTCGCTGGAGATCCTGCTGAGCGATCTGTCCTCCTTCTATGACGCGCGGCTGCGGGGGGCGGTACCCACGCTGCCCGCAGTGCCCACGCCCTACCGGACGTACGCGTCCCGACGCGTCGACCCGATGGTCCTGGAGGCGCAGACGACCTTCTGGAAGCAGCTCCTCCGCGACCTGCCGCAGCCCCCGACGCTGCCACCGGCCGACCGGGGCGCGCCGACCGGGGCGGTCCGCGAGTCCCTCCCCGTCGATACGGAACTGGTCCGGCGGATCAAGGAGCTCGCCCGGACCGAACGGGTCACGGCGAGTGCCGTCTGGCTCGCCTGCTTCGCCGTCGTCCTCGGGCGCTGGGGCGGGACCCGCGACGTGGTCATGGGAACTCCGCTCAGCGGCCGGACCGGCGCGGATCTTCTCCAGACCGTCGGTTTCTTCATCTCGACAGCCGTGCTGCGCCTGCGGATCCCGGAGGCCGATTCCGGTCGCGACCTGCTCAAGCGCGCCCACGACATGCTGATCGGCGCCCAGCTGCATCAGGACGTGCCCTTCGAGGACGTCGTGGCCGCCGTAAGGCCGGCCAGGGACGAGGATCCCGCCGCGCCGTTCTCGGCGTGGTTCAACGTGCTCAGCTATCCGACTCACTCTCTCCGTCTCGGGACCGCGACAGCGCGGCGCTTGCCGGCACCTGTCCCGGGGGTGCCCTTCGGTCTGTCTCTCTACGTGGACCAGCGCGACGAGGACGCCGTACGGCTGGACCTCGTGCACGACACCGCGTTCCTGGAAGGCCCCTACGCGCGCGCCCTGCTGGCGCAGATGCTGGCCGTGGCACGCACCTTCGCCGACGACGTGTCCGTACACGTCGACGCCCTAGACCTCGATGAGGGACGGCAGCGGGCCGTCGAGGGTCCCGCATCCGTGCCCGTCCGGGACGGTGTGCTTGACAGGATCCGCCGCCACCCGCCGGCGCATCCCGCCGTCACCGACCACGAGGGCGCCTGGACCTACGCGGAGCTGCTCTCGGCCTCGGACACCGTCGCCCGAAGGCTCAGGGAGGTCGGACTGGAACCCGGAGACCTCGTGGAGATCACGGAGGCCCCCGGCCGTCACCTCACCTCGGCGGTGCTGGGCGTCTGGGAGAGCGGCGGCGTATTCCTCGTCATGGATCCGAACCATCCCGCCCCGTGGCGCGCGCGGCTGAGAGACAGGGCACAGCCGCGCTTCGCGCTGCGCCACACCGGCGACGGTGTGGTCGTCGAGGAACTGCGGCCCGGGGCCCGAGCGCCGCACCACCGGGTCGGCGGCGGTGCCTCCCCGGCCAAGGGACGCCCGCTGTACCTGCTCCCCACGTCGGGCACGACGCGGCAACCACGGCTGGTGCTCGGCGCCGAGCGGCCGCTTCTCGCCTACCTGGAGTGGTGGTCGGCGCGGTACCGGATCGGTCCGCGGGACCGGTTCTGCGCACTGTCCGGCCCATCCCACGATCCGCACCTGCGCGACATGCTGCTTCCCCTGTGGAACGGGGGAACACTGACGGTGCCACCGCCCGGCCACCGGATCGATCCGGGCCGCGCCGCGCAGTGGCTCGCGGCCCACCGGACGTCGGTGGTCCACTCGACGCCGATGGTCGGACGGCTGATCGCGCAAGCCGCGCGGCGCGGCGGCGTGGTGCTCGACCACGTCCGGCTGGTGTGCTTCGGCGGCGACCTCCTCACCGACGAGACGGTCGACGCGTGGCGAGCCGTCGCCCCGGCCGCGCGCATCGTGTCCGTCTACGGCACCACCGAGACGCCCCAGGCCGCCAGTTGCCACGACCTGCCGCCCGGCGAACCCGGACGCGACCGGCGTGAGAGCTCCCTCGGACACGGGGCCGTTGAGGCGCGTCTCGACGTCGTCACCGCAGGAGGCATTCTGGCCGCCTGCGGTGAGCTGGGTGAAATCGTCGTCCGCAGCCCTCTCCTGACGATGGGCTACCTCGATGACGAGGCGGCCACCGCACTGGTGTACGCGAGCGACCACGGGGACGGCTCAGGGCGGACCGTCTTCCGCACCGGGGACATCGGCCGTCGGCTCGCGGACGGTTCGGTCGCGTTCGTCGGCCGCGCCGCCACCCTGGTGAAGTCCCGGGGACACCGCGTGTCGACCGCTCACCTCGTCGCGGAACTGCGTGCTCTCCCCGGGGTCGCGGACGCGGCGGTGGTACTCCCCTACGGAGGGACGGCGGGCCCGCGACTGGTCGCCTACGTGGTCCCCGAAGACGACAGCCCGCTGGACCCGCAGGACGTCCTGCGGCAGCTCGCGACGATCCTCCCCAGCGGCTACCTGCCCGACGACGTGTGCCTGCTGACCTCCCTGCCTCTCACGCCCAACGGGAAGCTGGACAGCGGCCGGCTGACGGACCTTGCGGCCCGTCCGGACCTGACCGGTACGGGATCCGGGAGCGGCCGGACGGCGGCACCCGTGACGCCGATGCCCTCCGCTGAGCCCCGTCGCGGGGTCCTGCAACGGACCGTCGAGAGCGTCTGGCAGGAGGTCCTGAGCCGTCCATCGGTCGGGATGGACGACAACTTCTTCGACCTGGGCGGCACCTCCTCCATGGCGGTGCGGCTCCGCATCCGGCTGGAGGAGGAGCTCGGCAGGCAGCTGCCGCCCCTGCTGGTCTTCCAGAGCTCCACGGTCCGGCGGATGACGGACCACCTGTCAGGGGCGCCGGCGGGGCCGGGCGAACGCCCCTTCGCGCTACCGGCACGCCACGTGAGCGCCCGTGAACTCAGGCGTGCCGCCAGGGCGGCCATCCATAGCGAAGGAGACAACCGATGATCCGGAACCAGGGAGCACCGACCGAGACGCGGAACAGGTGGATCCGGGAGCCCGCCCCGCGCTCCGGCATGGGGCGCCCACGACTCCTCTGCTTTCCTTTCGCGGGCGGCGGCGCGACCGCCTTCCGCACCTGGCCGGCCCTGCTGGCGGACGTCGCAGACGTCCATGCCGTACGACTTCCGGGGCGTGAGGAGCGGCACCGGGAACCGTTGGCGACCGATATCGACGCGCTGGCCCGTGACGTCGCGGACGCGGTCTCCGACTGGTGCCTGCCTCCCTACGCCCTTTACGGGCACAGCATGGGTGCGCGACTCGCCCACCGGGTGGTGCACGCCCTGGCGGAGCGTGAGCTCCCCCTGCCGGGACTTCTCGTCGTCGCGGCGCACCGGGCACCGCATCAGCCAGCGCCGCCGCTGATGCACACCCTGTCTCGGGAGGAACTCATCTGCAAGATCGAGGAGTTCGGTGCCACGCCGCAGGAGTTGCTGGACAACCGGGAGATACTCGACCTCTTCCTGCCGGTGATCCGCGCGGACTTCGCTCTGAGCGAGACGGCCGAGGAGCACGCGCCCCGGCCCTTCAACGTGCCGATCCTCGCGCTCGGGGGAGAGGACGACGCGTCGGTCGGGATGACGGAGCTGAACGCCTGGTCTCTGCACACGACGGCGGCGTTCCGGATACGCCGGTTCTCCGGCGGGCACTTCTTCCAGTTCTCGAGCGAGGAGCAGCTGATGGAGCTCCTCCGGGACGAACTGGTCGGCCTCGCGCGTGGGGACGCCGGCGAGGCCGAGGATCCGGACGCGGGGCGCCCTCAGCGACCGGCGTGGTCGTCCACGAGCTGACGCACGACAACGTCGACGAGCCCCGGCATGTCAGCGCCGAGGAGGAAGTGGCCACCGGGTACGGACCGGGTGGCAAGACCCCCTTCGGTGAAGGACGCCCACTCGTCCTCGCTCTCCTCAGCGAGGACGCGGTCGTCCTCGCCCCTGACGGCGAGGACCGGTGCCTCGATCCGGCCGAAGTCGTCCGACGTCCAGGTCTCGAACGCCTGGAAGTCTGCCCGGATCGCGTTCTCGGTGAGGCCGAAGATCGATTGCCCGAACTGTCCGTCGTTCATGGCGCCGGTGCCGACAAGCGAGGCGTACAGCTCGTCGGACGACAGCTCGTGCGTGAGCCGTCCGTCCGCTACCCGGCCCGGCACCGGCGCGCTGGCCGTGACCAGCCGGACGACCTCGCATGTGCGGGCCTCCTCCAGAAGCTGCGCGACGCGGAAGGCCACCGGCCCACCGAAGCAGTGCCCGAACAAGGCCACGGGACCCGTGTGGCCCTCGAGTTCGGCGACGATGTGCCGGGCGACGTCCTCCATCGATGTGAGCAGGGGCTCCCGCAGGCGGCTCTCCCGCCCGGGCAGCCGCACACCGACGACCGAGATCCAGTCGGGCACCAGCTCGCCCCAGCCCCGGAAGGGCGCGGCGCCGGCGCCGGCATGGGCGATGCACAGCAGCCGCAGCCGCCGGGGCCCGGGGGTCGGCGACCCGAAGTGGACCAGCACCGAGCGGGACCTGGGGGATCCGTGGGCCGTCATCGCACGAGTCCGTAGAGGTCCCGCACCACCCGGCTCTCGAGGCGGCCGGGCCCGAGTCCCTGGAACGACTTGTTGGTAGCCAGATGACACACCACGAGCCCGCGTTCCATGTCGCCCACGGCGATCCCGCAGTTGGTACCTGTGTGTCCCACGACGGGTGAGCCGGGAGGCGCGCCGAAGAGTATGGGGTCGACACAGGCTCCGAGTCCCCAGGAGACGTCCAGGCCGCCGAAGTAGCCATCCACCATTCCACTGCGGTGGGCGGTCGCGATGGTCCTGACCGCCCCGGGCCTCAGCACCCGGTGGCCCTTCACCTCGCCGTCCTGGACCAGACATTCCAGCAGACGTGCCAGCTCGTGGGCGGGTCCGTGGGCGCCGACGCTCGGATGCCCGACCAGGAAGGAGAAGGGGACGAGATCGGGGGCGTCCTCACCCTCGACCGGATCCTTCTCCCAGCCGTAGAGGGGTAGTGGCACCACCTCGTCTGCGGTCCCCGGCTCGGGGGTGCCGAGCACCGTGTGACGCAGCCCGAGGGGCGACAGCAGGTCTCGGTGCACGTACTCCTCATACGGGACTCCCGACAGGCGGCCGACCCACTCGGCGACGGCGATCCAGGAACCGAACGGGCTGTACTGCGGGCGAGAGCCGGGCGGGGCGGAGAGGGAGGTCGCGCACAACGACGCGAGGGCTGTCTTGTGGTCGGTCGTGTGGAACGCCGCCTCGCTGTCGATCGCGTACGGCACTGTGTGCGACATCAGTTGGGCGATCGTCACGTCGTGCTTGCCGTTCCGGCCGAACTCGGGAACGATTTCCGCGACGGGTGCGCCGGGGCTCATCCCGTGTTCGTCCAGCAGCTGGCTCACGGCCATCGCGCCGAGCAGCTTCGTCGAACAGATCCACGGGACGGCGTCGTTGCGGAGCAGGGGCGTCCCCGGGGATCCCTCCCCGAACGCCTCGTCGACGACTGTCTCGCCGTCCACCGAGGCGTAGAGCTGCACTCCCAGGTGGCGATCGTTTGAGATGGCCGACCGAATGCGGTCGATCGCACGGTCAACAGGATTCATGTCATCTCCCGATAAGGAACGGTGGGCACCCGTGGGGGTCAAGCTGACAGCTCGATAGTTCCTCTGCGGCGCTCGCCCGTCACCGCCTGCTTGAGGAGGAGGATTCCGACTAGCAGCCAGAATCCACCCACAGCGATCTCCTGTCCGACGGACGACAGGACATCGGCAGGGCTGCCGGATTCCAGCACCATGCGCAGTGCGTCGAGTCCGTGGGTGAGCGGAAGGACTTGTGCGATCGCGCTCACCGGGCCGGGCCAGTAGTCCACGGGGACGTTCACTCCGCAGAACGTCATGAGGGACAGATAGGCGAGGTTCAGGGCGAGGAACTGCATTGAGGGAAAGCGCATGACGACAGCACCGATGGCGATTCCCAGCGCATAGGCCGAAGCCCCCGTCACGAGCATGAGGGCCGGTGTCACGAGAAGGTCGGGGAAGGGTAGGTGGAGTCCGAAGACGGCGGCCGCGACGAAGAGCACGGACGTACTGCTGACGATGCCGACGATCAGACAGTAGATGCCGCGTCCGAGATAGGTGAGCGAATAGTCGGTGGGCGACGCCACCTGGAGGGCGAGTGTCCCCAGGGCACGTTCTCGTACCGTGCTGGTGACGACGGCAAGGGCTTCGATGCACACGACCGCGGCGGCGTTTCCGATGACCATATACCGGATGCGCTCGGGCGACTGGACCAGCAGTCCGATGCTGCCGAAGAAGACGACCTGTGCCACCAGGCGGAGAAACCAGCCGAATACCCAGGCACGCCAGGTGTAGAAAGTAGTGAACTCGCGGAACCCGATACGCGCCGCGGTCGTGAAGACGCCGCACCACTCAGAAATCAGTCTCATGCCGTCCCCGTGATTCCGTGGGCGCGAGCGCGGTGCATGAATCGGTTCACCACGAAGAATCCGAGACCGAAGGAGACGCTTCCCAGCAGGCACAGGGCTCCCAGCCGCGGTCCGAAGTCCTCAACCGGTGCCGGATTCGTGGCCGAGCGCAGGAGGTCGGCGCTCCAGTAGAGGTAGACGAACCAGCTGACCGGTTTGATCCACAACGGCAGGAATGTCACCGGCACCAGGACGCCCCCCAGGACGTAGAACGGGTATCCGAGGGCGTTAGCGAAGCGGTGCGCCGATCGGGCGGTCACGAAGATTCCCGCCATGACCGTGGCCGTGCCTGCCGTGGCGAGTACGGTCGCCAACAGCGTCAGAAGGATGTGCCATGGGTGTGCGGTGGGCAGGGAGACGCCGAAGAACACGCGGGCGGTGAGTGCAGCCTCGACGAAAGCGAGGAGACCGGCCATGGAGACGACGACAACCCGGCCCGTGAGCATGAGCGAGAGGTTCGCCGGCGACGCGGTGAAGAGTTCCAGCCTGCCTTCTTCGCGGTCGTGGTCGATGACCGAGCCGGCGAGATCGAGGGAGACCAGCCAGAGCGCCATCAGCGTAGGGGCGATGACCGCGTAGGGGGCGAGGTCCGTTCGGTCCGCCGCGTTCAACGAGGACAGGAAAATGGCTGAGAAGAACGGGATCGTCGTGAAGACCATCAGGTGGCCCGGGTTTCTCCGGAAGAGGCGGAGCTGGATTTTTGTCCCCGCGAACAACTCGTTCATACCGAGAGGCCTCGGTCTCCCACCACGGCCACGTAGACGTCCTCCAGGCTTGGCAGACTCGTGCGGATCATGGTGACCCCGCTCGCGACAAGGAGCTCCAGGACCGGGCGTATGGCCCCAGGGGAATCCGTGTTGATCTGGATCCAGTCGTTCGGGTGCGTGTCGATCGAGGCGACGCCGTTGAGCAGACCGATCTTCTCGCGCAGCTCGGCCGGGACATGCTGCGCCTCCACCCGCTCGAATGCGGTGATCCACTGGCCGACGGTATCGGGACTGGCCGTGCCGACGACTCGGCCGCGGTCGATCAGGGTGATGCGATCGCAGACCGCCTCGGCCTCACGCATGTCGTGGGTGGTGATCAGGATCGTCCGGCCGTCCCTGTGCAGGTCGCCCACCAGCGTGCGGAACTCGCGTGCTGCCACGGGGTCCATGCCCACGGTCGGCTCGTCCAGGAAGATGACCTCGGGATCCCCCACCAGTCCCCGTGCCAGATGGAGGCGCTGCTTCATACCGCGCGACATGTGGTCCGCCGGTGTGTCCGCGTGCTCGCCCAGCCCGATGCGTTCCAGGAGTTCGCCGATGCGGGCCTCGCGGACTCGCTTGGGCAGGCCGTAAAGTGCCGCCCAGTAGTCCAGGTTCTCACGGGCGGTGAGTCGGCCATAGAGCCCGCGCTCTCCGCCGAAGACGATCCCGATCCGACGGCGGACCGCCGCGGCGTCGGTGGTGACGTCGCGGCCCAGCACCCGGGCTTGCCCGGAGGTTGGCAGCAGCACCGTCGACAGGATTTTGATGAGGGTGCTTTTTCCGGCTCCGTTGGGACCCAGGATTCCCCGAACCTCGCCGGGTTCTATCTCCAGGTCAATGCAGTGCAGTGCCGTGGAGGACTTCTTCTCCGAGGAGCGGAACAGACTGGTCCGGGTTCTTCCGGTGTAGGTCCGGGTTAATTCCCGCACGGCGATGGCGTGCTTCATGTCCGGTCTCCTCCGCCAGGTGGCTGTGCTATGGCCGCGACGAGCAACCCGATCTCAGGTCTTTCGAATACGGTCCGCATAGTCACCGGCACACCGAAAGTCGCTTCTATCCAGGTGCTGAGCAGAGCCGCGTTCGCCGATGTGAGGCCGAGATCGAACAAGTCGTCGTCCTCTCCGGCCGACGTCCCCGTCAGGGATTCCACCTGCTTCGTGACGAGTCGTCGTATTTCCACCTCGTCGAATTCAGGCTGCATCGATCCAGGAGATCATGATCGGCTCGGGGGGGTCAAGAGCCGTTCGGCAAGGGCCGGTCTTCAACGCCGCGATGATGCTGATGAAGCCCAGTAGGTCCGTCTTGTCGTGGTTCTCCGAGGTGATCAGGATCTCTCTTCCAATAGCGCTGGACTACGGCGGTCCCGGCTGCGTACGTTGGCTCCGGGGCTTGATCGTCTAGTGCCCCGGCACTCCCGTCCGAATGTGTGAGACGGGCGACGACGTATGTGCTTGCCGATGTCTCCGGATACCGTGGCGGGATTGTTGTGACTCACTTCAGGCGAGATCTCTACAGTGGCCGTGTCGTGGTCATCACGGGCGGCGCCACGGGAATCGGGTTCGGCATGGCCCGCGAGTTCGGGCTGCACGGCGCCCATGTCGTACTGGCCTCGCGTAGCGAGGAACGCCTGGAGGCTGCGCGGAACCGGCTCGAGGGGCTCGGCGTGAGCTGTGCCGTCGTGCGCTGCGACGTACGCGACGAGGACGCCGTGGCGCGGATGGTGGAAGAGACGCTCACTGAGTCCGGCGGCATCGACGTGCTCGTCAACAACGCCGCGGGCAACTTCTATTCGCCGGCCGAGACCATGTCCAGCCGGTCGTTCCGCACCGTCATCGACATCGACCTGCTCGGTACGTTCCTCTGCACCCGTGCCGTGGTTCCGCATATGATCGAGCAGCGTGCGGGAGCGGTGCTCAACATCGTGATGACGGACCCGCACCGAGGGAGCGCCCACTTCTCCCACGCCGCGGCCGCCAAGTCCGGAGTCCTTGCGCTCACCACGAGTTGGGCGCGGGAGTGGGGTCGCTACAACATCAGGGTGAACGCGCTCGCTCCAGGCCCGACGCCCTCGAAGGCGGCCGTCAACAACATGGCGGTGGGCCGGCCGGGTGTGCCGCCGTCGTTTGAGAAGCACCGTGGCCGCATCCCGCTGGGCCGCCTGGGGGAGCCGCAGGACTCCGCCCTCGCTGCCCTGTTCCTCTGTTCTGACGCCGCCTCCTACATCACGGGCGTGAATCTTGCCGTCGACGGCGGCATCTCTCTCCCCGTCATGACTACCGAGATCGAGGATCTCGCGACGGAGTGACGCTCAGGGGCGACAGGTAGCGGCGACGCCGTGCCGATGTGCGGTAGCAGGACGAACCAAGCGCTATGCAAAGGGATTTGACTGTTACATGATTGCTGACGAAGACGATCGCATAGCAGTGATCGGCCTGGCTGGCCGATTCCCCGGGGCGCCCGACGCGGCGGCCTACTGGGCGAACCTGACAGCCGGAGAGGTGAGCCTCTCACGCCTGACCGACGAGGGATTGCGGCGGGCCGGTGTGCCGGAGTCGAGCATTCAGGACCCGTCGTACGTCAAGTACGCCCCCCTGCTGGAGGACGCGGGCGACTTCGACGCACGCCTCTTCGGGTTCACCCCGCGCGAGGCCGAGTTGAGGGACCCTCAGCAACGGATCTTCCTTGAGGTCGCCTACGCCGCTCTCGAGGACGCGGGCGTCGACCCCCGGCGCACGGAGTCATCTGTCGGCGTCTTCGCGGGGGGCGTAACCAACCGTTACGCGGACCTGAACGTGCGGCGCAACGCCAAAGCCGTGCAGACGTACGGCGAGATCGGGATCCAGGCTGGCAACCACAACGACTACATCTCCACCATCGTCGCCTACAAATTGGACCTTCGAGGCCCGGCGTTCACCGTGGCCACGGCGTGCTCCACCTCGCTCCTGGCGGTGCACCTCGCCTGCCAGACCCTCCGGAACGGCGAGTGTGACGTGGCCCTGGCCGGTGGCGTGCAGTTGGAGATGCCGTACGGCGCCGGGCACCGCTGGGTCAAGGGCGGCATCTTCTCGCGCGACGGTCGCTGCAGGCCGTTCGACGCGGATGCCGACGGCACGATCTTCGGCAGCGGTGCCGGCGCGGTCGTCCTCAAACCCCTCGCGGACGCCCAGCGGGACGGGGACCGTGTCCTCGTCGTCATCCGCGGATCCGCCGTCAACAACGACGGCAATCGCAAGGCCGGTTTCACCGCCCCCAGTGTGGAGGGCCAGTTCGCCGCGATCTTCGAGGCATTGACCGTCTCCGGCGTGGATCCGGCACACATCGGCTATGTGGAGGGGCATGGGACCGGCACCTCGATCGGCGACCCCATCGAGGTGCAGGCGCTCACCAAGGCATATCGGGAGTTCACCGACCAGCGCGGCTACAGTCTGCTCTCCTCGGCCAAGGGCAACGTCGGCCATCTCGGCCCCGCCTCCGGTATCACCGGCCTGATCAAGGCCGTCCTCGCAGTCGAGAAGGGGCTGATCCCGGGCACCGCGAACTTCACCACTCCCAATCCCCTGATGGAGATCGACGCCACCCCCTTCGTGGTCACTGCGGACACCGTTCCCTGGCCGGTCTCGGGACCGCGCTATGCAGGCGTCAGCTCGTTCGGTATCGGCGGCACCAACGTACACATGATCATCGAGGGGCCTCCTGCGGCCCAGCGCACCACCACTCCCTCCCGCCCCGCCCTCGTCCTGCCGCTGGCGGCCGCTTCGCAGGCCTCACTCGCCGAGTCCGCGCGCCGGATCAGCGAGCACCTCGTCACTGCCGGAGACGACGTTGCCGACGTCGCCCACGCGCTCCGGCGCCGGCCGCTCCACCACACGCACCGGCTGGCCGTCGTCGGTGACGATCCGACCGAAACGGCGGAAGCCCTCGCCGAGCTGGCCGAACGCCCCGCAGAAGCACCGAAGAAGGCCGGCCCGGTCGTATTCGTCTTCCCCGGACAGGGAGCCCAGTACCCGGGCATGGCTGCGGAGTTGCACGCGAGCGAACCGGTCTTCCGTGAGGCGTTCGAGGAGTGCCTCACGGCCGTCGGCGCACCGGTCGCGGACGTCCTGCGCACCTGCCTGCTCGCATCCGACCCGGACACGGCGGCTCTCGACCGGGAGCGGCTGCGTGCCACCGACATCGCCCAGCCGGCCCTGTTCGCCGTCGAGTGGGCCCTGACCCGGCTGTGGGCCTCCTGGGATGTCCGGCCCGACGCGTTGATCGGTCACAGCATCGGCGAGCTCGTTGCGGCGACCGTCTCAGGGGTGTTCGACCTCGCCTCGGCGGCACGGCTCGTCGTGCGCCGGGGCAAACTGCTCGCCCGGTCTCCGCACGGCCGCATGGTCGCGGTGTCGATGTCCCGGACGCAGGCGGAGACCTTCCTCGCCCAGCACCCCGAGGTATGGATCAGCGCGGAGAACGGCCCCAGAGCCTGTGTGCTCTCCGGGACGCCGGACGCGGTCGGCAAGGCCGTGGACGAGCTCGCGGCCCGAGGACAGCGGTCCGTGGGACTCGAGGTCAACCACGCCTTCCACACCCCGCTCACCAAGGACGCGGCGGATGAGCTCGCCCGCTTCGTCGCCACCCTTCCCCTCGGACGCCCCGCCGTCCCCTGGGTCTCGAACGTCACCGGACAGTGGATCAGCGACGAGGACGCCGCGGACCCCGCCTACTGGGGCCGGCAGATGTCCATGCCGGTCCGTTTCAGCGAAGCGGTGGAAGCGGCCGCGGAACTCGGCCGGCCGCTGCTCCTGGAGGTCGGCCCGGGACAGCTCACGCCGCTCGTACGACGCCAGGTGACGGGCTCCCGCGGTGGTCAGGCGATTGCTTCGCTGCCTACCGGCAAGGAGTCGGCCGGCGCTCTCAAGACCCTCTACCGCGCTGTGGCGAACCTCTGGCAGGCGGGCGTCGACGTCGACTGGGCGCGGCTCACCCGGGACGAACGGCGAGGGGACGTCACCCTCCCCGGATACGTCTTCGACCGGCAGACCTATTGGATCCACCCCGACCCCGAGGACCCGCGCGGAACCTCCGACACCACACCGGCCGCACACACGGACGAGGCTGAGGACGGAACCGTCGACGACCGCGTCACTGTCCCGACCTGGATGGAAGCGCCCCCGTCAGTGCAGGGCTCCGACGCGGTAGCCGGCCGCGACTGGCTCGTCCTCTCCGACGAGGCCGTGCCGCGCTTCACCGAGCGCCTCCGCGCGGAGGGAGCGGCGCACGTCACCGTGGAGGGCCTGGACGGGCGGTCACCCGGCGGCCTGCCCGCCGCCGTCCGAGAGCGTCTCCGCGGGGGCACCGAGCCGCTGGAGATCCTGCACCTCTGGGCGTTCGGGGCGCGGCCCGAGGGACTCTCCGACGCCCAGGCGGCCGAACACTGGCTGGAGCGGGGATACCGCCCACTCCAGGGTCTCCTCCTGGAGATCGGCAGGCACGCTCCCAAGGACCGGCCGGTCCGGGTGACGAGCATGGTGAGCGGACTGTGGGACGTGTCGGGAGCGGACAGCGAAGGCGTCGAGCCCGGCAAGGCGCCGATCGCCGCCCTCCTCGACGTCGGTGTCAAGGAACGCGAAGCGCTGCGCACCCGGGTCCTCGACCTGACGCCCGGGCCGTCCGGCGAACTCGACTCCGCCCTGGTCGCGCGGTTCTGGCCCGAGATCACGGGCGACTACGGCACCGGTGCCGTGCGGTGCGCCGTGCGCGGCCACCGGCGGTGGACTCCGTCGTTCCGGCCCGTCGCGGAGGACCTCGTGCATGCGGCCGTACCCGCCGTGGCGGCCGGTGACGTATGGGTGGTCACCGGGGGCCTTGGCGCACTCGGCCTGGTCGCCGCCGAACGACTCGCCCGTCGCGCGCCGGTCACCTTGGTGCTGCTGGGGCGCAGCGGTCTGCCCGACCGTACGGCCTGGTCTCAGCTCGACGCGCTCGACGTCGGCACGCGTCGTGCCGTCGAGGCCGTGCTGCGTATGGAGGAACTCGGCAGCACAGTCGTTCCGCTGGCTGTGGACGTGACCGACCGCGATCGGCTCCGCGAAGCCTTGAAAGGGGTCCGTGAGCGCTTCGGCCCGGTCATCGGGGTGGTGCACGCCGCGGGTGTCGCGGGCGGAGGGATGCTCGCGGTGAAGGACCCGGACGAGGCGGAGAAGGTGTTGCGCCCGAAGATCACAGGGGCCCTCCTCCTCGACGAGATTCTCGGGGACGAGCCGAAGACCTTTGTGCTCTACTCCTCCGTGGCCGCCGTAACGGGACAGTTCGGTTTGGCCGACTACGCTGCGGCCAACGCCTTCCTCGACGCCTTCGCCCACGATCGGGACCGTCGTCGCCCCGGCAGAACCGTCTCGGTCAACTGGCCTTCTTGGGCCGGAGGGGGCATGGCGGTCGATGCGGCGGCGAACCGGTCCAGGTTCCTGAGCGGCGCCGAGGACCAGCGGCGAGACGAACCTGTCGTGGTGTCACTTCCTGACGGCTCGACGGGAGAACGGTCGTTCCGCATCCTGCTCACCCCAGCCTGCTGGCTCGTCGACGAGCACCGATTGGGCGAGACGCCGGTGCTCCCGGGAACCGGGCACCTGGAACTCGTCCTCCGCGCCGCCCGGACGTTCCTGCCGCTGCCGATCGAGTTGCGGGACATCACGTTCACCGTCCCCGTGGCCGTACCCGACGCGGTGGAACTCACGATCAGCTTCAGCGCCGAAGCCGACGCCGAGGGCACCGCCTGGCGGTTCCGTACCGAACGGGTCGGCAGCGAAGGAGAACGCCGGGTCGCCCTTGCACAGGGGCGCGTCGCCGTGGCCGACGACGACGTGTCGGCCCGCCACGACCTCGCGACGCTGCGAGCCACCCACACGGAACCCCTGGCGCCGCCGCGCTTCAACGACGGTTCGGGACTGATGACGGTGGGCCCAAGGTGGCTGAACGTGGCCGGGGTGCGGGGCGACGGGCGGACCGCGCTCGCCGAGCTTCGCCTGCCGGCGGAGTTCCGGGAAGACTGCGCCGTCAACCTCCTTCATCCCGCGATGCTCGACTGCGCTACCGCATTCGCCGTTCCCCTGCCCGGTGACAGCAATGCGCTGCCCTTCACCTACCGGCGACTCGTCGTGCGCGGCCCACTGCCCGACCGGATCGCCGCGCTGATCCGGGTGCGGCCGGACGCCCCCAAGGGCATGCACCTACGCGACGTGGCCCTCCTGAACGAGGAGGGAGAAGAAGTGGTCACCGTCGAAGGGTTCGCGCTACGCGAGGTCGAGCGGTCCATGGCCACCCGGGCCATCCGGAACACCGTGACGGAGCAGCCCCGGCCGGCCCGCCGGGAGCTCTCGGCGGACGGCGGCTCGGAGAGCGACGAGACCTTCCTGGACGTCTCCGAGGGCGGGCGGCTGTTCGAGGCGTTCACCGGTGCGGTGCTCGGCCCCCAGGTGATCGTGGCTCCAGAGGGGCTCTCCCGCAAACTGCGCCGTACCCACGCGCTGACCATCTCGTCGGTGCGGCAGTCGGCGTCGCCGCGGTCCGCGCAGGCTGCCGGCGAGGCGCCTCCGCAGGAGAGCGCGGATCCCACCGCACCGGCTGTGGACGCGAACGTGCGGCTGCTATGGGCGGAGATCCTCGGTCGCTCCGGAGCACCGGACGACGACTTCTTCGAGACCGGGGGGGACAGCCTCGCGGCAGTCCAGCTCGTCGAACGGGTACGGGAGGAGCTGGGCGTGGAACTGCCGATCTCCGCGCTCTTCGACCACCCGACCCTCGCGGAGTTCTCGGCGGCTGTCGACGAGGCCCGGAACAGTGCCTGAGCCGACGGCCGGCCAGCCCGGGCACCACGTTCCGATTGCCGACGGAACCTTCGCCGTCTGGGACCAGTGCGTCCTGCGGACGGCGGGCATGCCGTTCGACTGGGTCACCGGCCTCGAAGCGCCGGCCCTGACCCCGGACCCGGGGGCCGGCCCCATGCCCGGGGAGTTCGCCGTGCACTTCGCGCGGGAGCTGCGCGGCACACTCGAGCGGCTGCGCGACGCCATCCGGCAGCCGCGCTTCCGTGAGGCCGTGGCGTGGCAGAACCCCCAACTGCTCGCACGGTACGTGGACGCGTTCTCCGCGGGGGCGGTTCCGGAACGCCTCACCAAGAGCGATCGCAAGAAGGCGATGCGGCTCACCCGCTACCTGCAGCGGTACTGCACGAAGAACGAGACCATCGGCTTCTTCGGCCCCGTCGCCTGGGCACAGCTGACCGACGGCCACGGCCTGAGCGTGACGACGGGCGCCAGGCTGTTGAGAAGCCGGTCCGTGCACTTCGAGAGCTGGGCTGTCGACGCCGTCGGCGCGGCGCTCGTCAGGCGCTTCGAGCTCCGCCCCTGGCTTGCGCCCCGGCGCAATCCGTCCGTGGCGGTGGAAGGGAACCGGGCCGCCGCGCCCCAGCGACAGCCGGTCCTCCTGGACGAGTTGTCCCTCGTGCTGCTCAACGCCGCCGACGGCACACGCTCGGCGGTGGCCCTGGCCGAGGAGGCCGCCTGGCTGGGGTTCGTCGACCCCGCCGCGGAGGACGAGGTCTTCGAACGGCTCGACGACCTGGCGCAGCGTAGGCTCCTGCGTTGGGACCTGGTGTTGCCGCTCGGATCCTGGCCCGAGCGTGACCTCTGCGCACGCCTCGATGCGGTGGGGGACAGCCGGCTGCGGGACCGAGCCCGCGCGGAGGTGGACCGTCTGCTGGCGGCGCGGGACGCGACGCACGCAGCCGCCGGAGACGCCGACGCCGTGGTCCGGGCCGTTGAGGAACTCAACACGGTGTTCGAAGACGTGACGGACGCGCCGTCCTCTCGAAGACCCGGGGAGTTCGCCGGTGGACGGACCCTCGTCTACGAGGACGCGCAGCGTGACGTCGACGTCCGGGTTGGCGGCGATCTGCTCGCCAGGATCGGCGACGCCCTCGATCTCGTCCTGCGCTCGGCCAGATGGCTGACCGACCGTGTCGCCGCTCACTGCCGCGAGGCCGCCGACCGGTGCTTCGACGAACTGCGGGCGCGTGGGGACGGGAGACCGGTCCGCCTGAGCGCCATGACTCTGCTCCTCGGCCCCCATCTCATCGAGGGGAAGGACCTGATAACCGACCGAGCGGGCGCGGAACTGAGGCAGCGGTGGTGGGACATCCTGGGACCCGCGTGCGGGGACGGCACGGCCCCGGTGCAGGTGACGTCGGCCGAGCTCCGCGACCGCGTGCGGGCGGCGTTTGACTGCCCTGGTCCCGGTTGGACCGCGGCGCGGTACCACAGCCCGGATCTGATGCTGGTGACCCCCGACGGCGCACGAAGCGCCACGGGCGCCCTCTTCGTCCTCGGCGAACTGCACACGGCCGTGAACACGTTGGAGAACCGGGTATACGCCGCCCAGCACCCAGACCCTGAGTCGCTGACGCGCCGGGTGGCGGAAGACGGCCTCACCGGCCGCATCGTGCCGATGCTGCCCAAGAACTGGCGGGCCGTGACGTCACGGACCTTCCCGCCTCTGACCCACCTGCTGCCGGACTACACCTACTGGTCGATCGGCGACGATCCCGGCGGCGCGCCGGTCGACGACGTGCTGCCGGCCGGCGGCCTGTGCGTCGAGCGGCACGACGGACGGTTGCTGGTGCGGGACGAGGGCGGCGCCTTCGACGCCGATCTCGTGGAAGTCCTGGGCGAGTTGCTGTCCATGGTGACCGTCGATGCCTTCGGCATGGTGCCGCCGCTGCCGCACCAGCCGAGAATCGTCGTGGACAACCTCGTTGTGGCGCGGGAGACGTGGCGTGTCCCCATCGCCGGGACGGGGCTCACACGGAGTGGCGACGACGCCGCTAGATTCCTGGCGTATCAGCAGTTCGCAGACCGTCTGGGGCTGCCGCGGCGGGTGTTCATCCGGGTCACCGGGGAGCGCAAGCCGGTCTATGTTGACCGGCGGAGCCCCTTGTTGATCACCTCGCTCCTGCACCTGGTGCGGGGGGCCGCCGAACGGCCCAACGCGGAGCTGACGGTCACCGAGATGCTTCCAGACCGGGAACACCTCTGGCTGCCGGACGCCGACGGCGATCTGTACACCAGCGAGTTCAGGCTCGTCGCCGTCGACCGAGCGGCAACACGCTGATCGGCCGACTCTGGGAGGCCTCAGACGGTGTCCTGTGCGGAAAGGATGGACGAGACTGCTCAACATGGGGCAGAGAACACCTGCCCCTGCGGGTGCCTGGGCTGTAGCGGGTCGAGTGCGACCGAGTCGGGCCGCCAAGGCCACCCGCACCTCCAACCGGATACGGGGAACTCACGGTTCCCCGGCCGCCCTGCTTAAAACGGCCGTATCCGACTTGTCGAACTCAACTGCCGGCAGTTCTTCCGCTCCGCCTTCGACAGCAGCCCCAGCAGATAGGCACGGGCACTTGCTTGGGACTCAACTCAGCCGACTGAACCACTAGTTGCCTGCACATCGGTATGTTGGGCGACCGTAAATAAAACATTGACTCCCATGCAGTAGGCACGTACGTTGGAGCCGCTTCGACCGTCAGCGGTGCGGGTGTGCCTTGTCGCAGCCCTGCGCCTGGAGGATTTGGCTGATTCCCGCTAATGGTGGATTTTCACTCACGAATCAGGCATGGTCGAAGACCGAATCGAGTCAATCGCCAAGGGAACCTGGGGGAAAGACGTGGCGAACGGTGAACACACGCCATTCGGTGAGATGGACACCATGGCGGTCCCCGAGTTATCGGCTGTTACTCGTTCGCTCCATCAATCGACACTTCTCTTCGGAAGAGGGCTTGCTGCGTTCGCGCCGCTGGTCGCCGAACTTCCGGAACGTCACTTCCTCATCCAGACGGTATTCGGTCTGATCCAGCAGAGCGCTGCGCTGCGGACGCGCCTGTTGGAAATGCGGGTGACCGAAGAATCACTCGGAGGCCCCTCCGATGCGGCGGTTGCCGAAGCCCGTGAGATTGTCCGGGCGACTCCGGGGGAGGCGCTCTCCTTTGCCAGCTCACTGTTGCAGGAGCTGGTTGCCGCATATGGCGAAATGGTGCGCAGCTGCAGTTCCGAGGCTCTGTACCACGACAGGAAGTTGTACAGCGCCTGTCGGGAACTCTGCCAAGAAGCACTGGACGTGGCCGAACGGCACGGCCTCACGCTGCCCCCTCGAGAGATCCGGCGCGATGCGCTCTACGTGAGTTCGGAGTCTTCGCAGCAAACGCCGACAGGCACAGTGGAACTGGACGCACTCGATTGCCCTCACCGCAGCTACCCGAAGTGGGCGAAGTTCCAATTTTCGCGTGACGGGTCTGCTGCCGCACGGACGCCCGAGGACGGCGAGGTACGAGACTCCGCCGCGGACCAGACGCCGGCTATCGAACGGCTGCGCGATGGGCGCACGGCTGAGCCGATCTCGTCCAATGTCTCGCTACGCAACATCGCCAACTTCGATGCGCTCGAGAAGTCATCGGTTGTCGCGCTCTTGCAGATCGGCTTTCAAATCGAGTTCATCTCGACGGATGTGCCGTTGCGCAACATCGCCTCCTTCGCCGACATGCCGATGGACTTCTACCTCGACATGGTCCGTCATGCCCACGACGAGATGCGACACACTCACCTGCTCGTGGAAGAGATGAGCAGGTTGGGCGTAGATGCCCAAGAGACATTGATGAAACGGCCGGATACCTACGACGCGATCGCTGATCGCCCACTGGACTACCGTTTGATCATCCTCAGCCGCACAGGGGAGGACGCGGCGATCGAGACGTTCAGCGACGTCATCCCCAAGTTGCGGCGGGCCGGCTTCGTGGAGGCCGCTGCCATGTTCGACCACGTATTGGCCGATGAGCTCAGGCACGTGGCGTACGCCAACAAGTGGCTCACCTACCTCTGCGACGGCGATGACGCCGAGGTCGAACGATTGACGACGGAGCGCATCCAGCTCTTCAACCAGGTGGCCGAAGACCTGGGATTGGGAGAAAAGGCACTCCGCGCACCCGACCACATCGCTGCTCGTGCATCAGCAGCCGACATGGAGTTGCGTGCGCTGGCCGGCTTCAGCCGTCGTGACTTGGCCAAGATGGCGGCCAAGCGCTGATTGCGCTCAGGCTTCCTGGTTGCAATTCGTGAGCCGGACGGCGTTGCACGGTTCATTCCGGGAGTTACCCGGGCCAAGGTACTGCCTTCCTCGCGACGTTCCTTCTTGTGCCTCATACGTCTCGCAAAGCAGGGTTACTTAGCCATCAGAGACAGAGCTCTTTGCCCCTGTTTCCTGTGGGACGCTCTCTCGAAAGCCATGCCACTCAAGGATCGCTAAGAATATTGATCCGCAGTCGGAGGGCTACGCCCAGAAGGGGAGGCCGACATGGACCGGCCCATCACTCACAGCTTCGCTGACGACACCACTCACTCACTTGCCGTACTGGGGCAGACCCATCAGGAGCTCTGCACCGAGAATCTCGCTCCGTCCGCTAACGGCATGCTGCTGCATACGTGCCATCGTGTTGAGTGGTATGCAGTGGGAAATTCCGATTCTCCTGTCCGAATCCTCGAAAATCGACTGCGGACAACGGGACGTCACGAGGCCCTGACCCGGCTCGCACAGATCGCGGCCGGCACTCGCTCCATGATCCTTGGCGAACGATTCGTCCAACGACAAGTTCACGAAGCCGCGAACCGGCTCGGGCCGGATCACCCCTTGTCACAGCTCGCGGCGGACGCCCTGCTCCTGGCGGAGCGGGCCCGGCAGGAGTTCGATCTCTACGCCAAGGTCGACTACAGCGACCTGCCTCAGCTGCTGCTCGGCCGCCACAGTGACAACGAGGCACGAAAGCTTCTGATTGTCGGGGGCGGAATGCTCGCACGGGCCATTGCCGCCGCACCTCCCTCGGGCTACGACCGTGTTGTCATGATGACGCGAGGGCCACGGAAGCTACGCCGGATGATGGACGGTCTCGACACCGTCACCGTGGTTCGGTCGCCAAGTCTGGCGAGGGCCCTCGACGGCCAGCCTCACGACACGGTCATCGCGACGACGAATCTTCCGGCCGACTATCAAAGCCAGGTTGTCGATGCAACCCGTTCCCCGCTCTCGCGGGGAGTCGTCGACCTCTGTTGCGTGCCAGTCCTCGACGAGAGGCCTCTCGGGTACCGCCACCTCTACGACCCTGACGTCCTTCACACACTAAAGGCAGCGAATCGGGACATGACCGAACGGGCAACGTTGGCGAGACAGTGGGTCGCCCAGCACGCGGAGGTGTGCGCATGAACACCAAAGAAACCGAGATTCTAGTGATTGGCGCAGGCCCAGCTGGACTCCTCGCCACCGACCGGCTTGCTCGACACGGTGTTGATGTCACGCTGGTAGACGCGGGACGCCATCACGCGCGCCGGGTCTGCCCCGTTGACCGGCTCCGTTCGTGCCACGGCTGCCGGGGAATTTGCAATGTCATCTCAGGGTTTGGTGGATCCATCCACTACGGGGACGGCGTCAAATTGTCGAAGTTCCCCAGTGGGAGGCGCCTGGCTGAAATGCTCGGTGCCGAGCGATCTCACCAGCTCAGCGAGGAAGCATTGGAGTACCTCTGTGGAGCCAATCCCCCCACGTTCCGAGGTGCCCAGCCCGGCGACATTCCCTTCGATGTGAAGGACTATCCGGTCGCCTCGCTCACCTCCGCCCAAGTGCACGACATCGTCGATGGTTTGTACGAGCGGTTGTCCGCCAATCCCCACGTGACCTTGCGCCTGGCAACAGAGATCACGGATCTGCGGCCCGATGAGCAGGGAGGTTTCACTGCCCGCCTGGGATCATCCGGATCCGAGGAACAGATCACGGCAAGCCGCGTGATCGCCGCTGTAGGCCGACGCGGACAACGTTGGTGGGCTGGGAAAATACGTGAACTTGGGATCGGCTTCGTACCACCGGCCCCGTCGGTTGGCCTGCGCTTCGAAGCGCCCACAGATCTCCTGATCCCCGGCTCGGCCGTGCATGATGACTTCAAGACGACCATGGTCCGTCACGGGGTGAAGGTAAAGACCTTCTGCTTCTGCGCCGGCCCAGGTGGGGGACGCATCAAGTTCACCGACTACGGTGACCACACCCTGCTCGATGGTCACGTCATCCCCGAGGAAGGCGCATCGGCTACGGGGAACTTTGCACTTCTGGCCCAACTGCGGGACGAGGAGGGCCATCCTCGCGACACCGAGTGGGTTGAGCGCAACCTCCTGGTCCCCTATCGCGCTCTGCGTTCCGACCGGCCGGGCAAGCCGGTCCTCCAGTGGTACCCGGATTTCCGTGATCGGCAGGTGACATGCACCAACCTCGACGATTTCACGCAGCGTGCCGGCCATGAAGCGTCGCTACGTGACTACCAGGTGGCCAACCTCGCTGCAATCCTCCCTGCCGACGTCCACGCCGCTCTGCACGAGGTCTTCGAAGAGCTGATGGCTGCCTTCCTCGGACAGCCGCTTACCCGACGTCAAAGCGAGCAGATCGCCGTCATCGGGCTGGAGTTGGAGAATCTTTGGGATGAACTCGCCCTGAGCGACGGCATGGAGACGTCGCTCCCCGGCCTGTACGCCGTGGGTGACTGCACGGGGCTTGCCCAGGGAATCCTGCAGGCCTCCGTCGCCGGCCTGGCGGCCGCCGATCACGTGCTCATGGCGCCGACACCGGCGGTCCTCGGGAGCTCGCGTTGACCGATTCCGTCGCAGCACTAGCCGTGGCCCTGGCCGAAGAAAGGTTTGCGGACAACCTCGCTCTCGCATTCGTTGGTGGATCCTATGCCCGTGGTACAAACCGTGCCACCAGCGACATCGATGTTTTCGTTCTCCTGCACCGTAGTGACCACGGTGCCGAGCGTGAATTCGCCGAAGACTTGCAGGCTCTGCACCTGAAGGCCGGCCTGCAATTCGACCATTGTGGTGAGCTCTTTGATGTCGCCACGATCGAAACGCTGTTGGCCTTCACTGAACAGGCGCTCACCGCAGCGCCAGCCCTGCAGCAAGCTGCCTGCTACAAGGCCGACTGTTCCTTGTCGATCTTCCGTAAAGGCGATGTCGTCTTCAAATTCCTGGCCGATCCGAAGATCCACGTCGTTGACCCCGCCTCGCTTCTTTCCGGCCTCGAGATGCGTGCGGCCGGATATTTCGAACGCTGGCCGATGCCTCGGGTTCAGGAGTTCAAGAAATATCTCGCACTGCCTCCAGGAAGTCAGCAGGAGCGTGCAGCGCTTACCTGGAGGCAGCTTGAGGGAACTTCGGATTGGGTCGATACACCGGTCGGCATTGGGCTGGAGCGATGGTTCGGCAGCAGCCTTCAAAGTCGTGCCCAAGGTCTGTCGGGTGGAACTCAAGTGATGACAGCACCCGAGAGCAAATCGTCCTGCCCCCTGCCTCTGACCGAAGACCACGCTCGGCAAGCATTCGCCACTCAATGCTTAGCTTTTATCCCTGGGAGGGACCTTGACTGCTGTTGAACTCGGCATGCCGCTCCAGCGTAAGCCGATATATACCCAGCCCCGCGAGCGCTTCGTGTTCCTCTATCCGACTACTGCGTGCAGTCTGCGCTGCAAAACCTGTTATGTCGGGAACACTCGCTTGAATGCTGCCAACACCATGAGCGTTGAGCGCGCCGTCGAGATCATGGACTACTTCAAAGTCACCGGTGGTCACGACAAGTTGTACCTCCTTGGTGGTGAACCCACCATGCACCCGGAGCTTGCGCAAATTGTTCGTGAAGCTCGGGACCGCGGATATAAGGTCACCATTTCGAGCAACGGTGATTTCGAAGAGAGCATCTTCGACGGCATCGGGCCCGACATGCTTGATTCTTTCAACTTCAGCCTGGAATCCGCGGACCCCACCATCCACCGCAAGATCCGCGGCAATCCGAAAAACTTCGAGCAGGTTACCAACAACATCAGGCGGGCCCGCGAGCTCGGGTATCAGGTGCGGGTCATGTGCACCGTCTCCCAGACCAACGCTCCGGGAGCACTGGATCTCATCCCGTTCCTCGCCGATCTGGGTGCGCACACGCTCTCATACCACAACCTGGGTAAGACGGGAAATGGTGGGCGGTTCCTTCAGCCGCTCAATCCGCAGGAGTGGATGGACTTCTGCGCTGCCATCGAGGCCCACCCTCCGGAGCCGCGCCTTGCCGTGTACTACCCCCCGACGTTCGTGACCGCGGACACCCAGGAGCAGTGGGCCGACCGTGGCTACCCCGGCTGCCCGGCCCGCACGCTGGACCGGCCGCATATCTACCCGGACGGGACCGTGTACGCCTGCCCCGTCTTCATGGATGACGATAGGCATTACGCCCGCTTCGAAGATGGCCGCCTGGTGCTCAACCCCTCCCCGAACAACGAGCTCAACGCTTACATGACTGCCGACCCCGTATGCACAGGCTGCCCGAATACGGGCACCTGTGGCGGCGGTTGCCCGGCTTACTCGCAGATTCCCGCCTACGGCGACGAGGGCTGGTACACCTGCGATCGCCAGATCACACCACTGTGCATTCTGTGGACCGTCTCAGCCTGGGGTGCTCGCCCTGCCGACTCCCTCCACACCTTGCGATAGCGGAAGGACCGCGTCATGACCGACACTCTGGAATCAGCTGCCCCGCACGCAACCAGCAGCAAAGAACCCTTCCTGTTCCTCTACATCACCCACAAGTGCACCCTGCGTTGTAAGCACTGCTACATGGGTGACCGGCTCGACAACGAAATTCGCATGAGCCCGGCCAAAGTGGAGGAAATTCTCTCCACCCTCCGAGTGGCCTATGGCCAGTACAAGGTCTACCTGCTCGGAGGAGAGCCCACAACGCACCCGCAGTTCGACGAGATCCTCACGGTCTGCAAGGAGCAGGGGTACAAGACCGTCCTTACCAGCAATGGACTTATCCCGCCCAAGGTGTGGCCGCATCTGGACGACCGGCTTGACTCCTTCTCGTTCTCCATGGACGGCGCCAGCCGTGAGACTCACGAAAGCATGCGGGGGCCCAACACCTGGCGACCTCTGCTGCGTAGCATGGAGCGGGCCATCGAAGCCGGCTTTCAGACTCGGGCCATCTACACCATAACGACGGCCAACCGCGCTGAGGTCTTCGACGCCATCGACCTTGCCGAGCGCATGGGTCTTGAGATGCTGTCATTCCACTACTTCACCCCCACGGGGTTGGGCAAGGACAAGCCGCACTTCCAGATCTCGCCCGCAGACTGGATGAAGCTGTGTGAAGAGATACGGAGCTACGCCACGGGCCGCCGTGTGCGGGTGTTCTACCCGCCCGCTTTCGCCACTCCCGAGCAGCTTCCGCAGATCCAGGCCCAGGGCTACCGTGGATGCACGGCCCGCAATCTCGAACGCCTCGCAATCTTTCCCGACAACAGGGTCTATATCTGCTCTGCGTTCTTCGACACGGATCTCCACTATGGCACCTTCCTGAATGGCGCGATCGTTCCTCGCCTCCCGAAGGGTGGCAGCGAGCTCACCCTCGTCAACAAGATTTCGGACAACTGCCGAATCTGCCCCCAGGCCGCCGCCTGCGGTGGGGGTTGCGCCGCCTACGACCATCTTGAGCGCACCCTCGTCAGCAGCGAATGCGACGGATCGACCATCCCCATCTGCCCGCTATGGTCCATGCCAGCCGAGGTCGAGAGCACCGCCCACCGGCTCGTCGATCTGCGCTGACTATCGGCGTTCACATCGAGGTCGTAGGTCACTTGCCTCAGGTGATGAGCTCCGAGTCAGACAACAACTCGTCGCCGAGCGACCGGCGGCGAGTTGCTGTCTGACCAGTAGAACCGTCTTCCTTCCGGCGGCCGGACAGTGGGCGTTTTTTGAAAGGTGCAGTTGAGATGCTGGGGGCCTGACGCGGGTTCAGGCGGGTGGAGCGAGGGCGATTACGGCGTTGAGGACCATTCCGATGCCGATTCCCCCGACGGTCCAGCCGAGCGCCTTGGCGCTGTTGCGGGTGAACCAGTCGTTGATCCGTTGCAGTACTGGCTCGGCCCGGTCGTGCGCGCCGATCCGGACGGCGCCGAGGAGGACTGCCGGGAGGATCATCACGACGCAATAGCCGGCCAGCGCCCCGCCGATGACCTGCCAGGTCAGATCTGCGTTCGCGAGTAGGCCCACGGCCGCCAGGTAGGGCACCATGGTGACGACCTCCAGCGCCGTGGCCACCAACGCGAGGCTCATCAGGCCGCGCACGCCTCCGCCCCGCGTGTCCCGGCTGTCCAGGACTCCGTCGTCCGGCATGGCACCCGACATCGCCGCCGTCCGCCAGCACTGCAGTCGGCCCGGTCTGCCCGACTGGCTACGAACGCGAGCCTCCAGCCGGTAGCTCAAGACGATGACGATCAAACCGAGGACGAGCTGCCCGATCCGAAGGTGCGTCGGGGCGACGTCGGTGAAGGCCGCCCGGAGGGTTTGCAGCAGCGCATCGGCCCCCAGCACTAGGAGGACGCCGACGCAGAAGTAGAACGTCGTAACCGTAGCCAGGTAGACGGCGATCCGGCCGGCGCGCACCCGCCCCGGGGTGAGCAACAGCCAGATCGGGATCAGTAAGGTGCCGAAGCTTGTGCTGTCCAGCAGCGCAAGCCCGGCCAGCGCCAGTGTCAGCGTCGCGCTCATCAGTCGAACAGCCGGTCGACGTAGGCGGCCAACGCGGCGCTGATGCGGGACGCGCCGAACTCGTCACCGGTCGCCGCATGGTGCAGGCACAGCCCGTCCACGAAGGCGACCAGTGCCGCCGCTTCCTCCTCGGTGTCGACGTCCGCGGCGAGTTCACCGGCGCGTTGCCCGCCGCGCAATGCCTCCTGGACGCCCCGCAGGAGCCGCACGGTGGCGTCCCGGTGGATCGCAGCCATGTCGGCGTCGGTGAGCGACGCCTGCACGAAGCTCAGCCAGACCCGCAGCTCGGCACGCCGCTCGGCCGTCAGGGGCAGGGACGTCTCCATCAACCGCACGACGAACTCCCGGACCGGCGGCTCGATGGGGATGGCCGCGATGCGCTCCTCGGTCCGCCGGTAGACGTAGGCGATCCCGAACCTCAGCAGTTCGTCCTTCGAGCGGAAATAGCGCTGGACGAGCCCCACGGACACACCCGCCGTCCGCGCCACGTCAGCGAGGGTGGTCCGCGCCAGCCCCTGTTCGGCGACCACGCTCATCAGCGCGGAGGCGACCTGACCACGTCTCGTGTCAGCGTCTGCGTGTAACGTCATGAATAAATAGTACCGCAATATTTTCTTGATTGTCGGTCCGGTACGTCACAGCCACTCGTTGATCGCGGCGATGAGAACGGGCGCCTCGAAACGGACCGCGAGCTTGTCGAACCGGGTCGCCACCGCCCGGTTCCGCTTCAGCCGGTTGACGCCGCACTCGACCAGGAGTTCGGTTGCAGTTGGCGATGGTGACGCGGGCGAATTCCTTTCGGGGTACCTGGGACAGGCCCTTCCTCTGGATGGAGGCCCTGCGGTGAGGACTGCGGGGATCGGGATCGCTGCCGCGTGGGACGGACTCCGCCCCACGCCCCTGCTAGAAGAATTCGTCGAGCAGCTGATAGAAGGCCATCTTGTCCTTGTCGACGCGACGGGCCCCGTATCGTTCGAGGAACCGCTTGGCGTATTCCGGGCCGAACCAGGGGTCCTCGTGGTTCTTCAACTCGCGGGCGGCCAGGGCTAGGTCGGCGTGGCGGTCCGCGCGGCCGAGCCTGCCCACGTCGATCACTCCGGTGACTTCGCAGGTCTCGGGGTCCAGGAGAATGCTGTTCGGGCAGAGGTCTCCGTGGCAGACGATCAAGTCCTCGTTCGCCGGTCGAGTGCGGTTGAGCTCGGCGAGGAGCCTCTCAACGGACCAGCCCTTGCGCTCCTCGTCGAGGTCGACCAGGCCTCACGCACGTTGTGGTGGGCCTTGGCGACGGCCACGGAGAGGCTCTCGTTGAAGGGGCATTCGTCCACTGGCAGGTCGTGCAGCGTGCGGGCGAGGCCAGCCAACGCCTCGACGACGGCGAAGCGTTGGTGCTCCGTCCACTCCTCGGCGGCCGAGACGCCCTGTACAGCCTCGGTGACGATCCAGGTGCAGGTGTCGTCTCCGCCGCGCTCGATGATGCGGGGAGCAGGGATGCCGTGGTCGGTCAGCCAAGTGAGCCGGTCGGCCTCGCCGGCGAGGTCGAAGGCGGAATTCTCAGGGGTGCGCGGGGCGATTTTTGCATAGAACTCGGGCCGTTGTTCTCCTGTGAGGTGATAAACGAATGCGCCCGAATCTCCCTCGTTCGCGGCAGTCCATTCGTGGAGCGGGTATTTCTGTCGCAACGTTCTGTCCATGGTTGGCATTTGTTTTCTTCGCGAACGATTTTGGGCATGTTGGCGGAAGTGTCCTGGGCGTGTCCGAAGTCCCCTACACGCGGGGAGAGGTAGGCCTTGGCGACGCCTATTGAGGGTATCCACGGGGTGGCGGTCTGAAAAGGGCAGTTGCTGGCCGGTGCCGCAGATACGCCTAGTCTTCAGGTCCGCAGACTCGAGGCCGAAGCCGAACTGCCCAGGCACCTCCAGGATCGCCTCCTAACCTCGATCTTGCATGACGGTCCGTCGGTTCTTCCGTCGGGCCGTTTTGCTGTTGCGGATGTGCGAGGGCATGTTGGTGGCCCGGTTGTCGCGTCGGGTGGGCGCCGGGTTCCACTCCCGGGGTGGTCGTGCAGGTTGTTGGGACGGGTGAATTTACTGGTCAGCCGGGGTTCGGTAGGGCCTGGAGCCGGTCCATGGCGCTGGTGATCACGGATGTCCAGGGCCATCGGGCGGCCAGGCGGAGCCAGCGGCGGCGGCCGGTGTTCACGAGCTGGGCGGCGGCGGAAAACAAGCGGAGGCGGAGGCGCTTCGGCTCCCAACGGCGGGTTTCGCCTGTCAGGGCGAGCATCGGCATCCAGGCGAGGAGGTCGAGCGCGATGGAGACGATCTCCAGCCAGATCCGGTTCTGGGCTGTGTCGTGCAGGGGCAGGTTGCGCAGGCCGGTATCGCGGGCGTTTCGGATGCGGTCCTCGCAGCGGGCCCGCCTGCGGTGACGCAGTTCGAGGTCGGCGAGCTGGCCGCCCTTTGTGTTGGTCGCGAAGCAGGTCAGTCGCAGCCCGTCAACGTCGGTGAAGCGCAACTGGGCGCCGGGGTGTGGCCGTTCCTTGCGGACGATCAGCCGCATGCCCTTGGGCCAGGTGCTCAGGTCGGGCATGTCGGTGATCTCTGCGACCCAGGCGCCGGGCCGTTCGGTGCCGTCGGAGTCGTAGGCCGGTGTCCAGGCCCGTTTCGGGATCTTCAGCACAGCCTGGTGGATGGCGTCGGTGATGGTCATTCCGACCGAGTAGGACAGCCACCGGCCGCGGCGGGAGAGCCAGTCGAGGAAGGCGTGGGTGCCGCCGAGCGGAGTCGGTGCGGACCAGCGTCTGCCGTCCCCGCCGCAGGTGTTTGGGCAGTTGGGCCAGGGCGAGGCGGGTGGTTTCGATGTGATCGCTCGCGGTGTTGGAGCCTGCGTTGCCAGGCCGCAGCAGCGCGGCCACCGGTTCCCCGGAACCGGCCTGGCCGTGGTCGACGAACGCAACGAGCGGATGGTGACCGAAGGTCTTCTTCCAGGTCGCGGTGGCGTCCTGCTTCTCGGAGTGCGCAAGCACCAGCACGCCGTCGATGTCCACGATCACGCTGCCACCGGCGGCCGGATTGTCTTCACCGGCCAACTCCCATACTCGCGTGCGCACTTCGGCTCGTGCCGCGCGGATCGCGGTGAGCGCCTTCGGCCCGGCCGCGGCGAGCGCGTCGATGAGCCGGGAGACCGTGGGGTCCGATGCCACTGGACCGAACACGTCGGCCTCGGCCCGCAGCATGGCGACATCAGCGAGGCAGTCCCCGCCCAGAGCCGTCGCGAGTGCGATATCCAGCAGGACCTTGCCCGGATCATGCATCGTCCGCGGCTTGCGCCAGGGCGCCAGCGCCGCCGATATCGCATCGTCCAGGCCCAACGTGCGGACCGTCTCGACCAGCAGCACCGCCCCGGCCTGCGAGACCGCCCCTCTGCCGCCGCCCTCGACGCGGACACGTGGGTACAACCCGATACGCTTACTCACCTGGAGAGTGCTTCTTTCCGTGCAGCCAACAGGACCCTAGACAAGTCCCATCGTTGCAGGTCAGAAGCACTCTCTGCTTATTTGATCAAGGCATGGACGAGCACGCTCATGAAAGCGCGAGGCTAAGGGCTGTCCCGTAAGTTGTACGCCCGCGGTTTGGTGATCAGCCGAAGATGATCTCAACGTCCCTGTCCAGGCAGAACTTCATGACGGTGATCAGTTGGCGGGTGTCATCGATGCGTCGTGCGAGAGCGGGGTCGCTGCCATCGTGGTGCCGTTCATCGATGATGGCCTCCAGCCGGGGCAGCATGGCCGCGCATTGAGCGGGCGTGAGGTCCGGGCCATCGTCATCTGGATGGTCGAGTAGTGGTGTCAGCGTTGTGGAGACGCTGCTCCACGGGCGGTCTCCGTCGAATCCGTGCATCTCAGAGAGGGTGAACCCCTCAGCCTGGGCCAGCCACTCCCGGAACATGTTGAAGCCGGTGTAGGACCAGGAGATGTCCGGGCTGGTCACATCGTCGTCTCCGGGGAAGAGCACGAGCCCCATCCTGTTCTCCTTGTTTGTCTGGTGCTCAGGATCGGTCGTGGGGAGCGTGCCAGCAACTGAAATGATCTACCGCATGGTTGGTGTGATCACGGCGTCGCAGTCGTCCTGGATAGCTCCATTCACCGGGCTGACGCCACGAGCTTTCGGCAAGTTGGTGACCGTGCTGCGCCGCGAGGGAGCCGACGCGCCGCTCCGAGGTCGGCCCTGGCGGCTCTCGCTGGAGGATCGTGTGCTGCTCGTCGTGGCCTACTGGCGCACGAACTTGACGTTGCGCCAGCTTGGCCCGCTGTTCGGGGTCTCAAAGTCGGCGGCTGACCGGATCATCGACCATCTGGGCCCGCTGCTGGCGCTCCAGCCTCGGCGGCGCTTCGCGAAGGATGCCGTGCTCATCGTGGACGGCACCTTGGTGCCCACCCGGGACCACAAGATCGCGGAAAAGTCCAAGAACTATCGGTACTCCACCAACCACCAGGTCGTTATCGACGCCGACACGCGGCTCGTCGTTGTGGTGGGCCGACCGCTGCCGGGCAACCGTAACGACTGCAAGGCGTGGGATGAATCCGGGGCCCAGTCCGCCGTTGGCAAGACCACGACAATGGCCGACGGCGGCTATCCGGGCACCGGGCTCGTGATGCCGCACAGACGCCAGGCCGGCGAGAACCTGGCCGGCTGGAAGCAGGCGCACAACCGCTCGCACAAACAGGTTCGCGCCCGCGTCGAGCACACCTTCGCACGGATGAAGACGTGGACGATCCTGCGGGACTGCCGACTGAAGGGCGACGGCGTCCACCACGCCATGCTCGGCATCGCCCGCCTACACAACATCAACCTCGCAGGATAGAGGGACAGGTGTCCCCACGATCAACTGCAACCGCCTCAAGTAAAGATCACTTACGGGACAGCCCCTAGGGGTGTATGTTTCGCCGATCTTGATCTCCGCCCAGTGCTCGTTCTTCACGCCCTGGGGCAGCATTTCCCAGCCGGGGGGCATCGAGTGGTTCTTCCCGAGAACTACGGCAAATTGATCGTAGAACGGCTTAGAGCTCACCTCCGATAGCTGCGGCGTCGAGCCGGGGCCTTACTCTGATGGGCAGGGCCCGGTGTCACAGATGAAGCCGCCTGGGAAGCTACCAGCCGAAATCCATCTGAATGGGGATGCCGTCCACGATTTCGGTCTGGGCATGTGGAGCCACGCCGATCGACACGCCGAGCTGGTTGGCGATGGGCGTATACAGGTCGGTGGAGACCTCGGGTGTGCGCAGGGAGATCAGGAGGGCGTAGCTGACGGGCAGGCCGATGCGGTCGCTGTGCCTGTTCGCCTTCCACCAGCCTCCGACGGGGTAGACGGCTAGCGTGCCGCAGTCGGCGAGTTCGGCCGCTGATCCGCGCCAGATGTCGGCGTGCAGGGAGCCGAGGTTGCGGGCCCGAGGGCCGACCAGCCACCTGTTGTTGGACTCGAATGCCCTGGGGTTGCCGAGGCCGTCGCTCTCGAGTTCGGCTTGTTCGGCCAGTCGCCTCTGGAAGGAGTCGCTGGATTCGGTGGAGCCTTTAATGGCGAAGCGAAGGCCGTGCGAGGCGTAGCTGTAGCGGCCGAGCATGCCGCGTCGGCCGGGATTGGGCTCGATCATGTAGGCGAGCGTTACGCGGAGGTCGACGGTGGTTTCGGCCAGATCGCGCAGTTGTTCCAGGGGCCAGGGCAGCTCGTGCAGCTTCAGTTCGGCCAGGCGAACCTGCCCGCCTTTGACCTGCTTGTACGGCACCAGGGTGTTCTGGATGATCATTGTGACGGCGTTCGAGGCGCTGCTGCGGATACAGTCGGCGGTGGGCATGCCCCATCCGTACCGGCGGATCACCTGTCGCATCACGTCGCCCTTGGCGAGTTTGGGGGCGCCGGTCTTCTTGAACAGGCCCTGCTCGACCATGGCCGGGGTCCACTGGGCTTCGTGCACGAGAAGGGCGCGGACCGTCTCCGGTCGCAGTCCGGGGTAGGCGCTCATCGCAGTGGCGGCGAGCGCAGCCGCCTGGGCCGTGGCAGCGCTCGTGGCGTTCGTCCAGGTCAGCTGACGCGCAGGGTCGTGGTGGGTGGTCGCCACGCTCACCAGCTCGTGGGCGTCCAGGATGCTGTCGTCAGGGGCGACGAGCATGTTGCCGCCCTCCAGAACGATGTCGGGCTTGGTGATGGCTGCGTGGGTCAGCGCCACAGAGGTCCGGCTGAAGGGGGACAGGGCGCCCGGCACCGCCAGCGCACGATACCCCCGGAACAGGGCAGAATCGGGGACGGCGTCCATGTGCGTGCACGCCCCGACGGTGAGCACGTTGTGCGCCTGGGCGGGTTCCTCGATGCGCGACAGGTCGGACAGAAGCAGCGGATCCAGCGTGCCGTCGTCGCCGCGCATCTGGTGGGGAACAGCACCGCGGATGTTGCCGGCGCTGACGATGATCAGCCGCGACGCTTCAGGATCAGGCGCTCCGATCAGCTCGATGCGGTCGTCCCGCACGATGACGTCCGTGCCTGCCGCCAAGGCGTCCAGGGTGGCCGACCACAGAGTCGCGGTGCCGTCTACGCCGTTCTCCCCTTCCCCGGACTCCCGGGTGACGGCCATCGAGAAGACCCGTCCGGACGGTGCGGGGCCTCCGTTGCCGATCTCAGCGGTCGCGACCGCGTTCGCGGTCGTCTCCGCACAGGTGCGCGGGGATGCTGCGGGTGTGTGAGCGTCGTTGAGGATCTTCACAGATTCAAGGCCGTGACCGAGTACGACGGGACCTTGTGATTCAAGGGCTGCAGCGAAGTCCCCGAAGAGGGCGAGCCCGGCCATCTGCGTGCCGTGCCCGATCCGGTCGGCGGGTGTGCTGCCAGGGAGCACGCTGTAGGCGCGCTCGTGCAACGCGGGCTTCAGCAGGGCGTGCTCCTGGGCTATCCCTGTGTCCAGGATGCATACCGCCGGGGACTCCGGTGCGGCCGGCTCGATGCGCGCGGCGAGATCCTTGACGAGGTCCATGCGGAACTCGCGGTCGACGGTGTAGAGGCCCTCGGCGAAGGTAGGACTGCGGATCTCAGCAGGACAGGCGTTCGTAGCCAACAGGAACGCCAGCTCGTTACCGGTCATCGCGACGTGCGCCACAAGGCGTTCCCCGACATGGATCGCCCGCTCACTGACCCGCCAGCGACGCTCTTCGGCCAGGGAACGCAAGGTGGCAACCGCCGTCGGCGAGATCCCCGGATCGAACCACAACTCCCACCACCGCTCCTCGTCCAGCGGCGGCAGATCCTGCCGCTCCTGCCAGAGGTGCTCCAGCAGAGCCCGCTGGACCTGCTCCATATTGGCCACCAGCAGGGCCTGTTTAGGGTTACCGCCGGGGGTGTCATCCGTGAAGTCGGCGATCCGCTGGGTGAACGAGGCGACTTTGTCGAAGGGGATCCAGACCAGCGCGTCCTGCTGACTGTTCTCGGTCTGCGGGTGGCTGCTCATGAGTGTCAGGCCGGATGCGTCCAGGCGCTCCAGGCTCAGAGGGTGGTCGCGAGCCGCCTCGATGCGGACCGCGAAACCGTCAGGCTGGCGGTCCTCGAGCGTCTGCTGCAGGAGCTGGGTTGCCTCACGGCGGGCCTTCTCCAGCCCGCCCACCAAAGTGTCGGCGTGCCCCTGCCGGTCCGTGTGCTGGACCAGGTCCGGGCCGCTTCCGCCGGCAGGCTCGGAGCGCGGCGTGAGGGTGGCGGCCTCCCAGGGCACGATCAGGTGCGGACTGAGCCGTGCGGAAGTGTCGGGCTCAGGCATGGTGGGAGGCGTGCCGCTCGGTCAGGGCTTCCAGCAGCAGCTGTTCGTCCACCACGTCCCGGTCAGCCAGGATGGCTCGTTTGGCTGCTGCTTCCGCCGCTTTGACCAGCTCGGCGTGACTCAGGCCCGATGCACGTTCTGTCACGAGGCCCCACCGTAGTGTGCTTGTGTCCATTCCGGCTAGACGTCGCTGCAGCACCTGTACAGCTTCCTCCCCGGTGGGAGGGCCATAGGTGGCGATCATGTCGAAGCGACGGAACAGAGCCTGGTCCAGAAGCTGGTGGTGGTTGGTGCCGGCCACCACGAGGCTCTCAGAGGGCGCCTCATCAAGAAACAGCAGGAATGAGTTCAGGATCCTGCGGGCTTCGCCGACGTCGTTGCCAGCCGCCCGTTCGGCTCCCAGGGCGTCGAACTCATCGAACAGGTAGACCGCTCGGGTCTGAGCCACGGCATCGAAGACCAGACGCAGCTTGGCGGCGGTCTCGCCCATGAACCGGCTGATCAGACCGTCCAGGCGAATGGTGAACAGGGGCAGCTTCAGCTCTCCGGCCAGGGCCGCTGCCGTCATGCTCTTGCCCGTCCCGGGAGGCCCCGACAGCAGAATCCGGTGCACCGGGGTAAACCCGAAACGCTCCAGCCGTGCACGCTGTCGCTGTTCGTGCAACACACGATCCAGTGACGCACGCAGTCCGGGGTCCAGGGTCATGTCGTCGAGCTGGGTGTCCGGGTAGCCCGCCGTCAGGAGACTGGTCAGCTCACCACGGGGCTGCACCACCGGGGTAGCGGCACGCTGGGTGTCCGGCTTCCCCTGCCTCTGTTGGGCGGCCTCGACCAGCTCACGCAGCTCTACCGCGAACTTCCCCTGCCCCTGGCGGGCGGACTTCGCCGCCACCTGCAGAGCGACGCTGTAGAAGAGGTCGTCGTTGGCCTCGGAGTGCGCCCGCACAAGAGCTTTCAGGTGATCGGCGTTCGCCGCCATGCGCCTGTCACCCTCCGATGTGGACTGCCTGTAAGAAGAGGTATACCCAAATCCACGGGCCCCCGCGCCTGCATCGTACGGCCCTGGGCTCCAGGCTGCTGCCCGGATCCCCCGCCGGCCGAGATGGCCGAATGAGTGGATCGCAGCGCGAGGACCGCGCACGGCCTGCTGGCCTGGGATCGTGTGACGATGCAGGCCAGGTCGCATGCATCGGAACGGAGCAGGCGGTCCGTTAATGGATTCACCGCACCAGATCACCAGCTCGTACAGAGTTCCCGCAGCAGATGATCGCTCTGTAGATCGGAAGCGTCATGCGCGCTACGTGATCGTCGCCCCCTGAGGAACAGCCAAGCTGCCCCGGTGACGGTCAGGCTGTGCCGAGTCCGCGCACAAGAAGTGGTACGTCAAGCTGGACGTCGAAGGCCTGCGGGGGGCCGCTCAGACTTGGAGTGGCCTGGTCGTGGCGGAGGGTGGGGCGCGTGAGATTTTGTGAGCTGTGGGAGTGTGAGGCGCGTGAGTGACACAGAGACGCAGACGATGAAATACCAGGTAGATGGCCCTGAAGGCGCCCCATGGCTGGTACTCGGCCCTAGTCTCGGCACTACCAGCTTCATGTGGGACCGGCAGATACCGGAGCTCACCCAGCACTGGAGGGTCTTCCGCTACGACCTCCCGGGCCACGGCGGCGCCCCCGCCCACCCCGCCACCGCCATCGGTGACCTCTCCGACCGGCTGCTCGCCACCCTCGACGGTGTCGGCGTCCAGCGCTTCGGGTACGCGGGCTGCTCCATCGGCGGCGCGATCGGCGCCGATCTCGCGCTGCGCCACCCGCAGCGGGTCGCCTCGCTGGCCTTGGTCGCCGCCTCGCCCCGGTTCGGCAGCGCCGACGAATTCCGCCAGCGCGGGGTGGTCGTGCGCACCAACGGTCTGGAGCCGATGGCACGCACCGCACCCGAGCGCTGGTTCACCCCCGGGTTCGCCGCCGCCCAGTCGGCCATCGTCGACTGGGCCGTCCAGATGGTCCGCACCACCGACCCCGGCTGCTACATCGCCGCCTGCGAGGCCCTCGCCGCCTTCGACGTCCGCGGCGAACTCGGCCGCATCACCGCCCCCACCCTCGTGCTGGTCGGCGCCGAGGACCGGGTCACCGGACCGGGCGACGCCCGCATCCTGGTCGCGGGCATACCGGATGCCCGGCTCGCCCTCGTCCCCGGCGCCTCCCATCTCGCCCCGGTCGAGCAGCCCGGAGCCGTCACCGACCTGCTCCTCACCCACTTCTCCACGGCCTGGCAGGACACCCTCGCCGCCATCCCCGTCCCGCCCTCCACCCCGCAGCTCTCCGCGCCCGTGCTGCCCATTGCGGAGATCACCGCTGCCACACCGCAGCCCGGCCCCGGGACCACCGGACGCCCCGACCCGTACGAGCCCGGCATGAAGGTGCGCCGCGAGGTGCTGGGCGACGCCCACGTGGACGGGGCCCTGGCCGCCTCCGACGACTTCACCGAAGACTTCCAGGAGCTGGTCACCCGCTACGCGTGGGGCGAGGTGTGGACCCGGGAGGGCCTGGACCGCCGTACCCGCAGCTGTGTCACGCTCACCGCGCTGGTCGCCTCCGGCCATCTGGAGAGCCTCGCCGTACATGTCCGGGCCGCCCTGCGCAACGGGCTCACCCCGGCCGAGATCAAGGAGGTGCTGATGCAGACCGCCGTGTACTGCGGCGTGCCCGCCGCCGGCGCCGCCTTCTCCGTCGCCCGGACCGTGATTCAGGAAGAAACGAGGCCCCGCCCGTAGCAGGATGGGGGCCATGGACGCCGTGAATCCCATGCACGTGACACTGACCAAGAAGACGCACTCCTGCATCCGTCTGGAGAAGGACGGGCGGACGCTCGTCATCGACCCGGGCGGCCTCTCGGAGGAGGACGCGGCCGTGGGCGCCGACGCGATGCTGGTGACGCACGAGCACTTCGACCACTTCGACGAGGGACGGCTGCGCGCCGGTATGGAGGCCAACCCGGCCGCCGAGATCTGGACCCTGCGCAGCGTCGCCGACCAGCTCGCGGCGGCCTTCCCCGGCCGGGTCCACACCGTCGGCCACGGCGACACCTTCTCCGCGGCCGGGTTCGACGTACAGGTGCACGGCGAGCTGCACGCGGTCATCCACCCGGACATCCCGAGGATCACCAACATCGGCTTCCTGGTGGACGGCTCGCTCTTCCACCCGGGCGACGCCCTCACCGTCCCCGACCGGCCGGTCGACACCCTGCTGCTCCCGGTGATGGCCCCCTGGAACAAGATCTCCGAGGTCATCGACTACGTACGCGAGGTCAAGCCGCGCCGCGCCATCGACATCCACGACGCGCTGCTCGCCGATCTCGCCCGGCCGGTCTACGACAACCAGATCGGCAGCCTCGGCGGCGCCGACCACGGCCGACTGGCCCCGGGGGACTCGACCGGTCTGTGACCGGCGCCGGTCCGGCGGCTGTCAGTGGCAGCCGCTAGGTTTACGTACATGCGCATCGCCACCTGGAACGTCAATTCGATCACCGCCCGGCTCCCGAGGCTGCTGGCCTGGCTGGAGAGCACCGGCACGGATGTGCTGTGCATCCAGGAGACCAAGTGCACCGCCGAACAGTTCCCGGCGGACGCGCTCCGCGAGCTCGGCTACGAGTCCGCGGTCAACGCCACCGGCCGGTGGAACGGGGTGGCGCTGGTCTCCCGGGCCGGCCTGTCCGACGTGGTCGAGGGACTGCCGGACGGCCCGGACTACGACGGGGTGCAGGAGCCGCGGGCGATCTCCGCGACCTGCGGCCCGGTCCGGGTCTGGTCGGTCTACGTGCCCAACGGCCGCGAGGTCAAGCACGCGCACTACGCGTACAAGCTGCGCTGGTTCGAGGCCCTGCAGAAGGCCGTCGCCGCGGACGCCGCGGGCTCGCGGCCGTTTGCGGTCCTGGGTGACTTCAACGTGGCCCCGACCGACGAGGACGTCTGGGATCCGGCGCTGTTCGAGGGCGCCACGCATGTCACCCCCGCCGAGCGTGCCGCCCTCGCCGCGCTGCGCGAGGAAGGGCTGTCGGACGTCATGCCGCGCCCGCTCAAGTACGACCGCCCGTACACCTTCTGGGACTACCGGGAGCTGCGCTTCCCGAAGAACAAGGGCATGCGGATCGACCTGGTCTACGGCAACGCGCCCTTCGTCGCGGCGGTCGAGGACAGCTACGTGGATCGCGAGGAGCGCAAGGGCAAGGGCGCGTCCGACCACGCCCCGGTGGTCGTGGACCTCAGCATCTGAGGACCCGTTGTCAGTGGTGGCCGCTAGCGTGGTTCCTGTCCTTATCCCGCTTGCTGGCTGCTTGCTGTGACCAGGACAGCCCCGCCCGTTCAGCGCCGGGCGGGGCCCCATCCACCGCTGTCCGTCAGACCGCGGCGACGCTGTCCCGGGCGCGATCGGTGGCACGGCGCATCCCCAGTGCCGCCCCGGCGGTGCCCAGCGCCAGGACCATCAGCAGGGCGCTCACCCAGAGCGGCGACCGGAAACCGAACCCCGCACCGATCGCCAGCCCGCCCAGCCAGGGGCCGAGCGCGGCACCCACATTGAACGCGGCCGTGGCGAACGAGCCGGACAGGGTCGGTGCGTCCGACGCCAGCCGGAACACCCACGAGATCAGCGCCGTGCCGGTGCCGAACGCCAGCATCCCCTGGACGAGGACGAGCGCCACCGTCGCGAACGGACTGCCCGCGGTCAGTGCGAACGCGGCCCAGCCGGCCACCAGCGCCACCAGACCGAAGGCGGTGAAGGCGACCGGCCGCACATCGACGAGCCGGCCCGCGGCCGTGACGCCGATGAACGAGCCAAGACCGAACAGCGCCAGCAGACCGGGAACCCAGGCCTCGGTGAGCCCGGTGACATGGGTGGCGAGCGGTTCGACGTACGAGAACGCGCAGAACGTCGCCCCCTGCACCAGGGCGCTGGTCAGCAGGGTCAGCAGCAGCCGCGGACTGGCAAGGGTCCGCAGCTCGACGCTCGCGGGAGCGGGCGTGGACTCCGGCCGCCCCGCCGGAACGGTCCTGGCGATCACGAAGACGGCCGGGACGGAGACGAGGGCCACGGCCCAGAACGCCGACCGCCATCCCCAGTGCCCGCCCAGCGCCGCACCGGCGGGCACCCCGGCCACACAGGCGATGGTGACGCCCCCGACGACCACCGAGGTGGCACGTGCCCGGGCCTCGGGCCCGACCATGGAGACCGCGGTCACCAGGGCCACCGCCCAGAAGCCCGCATTGGCCAGTGCCCCGACGACCCGCGTCGCGAGGAGCAGCCCGTAGCCGGGCGTGAGTGCGCCGATGACATGGACGGCGCTGAAGACACAGAGGAAGAACACCAGGGCGCGGCGGCGCGGCCAGTTCCGGCTGAAGAGCGCCATCAGCGGCGCGCCGACGATCATTCCGATCGCGAAGGCCGAGGTCAGCAGCCCTGCGGCAGGGATGGAGACGTGCAGGTCATGGGCGATGTCCGAGATCAGCCCGGACAGCATGAATTCGGATGTGCCCTGGGCGAAGACGGCGAGCCCGAGCGCGTAGACGGCAAATGGCATGAAGGAACCCCATGGACGACTGAAAGATGGACCAGGCAGGGGGTGTGGGCCCGCGCCCGCCCGTCGCGACGGGCGGCAACGCGGAAGAACGTCCGGGGTGCTCATGGACGTGATCCGGCGGCGCGGCAGGCGCCGGAGCCAGGGAATCCACGCACGGCCGCATCGAGAGCGGTTCACGAGCGCGGAGGGGAGAGCGCAGCCCACACAGCGGGGGTCCTGCGGCGGCAACCGGTGGGAACCGACCCGGGCCGGTACTCGGCACCACGGGAGCGGTTCGACGGCGGATCAGCCACCGGCGGACCGGTGGCTAGCCTCTGTCGGACTCGGGGCTGGACATGATCGTGAAACTACCAGCCCGGATTGCCTCGCCTCCACCCCTTTTCCCGCCGGAACCGTCCCGGGGCGGTGGTGCGCGGCGCACGCTGCGGCGCGCGAGCGGGCGCCCGCCTCCGGTTCAGCACTCGAACGACAGGCCGCGCGCCCTGTGGTGCGCACCACAGGAGGGATGCGACCCTGAGTGGTATGAACATCCCTTTCACGTTCCAATAACGTTCCAGGGATGGCATCTGACCTGCAGTTACCCGGGTTGTGTCACCGGGAGTGGGAGACGGCTGGGAGTTAGCCCCACGCTGCGTCTCCCATGCGGCCGGGCACCGACTCCCACCGCTCCTGCAGCGTTTTCATGATGGCACGCTCCATCGGAACCGTCACGCTTGAGTACACGCCCTCAACGCCCGGGACTTCGTGCCCCATTCGCGACTCGACCGCGAACCGGCTGTGCCCGTCCTCGTCGAGCCAGGACTTCGCCCCATGCCGGATCAGGTACAGACGCTTCCCCGTGAACGCAGGAACCTCCGGCAGGGCCAGCCGCTCACCAGGCCAGCGCGGCCCCTCGTCCGCCTTCGCCCCGTCAGCGATCGGGCGCCAGTACTTGTGGTCGAAGTTCGCCGACCGCAAGTTGCCCCCGCTGATCGACGGGAACACCCACCGGGAGTCATGCTCCTTCAGGAGCCGCTCCAGCATCTCGGCGAGGAACGGGGGCACCACCAGAGTCCTGAGCGACTCGTACTTCGGCGGGAAGAACTGCAACCCGCCGCCTTCGTACTGGACTTGGCGCTCCACCCGTATGGCAGGCATCAGTCCTTCGCCCTTGCCGTACCGCCCCACGTCCTCGGCGTAGCGTTCGGCCTCGTCAGGATCGACCCGCAGGTCCGACCCGGGCCAGGCCGGGTAGCAGTACTCCCGGGTGAGGCCGTACAGCTCCGCCGGCCGCATGCCCGTCGCTGCCATCGTCCACATGAAGACGTACCCGGCCGGCCCGAACACCGCGTGTGCGTTCCGCGCGAGGGCTTCGACGGCCGCGGGGGTCATGTCTTTCTTCCGCTCGCGCTTCTTCTTCGTGTACTTCCCGCGGCGGCGGTGGCGTTCCACCGGTGATGTCTTGCGGAGTTCGGCGTTGACGGCGTCGTCCATCGCCATGCTGAAGACGTTCAGTACGGCCTTGCGGCTATTCTCGCTCGGCAACACAGTCTTGAGGTGCTTCTTGAACGCCCGGTGATCCATGATGCCGATCTCGCCGACGGTGCGCCGCGCGAAGTAGGGCTTGATGTGCACGCGGATCACGGACTCATAGTTGACCATCGAGCGATGCGCCAGGTCGAGCGATCCGTACCAGGCGTCCAGCCAATCGGACATGGGGATCGCCCCGTCGCGGTTCGTGATGTTGACGCCGTGCCGGACCTCGTACTCCATGTCCATGCCGTACTGGAGCGCTACGTCCTCGTCAGTGAAGCCGCCCTTGGACTCGTGGCGCTTGCGGCCGTTGGCCAGGTACTCGCCTGTCCACCACTTGACCCGGCACGTGCCCCCGCGCCACTCAACATGCGGCATGACGCCTCCCTGAACGCGCGTGATGCCCGGCTAGCGCCCCCGCTGCCGGACCCTCACGCCAGACTGCTCTTCAATCCGGCTTGCCTATCAGGCAGTTACCGCATTTCGAACAGTCCCCTCCTTCGCGCTGAACCAGCTCTCGCATGACCGACCTGACTGCAGGATCGTGCTCGAACCGGGGCGCTGCTACACAGACGATTCTCTCAGCTGTACGGCCGACCCATCCGAGGAAGTTCGGGCCGTAGTCGCCTATCACAAGATCGCCGCGCATCACCATGGTTCCCCCTTCCGGGAACGGGAGAACCCCCCAAGGTGTGAGCACGACTTTGCCACGGCCAGGGCCGTTTGGGACCAGGTGGGACCAGAGTGACTGTGCTTAGTTTCGCAACAAAGTCCTTAACCCGAAAAGGTTGTAGGCCGAATGGGTGAATCCTGCGTCAGATGACGCCGGCCTTCTTGAGGTCCTCGACAATGCGCGCGCTCAGTGCGCGGATCTCGGAGGCGGACAGATCCGTCACGCCGATCGATGCGCTCTCCACCACACGCTGCACGGTGAGGTCGCGCTCGGTCGCGTCGGCGATCGTTACCCCTGAGGCGGAGCCAGACTCCTCGGCGGGCACCGGGTCGCCGCCATCGCCGACGGCCTCACAGGTGCCCGTGGCCCAGCCCAGTACGCGGTCGATCTTTGCGTAGTTGAGTGCGCGAACGGGCTTGGCTTCTTCGACGCGCTGCCAGGTGTCCTTGGACATACCGACCTCGTCGGCTGCCTTCTTGCGGGCAAGGCCGAGCTGGAGGCGGCGGGCCTTGACGGCCTGCGCTAGGCGAGTGAGGTCGCGGGGCGGCATGACCCCATCTTGGCAGGGCCAGGCGGGGCCAGCCAGGACCGGGCCGCAGTCCGGCCGATTCACTGGCGTGCGCGTGACGTGCAGGAACACGCCGGTTGGTGCCCCCGCGCCCCCATGTGGTCGATCTAGGTCTAGCTAGAGGCTAACTAGGGCTGGACATGAAGGCTAACTAGGGCTACTTTCTGGGTATGCGCCAACCCCAACCCACCTTCGAAGTGGACGGGGCGGTAATCCGCCACCGCCGCATGCAGATGGGCCTCGAAATGTCCGAGCTGGCCGAACGCGCGGACATAAGTCGGCGCTACCTCAGTCACCTCGAAAACGGCACTCGCACCCACATGAGACCCCGGCGATACACGGCCCTCTGCAAGGCGCTGAACGCCGACACCGAAGCCCTCCTCGCCCCACAGAGGACCCACACACCCAAGGAGTGACATGCCCGGCGACAAGTACGAGAAGTACGGCCGCCCCATCCCCCCAGCGGACCCGAACCAGGAGTACATGACCGTCCAGGAGACGGCTCACGTCCTGTCCTGCTCGGTGTCCTGGCTCCGCAGGTTCCTGAAGGAGCACCCGAAGATGCATGCCCGGCAGGGCCGGCGCATCGTCACGAACCGCGCCGACCGGGACGCGATCTACGCCGCGAACCGTATGGGCGGCACCGCGCACCGGGGCAGCAAGCGCCGCACCCGCAGGGCCCGGCCGGCTCGGTCCACCTCGCAGGTCCAGGCCGCTGCCTGACCGCAGCAAAAGAGGCCGCCCCGTAACCGCGAAGCCCGGGACGACCTCAGATCCACCACACCATCCGCGAGAACAGAGAGGTGGACCGATGTCCATCATTCCATCCGCAGCCCCGAACAACACCAGCCCCACCGATCGCGCCGCCGCCCACTTCGCGGCCGACTTCGCCGAGGCCACGATCAAGTCGCGACGCGAGGACGGCCTGTACCGCCACGTCGAGTTCGCCGCCCCGAAGACCATGAGCCGCCTGATCCTGGTGACCTGGCCGTACAACCTGCTGGTCGCCGGCTCGCACGGCTCGTACCACTTCGAGCGGTTCGGCGACGACACCGAGGACATGTTCGCCTGGCTGCGCGGCATCCGCGTAGATCCGGACCGTTGGGCGAGCAAGCTCGTGAACGGCGCCGACTCGGTGCGCGAGTACGACCGCGACCGCATGGAAGCCCAGATCAAGGAGCGGGTCACCGAGGCCGTCGAAGACGCCTGGGCGCCGGACGGCCTAGAGGCCGCTGTCCGCATCGAGATCCTCAACAACCATCTTCTCGGCAGCAGGGACACCGCCTTCCAGCTGGTCAGTGAGTTCGAGCACGGCGTGAAGTACGAGGCGAAGTGCACCTGCGGCACCAAGGTCGAGCGGGACTCCTACGGCTCGGCGCTGACGTGGCGGTCCATCGATCACAACCTGGGTGACGACCACGACGTCGACATCCGGCAGACGGCCGGCTTCGACTTCGACGACCTCAGCGAGTGGTCCGTCGACAGGGTCAGCTACCACTTCGCCTACCAGTGCCACGCCGCCAGTTGGGCCATCGCCCAGTACGACGCCGCCCCGAAGGCGGTGGCGGCATGAGCGCCCCGATGACGCCGGACGCTGCGCTGATCCGACTGCGGCAGTACGGCGAGCGCACGTCGACATGGTCGACTGCCACGCACAACGACGGTACGGAGAAGGCACTCCACGGAATCGCGCTGACGCTGGCGGCCGAGCTGGAGCAGTACAGGGCAATGGAGTTGGGCACGGCCGAGGGGCGCGTATCCGCGAAGTGCGAGCACGCTGAGCACCCGGTGTGGCTGCGGGACCTGGATGACGTTCGGGGGTGCCCATGGTGCGAACTGGACCGTGTCCGCGCCGAACTGGCCGCCCTGCCGGCCCCGGTCGTGGAGACCGCCTTCCGTGATGCCCTCGGCAACGTCTGGCCCGTGGGCCACTTCCCCGCCGAGACCGAGGCGCGCGTCCTTGAGACGACGCCGACCATCCAGCGCACCGTCCGGACCAGCGAGTGGACCGAGGTGACGTCATGAGCGCCACCGACCTGGTCCGCCTGGACGTGCCGACCACCGACTGGGCGGCCGTCGCCGACGAGCTGACCGCGCTGAAGGCCGAGCGCCTGGCCGCCGGCCTGGCCGCCGAGTACCGGCACCTCCTCTACGACGCCGACCCCGGCAGCACCGTCCCGCCGCTCGTCGACCTCCACCACCACAAGACCCGCAGGAGGGCGCGATGACCCCCTACTCGCACGACGGCGTCACCTTCGACCTGGACATCCCGCACGCCGATGTCATCGGTGTCGAGTGGATCTGGACGGGTGACTGGGCGGATGGCGAGCCGCTGCTGCGGTGCCGTTCGGACCGGTCCGACTGCCAGACCGCCCAGCCGCTGCCGACGGTGTACCGCGACCACGGCCCCCTGATTCCGATCTCCCGCCCGACGGCCGGCCAGTACCGGGCCGCGGTCGACCCGGACTACGCCGACACGGTCGCGGCCAGGTACGTCGAGACACCGGCCGCGTTCGGTGCGCGCCTCGCCACCCAGACCATCCCGCAGGCGCCCGGCCGGGTCCTTGCACCCAGCCCGATGGAGCAGACCGGGTTCCGCGCCTTCATCCACAGCCTCAAGGGGGCCCGCAATGCCTGAGCCGACCGACCGCGTTGCCGAGTTGGAGGCGGAGCTAGCGAAGTACGTCGGCAAGGAGCCGACCATCGCCGACGAGACGGCCCACCTCCAGCGGTGCCTGAACGCCGTGTACGAGCTGTGCGACGAGACGGCCGCACAGTCCACCCGGTGGGAGCACCCGCTGCCCGTACCCGAGTGGGTGGCCGCCGTCCGCCAAGCCGCCGACGGGCAGCGCCCTGAGAACGCGGACGACAACCGGCGCCGGATCTACGTCGACGGCAAGGGCAACGGGTGGATCTCCACCTGTGTCGAGGACGGCATCGAGCACGTCGTGCCCATCCAGCCCGCCGCCTGGGTCGACGAGTCGATCGAGGAGATCGCGGCCGAGAACGACGGCCTTCACGAGATCGGCCGGTGCTGGTGATGCCCCCGGAGCGGTTCGAGGAGATCACCCGCCTCACCGCCGCCCCCGGTATCAGCCGCGAGCACCGGGACGCCCTGATCGACCTCATCCAGGACCGGGCCCAGCTCCTCGCCGAACAGCAGGAGTTGGCCGCCGAGCTCGCCGGATGGACCGGGGCGCTCACCTGACCCGCCGGGCCGGCCGTGACCCGACCGGCTGGCCCGGCGCCCAACGCAGAAGCCCCGCCGAGGACAAGTCGGCGGGGACCCCACCAGCATCCCAGGAGACACGCATGTCCGTCACCATCAACGCCCATCAGCTCGGCCGTCTCATCGACAAGGTCCGCGGCCACATCGGCGACGAGTACGTCGAGGTGCTGCACGGCATCCGCCTCGACGTCGACGCCACCGATCTGCACGCCGTCGCCACCGACCGGTTCACCATCGCCGCTGCCCGCTACCGGCTCAATGACGACGACAAGAACGGTGAGGCGTTCGCCCGCACCATCCCGGCCTCCTGGCTGAAGCCGCTGCGTGAGTGGCTCGACGCTCAGGAGGGGAACCTCACAGTCACGATCGGCACCGAGACCAGCCGGCTCGTATTCGCCACCCCGCACGCCGAGATGCGGGTTCCCGTGAGCGACAGCCTGGAGTACCCCGACTGGCGGAGTCTGCTGCGAGGCGTGGCGGCGAATATCCCCACCATCTACGCGCTCCCCATCGTGGACTCCAGGATGCTCGCCCGCTGGGCTGACGCCGGAGACGCTCTTCGAGTCCGTGTCACCACGGACCTCAAGGCGTTCATGGTGTTCGGCAAGGACTTCATCGGAGCTCAGGCGCCGAAGCGCTACACGGGAGTCGGCCCGTGCGAAGACGAGACGTTCGAGCAGGCGCTCGGGCTCTGGCCGAGCATCTTCGCGGACAGCGATGAGGTCGCCGACATGGATGCGGACATGCCCGTCGAGGAGAAGCCCCGCTACGAGGCCGCGTCCACCATCCCCGACATGGTGGAGTCCCTGCTTCAGCAGACACTCCGGTCGACCAGCGACCTGCTTGGCGCACCCAGCAAGGACGCCGGGGCTATCGCTTCCTACGCCACCGCCGGGGTGAATGCCTGGTCCGCGTACCGATTCCTCGCTGCCCTCCACCAGGCCGATCCCCGGCTCGCCGCGCAGACCGTCGCCGAGCTGGGTGAGGAACTGGACGCGGGCGACTTCGGCGAGAACGCGTGGGACATCGCCAAGGCGGCCGGACACGACCCGCAGAAGTGGTCCGACGACTACGAGGCGCACCTCAAGAAGCTCGCCGAGAAGCGGGCCACCAAGCAGAACGCCGCCTGACCATCCCACCAGACGCGGCGTCGAGCCCCGAACTCTGCCGCCGGGCCCGCCCCGACCTCCCCGCACGGGGCGGGCCCTACATCCGAAAGGCACGACATGCCCGCCATCCGCATGGGCCGCTGGCAGATCGAACTCCACCAGCGCGCCATCCACATCACCCGGGAGCCCGACCCGAACTGCCCCGACTGCTCTGGCAGCGGTGGCGGCTGGCTGCCCCACGGCTTCGGCGCCGACTGGGACGAGTGCCTGTGCCTCGACCAGCTCCGCGCATGGTCCATCCCGGTCTGGTTCCGCAACCGCCGCCAGTACATCGAGGAGCCGTTCTGATGACTGCCTTCAACCCACCGACTGGCGTCCTCCTCGGCTGCTACATCCCCGGAACGAAAGCTTGGAACGAGGCCCGCGCCGGTCTGTGCATCACTGCCACCGAGATCGCCGCGGTCACGGGCCTGTCGCCGTGGGCCAGCCGATTCAGCCTCTGGCACAAGAAGGCCGGACTGCCCACCCCGCCGTTCGAGACCAACCCGGCTGTGGAGTGGGGCAACCGACTCGAGGACGCCGTCGCCCAGAAGTTCGCCGACGAGCACCCCGAGCTTGAGCTCCGCACCACCGGTACGTGGCGGCACCGCGACCGTGACTGGCAGCGCGCCACCCCGGACCGCATCGCCCAGGACCGGCTTGTCGAGGTCAAGACGTCCCCGTTCGGCGACGGATGGGGTCCGGCTGGCAGCGACGAGATCCCGATCTACTACCGCTGTCAGGTGCAGTGGCAGCTCGACACCCTCGGTCTGGACGTCTGCCACGTGGCGCTGCTGGTCTCCGGCCACGACTACCGCGAGTACGTCATCGAGTACGACGAGACCGACGCGAAGGTCATGCGCGACGCGGCCGAGGAGTTCCTCAACGACGTCCGCCAGGGCAACCGCCCGTCGATCGACGGGACTGAGGCCACTTACCAGACCATCCGCGTCCAGCCCACCGGCCGTGAAGACGTCGACGTCGAGATCAGCGCCGAGTGCGCCGCGGACTACGACATCGCCCAGCAGGCCTACCGAGCCGCCGACACCGAACTCACCCGCGCCCGCGGTCAGATCCTCGACGCCATCGGCACCGGCTACCGCGCAGTCCATGGCGACCGCCGCATCGCCTACCGAACCGTCAAGGACGACGGCACCACCCTCGCCCTCCAGCCCTACAGGGGAACCCACGCATGAGTCAGATCAGCAACGCCATCGCCCAGCGCGACGAAGGCAACCTCGTCCAGCAGTACCGGGCAGACTTCACCCAGGTACTCCCGTCCCACATCAAGCCCGACCAGTGGGTTCGGGTCGCCACCGGACTGCTCCGCCGCAACCCGGACCTCGCCAGGGCCGCGCAGCGCAACCCCGGCTCCTTCCTCGCCGCCATGCTCGACTGCGCCCGCCTCGGCCTGGAGCCCGGTGACACCTACCACCTCGTCCCCATGGGCGGCGAGATCACTGGGATCACCGACTACACCGGCCTCGTCGAGCTGATGTACCGCAGCGGCGCTATCTCCACCGTCATCTCCCAGGTCGTCTACGCCGGCGACGACTTCCAGTGGGAGCCCGGCATCACCGAGCGCCCGCAGCACAAGGCGAACTGGTTCGGCGACCGCGGCGACATGGTCGGCGCCTACGCCTACGCCGTCTTCAAGGACGGCGCCACCTCGGACGTCGTCGTCCGCAGCCGCGCCGAGATCGAGAAGGTCCGCGCAGTCTCCAAGACCGCCAAGTCCGGTGCCTCGCCGTGGAACCAGTGGCCCGACCGAATGTGGAAGAAGACGGTCCTGCGCGAGCTGGCCAAGACCGTGCCCACCTCTGCCGAGTACCGGACGCTCCAGGCCCAGGCTGCGCGCACCGCACAGGCCGCGCCCGTACTGGCGCCGCTGCCCGCCGTACCGCCTGCTCCGCAGCAGGACTACGACGAAGGCCCCATCGACGCCGAGTTCGTCGACGAGCCGTAACCCACCCCACTGTCGGGGCCGCCCGCGGGCAATGCGGGCGGCCCCACCAGAAGGAGACCACACCATGACCCGTCGCCTCACCGTCGCCGAGCGCCACGCCGCCGCCGAGAAGGACTTCCGCCTCGAGGAGATAGTCGGCCGGTCCAGCTGGGACCAGTTCCTCGTCGAGCAGGCCGTGTTCGCGTTCGGGCTCGCCAACGAGACCTTCGACTGCAACATGCTTCGCGACGTCCTCCCCGAGATGGGGCACGGCTTCCTCGGCGCCGCCATCAACTCGCTGCGCACCGGCGGGATCATCACCCACACCGGCCGGTCCGTCCCCTCCACCTCGCCCGCCACCCACGGACACCGCCTGGCCGTCTGGACCCTCACCGGCAAGGGGCGCGCTATTGCCGCCGAGCGGACCGCCCGAGCGCAGGGGAGGGCCGCCGCATGACCGCCGCACCCCGGCCGCTGCCGCCGCACGGCAGCGAAGGACGGTACAAAGGGACACAGCTCCGCCCCGGATGCCGCTGCACCGTGTGTGTCCGCGGCAACCGGCTCGCCGGGATCCGCCGGGAACGCGTCCGCCTTGCCGGGCAAAGCAACCTCATCCCAGTTGAAGTACTCGCGGCCCACATCGCCACCCTCTCCAGGAGCGGCATGAGCCAGGGCGCCATCGGTCGAGCCGCCGACGTCTCCCAGACCACAATCAGCTACATCGTCAACGGCAAGCTCCGCTCCTGCCAGCGGTCAAAGGGCGAGCGCATCCTTGCCGTTCGGCCCGGCACCCGGGACGACATCTCCGATCAGCCGGTTCTGGCCTCGGCGCGCCGCCTTCAGGCCCTGTACGCCATCGGGCACGGCCAGTTGGCCATCTCCAGCATGAGCGACATCAACCACAGCACCGTCAGCCACGTCGTCAACGGCCGGTACAAGACGGTCAACGGCGCCTTCGCTGCCCGAGTGCGCGCCGTGTACAGCCAACTGTCACGGACCCCCGGCACCAGCGAGAAGGCCCGACAGAGGGCTGCACGGGAAGGCTGGGCTCCCCCGGCCGCCTGGGACGACGACACGATCGACGACCCGGCAGCAGTCGCGGACTGGACTGGGGCGTGCGGTACGGACCGCGGCTGGTGGATGCACACCCTGCAGAAGCTCCCCATGTGTGAGCCCTGCCGGACAGCCCACGACGAGTGGAAGGCCGAGCATCGGGGCCTGCCGCGCGGCGAGTTCCAGATTGCCCTCATGGCGTCCCGCGCCAGTGCCTCCAGTCGCGGCATCGACATCGCCACCGACGCCCGCGAGCTGATGCGCCTCGGCTGCGACTACGAACAGGCCGCGGCGCGCCTCGGCGTCACCCGCCAGCACCTCCACCAAGAACTCAAGCGCCACCCCGAGACGGCCCAGGCCGCCTGAACGCACGACAAAGCCCCGCAGCGACGCGGGGCAGGAAGGGAGGAGACGTGACGTCAGTCCGAGTCGGCGGCCGGCTTGCGGCGCTTGATCGTGATGCGCTTCCTCGCTGGCAGGCCTTGAGCCTTGCGCCAGGCGTTGACTCGCGCATAGGCGTGACGGCGCAGGTCGTCGCCGCGAGAGGTCCCCTCCTCGTCGCACAGCTGCCCGTACTCGGCCCAGACCTCTTCTTCGATCCGGACCATGCGGCCGGGCGTCCCCTTCGTCGTCATGTCGACAGAGTAGCTGACCGTCTTCTGTCTACACACCCTGTGACTCCGAAATCATCTTCGGGTGTACTGACAGTGCCTACACACCCTGCGCTACAGTCGAACCACGCCGAGAGGCCCGCCGACGCGAAATCCGGCGACCGCATGGGCCTGGTTCCGTGCGCCTCGATCCACCAGACACGCCACGCGAAGGGCACCCCCTAATGGCTCTCACGAATCTCCGCACTCTCGATGGAGACACCACCGACGGCTTCGCCGGAGCGGGTGGCTCGTCCGAGGGGGCGCGGCAAGCCGGGATCACCGTCCGGACCGCGCTCAACCACTGGCGCCTCGCCGTCGACGTCCACCAGGCCAACCACCCCGATACCGCGCACGACTGCGCCGACATCTCGCAGGTCGACCCGCGGCGCTACCCGACCACCACGTTCGCCTGGTTCTCCCCGTCCTGCACCAACCACTCAATCGCCCAGGGCAAGAAGCGCCACCAAGACGCCACCCCCGACCTGTTCGGCGAGATCCTTCCCGACGACGCCGCGGAACGCTCCCGAGCCACCATGTGGGACGTCGTCCGCTTCGCCGAGTTCCACGAGTACCGGGCGATCATCGTCGAGAACGTCGTCGACGCCCGCGAGTGGATTCTCTGGCCCGCCTGGATCGCAGGCATGCAGGCCCTCGGCTACCAGTTCAAGCTCGTGTGCCTCAACTCGATGCACGCCACCGCGCTCGGACCCGGCGCTCCCCAGTCCCGCGACCGCATGTACGTCGTCCTGTGGCGCAACGGCGAGACGCGGCCCGACTTCGACAAGTGGCTGCGCCCCATGGCGCACTGCACCCAGTGCGACCGCACCGTGCGAGCCGTCCAGGCATGGAAGAACCCCCGCCGTACCTACGGCAAGTACAAGACCCAGTACGTATGGCGGTGCCCCACCGTCCGGTGCCACGCCGAAGTGTTCCCCGCAGTCCGGCCGGCGACCGACGCCATCGACTGGACGCTGCCCGCCACCCGGATCGGCGACCGCATCCGGCCGCTCGCCGAGAAGACGATGAAGCGGATCCGTGACGGCTTCACCGCCTACGGTGTCCCGCTCCTGGTGCCCGTCGAGGGGCGCGAGGGGAAGGTCGCACGGTCGGCGAACCTGCCGATGCGGACCTGCACCGCGCGCAACGAAACCGGGCTCGCGGTCCCGCCGTACATCGTCGAGCTCCGCGGCGGCGGGTCCACCCACCGCCTCGCCTCGCAGCCCCTCGCCACGGTGTGCGCGTCCGGTAACCACCACGGGCTGCTTCCGGGCGGTGAGGTCACGGACGTTGACGACCTCGGGTTCCGGATGCTCGCACCCGCCGAGTACGCCGCGGCCATGGAGTTTCCCGGCAACTACATCTGGCTCGGCAACAAGCGGGAGCGAGTCCGAATGGCGGGGAACGCCGTGACGCCGCCCGCCGCCCGCGACCTGTTCGCCATGGTCGCCGAGGCCATCCTCGGCACCCGCTACGAGCCGCTGAGCCTCGCCGCATGACCGCCATCCGGTCCTGACGCCCCACCCGCCCACGCTGTTGAAAGAAGCTGTCGATGCCCTGGTTCAAGGTCGATGACTCAGCGCACTCCCACCCGAAGTTCATCCGGGCCGGGAACGCTGCGCTCGGTCTCTGGCTGCGGTGCGGCTCCTACTCCGCCCAGCACCTCCTCGAAGGCTTCGTCCCCAAGGACATCGTGAAGCCCTTCAAGGGCACACCCGCCCAGGTACGGAAGCTGATCGAAGCCGGCCTGTGGCACGAGGCCGGGCACGACTGCAAGAAGTGCCCGCAGCCCACCGACGGATACATGATCCACGACTTCTTCGAGGGCGGCCGGAACACCACCCGAGCACAGCACGAAGCCAACAAGCAGGGCGCCGCAGAGCGCGCCGCGAAGAGCCGCGCGAACCGAAAAGCAGCCGGAAATGAAACCGATTCGGATCCAAAAGCGAACCGAAATGGAGACGGATCCGATTCAAATCACGTTCAGAATGACACCCACTTTTCGGGTTCCACCGCAGGTCAGGAGGACCTGTCACACCGCACGCCCGCTGACGGCGTCACACATACCCATGCCACTGCCACGCCTTTGCCGGGTACTTCCTCCGGAAGTACCCCTGTAGCTGCAGCACGCGGGGGCGAGCCCGAGATCCGCTCCTGGGACACCCTCGGCGACCTGAAGCGCGCCATCGCCGCAGCCGGAATCACCGGCGTCAGCTGGAACCTCCAGGCATCCCAGATCGAACGAGCCCGCCAAGTCTGCGAGCGCATCGGCCTCGGCCCCATGGTTGCCATGGCAGTCAGCAATGCCAGCTACCGCGGCACACCAGGCAGCGCGAGCGCATGGCTCTCCGGCTGGGAGTCCCTTGAGCCCGAGGCCGTGCCTCCGCCGCCCGGCAGCCAGCTGCCCGCCGAACTCGGGGGCAACGTTCTCCGCTTCACCCCCGGCCAGCGTCCCTCCACCACCGACGCCCGCGTGAACCAGGCCCTTGAGGCCGGTCGCCGCCTCCAGGCCATCCACGACGCACAGACCCAGGAGAACCAGTGATCAGCTTCGAAGAAGCGGGCAGGCTCCTTGGCCTCGCCGCAGCCCGCGACCAGCGCACCGTCGGCGACGCCGACATCCTCGCCTGGCACGCCGACCTCAACGCCGCGAACGTCACCTACCCGGTAGCCGAGCAGGCCCTCACTCGGTTCTACGCCAAGGACATGGCCAGCCTGGAGCCCGACCAGCGGCGCCGGGTCACGACGCCGGACATCATCGGTATCGCCCGCAAGATCCGCGCCGAACGGGTGGCCGACTTCGTTTACGAGCCGCCGCCCGGCGACGAAGACCCGCACTACCTCCGGCGGCTCCGTAACCAGCTGGAAGCCACCGCGAATGGTGAACGCCCCGCTGCCCCCGAGCGGCTGGCGATTTCCTCCGGGAAGCCCCGCGACGTGAAGGCGCTCACCGACCTCATCGGCCGCACCGTTCCGGACGAGCCCGGCGAGGAGGAGGCGGCGGCCGAGGTCGTCGCCATCCGCCGGCCCGGACCGCTCGGCGTCGCCTGCCCGACATGCAAGGCGGCAATAGGGCGCCCCTGCAAGGTGGATGGCTTCAGCGACAAGCGGCGCCCTCGGGAGCTGAAGAAGCCGCACACCGCCCGCGGCCGAGTCGCCCGAGGCGAACCCGCCTCCACCGAGACACCCGAGGAAATCGAGCGCCGCCGCGCCGCCTCCCTGGCCGCCCTTGAACGCCTCTCCGAGAACCAGACCGAAGCCCAGGAGGAAGCGTCATGACCCGCCGATATGGAACCCCCGCCTCGATGCCGGATTCCATCCGCCACTTCATGCGGGCTGGCCAACACCCCGCCCGCAGCCTCCCGTGCCCCCACTGCAAGGTCGGCGCCCACAAGCCGTGCCAAGTCCCGTCGAACGGACGGGTGCTGGCCGAGCCTCACCCGCAGCGCCTCGCCCTCCGAGCCCGCACCGTCGCCTGCTGTCCCGCCTGCCAGGTCGAGCCCACCGTCCCCTGCCACAACGGCGGCCGGGCGCTGGCCAACGGCGCCGTCCACCACCAGCGGTACACCGAAGCCGACAGGAGCGCCGCATGAAAGTTCGAGCCGACATCGCCGGCCTCATCCGCGAGGGCCACACCAACGCCTCCATTGCTCACCGCCTCGGCTGCGACCCCGCCACCGTGGCCCGCGCCCGGCAGGCACTGCGCCTCCCGCCCGCGGACCGGCTGGGGCGGCTGTACGCCGAAGCGACCCCGACCGGACGGGTGCTGAGCGACAAGCCGACCCGAGTGCAGACCTCTCCGGCGCAGGCTGCGGCGAACAGACAGGCACTCCTGGCCGCGCTCATGGAGCCGCGAAAGCCGATGGCGGAGGCGGCGTGATGCGCGCATCGAGTCCCAACTCCGCTTCTGCGCCCGCCTCCGGCCGCGTGAGCCCCGCCGATGGCTCGGGCGACGCGGGCACCCCTCCGAGGCCGTCACGCGGGCGCACAGCCGCCCGCACGAGCCCACCCGTCGCCGACCCGCCGATGCCCGGACAGACCGAGATCGAATTACGGCCCATGCAACCGACCCTTTGGAGTCTCTGATGACCGAACACCTGACCCACGAGCACGGCCCGTTCTACTGGAACGCCGACACCGACTTCTGCAAGCACGGCGCCGAGCCCGTCAGCGAGACCGACGGTGAAGCGTGGGATCTCTGGAGCGACCGGCACCCGGTCAGCGATGACGGCCGCATCTGCCTTGACGCGCCCGCCGGTGAAGCCTGCCTCGACTGCTCGGCCGACGACGGCGAGATGGTCGCGTGGAGGGACTGCCGGGTTCGTGAACACGCCCGCCCTAAGCGCGGTGTTGTCCCCAACCCAGATGCCGATCACCAGCAGGTGACTGTATGGGTCGGCACTGTCGAGTGCCTGGAACGCGAGTGCGAGCAGTACTTCACCGAGGACGGCGACCTCGACCCCGGCGTGGAGGGCTGCTCCCACATCCGCGAGGAACAGGCCTGCTCCTGCCAGCGCCAGGCCGACGGCGAGTACAGCGGCGCACCCTGCCCTGCCCTGGCCCCCACCCCGTGACATGCCGGACGCCCGCCCCGGGTCATAGCCGGGGCGGGTGCCGGACCACTCCACCACACACCCCGAAGGAGATCCACATGTCGTATCCGCTCGCCCCGGAAGAGAAGCTCGCCGACGCCAAGGCCCGGCTCAAGATTCCGACGATCGTCGTGATCTGCGGCTCCACCCGGTTCATGGACGCCATGGTCGACGCCGACTGTGAACTCACCGCGGTTGGGTACATCGTCGTCAAGCCCGGCTGCAACATGAAGGAGTCGCACCCGCTGTGGGCGGATCCGGTCGAAGCCGACGCCCTCAAGGTCCAGCTCGACAACCTGCACCGGGCGAAGATCCGCCTCGCCGATGAGGTCCTGGTCGTCGGCGACTACATCGGGGACAGCACCCGCGCCGAGATCGCCTACGCCCGCCAGCTCGGCAAGCCCGTCGGCTTCACCCACCCCGAGGCCGACCCCGGCACCGAGGAGCCGGGCCGATGAGCGCCGGGGTGATTCACACGATTCGGTGCGACGCCGAAGTCGACGGCGAGCAGTGCGGCAACGAACGCTTCTGGCCCGTCGATGTCGCCCACCACCGTGAACTCCGCGCCCACCTCCGCAAGCAGGGCTGGCGCCGACGCGCCGACCGCGACCTCTGCCCCGACCACGCCACCGAGGAGCCGGGCCGGTGACCGACCGCGAGCAGCTGCTGCACCTCGTCGACCGCGCCCGACGCGGCAGCATCTTCGACGCCGAACTCGACCAACTCGCCGACGGGATCACGGCCATGGCCGACCGCACGGCCGAGCTGGAGACCGAGACCACCAAGCTGATCCGCTGGCACCGCGAGGACGGCACCACCCTCGCCAAGGCCGAGGCCGCCATCGCACGCGTGCAGGCACTCCCGCGGACCCCGCAGGTGCAGATCCAGATCCACGGCGTCCCCGGCCAGGCCGACTACAACCGCGGCTGGTCGTCCGCCATCAGCGCCGCCCGCGCCGCCCTCGACGAGCAGCACCCCACCACCTAACCCGCCCAACTGCCCCACGGAGGAGACCCATGCCCCGTCGCGAGCCCACCATCCACAACCCCGCCCTCGTGGTCACCTGCCCCCGCTGCGGCAGCGTCCCCGGCGCCCTCTGCTACGACACCCGCGGTAGCCGCCTCCCCGAGGGGCGCGTCCACCGCGACCGCGCCGCCGCCCACCGCGACCGCAAGACCGCCTGACCCAGCGCACCACCGGCCGGCCGGACCCCATCCGGCCGGCCGCCCCGCCCAGTCCCACCGCACGCCCGCAAGGAGCCCGCCGTGAACGAGTCCGCCGAATGCCTCATCTGCCACCGCGGCCTGTACGCCGACGAGCTCGGCCGGTACGCCTGCCGGCCCTGTGTCGACCGTGTCGACGGCCAACTGCGTGCCCTCGCCGGGCCGGATGGGCTGTACGCGCGGCTCGGCGGCCGGCTCGCACCCGGCAGCGGCGGCGGCGGACCCGCAGTGTCCGGCAGCCGGTCGGCTCCGCTCCCTGTCCGGCTGGAACCGCTCAGCCTCATGGCCCGCGGCGGCGTCGTCACCATCCTGCAGACATGGCTGATCGACTGGCACGACCGGCTCGGCTGGGGCCACCCTCGCTGGAACGGCGACATGCAGCAGCAGCTCGACGAAGTCATCCAAGCCCTGCGGGCCAACCTGCCGTGGGCCGCGGCCAGTCACCCGGCCATTGACGAATTCGGCCGGGAGGTCAGCCAACTCGCGCGGCAGTGCGAGCAGCAGGTCACCGGCGAGCGGAGGCCGCGAACCGTGCCCGTCGCCTGCCCCTGCGGCCAGACCCTCCGCGTCACCCTCGACACCCCTGGCTGCCGCTGCCCCGGATGTGGGGAGCAGTACGGGCACAGCGAGTTGATGGACCTGCCGCTCGCCGAACGGCGAATTGCGGCATGACGAAGCGCCCCAGTCCTCACGGGCTGGGGCGCTGTCATGTTTCCAGGGTCAGCGGTACTCGGCCCGCGCCTTCACCAGCTGGGCGTGCACTTCGTCGAGCCGGTCGCAGTGCGCTCGTACCTGGGCGATCACCGCAGCGAACTCCCGCGGGTCAAGGCACTCCATCACCTCATCCTGGAAGGGCTCCAGGTGGATGTGCGGGACACTGCGCCGCGGGTCCTCCGAGTACGGGTCCACGTTGATCCGGCCGGCGAATACCGGCATTGGCAGTGAGCCGTGCTCGGCGTCGGAGACGGGCAGCTCTGGGCCGTTGAAGTGGGCACCGTGCGACAGGTCATCCAGGAACCCGGAGTCGTCGCTGCGGTGGTTGTCCGTGCACCAGGCCGGGCACGTCTCAAAAATCTGGCCGCCCGAATGGATCTGCCGAAGCCATGTGCGCGGCGAATGGGAGGGGACGGCAGCGGGCTCGGGCAGTAAAGTGTCCACAGAGGTGCTCCTTTGACCGGGTTGGATCTCTAACTGGCGGGTGGCGACCCGCTGGACTTCACGGCCGGACGGTGGCGACCATCCGGCCGTTTCTGTTGACGCATGAATGATCGTCCGGGTGTGTGGCAAGGTCGATGCGCCTCTGATGCAGTTCCGGTGCACCAAGCACCCACAGAAAAGCCCCACCCGTCGGCGGGTGGGGCTTTGTTGCTGCTTGGCGAGGACTAGGCGGGGCGGACCAGGGTGGCGTCGAGGTACTCCTGCACCGGCCCGAAAAGGCCGTAGGGCACGTAGGTCGGGATCTCTTCATGGCTGAGCCAGGCAACCTCGGCGATCTCTTCTGCGTCGCCTACGACCGCCTCGCCGGAGATCGCTTCGCAGGCGACATACGTCATGTGTACGCCCGTGTTCGGGTGTACCCGGTCACCCAGCACCCGGACCGCTTTGACCTCCAGCACGACCTCCTCGGCGACCTCTCGGACTGCGGCCTGCTCCGGGGACTCGCCCGCCTCGATGCCGCCGCCAGGGAACGCCCACAGAAGCTTCCCCTCCCGCTCCCGGCGTCGGATCATCAAGACCTTGCCGCCATCGACAATGATCGCCGTGGAGACGGGGGGCTGGTTGTCGGTCTGCTCGGTCACGCGGCCTCCAGGGCTTTCAGGATCGGCTCGAAGATTCGGTCTGCGGGAATGAAGCGGGTAAGGGCGCTGGTCGGCACCCATGTGACGTCCACGTTTTCCTGCGGGTCGAGGTTCCGCGCCTCGCCTGTCAGGTGCTCGCAGAGGTAGTACTCGGCAAGGACACCAGTCGAAGGGTGCAGCCGGCCACCGAGATGTTGGCGGACCGCGCAGTGGATACCGGTCTCGGCGAGGGTCTCCTGTACAGCTACGGTCTCCGGTGAGCCGCCCGGCTTCACCATCCCGGCGGGGAACTGCCAGGTGAGCGCGTCATCCCCGCGGCGGCACACGAGGAGAACTTCCTCGTGCTTCACGACGACAGCGATCGCCACCCGCAGCGCCTGGGCCTGAGCTGGTTCCTCGACTGGTCGGGACAAGAGACTGAACCGTCGATGCACGTGGTCTGATGCCCTCTCGTAGGTGGTGTCGAGGGCCAGTTGCATCTCCGGGCGTGGGACGAGGTCTGGGCTTCGATGCCACCCGGCGACCGTCCGTACCGCCACCCCGAGATGCTCGGCGAAGCCCTCGTTCGTCATGCGGAGGGCCGCCTGCAGAGCGCATGCGCTGCGGCCGGTCCACGTTTCTACGACTGTCACTATCCGGCTCCGGGAGTTGTGGCGGCGGGGTCCTGCATCAAGGCTGCACTGCTACTGCACGACGGGCGGGCAAGATGCACGGTGGCTGCACCGTCGGCTCATCACGCGGCAGGCAGGCCGCAGCTTGACTTGAGGGCATGACGACCCCTCGTTCACTCGCCTTGGCCGTACTGGAAGGCCCGTTGGTAGGAGACGCCGCCCATGATCTCGGCGACTTCCTTCCACTTCTTTCCCTCGGCGCGCAGCCCTTGGGCGACTTCCTTGAGGTGAGCCCGCTTGAGGTTCTCGAACTCGTTCTCTGCGTTCCGAATGGCCTGGTAGCGCTCGCTGAAGTCGCTGATGGCTCTGAGGTGGGCGTGCAGCGGTGCGAAGGCGGCGTCCAGGGAGTCGGTCATGGGTTGAGAGTAGAGGTGAATCGACACTCTCTCAAGACACGTCTTGACTCCGCGTGCCGAGACGCCTACTGTCGTCCTCGTAACCACTTCTCAAGCCACAGCTTGAGGAATGGGGTGCTGTCCACTCCTACCGGACCCAGTCCGCGGACCGCACGACAACCAAACAAAACGGGCCGGGCGCTTGCGACTCCTACATCGCGCACGCACCGGCCCTCACCACCAGGATCTTTGAGAGGACCCCTGATGGATGCCGTACAGCCTACCGGCGCCCCCGCTGTGCCGATCGCCACCCCGGCCGCCATGCCGTCGGCCGACACAGCTCACGGCCGCCAGCTCCTCGCGGAGCAGGTCATTGGCTTCCGCATCATGAAGCAGACCGAGATCGCCCCCGGTTGGTGGGGTCAGCCCGTCGAGGTCGGCGAGACCGGAAGCGGCACCGTCGCCTACAACTTCTGCCGCGAGCAGAACGCCGTGACGATGGACCTCAACCGCCCCAAGATGATCCAGTTCTTCGTCGAGCCCATGTCGCCGGCCGACGTCGCCGCCCATGAGGCCGCGTCCTACGTGCTCCCCACCCCCACGGTCGACGTGGCCGAGCTCCTCATGGCGACCGCCGATCTGCTCCTGGAGCAGCCCCGGCAGATCCTCACCCACGCCCACCTCGTCGAGACCGTCCTCCGGGCGGCTGGCCCGCAGGTGTCCACCGTGGCGCTGCGCCCGGTGTGGGAGGCCCTGCCCATGCACCGCAGTGGTGACGAGCACTGGAAGTACGCGGCCCGCCTGGTCCTCGCGGCGAAGAGCATCCGGGCAGTGGCGGCATGACTGCTATCGAGATCATCAGCTTCGGCTACCTGCACGCCGAGCCCCCGGCCGCGCACATCACGCTCGATCTGCGGGTGCATTTCCGTGACCCGCACGTCGACCCGGCGCTTCGGTACATGACCGCCGAGGACGAGCCGGTTCGCCGGGCCGTACTCGCCACCGCGGGGATTGCGGAACTCGTCGAGTCGACGGCCCGCGCAGTCGACGCCTTCGCCGCTGGCCCCAGTGCCGGTCCGGTCGTCATTGCCGACGGCTGTGCAGGCGGCAGGCATCGTGCACCGTCTTTTGCTGCCGCTCTCGGCGACCGGCTTAAGCTCGCCGGCCACGCGGTGACCGTGCAGCACCGGGACATCCACCGGCCCGTCGTTGAGCGGACGGTGAAGTCGTGACCACCAAGCACTCGCACAAGCCGAACTTCGGCAAGAAGGTCGAAGGCTGTCCCCGCTGCGACGAGCTCAAGGGTGGCGCCGAACCGGTCAGCTGGAACGTCCGGCATGAGGTCCGCCTCGACGAGCAGCGGCGACGCTCCATCGACGCCCACTTCGCCGCCAACGGCCCCCATGTCCGCGGTGATTGCGGCCCGGTCTGCACCTTCGGGGACTGGTAGCCATGGCCGACCAGCCGACCGCTCCCCGCGAGAACCGCATCCTGGCCGAGCCTGCGACCCCCGCCAGCTGCCGCCGTGACTACGAGGCCGGCGCCGATGTCCGCGCCACCGCAGCCCGGCAGCAGGCCCGCGCACAGCGCTAACCCCCCTTACCCCCGCGGTCGCGGGGTGACCGCCCCCGTACCTGCGCGACCGCGGCTCTCCACCACACCCCAAACCACCCAGAAGGGCACCACCATGTCTCTTTCCAACGCCGACCTCGCCACCGTGTCCGACCTCGCCGCCCGCCGACGGGCCAACACCACCGTCGCCCAGGCCGAGGCGCTTGCCGCCCGGGTCGTCGACACCGACCGGCTGGCCGTGTCGATCCTCGACGAGTTCCGGGCCGCGTGGTCGGCCGGTGACCGCGACCGGATGTCGCACGTGATGGTCGCCGCGATCGAGCTCGACCAGGCCGCGCCGGGCGAGCCCCGCCTCATGGACGAGATCCGCGGCATCAACACCCCCGCCGCCGCCTGAACTTCCGAAGCCTCTGCCGCCAACACCAGTACCCGGCCACCCCGACCACCGAGAGGACGTCACACATGGATCCGAAGGCGTACCAGCCGACGCAGGCAACCGACGAGCACGGCAACGACCGCGGCACGTTCGACAGCCCCTTCCTCGCACAGGCCCGCGCCGACCAGGAGACCGCCTGGGGCACCACGAACGGCAACTGGAACCTCACCCCGAACGCCCAGAACTGAACTCCGCCCCGAGAGGACACCAACCCATGACCACCACCACCCCCGTCACCGCCGAGAACATCCTCGCCCGCTACGCCGCCGACATCGCGTTCGTCGCCGAGGAGCAGCCCGCCACCACCATCGAGGACTTCATCGACCAGCTGCAGACCGTCGCCGAACGCCTCGACAGCGCAGGCATCCAGGGTGCCGAGGACCTCGAGACCGCCGCCACCTACCTCACCGACGCAGCCGGCAACACGGACGACACCAAGCGCACCGCCCTCCTGGGCCGCGCCACCAAGCTCCTCGCCTACGCCGACGACGTGGTCGGCGAGTACCGGCTCATGGTCTGACCCGGCCCGCCCTGTCGCCCCCAGCCCCCCGGCTGGTGACGGCAGAGAGGCCCGGACCAACCGGACCCCAACCACCCACTGGAAGGACCTGACATGACCACGCAGACCACCACCTGGCCCGAGGCCGTCATCGCCCGCTACCTCACCGTCGGCGGCGCCACCGTCGACCTCACACACGACACCCTCTACCTCTCCGACACCGAGCCGAACGTCTCGGTGGCCAGGTGCGGAGGCTGTGCGGCGTTCCGCAACGTGGAGTGGGGCGCCCGCACCGACCGCTACAGCAACGGCAGCAACTGGGCTGACAGTGACGCCCGCACATGGGCGCAGGAGCACGCCGAGAAGTGCCGCGCGCTGCCGAAGCCGACCACCTGACCCGGCCCGCCCTGTCGCCCCCAGCCCCCCGGCTGGTGACGGCAGAGAGGCCCGGACCAACCGGACCCTGACCCAAGGAGACCCACATGTTCGGCAAGAAGACCACCGACGCCGCCCCGAAGACGACCGTGGAGCAGAGCAAGAACGGCATCGGCCACACAGGCCACTGCGAGTGCGGGGCCTCCACCCCCTGGATGACCAGGCGCTCGGACGCCCAGATCAAGATCGACAACCACGTGGCGCGCAGCCACGGCCAGTGACGGCCTAGCCACCTGACCCCACAGCCCTGGAACACGGCGTGAGGCCTCCGGATCGACTCCGGCCCGGGGCACTCCCCGCACCACTCGAACTCACCCCCAAGGAGATCCACGTGTTCGCGGACCTGTTCGTCCTGCTGTACGGCGCCCATCTTCTGAGCGACTACCCGTTCCAGACGGATCACCAGGCAGGGTGCAAGGCCGAGCAGTCGGCAGCCGGGTGGCGCGCAAACCTCGTGCACGCCGGGACGCATGTCCTCGTGTCCGCCGTCGCCCTGGCCGTCGGATTCCTGGTCCTGGACCTGCCCCTGACCGTTCCGGCCGTCGCGGTCGCCCTGCTGTGGATCGGTGCGACGCACAGCATCATCGACCGCCGCTGGTTGGTCCTCCGCTGGATGGAGGGCGCCGGGCAGAGCGAGTTCGTCAAGCACGGCGGCGCGGCGCACGTCGACCAGGCCGCGCATGTCACCGCACTCCTCATCGCCGCTCTCGCCCTCGCCGCCTGACCAACCGACCACGGAAGGACACCACTCGAATGACGACCAGCCCGCAGACCACCGACTACCACTACGTCATCACGATTCAGATGCCGGGAGCCGTGCTGAATACCCGCAGCGGAATCCTCGCCGTCCCGCCCGGTATCACCCGGGCGGAGTGCCTCAAGCACCTCCTGGACCAGCTGCAGGCCGTGTACGAGACCCAGATGATGATCCTTTTCTTCTCCCTCGAACCCAACCAGCTCTGAGCCCGCGCCTGACTCGAAGGAGCCTCATGTTCGGCAAGTCCCGCATCACCGGCACCGCCTCCAAGGCCACGACCCCGGCCGAGGAGGAGTCCCACGTCCACATCAACAAGCTTCGGGCCAACCGCCGCCCGGACATCTTCGCCACCGTCGAGACGCTGCTCACTCTCGCCGCACTCGTCCTGGTTGCCGTAACGGTCGGCGGGAAGCTCGGGCAGATGCTCGGCCTGCACGGCCTCGCGGGGACGGTCGCCGGTTGGTCCATCGCTCTCGTCTACGACGCCCTGTGGATCGGCGCCCTTCGCATGTCGGAGGTGGCGATCCGGCAGCGGTCCCGAATCGGCATGGGCGTGATGCTCGGTCTGTCGAGCGCAGCGGTCGGCGTCTCCACGATGACGCTGCTCATCCTCGGCCACGCCCAGGTGTTCGCCTTTGTGCCGGTCGCTGCAGCCCTGTTCATGGGGCTCCGCCTGTTCGTGAACAACGTCCTTGCCGACCCTGCCACAGCGGCGGTAATCGCCGAACAGTCCGCCGAGGACCGCAACGCCCGAGCACTGGCTGCGGCTGACGCTCGGCACCTTCGATCCGAGGCCACCACGGACGTACTGACGGAGACCGCCGGTCACCTCGCGGAGATGACCCGGCAGATCGCCCGCGCCGACGTCTTGACCAAAGCCCAGAAGCGGATCAACAAGGCCCGCTCCGAAGCAGAGAAGCGCCTGCAGGAGTCCGATGAGAGTCACGGCGCGGCAGCCCTGGCCTTCGCCGGACGTGACCTCGCCGTCCTTGTGTCACGCCCGGCCGTGACACCTGCGGGTGTCACGGGTGTCACACAGGCCAGGCCGGAAATCGAGACCGTGACACCGCCGCCCGTGACTATGGACGAAACGGACGCAGATGAGGGCGTCTCGCAGGCCGCCCCGGCGGGCGCCATGACACTCGAGGAACTCGCCGCCGTGGACGGCGTCGACCTTCCGAAGCCGGGCGTGACGCTCTCGGACGAGCAGCTCGCTGTCGTCCTGCGGTGGCTTCGCTACGGCATGGAGCCGCCCCGCTCCTACCGGCAGGCGCAGGAAGCATTCCGTCGAGCCGGCTTCCAAGGCGGCGAGCACCGTGTCCGCCGCATCTGGGGCGAGATCGAGACCCGAGAGTCCGTCACCCCGTAGTGCCAGTCCGGCACCACCAGTGAGGCCCAGTGCGTAACGCCCTGGTCCTTGCTGCGACTGCCGGAAGCAGTCAGCACAGCAAAACCGCAGGTCAACCCGGTGAGTGACCCGGTGAGCGGAACCCTCGCAGACCCGGCGAGCAGACCCGGACAGGGTCGCGCCTGACTCGACATCACGAGCGAAAGGAGATCAACGGACGTGAGCGGATCCACGTACTGGCCCAAGGAGATCAAGCGGGCGGACAAACGCTCACCCAAGGAAGGCGCGACCCGCCGGCTGGACCGACTGCGCAGCACCTTGCGCGACCTCGATCCGGTGGTGGCCAACCGCGCGTGGGGCGAGATCGGCGAGGCCCTCCAGCGCATCACCGACCGCTACTCACGGTGATCGTTCACTCGTTCATTCACCTCCGGGACAGATGAACCCTCCGTGTGCTACGCGCGCACGTGCGCGCACGATTCAGTCGTTCACCCCACCAAGTCACACAACGTAAGGGGAATTTGATGGAGATCCTGCTCATCGCGTGCATGCTCGCCTATGCGGCAGGCTCGCAGAGCGAGCAGTCGAAGCTGGGATTGTCTCCGGCGCAGCGTGCCGTTATGCGTGAGCAGACGCGACACGAGAAGGCCGTTCAGCGGATCGCAGAGAAGCACGGCGGTACAGCCCCGCCGGAGAATGACGCCTCCCCGCGGAAGGAAGCGCCCGCCAGCGGTGCGGAGGCCGCAACCCCGGAGACCTTCTGGTCCGGATACCGCACCCGCCGTTCTGCCGAGCACACCAGGACGCCGATCGGTCACCGAGCCGGAACGTGGACTGCGCAGGGCGTGACGTGGGCGCAGGACACGGGCCGCGGCGCGTGGCAGGCCTACCGCAAGCGACGCCGCGACGCAGGCCACGACGATCCCGGCCCGGTACTGGTTCCGCTGCCGCCCGACCGGCCGCCGCTGGTGCCGCCGATGCCAGCAGTGCCCCCGACGGTCGGCGTCGACAGCGACAAGAGCGCGGTCCCGGCCGAGCCGGAGGAGTCACCGAAGAAGGGTGATGACGATTCGGCGAAGGAGCCGGCCGTCGACCTCAAGAAGGCACCCGAGGAGACGCCGGTCAGCCCCGACAAGCCTGACGTCGACACCACGCCCGAAGCGGACCAAGACAGCACGACACCGCCCCCCACACCGCAACCCGCCGACACACCAGAAGGAGTTGGACGCATGGCAGCAGAAGTCACCTACGAGTCCGTCGTGGAGGAGAGCGATGAACTCTCGATCATGTGCGACGACGACGTCCGCGTCTACGACCGGATCCGCACCCGAGCAGAGCGGGAGATCGGCCGCGGCGATGCTCTGATCGCCGCACTGGAAGCCACCGGCTTCGGCCAGTCCGTCATCGGCTGGGTCGCCCGCTGCAAGGAGAACTACCAGGTGATCTACGGCCAGATCGACGACCTGCAGGCAAACACGATCGCCCAAGGCGAGGCCGTGGTGAAAGCCAAAGCCCTGCTGGAAGCAGGCCAGGGCGTCTACGCCGACATCGCAAAGGACATGGAAGACGTCGCCGAGCGCGACGCGTACATCTCCGACGCCGTCGACGCCGAAGACGCCTCCGCACACACCGAGATCTACGAGACGAAGGCGGCCTGACTGTGAGCGCATCGAAGAGCGTCGGAACAGTAGTCACCGTTGCCGCAGTCCTGGCCAGGGCAGCCGCCTACGGCATCCGGGCCGCACGCACCAAGTCGGCTGTTGAGCGCATGAAGACTCGATACGAGGACCGGGCCGCCTCGGCGAAGTACCTGTCCGAGGCCATGACCAGGCTGGACGTCGACGAGCCCACCACCACCGCCTACATGGAGGTCTCGACCCTCGGGACCGCCGCGGCGGAGAACGTCGGTTCGATCGTCTCCGCCTCCGACGCCTTGGCGGTATCCGCCGACGGGCTGGAGTCCGAGACGAGGGCCCAGCACGGGCGGATGGCCGACGCCAACCGCACCCACAGCGTGCAGATGGCCGACCGGGCGTTCATCGAGCGCCAGTAGACGCCAGGAGCCCAGCACGAAGGGCGGGGCCCTAGCCCGGCCCCGCCCTTCACCACCACAGAATTGGAGGAAACCGGATGGCAACGCCGACCATAACCAAGCCTGAAACCAAGAACGAAGCGCCGCAGCAGGAACTGACCGGACTGCGCGCCCGCATCAACGGCTCGCACAACCCCGGCCTGTACCTCGGCGCCGGCGTGGGCGCCGCGTCCGGCTACCTCACCGGCGAACCACTGCTGCTGACGGTCGCCGGAACCACAACCATCGCGGCCAGCTGGGCGGCGCTCGGCATGCTGCCCGGCCCGTGGCGCTGGCTGCCCGGACAGGGCGAGCCGTGGGAATGGCTGTGCCGTAGCAGCAGCCGCAGCTATCGGCGCAAGGTGCGCCGGATGCGCAGCCGCCTTGCCCAGGACCACACGTACAGCCCGGCCGTCGGCAGCAACGGGCTGCTCGTACCGGTCGTCGGGATCGCAGACGGCTGGCGTCAGCGGGACGACCGGGCCGCCCTGGTCCGCCAGGCGACCGCCGAAGCCCACCGTGTGCGCTGCGCGGCCCTCCGCAAGGCGTGGGCGCAGGCCCTCCCGGACTGGAATTCCGGCTGGTGGCGCAGGTACACGCCCACCGAGATGGCGCTGCGGGCCGGTCCGCTCGCAGTGATCCCGGCCAGCGGCTTCGTCGAGCTGCCCTGGTGGGGCCGCATCGCCGTCCTTACCGTCAGCACGGGCTGGGGCGCCCAGGTCTGGCACCGACCTGCCCCCGCGTCGCTCGACACGGCTGGCCCCGAGGGAATCGACTGGTACGTGGCCCGCTGGGCCGAGTGGATTGCCTGCGAACGCGGTCCGCTGCCTGCTTCCAAGCTCACCAGCATCGACCTCGACGGCGACAAGCTGACCGCGATCATCATCTCCACGACGGCGAAGCCGGCGCTGGGTGTCGAGCAGGACTCGATCTCGATTGCTTTCGGGGTACCGCCGCGGGCGGTGAACGTCTACCGACCTGATGACATGGCTGCCAGCCGGGCCAAGCTGACCGTGCGGCTCAAGCCGCTTACGGAGCGGGTGGGGGACGAGCTGCCGGACGTCTGGCAGGAGTACAACCCCTACGAGGGCAGCGAGCTGTACGGGGTCGAGGAGACCGACACCGGCCGGAAGTTCACGATCCTGCTGCCGCGCAAGGGCACGCCGGTCACGGCCGTGCAGCCCCGCGTCATCGCCCAGGCGCTCGACATGCCGGGCGAGGAGGCCGTCTCTCGCCTGCACCTGCGGGCGCTGGACTCCCGGCGGATCGAGGTCAACGAAATGTCCTCGAACCCGCTGCAGGACGGCGTCCCCCTGGACCTGGACGCCCTGGTCATGGACGCCGACGGGTACGTGTCGACCGGCCGTGACATCTACGGGCGGCCGGTCCGGTGGCGCCTGATGATCCCCAACGCGGGAAAGTTCGGCCTGTCCGGCGCACCGGGCATGTCGGCCGTGCACTCGTTCGCGTCCGGCACCACGGGGGCGGGCAAGACCTCCCTGGAAGAGGCCCTGCTGATCGCCCAGGCCGTCAACGGGTTCGTCTCCTGGGTGGCCGACGGCAAGGGCGGCGTGGGCTACGCCTCATGGGTCCATGACCTGGACTGGCTGGTCAAGTCGCCCCTGGGGTTCGCCCTGATGGCTCAGGGCGCCTCAGCGGTCGGCAAGCACCGGTTCGCCGTGCAGATGCGCATGCAGTGGCGTGACGCGGACGGCGACCTGGAGACGGGCCGGTCCTTCTTCGTGCCGGGCGAGCCGTTCGCGCCCATGTCGGTCACGTTCGACGAGTTCAACGAGATGGCCAAGGAGGGCAGCAGGGACAAGAACGCGACCGCCGTGCTCAAGGGCGTCTCGCACCTGGGACGCCAGACCCGCGCCGCCGGCATCGGGGCGCGCGCCCACGTGCAGCTGCCCAACCTGGACGCCATCGGCTCGAACGCCGACGCCAACGCGGTCCGCGACATGCTCCAGTCCGGCAACATCGCGCTGTTCCGCACCGCGCGCACCGACGTGGACACGATGTCGCTGGGAGCGCGCACCCCCGAGTTCCGCCTGGAGACGATCCCCGAGACGTTCCCGAACGGGGCCGGCACCGGAGGCCTGTGCTACATCGCCGACGGCGCAGCCCAGTACACGCAGAGCCGCGTCATGTACCACCACAACGCAGTCAAAATATTCCGCACGCTGCCCCGCACGACCCTCACGGACGGCGAGGAGGAAGCGGCCGGTATCGCCTACCTGCGCCGCGATGAGTACCGGCACATGGACGCCTCGGAGGAAGAGGCGTTCCTGACGGACCTGCTCAAGTCCAGCAAGAAAAGCTCGGGCGCGGTCGTCATCGACATGAAGCCCACCGTCCCGGCCGCCGTCGAGACGGCGGACGTCGAGGACGACGACCTGGACGAACTCGTGCCGCCCACCCGCTCGCAACTCGTCTGGCATGCGGTCGATGGCGGCGCACGCCGCAACAAGCAGATCGCCGAGGTCACCGACCTCAAGCCCGCCAACGTCGCGGGCGCCACCGCCCGCCTGGAACGACTCGGCAAGCTCGCCCAGATCAACCGCGACTGGCACACCGCCGAACGCCTCGACGCCTAACCCCAACCACACCGAAACGGAGAAAAACCCATGACCATCACCCTCAGCGCCCTCTTCCTCCTCGCCTGCATCGGCCTCGCTATCTGGTTCAAGAAGGACAGCAGCTTCCGCAAGCGCGAGTTCCTCGCCGTCTCCCTGTTCTGGATCCTCGCCGTCGGCACCCCCTGGGGCGCCGACGCCGTCGACAAGGTCCAGAGCATGCTCGGCACCGGAGCCCGAGCCGCCAGCGACACCGTGAACTCCGTCTCCTCCAAGTAGCCCCTACCCGGCGGCCCGCACTCGGCGGGCCGCCACCACCCAATACGCCGCGCCACTTGGCCCGGAAGGAGACCCAGCCAATGCCCGCCCAGCCTGAGCCCACCGACCGGGCCGAAGTCCAGAAGCTCGCGAACGCCGTCGAGGAGGCGCTCGCCGAGGAAATGAAGACCTTCCACCGCGACGACACCCCGCTCCCGACCGTCGGGCCCACACCCCCGGTGCCCCAGCCCGGCCGGCCGCCCATGAGCCAGCGAGCCACCGACGCCAGTGCCCTCATGCTGTCCGGGGGAGTCGCGTCGCTCCTCGTCGGCGGTAGCACCTCCCTCGTGATGCTGGCGTCCGGAAGTGCCGACCCTGTCGTGTGCGCTGTCGTCCTCGGCGCCCCGGCCGTGCTCGTCCTAGCGATCGGCCGCCTCGCCGGACGGGTCAAGGACACCGTCGAGGCCGCCCCGCCCGTAATCCACCAGCACATCAACGGTGACGTCCACCAGGACCAGCGCAGCATCAACACCACCACCCGCGGCGTCATCGCCAACACCCGCAACCAGACCCGCTGACAGGAGAAGCCCATGACCGAGACCGAGACCTACGAGACCATTCGCTACACCGCCGATGTGGTGGCCATGACGCCGGACGGCCACGTCCTGCTGATCGAGCGGGGCTGGGATCCCTACGAAGGCCACTGGGCGCTGCCTGGCGGACACATCGACATCAGGGAAGAGAGCCGCCCGGCTGCCGTTCGCGAGCTGTTCGAGGAGACCCGCGTCCGCGTGGACCCCGGCGATCTGCGTCAGATCGGCGTCTGGGACGCTCCCGGCCGCGACCCGCGCGGCAGGTACGTAACTGTCGCCTACGCAGTCATGGTCCCCGCGGACACTGTCGCCCAAGCCGGGGACGACGCTCGCACCGCCCGCTGGTGGCCCCTGGACGACGTGCCCGAGCGGCTGGCGTTCGACCACGCCGACATCCTCCGGGTGGCCGTGGGCTCAACCTCCTGAGACACCACAGCTAGCGCCCAGCACGGCCCCGGACTTCAGGTCCGGGGCTCTGTCGTATCCCGCACCGTTGCCTGCTGACCGGGTGGCTGGGACTGTGGTCACATGGCCGACACTCACTCGCGCGGGTACCTGCTCGCCGCACGCCGGATGGTCTGGTGCGGAATCCTGCTCTTCGTGCTCGGCTTGGCTGCCATCGCTGCTGCGGCAAGTGATGGGGCGATTTCGTGGGAGTGTGACCCGACTTGCCGACGCGTAGAGAGTGGGCTGTGGAAAACAGTTGAGATGGTCGGCGCCGTGAGTGCCGGGCTGGGGTCGGTGCTGCTGGTCTCGGCGTTCCTGATGGTCATGCTTCGTCGGCCCCGCCCTGAATCGGAGAGCGGCGGTAGGTGATTGACGCCGCCCTCGCGAGCCATCGCTCTGTGCCCGTGCTGCGAGTCGGAGGCAGGAGTGGCCGCAGGTCGAAAGCCGTGCACATGCGGACCAGTTCAGCGGCGCATTCCTCCTGGGAATCCGCCTGCACCATGAAGACCGTCGGCATGCGGCCAGTCTGATGGATAGCGGCGGCCTATCACAGGCGAATCGGCGATAGCTTGACGTGATGACGTGGGCGAACGTATCGTCTGCCTCACTGGACACGCATGTCGCTGAGGGCCGCCCGACGAGGCGGCCCTCAGTCATTCCCGGCGGAGGTGAACATGGCCGCCATTCGTGGACTCGTCAGCGAGAAGGACGCCGCCTACTACGCGGGCCGGCCCGGGGTCACCATCCGGCGCTGGGCACATGAAGGCCGCATCCACCGATACGGAGCCGGCCGCGGCAACGTCCGCTACAGCATCTTCGAGCTGAACAAAGCCGTCCGCGACGAATGGACGCGCGCACTCATCACCCCCGGAGAAGCGCCCCCGCTACCCGAAGTCGCCGAGGCGGCCTGACTTGAGGAGATCCCCCATGCCCACCAGTGACGCTGAGGGCAAGGACTGGTCCCTCGAACGATTCCAGCGCCACCTGCCTCGCACGGTTTGCGACATCGGGCCAGGGGAGGGCACCTACGCCAAGCTGTTCCGCCCGCACGATTCGGACGGGCCCGGCGTGTGGTGGACGGCCATTGAGATCCACAAGCCCTACGTGACCAAGTACAAGCTCAAGTCGACCAAGGCCCGGCGCATGTACGACGAGATCCACGTCGAAGACGCGCGCGACTCCGAGGAGCACCTGCTCCAACGAGACCTCGTCATCTGTGGTGACGTCCTGGAGCACATGCCCCGCGAAGATGCTGTAGCCCTGCTGCAGCGCATCGAGCAGGCCGGGGCATGGCACATCCTCGTGTCCGTGCCGATCGTCGAGTCCGAGCAGGGCGAAGTCGACGGCAACCCGCACGAAGCTCACGCCCACCAGTGGGAGGCAGGCGACATGGACGCCGTGCTCGCCTCGCTCGGCGGCACCGTCGAAGCCATGCGCGGCGGGACGCTCGGCGTGTGGTGGTGGTCTCGGCGTGGGTGAGACCGAAGGGGACGTTCGTCCGCGCCCGGTATGCCTCGTGAAGGACTGCACGGGGAGTGACACGGAGATCCGCACATGGGACAACCGGGTGCTCCGCATCGTCCATGAACACTGACTCAGGAGCCCGCGCCATGGCCCGCATCCAGATCCTCGAACTTCCCACCGTCTACCGAGAGCACGGCGAAGACGAGACGCCGTTTGTGCTCGTCATCGACCAGACCGCACCGCAACGCATCGCCCTCGGCGTCGACACTCCGTGGCGTGACTACTGGCAGGACATCGCCGACAAGGTCGGTGCCCGCGCCGCGATCGTCACCCCCGAGACCATCGACATTCCCGCCAACGAGGTCACGCTGACCGAGGCGACCGACGGCAACGTCGTCCGGATCCGCGTTGAACCTGACCTCGCCGGCTTCCGCGAGCAGGTCCTGGCCGAAGTCGCCAGAGCCCAGGCCGACGTGCGGGCAGCCCTGAAGTGAGCGGGGGCTGGAAGAACTCCGGCCGGGTCAAACGGCTCCCGCCCGGGTGGCGGAAGATCCGGGCCCGCATCCTCGAACGCGACCCCGTCTGCAAGATCTGCGACGTCCGGCCGTCAACCTTCTGCGACCACATCCTCGCCATGCACGACGACCACAGCGAGACCGGACTCCAAGGGGTATGCGGTCCATGCCACGACCAGAAGAGCGCGCGTGAAGGTGCAGCCGCAGCGAAGGCCAAGGGCTACCCCACACGCAAGCGTCCGGCCGAACAACACCCAGGGATCAAGGAGTAGGCCATGCCCCGCTACCTGATCACCTACCCCAAAGGACAAGGCGAGGGCATCCTCGTCGAAGATGAGCATCTGGAACTCAGCCTCGCGCAAGGCTGGGCCGTGCTCGACGACCAGCACGGCGTATGCCTCGCTGTCCCCTCACACGCAGGCGCGACCATCACACGCATCGACGCGTCCGATGGCGAGCAGCCTCAGGGCTGACCACGAGGGCGACCACGGCCGGCGCGGAGGGAGGCAGGCGTGGATGTCTCCGATGTGCAGCAGCGCGTGCAGGCGATAGCCGATGTCGTAGCGGACTATGAGCGAGCTCACGGGCTAGAGGATGACCTCTTCACCGAGGCGATCACAGAGATCGCGAACATTTCGACCGACCCGCGAGCCAGGGCGCTCGCTGGCGCCGCCCTGCAGTCACGAGAGATCGACTTCCAGCGGCTCGCCGCCTAGCCAGCCCGGGGGGATACCCCCTTCCCCGTGATCACAGCCATCGGGGCCGTATAGCACCTGACTGTCTGTACGGGTTCCCTAGGTCCCCGGCCTGCACGAACACGCTCCGTGACCGAGGTCCGCCCGGGTGGCGGCCCGGCCGGCGCACCCCTTGAAGCCCGCGCGCCCTGGTGGCGTGCCTTGACCCTGGAGGTCGACATGGGCGCACACGGTCCTATCCCGAAGCGTTCCGAGGAGCGCCGTCGCCGCAACAAGGACGACGGCGTCGAACTCACCCAGGCTCCGTCGGGCCCGCCGCCCGATCTGCCGAGCCTGCCCGAGCCGGACGGCCACTGGCATGACATCGCGACCGACTGGTACCTGTCGCTGCGCGAGTCTGGCCAGGCCGTCTTCTATCAGCCGTCGGACTGGGCGATGGCCCGGTATGCGGCTGAGCTGATGTCGCGGTTGCTGTCGGCGGACAAGGACAAGATGCCGAACGGGCAGGCTGTGGCTGCGCTCGACTCGGTGATGGCGCGGCTGTTGACGACGGAGGGCGACCGGCGCCGGGCACGCATCGAGCTGGAGCGGAAACCCGCTGAGAAGCAGACTCCGGCGTCCGTGACGGCGATCGCCGACTACCAGTCCCGTATCGGTGGCTGACGAGGAAGTCCCCGAGGTCGTTACCCCGTTCACTCTCGGTCCGTCGTGGCGCCGCGGCCCGGATAGCCGGTTCGTTCTGCCGGAGTTCACGCTCGGCTGGCATGCGCTGGCGTGGTCGGCGACGTACCTGCAGCACTACGTGGGTGCGCCGTGGCGATACACGCCGGAGCAGGCCCGGTTGACCTTGTGGTGGTACGCGGTCGACCCGCTGACGAACCGGTTCGTGTGGCGTGACGGCGTGATCCAGCGGCTGAAGGGCTGGGGCAAGGATCCGCTCATTGCGACCTGGTCGGCCTTCGAGTTCGTCGGCCCTTGCCGGCCTTCGGGCAAGGTGGCCGATGAGGGCAACGAGTGGGGCGTCCCTGCTGGGCAGCCACTGGGGATGCAGCATCCGGCGGCCTGGGTGCAGATTGCGGCCGTGAGCCAGGACCAGACGCGGAACACGATGACGCTGTTCCCGTCGATCCTGACGAAGCGCGCGATTGACGAGTACCGCATAGACCTCGGCAAGGAGATCATCTACGCCGACCGGGGCCGGGCGCGGATCGAGGCCGTCACCAGCTCGCCTCGTGCCCTTGAGGGCGGCCGGCCGACGAACGTGAACCTCGGCGAGACGCACCACTGGGTGGAGTCCAACGGCGGGCACGAGATGGCCGCAGTCATCGAGCGCAACGCAACGAAGAGCGCCGACGGCCAGTCGAGGACCCTGGCGAATACGAACGCCTACGAGCCCGGCGAGGACTCGGTGGCAGAGCGGACACGCGAGGCCTTCGAATCGGCGGCCTCGGGACGGGTGGCCGACGTCGGCCTGTTCTACGACTCGCTGGAGGCCCCAGCCGAGGCCAAGCTGACCGAGGCGTGGATCGAGCCGACCTTGCGGGCAGTCCGCGGGGATTCGACGTGGCTGGACATTGAGCGGCTGAAGGCGTCGATCCTCGACGTCCGCAACCCGCCCTCACGGTCTCGCCGGTTCTGGTTCAACCAGATCACCGCGGCAGAGGACGCCTACCTGGCGCCCTACGAGTGGGACGCGTGCCCGCACGAGGGCATCGAGCTGGAGCTCGGCGACGAGATCGTGCTGTTCTTCGACGGCTCGAAGTCGGACGATGCGACGGCCCTGGTGGGGTGCCGCATGGCGGACGGCCACCTCCATACCTTCGGGGTGTGGCAGAGGCCGGCGAACTGGCCGGACGGGACGCCGTGGCGTGTGCCGCGCGAGCAGGTGGACGGGGTGGTGGACCAGGTGTTCGCCGACTTCAAGCCCCTCGCGTTCTTCGCGGACCCTGGCGCCGGCCAGGACGACGCGGACGGCGAACGCTACTGGGACGGCTTTGTGGATGCCTGGGCGCAGCGATATGGCAAGCGCCTCAAGCTGAAGGCTGTGGCCTCAGGCCACGGTCAGCACGCGGTGATGTGGGACATGCGCGACCGGCGCCGTCAGCAGACGTTCACGGAGGCCGTGGACCGGCTCTACCGGGATGTCCTGGAGCGCCAATTGACGCACGACGGCCACAAGGTGCTGCGGCAGCACGTCGCGAACGCCCGACGCCGCACGAACGCGTGGGGCTACACGATCGGCAAGGAGCACCGTGAGTCGGCCCGGAAGGTCGACCTCGCGATATGTGCGATCGGCGCCCGCATGCTGCGACGGATGGTCATGAACTCGACGGCGTGGTCGAAGCGGTCGACGGCGCGAGGCAAGGGACGGGTGGTGGTGCTGCGATGACGACTCCCACTTTGCCCCTGCTGGGCTTGTCGGACGATGAGCGGCAGATCCTGACGATGCTGCGGTCCGATCTGCTGTCGCAGCGATTCAAGCTGGAACTGTTCGACGCGTACTTCAACGGCGAGCAGCTGGTGCGCGACCTGGGCATCTCGATCCCGCCGCAGCTGAAGGGCCTGCACGCGGTCATCGGCTGGCCGCGGATCGGCGTCGAGGCGCTGGAGCAGCGGCTTGATCTGGAGGCGTTCCGGTGGTCCGACGGCTCGGATTCGTCGGATCTGGACGAGATCGTGGAGGCGAACGATTGGCTCGATGAGGCATCGCTTGCCCATCTTGACGCGCTGACCTACGGCCGGGAGTACGTGACGGCCGGGTCGGCGGATGATGCCGGCGCTCCGCCGTTGGTCACGTTCGAGTCGCCGCTGGACATGACGCTTGAGTGGGACGCGCGCCGCCGTGAGCCGCGGTCTGCCTTGCGGGAGTGCCAGGCTGACCGGTTGGACTACGGCCTCGCGCCGGACGATCGCCTCGTGACGCTGTATCTGCCTGACCAGACGATCCAGGCTGTCGAGACCGATGGTGGCTGGGACGTTATCGACCGGGACGAGCACAGGCTCGGCATGGTGCCGGTGCTGCGCCTGGCTAACCGGCAGCGGACCGCCGACCGGATCGGGAAGTCTGAGATCACACCCGAGGTCATGTCCATCACGGATGCGGCATGCCGCCGGCTGATGGGCATGGAGGTCGCGGCCGAGTTCTTCGGCGCCCCGCAGCGGTACATCCTGGGCGCCTCCGAGTCCGCGTTCCAGGATGCCGAGGGCAACGCCAAGTCGGCTTGGGAGACGTATATCGGGCGTGTGCTTGCGCTGGAGCGGGACGAGGACGGCCAGGTGCCGACGGTCGGGCAGTTCACCGCGCACGACCCGTCCGGCCAGACCAAAATCATCGACCTGTACGCCCGAATCATGGCGACACAGCTGGGGTTGCCGCCGCACATGCTGGGCTACACCAGCGACAACCCGGCGAGCGCGGACGCGATCCGCAGCTCGGAGGGGATGCTGGTGAAGAAGGCCGAGCGGCGAATCCGGCGCTTCGGGGCGACGCACCGCGAGGCGATGCGGCTGGCACTGTGGGTGCGTGACGGCACCCCGCCGGACAAGTCCCGCCGCATCGAGGCGGTGTGGCGGAACCCGGCAACGCCGACCCTGGCCGCGCAGACGGACGCCGCGGTGAAGATGGTCCAGGCCGGCCTGCTTCCTTCCGATTCCGATGTGGCCCTGGAGATGGCCGGCCTGACCGAAGACCAGCGCAAACGGGTGGCGGCTGAGCGACGCCGGGCGCAGGGACGGCAGGTGCTGGCGTCCCTGACTGCCGTGGGCGCCGACGCCGAGGCCGCGGAAGGCCCGGAGGCGACCGATGGCAACCCGGGTATCTGACGGCGGCGCTGCGGCGGACGGCCACCGGCGGGCGCAGCAGGGCCTGACCCGGCTTCTCACGCGGGACATGCGCGGTCTGCGCAAGCTGATTATTCCGTCGCGCCTGCAGGCGTCCGTGCCGGACTGGATCGTCGCGGTCCGGGCGCTGGTCGACCAGTACGGTTCGGCGTCGGCGTCACTGGCGGCCGACTACTACGAGGCTGAGCGTGTGGCGGCTGCAGTGACGGGCCGGTTCACGGTTCCGCTGCTGGATCCACCACCGGACGAGCAGGTCGACAACGGCCTGCGGTGGGCGACCAAAGACATCTGGGATCGAGATCCTGAGGATCCGGCGACCACGGACGCTCAGCGGGAGCCGCTCGAGGTCCGCCTCGACCAGGCCGCGAAAAAGGCTGAGGCGGTTGCCCAGAAACTGGTGGCCGACCAGGGACGCGGCACCGTCCAGGAGGCGGTCCGTCGAGACAGGCAGGCCACCGCGTGGGCTCGTGCGGCAGCGCTCGGCGCCTGCGCGTTTTGCAAGCTCCTGGCGACCCGCGGCGCGGTCTACAAGCAGGACACGGCGAACTTCCGGTCGCACGACGGCTGCCACTGCGGCGTCGTCCCGGTGTTCAAAGGGCAGCGGTTCGAGCTGTCCGATCACGCACGTGAGTGGGAGCGGCTGTACCGCGAGTTCGCGGCGCCTCACTCGGGCGACCAGCTCCGGCTCTTTCGCAGGGCTCTCGCCGATCACGGGCATCTGCCCGCTCTGTAATCCCATGGCTGCCCTGGAGGTGGCCTTTCTCAGCCCCAGGAGGGCGACCAAGTCATGCCCGAAGAGAACGAGACCGAGCAGGTCGAGCAGCAGACGGAGACCGAGACCGCCCCGGAGGCGACGGAGTCCCAGCAGGAGCCGTTCGACGAGGCTCGGGCCAAGAAGGCGCTCAGCAAGAAGAACTCGGAGAACGAGAACCTCCGCAAGCGCCTCAAGGAGCTCGAGCCCCTCGCCAAGAGGGCGCAGGAGCTTGAGGACGCGCAGAAGTCGGAGACCGAGCGGCTCGGTGAGCAGCTCACGGCTGCGCAGGAGCGGGCCGTAAAGGCAGTCCGGACCGCAGTCGCCTCGAAGGTCGAGGCGCTGGCCGCGAAGGACTTCGCCGATCCGGAGGACGCCGCGGGCGCCCTTGATCTCGCCTCCTACGCCGACGACGACGGCCTCATCGACACCGACGCCATCAAGGCCGATCTGGTCGACCTGCTGAAGCGGAAGCCGCACTGGGCGCGACCGGACGAGGGTCCGCGCTCGCCCCGGCCGGACCGCACGCAGGGTTCCTCGGGCAACGGCAATCGCACATCTTCCGATCCCGGCGACATCTTCGCCGGACTCATGCAGCAGGCCCTGAAGGGCCACTGAGAGAGGTAGCCCTCCATGGTTGCAACAGCCCCCATCAAGCTGAGTGACGTCGATGCGACGTTCCTCCCGCCCACGCTGACCGGACCGATCTTTGAGAAGTCGGTCGAGTCCAGCGCAGTCATGAGCCTCGCCCGCCGGGTGCCGCTCTCCATGAGCGCCAACACCGCAGTGCCGGTCCCGCTGGATGTACCGACGGCCGACTGGGTCGACCAGGCCGGCCGGAAGCCGCTGGGTACCGGCGGTGTCGACATCAAGCAGATGTCCGGCAAGAAGATCGCCGTCCTCATCCCTGTGGCGATGGAGGTCGTGCAGTCGAATGCCGCTGGTCTCTGGACGCAGCTGCAGCAGGATCTCCCGACGGCGTTCTCCCGGGCATTCGACCGGGCCACGATCCATGGCAAGACGATGAAGGGTGCGACCGGCCCCTTTGCGGACTATCTGGCGATGACCTCGAAGTCGGTTGCTCTCGGCACAGCTTCGCAGGCCACCGGCGGCATCTGGAAGGACGTCGTCGACGGCATGGAGCAGATCGTCGACGACGACTGGGACTACACCGGTACCGTCGCCGACCATCGCCTGAAGCCGAAGCTTCTCGGCGCGACTGACACCACGGGCCGGCCGATCCTGGTCGATACCACGGTGCCGGGCACTGGCGCGGCTCTGGCGGGCACGCTGGTCGGCGAGCCGATCGCGTATTCGCGGTCGGTGTCGGGCAAGGTGCGCCGCCAGTCGACGTCGACGGACACGGGTCTGCGGGCGATCGGTGGCGACTGGTCGCAGACGGCGTTCGGCGTCGGCATGGATATCACGGTGAAGATCAGCCGTGAGGCGACGTACATCGACGAGGACGGCGGCGTCCACTCGGCGTTCCAGGAGAACCTGGTGTTGCTGCTCGCGGAGGCCTACTACGGCTTCGTGCTCGGAGACCCGGAGGCGTTCGTCAAGTTCGTCGGCGCCCCGGCGGGTTCCTGATGGCGGGCCGCCCGGTCTCCGCGCCGGGCAGGGCGGCCAAGCCTCTCCGGATCGTCGCCCGCGTCCACGCGATGCCCCCGCGGCACAATGCGGGGGCGGAGCACATGCTCGTGTCGATGCTGCGTCCCCTGGTGGACCGCGGTCACGACGTGTCCGTGTGGCTGTCGAGGTACACGGACGACCGCGAGGTGTATGACTACGAGGGCGTCCGTGTCGTGCCGATGGCGGCCCGGGTCGACTTCGGCGAGGCGGCACGCAAGGCCAACGTGCTTGTGTCGCATCTGGAGAATGTCCCGGCAACGTCCGCGCTCGCGCGGGGGTTCAGCCGCCCGTTCGTGGCGGTGGTGCACAACACGCACCGGCCATCGTTCCGGCACATGGCGGCGGGCGGCACTGCGCTCGCGGTCTACAACTCGGACTGGATGGAACGCGAAGCCGAGCTCTATTTCGCTGAGGTTCCCGAGGCGATCCGTCCGGCGTCGAGCCTGATCGTGCGGCCGCCCGTCTTCGCCGGTGACTATCTCGCCGCGCCCGGCGACTGCGTCACCCTGATCAACTGCAACGAGGACAAGGGCGGTGATCTGTTCTGGCGGATCGCGGCCCGCATGCCGCACCAGAAGTTCCTCGGCGTGCGCGGCGCCTACGGGGTGCAGGTGGAACCGCCGGCGCCGCTGCCGAACCTGGAGTACATCGACCACGTGCCGGGCGATGAGATGGCTGAGCGGGTGTACTCACGGACGCGGGTGCTGCTGATGCCGTCCCGGTATGAGTCGTGGGGTCGCACGGGGGTGGAAGCCATGGCGTCGGGCATCCCTGTGGCGGCTCATCCCACGCCCGGCTTGTGCGAGTCGCTCGGTGAGGCCGGGATCTTCGCCGACCGGGATGACCTCGACGCCTGGCTGGTGACTCTGGAGCGGCTGCTGAAGCCGGCCGAGTGGCGGGCGGCGTCGAAGCGGGCCAAGGCCCGATCGAAGGCGCTCGATCCGACGGCCGAGCTGACTGCCTGGTGTGAAGCCATCGAGGAACTGGGAGGTAGCCGTGGCGTTCGTGGCACCAACCGCCGAGCAGCTGGGGCTGTATCTCGGGCTGCCTGAGATCGATGGCGACCGCGCTGATCTGCTGATTCAGCAGGCGATCGCGCTGTGCGAGACGGTCGTCAAACCCTTGCCCGATCAGGCGACCGCGGTGGTCCTGTCGGTGGCCGGTCGCGCCTACGTCAATCCTCAGCAGGTCACTTACGAGGCGATCGGACCCATGTCCGTGCAGCGCCCGCAGGGCTCGGGTGGCTTGTACCTCACCAAGGCGGACAAGGCGGCGCTCAAGGCCCTGGCAGGCCGCGGCGGGGCGTTCACCGTCGACCCGACACCCGCCACAGCCGACCCGTCGCCGACGTGGCCGATCGGCGACACCTACGGCCCGGGTGCGGAGTACGAACCGGGCTGGGGGCGGGCGTAGTGCCGGCCCCGTACCCCTACGGGGAGACAGTCGTTCGGCTGAGGCGTGGGCCGTCCCCTGGCCGGGATCCTCGTGGGCAGCCGATCCCCGGCCCGCTCACAGAGACCCCGGTTGCCGGGTGCGTCGTCGCGCCTCGCGCGGAGACACCGCAGGTCGGTGGGGATCAGCAGCAGGCCCGGGACACGGTCATCGTCGGATTCACGGTGTATGCGCCGCCGGACACCAGCGTGTTGACCACGGACCAGTTCCGGATCCGCGGCCAGGTCTGCGAGGTGACCGGTGAGCCCGGCGACTGGCATCAGTCCCCGTTCACCGGCAGCCGCGGCCCGGTGCAGTTCGCCGCCGACCGAGTCACTGGGTAGGACGTGCCTGCTCGACTGCGGCAACGAGTTTCGCCGCGGCGTCGTTGGCGCTGTGCCGGATGGAAAGGCTGTGCGGGTCGGACTGCGGCGGCCGGCCCCCGGTGAGCAGACTCTTCGACTCGGTAGCGGGCGCGCTGCCGGGCAGCACGAACTGTACGTACCCGTGGAACAACCGGGTGCCGGGCTTGAGCCGGGTGCCGGTGACCTCGGCGGCATGGATACGGAACTGCCGTTCCCGCTGGCCGACTTCCTTCTTCGTGATGGTGATCCATTCGCCGTCGAAGCTGATGGTTCCCTGCACGCCCTTGACGTCCATGCCGCCCCCAGTGAGTAGAGGTGGTCATGATGCCCGCGAAGTTCAAGATGTCCAAGAAGGGTGTCGGTCAGCTCCTCAGGTCACCCGTGGTCCGGGCCGAGATGGTGCGCCGCGCGGAAGTCATCAAGTCGGTAGCGGTCTCCATCGCCCCGGTGGGCGGCGGGGCGTGGGATCCGCATCCGGGCCACTACAAGGCATCCTTCGAGGTGTCGTCCACGGACCGTGGCGGTCGGCGCCGCGACCGTGCGACCGCCACGGTCCGGAACACCGCGTACTACGCCCGGTGGGTGGAGTACGGGACAGAGCGAGTCCGGGCGCACCACGTGCTGCTGCGGGCCGCGCAGGCCGGAGGCCGGGGCTGATGGCCGCGGTCGGCTCGGTCGATGTCGAGCTGGAGCTTATCGGCTGGCTGCAGTCCCGTCTCGGCACCGATGTCGTGGTCCGCGACGAGCTCGACAACCACCTCCTTGAGGAGTTGCCGACCGTGCAGGTCGAGGTGGTGGGCGGCGACGACGACGGGTTCCGGCTCGATCGGGCGCTCGTCGACATCAGTACCTACGCGGCCACCAGGGCTACGGCTATCGCCCTCGCCATCACGGTGCACGGGCTGATCCTGGAGCACCTGCGCGGATCGTCCACGACCGCCGCGGTCTTCGGGGCGGTGCGAGCTCTGACCCGCCCTGCTGTCCGGCCCTATGAGAACACCGCGCTCCGCCGGGTCGGTGCCACCTACCAAATCCATAGTCACCCGGTCACCTGACCGGCCTGGGCCCGCGCCGGACCCCTGTACCCCGCCCGTGCGCGGGCTCTTCCATGTCTGGAGAACAATCATGGTCAACATCACCCGCGCTGCGGATCTCACGATGGTCGGCGCGAACGGCGGGGCCTGGGTGGCCCCGGTCGGGACGCCTGCTCTGACGTCCCCGCTGGAGCAGCCGGCCGACCCGTGGGCCGCGCTCGGCGCCATCAGCGACGACGGTCTCGTGAACGGATGGGACGAGGACAGCCAGGAGTTCACCCCCTGGGGGCTCACCAGCCCATTCCGTACTCAGATCACCAAGTCGGTGCGCACGTTCTCGGCGACGATGTGGGAGACCTCCCGCACGTCGGTGATGAGCCTGCACTACCGGCTCGACGCCGCGGCCCTGACGCCGGACGGCGAGGGCATCACGAAGTTCGCCGAGACCGCAAGCCCCGTCCCGGACCGGCGCGCGTTCTGGTTCATCGTCCTCGACGGCGAGAGCGCGAGGGGCTTCTACGTCCCTCAGGGGGAGATCTCCGACCGCAGCGACGTCACGTACAAGCAGGACGAGATGTCCGGCTTCGAGTGGACGATCACCACGTACCCGGACGAGGCAGGCAACACCGTCTACCACGTCGACAAGCTGCCGCTGACGCCGGTCGACCCGGCGTCCTGAGCTGGGTGGGCGGGCCAATTCGTTGGCGCGGGCAAGGCCCGCCCGCCCTTTCCTTTCCTTTCCTTGCCCGCGCCTAATTGAGGAGGCCCGCGCCCATGGCCGCGAACAGCCGCACCACATCCACCCGCAAGACCACCGCATCGCGACCTGCCCGAGCGCCGCGCGAGCTGGCACCACCCGTCCGAGAAGCCGTCGATGACATCGACGAACTTGACGCAGCCGACGCTCAGGAGGCAGAGGCCGCCGGCAAGCACATCACTGTCGTTCTGTGCGGCGAGGAGATGCGTGTCGTGCCCGCCGGAGCCTGGCCCGTGTCCGCCCAGCGAGCCCTGCGCCAGGGAGACTTCGACGGGTTCATGGCTGCCGTGCTTCATGAGGATGACTACGAGCTCTACGAGGAGCTCGACCCGACCCTCGATGAGATCAACCTGTTCATCGAGGCTGCCGGGGACCTCTCCGGTGAGTCCCAGGGAAAATCGCGTGGACCCAATCGGTCGTCAAGGCGCACGCGGAGGCGGTAGAGGCCGATCTCTGGCGGTTCTACCAGCGGGACCTCCTTGATGTACACCGTGGAGCGATGACGTGGCGGCAGGTGCGGGTACTGATCCAGCATCTGCCGCCCGAGTCCTCAACAATGACCGCCCTGCGGAACGCCATGACTCCCGAGGAGTACGAGGCGCAGGCACGGAAGGGCCGGCCGGAAGAGGGCCAGTGGTCGATGACCGAGCAACTCCTCGCCGGGATCACGGACTCGCTGCACCAGCTGGAGTACATCCTCGTCGTCACGAACGGCGACGGTAAGGGGCGTAAACCGAAGCGGCCGGAGCCGATGCGGCGGCCGGGCGTGGCCCCGAAGAAGACCGACGGTCTTACTGACCGCGGCGCGGAAACCCTGTTCAGACTGATCAACGGCGGCAGCGCGGCCTGACGCGCACGGGAGGAGGCTCCCGTGGCGATCCAGGTCGGCTCGGTCGAGGTCGATGTCATCCCCAACACCCAGGGGATCTACCAGCGCCTGCGCGACGGGCTCGTCCCGGCGGCGACCCGCGCCGGCCAGGACGCCGGTAACGCTGCCGGCCGCGCCTTCGGTCCGGCGATGCAGTCGGAGATCGGCAGCATCGGGCTCCGGATCGGGCAGCAGATCGGTCAGCAGATCGCCGCCCGCATCGTCGCCGAGATCCGCGGCGCTCTCCGCGACGGAGTCACTCAGGGCGGTGCGGCGGCGCGTGCGTCCGCCGTCCGCCAGGGCGACCAGACCGGTGGCGCTTTCTCCCGAGCGCTGAAGACCCGGCTCGAAGCCGCGTTCCGTGCCCTCCCGAAAATCAACATCGACGCGGACACCACCGAGGCCGACGCCGACCTTCAGGCGCTGCGGGTCCGCATGGAGACCCTGGCGGGCAAGCGGATCGGCATCGATATCGACGCCGAAGCGGCCAAGGCCGAGATCAGGCTGATCGAAGCCGAGCTGACCCGGCTCGGCGCCCGCCACCCCAACGTCCAGGTCCGTGCCGACACTACGACGGCCCTCGGTGAACTGGCTGCGGTGCGAGCGGCGATCGACGGCGTCGACGGGAAGCGTGCTCGCATCGACGTCGACACATCCGGTGCCCTGTCGGCGGTTCTGCAGCTGGGCGTGGCCATCGGCGGCCTGGCGGCCATCCCCGCCATTCCGGTGCTCGCGGCGGGTATCGGCTCCATCGGCTCGGCCGCCGTGGCGGCTGCTGTCGGCGTCGGCGCCCTGGCCGCCGTCGCGGCTCCCGCCATCGTCGGAATTGCTGGTGCCCTCCAGGCGCAGAAGGCGGCCCAGGACGCTGCCACAGCCTCGTCCTTGAAGGGCGCCCAGGCGTCCGGCCGGGGCGCGTCAATGGCGCTGCAGATGGCCGGCGCGCAGCAGGCCTTGGCGACGGCGGAGCGAAACGGGGCCCGGCAGATCGCCCAGGCCCAGAAGTCTGTACGGGACGCCCGGCAGGCTGCGGCAGATGCTGCAGACCAGGCCGCCCAGCGAAACGCGGCGGCGGCCCGCGCGGTCCAGGACGCTGAGCGGTCCCTCGCCCAGTCGCAGAAGGATGCCAAGCAGGCCCAGGAGGACCTGACCGACGCCCGGCGCCAGGCTGCGCTGGAGCTGGAGGACCTCAACAGCCGGCTGGCCGACGCCCAGCTGTCACAGCGGGACGCGACACTCGGCGTGCAGGAGGCCCAGGCCGACCTGAACCGCACGATGGCGGACGCCAAGTCGACGCAGCTTGACAAGGACCGCGCACAGCTTTCCTACGACCAGGCGGTGCAGCGGCTCAAGGAGCAGACCACCGAGACGAAGCGCCTCAAGGACGAGACGGCCGCCGCGAACCGGGCTGGGGTCGAGGGCTCGGACACCGTTGCGCAGGCCCAGGACCGTCTGGCGAAGGCCCAGCAGCAGGTGGCGGACCGTGCCCGCGGGGTGCGCGACGCGCAGGCCGAGGCCGCCCGGACACAGGTGGAGACGGCCCGGCAGGTCGCCCAGGCGCAGGAGCGGGTGTCCGAGGCGACCGCGAACGTGGCTGTGGCCCAGCAGTCCGCGGCGGACGCCGTGGCATCGGCCCAGCGTCAGATTGCCTCCGCGTCGCAGTCGGCGGCCGGGGGCGTGGATCAGGCTGCCCTGGCGCAGGCGAAGTACCAGGCCGAGTTGGCGAAGCTGACCCCGGCGGCGCGGGGCACGTTCAACGCGTTCGTGTCGCTGAAGTCGGCGTTCTCGGACTGGTCGGAGTCGTTGCAGCCGCAGGTCATGCCGCTGTTCACGCGCGCCCTGATCGGGCTGAAGAACAGCCTGCCGGGTCTGACACCGTTCGTGCTGGCCGCGGCCCGCGCGATCGGAACGCTGCAGGACCGGGTGTCGGCCGGCTTCAAGTCGCCCTGGTGGCAGACCTTCAAGCAGGACCTCGCGGGCTCGGTCGAGCCCGCAATCGTCGGGCTGGGCGCTTCCTTCGGCCGGATTTTCAAGGGCATGGCCGGCGTCGTGCAGGCATTCCTGCCGCACATGGAGTCGATCTCGTCGACCATGCAGCGGATCACGGGCCGGTTCGCAACGTGGGGCACCAGCCTGAAGGGCAGCCCGGAATTCGAGCGGTTCCTGTCTTACGCGTCGGCGCAGGGACCGGTACTGGCACGGGCGATCGGCGACATCAGCTCTGCGTTCTACCAGATGGCACGGGCGACAGCCCCGTTGTCCGGCCCGGTTCTGACGGCTCTGGGCGCGGTCGCGCGCGCGATCGCGGACATTGCCCGGGATCTGCCCTGGCTGATCCAGTTGTTCTACGCGGTGTGGGTCGCGACGAAGCTGTGGACCCTCGCGATGATCGCGTTCAACCTGGTGATGAACGCCAACCCGATCACGCTGATCACCATCGGGATCGTGGCGCTGGTCGCGGCCGTCGTCTACGCGTACAAGAACTTCACGTGGTTCCGGGACGTCGTCAACACCGTCTGGGAGGCTCTCAAGACGGGCGCTCTGTTCGTCTGGAACAACATCCTCAAGCCGGTCTTCGACGCCTTCGTGATCGGGCTGAAGGCGATCGGCACGGCCGCGTCGTGGCTGTGGAACACCATCCTCAGCCCGGTTTTCGGGTTCATCGGTGCGGCGGCGCGGATCCTCGCAACGGTGGTCCTGACCGTCCTGATCACGCCCTTGATCACCGCTTTCAAGGCGCTGGCGGCTGTCGGCATGTGGCTGTGGACGAACGTGTTCGGCCCGGTCTTCGGGTGGATCGCGGACAAGGCAGTCTGGCTGTGGCAGGAGAAGATCAAACCGGTCTGGGAGCTGTTCAAGGTCGGGATCGGTCTCCTCGGCGCGAAGCTCAAGGAGCTGTGGGACAAGTACGCGAAGCCTGTTCTCGGGTGGATCGCGGACAAGGCCATAGCGCTGTGGAACGACAAGATCAAACCGGTCTGGGAGCTGTTCAAGATCGGCATCGGCCTGCTCGGCGCGAAGCTCAAGGAACTGTGGAACTCCTACGCCAAGCCGGTCTTCGGGTGGATCGCCGACAAGGCGAAGTGGCTGTGGGACAAGGCACTGAAGCCCGCGTTCGACGCCATGAAGAAGGGCGTCAAAGCGGTCGGCGACTCCTTCAACGACGCGAAGGACTTCATCAAGAAGGCCTGGGACAAGGTCCAGGACATCGCGAAGAAGCCCGTCCGCTTCATCATCGAGAAGATCTACAACGGCGGCATCGTGCCGACGTGGAACAAGATCGCGGGCGCGTTCGGGGCCCCGAAACTGAAAGAACAACCCCTTGACGGGTTCGCTCGTGGCGGCATCCTGCCCGGTCAGTCGACGTGGCGGCAGGGCGACGACCAGCTCGTCCCGATGCGCCGCGGCGAGGGGGTGTACGTGTCCGAGGCGATGCGAGACCCGTATGAGCGGGCCCGCCTGCACGCCGTGAACTCGGCGGCCATGCGCGGCAAGTCCCTCAGCCAGTTCCAGGGCTTCGCGAAAGGCGGCATCTTCGACTGGGTGAAGGGCGCCGCTTCGAAGACGGTCGACCTGGCAAGCACAGGGGTGTCGTGGCTGAAGGACGGCATGAAGGCCTCCGCGCAGGCCGGCCTCAACCACGTGGTGAAGCCCCTGCTCGACAAGATCGCAGGGTCTGCCTCCGTATACAGGGACATGATCTCCGGAATCCCGAAGAAGATGATCACCTCGATCATCGACTTCTCAGGCAAGGCCGACACCAAGCTCGGAGCTGAAGGCATCGGGGGAGGAGGCTTCAAGGCCGGCCTGAAATGGGCCCGTACTCAGAACGGCAAGGCATACCAGTGGGGCGGAAACGGGAACCCCTCCTGGGACTGCTCCGGTCTGGTCAGCGCCGTTGAATCCGTGATCCGCGGGCAGAAGCCCCATCGCCGGTGGGCCACGGGCGCCTTCTCAGGGAAGACAGCCCCTCCAGGCTGGGTCCTCAACGGCTCAAGCCCGTACCGGATCGGCATCACCAATGCCGGCGTGGGCCACACGGCCGGGACGCTCAACGGGGTCAACGTCGAAAGCCGTGGTGGCGACGGCGTGGTCATCGGCAGTCGGGCGCGGGCGTGGAACGACAGCCTGTTCACGCACCACTACGCCTACAAGGGCACTTATGACTCGGGCGGCTACCTCCAGCCCGGCCTCAACCTCGCCTACAACGGGACGGGAAGGCCGGAGCCCGTCTTCACGACGCAACAGGCCAACGCCCTTACATCCATGGCCGCCAGGCCCTCCGAGGGCCCTGCGGGCCTTACCGCCGGCCAGGCGGTGACGCTCCTGGTCCAGGACGGCCCCACTCTCCGGGCCTACGTCTCCGATGTCGCGGACGGCCGTGTGGATGCAGGGCTGACGCAGGTCCGCCGCGCGATAGGGAGGAACTGACAGATGCCGCTGATTGTGGATCCGAATGCTCCGCTGATCGAGCCGCCAGAGCGGGTCACCTCGCCGGACGGGTACCTCGCGGCGATCGTCGACGAGCCGTGGGCGGGGGTGGTGCTGTCGTACAACGGCAACACCCCGCCCGCCCTCGCAGATGTATCTGCGGTGCGGAAAGTCCGCATCGTGCGCCAAGACCCGGGTGCCGCCGCACCTGTCCCCGTGCGGTCCGCCGACCCGGCATGGGCGATCGGAGGCGTCGGCACGGCCTACGACGCCGAGGCGCCGCTGGGTGCAGCTGTGATCTACACGGCGGTACCGGTGTACGAGGACGGGTCCACCGGCCCGGAGTCGGCACTGGCAGTCACGATGCCCGTACCGGACCGCGGTCCCCGTGACGTGTGGATCAAATCCCTCGACGAACCGGGGCTGTCCGCCCGGGTGACGGTCACGTCGTGGCCGGACCTGACGTGGGCTGCGCGCATCGACCAGGCCGCCGTGCAAGGCAGCGCCTACCCGGTGACCAGTCAGGACGTGTACGGGGCACCGTCCTCGGAGATCGTCATCGACGCCGAAGGGGACCAGATCCCCGCCCTTGAAGCACTACTGGCCACCCCCGGCGTGCGGCTGATCCAGACACGGCCGGACTACTACCGGGCAGACCAGTACGTTCTTCTCGGCGACGTGAAGCAGGGCGTGAACTCGACACCGAACCTCTCACGCACGTACAGCGCGAGTGTGGTCCAGGTGGACCGCCCGGACACGGCAGGGCAGCCGCTGCGCATGCCGGGCTGGTCCTGGGACGAAGTTGCGAACCGCTTCGCCACCTGGGACGCGGTTGCCGCCAGCTACTCCTCGTGGGCGATGCTCAGCACGAACGGAGTTACCTGATGCTGCCCATCCCCGCTGCCGCACTGGCCGCTCTCACCGGGGCGTGCCAGCGCCCGTACCGCGCGGAGTGGTCGGTCGACGGCGGGCAGACGTGGCAGTCGTGCGGCATCGTCGCCGGGTCGGCGCAGATTCAGGCGTCACGCACTCAGACTGTCCGCTACACGGCATCGGCGACCCTGACCGGTGTGTCGCTCGGGCGCGATGGCATCAACCCGATCAGCACGAACGTCCGCCTGTGGCAGGGGATCACGCCTGCCCGCACCGACACGGTATGGATTCCCGCCGGCCGGTACACCGTCAACCGGCCCAAGGTGACCCGCACCGGGATCCAGGTGGAACTCGACGGCCTGGAGGACGAGATCAGCGCCGCGGCTTTCCCGTCGCCCCGGGTGGTGGGCCCGGACTCAGCCCGCGCCCTAGTGGCCACCCTGGTAGGAGAGGCACTGCCGGGCGTACCAGTGGCGTGGCGCGAGGGAATCGACCCGGACTCGACCGTGCCGCAGATCGTCGCGGACGAGGACCGATGGTCGGTGCTGTCCGGCGGGACGGACACCTCGGGCACGGCGACCGGGATCGCCGCGTCACTGGCCGGGGAGATCTGGGTCGACGCGCGAGGCATCGTGACAGCCGGCCCAGTGCCGACGCTGGCCGACCCGATTGTGTGGCGGATCGCCCAAGGGATGGGCGGCGCTCTGATCGAACCGCAGCCCGAGCAGAGCGCCGAGGGGCTCGCCAACTTGTGGTCTGTCAGCGGCGATGCGGGCTCCGGCGCTCCGGCGGTCGGCCCCGTACACGCCTGGGACGACGACCCGGGAAGCCTCACCTACGCCGGCCCGGACCCGGTGGGCGATCCGCTGGCACCGCAGCGCCTGGGCCTGACATGGGTCCGTGTCCGCACCCAGAGGTACTCGTCCGCCCTCATCACTACTGCAGGGCAGGCCGAGGAGGTGGCGAGGGCGCGGCTCGCCGACAGCCTCGGCGTGCAGTCCTCGCTCAGCTTCACCTCAGCTTGCAATCCCGCGATCGAGCCAGGGGACGTGGTGGAAGTTGAAACCGAGCCCGGCGTGTGGGAGCGGCACCTGATCGACTCCCTGTCGTACACCCTCGGTGCGTCCTCGATGTCTTGTACGACCCGCACGACGTCAAGGAGGCTCACGTGACCGCTGCGGACGACCTCGGAAAATCTCTGGCAGCAGCAGGCGCTTCGGGTGCCCAGGTAGTGTCCGCGCAGGTCGTGGACGTCACCGCAGCCGGGGTCAACTTGGACTACCAGGGGACGCTGCTTCTCGACGTGGCGTGCCCGGACTCCTACCGAGGCCGGGCCGCAGGAGACTGGGTAGCCGTCCGCCCCGGCGCCGTGCCGGTAGTGCTGTGGCGCCTCGGCCCGGACCCTGGCGGTACGGACGCGGCCAGCATCGGAGAGATCGCCACCGACGCCGCCTCCGACCTGATCGCGATCTCCGCATACACGTGGGGCACGACAACCCCCGGAGCGGGCTGGGAGCAGGTCAACACCCTGTGGACCCGCAAGGACGCCCGCGGGGTAGGCCAGCTGTACGCACAGATCGGAAGCTCCGCACCGTCCCCTACCCCGCCCGCGACACGGCCACCGAAGACGGTGACGATCTCCCCGACAGCCGCCGACAGTTGGCGCAATGGTCGCCGAGACGACTACGCGTCCAACCCGATGCAGGGCGACTGGACCGGCGGCGGCAACCGGCGGGGGGCGTGGTTCTACGGCACGGGCATAGCGGATGCCTGCGCAGGCAAGGCCGTCTCGTCGATGACGGCTTCGTTCACCCGTCGCGCCGGGTCCGGCTCGAACGCGAAGCGCCCCTTGCATCTCTACCTGCACGGCTACACGTCACCGCCAGCAGGCCAGCTCAACCTGGCCAACGGTCCGGAGGAACTGCTGTCGCTGTCTGCCGGGGGAAAGGGAACCGCCACTCTCCCGGCTGCCTGGCGCTCGGCCCTGGCCTCCGGGAGCGCCCGCGGACTGGCGATCTACGCCAGCGGGTCCACCGACTACATGGCCGTCACCGGCGGTGCGATCACCATCAAATTCTCAGCCTGATCGGAGCTTCATGGCGACCATCGGATACGCCCAACTCCCTGTCCCCGGGGGCGGGGACGCCCCGCTCGGGCCCGCCGCCCTGGCCGAGCTGGCGACGGCCATCGACCCGCACCTGATGCAGCACGTCGCGGATCTCGCCGAGCGCAACTCGGTGTACGCGGGGGCGCCACTGCATACCGTGGTGACCGCCTCGAACGGATCTCTGTGGATCAAGACTTCGTCGAGCGCAAACACGTGGGCCACGATCTGGGAACCGACCCCTGCGTGGCGCACCCTGTCGCTCGCGTCCGGCTTCCAGGCCGGTCAGAACACCCCGCAGATCCGTCTGATCGGCACCCGTGTCCACATGCGCGGGCGCATCATCCGCACGGACGGCGGGCTCATCGTCGGCACCAACGGAATCCAGATCGCCACCGTGCCGGCCGACTGCAAGCCACAGCACGTCGCAACGTCAACCGCGTTCTTCTCCATGTCCGGCGACCCGTTGATCGGCGCGGGCCGGGTCGAGGCCTGGTCCGACGACGAAACCACGCCGCGGGCGCTGACGTTCTGGAGCCAGGACGGTGCGCAGGACGGCGGCACGGTCGGCACGTCGTGGGTCGACATCTCCGGCAGTTACTGGATCGACTGAAAGGCACCCATGCCCCTGTACACCTACGGCGGAACCCCCGCCGAAGTCCTGACCACCGCGACCGGAGATGTGATCCCCGACTATCCGATCAACGTCCGCGTCGCCGGGAGCGGGGAGCTGATCACCGCCCTCTACGAGGCGGACGGTACGACCCCGATCGGGCAACTGCGGTCCAATCCCACCTCGTCCGCCGCACCGGGCGCGATACGCGAGTGGATGTGCGATTGGCCGCAGATCGAGTACGAGTACAACGCCAGCGGCGGGCGCACGGTGCGCTGGTACTCCTCTGGCAGGGAGGTGGCCACTGAGGCGCTGCAGGCGGCGACGGCCGCCGGACAACTGGCGACTAGCGCGGCAGGAGACGCGGCAGCAGCCCTGACCGCAGCTGGCAACGCGTCCGCGACCGCAGCGACAGCAAGCAGCGCGGCAGCGGCCGCAGAGACCGCGGCCGAGCAGGCACAGACCGACGCAGCCGCAGCCATCGCCGCCGTACAGTCTCGGCTCGGCGAAGCCGCCACCGTCGATAATCTGCCGGCCGTTGTCTTCGACGCCCACCGAGGCGGCGCCGGAGAATCCCCGGAGAACAGCGTGGATGCGCTGCGCGCGGCACGGGCGTACTCGCAGATTCTCGACGTCGACGCCCGGCTCCTGGCCGACGGCACGCTCGTCTCGATGCACGACGCGACCATCGACCGCGTGACCAACAAGTCCGGCACCGCCGCACAGATCACGGCCGCGCAGTTGGCCGCCGCACGCCTGGACCCGAGCACGTGGTTCGCAGCCGGATACCCCGACTTGCCGATCCCGACCGTCGAAGACCTGCTGAACGAGTTCGGTGGCCGGTACGTGCTGACGATCGAGGCGAAGGATGCCGCGTCCGTCCCGAAACTGGCTGCCATGATCAAGGCCCGTCGGCTTGAGCGCTCGGTGCTGATCAACAGCAACACGCCCTCGGTGATGGCCACGATCAAAAGCAGCGGGTGCCTCGCACACCTGTGGCGGTCTGCCTCGCAGATGGCGAGCGACAACCCGACCACAATCAAGGCCAGCGGCGCGGACCTCCTGGACCTCGACATCGCGGGCACGGACGCACAGATCACCGCCGCGATAGCCCAGAACTACCCGCTCGGCGTCTATGCCCACACCCTCGCCCGCCGCGTCCAGCGAGACCGGGCCCTGGCGCTCGGGTGTCGCGGCATCATCGCGGACTACCCCGCCTACGTCAGCGGGGCCGTTCCGCGCCGCACCGCCAGCACGTTCGGTATGGGGACCTGGGGCCCCGGCTACGTTCCCTCGGCCGCGGCCCGCCCGGTCCTGGATGCTCAGGGCCGGATCCCTCTCCCGCCGCCCGCTTCTGCCGACCCGGCCGACGCTCAGGTTCTCCTCGCCGGAGAAGTCTCGCCCGCGCCCGCCACCACGACGGTTGACGTGAAGTTCAGCGTTCCGACGGGGGGCAGCGCTGGATGGAGCCTGCTCAGCCTGCACTTGGGCGCCGACGACGACGCCACGATCCTGTCCAGCTCGGACATCCGCCACAACGGCTACACCGTCCAGGTCTCCAACAACCGCAGCCTGCGGATCTACCGGGACGACAAGGCGGCCGGCACATCCACCCAGCTGGCCAACACGACGGCCGGGGCCGACCTCGCGGCGGGCACCGTCTACACCCTGCGGTGCGTGATCACGGCCACGCAGATCACGCTGTCCGTCCCCGAGGTGTCCGGACTGACCACCACAGTCACGGATTCCACCTACCGAGTGCCGTGGTCGGTGTTCGTCGGGCGCAATTACAACGCGGCCGCCACCGGTTTGATCAACATCGCGAGCATCAGCGCCACTTGACCCCCTCTTCGTCCCGAGCCCCGAGCCGCTACGGCCGGGGCTCCTCGCATGTCTGGAGGCCCCATGGCCAACCCCCTGTCCGCCGCCGCGGTCCTCGCTGCACTCCGCGCCGAGGACGTGCGTGTGGTCGAGGTCGGCAACTGGCGTACCCACAACCGCAACCAGAAGGGTGCGTGGGGCCCGATCAACGGCAGCATCGTGCACCACACCGTCACCAAGGGGACCGCGGCCACGGTGCGGATCGTCCGCGACGGCTACAGCAGCCTGCCCGGTCCGCTGTGCCACGGGATGATCGCGAAGGACGGCCGCGTCCACCTGGTCGGCTGGGGCCGCACCAACCACGCCGGCGGCGGCGACCCCAAGGTGCTGGACCAGGTCACAGCCGAGTCCTACGGCACCCGGCCGACTCCGCCCACCCACGGCAACAGCGACGGGGTCGACGGCAACGCGCGGTTCTACGGCTGGGAGTGTCAGAACCTCGGCGATGGCAAGGACCCTTGGCCGGCCGCCCAGTACGACGCGATCGTCCGCGTCCAAGCCGCGCTGTGCCGGGCGCACAAGTGGTCGGCGAAGTCCGTGATCGGCCATCTGGAGTGGTCGAGCGACAAGGTCGACCCCCGCGGCTTCTCGATGACCACCCTGCGCTCCGACGTCGCCGAGCGCCTCAAGCACCCCGCCAGCTGGTCGCCCGGCAAGACCACCCCCACCCCGCCGAAGGAGACGCCCGTGTCGACGACGGACGACCGCGTGAAGGCCCTGCACACCAACCTGCTCTCCATCGGAGAGATCGGCACCACCGCCAAGGGCACCCCGTCGGGCCGCGTCGAGCACGGTGCGGGCTACTACCTCGCCCACATCCTCAACGAAGTCCGCCAGCTCCGCGCGGACGTCGCCGCTCTGAAGAAGGAGGCCTGACCATGCCGGAGTTCCCGTTGCCCTCGACGCAGACCGTTATCAAGGGCGCCAAGACCTACGCCCGCGACCTTGCCGAGCGGGTGCTGGCCACGTTCCTCCAGGCGTTCGTCGGCGGTCTCGTCCTCACCGCCCCGTTCGACCTTGCGATGTGGCAGGCCGCCGCGGTGGCGGGTGTCGCCGCGGCGGGGTCGCTGCTGAAGGGCCTGCTCGCCCGGTGGCGTGACGTCACGAACTCGGCCAGCCTCGCCAAGGGCGTCTGAGCTGCCACGAGCGCACTGGAGGACCGTGTGGACGCTGCCATGCTGACCGCGCTGGGTGCACTACTGGCCTCGCCGGTAGCAGCGGCAGCGGCCATGTACGGCTCCCGGGGCGCATCGAGGGCGACCCGGGAGGGCGGAGCATTGACAGGCTTCAACAGCTTGACCGACCAGCTACAAGAGGAACGGAAAGAACTGCGCTCCGAGCTGGCCACACTGCGCAGTGACTTGGCGGCGGAGAAGGCGGAGACCGCGCGTCTGCGACTGCTGGTCACCCAGTTGGGAGGCACGCCGTGACGCGGACAGAGCGTCTGTTCTACCGACGCCGCCGAGGCCTCTGGATAGTGGCCGCGCTGTTGTTCCTCGGGGGCGGCCTCGCCATCGCGTTCTTGCAGATCGACAAGGCCGAGGCGCGCGCGGACCAGCTGGCTGTGGAGGCGGACCGGCGCGGCGGCGCGGTCACCACGCTGGCCACGGATGTGCGGAAGCTCCGCTTGCAGATCCAGGCGAAGGGCGAGACGCCAGCCGCGCCGGACCCTGGGGACGCGGTTGCCGATCTGCCTGCCCGCGCCGAGGTGCCCGTACCGATCCCTGGCCCGCCGGGCCCGTCCGGCGCGAAGGGCGACCGCGGCCCGGCAGGACCGGCTGCTACTCCGGTGCCCGGCCCGTCCGGTGCGACTGGCCAGGCTGGTGCTGACTCCACTGTCCCGGGGCCGGCCGGGCCTGCGGGCCCGCCGGGTCCTGCGGGGAAGGACGGCACGAACGGGAAGGACGGCACGAACGGCCGCGACGGCGTCAACGGTCAGACCTGCCCGGACGGCTACAGTCTCCAGGTGCCGCCGGATGATCCGGATGCCCTGGTGTGCCGCCGTACCGGCGCCGCCACTCCCACGCCGGACCAGTCCCGCAGCCTCCTCGGCCTCGGCGCTCTGGCGGCAACCTCGATGTACAGGAGACTCAATGGCTGATGCCCCGACCCGTCAGATGCAGCGGAGCGTGGAACCGCGGACGGGCGCCGCTGCCGGGCCGCCGCCAGCACCGCGGTACGCCGGGCTGTTCATCGAGCCCGACATCCCGCCCCTCGACGACGAGTCCGAGTGAGATCGCCCCCTTCCGCTTCGGCGGGAGGGGGCTTCCTTGTGCGGTGCGGCTGACGATCAGGGGTGTCCATCAACCGATCGGTTGTTGGACGTGCGGCCAGGAAGCCTTCAGGGTGCCGCATCGGCACCGATTGATGTCCAAAAAGAGTGTTCAGAAAGTCTCAATGTTCAATAACCTTCAACCGCCCTTTTCTGTACGGTAGTTGCATGACGACACCCTCCCAGTGGGCCGACGAGGGCGACGACGCGCTCTCAGCGTTCCCGGCGAACGCCAGCGGAGTACTCCTCGGCTACGCCCGCGTCTCCACCAAGGGCCAGAACCTCGACCGCCAGATCGCACTCCTGGAAGGAGCCGGCTGCGCGCGGATCTTCACGGACAAGAAGTCCGGCAAGAACGCCGAGCGCCCCGAACTCTGGAACGCCCTCGACTACGCCCGACCCGGCGACACCATCGTCGTTCCCTCGCTGGACCGACTCGGGCGCTCGATCCAGGACCTCATCGCCATCGTCGCCGGCCTGCGCAAGCGCGGCATCGGCTTCCAGTCGCTCCACGAGTCACTCGACACCACGACCCCGGGCGGACGACTGGTCTTCCACGTCTTCGCGGCGCTCGCAGAGTTCATCCGTGAGCTCATCGTCCAGGGCACCCACGAGGGACTGGCCGCCGCGCGAGCCCGCGGTGAGCGCATCGGCCGACCGCCAGCCATGAGCGAGGAACAGATCCTGCACGCCCGCTCCATGCTCGCCAACCCAGAGGCGTCGGTCACGTCCATCGCCAAGCTGCTCGGGATCTCCCGGACCACGCTCTATAAGTACGTACCCGAGCTCAAAGCCGGAGGGCGGCCCGCTGTCGGCGCCCAGGCTGTCCCCGTAAAACTGGGCTGACGTCCGGTGCGGTCGGGCGTTCGTCACGCGGCTTCGTACCGATGCGCCCGCCCGCCGCGCCATTCAATCCAGTGCGGGTCGTCGACGAGTTCCCAGGCGTCGTCGAGGCCGGCGCGCCTCAGGAATTCGACGAGGTCGCTGTCGTTGCGGGCGAGCCCGACGACCTTCCCCTTGATGGCGACCCTCCGCCCGCCGGTGCGGGACAGGCCGTGGACGACTATCGGGACGCTCATCCCTCCAGGGTGCGCCGGGCTGCTGCTCACAGCACCCCGAGCTCCGTGTCCGGCCGGCAGTGAGCGCACGCACGGATCCCCTCGGCGAGCGCGGCGAGGGCCTGCTCTCGACTGATGGGCCGGTGGCGTTTCCCGATGGCGTAGCAGTGCCCGGCGTGCACCTCGATGGGTTGGGCGCCGAGGCCGATGCTGAGCTCCATCACCCAGTCCGGAGCCGGTGGCCGTCGCTCCACGCCCTGCTGTCGTTCGGCTTCGCGGCGTTCCTCGTCGGCGATCCAGCGGTCGGTCTGGGCGAGCTGCTGCTCCTGAACCCTCCTGAGAAAGCGCAGCATGACCAGGCGCGACGGAGTATCGGACATGAGTTCGATTCTAAGACTCTCCTGAGGCCTCTGCGAACTTCGGCCGCCCCTGCCACACTGGCCGTGGCCCGCCGTGTCACCCCCGTCACGGCGGGCCGCCCCGGTTGTCATACCGGCCCAGTACCGTGGACTCATCACATTCGCGCCTATGGCTGGGCGCAGCTACGAGACCGCCCCTCACCCGGAACAGCGCCCGGGGAGGGGCGGACGTGCATCAGTCGCCCTCAGGCTCCGGATGTAGCACGGCCTTCTTCACGGCCATCTCCAGCGCGGACCGGGACACCCCGGCCGCCTCGGCGTGCGCGGTTACCGCGGCCTGGAACTTCGCCGCCGCCTCACGCCACGGCGCCCATGCCTCCTCTGTGTACGGCTCGGCAAGGGCCTTGCGCTGTTCCTCAGCGGCGGAACGTTCCAGCATGATCAGATCTTCAGGGATATCGATTGCCACGGCCGGATCGTAAACGGCGCCACTGACAATCGAACGGAGCCGCGCAGGTCAGGCAGCCGCTACGACATCCGCCCGGACCGCGGCTTCCCACTCCACCAGCAACCGCTGGTACTCCGCCTCACCCTCCGGCGACAGCGGGCCGGCCGCCCACAGCGCGCGGATATCCGCGTTCACCGCGGCGGGGGAGCGCACAGGGGTGGCAGGCGAAGGGGTGATCGGCATGGGAACAGGCTACGGGGCGGGACTGACAATCGCGCCGACCGCGTCGAGGGCAAGGTGCCAGGGGAAGCCCTCGGGACGGCGTTCGCCCGGCCGGTTCGGTACGAAACCGCCTTCGCCGTAGAGCACCGTCACTCCGGCGCCGCGCAGGGTCTCGACCGACCGGTCGAACTGGGGGTGCTGCACGTAGGCCGCGTTCACGCACGGCATTGCCACGGTCGGGATCTTCTTCCCGATCCCCTCGGCGACCACTCCGACGACGAATGACGACGTCAGTCCGAGTGCCCAGGCGTTGATCGTATTGAAGGTGGCTGGCGCGAGCAGGATCGCGTCCGCCGGCGGCCACACATCCGGCTCCCCGGGCAGTTTGTACTCGGAGCGCACCGGATGCCCGGTCAGCCGCTCCAGCTCCGGGAGCTGCTCGCCCAGCCACCGGGCCGCCGTCGGCGTCAGCCCGAGGCACACATCCCACCCGCGGGCCTGAGCGTTCTCAATGATCTCGGCAACCTCGAAGACGGGCGGGGCGGCCGAGCCGAACAGGTACAGAGTCGTCATGCCGCCATCCGACCACACATGCAACCGCCCCCGAACCGGGTGGAATCGGGGGCGATGCGGGATCCAGCGCGCGGACGCGCGGGTACCGTTCCGGATGACGAGTCAGGAACGGAGACCAGTATGCCCAGACTGGACGACGACCACACAGGCGCCCGGATCAAAGAGCAACGGAAACTCGCCAGGCTGACACAGCGACAGTTGGCCGCCCGGATCCCGTACTCGTACAGCCTCCTCAACCAAGTCGAGTGCGGCGCCAAGCCCGCCAACCTCGACTTCGTCGCGGCTGTGGCCCAGGCCTTGCGGATCGACGTCACCGTGCTGACGGGACAGCCCTACGTGACCGAACTGCAGCAGGACCGCCTCGCCGAACTCGTGCGTCCCATCCGGGAAGCGCTCGACCTGTACGACCTGGGGGCCGACGACGCCATCCCGGACCAGCCAGCAGAGCACCTGATCGCGAGCGCTGAAGAACTCTGCGCCCAGGTCAGGGCCACGCATCTGCGGAACGCGGCCCGCCTGCTGCCCGCCACCATCGCGGAACTCACCACCGCGGCCTGGCGGGCACAGTCGACGGAGCTGTGGCAGGCCCTTGCCTCGACGTACCGCACCGCACACGACATCTCGGTGAAGCTCGGCTACTACGACCTCAGCTCAGTCGCCCTGGACCGTATGGACTGGGCAGCCCATCGCGCCTCCGACCCCTGTCTGGCTGCCATCCGGCAGTACATGCGCGCCCTGGTCTATTTCCGGGAGGGTGAGTACACAATCGGGCAGCGCCTCGTCGCCGCCGGCCACAGCATCGTCGGTGCAGCCGAGCAGACCCGGGAGGCAGTGGCCGTCACCGGGCAACTCCACCTCGGAGCGTCCGTCATCGCCGCCCGCGCCGACCAGCAGACCATGGTCGACACCCACATCGCCGAAGCCCGCGACTGTGCAGAGCGGACCGGGGATGCCTCCGAAGTCCACTGGCTCAGCTTCGGCCCGACGAACGTCGCGCTCCACAAGATGTCGGCTGCGGTCGAGATGCGCCAGTACGACGAAGCCCTCACCCAGGCCCGGCAGATCACCCTGCCGATGGCCCTGGCCACGTCCCGGCGGGCACATTTCCTCATCGACAAGGCGCGCTCAGAAATGGAGACCGGCCGGACCGAGGCCGCACTGAGCAGCATCGTCGACGCCCGGCACGCCGCTCCGGAGCAGACCCGGTACCACCCGGGAGCCCGCGAGACCATCAAGGGCCTGGTGCACATCTCGCGCCGCACCCCGGACACCCTCGGACACATGGCCGCCTGGATCGGCCTGTAGTCGCGCTCACGGCCTGACCTGCCAACGCTCACGAATCTGTGAGCGTTGCGCCCCTTCGCGCCCGTCACGCTGGTCTCGTACCTGATCAACGACGAGCCGGGGACGCCATGACCGTGAGGGACTTACCGCCAGTCAGTGACCTGACGGAGCAGCAGCAGCGCGGATGGTCCTGCGTCTGGTGCAGGACAGCGCTCACTGTCGGCGCCGACACCGACCTTGGCGAGCAGCGGGCCCGCCCCGAGGGGGGTGCCGCCTACAGCTGGTTCCCGCGGGCCTGCTCGGACGCCGCGGCCTGCGCATGCCGCGAACAGGGGCAGGCGCTATGACGGCCATGGCCGATCGGCGGGCGTCCTGGCCGCTGCCCGATCCTGGGAGGCTGACGTGGGCGCAGGCGCAGGGCCGCGCCTGCATCTGGTGCAAGCAACCCCTGACCGCTGGCGCGATCAGCGTCGGCATCATCCGCGATCAGCAGGGCGCGCATGTCCTGGACGCTGAGGTATGGGCCGGGCCCTGCTGCCAGTAGAGCGGCTGCTATTCGTCGAGGAGTTCGGCGACGGTGGTGTCGAGAGCTGCGGCGATGCGCCAGAGGTGGCTGATTCGCGCGTCGTTCTGGCCGCCCTCAACGCGCTGGACGGTGTCGCGGGAGACCCCAACCAAGTGGGCGAGCTGCTCCTGGGTGAGGTTCTGGTGCATGCGCCGGTCGCGGATGTGTTCGCCGAGGGTGCGGCGGTGATCGAGGATCCAGGGCGGCAGGTCGGCAGACACTCGACAAACGCTCTGACCTGCAAGATCATAAGTCAGCAGCTATTTTCCGGCATTTTTCGATCATGATTGATCGAGAGATTCGCCAGAGAGGCGACGCGGCAGCCCTGCGGCTTCATGGCATATGCCGCAGGGCTGGATGTACTGTCGTTGCTCGAACATATGTTCACACGAACGAGTGATCACCGTGGGGCCCCCTCCATCGTTGGTCACATTGCCGGTCTCGGGTCGTAGTCCACACCCCCCAAGGTGCAGCGACCCGGGGCCGGTTTTGTGTCATGGTGGGCTGATGGTCGCACTGCGCCACGTTGACCTGGCGGGGAACGGTGGGAGTCGAGTGGGAGATGATCATGGTGAACGTGAGCCAACTGAAGCTAACTAGAGCTAACCATCTGCGTTCGTTCGGGCTGGCTGCCGCCCAGGTGGGGCTTGTGTTCGGCGGTTGCGCCCCCAAGGGGATCTGATCATGAACATCCCTTTCTTGGACAACTGGCGTAAGCGTCACGACGGTGCGCGGGGGGCGGGGCTCGCCGCCGCCGTCGCGGCCGATCCCGATGGCGTGGCCGAGCTCCTCGCCGAGTGCGAGCTGCTACGTGTCCGAGCGGGGCAGCGCGGGCTCGAACTCGACGACAGCCCGGCCTCGTTGGCGGCTCTCGACCAGTTGCCGCCGCGCTGGCGCGACGACCCCGAGGAACTGCCCTGGCTGGGCAACGACGCGGGGCTGTACCTCGGGACGGTCCTGGTGCGGAACGTCCCCGGTGCGGTCTGGAGCATCTGGCCGAGCGGGCAGCCCGTGGTGCGGCTCGCCTCCGGGCGGGAGATCGACGTGGTCGAGGCCGGACTGGACTGGGCCATGGCGGGCAGCCCCGAGCTCTCGCAGGTGTACTCGGAGTCGGCCGAGGGGTAGGGCTTTCATGGCAATCGGATAAGAAGCCTTATGCCCCATTTGTGCGTGTCGGGGGCGAAGTCCCTTTTCAGGCTGGATAGTTTGCGCTGACCTCGACACAGCGAAAAGTGGGTAGGGCAGCGTATGGCCGTCGATCCGTTGATCGAGCTGCGGGACGTCAACAAGTTCTACGGACAGTTGCACGTACTGCAGGACATCAATCTCACCGTCGGCCGCGGGGAGGTGGTGGTGGTCATCGGCCCCTCCGGATCCGGTAAATCAACGCTCTGCCGGACCATCAACCGGCTGGAGACGATCGAGTCCGGCCATATCGCGATCGACGGCAGACCCCTCCCCGAGGAGGGGAAGGGGCTGGCCCAGCTCCGGGCCGAAGTGGGCATGGTCTTCCAGTCGTTCAACCTGTTCGCGCACCGGACCGTGCTGGCCAATGTCTCGCTCGCCCAGCTCAAGGTCCGCAAGCGGAAGAAGGACGAGGCGGACCGGCGCTCCCGTGAACTGCTGGAGCGGGTCGGACTGGCCTCGCAGGCCGACAAGTACCCCGCCCAGCTCTCCGGCGGTCAGCAGCAGCGCGTGGCCATCGCCCGCGCCCTCGCCATGGATCCCAAGGCACTGCTCTTCGACGAGCCCACCTCGGCGCTCGACCCGGAGATGATCAACGAGGTGCTGGAGGTCATGCAGCAGCTCGCCCGGGACGGCATGACCATGGTCGTCGTCACGCACGAGATGGGCTTCGCCCGCTCCGCCGCCAACCGCGTGGTCTTCATGGCCGACGGACGCATCGTCGAGGACCGCACTCCCGAGGCGTTCTTCACCGCTCCGGAGAGCGACCGCGCCAAGGACTTCCTGTCCAAGATCCTCAAGCACTGACGGGGGGCTCCGTGTTGCGTACGAGAAAAGTTCTGGCCGCCTGTGCCGGTCTCCTGCTGGCCGTGCTCGCCGCCGCGTGCGGCAAGGAGGGCAGCCCGCCGGTGAAGGGCCCGAAGCCCGAGCAGCTGCCGGTGTACAAGGTCGACACCGCTTTCCGGCTGCCCGACTCGCCGACCTGGAAGAAGGCGAAGAAGCGCGGCTACCTCCGGGTCGGGGCCAAGGAGGACCAGCCCTATCTGGGCGAGAAGGACCCGGCCACCGGTGTCTACTCCGGCTTCGACATCGAGATCGCCAAGATGATGTCGGCCTCGCTCGGCTTCGACCCGAAGACGATCCGCTTCAAGACCATCGCCTCGGCCAACCGCGAGACGGCGCTGCAGAACGGGCAGATCGACTACTACGTCGGCACCTACACCATCAACGACATGCGCAAGAAGCTCGTCGGCTTCGCCGGTCCTTACTACATGGCCGGACAGGGCCTGCTCGTCCGCACCGACGAGCACGACATCAACGGCCCGCAGGACCTGGCCGGCAAGACGGTCTGCTCGGCCGCGGGGTCGACCCCGTACCAGCGCATCGCCGCCGACTACCCGAAGGCGATCCTGGTCGCCTACGACACGTACTCGATCTGCGTCGACAACCTGCTGACGTACCAGGTCGACGCCGTCACCACCGACGACGCCATCCTGCTGGGCTTCGCGGCCAAGGCGCCCGAGGAGATGAAGGTCGTGGGCAAGCCGTTCTCCGAGGAGCCGTACGGCATCGGCGTCCCGCGCAGCGACAACGCGCTGCGGTTCGCCCTGAACGACGCCCTGGAGGCGAACGAGAAGAACGGCAACTGGAAGAAGGCGTTCGAGGCCACGCTCGGTCTGTCCGGAGTGCCCGCGCCGACGCCGCCGCCCATCGACCGCTACCCGGCGACCTGAGAGGGCGGGCATCGACCATGGACGTACTCACCGAGAATTTCTCGCTCTACGGCAAAGGTTTCCTGGGCACGGTCGAACTGACCGTCTACTCCTCGATCCTGGCCCTGCTCCTCGGCTTCTTCATGGCCTCCTGCCGGGTGGCCCCCGTCGGCTCGCTGCGTGTACTCGGCACGGTCTGGGTGACGGTGCTGCGCAACACCCCGCTGACCCTGCTCTTCTTCGCGGTCCTGCTCGGACTGCCGCGCTTCGGCCTGGTCCTCCCCTTCGAGGTCTTCGCGGTCCTCGCGCTCGGCTGCTACACCTCCGCGTTCATCTGCGAGGTGCTGCGCTCGGGCATCAACACCGTGCCGACGGGGCAGGGCGAGGCGGCCCGAAGCCTCGGCATGACGTTCGGCCAGACGCTGAACACCGTGGTGCTGCCCCAGGCATTCCGGTCGGTGATCCCGCCGGTCGGCTCCACGCTCATCGCCCTCGCCAAGAACTCCGCGATCGCCGGGGCGTTCAGCGTCACCGAGCTGCTCGGCACCTACAAGACCCTCAACGAGCTGGGCTACAGCATCATCTGGACCTTCGTCTGGATCGCCGTCGGCTACCTGATCATCACCCTGTCCATCAGTGCGCTCTTCAACGTGATGGAGAAGCGCTGGGGAGTCGCCCGATGACCACCCGCACCGCGCCGTCCGCCACGGCGCTCTACGACATCCCGGGCCCGGCGACCCGCAAGCGCCATCTCCTGTACGGGATCGTCTCGACGGCACTGATCCTCGCGCTGTTCGGCTGGGTCGTCTATCTGCTCTTCGACACCGATCAGTTCACCAGCGCCAAGTGGACCCCCTTCACGTACAAGGGCATCCAGGAACTGCTGCTGCGCGGACTGGGCAACACCCTCAAGGCGTTCGCGTACGCCGCGGTGCTCTCCCTCCTGCTCGGCGCGGTCCTCGCCGTCGGCCGGCTCTCCGATCACCGGGCCGTGCGCTGGATCGCGACGCTGCTCGTGGAGTTCTTCCGGGCCATGCCCGTACTGGTGATGATCTTCTTCATCTTCGTGGCGCTGAAGGTGCAGCCGCTGCCCGCCCTGGTCACCGGGCTGACCCTGTACAACGGCTCGGTGCTCGCCGAGGTGTTCCGTACCGGGATCGTCTCGGTGGAGCGCGGCCAGTCCGAGGCCGCGTACGCCCTGGGGCTGCGCAAGACGCAGGTCACCACGTTCGTACTGGCTCCGCAGGCGGTGCGCGCCATGCTGCCCACGATCATCAGCCAGCTGGTCGTGGCGCTGAAGGACACCTCGCTCGGCTATCTGATCACCTACGAGGAATTTCTCCACGCGGGCAAGCTCATCGCGTCCAACCTCGACTACGATCTTCCCTTCATCCCTGTGGTGATGGTGATCTCGCCGATCTACATCGGGATGTGCATGCTGCTCTCCTGGTTCGCGACCTGGGTGGCCAAGCGGGAACGGCGCAATCCGAAGACGAAGGCCGTGGAGATCGCACCGGCCGAACCAGGAACGCTGCTGCCGGGAGTGCAGTAGCCGGGCCCGCCGCGAGGCGGTCCCAGCAGAGCGGTGCCCGTCCGGCAGCAGCCGGTGATCACTTCTCGCACAACGGCACGGACACGTACGACGGGTCCGCCGGGGGCGAGGAGAAGGTCAGCTGCGATCCGGTCGGGTTGTGCTCGGTGTACAGCGGATCGACGATGTCGATCACCAGGTATAGGGGGCGTTGCTGACCAGCTTGCCGAGGCCGAGCGGCCCTTCGTCGTAGAGATACGTGACGAAGGTGCCGCTCTCCTTGTTGGCCGCGCCCGTCCGGCGACGGGCCTCCGGGCCGCCCGTCCGCTACAGCGCGCTCTTCGCCTGCCAGTCGGCCCACGACACGTTCCACGCCCCGTACCCGTTGCCCTCCGCGACCGTGCCCTTGGCGTCCGCACCGGTGATCTCGAACGGGTCGCCGACCCGCACCTGCTGGTACAGCGCGCCGGCGTTGGCGTCGCTCATCCCGACACAGCCCGAACTGTGGTTGGCCACCCCGAAGTAGGCCGCGTTCCACGGCGCCGCGTGGGCGTACATCCCCGACCAGGTCAGCCGCATCGACGAATCGACCATCTTGTCGTAGGCGTCGCCGAGGCCGACCGTCTCGGAGCGCATGTTGATCGTGCCCTCCTTGGCCATCAGCACGGCGGTGCCGCGCCAGGACGCCTTCTCGCCGCCGGGGGTGCCGGCCGACATCGGCACGTCCATGACGGTCTTCCCGTCCCGCTTCAGCGCCAGCCGGTGGCGGTCGAGGTCGACCTTGACCACCTGGTCGGCGCCGATCGTGAAGGTGGTCAGGTAGTCGCGTACGAACCAGCCGCCGGACGGGCCCGAGTCGATGCCGTTGAGATCGGCGTCGAGGGTGACCTTCGTACCGGACTTCCAGTACTCCTTGGGCCGCCAGTCGACGCGGTCCTTGCCGGAGTAGTCCTGCAGCCAGCCCCAGGAGCCCTCGGTGTTGTTCGAGGTGGAGACCTTCAGGGCCTTCTCGACCGCCGCCTTGTCCTTCACCGGGTTGTCGAAGACGATCGACAGCGGCTGGGCGACACCGACCGTGGTGTTCTTGCCGGGGGCCAGGGTCAGCTTGTTGACCTTGTCGGCGGTGGCGGTGGTGAAGCCGGCCTTGCCGCTGCCGCCCTCGGTGGTCCTCACCTCGACGCCGTACGTGGTGCCGGGCGCGGCCGGCCGGTCCGACGTCCACGTCCTGCCGTCGGCGGATATCCGGCCGGTGAGCGCCTCGCCCCCGTCCGCGCTCACCGTGACCGCCTTCAGCTTCCCGGTGCCGAGCGTCACCTTCACCGGCGTCCCCGGGGCGGCCTGGCTGCCCCGGAGGTTCACCGAGATCCTGGCGTCGGAGGCCGGCGCGGCCGCCTGCCCCTTGCCCGATTCCGAATCCGAGTCCGACGCGGTGGCGCCGGAACAGGCGGTGAGCATGGCACCGAGCACCGCGGTACCGGCGACCAGGGTGAGCCGGACCGGGCGGCCGAGCGGAGCGGTACGGCGTACGGGCCGGCGTGCAGCGATCAACGGAAAAACCTCCAAGGCATTGCTTCTCGTCGATGGAGAGGCGTTCACCCGACGATAGGTTCCCCAAATCGGCCGAAAACCGGGAAATGCCCTGTGTGACATGTACCGCAGCACAACGGTCATCGTCCGGTCACATACGCCGCTCGGCACCGTCACGGACCGCTGTGAGCATCCTGTGCGGCTCCGCAGAACCGACAGCGGGGCGGACCAGGGAGGGCCACGAACATGTCAGCGCTGCTCGCGACCGGAGACCGCCGCCATGGCCGGGAACCACGGACACACGGCCTGACCGCCGCCGAGCACCGGGCGTTCCTGGCCACCCGCCCGGGGGCGAGCTTTCTGCAGTATCCGTCCTGGGCCGGGGTGAAGGACCGATGGACCTCCGAGACGGTCGGCTGGCACAGCGAGTCCGGTGAACTGACCGGAGCCGCCCTGGTGCTCTACCGGCAATTCCCGGGAACCCGCAAATACTTCGCCTATCTGCCCGAGGGCCCGGTTGCCGACTGGGCCGACCCGGACATCGACGGCTGGCTCGGACCGCTCATGGCGCATCTGCGCAGGGCCGGTGCCTTCGCCGTACGGATCGGTCCCTCACCGGCGTACCGCCGCTGGGACACCGGCCGTCTCAAGGCGGCCACCGGGCCGGGCCGGAAGGTCTCCGACGTGCTGGCGAGCGAGGTGGACCCGCTCGGCGCGGCCGTCACCGAACGGCTCCGGGCCCGCGGCTGGCGCCGCTGCGGCGGCGACGGAGAGGACGCCGACGCACAGCCGCGCCATGTCTTCCACGTGCCGCTCGCCGGACGGACGCCCGCCGAACTGTGGTCCGGGCTCAATCAGGAATGGCGCCGCAACGTGCGCAGGGCCGAGAAGGCCGGGGTACGGATCGTGATCGGCGGCGAGTCCGAACTCCCGGAGTTCCACCGGCTGCTGCGGATCACCGAGGAACGCGACGGCTTCCGGCTCGGCCGCTCCCTCGCCTACTACCAGCGGCAGTACGCCGTGCTCAACGCCGAACAGCCCGGCCGGATGAGGCTCTACCTCGCCGTCCACCAGGGCGAGATCCTGGCAGCCCACACCATGATCAGCACCGGCCGACGGGTCTGGTACCAGACCGGAGCCTCCGCCGACCACCGCCGCGAGGTCCGCCCCAGCAACGCGCTGCAGTGGCGGATGATGCTCGATGCCCACGGGCTCGGTGCCGATGTGCATGACATGCGCGGGGTACCCTCCACCCTTGACCCCGACGACCGCCCCTTCGGGCTGCTCCGCTGGAAGCTCGGCACCGGCGGCCAGGTCGTCGAGACGCTCGGAGAGTGGGAGACATCGGTGGGCGGAGCCGCGAACAACACGCTGTACCGGGCGTTCCAGGCGTACCTGGCACGCCGGTGACCGCCACCGAAGCGACCACCACACAGGTCGCGGACCGCGAACCCCGCTCGGTGCTGCGCAACGGCGCCGTCATGGCGGCCGGCTCCATCGTCTCCCGGGCGACCGGCTTCATACGCTCGGCGGTCGTCGTCGCCGCGCTCGGCACCGGACTCCAGGCCGACGGGTACAACGTCGCCAACACCGTGCCCAACATCCTCTACACACTGCTCATCGGCGGCGCCCTCAACGCCGTCTTCGTCCCCGAACTGGTGCGCGCGGCGAAGGACCACGCCGACGGCGGAGCCGCGTACACCGACCGGCTGCTCACTGTCTGCACCGTCGGCCTCCTCGCCCTCACCGGCCTCACGGTCCTCGCCGCCCCGTGGATCGTCTCGGTCTACGCCCCCGGCTACCACCACGCACAGGCCGAACTCACCGTCGCCCTGGCCCGCTACTGCCTGCCGCAGGTCCTCTTCTACGGACTGTTCACCCTCCTCGGGCAAGTACTGAATGCCCGGGGCCGGTTCGGCGCGATGATGTGGACCCCGGTCCTCAACAACGTGGTCGTCATCGCCGTGTTCGGGATCTACCTCGGCATCGCGGCGGGCTCCGACGGCACGCTCACCCAGGCGCAGGCCCAGTGGCTCGGCTGGGGCACTACGGCCGGGATCGCCGTCCAGACGCTCGCCCTGGTGCCCGCGCTGCGCGCCGCGAAGTTCCGCTGGCGGCCCCGGTTCGACTGGCGGGGCAGCGGCCTCACCCGGCCGCTGCGCGCGGCCGGCTGGCTGGTCACGCTCGTGCTGACCAACCAGATCGCCTACTGGGTGGTGACCCGGCTCTCCACCACCATCGGCCAGCGCGCCGAGGACATGGAACTGGCGGGCGGCGCCGGCTACACCGCGTACAGCTACGCCTTTCAGCTGTGGGTGGTCCCGCACGGCATCGTGACCGTCTCGCTCGTCACCGCGCTGATGCCCCGGATGAGCCGGGCGGCGGCCGACAACGACCTGCCGGGCCTGCGGCGCGACGTCTCGTACGCCCTGCGCACCTCGGCCGCGGTCGTGGTGCCCGCGGTGGCCCTGCTGTTCGCGCTGGCACCGTGGGTGATGGGAGCGGTGTACGGATACGGGCTCACGGACGACGCGGACATCGCCGTGATGGCGGGCATGATGATGGCGTTCGCGCCCGGACTCATCGCCTACTCGGGGCAGTACGTGCTCTCCCGCGCGTTCTACGCGATGAGTGACACCCGCACGCCGTTCTTCCTCAATCTGGTGATCGCGGCGCTCAACGCCGGGCTCTCGGTCGCCGCGTATCTGCTGCTGCCGGTCCGCTGGGCCGTGACGGGAATGGCCGGCGCCTACTCCGTGGCGCTGTTCGCCGGCTTCGCGGCCACCGCGTACGTGCTGCACCGCAGGCTCGTCCGGGGCGGCGCCGCCGGGACCTCACCGGTGCGTTCGCCCACGCTGTGGGCGCAGCTCCGGCTGGTGGCGGCGGTCGTGCCCGCCGGGCTGCTGGGGTACCTGGCCGCCCGCGGCTGCGCGGAGCTCGGGGACTTCGCGGCGGTGGGCGCGGGCTCCCTCGTGCTCCTGTTCACGGTGGCGCTGCTGGCCCGGCCGCTCCGGCTGCGGGAGGTCGGCGCCGTGATCGCGGCGGGGCGTGGGCGGCTGCGGCGGGCGTGACCCGCCGGGCACCACCTGTCCGCTCACCTGCGGCACGGAGCGGAGCCCGTCACGGTACGGCTGCGGACCGAGCGGAGGGGGGCGGAGGACCGGCTGGTGACCGAGGTCGCGGACAGCGGTCCGGGTATCGACCCCGCCGTGCTGCCCCATGTCTTCGACCGCTTCTACAAGGCCGACGCCGCCCGCACCCGGTCGGCCGGCAGCGGGCTCGGACTGGCGATCACCCAGGAGAACGTACGGCTGCACGGCGGCACCGTGCGCGCCGCGGGCGGGCCCGGGGGCGGCGCGGTGTTCACCGTGGAACTGCCGCTGGAGGGACCGTGAGAGGCGTACGTGCCCTCGGCGCCCTGTTGCCCCTCGTCCTGCTGGCAACCGGGTGCGGGATACGGGCCACGGATGTCGTCGAGGTCGGTGACCCGGCGACCGTCGAGGTGGCGCCGGGCCGCGAACAGGGCACGCTGCTCTACTTCGTGTCCTCGTCGTCCGCGAGCCGGCTGATGCCCGTCGTACGGCCCAACGAGGTGCCGTTGGAGGGAAGTTCCTCGGACAGCGGTACGGAAGTGGCGTGGCGAGGGGCCGACAGGGCGGTCGCGCTGCTCTTCGAAGGGCCGAGCAAGAGCGAGGCCGCGACCGATCTGCGCACGGAACTTCCGTACCTCCGCGTCGAGTTGACCATCACTGTGGGCCCGAACGGCGTCTGGGTCCGGCTGAACGCACCCGTCACCACACTCTCCGAGGTCGCCCGCCAGCAGCTGATCTGCACCGCCGCACAGGCCCGCACCGCGGACCGGGGCGAGGCGGTGAAGGTGACCGGCACCGACGGTGTCATCGGGCCGGCCCACTGCTCCGTGTGACCGGAGCGCGTTCCGTTCTCCGCCTCCTGTCCGACCCCGCGCGGCAGGGAACTCAGCCCGTCGCCCGGTGCGAGTTGCGCGGCGCCGGTGCGGGGGTCTGCGCGGCGCGGGTCACGTCGGCGACGAGCTCCACCACGTCGGGGCCGTACGCCTGCGAGTTGATCACCTTCAGCAGCAGGCAGAAGGTGCTGTCGCCGTGCTTGCGGGCCAGCTTCTCGTGGTTGCGGGCCAGGTAGCGGGAGGCCGCCTGATTGGTGATCGCCTGCTGCCCGCAGAACAGGAACACCGGCCGGGCATCCTGACCGGTCGTCAGCCGCGCGAGCACCACGTACTCGGCGACCCCCTTCTCGACCCGGTAGCGCTCCGAACCGATCTGGAAGGCGTTGCGGTCCGGACCGGGTTCGGGATCGGTGTTCACCTTCACACCGGGCAGCAGCGAATGGAGATGGGCCGCCATCCGCCGGTTGGAGACCGGCCCGCCGACACAGAACTCGGTGCGCTCACCGATCCCCTGCTGCGCGATGTCGTGGGAGAGGATCTGCGCGTGTGCCGAGCAGTCCTTGATGAGTGCGGAGAGTTCCAGCAGGGCGAAGACGTCGTGGCGGTGGACGGAGCCGTCGCCGCTCGCGTCGCGGTTGACGACGAGAAGGCACTCGGAATTGCCCGGCAGCCCGAAGAACGCCTGCTTGCGGCGGAGCTTGCGGCGCCAGAGACAGGTGCGGGCGATCCAGCCCAGCGAGGCGCTGATGCCGGCGGCTATCACGCCCAGCACGATATTGCGTACGTCGTCAGTCATGGGCGGGCATGTTAGCGGGCATCCGGACTCGGCTTCCCGGCGGACCTGACGGGGCGGGCGGCGCGGCGTTACCCTGCGCGGACGATCCAGCACTGGAGGTGCGCATGCGACGTTCCGTTGCGCGGAATGTGTCGTTGTCGGCTGTTCTCGCCGCTGTCGTGACGGTCGGGGCGGCGGCCCCGTCCTCGTCCGCGCCACCGTCGGCGGCACCGTTGGCGGCGCTGCCCAAGTCACCTGTCGCGGTGGGCTACGGAGGGGCGGTCGCCAGTGTCGACGCGGACGCGTCGGCCGCCGGTATCGAGGTGCTCCGCAGGGGCGGCAACGCGGTGGACGCCGCGGTGGCGACCGCGGCGGCGCTCGGTGTGACGGAGCCCTACTCGGCAGGGCTCGGCGGAGGCGGCTACTTCGTCTACTACGACGCCAAGAGGCATACCGTGGAGACGATCGACGGCCGGGAGACCGCGCCGCGCAGCGCGGACTCCTCGCTGTTCCTGGAGAACGGCAAACCGCTCGCCTTCGACGAGGCCGTCACCAGCGGACTGGCCGTGGGCACGCCGGGCACCCCGGCCACCTGGGACGCCGCGCTCGACACCTGGGGCAGCAAGTCGCTGCGGCAGGTGCTGAAACCGGCCGAGCGGCTGGCCACGGACGGCTTCGTCGTCGACAGCACGTTCCGCTCGCAGACCGAGGGCAACCAGGCCAGGTTCGCCGACTTCCCGGCGACCAAAAAGCTCTTCCTGCCGGGCGGTCAACTGCCCGTGGTCGGCTCCGTGTTCAAGAACCCCGACCTTGCGCGCACCTACGAACAGGTGGGCCGCAAGGGCGTCGACGAGTTGTACCGGGGCGAGCTGGCCGACGACGTCGTACGGACCGTCCGCAATCCGCCCGTCGACCCGAAGTCCACCCGGGTGGTGCGGCCCGGCGACCTCACCGCGAAGGACCTGCGGTCCTACCGGGCGCTGCGACAGGCTCCCACGAAGGCCCGCTACCGCGGCCTCGACGTGTACGGCATGGCGCCCTCCTCGTCCGGCGGCACGAGCGTCGGCGAGGCGCTCAACATCCTTGAGTCCACGGACCTTTCGAAGGCGAGCGAGGCGCGGTATCTGCACCGCTACATCGAGGCGAGCCGGATCGCCTTTGCGGACCGCGGGCGTTGGGTGGGTGACCCGGCGTTCGAGGACGTGCCGACGCGGGAGCTGCTCGGTCAGCGGTTCGCCGATGCGCGGGAATGCCTGATCAAGGACGACGCGGTGCTGACCAGCCCGCTGGCGCCGGGCGACCCGAGGCACCCGGCCGACTGCGAGGCCGGTGGAACGGCCGCCCCCACGACGTACGAGGGGGAGAACACCACCCATCTGACCGCGGCCGACAAGTGGGGCAACGTCGTCGCGTACACCCTGACGATCGAGCAGACCGGCGGCAGCGGCATCACCGTGCCGGGGCGTGGCTTCCTGCTCAACAACGAGCTGACGGACTTCTCGTTCGCGCCCGCCAACCCCGCGGTCCACGACCCGAACCTGCCCGGTCCGGGCAAGCGCCCGCGCTCGTCCATCTCGCCGACGATCGTGCTGAAGCACGGCGAGCCGGTGCTGGCCCTGGGCTCGCCCGGTGGTGCCACGATCATCACGACCGTGCTTCAGTCGCTCATCGGCACGGTCGACCGGGGGCTCCCGCTGGTCGACGCCATTGCGGCGCCGCGCGCCAGCCAGCGCAACTCGGCGACGACGGAGCTCGAACCGGGGCTGTGGAACAGCCCGGTCCGGGCGGAACTGGAGTCGCTGGGGCACGCCTTCAAGCTCAACCCGGAGATCGGCGCGGCGACGGGTGTGCAGCGACTGCCGGACGGGCGTTGGCTGGCGGCCGCGGAGAAGGTGCGCCGGGGCGGGGGCTCGGCGATGGTCGTGACGCCGAGCGGCCGCCCGTGACGGTGGGCGGCCTCCGGCCGCGATCGATGACGATGCGTCAATAGCGTTCCGTACGGGGCTGGTTCCTTGTGTTCATTAACGAGGAACCAGCCCCATGGTCTTGACGGAGGCATCCGCCCGGGGCCATGTTGTGCGCGTCGGTAAGGAAGGTTTCCTAATGGAAGGGCACCCCCACTGTGCGTACCAGAACGCTCGCCCTCGCCGCCGCTTCCGGCGCCGCCCTGCTCGCGGCCGTCACCCTGACCCCGGCCGCCCACGCCGGTCCGGTCCGGGCCGGAGCGGACCTCAAGGAGGGCTCCGTCAGCGCGGCCGATCTGCTGGCCAAGGTCACCTCGTGTTCGCAGATATCCAACGGCAAGTACCGTACGGACGAGGAGACTTCGGCAACCATCCCGGTCTGCGGCAAGAACGGCGCCGTGTTCTGGAAGGCCGACATGGACATCGACTGCGACGGCGAGATCACCACCGCCTGCAACGAGGACACCGACCCGTGGTTCCAGAACGGGACGGCGTTCGAGACCTCCGCCGGAAAGCCCCTGAACGCCGAGAAACTGCCGTACGTCGTCGTCCCGAGCGTCAGCAGCATCTGGAACTTCGGCGATGCCGGAATCAAGGGCGGTGGCGTCGTCGCCGTCATCTACAACAACAAGGTCGAGTACGCGGTCGTCGGCGATACCGGCCCCAACAGGATCATCGGTGAGGCCTCGTACGCCACCGCCGAGGCCCTCGGTATCGACCCCGATCCGGAGACCGGTGGCGCGGAATCCGGCGTCACCTACATCCTGTTCAAGAACTCCAAGGTGTCGCCGATCGAGAGCCACAGTGCCGCCGTCACCGCCGGCGACGCCCTCGCCAAGCAGTTCATCCAGAACAACTAGGGCCGCTCGTTCGGCTCATGCCGGGCTCGCGTGCCCCGGTCCCTGATCCGGCCTGATCCAAACCAAAGACCCTGGGGCCGGACGGACCCCAGGGCGTCACAGCGCGGTCAGGATGCGCGGGCCGTCGTCGGTGATCGCCACCGTGTGCTCGGCGTGCGCGGCACGGCTGCCGTCGGACGTGCGCAGTGTCCAGCCGTCCCGGTCCGGATGGAAGGCGTCCTTGCCGCTGCCGATCAGCATCGGCTCGATCGCCAGCACCATCCCGTGCCGCAACGGCATGCCGCGGCCCGGTCGTCCCTCGTTGGGGACGGCCGGGTCCTCGTGCATCGACCGGCCCACGCCGTGGCCCCCGAACCCTTCCGGAATGCCGTACCCCGCGTTGCGGCAGACCGTGCCGATCGCATGCGCGATGTCGCCGATCCGATTGCCGACGACCGCCGCAGCGATGCCCGCCGCCAGCGCCTCGAAGGCCGTCTCGACCAGGCGGGTGTCGGCGGGCCGGGCGCGGCCGACGGTGAAACTGATCGCCGAGTCGCCGGCCCAGCCGCCCAGCGTCGCGCCCGCGTCGATGCTCACCAGATCGCCGTCGCGCAGCCGCTGGTCGGTCGGGATGCCGTGCACGATCGCGTCATTGACCGACGCGCAGATCACGGCGGGGAAGGGGGTGGGCGCGAAATGCGGCCGGTAGTTCAGGAAGGGTGACCCGGCGCCGGCGTCACGCAGGACCCCGCGGGCCACCTCGTCCAGTTCGCGCAGGGAGATGCCGACCTTCGCGGCCTCCCGCACGGCGGTCAGAAGTTGCGCCACGACCCGGCCGGTCTCGCGCATGGCTTCGATGGATGTGTCTGTCTTGAGCTGCACCATGCCAATTACTATACCGGTCTCAGTGGTATTAGAATGACGGCATGGTACGAACCCCCCTGACCCCGGAAGAGCGCCGTCGCGGCGAACGCCTCGGAGTGCTGCTCCGTGAGGCGCGCGGCGGACGCAGCATGGTCGAGATCGCGGCGAGCGCCGGAATCTCCGCCGAGACGCTGCGCAAGATCGAGACGGGCCGCGCCCCCACCCCCGCCTTCTTCACGGTCGCGGCGCTGGCCGGGGCGCTCGGACTGTCGATGGACGAGATCCTCACCCGCTGCGCCCCGGAGCCGGACGTGGTGCCGCTGGCCGGGTAGGGTCTGACTGCATTCCCCGTCGCCGCGCTTCGACCGCATCGTGGTCGAAAAGCGCGCGTAGCCGTGCCGTAACACGGCTGATGTCCAATGCCTGCGGACTGGAAGGCTCCGGTCGACGTCGGCGAGGGCAGAGATGACTGAGCGTCAATATGCTTGGGAAGTACGGGAGTTCACGCAGTACCTCCGGGATGTCGTGGCGCTGCTGGACCCCGGCAGCGGCTGGTACGGACTCTTCTGCCGGCGTGATCCTGCCGGGATGCGCGCCTGTCTCGACGGCGCCGAGATTCCGCCCTGGGACGTGATGGAGTCGCTCTTCCGCGATCTGGCGGCCATGCGCGGCACGGCGTTCGCGCAGCGCGAGTCGGTGCGGGCCGCCGGGCTGTACGCCGCCTCGGTGGCCGCCCACGACCGTCGCCCGGGCGGGCGGCAGCTGCTCGACGAGCGGCTGGAGCTGATGCAGCGGGAGCGGGCGCACGCTGCCCAGCGGCTCCGGGCCGCCGGTGCGGGCGGTGCGACGCCCCCGGACATGGAGGCGGTCGCCTGGGCCAGGGACGACCACGAACGGGCCACGGCCCGCTGCTCGGAGCTGCGCGGACGCCTGGCGGCGCTGGCGGTGCCGAAGGGCCCGGTCCGTACGGAGGAGCCGGACCGGGCCGGGGAGGCCGAACCGGTGCGCGGCCCGGATCTCCCGCCTTCCGTCGCCCCCCGGTCACCTGCCCCCCGGCGCAGGAAGCCACGCGGTGCCCGGTTCGCGGGCCTCGATGTCGCCGACGATGCCGATGCCCCGTTCGTGACCGCCTCCGTCCTGCCCCTCCCGCCGACCACCGCCGCCGTGCCACGCGGAGCCCGCTTCGCCGCCGCCCCGGCCGGCGACGACACGTCCGCGGCCCCTGCCCGCGCCGCCGCCCCGGACCCGGAGGTCCGCCGGGCCGCCGCGGGGGTCGTCGAACGGCTGCTCCGGCTGCGGGCCGGAGGCCGCAGTGGCGAGGCGCATGTCGTGCTCTGCGAGGCGGCAGGCTGGCCCGCGGACCGGCTGCCGGTACTCGCCGTCGAGCTGCATCGCGCGGGCCTCGATGCGGACTGGGCCACCCTGCTGTGGGAGGTGGCCTCGCTGCCGCCCGCCGAACTGGCCGCGGTGGCAGGCGCGTTGGATGCCTCGGGGCGCCCCGACGACTGCGGGCAGCTGCTTCGCCAGGGCGTGGCGAGGCCGGCCGGGGAGATCGCCGATGCGGTGGTGGCCCTGGAGCGAGCCGGGCAAAGGGCGCAGGCGCAGGCACTGCTGGGCGCCTTCATCCGCGTACGGACTCCGCAGGACGCGGCGCGGGTCGCGGCGGGCGATCCGCGCCATCTCGTACCGCAGGTGCTGGCCGCGGCCCGAGCGATGTCGCCGGCCAGGGAGCGGGATGTCGTGCACGCCCTGCGGGTGGCGGGCATCGCGGGCGCGCCCTGAGGCCTGTCCGTCGGAGCAGGGCGGACAGGCCCCTTGCCCTTCGTTCGGATCAGGCCGGATCGTGGGATGGGCGCTCGACGTGATTGTTGAGCCGCGTCGCCGGGTCCATTCCCGGCGGTGGTGGGTAGAACCGCCGGGCCCAGCGCCGGAACGGACCGATCGGGCCGTCGCCGGGAGCGAGTCGCGGTGGTTGCTGGTACTGCTTGTGATGCCAGATCGGGAAGTCCGCGGCGGTGAACTCACAACTGGACCGGAAGACGGCGCCGTCCAGCAGCCTGGCCGCGGTCCGGCTCACCGCACGTGCGAGCGGGGCCGGCAGCCGGCCCGGCTCGGCGAAGGAGATGCGGTTGCGCTGCCGGAACTGCATCCGGTTGGGCGCGATCGCCGTCGGCATCACCATCGTGCACATCCGCAGGCCCAGCCGGGGCGTGTGCACGTCGGCGTGCAGACAGCCGAGTCCGTAACCGTCCACATCCACGTCCACGACGAAGCTGCCCAGCAGCGGCGCCGACTCGTGGGCCCGCATGGACACGTGGAACGTGGCATCGTCGTAGACCACGGGTCCGCCGATCTCGGCCTTGTCCCAGCCGTGCAGGGTGGCGAAGTGCCCGAGGTCCACCGAGTTCTCGATGACTTCCTGGACATTGCCGGCCAACTCCCAGGCGGCGCTGCGGGCGGGCCGGTGACCGATCTCGTGCCAGGTGGGGATGAACCAGTCCGGAGCCCGGCCGTCGTGGTGCCGCCAGACGAACACGGCTCCGTTGACCTCGTGCACCGGCAGCTGCGACAACGGCGACCTCGGCGGCGTCGTGTCGTAGCCGGTACGCACACACGTGCCGTCCGGGCCGAACGCGAAGAAGTGGAAGGGGCATACGAGATCGTCCCCGTCGACCTTCGCCAGCCCGAGATGGGCGCCCAGGTGCGGGCAGTACGGACGGATGGCGCGGACCGCCCCCGTGCCGAGCCGGTACAGCACCACGTCCTCACCCGCCAGCGGCCGGGTGAGGACGGTGCCCGGCCGCAGCTCTTCGGAGAACGCCAGCGCGGACCAGCCGCTCGGACAGGGCAGGGCGGGCGCGCCCGCGGTGTCGGCCGGTGTCGGCCCCTCGCTGATGGCGCGCCCGTACTCGCGTGACAGTCCCACCACGTCCCCTTCCGGAATCAGGTCACCTGGAGACTGCCCAGACCTCTCCGAGATCATCGCGGTATGCCGCACATCACCCGAACGGGAGGAAAAGTGGAGGAAGTTGACGAGTGGCTACCGTGCCTGCTGCTCGTACCCCACGAGCCGGACGCAGACGGCGAGCCCCGCGATCGCCTGCTCCAGCTCCGTGAGCCCCGGGTAGCTGGGCGCGATCCGGATGACCGCGTCGCGCGGGTCGTCGCCGTACGGGTGCGTGGCGCCGGCCGGGGTCAGCACGATGCCCGCCTCGGCGGCACGGCGCACGACCTCCTTGGCGCAGCCGTCCGGCACCTCCAGGGTGACGAAGTACCCGCCCTTGGGCGAGGTCCAGGCCGCGAGCCCGGTACCGCCGAGCTCGGCGTCCAGGATCCGGGCCACCACCTCGAACTTGGGCTGCAGCAGGGCGCGCTGGCGCTCCATGTGGCCCCGCACCCCGTCGGCGTCCCGCAGGAACAGGACGTGCCGCAGCTGGTTCACCTTGTCCGGGCCGATCGAACGCTTGGCGTTGTTGCCGAGCAGCCACTGGAGGTTCGCCGTCGACGAACCGAAGAACGCGACGCCCGCGCCCGCCGCGGTGATCTTCGAGGTGGAGCCGAACACGAACGCCCGGTCCGGGTTCCCGGCCTCGCCACAGGCGCCGAGCAGATCGGCGATCTCGACGGGTTCGTCGGTGAGGTGGTGGGCGGCGTAGGCGTTGTCCCAGAAGATCCGGAAGTCGGGAGCGGCGGTGCTCATGGAGGCGAGCCGGGCCACGGTCGCGTCGCTGTAGCAGACGCCGTCCGGGTTGCTGTACTTCGGCACACACCAGATGCCCTTGATCGCCGGGTCCTCGGCGACGAGCCGCTCCACGACCTCCATGTCCGGACCCTCGGCGGTCATCGGCACCGGGATCATGTCGATCCCGAACCGCTCGCAGAGCGCGAAGTGCCGGTCGTAGCCGGGTACCGGACACAGGAACGCGATCCGCTCCTGATCCACCCAGCGCGACTCGGCGCCGGGCAGCACGCTCAGCAGGGCGTGCACCAGACAGTCGTGCATCAGCTCAAGGCTGGAGTTCCCGGCCGCGAGCAGCTGGCCGGCCGGCACCTGGAGCACCCCGGCGAAGATCTCCCGGAGCTCGGGCAGTCCCTGCAGCCCGCCGTAGTTGCGTACGTCCGTGCCGTCGGCGGAGGTGTGCCGCCCGCCGGGCAGGCTCAGCAGGTCCTCGGAGAGGTCGAGCTGCTCGGGGGCGGGCTTGCCCCGGGTGAGGTCGAGCGAGAGCCCGAGTCCCGCCAGGTCCTGGTAGTCCTGACGGGCCCGGTCGAGGAGCCCGGACAGGGCGTCGGGGCTCAGCTCGGTGGTCATGGTGTTTCCTCTCGCAGGTGCCGCTCGGATGGGGGCGCCTGCCGAGAATACAAACCGGCGCGGAGGACCATTGGCCCGGGAGCCCGGAGCCCGGTGCCCGGACCGGGATCAAAGCACGCGGACCCGTTGTCGGTGCCGCGTGCTTTGATCCCCGGTATGACAGACCGGGCTTCCTTCCCCGGTTCTTCGGTGCCGGCCGGCCTGGGCCCGGATCGACGCCTGGCTCCGCACACACGCCCCGGAGTCCTGCGACCTGCTCGCACCGCCCGCGGACCCGGCCGCGGTGGAGGAGGCGCAGGTCAGGATGGGGCTGCGGTTCCCGCCCGATCTGCTGGCCTCGCTCGCCTGAAGGCGAGGGATGGCCGTCCCCGGCCGCCTACCTCGAAGAGGTCGCCGACGTGCTGGAGCGCGGCGGTGTGATCGGCGGATACCGGGCGCCCTTCCTGACCGCCGACGGCGAGCTGTGGTGGGACTCCAAGGACAGCCATGAACTGAACGGCGAACCCCTGACCCCCGCCCCCACCATGCCCACCGCCTGACCGGCTGGGCGTGTGGACCGCACGGGTGTGAAACATGATCGACTCCGCCGGTTCACGGCGATGGTCTTGCCCCGCTGTGTGACGGGGCTTACGTTCTCCTCTACGCACGTGTCTACGGGCGTAGAAACGCGTTGAGGCTCTCTGACGCCGCGTCGAAGGAGCAGCTCATGTCCCAAGTCGTACGCGCCGCACTCGTCCAGGCGACCTGGACCGGCGACACCGAATCCATGATCGCCAAGCATGAGGAGCATGCACGCGAGGCCGCCCGTCAGGGCGCGAAGATCATCGGTTTCCAGGAGGTGTTCAACGCCCCCTACTTCTGCCAGGTGCAGGATCCCGAGCACTACCGCTGGGCCGAGGCCGTCCCGGACGGGCCGACCGTCCGCCGGATGCAGGAACTCGCCCGCGAGACCGGCATGGTGATCGTCGTGCCGGTCTTCGAGGTCGAGCAGTCCGGTCTTTACTACAACACCGCCGCCGTGATCGACGCCGACGGCTCCTATCTCGGCAAGTACCGCAAGCACCACATCCCGCAGGTCAACGGGTTCTGGGAGAAGTACTACTTCAAGCCCGGCAACGTCGGCTGGCCGGTCTTCGACACGGCCGTCGGCAAGGTCGGCGTCTATATCTGCTACGACCGGCACTTCCCCGAAGGGTGGCGTCAACTCGGCCTCAACGGTGCCCAGTTGGTCTACAACCCGTCTGCCACCTCGCGCGGTCTCTCCGGCTATCTCTGGCAGCTGGAACAGCCCGCGTCCGCTGTCGCCAACGAGTACTTCGTCGCCGCGATCAACCGCGTCGGCCAGGAGGAGTACGGCGACAACGACTTCTACGGAACCAGCTACTTCGTCGACCCGCGTGGCCAGTTCGTCGGTGAGGTCGCCAGCGACAAGGAGGAGGAACTCGTCGTGCGCGACCTCGACTTCGGTCTCATCGACGAGGTCAGACAGCAGTGGGCGTTCTACCGGGACCGCCGCCCCGACGCGTACGAAGGACTGGTGGAGCCGTGAGCAGCCTGCACCATCGCCATCTCGCCGTCAGCCCCGACTGGCTGGCGCTCTATTACAAGCACCCCTTGGAGATCACCCACGGCGAGGGCCGCCACGTCTGGGACGCCGACGGGAGGCGTTACCTCGACTTCTTCGGCGGCATCCTCACCACCATGACCGCCCACGCCCTGCCCGAGGTGACCAAGGCGGTCAGCGAGCAGGCCGGCCGGATCATCCACTCGTCCACGCTCTACCTCAACCGGCCGATGGTCGAGCTGGCCGAACGCATCGCCACGCTCTCCGGTATCCCGGACGCCAGGGTCTTCTTCACCACCTCCGGTACCGAGGCCAACGACACGGCGCTGCTGCTCGCCACCACGTACTGCAGGTCGAACCAGATCCTCGCGATGCGCAACAGTTACCACGGCCGGTCGTTCTCCGCCGTCGCCATCACGGGCAACAACGCCTGGTCGCCGACCAATCTGTCGCCGTTGCAGACGCTGTACGTGCACGGCGGCGTCCGTACCCGGGGGCCGTACGCGCACCTGAGTGACGCGGAGTTCATCGAGGCGTGTGTCGCCGATCTGGAGGACCTGCTCGGGCACACCCGGGCACCGGCCGCCCTGATCGCCGAACCCATCCAGGGCGTCGGGGGATTCACCTCGCCGCCCGACGGCCTCTACGCGGCGTTCCGCCGGGTCCTGGACAGGCACGGCGTCCTGTGGATCTCCGACGAGGTACAGACCGGCTGGGGCCGCTCCGGCGAACACTTCTGGGGGTGGCAGGCGCACGGCGAGAACGGTCCGCCGGACATCCTCACCTTCGCCAAGGGCATCGGCAACGGCATGTCGATCGGCGGTGTCGTGGCCCGTGCCGGCGTCATGAACTGCCTGGACGCCAACTCCATTTCGACGTTCGGCGGTTCCCCGGTCACCATGGCGGCCGGTCTCGCCAACCTCTCCTACCTCCTCGAACACGACCTGCAGGGCAACGCCCGGCGCGTCGGCGGTCTGCTGATCGAGCGGCTCCGTGCGATCGGCGCGGGTTCGGAGTGCGTACGGGAGGTGCGCGGCCGGGGTTTGATGATCGGCATCGAGCTGGTGAAGCCCGGCACCGACGAGGCGAACCCGGAGGCGGCAGCGGCCGTACTCGAAGCGGCCCGCGAGGGCGGTCTGCTCATCGGCAAGGGCGGCGGCCACAACACCAGCGTGCTGCGGATCGCGCCACCGCTCTCGCTGACCATCCCGGAGGCGGAGGAGGGCGCGGAGATCCTGGCCGAGGCGCTCCGGTCGGTGGGCTGAGTCCGGTGGGCTGAGTTCGGTGGGTCGAGCGGCGGCCGGGCCCCGGCCGGTGGTTCCGGGGCCTGGCCGTTCGGTCAGCCCCGGTGGCCGGTGGGGCGGGTGAGGTCCAGGGAGTGAACCGGGTCGAGCTCGCCGTAGTACGCGAGGTGCTTGTAGCGCACATCGGTGACGGCCAGCGTGGCCTCGGCGACGCCCCGGCGCACCGTTGCCCTGAAGCGGACCGAGCCGTCCTTGCAGCGAGGGGCGCAGCGCGTCGAAGGCGTCCGGCTTCAGCTCGGCGAGCGAGGTGCCGTCGAGGTTCCAGGCGGGGTCGGTGGCGACGCCCTCGTGGCGCAGGACCGTGGGCGCGATATCGGTGATCCTGACGTCGTCGCGTACCGAACCGGGCTGAATGCCCCTGCCCTGGGCGATCACGAACGTGCCGCGCTCCAGCGGGGTGTTGCCGCCGTGTCCGCCGGTGGGGGTGTGGCCGTGGTCGGCGGTGACGACGACGAGCCAGTCCTCCTTCGCGTACGTCGGCCGTGAGGTCACGGCGTCGAGCAGCCGGCCGATCTGGGCGTCGGCGGTGTTCAGGGCCGTGAGGTACGTGATCCTCCGGGATCGGTCGGTGGACACCGGACCTCGGGGGCGTCCGGTGATGTGTCCGAGGCTCGCCGTCGGTGGTGATCGGACCACGCCACGTATGGGACGGGCGCGTGAACCGTACTCAACATTTGGACCAGACCCGTAATCATTCTGTTATTCAGTGCTGGTCATCGTCGTCGCTGTGGGCCGGTGGAGTGCCGGGCGGATGAAACAGAAACGTCTTCAGCGGTTGGCGGCGGCGGTATTGCCACAGTGGGTAACTCGCTTCTACGTTCTTCATCACGCACCTTGTCTACGTGCGTAGACCCATTCCGCCGCAGTGAGGAGGGGTACATGAGCCGCACCGTCATCCACGGTGGTCTCGTCACTTTCGGTGACACCTTCGTGCCGCGCTCCACCTGCCAGTACCTGGGCTGAACCACCCCGGAACCTCATCGCACCCAATCGAACTCGGAGGTCACGAGTGGACTTCGGACTTGTCCTGCAGACCGACCCGCCCGCGTCACAGGTGGTGGGACTCATGCGCCGCGCGGAGCGCAACGGCTTCCGCTACGGCTGGACCTTCGACTCCGCCGTCCTCTGGCAGGAGCCCTTCGTCATCTACAGCCAGATCCTGGAGCACACCAGCACGCTCCACGTCGGCCCGATGGTGACCAACCCCGGGACCCGCACATGGGAGGTCACGGCCTCCACCTTCGCCACCCTCAACGACATGTACGGCAACCGGACCGTGTGCGGCATCGGCCGCGGCGACTCCGCCATGCGGGTCGCGGGCCGCAGCCCCAACACCCTGGCCCGGCTCGGCGAGGCCATCGACGTCATCCGCGACCTCGCCGAGGGCCGGGAAGCGGTGGTCGACGGCAACCCGATCCGGATCCCCTGGATCGAGAACGGGAAGCTGCCGGTGTGGATGGCGGCATACGGTCCGAAGGCGCTCGCCCTCGCCGGGCAGAAGGCCGACGGCTTCATCCTCCAGCTCGCCGACCCGTTCCTCACCGAATGGATGGTCAAGGCCGTGCGACAGGCCGCGACCGAGGCCGGCCGCGACCCTTCCGCGATCAGGATCTGTGTTGCCGCACCGGCCTACGTCACGGCCGACGACTCGGCCGAGGCCCTGGCGCACGCCCGCGAGCAATGCCGGTGGTTCGGCGGCATGGTCGGCAACCACGTCGCCGACCTGGTCGCCAAGTACGGCGACCACTCCGCCATGGTCCCGGACGAGCTCACCGCGTACATCAAGGACCGGCACGGCTACGACTACAGCCACCACGGCCGCGCCGACAACCCGTCCACCGACTTCGTCCCCGACGAGATCGTCGACCGCTTCTGCCTCCTCGGCCCCGCCGAGGCCCACATCGCCAAACTGCGGGAGCTCCGCGAGCTCGGCGTCGACCAGTTCGCCGTGTACGCGATGCACGATGCCCGCGAGACCACCATCGACGCGTACGGCTCCGACATCATCCCGGCCTTCGGCTGACACACCGAGCTGCAGTGGCGCATCGGGCGAGCAAGAACGGTTCATGAGCGAACGCCGTCGATCCGACGAGAATGGAGCAGAAGCAATGGCACGCACTCTCATTACTGGCGGACTGGTGATCACGGCCTCCGACGAATTGCACGTCGATGTGCTCGTCGACGGTGGCCGCGTCGTGGCCCTTGCCACCCATGACAGTCACGGGTGGGCGGCCGACCATGTCATCGACGCTGCCGGGAAGTATGTGATTCCGGGTGGGGTCGACGGTCACACGCATATGGAGATGCCGTTCGGCGGCACGTTCGCTTCCGATACCTTCGAGACCGGTACTCGGGCTGCGGCGTGGGGCGGCACGACAACCATCATCGATTTCGCGATCCAGTCCAAGGGCGGGTCTCTCGGTGAAGGACTCGACGCCTGGCACGAGAAGGCGGATGGAAAGTGCGCGATCGACTACGCGTTCCACATGATCATGTCCGATGTGAACGAGTCCTCGCTCAGAGAGATGGACGGGCTCGTCTCGGCCGGCGTCACATCGTTCAAGCTCTTCACCGCGTACCCGGGAGTCTTCCTCTCCGACGATGGGCAGATCCTTCGAGCCATGCAGCGCGCCGGTTCGAACGGTGGGCTCGTGATGACGCATGCGGAGAACGGTCTCGCGATCGACGTGCTCGTGGAGCAGGCGCTGGCACGCGGTGAGAGGGACCCGCGCCACCACGGGGAGGTCCGCAAGGCGCTGCTCGAAGCGGAGGCGACGCATCGGGTCATCAAGCTGAGCCAAGTGGCCGGTTCCCCCCTCTACGTGGTGCATGTCTCGGCTCAGGAGGCCGTTGCCGAACTGGCGCGAGCCCGGGACGAGGGGCTTCCCGTGTTCGGTGAGACGTGTCCGCAGTACCTCTTCCTGTCGACCGACAACCTTGCTGAGCCGGACTTCGAAGGCGCGAAGTACGTGTGCTCCACTCCGCTGCGGCCGAAGGAGCACCAGGAGGCTCTGTGGCGTGGGTTGCGGACGAACGATCTGCAGGTGGTGTCCACGGACCATTGCCCGTTCTGCTTCAAGGGGCAGAAGGAGATGGGGCGGGAGGACTTCTCGAAGATCCCGAACGGCATGCCGGGTGTCGAGAACCGAATGGACCTGCTGCACCAGGCCGTTGTCGACGGGCATATCAGCCGCCGTCGCTGGATCGAGATCGCCTGCGCCGCGCCTGCTCGCATGTTCGGTCTGTATCCGAAGAAGGGCACGATCGCTCCGGGCGCGGACGCCGACATCGTGATCTACGACCCGACTGCCGAGCAGATCATCTCCGCCGAGACGCATCACATGAATGTCGACTACTCGGCCTACGAGGGCAAGCGCGTAACGGGGCGGGTCGAGACCGTGCTGTCGCGCGGGGTTCCAGTGGTCGACAACCGCGCGTACGTGGGGACGCCGGGGCACGGAATGTACTTGCCGCGGGGCATCGGCCAGTACACGAACTGAATCGGGACGCCGGTGCGCACGGCATGACGTGCTGATGGGGGCCGGGCGGCCCGGTGGGCCGGGCCGCCCGCTTCGGGGAGCTCAACAGCGGTCGTCCTGCAGGGATTCTGGTCCGACTACGAAGCCGCATGCCCTCCATCGCGAAGACCCCGCGCCGCCGGGCGCGTTCCATCAGGTCGTACGACTCGCTCCGGTTGATGGCGAACGGCTTCTCGACGAGTACGGAACGTCCAGCAGCGATACAGAGAGCCGCTGCCCTGTGATGGGCTATGTGCGGCGTGGAGACATGGACGACGTCGATGCTCTCGTCCGAGGCCAGCTCCCCCCAACTCCCGTACGCCCGGGGGATATCGAGCCGATCGGCGAACGCACGCGCCTTCTCGGCGGACCGCGAGCCGACAGCCACCACCTGCGCGTCGGCCAGGCGTTGGAGGCCGCGGGTGAAGTCGGCGGCCATCTGGCCCGTGGCCAGGATCCCCCAGCGAACCCTCTCCGTCATGGTGGGCATTGCAGCGCAGATGTGCGGAGATCGTCCAGGGTGATCACCGGCCTGCGGAGCAGGGCGACCGGACCGCCGATGTCACGGGGTACAGGGGTTCGGTGCGGCCTCATCGTGGAAGGATCTGCCGGAGCACGTCACTCGAGGGCAGCGCCCCCGGAGCCCCTGCCGGCGTGCGCCCCGCGCCCCGCCCCGCACGGCACCGTTCCCGAGCGAAGGGTCCAGCCGCCATGACATCGACCGTCCCACCGGTTCCACCGCAGGACCCGGTGCCCGACTCCTCGGGCCGCATCGAACTCGCCCCCGGCACCGTTCCCACCGACAACCGGTTCGTCAACGAGGACCTGTTGCCCGTTCCGCTGGAACGGCGCCGCTGGACGACGTACAACTTCGCCGCGCTCTGGGTGGGCATGGCCCACAACATCCCGTCCTGGCTGCTCGCCTCCGGCCTGGTGGCGCTCGGCATGGACTGGAAACAGGCCGTCTTCACCATCGCGCTGGCCAACCTGATCGTGCTCGGACCCATGCTCCTCACCGGGCACGCCGGACCGAAGTACGGCATCCCCTTCCCGGTGCTGGCCCGTGCCTCCTTCGGGCTGCGCGGCGCCAACCTGCCCGCCCTGATCCGGGCCGCGGTGGCGTGCGCCTGGTTCGGCATCCAGACCTGGATCGGCGGCGTCGGCATCTTCACCCTGCTGGGGAAGATCTTCGGCGGCTGGGCGAATGCGTCCGAGATCGGCGGGCAGCCGTGGACGCTCTGGCTCTGCTTCATCCTCTTCTGGGCGCTCGAACTCGCCATCATCTACCGGGGGATGGATGCCCTGCGACGGTTCGAGAACTGGGCGGCACCGTTCGTCATCGTCGGCGCCGTCGTACTGCTGGTCTGGATCGCCGTCAAGGCGGGCGGCTTCGGCCCACTGCTCGACCAGCCCTCGAAGCTCGGCTGGGGCAAGGAGTTCTGGCCGGTCTTCTTTCCCTCGCTGATGGGCATGATCGCGTTCTGGGCCACGCTCTCGCTGAACATCCCCGACTTCACCCGCTTCGGGGCCGGCCAACGCGCCCAGATCCGGGGCCAGTCGCTCGGCCTGCCGACCACGATGACGCTCTTCGCCCTGCTCTCGGTCCTGGTCACCTCCGGATCGCAGGCCGTGTACGGGGAAGCCATCTGGGACCCGGTCCAGCTCGTGGCGAGGACCGACAGCGTCTTCGGGCTGCTCTACGCCCTGGTGACGGTGCTGGTCGCGACGGTCTCCGTGAACATCGCGGCGAACGTCGTGTCACCCGCGTACGACCTGGCGAACCTCGCGCCCAGGTTCATCAACTTCCGTACGGGTGCCCTGATCACGGGCTTCGTCGGTGTCCTCATCATGCCGTGGAAGCTCACCGAGACCCCCGAGCTGTACATCTTCACCTGGCTCGGGCTGGTCGGCGGACTGCTCGGAACGGTCGCGGGCATCCTGATCGCCGACTACTGGATCGTCCGCCGCACCGTGCTCGACCTGGCCGACCTCTACCGCCCCGGCGGCCGCTACTGGTACACGAACGGCTGGAACTGGCGGGCCGTCGCCGCGTTCGCCGTCGGCGGCGTCCTCGCGATCGGCGGCTCCCACTCCGCCCCCGGGGCGGGCCCGTTCCCGGCCGACGGTCTGATCCCGCTCCTCAAGCCGCTCGCGGACTACGGCTGGGCGGTCGGGCTGGCCTCGTCGCTGCTGCTGTACGTGGTGCTCAGCGGCCGGTCCGGCATCACACCGGCGCGGGCGTACGGCCCAGCAGAGCACTGATGTCGTACGTCTGGTCCGGCGGCGGCGTGGTCGTGGGCACCGGCTTGTCGAAGGCCGAGAAGCCCACGACCGCGTCCGTCCCGCCGCCCTGAGCGGTGATCCTCAGGGGGTACGGCTTGCCCGTGGCCGCGACGTACATCGTCAGCGTCTGGCCGTCCCGCATCCTGGTCAGTGGCACCACCGGAGCCCCGTCGAGCGTGGTCTTGTGGCCCTTGTTCAGCGTTCCGCGGTCGTTGTTCGCGTTGTCGCTGACCAGCTTCTGGAAGGTGTCCAGATCGCAGCCGTTCGCCAGGCCGCGCAGCCGCGGGTCGTCGGCAGAGCCCTTCATGTATCGGCCGCCGAGGATCGCGGCGAAGGCCGAACCACCGCCCGGAACCTGGTTCTTCCAGAAGTTCGCGTCCGGCTTGACCCAGACGTCGTCGCCGCGCTTCACGATCCGGACCGACCCCTGGCTGTGGCCGAGGTCCACCGATCCGTTGCAGTTCCCGTCCCGGTCCAGGGTGAGTTCCAGAGTCATCCGCGGGCTGTTCTCGCCGAGGTTGCCGCGCGTGCTGAGGTGCAGGGAACGGACGCTCAGGAGGGCGTCACGCGAACGGTCCGCGATCTGCTGCGCGGTGAGCTTGTCGATGCCGTCGTCCGCCCGTGCCGCACCGCCGCCCAGGACGCTGCCGCCGGTGAGTCCCAGCACGACGACCGCCGCCCAGGCGGCCCGGCGTGTGCCGCTGTGTCGACCGGTCACGTCGCCTCCCTCGTAGAACCCGTCGGGCGAAGAACCCGTCGGGCCTGTTCAGGTGCCATCCGATTCTTTTGAGCGTACGCCGGGGCCGGTCCGGTCGCGAGGCGGAGGAAATCGACCACAGCGCATACACAGTGTGATGTCCTGCCCCGTTTTTGGTTACGGATGGTGGGGGACGGTTGTCGGCGCACCGAGTTCACCACCAGCGAGGAGGAACAGGGAGACATGAAGCTGTCGATGGGGAGTGTGTCCAGGGCCGTACTCCGGGGCGTCGTCGTGGCAGGGGCGGCCGCCGTGCTCGCGGTTCCCGCGACCGTCGCCACCGCCGTGGCACCCGTGGCGACGCCGCCCGGTCTGTCCTGCGACACCGGAAAGCACGAGATCGACGACTACACGGGCTTTGCGCTGTGCCGCAACAACGGCAGCACGACGCAGACCTTCTGGGTGCACCTGGTCTGCGGCTGGTCCCCGGACGTGGACGGCGAGCACGTCACACTCAACCCCGGGCAGTCCGGTCAGTCCACCGCGCATTGCTCCGCCCTCGGCACCGGGATCGGGGAGATCAGCGTCCAGCCGTAGGGCGCGTCCGTGTCCGCGTCCGCGCGCCCGCCGGTCCGGCCGCCGTGTCCCGGTGGCCGGACCGGTCCGGACCGGTCTGCTCCGGTTCGATCCGGCCGTCATGGCTACGGAACGCTCCGCTCCAGCAGCCGGGGCAGCGCGGCCGCCAGCCGCTCCCGCAGCCGGTCCGGACCGCCGTCCACCCACGGGTGCGAGGCGTGGAACGCGGCCCAGTCCACCAGCCAGTCCAGCACCGCCCCGGGCGTGAAGCCCTGCGCGTGCGATCCCAGCACGGTGCGCAGCAGGCGGGGCGAGAGCCGCGTCCCGGGGTACTCCGCGAGCAGCACCGCGTCGTACAGGTCCTTGGCCCCCGACCGGCCCTCCGCCTCCTGGTCCTCGGCGAGCCACAGCAGCTTCCAGGCGAGCGAGAGTCCCGGGCTCGCGGTGCGGACCGGCGTCGGGGGCCCGCCGTCCCCGCGCGGGCAGGCCGTCCACACCGGAGCCGCGAGCAGCCGTTCGTCCTGGGCGAAGTCCATCCGCAGCTCGCCCGGCGGCAGCCCGTCGGCCTGCCAGGGGACGACGACGCGCACGCCGGGCGTCTCGTACTCCCGGTACATCCACTCGCCGTCCGATGCCACCCGGCTCGGATCGATGCGTATCCCCTCGGGCGGCAGCGGCCCAGCCGTCAGGGCGGCGACGACCTCCTCGGTGGGGGAGGAGGGCGGATCGATGTCCTCGGGGTCTTCGAGTTCGATCCAGCGCAGCCCCTCCGGTGCGAGCACGGGCCGGGCACCGGCGGTCTCGTGGGACTCCTCGTCCGTCCACAGCTCGGGCGCGGCCGCGCCGTCCGCGGCCTCCGGCCAGTGCTGGACCAAATCGATCCCGGCGACGTACGGGTAGGGATCGATGCGGTCGACGAAGTCCTCTGCCGCCGGCCCGTACATGACCCAGTCCAGATCGCCCGGCTCCCGTGCCGCCGCGCCCACCGACGCCTGGAGCGGGAGGCTGCCGCGCAGGATCAGACCGTCGCCCCAGGACGACTCGGCGATCACGCGCAGCAGATGGTCCTGGACACCGCGCCGGGCGGCCCGCCAGCGCGGAGCGAGCGCCGGGTCGTCGAACGCCGGCTCCCCGGGAACGGGGCGGTCGCCCGTACTCACAGCGCCGCCCCGGCCCGCTCGTCGATCCAGCCCGCGTCCACCGCCGGGTGGTCGTCGTGCACCACGAACTCCTCCTCGACCTCCAGCACTTGGAGCCCGGCGGCGTCCAGCCCGCCCAGGAGCGCGTCGAGTTCGGCGCGCGCCTCCGGACGGCCCACCGCGCGGCAGCGCTGCGTGACGAACCGCTCGTGGCGTCCGGGGCCGGTGGTGCGGCGGGCGTTGCGCGACAGATGCGCGCCGTGCCGCTCGGCCACGGCCCGTGCGACGGCGAGCTGCGGCTCACCGGAGAGCAGCAGCTTGACGTGGTGCTCGAAGTGGCAGTCGGGAGACAGCGCGGCGGCCTCGGCGGCCGTGGTGGGTATGTCCTCGTTCCACGGCGCGGCCTCGATCTTCACGCGTACGACGGGGAAGCCCGCCGCGCGCAGCTCGGCCGACCGGAGCCCGGCGGCGGCCCGCTGCCGGGAGAGCGAGCCCCGGCCCCGTTCGGTCAGCATCGGCTGGTCGGGCGTGGCACCGCGGTCCAGGACGATATGGGTGAGCTTCAGACCGTTGCGCTCCGCCCAGCCCGCCAGACGGGCGGACTCCTCCCCGTCCCCCGTCCCGCCCCCGGCGCGGGGATCGAAACGCACCGTCAGATGCGTCTCGAACTCGCCCTCGAACTCCGCTTCCACGCGCCCTCCAGCAGTGCTTCCGTCGCCGTACGCTTCCGCTACAGAACGTAGCAAGCGGCACTGACACTCCCCGGGCACACCCGGGACGGGCCCCGGGCGCACCTCGGCCACTGTCCACCGAACGGTTGAGCGGACCGCTCACCAATCCTTACCCTCCGGTAAGTTCGTTCGGGCGTAACAGGCGCGCTGCGCACACGTCCTGCGCACGTGTCCTCCGATACGAGGAAGGCGGTCGGCCCATGTCCTCAACGGAAGCCGTGGAAACCACCGAACCGGCCGGCGCGAGGGGACTGGCCGACAGCGCACGGGAGCTGGCCGAGGGCCGCACCACCTCGGCCGAGCAGGTGTCGGCCGCGCTGCGCCGTATCGAAGCGAGCCAGGGCACCCTCAACGCCTTCAGGCACCTGCGCGCCGAGGCCGCGCTCGCCGAGGCCGCCGAGGCCGACCGCCGGCTCGCGGCGGGGGAGCGGCTGCCCCTGCTCGGCGTGCCGGTCGCCGTCAAGGACGACACGGACGTCGTCGGGATGCCGACCCACTTCGGCTGCGACGGCGATCTGCCCGCCGCGACCGCGGACAGCGAGGCCGTACGCAGGCTGAGGGCGGCCGGGGCCGTGATCGTCGGGAAGACCAACTCCTGCGAGCTCGGCCAGTGGCCGTTCACCGAGGGCCCCGCCTTCGGCGCCACCCGCAACCCGTGGCACATCGGCCACACCCCCGGCGGCTCGTCCGGTGGTTCCGCGGCGGCCGTCGCGGCCGGTCTGGTGCCCGCCGCGCTCGGCTCGGACGGTGCGGGGTCCGTCCGTATCCCGGCGGCCTGGACCCATCTCGTCGGCATCAAGCCCCAGCGCGGCCGGATCTCCGGCCACCCGCACATCGACGCCTTCCAGGGCCTGACCGTCAACGGACCGCTCGCCAGGACCGTCGCCGACGCCGCACTCCTGCTCGACGCGGTCGCCGGACCCCACCCCGACGACCCGCACCGGCCGCCCCCCGTCGCCGCTGCGGCCGCCGCCCGCCGCGACCCCGGCCGACTGCGCATCGCCCTCGCCTGGCGCCCCCCGCTCACCCTCACCGGCTCCGCACCCCACCCCGATGTGCGACGGGCCGTCCTCGTACTGGCCGAGGCCCTCGCCCGCCTGGGCCACGACGTCGAGGAAGCCAGGCCCCGGTACGGGCTGATCGGCCTCGGCTTCGTCCCCCGCGCCACCGCCGGCATCGCCGAACTCGCCGCCCGCCACCCCGACCCCGCCCTCCTCGACCCCCGCACCCGCAGCGCGCTGCGCACCGGCACCCGGCTGGGCGGCCGGGTGGTACGGGCGGCCAGGGAACGCGAGGTGCGCCAGCACCGCAGGATCGGCGCGTTCTTCCACGCGTCCCGGGCCGGTGCCGGGTACGACGTACTGCTCACCCCGACGACCGCGCTGCCGCCACCCCCGATCGGCCGCTTCGACGGGCTGAGCGCCTGGCGCACCGATCTGGCGATGACCGAGGCCTGCCCGTACGCCTGGCCCTGGAACGTCCTGGGCTGGCCCGGCATCAACGTGCCGGCCGGGTTCACCGCCGACGGGCTGCCCGTCGGGGCGCAGCTGCTCGGCCCGTCCCGCAGTGAGGAACGGCTGATCTCCCTCGCCGCCCAGCTGGAGGCCGACCGGCGCTGGTACGAGGACCGGCCCCCGGTCCCGTCCGTCCGGTCCGGGCCGGCCGGCGGGCGCTGACCACCCCGCGCCCGTCCGCGGTCGCTCGCACCCGAGCGCGCCAGGCGGGATCATGGACAAGAAGTGGATGGGTGGTGGCCAGTATGGCGTGTGCAGGTCCGCAGTCGGCGCCCGGAGCCGACCCTTCGCCGCCCAGCACTTCCCGGCACACCTTCGACACGGCGAACGACGCGACCGTGGTGGTCGCCGGCACCGGAACGGTCGTCGGCTGGACACACAGCGCACAGGACCTGCTGGGATACCGCGCCGCGGAGGTGGTCGGGCGGCCCGCCGGCTTCCTGCTCGCCATGCCCGAGGATCCGGTACGGGTGGCCGGGATCGCCGAGCGCTGCCGGGCGGGCGTGGGATGGCGCGGCGTCGCCGACGTACGGAGGCGCGACGGCAGCCGGATCGAGGTGGACCTCCGGGTCTCGGCCTCGTTCCACCTGGACGGCCGGGAGTGCTTCCTGGTCTCCGGACGCGAACGGCGGCCGGAGTGGACGGTCGGGCAGTCCGTGCTGGACGCCTTCCTGACCGGGTCACCGATCGGCGTGGCCGTGATGAGCCCGGACCTGCGCTACACCTGGATGAACGACACCCTGGAACGCTTCGGCGGCGTTCCGCGCGAGCACCGGGTGGGCCACCGGCTGAGCGAGGTGCTCCCGGGGCTGGAGACCGAGGCCATCGAGACGCTGATGCGCCGCGTGATCGACACCGGGATCCCCGTCATCGACTACGAGTACCTGGGCTGGACCTGGGCCGATCCGCGCCGCAGGCGCGCCTACTCCACGTCGTACCTCCCGCTGACCGACAGCAACGGCAACGTCACCGGCCTCTGCTACATGGTGCTGGACGTCACCGACCGGTGGAACGCCCAGCAACGCCTGGCCCTGGTCAACGATGCCGGAGCCAGCATCGGCTCCACCCTGGACGTGATGCGTACGGCTCAGGAACTGGCCGACTTCGCGGTGCCGCGGTTCGCCGACTTCGTCATCGTCGACCTGCTGGAGCCGGTCGCCAGCGCCGGCGCGCCCGGTCCATGGCCGATGGGCACGGGGCTGTCCGGTACGGAACTCGCCCGTTCCGGTGCCGTCACCGCCTCCTCCCGGCCGATGATGCGCCGTGCCGGGATGAGCTCGGTGCGCGAGGGCTGCCCGGAGGCGGTCTGCCGGGTCGGGGACCCGGTGGACTTCGTGCCCCCGCCCCACGACATCCGCTTCCTCATCGAGGGCGAACCCGTCCTCATTCCGGTCCTCGACCCCGACAATCACGTGTGGGCGGTCGAACAGCCCGCCAGGGCGGCGAACATCCGCGAATACGGACTCCACTCCCTCATCTCCGTACCCATGCGGGCCCGGGACACGGTGCTCGGCCTGACCACCTTCATCCGGTCGCTGAACCCCGCCCCCTTCGAACCGGAAGACGTGTTTCCGGCCCGCGAAATGGTGGCACGGGCTGCCGTCTGCGTGGACAACGCCCGCCGCTACACCCACGAGCACACCGCCGCGCTGACCCTGCAGCGCAGTCTGCTCCCTCACACCCTGCCCGGCGGAATGGCCCTGGACGTGGCCTCCTCCTACCTCCCGGCCGACGCCAAGGACGGTGTCGGGGGCGACTGGTTCGACGTGATCCCGCTGTCCGGCGCACGGGTCGCCCTCGTCGTGGGCGACGTCGTGGGCCACGGCATCGCCGCCGCGGCCACCATGGGCCGGCTCCGCACCGCGGTGCACACCCTCGCCGACATGGACCTGCCGCCCGACGAACTCCTCGCCCACCTCGACGACCTCGTGCTCCGCCTGAGCGACGAGGAACCCGAGGGAGGGGAGCAGGGCACACCCGTACTCGGCGCCACCTGCCTGTACGCCGTCTACGACCCGGTCACCCAGCGCTGCACCATGGCACGCGCCGGCCACCCGCCGCCCGTCGTCATCGCCCCGGACGGCCGCGTCACCTTCCTCGAGCTGCCCGCGGGGCCGCCCCTGGGCCTGGGCGGCATGCCCTTCGAGACGGCGGAGACCGAGCTGCCGGAAGGGAGCCTGATCGGCCTCTACACCAACGGCCTGATCGAAGGCAGGGACCAGGACCCCGAACTCGGCATGTCCCGCCTCGGCGGTGCCCTGGCACAGCGCGGACTTCCGCTCGACGCCCTGTGCGCCACAGTTGTGGAGCAACTGGTCCCGGTGCCCCAGCCCGACGATGTCGCCCTGCTGCTCGCCCGTACCCACGAGCTGAGCGCCGACCACGTCGCCTCGTGGGAGGTCCCCACCGAGCCGGCAGCCGTCGCCGGTGTCCGGGCCCGGACCGCACGCCTGCTGAGCACCTGGGGCCTGGAGGAACTGGAGATGACGACCGAGCTGATCGTCAGCGAGCTCGTCACCAACGCGGTGCGCTACGCCACCGGGCCGATCCGGGTCCGGCTGCTGCGCCAGTCCGTCCTGATCTGCGAGGTCTCCGACACCAGCAGCACCTCGCCGCGGCTCAGGCACGCCCGTACCACGGACGAGGGCGGCCGCGGCCTCTTCCTCGTCGCCCAGCTCACCCGCCGCTGGGGCACCCGCTACACGGCCGAGGGAAAGATCATCTGGACCGAGCAGGAACTCCCGGCGACGGGAACCCGAGACCTTCCGGGGAAGAACTGACCGCGTACCGGTCTCACGGCACCCGGGCGGTCCATTCCGCTGTGCCGAATTTCGTCCGCACCAGATCCTCGGCCCGCGCCATCTCCTCGTCCGTCACCTTGCCCCGGGTGAGGCCGTGCCGGGTGCGGAAGGAGTCGATCATCCGCTCGATGACGGCCTCGCGCGCCAGTCCCGTCTGACGGCGCAGCGGGTCGACGCGCTTCTTCGCGCTCTTGGTGCCCTTGTCGGAGAGCTTCTCCTTGCCGATCCGCAGCACCTCCAGCATCTTGTCGGCGTCGATGTCGTACGACATGGTCACGTGGTGCAGGACGGCACCTTCCCCGCCGACCACCCGCTTCTGGGCGGCGCCCGCGATCTTCCCGGCGTCCGTGGCGATGTCGTTGAGCGGCTGGTACCAGGCCCTGATGCCCATCTCGCCGAGCGCACCGAGCACCCAGTCGTCGAGATAGGCGTAGCTGTCAGCGAACGAAAGACCGGAGACGAGGGCGTCCGGCACCGAGAGCGAGTACGTGATGGTGTTGCCCGGCTCCACGAACATGGCCCCACCGCCGGACACCCGGCGCACGACCGTGACGCCGTGGCGTTCGGCGCCTTCCGGATCGACCTCGTTGCGCAGGGACTGGAAGCTGCCGATGATCACGGCGGGGGAGTCCCACTCCCAGACCCGGAGCGTGGGCGGGCGGCGTCCCGCGGCGACCTCGGCGGTGATGACCTCGTCGAGGGCCATGTGGAGCGCGGGTGACTGCGGCGCCTCGTGGATGAGCTGCCAGTCGTAGTCGCTCCACTCGGTGGCGTGCGCGAGCGCCCGGCGTACGGCGACGGCGACGCCCTCGGAGGTGAGGCCGAGCATCACGGTCGAGGCGGGAAGAGCCGCGTCGATCCGGGCGGCGAGACCGGCGGTGTCGGTGTTGGCCGGTGCGCCCTCCAGCGCCGCGTCGATCGCGAGGATCGCCTCGTCGGGTTCGAGGAAGAAGTCCCCGGCGACCCGTACGTTGCGCAGTGCCCCGCCCTCGACATCGAGATCCACCACGACGAGCTTGCCGCCGGGGACCTTGTACTCACCGTGCACAGCCTTGCCTCCACATCCGCCCGACCGCTCTACGAATCGGTACCGAACACCCATAACGCCACCACTGTGCGGTTTAGTTCCCGCGCTCACCGTGACGGACGCGCTGTCCGGCCCTGCGGGGCGCCGGGCAGGGAGCCCCGGACGGTCGCCGCCAGGCTCAAGGCATGGGCCCCACGCGCCGGCCGGTTCGGGCACACTGGGCCGCGATCGTTCGGCTGAAGGCACGGGGGTGGGGATCGTGGACGAAGAGCAGTCGGTTCCGCGGGCGGAGAACCCCGGCGATCGGGCAGCACGGGCGTCGGCACCGGACGGACTCCGCGAAGCGACACTGATCCGGACGTTGCCGGGGGTCTTCTCCAGGGGCATGGTCGCGATCTCCCCCGACGGGCGGCTCGGCCTGTGCGGCGGGGGCGGTCCGGCACGGCTGTGGGACCTCACCACCGGCATCCTCCTTCGGGAGTTGGGGGTCGACGGCGCGGGCGACGCGGGCCTCTGGACCGACGGGCGGCACGTGGTGGCGAGCCCGCCACACCGCGCGGCCCCGGCCTCCGCCCGCCCTTACCTCCGACGTAATCGACGCTCCGTCAGCGTCCCGGCAAGCTGGGCCACATGAAGCCCAACACCACCGCGGACGCCACCCGCGCCACCGTCCAGAAGTTCCTCGACCTCCGCCTCGCCGGGGACACCGAAGGGCTCACGGCGCTCTTCGCCGACGACGTCGACTGGCTGCTCGCCGAGAACCCCGTGGTCCCCTGGATCCGGCCCCGCTCCACTGCCGCCGAATGCGCCGTCCAGTTCACGGAGTTGACCGAGCACACCGTGCCCGAGGACTCCCGGGCGTCCATCGACACCTTCCTCGTCGACGGAACCGACGCCGTCCTGATGGGGCACCTCTCGGGGACCGTCCGCGCGACGGGAAAGTCCTTCGAGGGCCCCTTCGCGCTGCGCCTCACCGTCGAGGACGGCCGGATCACCCGGCACCACCTGTACGAGAACAGCCTGTCGATCGCCGAGGCGTGCACTCCCTGACGGTGTGGACGCCGGCCGGTCCGGCGCTTCTCAGGTGCGGCCTCGAGGCTGTTGCGCCGTATCCGGCTTCGGGTCCCCGGCATCCTGCCGGCCGACGGTCTCGCCGCGAATCACACGAGGCGTCCCCGAGTCCCCCTCGGGGCTCTGCGTCTCCTTCATCGCCTTCGCCTCGGCCTTGAGGATGCGGGCCGACTTGCCCGCGGAACGGGCCAGGTCGGGGAGCCGCTTGGCACCCAGGACGAGTACGACCACGATCAGGATGATCGCGAGCTCGCTGATTCCGAACATCAGTCGTCACCGCCCTCGTCATCGTTGTCGTCCTCGAAGAAGTCCCCCACCTCGTCCACGGCTTCGGCGGCGACCATGCCTCCGACGACGACGCCGACCGCGAGCCCGGCCGCGCCCACCGCGACGGCCGTGCCCAGGCCCGGACCGGAGCGGTGACCGCCGTCGTGATGGTGGTCCTCGTGGTGGCCGTGACCGGGCTCGTGACCGTGGTGCTCGGCGTACGGATCGCCGTGTCCGTACGCCGAGCCCGCCGCGTACGCGGAGCGGTGCTCGATCAGCTGCCGGAGCCAGCCGTCGACGAGCGCCCGCCAGTCCTGATGGTGGATTCCGTCGTGCGCGACCGTGAACCGGGTGAGCGCATCGTGCCCGCCGGAGTGGAGCCCACCGCGTCTGTCGGCCTCCAGGACCACCTCCATGCCGCCCGCGGTGGCGAGGAAGGTCACCTCGATCTCGTTGACCGCGTGCGCGTACTGCGGCGACGGGGTCAGCTCGATCTCCTGGTAGAAGGGGAGTTGCTGGCCGGTGCCGCCGATGCGGCCGTACTCCAGATCCGCGGAATCGAAGCCGAAGCCGAGCTGCCCGAACGCTTCGAGGATCATCTCCTGCACCGGCAGCGGGCCCACCGCGAGCCGATCGAGGTCGCCCTTGTCCTTGGCCCCGGCGACCGACAGCTCTGTGCGTACGCCGAGCACGATGCCCAGGCTCTGCCCGTACAGCTCGGTGATCGGTGTCTCCCATGGCAGCGCGACCGTGAACGGCACGCTGAGCTGCTCGCCCTCGGCCAGCCGGAAGCCGCCGCCGACGGTGAAGCGCTCGAAGACCACGACGTGCTCTTCCTCCCCCTCCTCGCGCTCGGCCTCCACCCGCGCGACGAGTTCCAGCGCGATGTGGTCGATGTCGAAGTCGGCGCTGCCGCCCTGGAGATGGACCTGGCCGGACAGCGGACCGCCGGGAGCGGCTGCCCCGGTGGTGAGGACGGTGTCGACGGTGGGGCCGCCCACGCCGAGCGAGCCGAGCAGTCGTTTGAACACCATTGAGGCGTTCACTCCCTTACGTGCGTACGAGGGGTACGGGCGAGCACGGGAGTGCCAGGGGCGGCTCCCGTGCTCTACAGACGTGTAGAGCATAGGGCCGGCGACGAGGGTTCCGGAGTCGCGAGGGCTCGGTGGGCGGGAAAGTCCGAAAAGGATCACTCAGGTGGACCGGGTAGCTGCTTGACGTGCGCGTTTTGCCGTGCTTTTACCATGTGCTGCGGTGATCGGGAACGGTGCGGGGCCGTGTGGTGCACACGCACCACACGGCCCCGGACCGTCGAGAGGGTTGCGGCTCGGCCGCGGGTCAGCCCTTGCGGGAGTTGACCTCTTCGGTGAGCTGGGGGACGACCTGGAAGAGGTCGCCGACGACGCCGTAGTCGACGAGGTCGAAGATCGGGGCCTCGGCGTCCTTGTTGATCGCGACGATCGTCTTGGACGTCTGCATGCCCGCCCGGTGCTGGATCGCGCCCGAGATGCCCGACGCGATGTACAGCTGCGGCGAGACGGACTTGCCGGTCTGCCCGACCTGGCTGGAGTGCGGGTACCACCCGGCGTCCACCGCGGCCCGCGAGGCACCGACGGCCGCACCGAGGGAGTCGGCGAGCGACTCGATGAGGTGGAAGTTCTCCGCACCGTTGACACCACGCCCGCCGGAGACGACGATCGCGGCCTCGGTCAGCTCCGGACGGCCCGTCGACTCCCGCGGCGTCCGCGAAGTGACCCTGGTCCCCGTCGCCTGCGCCGAGAACGACACCTCCAGCGCCTCGACCGCACCCGCCGCCGCACCCGCCGCCGCAGCCGCCTCCACCGGAGCCGAGTTCGGCTTCACCGTGATCACCGGAGTACCCCGGGAGACCCGGGACCTCGTCGTGAACGACGCCGCGAACGCGGACTGCGTCGCGACCGGACCCTCCTCACCCGCCTCGATGTCGACCGCGTCGGTGATCAGACCGGAACCGATCCGCACCGCGAGACGCGCCGCGATCTCCTTGCCCTCCGCCGACGACGGCACCAGCACCGCCACCGGCGACACCACCGCGTACGCCGCCTGCAGCGCATCCACCTTCGGCACGACCAGGTACTCCGCGAACTCCGGAGCATCCACCGTCAGCACCCTCACCGCACCGTGCTCCGCCAGCACCGCGGCCGTACCCGCAGCACCGGCACCCACCGCGAGCGCGACCGGCTCACCGACCCGACGCGCCAGCGTCAAAAGCTCCAGCGTGGGCTTGCGGACCGCACCGTCCACGTGATCGACAAGAACAAGAACTTCAGCCATGGGACTTCAATCTCCTGCGAGTAGCAAAGAAGGGAAGAGGAACAGAGGGACCGGAACCGGAACCCGATCAGATGAACTTCTGACCCGCGAGGAACTCGGCCAGCCGACGCCCGCCCTCACCCTCGTCCTTCACGATCGTGCCCGCGCTCCGCGCCGGACGCTCCGCAGCCGAATCGACCACCGTCCACGCACCCGCCAGACCCACCTCGTCCGCCCCGATCCCCAGATCCCCCAGATCCCAGGACTCCACCGGCTTCTTCTTCGCCGCCATGATCCCCTTGAACGACGGGTAACGCGCCTCACCCGACTGGTCCGTCACCGACACCACCGCCGGCAACGACGCCTCCAGCTGCTCGGACGCCGTGTCACCGTCACGACGCCCCCGCACCACACCACCCTCGACCGACACCTCGGACAACAACGACACCTGCGGAACACCCAACCGCTCCGCCAGCAACGCCGGAACCACACCCATCGTGCCGTCCGTCGACGCCATCCCGGAAATGACCAGGTCGTACCCGGCCTTCTCCACCGCCTTCGCCAGCACCAGCGACGTACCCATCACATCACTGCCGTGCAGACCGTCGTCCTCGACATGAACAGCCTTGTCCGCACCCATCGACAACGCCTTGCGCAACGCGTCCTTGGCATCCTCCGGACCCACCGTCAACACAGTGATCTCCGCATCGTCCGCCTCGTCCGCGATCTGCAGCGCCTGCTCCACCGCGTACTCGTCCAGCTCCGACAGCAGACCGTCCACATCCTCACGGTCCACCGTCAGGTCATCGGCGAAATGCCGGTCACCGGTGGCGTCGGGCACGTACTTCACACAGACAACGATCCTCAAGCTCACGCCGGCTCTCCTACCTGGGTGTGGTTCGTAGGATGACGATATGGCACTCAGTACCCCCTGTAAAGGAACCCGGTGCCAGAATGGGCGTTCCGGTGCTACGTTCCCGGCATGACTGACTCGAGCAGGCCGGCGAAGAAGACCCCGATGCGTGAGGTGCTCGCCGAGGCGGCATTCCAGCTCTTCCTGGAGCGGGGCTTCGAACGGACCACGGTGGACGACATCGTGGCGCGGGCCGGGGTCGGGCGCCGGTCGTTCTTCCGGTACTTCCCGTCCAAGGAGGACGCGGTCTTCCCGGACCATGAGCGGTGCCTCGCCGACATGACCGCGTTCCTCGCGGAGGCCGGCGACGTCGAGCCGGTGGACGTGGTGAGCGACGCGGCCAGGCTGGTGCTGCGCATGTACTCCGCCAACCCCGAGTTCTCCGTCCAGCGGTACCGGCTCACCCGGGAGGTCCCCGGGCTGCGTACCTACGAACTGTCCGTGGTGCGGCGGTACGAGCAGACGATGGCCGGCTATCTGCGCGGCAGGTACGGCGAATCGGGCGACGGGGCGCTGCGCGCCGAGGTGATCGCCGCGTCCGTGGTCGCCGCGCACAACAACGGGCTGCGGACATGGCTGCGTTCGGGCGGTGAGGGCGACGCGGAGGCGGCCGTCGATCACGCCCTCGGGATGGTGCGCCAGGTGTGGGGGAGTGCGGCGGCCGGGAATGCGCCCATGCCTTCGGCCGACGGTGATGTGGTGGTGATGGTCGCCGCGAAGGGCGCTCCGATGTGGCGCGTCGTGCAGCAGATCGAGTCGGCCATCGGGCGGGGCTGCCCACTCGGTCCGGCTTGATCTGGCACTGAGTGTCTTTACGTTTCGGCACTGAGTGCCCTATGGTGCGGACGCGCCGACGCGCAGGTGTGGCGCATCCGAGCCGAGCGCAGGGGGTCGAACATGTCCCATTCGTCAAGTGGCACCGTGCAGACGGTGCATGAGGAAGCCGGCCTGCACTACCACCGGTGCCGCTGGTGCGGCACGGCCTCCTTCCGGAGGCTGCTGTGTCCGGTGTGCGCATCGAGTGATCTGAAGCCCGAACACAGCGCCGGGCTGGGCGTCGTGGTGAGGTCCGGCGTCGTGCACCGCTACACGGAAGCGGCGCGCAACGAGTCCCTCGTCCGGCTCCCCGAGGGCTTCGTGTTCCGCTGCCGCGTCGTCGGCGCCGCACCGCACCTGGTGGCGGCCGGTGCCCGGGTCCGCCCGGTCGCGGGCGGCGACGCGGATGCGGGCGAGGTGGTCTTCGAGCTCTGCGAACCACCCGCACACGACGAGTGGTTCTGATCGTCCTCGTGGTTCCTTCCGTGTGCAGGCCCCTTCGCCCCGGCGATCCTCGCCGGAGGCGGGCCCGAAGCGGCGTCGGGTGATCGATAGTCTGCCCGATGGTCGGGGCGGCGGAGGAGCGGTTCTGAACCGACTGGATTCTCTCCGGGCCGGTCGGTGAGCGTCATCCGTGCCTCCGCATTCGTTCAAGTGACAAGGAGTCAGGGCATGTTCACCACTCGTCCCACTCTCCAGGGCACCTTCGGCATGGTGTCCTCCACCCACTGGCTCGCCTCGCAGTCCGCGATGGCCGTCCTGGAGGACGGCGGCAACGCCTACGACGCGGCCGTCGCCGCCGGCTTCGTACTCCATGTCGTCGAACCGCACCTCAACGGCCCGGCCGGCGAAGTGCCGATGATCCTGGCGCCGAAGGACGGCGAGGTGCGGGTGCTGTGCGGCCAGGGCCCGGCCCCCGCGGGCGCGACCGTCGCCCACTACCGCTCCCTCGGCCTCGATCTGGTCCCCGGCACCGGACCGCTCGCCGCGGCCGTTCCGGGCGCCTTCGACGCCTGGATGCTGTTGCTGCGCGACCACGGCACCCGGACCGTCGCCGAGGTGCTGCGGTACGCGATCGGCTACGCCGAGGACGGCCACGCACCCGTCGAGCGGGTCGGCCAGACCGTGGAGACCGTCCGCGAACTCTTCGAGACCGAGTGGCAGTCCTCCGCCGACGTGTACCTGCCCGGCGGCAAGCCGCCCGGACCGGGCGAACTGTTCCGCAACCCCGCGCTCGCCGCGACCTGGCGCCGGCTGATCGCCGAGGCGGAGGGGACCGGCGGCGCGGACCGGGTCGCCCAGATCGACGCCGCCCGCACCATCTGGAGCGAGGGCTTCATCGCCGAGGCGCTGGTCCGCCAGGCCGCCCGCCCCACCATGGACACCAGCGGCTCCCGCCACACCGGCACCCTCACCGCCGCCGACCTGGCCGGCTGGTCCGCGTCCTACGAGGCGCCCGCCACGTACGACTGGAACGGCTGGACGCTCGCCAAGGCGGCGGGGTGGAGCCAGGGACCCGCCTTCCTCCAGCAGCTCGCCCTGCTCCCCGCCGAGCTGCCGCGGTACGGCAGCGCCGACTACGTCCACCTGCTCATCGAGGGCTGCAAGCTCGCCATGGCCGACCGCGAGGCCTGGTACGGCGACGCCGCCGACGTACCCCTGGACACCCTGCTCTCGGAGCCGTACAACGCCGAGCGCCGTACCCTCGTCACCGCCGAGGCCTCGCACGAGCTGCGCCCCGGCAGCCCGGACGGCCGCACCCCCGTGCTCAGCGTCCACGCCCACGCGGTCGCCTCCGGCGAGACCGGTTTCTTCGCCATGGGCATCCCGACGGCGGGCGTCGGCGAGCCGACCGTCGCCAAGGACGGCACGACCCGTGGCGACACCTGCCATGTCGATGTGGTCGACCGCTGGGGCAACATGATCTCCGCCACGCCCAGCGGCGGCTGGCTCCAGTCCAACCCCGTCGTGCCGGAGCTCGGCTTCCCGCTCGGCACCCGGCTCCAGATGGCCTGGCTGGACGAGGGCCTGCCGAACTCCCTCACCCCCGGCCGGCGCCCCCGCACCACCCTCACCCCGTCCCTCGCCCTGCGCGACGGCGTCCCGGTGATGGCGTTCGGTACGCCCGGCGGCGACCAGCAGGACCAGTGGCAGGTGCACTTCTTCCTGGCCGTCGCGCTGCGCGCCGGAGTCCGCGGCGGACTCGACCTCCAGGGCGCCATCGACGCCCCGAACTGGCACAACGACAGCTTCCCGGGCTCCTTCTACCCGCGCGGGATGCGTCCCGGCAGCGTCACCGTCGAGGAGGGCATGGACCCTGAGGTCGTCGAGGAACTGCGCCGCCGCGGCCATGACGTCACCGTCGGCGACCCATGGTCCGAGGGCCGGATGTGCGCCGTGGCCCGCGACCCGGAGACCGGAGTGCTCTCCGCGGCCGCCAACCCGCGGGGCATGCAGGGGTACGCCGTAGGACGCTGAGCGGCCACTTCCCCGACATGACCAGGTCGTCGGCATCCCGGCGCAACGTGATTGGCTGGGGGCATGATCGATGAATTCCTGGCCGGAGACCTGACCGAGGTCGAGGCGGCGGTACGCGCAGCGGCCGCTGCCGAGATCATGCCCCGCTTCCGGCAGCTCGCCGCGCACGAGATCGTCGAGAAGAGCGGCCCGCACGACCTCGTCACCATCGCCGACCGTCTCGCCGAGGAACACCTCACCGCATCCCTGACCAGGCTTCTGCCCGGCTCGGTCGTCGTCGGAGAGGAGGCGGTCCACGCCGACCCGAAGGTGTACGACGCCCTGGGCGGCGACGCACCCGTGTGGATCGTCGACCCGGTCGACGGCACCCGCCAGTTCGTCCGCGGCGAACCGGGCTTCTGCACCCTGGTCGCCCTCGCCCACCGCGGCGAACTCCTGGCCTCATGGACGTACGCCGCGGCCCTGGACGAGATGGCCATCGCGGTCCGCGGCCGCGGCGCCACGCTCAACGGCAAGCCGATACGCTCCGGCTCACCCGCCCCCGGGGCCGTTCTGCACGTGGCGATGTCGCACCCCGACTACACCACCGACGCCCAGAAGCGCGCCCTGCTCGGCCTGCGCACCGAGGGGATCGAGGCACGCCCCTGCGGTTCGGCGGGCCTCGAGTACCTCGCCATCGCCCGTGGCGACCAGGACGCGGTCGCCTTCAACTGGGAGTACGCCTGGGACCACGCGGCGGGCCTGCTGCTGGTCACTGAGGCGGGCGGCGCCCAGGCCACCCTCTCGGGCGCGCCGTTCCGCATCGCCGGCGGCAACGCCCTGCCGTTCACTGCGGCCCGCGACGAGGAGACCGTCGAACGCGTCCTCCAGGCGCTCCGCGACGGAGCCTGACCGGGACCCCCGGTCAGGCGAGGAGTTCGCGGGTCAGCGCCGCGAGCCGGGCTCGGGCCCGCGGATCGTACGCCTGCTCGTGGGCGGGGGTGTCCGTGAACCGGTCGAAGTATCTGCCGGTGACACCGGACAGGGCCGGGTCGGTGATCAGCCGGACGGTGGGGCGTACGCCCTCCTCCACCGGGAGGGCCGGCGTGAGCCCGTACTCCCGCACGCCCCGGGTGTCCATCAGATGCGCCGGGTGCAGGGCGTTGACCGTGACCCCGCTGCCCGCGATCCGGTCCGCCAGATCAAAGGTCGACATGATCAGTGCGAGCTTGCTGCGGCAGTACGCCTCCAGCCCCTCGTAGCCGCGCTCCATCATGACGTCGTCGAAATCGACGGGCGCCTGGCCGATCGAGGCCACGTTGACCACACGGGCGGGCGCGGACGCGGTGAGCAGCGGCAACAGCTCACGGGTCAGCAGGCACGGCGCCAAGTGGTTCACCGCGAACCGGAGTTCATGGCCCTGGCGGCTCACCTCGCGCCGGAGCGGAGCGGCGCCGCCACCCGCCACGGCATTGTTGACCAGGACATCGAGCCGGGGCTCCCGCTCGCGGACCGCGGCGGCCATGGCCCGGACACGGTCCAGGTCGGCCAGGTCCGCGAGATAGGTGCACACAGTCGCTCCGGACCCGGCCGCACGCACTTCGGCGGCGGCTTCGTCCAGCCGGGCCCGGTCCCGGCCGTGCAGCAGCAGCGTCGCGCCCCGGCGGGCCAGGTCGAGTGCGAGCCGACGGCCCATTCCCTGGGTGGCACCGGTGACCAGGACGGTCTTGTCGAAGGTGGAATCGGGTCGGGCCCCTGCGGCACGGGTCCCGGTGGCGCGGTTCTCCATCGCGTGAGTCTCCATTGATTGAGTTATATCAAGGTCTTGATGCAACATCCAGACTTGACCGATGACCGTGCCTGTACGCTCGCCGCCATGGGAATGACCGCCGACGAACGCCTGGGTGCGGACATCAAGCGCGCGGAGCAGGCACTCATGGCGGCCAAGAGCGCCGCTCTCAAGGACGCGGGTCTCACCGTCGCCCAGTACGCGGCGCTGTTCGCCCTCGCCGACAACCCCGGGATCTCGGGCGCCGCGCTGGCGCGAACATGCCTGGTCACACCGCAGGCGATGGCGGCGGTGCTGAAACACCTCGAAGAGCGCGGCCTGGTCGTCCGGTCGGTGCACCAGTGGCATCAGAAGATGCTGGAGACCCGGCTCACCGAAACGGGCCGCGAAACGCTCCGGCTCGCCGACGAACAGGCGGTACGGATCGAGCGTCGGCTGGCCGACGAGTTCACCCTGGAGGAACGGGACGCTCTGCGAGCCCTGCTCGCGCGCTGCGTCACGGTCATCCGGCAGGACTGAGCGGTCGGGGCGCGGGGCACCCGCACACGGGCCGCCCGGCGAACAGGGCCGGCCCCCCGCCCCCGTCTCAGCCTTCTCCGCCGCCCGCCGCAAGGACCGAGCGAACGTCCCGCACCAGCTCCGCCGCCCGCTCCACCGCCTCCGGGTCCAGGCCCCGCAGCGCCTCGCCGATCCGTTCGGTGTAGTGCGCGGGGGTGTCCGGCAGGGCGGCTGCCGCGGCCGACGCGCCCTTCTCGTTCAGGCACCAGGTGCGGTGGTGGGCATGGAGGGACTGGGTGAGGATGCCGAACGCCCGTGACAGGCACAGCGAGACATGGAGCGTGTCACCGCCGGGAGCCGACTTGCGGGCGGCGTCCACCGAGAAGTCCGCCTCCCAGGACGCTTCGACGAGCGCGGTGCGCAGTGGCTCCGGATAGTTCCGGGTCTCCTGCTGAAGCGCCGTCAATTCCCCTTGGGTATCGGCGAGTACGCGCCCCAGCGCCACCTCGCCGGGGTACGCGGGGGACCAGAACCCGAGCGGGTGCCCGGGCTGCACGCCCACTTCGAAGCGCCCCTCGCGGCAGTCCGCCCAGACCGCCTCCACCCGGTCCAGATCCCGCAGGATCCAGTCCACCGGGACGCCGTCCACCCGCAGCCAGGCCCCGCCGTCGACCCACGGCCCCCATCCGCCGGGACCGGCGACCTCGGCGGGGGAGCCCTGCACCTCGGACGCCAGCGCGGTCAGTGCGGCCACGTCGGGGGAGCCGCGGTAGTACACGCCCAGATCCCAGTCGGAGTCCGGACGGTGGGTGCCACGGGCCCGGCTGCCGCCCAGTGCGACGGCCCGGATGCCGGGCTGTGCGGTGAGCCGGGAGGCCATGTCGGCAATATGGGCGGGCACGGCTGGTTCGCCGGCCGCCCGGGGCGCGGCCTGGGAGTTCGGTGTGTTCATCGCGCGGAGACCATACCCGCGACCGTGCTGTCGGTGCCTCGGAATATCCTGGGTGTCCTGGCCGTCGGCTGACGAAGGAGTCCGAAGGTGCCGTCGATGCTCGATGCAGTCGTCGTGGGGGCGGGCCCCAACGGACTGACCGCCGCGGCCGAACTGGCCCGCCGCGGCTTCGCCGTGGAGGTCTTCGAAGCGGAAGAGACCGTCGGGGGCGGCGCCCGCACCGAGGAGCTCACCCTCCCCGGATTCCGCCACGACCCCTGTTCCGCCGTCCACCCCCTGGGCATCGGCTCACCCGCGTTCGACGCGATGCCGCTGGCCCGGCACGGCCTGGAGTGGCTCCAGCCCGAGCTGGCGCTCGCCCACCCGTTCCCGGACGGCACGGCCGCCGTGCTCACCGGCTCGGTGGGGGAGAGCGCCATGTCGCTGGGGCCCCGGGACGCGGGGGCGTACCGCAGGCTCGTCGCCCCCTACCTCGGCCACTGGGACACCCTCGCCCAGGACTTCCTGCGCACCCCGTGGGACGGGCTGCCCCGTGACCCCTACCGCTGGGTGCGATTCGGTCTCGACGCGCTCCAGCCCGCGTCGCTGCTCTCCCGCCGCTTCAGTGGTGCCAAGGCGCGCGGCCTGTTCGCCGGGCTCGCCGCCCATGCCATCGCGCCCATCAGCGGTCCGGCGACCGGCGGGATCGCCCTGCTGTTCGCGCTGGCGGCCCACGAGAAGGGGTGGCCCGTGCCGCGCGGCGGATCGCAGGCCATCTCCGACGCCCTCGCCTCGTACATACGCGAACAGGGCGGCACGATCCGTACCGGCACCGAGGTCAAGCGTCTCGACGAGCTCCCGCCCGCCCGCGCCTATGTCTTCGACACCTCGCCGACCGCTCTCGCCCGCATCGCCGGGCTGGGCCACGCCTACCGCGGCTACCGGTACGGCGCGTCCTGCTTCAAGATCGATTACGCCTTGTCGGGCCCCGTCCCCTGGACCGCGGAGGACGCCCGGCGGGCCGGCACCGTCCACATCGGCCCCACGGCCGGCGAGATCGACGCCGCGCTGACGGCCGCGGTGACCGGCCGCGACCCCAGCGTGCCGTTCCTGATCACCGCACAGCCCAGCCTGATCGATCCGTCCCGCGCGCCCGAGGGCCGTCATGTCTTCTGGGTGTACGGACACGTCCCGTCGGGATGGGAGGGCGACGCCACCGACGTCATCGAACGGCAACTGGAGCGCTTCGCCCCCGGGTTCCGAGACATGGTGCTCGCCCGCGCGGTGGCGGGCCCGCCCGAGCTCGCGACGCGCAACGCCAACTACGTCGGCGGTGACATCGCGTGCGGCGCGTTCTCCGGCTTCCAGACGGTGATCCGGCCCAAGCTCGCACGTGTGCCGTACGCGACGGCGCATCCGGCGGTGTTCCTGTGCTCCTCGGCCACTCCGCCCGGCCCCGGCGTGCACGGCATGTCGGGCCACCACGCGGCGAAGGCGGTCTGGCGGCGCCTGCGGGCGGCCTGAGGGCCGCACAGGGCATGATGTCCGCCATGCGTACACCCGAGGGCGTCACCGTCACCCTGGTCCGCGGTGACATCACCCAGCAGTCCGCCGATGTCATCGTCAACGCGGCGAACTCCTCCCTGCTCGGCGGTGGCGGGGTCGACGGCGCGATCCACCGGCGCGGCGGCCCGGAGATCCTCGCCGCGTGCCGGGAGCTGCGCGCGTCGCAGTACGGAAAGGGTCTGCGTACCGGACAGGCGGTCGCCACGACGGCCGGACGACTCGACGCGCGCTGGGTGGTCCACACAGTCGGGCCGGTCTGGAGCAGCTCCGAGGACCGCTCCGCACTCCTGGCCTCGTGCTACCGCGAATCGCTGCGCGTCGCCGCGGAGTTGGGGGCGCGTTCCGTCGCCTTCCCGGCCATCTCGACCGGGATCTACGGCTGGCCCATGGACGACGGCGCGCGTATCGCCGTCCGTACGGTTCTGGAGGAGGCCGAGCCGCCCGTGGAGGAAGTGCGGTTCGTGCTGTTCGACGCGCATGCGTACGCGGAGTTCGAAGAGGTACTGGCGGCGCGGGGCTGATCCGCGGGCGCCGCGTGCGCCCGACGGACGGGGAGGGGTCCGGCGAACGCACGCGGCGGGTGCGTGCGGCGTGTGCGTCAGGTGTGCGCGTTACCTGTGCGCGTAGGGCAGCAGGGCCATCTCCCGGGCGTTCCTGATGGCCCGGGCGAGTCGACGCTGCTGCTGAGCGGTGACCCGGGTCACCCGGCGGCTGCGGATCTTGCCACGGTCGGAGATGAACTTCCGCAGCAGCTCGGTGTCCTTGTAGTCGATGCAGGTGATTCCGGCCGCGTCCAGCGGGTTGGGGCGGGGCTTCTGCGGCCGGTGGGGATCGTCGCGTCGTGCCATGTGTGTTCCTTGTGGTCGGAGAGGGTCGGAGAGGGTCGGAGAGGGTCGGAGAGGTGCGGAAGGGGCGGAAGGGGTCAGGAGACCGGGTCGAGCAGCGAGTCGAAGGGGGCCGGGAGCTGTTTCCACGCCTCGGGTCCTGCGGCGTACTCGCTGTCGGTGAGCAGGCAGGAATCGAGGAGCCGGGCCAGCCCGTCCCGGTCGAGGCCGGGAGAGGTGAAGACGAGGTGCTGGCAGCAGTCGCCGTGCTCGGGGTGCCAGTCGAGGGCGGCCGCCGCCCTGCGGACGGGAGGCACCATGTCCCAGGCCGCGTCCGGCAGGGAGGCCAGCCACGGCCCCGCGCTCTCCACGCAGAGCGCACCACCGGCGGCGTCCCAGGCCAGCAGGGTGTCGGGGCGGTCGGCGAGCCAGAAGCGGCCACGGCTGCGTGCGGCCGCACAGCACAGGTCCTCCAGCGCCTCGAAGAGCCGCTCGGGGTGGAAGGGGCGGCGACGGTGCCACACGAGCGTGGCGACCCCCGCCTCGTCCGCCTCCTGCGGCAGCAGCGCGCACGCGGGGTGCTGGGCGGCCGCCGCCGCTTCCACGTCGAAGCCCACGAAGGCGAGCCGGCCCAGTTCGGCCGAACCGGCCGACACCTGACGCGCCGTCGGGTGGAGCTGTGCGAGCAGCGCACGGTCCTCGTCGTCGGCCGCCCCGCTGTCGACGAGAGCGAGCACGGGCGCGTACTCCAGCTGCCGCGCCCAGGTGTCGCCGATGGTCCGCCGGTCCGTGGCTGCCGCCGCCAGACCCGCCTCGGCCAGGTCGTCGCCGTTCCCGAGGCAGGGCAGTACGAGAGCGGGGTCGACGGCGGTCATCACGTTGGTGAGTTCGAGCGCTTCGCCGCCGTGCGCGACGACGACCTCGGCCATCGCCCTGGGCTCCACGGAGTCCCACAGTTCGACGATCGCGAGCCGGGTGGACCCGTCGGCGGCCAGTCGCTCCAGCTCCGGGACCAGGTCCTCGCGCAAGGCGCAGCAGGCGCAGTCGTCGACGAGCGGGGCCTCCCCGCGGGACAGCACACCCGATGCGTCCCGCACGAGGCGCCGTACGGTGCCCCCGGCGGCCGTGGCCAGATCGTGGTGGAGCGCGATGCTGCCGGGGACGGTGCGCAGCAGCCGGTCCACGACCTCCTTGCGCGCGTCGGAGTGGAGCCCGCCGACGATCACGACGGGCAACCGGTCCCTGCCCCGCATCAGTTCGCCCCGCGTCGGCCGTAGCGGCGCTCGAACCGCTCGACGCGGCCCGCGGTGTCCAGAACACGGGCGGTGCCCGTGTAGAAGGGGTGGCTCGCGGAGGAGATCTCGACATCGACGACGGGGTAGGTGTTGCCGTCCTGCCATTCGATCGTCTTCTCGCTGATCGCGGTGGAACGGGTGAGGAAGGCGGAGCCGGCTGCCTTGTCGCGGAAGACGACGGGGCCGTACGCGGGGTGGATTCCGGGCTTCATGGCGGTGTCCTTCTGGGTCGGGCGGGGGAGGTCAGCGTTCTTCGCGGAATTCGATGTGCCTGCGGGCGACCGGGTCGTACTTGCGCAGGACCATGCGCTCGGGGTCGTTCCGGCGGTTCTTGCGGGTGACGTAGGTGTAACCGGTCCCCGCGGTGGAGCGGAGCTTGACGACCGGGCGTACTTCGTTGCGAGCCATGGCGCTACTATATGGCAATGATTTCCATTTCCAACAAGCGGTTCTCCGTGGAAAGCGGGTAACGCCATGTCCGCCCACTGCCAACTGACCGGCGCCCGGCCCGGATTCGGCAACAACATCTCCCACTCGCACCGGCGCACCTCGCGCCGCTTCGACCCCAACATCCAGCGCAAGAGGTACTGGCTGCCGAGCGAGGGCCGGCACGTCCGGCTGACGCTCAGCGCCAGGGCGATCAAAACCGTCGACAACATCGGGATCGAGGCGGCCGTCGCCCGCATCCGTGCCAGGGGAGTGAAGGTCTGAATGGCCAAGAAGAGCAAGATCGCGCAGAACGAGAAGCGCAGGGCGACCGTCGAGCGGTACGCCGCCCGTCGCGCCGAGTTGAAGGAGGTCATCCGTCGGCCGTCCGCCACGGACGCCGAACGCCGGGCCGCCGTGGAAGAGCTCCGGCGCCAGCCGCGCGACGCCAGTGTCACCCGGGTGCGCAACCGGGACAGCGTGGACGGGCGGCCCCGTGGGTACCTGCGGAAGTTCGGCCTGTCCCGCGTCCGCGCACGCGAGCAGGCCCATGCCGGATTCCTGCCAGGGGTCACCAAGTCATCCTGGTGACAGTTGAGTTGATGTACGCGGTCCGTCCGGCGGTGTGACCCGGCGGAGCCCCGGTGGCCACATCGGCCCAGGCCCACCGGGGCGTTCCGTAGGAGGTCGAAGAAGTCCTGGCAGCGCGACGTCGATGTCGGATTCTCGCCAGCCCTCGGACGCCGGGTGGCGGATGCTTGAGCCATGTACACCGACACCGAGCGCTGCGTACGGGCCGTCCAGTCCAAGGACGCCCGCTTCGACGGCTGGTTCTTCACGGCAGTCCTGACCACCCGGATCTACTGCCGCCCCAGCTGCCCGGTCGTTCCGCCGAAGGTCGAGAACATGACCTTCTACCCCAGCGCCGCAGCCTGTCAGCAGGCCGGATTCCGGGCCTGCAAAAGGTGCCGGCCCGACACCAGCCCCGGCTCCCCGGAGTGGAACGCCCGAGCCGACTCCGTAGCCCGCGCGATGCGACTCATCCGGGACGGTGTCGTCGACCGCGAGGGCGTCCCCGGACTCGCGGCCCGGCTCGGCTACTCCGCCCGGCAGATCGAGCGCCAGCTGCTCGCCGAGCTCGGCGCCGGTCCGCTCGCACTGGCCCGCGCGCAACGCGCCCAGACCGCGAGGCTGCTCATCGAGACGACCGAACTCCCCATGGCGGAAGTGGCGTTCGCCGCCGGGTTCTCCTCGATCCGTACCTTCAACGACACCGTCCGCGAGGTCTTCGCGCTCGCCCCGGGCGAGCTGCGCAGCCGCGCCGCCCGGTCCGCGACACCCCCGGCCACACCGGGAGTGATAGTGCTGCGGCTGCCGTACCGGGCCCCGCTCAACCCCAGCAACCTCTTCGGTCACCTCGCCGCGACCGCCGTCCCCGGCGTCGAGGAGTGGCGCGACGGCGCCTACCGCCGCACGCTCTCCCTGCGGTACGGACACGGTGTCGTCGCGCTCACCGCACACCCCGACCACATCGCCTGCCGCCTCTCCCTCACCGATCCGCGCGATCTCACCCTCGCGATCAGCCGCTGCCGCTGGCTGCTCGACCTGGACGCCGACCCGGTGGCCGTCGACGAGCAGCTGTGCGCCGATCCGCTCCTCGCCCCGCTGGTCGGCAAGGCGCCGGGCCGGCGGGTGCCGCGTACCGTCGACGGCGCGGAGTTCGCCGTACGGGCGGTGCTCGGCCAGCAGGTCTCGACCGCCGCCGCCCGCACCCACGCGGCCCGTCTGGTCGCCGCGCACGGCCTGCCCGTCGAGGACCCGGAGGGCGGCCTCACCCACCTCTTCCCGGACCCCGGGGCGCTCGCCGGACTCGACCCCGAACAACTCGCCCTGCCGCGCAGCCGCCGCACCACCCTCACCACACTCGTCGGCGCACTCGCCGACGGATCGCTGCGGCTCGGCACCGACACCGACTGGGAGCAGGCGCGGGCCGAACTGACCGCCCTGCCCGGCTTCGGCCCCTGGACCGTCGAGGTGATCGCGATGCGGGCGCTCGGCGACCCGGACGCCTTCCTCCCCACCGACCTCGGCATCCGGCGCGCGGCCGAGGAGCTCGGCCTCCCCTCGACACCGGCTGCGCTCACCGCCCGCGCGGCCGCCTGGCGCCCCTGGCGGGCGTACGCGGTCCAGTACTTGTGGACCGTGGACGACCACCCCATCAACCACCTGCCCACCTGAGGAAGTCGGAAGTCCAGCCATGACAGCGATGCATCCGCATACGGCCACCCGCCGGCACACGGTCGTCGACAGCCCGTACGGTCCGCTCACCCTCGTCGCCACCGACGGGGTCCTCGCGGGCCTCTACATGACCGGCCAGCGGCACCGCCCGCCCGAGGAGACCTTCGGTGAACCCGACCCGCGGCCCTTCACGGAAGCCGTCCGCCAACTCGACGCCTACTTCGCCGGGGAACTGCGCACCTTCGATCTGCCGCTGCGCCTGGACGGCACCCCGTTCCAGCGCAGCGTCTGGGCGCAGCTCCGGCTGATTCCGTACGGCGAGACCCGCTCGTACGGCGAACTGGCCGAGAACCTCGGCAAACCGGGCGCCTCACGTGCGGTGGGGCTGGCCAACGGCAAGAACCCGGTGGGCATCATCGTCCCTTGCCACCGCGTCATCGGCGCCTCGGGGGGTCTCACCGGCTACGGCGGCGGACTCGACCGCAAGCAGCGGCTGCTGGCCTTCGAGAACGGTACGGAGGACGACACTCCGGCACTCTTCTGACGCCGCCCGTGCCCACGGACGCGAAAACGGGCCCGGACCACTCAGGTCCGGGCCCGTCCACGCGTCGGGGAGTGCCGTACGGGCGCCCCGTCAGCCGGTGAAGATCTCCACCAGGGTCCAGATCGCCAGCCCCAGCATGCAGATCCCGCCGATCCGCTGCACCGTCTTCAGCGGCACGCGCTTCGCGATGAAGCGCCCGGCGAGCAGTGCCAGCGCCGAGACGGACATCAGGGCGGCCGCGGACCCGATCGCCGTGGACCAGGTGCCGTTGCTCGCGGCCAGATTGGCCGTGGTGATCTGGGTGAGGTCGCCCCACTCGCTGATGAAGACGGCCATGAACGCGGTCGAGTAGACCGGCCAGAAACCGGTCACCGTCTTCGTGCCGCCGTCCTCGTCGTCCTCGTCGCCGCCGGAGCGCAGCAGCATGAAAGCCCCGAACGCGAAGAGGGAAGCCGAGACGAGCTTCACGATCCAGTCGGGCAGCAGCCCGATCAGGCTGCCGGCCCCCACGGCGATGGCGACGTGGACGATGAACGCGGACGACGTACCGAACCAGACGTACAGCGGTCGCATGCGGGTGCCCATGGCGAGCGACGCGAACATCGTCTTGTCGGGGAGCTCCGCAAGGAAGATCAGCCCGAAGGCGGTGAGAATCGCCAGGGGGTCGAGGTGCATTCCGGGTGGCCTTCTGTGAGAGCCGGGCTCCGGGCCTTCGCGAAGCGCCACTCGGGCTTCCGGAGGACCACTCGGCCCGGCATGACGTCAGCGCCCACGGATGCGGGCGTGTCATACCTGACCGAAGGTCTCGCCCGCCCGCGGACATCCACGAGCCCGGCCACCGGGAACCCGGGGGTTCCAGTGTGTCGACGACCGGTTTGCGGGGCTACTCCCCTTCGCAGCCATCAACTGTACCCCACCCGCTCATGGGGGAGATCAGATGTTCGACCCGTTGGAGGAGATCGGTACAGTCCCATGGTGATCATCCGCGCAGTCACCGGAAGCGTCCCCGTATGAGCCGCCGCACCCGAAGGGCAGCCCCCGCCCAGGGCACGCCCCGGCCCACCGTCAGCGTCTGCCGCGGCTGCTGCTGCGGGACGCCCAAGATCCCGGCCGTGGACCATGCCGGCCAGCTCGCCGAGCTGCGCCGGTCGCTCGGCGAGGTCGCCACGGTACGCGCCGTGGAGTGCCTGGACGCCTGCGAGCAGGCCAATGTCATCGTCGTGCAGCCATCGGCCGAGGGCCGCCGTGCGGGCGGCCGCCCGGTCTGGCTCGGCCTGGTCAACGACCCGGACGCCGTGACGGACATCGTCGCCTGGGTCGAGGCGGGCGGTCCGGGGCTGGTGGACCCGCCGGAGATCCTCGACCTGTACACGTTCCGGCCCTCGCGCCGCATACAGCAGGAACTCGACCACTAGGCCGTGTCCGTAAGGTCCCGTCTGGCTCTCCGGGCGTACGACGGGACCTTACGGACACGGCCTGGGGCCGCTACGGTGCCGCGGGCTTCACCGTCACGAAGAAGGCCTGCGGGGTCTTCTCCCACGCGTCCGCCTCGCGGACCAGCCGGGTCTGAACCCGGAACCCGGCCTCGGCGAGCATGTCGGCCACGGCGTCGGGCACGAACCGGTGGACGTCGAGCGTCACCGCATGGCCGTACGCCTGCTCCAGGCGGACGCACTCGTCGCCGACCTTGAAGGCCATGAGCAGATGGCCGCCCGGCGCCAGGACGCGATGGAACTCGGCGAAGACGCCGGGCAGTTGCTCCGGCGGGGTGTGGACCAGGGAGTACCAGGCGAGCGCGCCGGCCAGGCTGCCGTCCGCCAGATCCAGCGCGGTCATCGACCCCTCGTCGAAGACGAGGTCCGGGTAGGTCTCGCGGGCCACCGCGATCATGCCGGGGGAGAGGTCGATGCCGAAGGCGGTCAGCCCGAGATCGCGCAGATGAGCCGTCACATGACCGGGACCGCAGCCCAGATCGCCCACTCGGCCGCCGCCGCCCGCCGTCACAATGTCCGCGAAGGCGGCCAGGATGGCGTTGTCGTACGGCTTCATCGGCATCATCCCGGCCAGCAGCACGGCGTAGTCGACGGCGACGGTGTCGTACGAGGCACGGGTGGTGTCGAGGGAGGAGGGTTCTGTCATGTGGGGGACCGTACAGTCCCCCACCGACACTTCCCGGCCGGGTCGGCGCGGGAAGCGGCAGGGCCGAGCGCTTTTCGGCCGTGCCGGTTCCTCAGCCCTCGGAGGCCGTTCCGGAACCCTCACCCGGCCCCGAATCGGCGGCCAGTCGCTCCAGCAGCGCGGGCAGCGCCGTGCCGATGGGCTCACGGATGGTCGCCTCGGCCAGTTCGTCGTACGGCGTCGGCTCCGCGTTCACCACGATGAGCCGCGCCCCGTTGTCCACCGCGATCCCGGCCAGCGAGGCGGCGGGCTGCACCTGGAGCGTCGTACCGACCGCGATGAACACCTCGCAGGCCTTCGCGATCGAAACCGCCTGCCCCAGCACCACCGGATCGAGCCGCTCACCGAACATGATGGTGGCCGATTTCAGGATGCCACCGCAGACCGTGCACGACGGGTCGGCCTCGCCCGCCTCCACCCGGGTCAGCGCCTCGGCCATCGGGGAGCGGGCATGACAGCGGGTGCAGACCACCTCACGTGCGGTCCCGTGCAGTTCCAGGACCTTGCGGGCGGGGAGCCCGGCGAGCTGGTGCAGTCCGTCGACGTTCTGCGTGATCACCCGCACCGGGGCGCCGGACCGCTCCAGATCCGCCACTGCGCGGTGCGCCGCGTTCGGCTCCGCGGCCCAGGTCGCGCTGGTGCGGCGCATCTGCCAGGAGCGGCGGCGGATCTCCGGATCGGCCATGTAGAAGTCGTACGTGACGAGCTTCTCGGCCTCCGGGTCCTTGCGCCAGAGCCCGTTGGGACCACGGTAGTCGGGGATGCCGGAGTCCGTGGAGATGCCGGCGCCGCTGAGGATCGCGACGAGAGTCATGCCGCGAGCGTACGCAGCGCCGGTCGCCGCCCGCGAGGCCATTTCCCCCTCGTGGTGCGCGACTCGTCGCGCGAGGCCACCGCACCGGGGCGCGGATGGCCGCGCGCGACGAGTCGCCGCGCGAGGTGGACGTCAGGCCGTGGGACCGACCGGGCTGAACGGCGACGGGGTCAGGCCCGTCCAGGTGTTCAGCACGGCTCGGGCCGTCTGCTTGGTGACGCCGCCGTCCTGGAGCGTGCCGCTGCGCGCGACGTAGAACCGTCCGTCGTCGAGCGAGACCAGCCCGTACTGCCCGTACTGTCCCGGCGCCGGCCACCCGTACGTACCCGTCGTGGTGTCGTGCGCGCCCTCGCGCAGCAGCGGGAGCAGCAGACCGCGCTCGGGGCTCTGCTGCCCGCGCACGATGCCGCGCACCGGCTTCCGTGCACCGTCCAGCGCGAAGACCGAGTAGTTGGGGAAGCCCGGCTTGGTGCCCTTGTAGGCGGCCATCAGCCAGTTGCCGCTGTGCCCGTCGTACTCCAGGTTCTGCACGCCGTACGTGGTGTTTCCGGTGTACACGAAGAACTTGCCGTCGACATGGGCGGGGCCGCTGGTGTGCGGGGCCGACTCGGTCAGCGGGCGCTCGTACTTCTTCCACCTGGTGACGTCGTACTGGAGCAGCACCTGGTGGTCGTTGTCCGTGCGGCCCGCGTTGGCGTACACGCCGTACGCAACCGTCAGCCTCTTCCCGGCGCGCTCGCCGCGCCGGTCGCCGAAGGCCGGACCGAACGCGACACCGTCGATGCCGCTGCAGCCGTAGCGGTGGTCGGGCGTGTTGCCCGTGTCACCGTCGAAGACCCCGTCGCCGTTCATGTCGGCGGTGAAGTCCTTCACGACCTCCTTGAGGTAGACGGTCGAGACGACACCCGTGGACTGGGCGTCCATGTCCATCCGGGTGATGCGGTCGACGTCGAGGATCGCGATGTAGAAGGACTTCGCCTCCTTGTACTCCAGCGAGCCGTAGACCCGGCCGTCCTTCTCGTTGAAGTCCAGATCGCCGAGGTGGCCGGTGAATCCGGTGACCGAGCCGACCGGGTTGCCCTTCAGGTCGGTCTTGACCAGCAGGTTGGTCATCGAGAAGTACATGAAGCCCTTGCGGCGGTCGATGGCCATGCCCTGGACGTGGCCGGACCGCCAGGCGCCGCCGTCGACCGACAGCGGCAGTTCGCCGTGTGCGGCCGGGGCGGGGGCCGATGCCGGTTCCGCGAGCGCCGTCGATGCCGTGGCGACGACTGCCGTACAGGCGAACGCTGCGACGATCGTGGCCAGCAGTCCGCCGAGGTGTCCCGTGTGCGTACGCATGATCCCTCCGCTGTCGTGGAGTCCGGATGATGCCGGTCGAGCGTGCACTGCGGACCAATGGCACATGAACTCACGAGTCCGGCAGCCGTCGACCGGACTACCAGGTGACGACCAGTCAGCACAACGGGACACAACGGGAATACGGGCTGTATCCGGCGATGGGTGGACGTGGGGCCGGAGCCGGCCCCACGCGTCAGCCGCCCACCGGGTGGCCGTCCTCCAGCTCCGCCGCGCCACCACCGGATTCGAGCACGTCCAGCGCCGCCCTCACGCGCAGCGCGAGAGCGCCGAGCAGATAGCGGTCGATCTCCTCGCGCTCGACCAGCTTCCAGGACAGGAGCTCCTCCTCCTGGAGCCGGATCGCCTTCAACTGCTCCTCGTCCAGCACTCCGCCGTCATACAGATACGCGGCGATCGGCGGCCGTCGCGGGCCGCGTGCCCAGTCGACGGCGAGCAGCCGTCCCGGCCGCAGATCGAGACCGATCTCCTCAGCCGTCTCGCGCCGCGCGGCCTGCCGCGGACTCTCGCCGTCGTCGGACTCGATCGTTCCGCCGGGCAGCGCCCAGCCGTCCCGGTAGTTCGGCTCGACGAGCAGCACCCGCCCCCGGTCGTCCCGGAAAACGGTGGCCGCGGCGGCCAGCACCCGGGGGAGCCCCGCGATGTAGGAGGTGTAGTCAGTGGTGGTCACGCGAGGCAGCGTAATGGCAGGGGCGGAGCCCGGAACGAAGACGGCTCTGGGCAGCGGGTATCCGCTGCGGATAGGGTCGGGGCGGCGCGACTGCCTGTTCGAAAGCAAGGGATGCAAGGTGGCGGACGGAGCAGTGATGGAGACCGCACGCGTGCTCGTCGCGGCGGACAAGTTCAAGGGCTCGCTCACGGCCGTACAGGTCGCGGAGCGGGTGACGGCCGGGCTGCGGCGGGTCGTCCCCGACGTGCGGGTGGAGACCCTGCCCGTGGCGGACGGCGGCGACGGCACGGTGGCGGCCGCGGTGGCCGCCGGATTCGAGCGCCGCGAGGCGCGGGTGACCGGACCGCTCGGCGACCCGGTGACCGCGGCGTACGCGCTGCGCGACACCACGGCGGTGGTGGAGATGGCCGAGGCGTCGGGTCTACAGCACCTGCCCGCAGGGGTGTTCGCCCCGCTCACGGCCACGACGTACGGCTCCGGCGAGCTGCTCGCCGCCGCGCTCGACGCGGGTGCCCGGACGATCGTGTTCGGCGTCGGCGGCAGCGCGACCACGGACGGCGGCGCGGGCATGCTGGCCGCGCTGGGCGCCCGCTTCCTGGACGCGGACGGCAAGCCCGTCGGCCCCGGTGGCGGCGGCCTCGCCGACCTCGCGGAGGCGGACCTGTCCGGACTCGATCCGCGACTGGCCGATGTGGACCTGATCCTCGCCAGCGACGTGGACAACCCGCTGACGGGACCGAAGGGTGCCCCCGAGGTCTACGGCAGGCAGAAGGGCGCGACCGAGCAGGACATCGCGACCCTCGACGCGGCGCTCGCCCACTACGCGTCCGTCCTCGGCCCGGACCACGCCGGGCTGCCCGGAGCGGGAGCCGCCGGCGGCATCGGCTACGGGGCGCTGGTCGCGCTCGGCGCCCGGTTCCGCCCCGGCATCGAGGTCATGCTCGACGTCCTCGGCTTCGCCCCGGCGCTGGCGCGCGCCACCCTGGTGATCACCGGGGAGGGTTCGCTCGACGAGCAGACCCTCCACGGCAAGGCCCCGGCGGGAGTGGCGGCGGCAGCCCGCGCCGCGGGGATCGAGGTCGTGGCGGTCTGCGGCCGCCTGGCCCTGCCGCCGGAGGCCCTGACAGCGGCGGGCATCCGCCGCGCGTACGCCCTCGCGGACCTGGAACCGGACCCCGCGGTCTCCATGGCCCAGGCGGGACCGCTGCTGGAACGGGCGTCCGAGGCGATCGCGCGCGACTTCCTGCTGTAGCCGGACATCCGGAGATCGGAATCGAGCCCGTCCGGCGATGAGGACACGCCGGGGCCCCGGGGTACGCCCCCCGGTTCCGGGAAGGGGGGTGGGGGACGGCCCCGCGCAGCGGAACCCGCCCCATCCGGTCACCCCGGCGACCCCACGGAGGGCGCCGCGTCCTGACCGTCACCCGCGTCACCCGCCCCGTCCCCACCGCTCAGCAGATCGGCGAGGCACCGAAGCTCCAAGGGCAGGTCCCGACGCCAGGCCATTGTTACGAACGGGGCGAGAATGATCATGCCGCCGTCCAGATGGGGCTTGACCGAAACGGTGACCGTCGTGCCCTGTCGGCCGGGGCTCAGCCGGAACTCCAGTTCCGGGGAGTGCCGGCCCAGTGGCGTCCACATGCCCGCACCGCGGAACGCCAGGTACTCGACGGGTGTGCTCGCGGTGCACCGGAGGCGGTGCGCCCGTCGTCTGCCCGGAAACTTGCAGGTGTACTCGTCACCCAGCGCGGTGGCGATCGGGCCCTCGATCACCCGGTCTATGCTCGATGACCACTCGGCCAGGTTCCGCGGATCCCGGAGGAACGAGAAGATCTCGTCGGCGGGGCGGGACACGTGGACATTCGCAGACACATGGGGCATGGCTCCACCTCTTACGGCGCCCGTCCGCCCGAATTTCGGCGTCCGGTTGCCCTCGTCGCGGTGCCGTCGCCCCTCAGCCTGCTGCGGATCGCAGGTCCACGCACCCGTCGCAGGACCGATGGAGTGACTCATGGGTCCTGTCGGGTCACCTTCTCGGAGAGCTGCACACAGAGCCGCTTGATCTCGCGGTAGGTGCTGTTCCGCTCGGTGACGACCGCGGCCAGCAGCAGGGCGGTGAGCGCGGTGGAGCCGTTGAAGCCCTGGAGCGTGATCATGTTGGTGAGCAGGCTGTGGTCGGCGAAGGGACCGGTCATCCGTCCGGCGGCGAGGATCGCGAGAGTGGACACGCCCAGTGCGCAGCACGCGGCGCCGGCGCGCTCGAAGCGGAAGGCGGCCCAGATCAGGAACGGGGACACGAGGAAGAGCAGCGAAGTACCGACCTCGGTCGCCAGCAGGGTGACGGACAGGGTGCACACCCCCAGCGCGGCGCCCTCCGCCCATCTGGCCGCGCCGATGCCGTACGGCAGGTGGGCCCTGCGGAGAACGAGCAGGAACGGTGTCACGACCATGACGCCCATGGCGTCGCCCGTCCACCAGACCGACCAGGTCGGCCAGAAGTCGGCGGCCGGGAGCCCGCCCGAAAGGACCAGGGAGCCGGTGCCCGCGGTGGCACTGATGAGCATGCCTGCCAGCGCGCCCAGGAAGACCAGCGCCAGCGCGTCCCGCAGCCGGTCGAGTTCGTTGCGGAACTCCGCACGCCGCAGCAGCAGGTAGGAGCAGATCGGGGCGACCGTGTTTCCGGCGGCGATGACCAGCACGGGCACAACGGAGGGCCCGATGGTGATGTTGACGGCGAGGGCGCCGAGAGCGATTCCGGGCCAGATCCGCAGTCCGAATACCAGCAGCGCGGCGACCGCGATCCCGGTCGGCGGCCACAGCGGGGTGACCTGGCCGCCCACCAGTTGCTGGAGCAGCCCCAGACGGGCCGTCGCGTAGTAGCAGGCAGCCATCGCGAGGACCGTCAGGACCTTGACCGTCTGTTGCCGGAACCGTGCGCTGTCCACCACAGCAGCATCAGACACCACACCGCTGCGTGCCGCCGGGGCGGGCGCGCCGACATCGCACCGATGAAGGCGGCGAACGGGGTACGTCCCGCCGCCCGCGCCGCCGACGCGGCCGGCGAAACGCGTTACGCCCCGTCCCCGCAGGCCGCTCCCGGCGCACCGTCGTAGCGGACGACGAGCACGGCCGCGTCGTCCTCGTGACCGGTCAGGTCCGCCACCTCGATCACCCGCGCGGCCAGCTCGCCGGGATCGGCGCCGTCCGCCGCGCCGACCAGTTCCGACACTGCGGCGAGCCCCTCGTCGATCGGATACGACGGCCCTTCCACGACCCCGTCGGTCAGCAGGACCAGATACCCGGGTTGCGTCAGCCGCCGACATGTCACGGGGTACTGCTGGCCGCGCAGGATGCCCAGGGGCACCCCGCCCGCGTCGAGGGAGATGCCGGACTCGCCGTCGTCGGTGCCCCATACGATCGGTACGTGTCCGGCCCGTGCCACGGACAGTTCGCCGCGCTCCGGGACGACGCTCAGCAGACAGCACGTCGTGAACAGGTCGCCGCCCAGCGAGATCAGTAGATCGTTGGCGCAGGCCAGTACCTTGCCGGGGTCGACCGTGACGCTGGCGAGCGCCCTGAGGCTGGCGCGGGCCTCACCCATGAAGGCGGCGGCCTCCACCCCGTGCCCCTGCACATCGCCGATGGCGATCCCCGCCACCCCGTCCCGCATCGCGAACGCGTCGTAGAAGTCACCGCCGACGGCCAGGCCGTCCTGCGAGGGCGAGTACCGGGCCTCGATCCGGAGGCCGGGAAAGTCGGGCAGCTCGGCGGGGAGCATGTGCCGCTGCAGGGCCAGACCCAGCTCGGCCCGGGCGCGCTGGGTCCTGATGTTCTCCAGGGCCTGATCGACGAGGCGCCCGAGGTTGAGGAGGAGCTCCTGGGCGTTGTCCGATTCCCTGTGGTGTCGGTGCATGGCGTCTCTGGGCGGTCCGATGCGTCCTTTCTGAAACCTTAGCCCCTGCCGTCCTTCGCGGGAGGGCCCGTGGCCGGGACACGGAGGGCCGCGGCTCACGGTCGGCCGCCGACACTTGCCATCCCCGTCCCGCCGGAGCATCTTTTGACATACCTATGGCTACATATCTATTGTCGGGCATGCCCGCTCCCCGCGCGTCCGCCCAGGATCTCGACCGTGTGGCCGCCGCGCTCGCGGAGTGCCTGCCCGCGCTGAACCGGGCTCTCGACCGCAGGATCGCCCAGGACTTCGGGCGTCCCAAGCCGCCCGAGGGACAGCTCGCACTGCTGCGCTTCGTCGCGCAGCAGGAGGGTGTCACCGTCCGCGAGGCCGCCCATGCTCTGCTGATGCGGCCGAACAACGTCAGCGCCCTGGTCTCCCAGCTCACCGAGCAGGGACTGCTGGAGCGCCGTCAGGACACCGGCGACAAGCGGATCGCCCACCTGCACCTGACCTCCAGGTCCCGGCGTGAGCTCGCCGAGGTGCAGCGTCTGGAGGGCGCGCACATCGCCCATGCCCTCCAGGCCCTCACCGAGGGCGAGCAGGGCGCGCTCGGTTCGGCCGTCGGTGCGCTGACGTCGCTCACGCGCCACCTGCGCCCCGCACCCGCCGCCGAGTAGACCTTTCCGCCGCGCAGGTTCGGCATGGCGGTGGGGATCTGGGCCATGGTCTCGGCCGTCTCCACGGCTCTCGGCCCCATCGTCGGCGGGCTCCTGGTCGAGCACGTCAACTGGGAGTCGGTCTTCTACATCAACGCCCCGATCGGCGTGATCGCACTCCTGGTCAGCACCGCCGTCCTGCCGCAGAGCAGGAACTCGACCGGCCGCCACCGCTTCGACGTGCCCGGCGTCGTACTGCTCGCACTCGGTCTGCTGTGCCTGGTCTTCGGCGTCGTCAAGGGCGAGACCTGGGGCTGGACCTCGGCCGGCACCCTGGGCGCCATCGCCGCCGGTGTGCTCGTCCTGGTGGTCTTCGGCTGGTACGAGAACCGGATCGAGCACCCCCTCCTGCCGATGCGACTGTTCCGCATCCGGGCGCTGACCGTCGGCACCGTCATCACCGCGCTCAACTTCTTCGTGATGCTCGGCGTGATCTTCTTCGTGATGCTCTACCTCCAGAACGTGCGCGGCTTCACGCCCGTGGAAGCCGGTGTGCGCACCCTGCCGCTCAGCCTCGCCTCGCTGATGGCCTCCCCGCTCGGAGCGGCGCTGACCGGCCGCTTCGGGCCCCGGCTCACGATGCCACTGGGCATGCTGCTCCAGGCCGCCGCGACCTTCGGCATGCTCAGCTGGGACACCGAGTCGTCCTACGCCACGATGTGGCCGCCGTTCATCGCGCTCGGCCTGGGCGTCGGCATGGTGCTCGCGGCCTCCTCCGACGCCATCGTCGGCCAGGCACCCGTCCGGGACGGCGGTGTGGCGGGCGGCCTCCAGGCCACCGCCCTCCAGATCGGCGGCGCGCTCGGCACCACGGTGCTGGTCTCGCTGATCAGCAGCCGGGTCGGCGCCACGCTGACCGGAGAGCTGACCGGGGCGGGCGTCCCCGCGGGTGTCGCGGCCGGGCTGGAGAAGGCCGGGGACGCGGTGGCCATGGGTATCGCCCCCGTCTCACCCGACATGCCCGCCCGGCTCCGGGCGGCGGTCGTGGAGGGCAGCGGCCAGGCATTCATGAACGGCGTGCACACCGCCGTGCTCGTCACCGGCGTCCTCTGCCTGCTGGGAGCCGCCCTCGCGGCGTTCGGCCTGCGGGGCACCTCCCGGGGCGCACAGCACTGAGTGATGCGGTCGGTGCCCGCTCGGGGCGGGCACCGACCACGTAACGGAAGCCCCTGGCGCGGTCCGATCACGCAGGGCCGCTACTGGATGAACCGGGGGAGCCACCTGGCCCGGTACCCGGGGTGGCCGGCGTGTTCCGCGGCCAGTTGCCGTACGGCGAATCCCAGCCCCACGGCCCGGCCGGACCGGAAGTCGTGTTCGGGCCGGTCGGTGTCCAGGTCGGCGACCTCCGCGTACTCGTTGAGAAGCACCCGGCTCGTCTCGATGCGGCGCATCGTACGCGCGGGGTCCTGCAGGGCGATGTGCTGGTCGAAACCGAGATTCCGCACGCTGAACGCGATGGCCCCGGACCGGTCGTGGACCTCACCGGGCACATCGGCCGGACACCGCCAGCCGTCGCCGCCCGCCGCCTGCGCGATGCGTTCCTCCTCGGCGAGGCGTTCCCGAACGAAGTCGATCATGTCCGAGTTGTCTGTCATCGGGGTTCCGAGTCCTTCTTCGTCTTGGTCTCCGCCCGTCCAAAGCCGGTACGCGGTCGGCGAGTTGGTTACGGGCGGTGGACCCTGGTCCGGTGCGGCAGTCTGTGAAACGATCCCTCCTCGAAAAGGGATCGGCGCATGGTCGGTCGGTCCGCAGCCGCCGACCGGGAGCCGGCCGCGGACGCGATCCCAGTCACGTCTGCAGACAGCGCTGTCTCATGGACCGGGCTGAGGAGCACCTAGTGTCGTGGACCGTGCCGGAGCAGATCAAGCTCACGATGCTGCATCAGATGGAGATCAGGCAGGAACCCGGCCTCACGCGCGGCGACGCGCGGGAGACCATGTGCGTGGTGCGGCGCCCCGACCACGGTGAGCTGCGGGCCGTCCTGGAGTGCGGGCGGTGACGGCCGGGAGGGCGTCTTCGTCATCCAGGATCTGGAGACGACCAAGCGCCTCCGGCGTGGCCCGGTGGCACGTTCCCTGGTCGCGGCCGCCGTCCTGCTGGGCGTGGTCGCGACCCTGTGGATCATCGGCTTCTCCGACGGCAACATCCTCTTCCAGGTCCTGGCGATACCCGCCTCCCTGCTGTTCCTGCCGATAGGGCTCTATCTGGCGTTCAGCCCCAGCGCGAACATCGGCGTCCGGCCGCCCGAGTCGGTCCACTTCGGAACGGACACCGTGCGGGAGGGGTTCAGCTACGTCACGCGGAACACCCGCCGGGGCGAGGGGCTCGCCTGCAGCGGGTACGCCAAGCCCGTCAAGTGAGGCAGCGCGCTGTGTGAACGGGGCCTCGCAGGGCGGCTGCCCGCGCTCTCCCGCCTCATGCAGAAGGACCCGGGTGCTGGGGGAGCACCCGGGTCCTTCTGCATGAGGCTTGCGAGCCGCTACGGCAGCTGCGCCGTCCGTGCCTCGCGCCGGTTGTCGCGGAAGGTGTTCACCCGCCGCGCCGTCGCGAAGAGCGGGATGACCGCCCCCAGGACCACCTGCAGCGCACAGCCGGTCTGGAGGAGCAGCTGGCCGCCGGGGGCGTCGAACGCCCACGCGGCGAGGAGCCCCATCGCGGCCACGATCCAGCTGAGCATCGCCACCGCGAGGACGCCCCGCGGCTTCGGGTACTCGACCCGGCTGACCATCAGCCACGCCACGCCGACGATCGCGAGCAGCGTCGGCACGAAGGGCAGCTCCAGGAGCACGATCGAGACGACCGTGAGCGCTCCGAAGGGGCTCGGCATGCCCTGGAACATGCCGTCCTTCATGGTCACGCAGGAGAATCTGGCAAGTCTGAGCACCACCGCCAGCAGCACCACGATCGCCGCCAGAGCCGACACCCGCTGGTGTGCGTCGTCCGCGACCATGCCGTACACGAGGACGAAGTACGCCGGGGCGAGCCCGAAGCTGATCAGGTCCGAGAGGTTGTCCAGCTCGGCACCCATCGGCGAGGAGCGCAGCTTGCGTGCCACGAGCCCGTCGAAGAGGTCGAAGACCGCCGCCAGGAGCATGAGGATCACGGCGGTGGCCGCGGAGTGCCGGGCCATGCCGCTCTCGTCGCTGCCCGTGAGGTGCGGGATCAGGATTCCGGTGGTGGTGAAGTACACCGCCATGAAACCGCACGTGGCGTTACCCAGAGTGAGGGTGTCCGCTATCGACAGCCGCAGAGAGAGCGGCATGTCCTCGCCGGCGTCCTCCTCGGACTCCGCCTCGGGCACCCAGCCCGCCTGTGTATCGGGATCAATCACGGTCAATTCGAGTCACCCCCGCGGTGGTGGCCTGGCCGACCTCGACCGCGACATCGATACCTTCCGGAAGGTAGATGTCGACCCGCGAGCCGAAGCGGATCAGACCGATGCGCTCGCCCTGCTCCACCTTCGTGCCCTGCGGGATGTACGGGACGATGCGCCTGGCGACCGCACCCGCGATCTGCACCATCTCGATGTCGCCGAGCTCGGTGTCGAAGTGCCAGACAACGCGCTCGTTGTTCTCGCTCTCCTTGTTGAACGCCGGAACGAACCCGCCGGGGACGTGCTCGACCGAGGTCACCGTGCCGGCCAGGGGCGCACGGTTGACGTGGACATTCAGCGGGCTCATGAAGATCGCGACGCGGGTGCGTCCGTCCTTCCACGGCATGATGCTCTGCACCACGCCGTCGGCCGGCGAAATGACCCGGCCCTGGGCGATCTCGCGCTCGGGGTCGCGGAAGAACCACAGCATGCCCGCCGCGAGCGCGGTGGTGGGCACGGCGACCGCAGCCCAGCGTCCGGACTTGCGGGCCCGGGCGAGGCTGAGTGCCGCGGTGGCGACGGTCGGGAGGAGCCACGGCGAAGCTCCGCGCGCAAGGCGGACCCCGCCGCGTGGTGCAGAGGTTTGGCTGTCGGGCATGGATGACCTTCGTAGCGGATGATGCCGCGCTGGCAACGGGGGACGGCGGCTTTTCCGGCGATGTTATCGGTTGCGAGCAACAACTGGGCAAGCCAGCAGCCGAGTCGGACGGTTGGAAGGCACCGGCCGAGGGTGACAGGGTGTGATTTTCTTCGCGGCTAAATCGCCTCGAAAGGGACAATCACCCCTGGAACCGGTACTCCTCGAGGAGTCGGCGCCCGATGATCATTTTCTGGATCTCGGCGGTACCTTCACCGATAAGCAGCATCGGGGCCTCCCGGTAGAGGCGCTCGATCTCGTACTCCTTGGAGAAGCCGTAACCGCCGTGGATACGGAAGGCGTCCTCGACGACTTCCTTGCAGTACTCGGAGGCGAGGTACTTCGCCATCCCTGCCTCCAGGTCGTTTCGTTCCCCGGAGTCCTTTTTGCGGGCCGCATTTACCATCATCGCATGGGCGGCCTCGACCTTGGTGGCCATTTCGGCCAGCTTGAACTGGATCGCCTGGTGCTGGGCGATCGGCTTTCCGAAGGTCTGACGCTGCTGGGCGTAGGAAACACCCAACTCGAATGCACGCTGTGCGACGCCACAGCCACGTGCCGCCACATTCACCCGGCCGACCTCGACTCCGTCCATCATTTGGTAAAACCCTCGGCCGGTGGTGCCGCCCAGTACCCGATTGGCCGGAATTCGTAGCCCGTCCATGATGAGTTCGGTCGTGTCGACGCCCTTGTAACCCATTTTGTCGATTTTGCCGGGGATGGTGAGTCCGGGCCGGACCTCGCCGAAGCCGGGCTCCTTCTCCACCAGGAATGTGGTCATCGACTTGTGTGGGGCGGTCCCCTCGGGGTGGCCTTCGTCACTCCGGCACAGGACGGCGACGAGCGAGGACGTGCCACCGTTCGTCAGCCACATCTTCTGGCCGTTCAGGACGTACTCCTCGCCGTCCCTGATGCCCTTGGAGGTGATCGCCGAGACGTCCGAGCCCAGCGCCGGCTCGGACATCGAGAACGCGCCCCGGACCTCGCCCAGCGCCATGCGCGGCAGGAACGTGTCCCTCTGCTCCTGGGTGCCGTGCTGCTTGAGCATGTACGCCACGATGAAGTGCGTGTTGATGATTCCCGACACGCTCATCCAGCCGCGGGCGATTTCCTCCACGCACAGCGCGTATGTGAGAAGCGACTCACCCAGCCCCCCGTACTCCTCGGGGATCATCAGCCCGAACAGGCCGAGTTCCTTGAGCCCCTCCACGATCTCGGTGGGGTACTCGTCACGGTGTTCCAGCTGGGTCGCGACCGGAATGATCTCCTTGTCGACGAAATCCCGGACCGTGGAGAGGATTTCCTGCTGGACGTCATTGAGACCGGCGGTCTGGGCGAGTCGCGTCATGGCTACTTCTCCACGTTCTTCTGCGAAGGCTGGTTCAGCTCGGGGCGGCCGGGCTGCTCGCCGCCGCGCTCCTTGATGTAGGTCTCGGTGGGGACCATCACCTTGCGACGGAACACGCAGACCAGCGTGCCGTCCTGCTTGTACCCCTTGGTCTCCACGTGAACGATTCCGCGGTCGCTCTTGGACCTTGACGGAGTCTTGTCGAGAACGGTCGTCTCGCCGTAGATCGTGTCGCCGTGGAAGGTCGGTGCGACATGCTTCAGCGACTCGACCTCCAGATTGGCGATCGCCTTTCCGGAGACGTCCGGAACGGACATGCCGAGCAGTAGCGAGTAGATGTAGTTGCCGACGACAACGTTCTTTCCGAAATCGGTGGTCCGCTCCGCGTAGTTGCTGTCCATGTGCAACGGGTGATGATTCATGGTCAGCAGACAGAAGAGGTGGTCGTCGTATTCGGTGACCGTCTTCCCGGGCCAGTGCTTGTAGACGGCACCGACCTCGAACTCCTCGTATGTGCGTCCGAACTGCATGATCAGGCCTCCGGCGCTTCGAACTTGGAGGTGCGCTGCATCCCGGCCGCGCGGCCCTTGCCCGCGATGACGAGGGCCATCTTGCGGCTCGCCTCGTCGATCATCTCGTCGCCGAGCATCGCCGATCCCTTCTTGCCGCCCTCCTCGGAGGTGCACCACTCGTACGCGTCGAGGATCAGCTCGGCGTGGTCGTAGTCCTCCTGCGAGGGCGAGAACACCTCGTTGGCCGCATCGACCTGACCCGGGTGCAGCACCCACTTGCCGTCGAAGCCCAGCGCCGCCGCACGACCCGCGACCTCGCGGTACGCGTCCACGTCACGGATCTGCAGGAAGGGACCATCGATCGCCTGGAGGTCGTGCGTACGGGCCGCCATCAGAATGCGCATCAGGATGTAGTGGTACGCGTCCGCGCCGTACCCGGGCGGCTGCTGACCGACGACCAGGGTCTTCATGTTGATCGACGCCATGAAGTCGGCCGGGCCGAAGATCAGTGTCTCCAGACGAGGCGAGGCGGCGGCGATGTCGTCGATGTTCACCAGGCCCTTGGCGTTCTCGATCTGCGCCTCGATGCCGATCTTCCCGACCTCGAAGCCCATCGTCTTCTCGATCTGGGTCAGCAGCAGGTCGAGGGCGACGACCTGCTGGGCGTCCTGGACCTTGGGCAGCATGATGCAGTCGAGGTTCTGGCCGGCGCCCTCGACGACCGTGATGACGTCACGGTAGGTCCAGTGCGTGGTCCAGTCGTTGACCCGCACGACCCGGGTCTTGCCCGTCCAGTCACCGTTGTTCAGCGCGTCGACGATGGTGTGCCGGGCGCCCTCCTTGGCGAGCGGCGCGCAGGCGTCCTCCAGGTCGAGGAAGACCTGGTCGGCGGGGAGGCCCTGGGCCTTCTCCAGGAACCGGGGGTTCGAGCCGGGCACTGCCAGACACGAACGGCGCGGACGCAGGCGGTTGACGGCAGTCATGCGGGGACCTCCAGAGGGTCGAGCTTGTTCGCTTTCCGGATCTCGTCGACGATACGGCCGATGATCTCCGTGATACCGAAATCCTTCGGGGTGAATACGGCGGCGACACCGGCCCCGATCAGGGCCGACGCGTCGGCGGGCGGAATGATTCCGCCCGCGATGACCGGGATGTCGGCGGCGCCCGCCTCGCGCAGCCGGGTGAGCACGTCCGGTACGAGCTCGGCGTGCGAGCCGGACAGGATCGACAGACCGACGCAGTGCACGTCCTCGGCGAGAGCGGCCGAGACGATCTGCTCGGGGGTCAGCCTGATCCCCTGGTAGACGACCTCGAAACCGGCGTCACGGGCCCGTACGGCGATCTGCTCGGCGCCGTTGGAGTGCCCGTCCAGGCCCGGCTTGCCGACCAGCAGCCGCAGCCGTCCGGCGCCCAGGTCGGCCGCGGTGCGGGCGACCTTCTCGCGGACCAGGGCCAGCGGGGTGCCCGCCTCGGCGGTCACCGCGACCGGCGCGGACGAGACGCCCGTCGGGGCCCGGAACTCGCCGAAGACATCGCGTAGCGCCCAGGACCACTCGCCGGTGGTGACACCCGCGCGGGCGCACTCCACGGTCGCTTCCATCATGTTCTCGGTGCCCGCGGCGGCCTTCTTCAGCGCGGCCAGCGCCTCGGTCGCGCGGGCCTCGTCGCGGTTGTCGCGCCAGTCGTGGAGGGCGGCGACGACCCTGGCCTCATTGGCGGGGTCGACCGTCATGATCGCCCCGTCGAGGTCCGCGGTGAGCGGGTTCGGTTCTGTCGTCTCGTAGATGTTGACGCCGACGATCCGCTCCTCGCCGCCCTCGATCCGGGCCCGGCGGGCGGCGTGCGAGGAGACCAGCTCGGACTTCAGGTAGCCGGATTCGACGGCCGCCATGGCGCCGCCCATCCGCTCGATCCGGTCGATCTCGGCGAGCGACTCGGTGACCAGCTCGTCCACCTTGGCCTCGATCACATGCGACCCGGCGAAGATGTCCTCGTACTCCAGCAGATCGCTCTCGTGCGCGAGCACCTGCTGGATACGGAGCGACCACTGCTGGTCCCAGGGCCGGGGGAGCCCCAGCGCCTCGTTCCAGGCCGGCAGCTGGACGGCGCGGGCGCGGGCGTCCTTGGAGAGCGTGACGGCCAGCATCTCCAGGACGATGCGCTGGACATTGTTCTCCGGCTGCGCCTCGGTCAGGCCGAGCGAGTTGACCTGGACGCCGTAGCGGAAGCGGCGCTGCTTGGCGTCGGTGATGCCGTACCGCTCGCGGGTGACCTGGTCCCAGATCCGGCCGAAGGCGCGCATCTTGCACATCTCCTCGATGAAGCGGACGCCCGCGTTCACGAAGAAGGAGATACGGGCGACGACATCGCCGAATTTCTCCTCGGGCACCTGCCCTGATTCACGGACCGCGTCGAGCACGGCGATCGCCGTCGACATGGCGTACGCGATCTCCTGGACCGGAGTGGCCCCCGCCTCCTGCAGGTGGTAGCTGCAGATGTTGATCGGGTTCCACTTCGGGATGCGGTTGACCGTGTACGTGATCATGTCGGTGGTCAGCCGCAGCGAGGGACCGGGCGGGAAGACGTGCGTCCCGCGCGAGAGGTACTCCTTGACGATGTCGTTCTGCGTGGTGCCCTGGAGCTTGGTGGGATCGGCGCCCTGTTCCTCCGCGACCACCTGGTAGAGCGCCAGCAGCCACATCGCGGTGGCGTTGATCGTCATCGAGGTGTTCATCTGTTCCAGGGGGATGTCCTGGAACAGCCGGCGCATGTCACCGAGGTGCGACACCGGCACGCCGACCCGGCCGACCTCGCCGCGGGCGAGGATGTGGTCGGGGTCGTATCCGGTCTGCGTCGGCAGGTCGAAGGCGACCGACAGGCCGGTCTGGCCCTTGGCGAGGTTGCGCCGGTAGAGCTCGTTGGACGCCTCGGCGGTCGAGTGACCGGCGTACGTCCGCATGAGCCACGGGCGGTCCTTCTGACGGCCACTCATGTCAGATGTTCCTGAAACGGTTGATCGCGTCGATGTGCTGCTCGCGCAGCTCCTCGTTGCGCACGCCCAGCCCCTCGCGCGGCGCCAGCGCCAGCACGCCGACCTTGCCCTGGTGGAGGTTGCGGTGGACGTCGTACGCGGCCTGCCCGGTCTCCTCCAGGGAGTAGACCTTCGACAGCGTGGGGTGGATCTTGCCCTTGGCGACCAGCCGGTTGGCCTCCCACGCCTCGCGGTAGTTGGCGAAGTGCGAGCCCACGATCCTCTTCAGCGACATCCACAGGTAGCGGTTGTCGTACTCGTGGTTGTAGCCGGACGTGGAGGCGCAGGTGACGATCGTGCCGCCCTTGCGGGTCACGTACACCGAGGCGCCGAAGGTCTCGCGGCCCGGGTGCTCGAAGACGATGTCCACGTCCTCGCCGCCGGTGAGTTCACGGATGCGCTTGCCGAACCGCTTCCACTCGCGCGGGTCCTGGTTGTGCTCGTCCTTCCAGAACTTGTAGCCCTCGGCGTTGCGGTCGATGATCGCCTCGGCGCCCATCTTCCGGCAGATGTCCGCCTTCTGCTCGCTGGAGACGACACAGATCGGGTTGGCGCCGCCGGCCAGGGCGAACTGCGTGGCGTACGAGCCCAGTCCGCCGCTGGCGCCCCAGATCAGCACGTTGTCGCCCTGCTTCATGCCCGCGCCGTTGCGCGAGACGAGCTGGCGGTACGCGGTGGAGTTGACCAGGCCCGGAGCCGCGGCCTCCTCCCAGCTGAGGTGCTGCGGCTTCGGCATCAGCTGGTTGGACTTGACGAGTGCGATCTCCGCCAGGCCGCCGAAGTTGGTCTCGAAGCCCCAGATGCGCTGCTCGGGGTCGAGCATCGTGTCGTTGTGGCCGTCCGAGGACTCCAGTTCGACCGAGAGGCAGTGTGCGACGACCTCGTCGCCGGGGTGCCAGGCGTTGACGCCGGGACCGGTGCGCAGGACGACGCCCGCCAGGTCGGAGCCGATGACGTGGTACGGCAGGTCGTGACGCCTGGTGAGCTCGCTGAGCTTTCCGTAGCGCTCGAGGAAGCCAAAGGTGGCCATCGGCTCGAAGATCGAGGTCCAGACCGAGTTGTAGTTCACCGAGCTCGCCATGACGGCGACCAGGGCCTCGCCGGGTCCGAGTTCGGGCACCGGGACCTCGTCGAGATGAAGCGACTTGCGGGGGTCCTTGTCGCGAGTGGCGAGCCCGTGGAACATCTCGGTCTCGTCCTTGTGCACGGTCACCGCGCGGTACGACTCAGGGATGGACAGGGCCGCGAAATCCGCGGCTGTACTGTCCTGCGATTGGATCGCGTCCAGGATTTCCTTCACGGTGTGCCTCCGGCGGATGGGGGCGCTGAGGGAACGCTTGCGAGTCCCTGCGAGCAAGAGGGGGAGCGGTGTGGTGTGGAGGTGCTGCCGTCGGTTCGGCTGTCAAAGCTTCGGCTTGCTCTGTGGAGCAGAAGGGTTTGCCTGTGACGCAGGCGTCCGGGCGCGCAGGCAAATCGCTTGCGGGGACAGCCGGCGTACGCGAGATCTCAGCACGCCGGCCGCCCGGACAACTTCAACGTATGGCACTCCGTGACACCTGGCAAGGCACTCGGTGCCAACATTTTCTCTCAGTTGTCACCCGCCGGGCACGTATGAGCAATGAGAGGGGGGTTTCATGGGGGAATGCCCTGTAAGTGACCGCGAATGATCGATCAGTGCGACCGGTACACATAGGGCGTCGTGGTGCTCAGGGCCAGGAATCCGAGTCGCCGGAGGATCGGGCTGCTCATGTCGGAGGCGTCGACCTGAAGGTAGCCGTAGCCGCGCTCCGCCGCGATCCGGGCGCGGAAGGCCACCAGGGCCCGGTAGATGCCCTTCCCGCGCCACGCCTCGACCGTGCCGCCGCCCCAGAGCCCCGCGAAGCCCGTGCCCGGGTACAGCTCCATCCGGGCCGAGCTCACCGGCTCGTCGCCCACCATGGCGAGGACTCCGACGAAGCCGTCCGGGTCCTCGGACAGCCGGGCCAGCACCTGATGCCGCAGCCGTGACCAGTCGGAGCCGAACGCCCGCTCATGGGCGCGGGCCATCAGCTCCACATCGTCCGCGTCGCTCACGGTGCGCAGCCGCACGCCGTCGGGGAGCTCCACCGCCGTCGAGAGCTCTTCGACCGGGGCGACCAGCAGGGTCTCCGGCTCCTCCGCCTCGAAACCGGCCGCCAGGAGCCTCTGGGCCAGATCGGCCGGCCGGTCGTGGGCGTACAGCTTCCACTCGAACTCGCCGTGCCCGAGCGCCGCGTAGTGCGCCACCTGTGCCGCGATCACCGCGTCCGTCCGCGCGGGATCCAGGTCCGGGGCCGACCAGACGACGCCGTTCCAGTCGTCGGCCGCGCCGACCTGCCGTACGACGTCGCCGGTGCGCTCGACCCGGACGCCGGGGCCGTCGGGGCGGGCGTGCTCGCGCATCTCGCGGTCGAAAAGGGTCAGGAGTGCTTCGTGATCATGATTCATCCGCCCACCACAGCACCGGCGCGCGGGTGCGGCAACCAGGTTTCGGTGCGGGACGGGGACGGAAGCGGGGGCAGGGGCGTGCCGGTGCGGCACGCCCCCGTTCAGCGGTCCTTGAGCGCCTGCTGGATCGTGCGCATCACTTCGTCGAGCGGTGCGTCGGTCCGTGCCACGGCGACCAGCACCTCGCCCTGGGACGTCACCGAGGCGGCCGGCTGCTTCGCGGGCTCGGCGCCGACGGTCCGGCCGGCCCCGATGCCGGTCCCGAAGGTGTCGCGGACGATCGCGAAGGCATGGTCGAGCTGTGCCTCCACATCGCCCTCGCCGCCCGCCCGCAGCCAGCGGCGCAGCACATGGTTGTGCGCGGTGACGACGGCGGACGCCGCGACCTCCGCCAGCAGCGGGTCGTCATTGCCGACATGGTGGTCGCGCTCGTCGAAATGGCCCAGCAGATAGCGGGTGAACAGCCGCTCGTAGCGGGCCACCGAGGCGATCTCCGCCTCACGCAGGGTGGGGACCTCGCGGGTCAGTTTGTAACGGGCCACGGAGACCGCGGGCTTCGCCGCGTACATCTTCATGACTTCCTTGATGCCGCGGCAGACGGTGTCGAGGGGGTGCTCGTGCGCCGGTGCGGCATTGAGGACGGCCTCGGCCCTGACGAGGGTGTCGTCGTGGTCCGGGAAGATCGCCTCTTCCTTGGAGCGGAAGTGCCGGAAGAAGGTCCGCCGGGCGACTCCGGCGGCGCCCGCGATCTCGTCGACCGTCGTCGCCTCGTACCCCTTCGTGGCGAAGAGTTCCATCGCCGCGGCGGCCAGCTCACGGCGCATTTTGAGCCGTTGGGCGGCGGCGCGCGTGCCTGCGGCACTTTCCTGGGTGTCGGGCGCGGCGGAGACACGGGGGGACCTGGCGGGCTGGGACATGGTGTGAACGTACTGCATCAGGTCGGGAGAGTGCGCCCGTGGGGGCGGGCCGCCCGACGGATCGAGCAGCCCTCCCCACCCGGCTCCGATCTCAGCGCCGGGCATGTTCGCGGAAGCCGCGCCCCGTCTTGCGGCCGAGGCAGCCGGCGGCCACCAGATGTTCGAGCAGCGGCGCCGGAGCCAGGCCCGGGTCGCGGAACTCGCTGTGCAGCACCTTCTCGATGGCCAGCGAGACATCGAGACCGACGACGTCGAGCAGTTCGAACGGGCCCATCGGGTAGCCGCCGCCCAGCTTCATCGCGGCGTCGATGTCGTCCAGGGTCGCGTAGTGCTCCTCGACCATCTTGATCGCGTTGTTGAGGTACGGGAACAGCAGCGCGTTCACGATGAAACCGGCCCGGTCCCCGCAGTCCACCGGGTGCTTGCGGACCTTGCCGCACACCTCGCGGACGGTGGCATGGACGTCGTCGGCGGTGAGCACCGTACGGACCACCTCGACCAGCTTCATTGCCGGCGCCGGGTTGAAGAAGTGCATACCGATCACGTCCTGCGGACGCGAGGTGGCCCGCGCGATCGCCACGACCGGCAGCGACGAGGTGGTGGTGGCGAGGACGGCACCCGGCTTGCAGACCTTGTCCATAGTCCCGAACAACTGCTGCTTGACCGCCAGGTCCTCGGCGACGGCCTCCACCGCGAGATCGACATCGGCGAAGGCGTCCAGCGAACCGGCCGCGGTGATCCGGGCCAGGGCCCCGTCCCGCGCCTCGGCCGTCAGCCGCCCCTTGGTGACGGAACGCTCCAGCGACTTGGCGATCCGGCCCTTCGCCGTGTCCGCCTTCTCCTGGCCGCGGGCGGCGAGCACCACGTCGTACCCGGCCTTGGCGAAGACCTCGGCGATCCCCGAGGCCATCGTCCCGGAACCCGCGACGCCCACCGAACGCACCGTGCGCCCGGCCACCGCCGAGCCGTTGTCCCGCGGGGTCAGCGCGTCCGGCACCACGGTCTGGCTGCCGGTCTCCTCGTACGTGTAGAAGCCGCGGCCCGACTTGCGGCCGGTCAGCCCCGCCTCGCTCAGCTGCCTGAGCACCGGCGCCGGGGCGTGCAGCCGGTCGTGCGACTCGGCGTACATCGCCTCCAGGACGGTACGGGCGGTGTCGATCCCGATCAGGTCGAGCAGGGCGAGCGGACCCATCGGCAGACCGCAGCCGAGCTTCATCGCCGCGTCGATGTCCTCCCGGGAGGCGTAGTTGGCCTCGTACATCGCGGCGGCCTGGTTGAGGTAGCCGAACAGCAGCCCGTCGGCGACGAAGCCCGGCCGGTCGCCGACCGCGACCGGTTCCTTCCCCAGGCTGCGGGCGAGCGCGGTGACCGCCTCGACGGCCGGCGGCGCGGTCAGCACCGAGGAGACCACCTCGACCAGCTTCATCGCCGGCGCCGGGTTGAAGAAGTGCAGACCGAGCACGCGCTCGGGGCGCAGCGATTCGGCGGCCAGCCGGGTCACCGACAGGGCGTTGGTGCCGGTCGCCAGGATCGCGGTGGGGGAGACGATCGCGTCGAGCTCCCGGAAGACCTGCTGCTTGATCTCGTACGACTCGGGCACGACCTCGATGACCAGCTCCGCCTCCGCGGCGGCCCGGAGGTCGGCGAAGGTGCGGAAGCGGGCGAGGACGTCGGTCCGCTCCTCCTCGGTGATCCGCTCGCGCCGCACGGCGCGGGCGGTCGAGGTTTCCAGGGCGGCGACGGCCTGACGGGCGGCCGCGTCGCTGATGTCGATGCCGATGACCTCGTGGCCGGCGCGGGCCAGGACCTCGGCGATGCCGGTGCCCATGGTGCCGAGACCGACGACGGCAATGGTGCTGAGCGGGGTGTCCATCACGGGACTCCAGAGAATGAGTGACGACTGTGAGGAGGCACGGCGCGCACTGAGAAGGAGAACCGGCGCGACACGTGCGGGAATTGCGTGTCGTGGTACTCGGGGCCGGGGCGCGATGAGCACGCCCGGACCCGGAAGGGGCGACGGACTCTGTCCCGGAGTCACGTCTCGCAAAGCAGCCGAACCGACAAGCACTCCGGGTGGCTGCGTCACCAGGCCACCGGAGCAAGCGGGGATCGTGTCCCGCTCACATGAGATTAACTGCCGGGTAACGAGCGCGCCAGCCCTGGATCGTTGTGCGCCATGCCACATTTCCCCCGCCCCTCGATACGCAGAGTCCCCGCCGATACGCTGACGGTCATGGACGAGGAGTTCCGGTCGCTGGCGGACCGGCTTGCTGACGAAGCGGACGCGGCGGGGGAGTCGGCGGCGTACCGCGGACTGCTCGCCACCGAGGACGAGGAGGAGCTGGCCCGCGTCCTGGTGGAACGCGAACGCCCGCTCTGGGCCCGCGAGATCGCCGCCTTCCGGCTCGGCTGCGGCGGAGACCGACGGGCCTTCGAGGCGCTGGTCCTGCTGCTCAACCACCGGGACCCGGAGCGCTGCGTCTCCGCCGCCCACGCCCTGGTGCGCCTCGGCGACCCCCGCACGCCCCGGGCCGCCGCGGCCCTGGCGACCAACACCCTGCGCACCGCGTACGCCCTGCACCCGGTGCGGCTGCTCACCGCGCTGCGGGCCCCGGAGTCCGTGCCGGCGCTGATGCGCACCCTGGAACGGCTGCTCGCCCCGGACGATCCGCACTGGCGGGTGGCGCTCGCCTGCGTGGAGGGGCTCGGGCAGCTGGGGGACGAGCAGGCCCGCCCGCTGCTGGAGTCGGCACTGCCGCACCCGAGGCTGGGCGGCGCCGCACGCGACGCGCTCGGCCGCCTGGGCAGGGCCTGAGGAAGCGCCGGGCTCAGGAGGCGGCGGGGCCGCCGAGGGCGCGTACGTACCGCACCTCGGGCACCAGCACACCGTCCGCCTCGAAGGACTCCTCGGCGCCGTCGGGACGGAAGCCCGCGCGCTCGTAGAACCGGCGGGCCGGGGCGTTCTCCTTCAGTACCCACAGCGCAAGGTCCGGGAAGCCGCCGGCCTCGGTGCGGGTGAGTATCTCCGCCATCAGGGCGCGGCCCGCCCCGGTCCCGATCTGCTCGGGCGCCACATAGAGCGCGTACAGCTCGCCCCGCGCGAGCGGCCTGCCCTTCTCGCGGTACGGCCCGTAGCAGGCCCAGCCGATCACTCCTGGGCCCGGCCGCTCGGCCACCAGGTTCACGATCGTGCAGCCCCCGGTGAAGGACGCGCGGCGCCGTTCGGCGTCCTCGGCGACGGAGAGGTCCATGTCGTCCAGGTACGACTGCGGTATCAGTCCCGGGTACGCCGCTTGCCAGCCGCGTACCCGGATCCGCGTGACCGCCTCGCAGTCGTCGACGGTCATGTCCCGCACCCGTACGTCGGACGGCGGGGCGGGCGTGGTCCGTGTCGTCATACGGGCCATCCTGACGCATCCACCAGGACGGCCCGTACGCGATCCGGACCGCGGGCCGTCAGCCGCGGAAGCCGAGCAGCCCGTGCAGGATGCTGCCCCTGCTGCCGGAATCCGTCCGCCGCGCCGACTTCGACGACGCCTCGCCGGTCAGCGGCTGCGGGTCGGGGGACTTGGCGCACACCGCGTCCGCGTCGGCCCGGCTGCCCGCGCCGCGCGGGACGATGCCCTTGGCGAGATAGTCCGCCAGATAGGTGTCCAGACAGTCGTTGCCGCTCAGCGTGATGCCGTGATTGCCGCCGCCCTGCTCGACGACCAGGCTGGAGCCGCGCAGTCTGCGGTGCAGGGTGACCCCGCCCTCGTACGGCGTGGCCGCGTCATCGGTGGCCTGGAAGAGCAGCACCGGCGGGAGGGCGCTGTTGGAGACGCGTACCGGATTCAGCGGCTCCACCGGCCAGTCGGCACACGGGGCGTTGTACCAGTTGTTGTTCCAGGTGAAGAAGGGTGCCTTGACGTGCACCCGCTGGCTGTCGCCGCGCCAGGTGTTCCACTGCCGGGGCCACTGGGCGTCGCGGCACTGCACGGCCGAGTAGACCGAGTACCCGTTGTCGCCCTCGGCGTCGACCGCGCCGAACTTCTTGTACGCCTTCACGAGCGCGTTCTGGTCGCCGTCGTTCGCGTACGCGGCGAACGCCTCGGCCAGGGACGGCCAGTACCCGTTGTAGTAGCCGCCCGGCAGGAAGGTGTCCTCCAGCTCGCTCGGGCCGACCTTGCCGCCCGCGGGGTGTGCCTTGACGGCATCGCGCATCGCGTACCAGGTGCTCTCGACCTTCGCCGGGTCGGTGCCGAGCCGGTACGCGGAGTCGTGCTTCGCCACCCAGGCGGCGAACGCCTTGTGGCGGGCGTCGAAGGCGTAGTCCTGGCTGATGTTGTCGTCGTACCAGACACCGTCCGGGTCGACGTTCGAGTCGAGGACGAAACGTCGCACCCGCTCCGGGAACAGCTTGGCGTACACCGCGCCGAGGTAGGTGCCGTACGAGTACCCGAAGTAGTTGAGCTGCCGGGAGCCGGTGGCCCGCCGGATCACGTCGAGGTCCTTCGCGGCGCTGACCGTGTCCATATGAGGCAGCAGATCCGGGTACTTGCGCCCGCACGCCTCGGCGAACGAACGGGCCCGGTTCCGGTTGGCCTGCTCGACGCCCGGAGAGTCCGGCATCGAGTCGGGGCGCAGCGGATCGAAGTACTTCGGCACGCAGTCCAGCGCCGGCTTGCTCTTGCCGACGCCGCGCGGGTCGAAGCCGATCACGTCGTACTGGGCGGCGACCGCCTTCGGCAGGGAGGACGCCACGAATCCGGCCATCGACAGGCCGCTGCCCCCGGGGCCGCCCGGGTTGACGAGCAGCGGGCCCTGGAAGGTCTTCGCGGTGTGCGGGATGCGGGACAGGGCGAGCGTGATCCGCCGGCCCGACGGATCGTCATGATCGAGTGGTGCACTGACCGATGAGCACTGCAGCCGCGGATACGACTTGGTGCCGCAGTCGGTCCATTCGAGCGGTGCGGCGGCGGGCCGCGCACCGTTGTCGGCGGTCGCCGGGGACGGTGCGGCGGTCACCAGACCGGCGACCGTCGCACCGACGGCGAACAGAATTCCTGAACGTTTCGTCATATGCCCTCCCGTGGTGGGGGAAACACGGCTGCGCGTGGCGCAGCCCCCGCCGCATGCTCCCCGCATTCGCGCCAGGAGGGACCTGTTACGTCAAGAGTTGACCCGTTTGCCCGCGTTGGTTCCGGCAGATCAGAGCAGGGTCAGCTGCGTGGGCCCGGGGTTGTCGAGCGGTGACCGCTGTTCCCTCTGCTGTTCCTTCCGCGCGGGAAGTCGCCGGGCCGCGCCGCGGTGCGAGGGCCCGATGCCGAACTCGGTGGCCAGCTCGTGGACGTACCGGGTGATGCGGCGCTGGTACCACTTGGGCGCGTAGGCCCCCTCGGCGTACAGCCGCTCGTACCGCCGCACCAGATGGGGGTGGTGGTTCCCGAGCCACTGCATGTACCACTCCCGGGCGCCGGGCCGCAGATGGAGGACGAGCGGGGTCACCGAGGTCGCCCCGGCGGCGGCGATCGCGCGGACCGTGGCGCGCAGCTGGTCCGGATGGTCGCCGAGGAACGGGATGACGGGGGCCATCAGCACGCCGCAGTCGATGCCGTTCTCGCTCAGGGTGCGGACGGCGTCGAGACGGCGCGCGGGGGAGGGGGTGCCGGGCTCGACGGTGCGCCACAGCGCGTCGTCGACGAAGCCGACCGAGACGGAGATGCCGACATCGGTGACCTCGGCCGCCTGTCGCAGCAGTTCCAGATCGCGCAGGATCAGCGTTCCCTTGGTCAGGATCGAGAACGGGTTCGCGTGATCGCGCAGGGTCGAGATGATGCCGGGCATCAATCGGTACCGTCCCTCGGCGCGCTGGTAGCAGTCGACATTGGTGCCCATCGCGATGTGCGCGCCGTGCCAGCGGCTGGACGCCAGCTGGCCGCGGAGCAGCTCGGGGGCGTTGATCTTGACGACGATCTGGGAGTCGAAGCCGAGGCCGGTGTCGAGATCCAGATAGCTGTGGGTCTTGCGGGCAAAACAGTAGACACAGGCGTGCGAGCAGCCTCGGTACGGATTGACGGTCCATTCGAACGGCATCCGCGATGCGCCCGGCACCCGGTTCACGATCGAGCGGGCCCGGATCTCATGGAAGGTGATCCCCCGGAATTCGGGGGTGTCAAAGGTGCGCGTGGTCACCGCGTCGGCGGTGAAGAGCGCGCTGTTCCCGGTCGTGGCGGGGTTCTCGACCAGATTGTCCCAGCGCATGGACGCCTCCTCGGTAGCACTGGACAGAGAATAGAACACGTGTTCCCTTGATCGTTTTCTCCCCTTCGTCCCGGACCGGATTTTGAGCGGCGTGCCGGAGGTGGTTGGCTCAGCACACCCCCGAACAACCGAGTGCTGGAGGAACAGCCATGGCGCAGGTCGAGGCCACGACAGAGCGAGTCATCGCGGCGGACGCGGAGACGGTGTTCGACGCGCTGGCCGACTACAAGGAGGTCCGGGGCAAGGTGCTGCCCGGACACTTCAGCGAGTACGAGGTGCGCGAGGGCGGTGACGGCGAGGGCACCCTCGTCCACTGGAAGCTCCAGGCCACCAGCAAGCGGGTGCGCGACTGTCTGCTGGAGGTCACCGAGCCCACCGACGGTCAGCTCGTGGAGAAGGACCGCAACTCCTCGATGGTCACCACCTGGACCGTCACCCCGGCCGGTGAGGGCAGGTCGAAGGCCGTCGTCTCGGCCGTCTGGAACGGTGCCGGCGGCATCGGCGGATTCTTCGAGAGGACCTTCGCGCCCAAGGGGCTCGGGCGGATCTACGACGAGCTGCTGCAGAACCTCGCCGCCGAGGTCGAGAAGTAGCCCGACCCGCTCTTGACCGGCCTCACCGGTTCGGGTGGTTTTCTCGGCCGGTGGGTTGTGCGCCGTAGTGGCTCCCACCGGGAACTAAGCCCCCGAGCGCGCCGTCGGCGCCCCTCCGTCGCGTTTGCCCTCCCTTGTTGCCCAATGGCAGAAATGGGCGGCGCAGACGCGACGAGGGGAGCGGCACGTGGTGGGTGGGATCACTCTGTTGGAGGAGGAGCCGGGCGGCGCGGGGACCGCCGAGACGGCTGCCGCGCCGCCCGACGGGCCGGCCCCGCCACCTCCCGCCGCGGCGGAACCGACCGCGGCCCCCGCCCCGTCCGGCGTACCGGAGACCAGCCCCCGCCGCATCCGGCTGATCTTCCTCGGGCTGATGCTCACGCTGCTGCTCGCGGCGCTCGACCAGATGATCGTCGCCACGGCGCTGCCGAAGATCGTCGGCGAGCTGCACGGCCTGGAGAAGATGTCCTGGGCCGTCACCGCGTATCTGCTCGCCTCCACGATCGGACTGCCGATCTACGGAAAGCTCGGCGACCTCTTCGGCCGCAAGGGCGTCTTCCAGTTCGCCATCGTCGTCTTCGTCATCGGCTCCGCGCTCGCCGGCTGGTCCCGCACCATGGACGAGCTGATCGCCTTCCGCGCCGTCCAGGGCATCGGCGGTGGCGGGTTGATGATCGGGGTCCAGGCGATCATCGCGGACGTCGTACCGCCCCGGGAGCGCGGCCGGTTCATGGGGCTCATCGGTGCCGCGTTCGGCCTCGCGTCCGTGGCGGGCCCGCTGCTCGGCGGATTCTTCACCGACCACGCCTCCTGGCGCTGGTGCTTCTACATCAACGTCCCGTTCGGCCTGGTCACGCTCGCCGTCATCACCGTCGTACTGAAACTCCCCAGGCCCACCGTCCGGCCCCGCCTCGACGTCCTCGGCGCGCTGCTGCTCGCGGCCGCCTCCACCTGCCTGGTGCTGCTGACCAGTTGGGGCGGTACGGAGTACGCGTGGGGATCGCGCACCATCCTCGGGCTGGGGGCCGGAGCCGTCGGAACGACCCTGCTGTTCCTGGTCGTCGAGCACCGGGCAGCCGAACCCATCATTCCGCTGCGGCTGTTCCGTGACTCGATCTTCAATGTCACCGCGCTCGTCGGGGCGGTCGTCGGAGTGGGGCTGTTCGGCGCCGCCAGCTATCTGCCGACCTTCCTCCAGATGGTCGACGGCGCCACGGCCACCGAATCCGGGCTCCTGATGCTCCCGATGATGGGCGGCATCGTCATCGCGTCCGTCGTCTCCGGCCAGATGATCTCCCGCACCGGCCGCTACCGCATCCACCCGATCCTCGGCGGCGCGATCTCGGTGGTCGGGATGTGGCTGCTCTCCCGCCTCGAAACCGATACCCCACGCCTCGAATGCAGCATCGCGCAGGCCGTGCTCGGCATCGGGATCGGGCTGATCATGCCGGTACTGGTGCTCGCCGTGCAGAACTCCGTCGAGCCCGCCGACATCGGCTCCGCCACCAGTGCCAACAACTACTTCCGGCAGATCGGCGGCAGCGTCGGCGCCGCCGTCTTCGGGACGCTCTTCGCGGGCCGTCTCGCGGACGCGCTCGCCGTCCGCCTGCCGTCCGGGGCGGACCTCCCCGACCCCGAGTCGATCACCCCGCAGCTGGTCCATGCGATGGAGCCCGCGCTGCGCGACAGCTATATCCAGGCGTACGCCGACGCGATGCCGCGGATCTTCCTCTACCTCGTGCCGGTGCTCGCGCTCGGCCTGTTCTTCGCCTTCTTCCTCAAGGAGAAACCGCTGGTGTCCCACCACAGCCCCGAAAACGCCGCCGAGTCCGCAACCGTTCCTGCCGCCCGCACCACTTCCACGACCACCGAGGCCGCTCCGCCACCACCCTTCTACCTGTCCGGCGTGCCGGTGTGCGGCAGCGTCCAGCACCCCGACGGTACGAAGGTGCCGCGCGCCGCCCTCACTCTCATCGACGTCCAGGGCCAGCAGGTCGGACGGGGCGCGAGCGGCGACGACGGGCGGTACGCGCTGAGTGTGCCCGGCGCCGGTTCGTACGTCCTCATCGCCGCGGCCGGCGGACACCAGCCGCAGGCCGTCAGCGTCACCGTGGGCGAACGGCCCGTCGAGCTCGATGTGGTGCTCGGCGGAGCCGGGCGTCTCGCCGGGACCGTCGTCACCGCCGACGGCATCCCGGTGCGCGATGCCGCCGTCACCCTCACCGATGTCCGCGGCGAGGTCGTCGCGTCCACCCGCAGCGGCCGCGAAGGCGGGTATGTGATCACGGAGTTGGTGGCCGGGGAGTACACCCTCGCCGCCAGCGCCCCCGCCTTCCGGCCCGCCGCGCTGCCGGTGAGCGTGCAGGCGGCCAGGGAGACCCGGCAGGACATCGAACTCGCCGGCGGGGCGGTGCTGCGCGGCATCGTACGGGCGAGCGGCGGCCGGCCCGTCGAGGACGCCCGGGTCACCCTCCTGGACGCGGCGGGCAATGTGGTCGACACACTGACCACGGGGCCCGACGGGGCCTTCCGATTCGTGGACCTGTCCACCGGCGAGTACACGGTGATCGCGGCCGGTTATCCGCCGGTGGCCACCGTCCTCCAGGTCGCGGGCGGCGGACGCACCGAACGCGACCTCCAACTCGGGCACGAGGACTGACCGTCCGAAGGAACGGCGGGCCGGCCGGCGGCTTCCCCGGCCGGCCCCGACCCGTGGCCGGGGCCTTCCACGACGAGTCCGGGCGCGGCCTGCTCCTGGTGAGCAGCCTGGCCCGCGAATGGGGCACCAGTACCACGGCGCACGGCAAGACCGTCTGGTTCGAACAGGCGCTCAGCGGGATCCAGGGGCCCAGGTCGCACACCTGGTGAAGTCCTCGCCACGAGCGGGTGGATGCTGTGCGGGGTCTTGCCGCGGCCCGTCCCGGGACGGTAGTCCGGTCCTGAGCAGAACGCCGCACGACGAACGGACCCAGGAAGCGCGCATGGACGTGTCACAGCACTACCGCGAGGCGTGGGAGGGCTTCTGGGCCGCCACCTCGGACCTGCCCGGCGAGGCGATCTGGGACTCCGACCCGTCCCTCACCTCCGTACCCGACACCGAACTTCTGCTGCCGCACGCCGACACCTCGCTGCCCGTCGTCGACCTCGGCTGCGGAAACGGTACTCAGACCCGCTATCTCGCCACCCGTTTCGCCCGCGCGATCGGTGTGGACCTCGCGCACGCGGCCATCGCGCACGCCCGCCGCGCGGACAGCGAGGGCGTCGCCGAGTTCGACCAGTTCGACCTCGTCGACGCGGAGGCCGTGGCGGCCCTGCACAAGCGGATCGGCGACACCAATGTGTATATGCGTGCGGTGATCCACCAGAGCGAGCCCGAGGCCAGGCCCGCCGTCGCCGCGGCGGTCGCGGTGCTGCTGGGGGAGCGCGGACGGGCCTTCGTCACCGAGCCGACCCCGGCCTCCAAGGATGTGCTCCAGCTGGTGGCGCAGGGGCCGGACGGCCCGCCGGAGAAACTGCGCCGGGTGCTGCGGCACGGGCTCAAGCCGGCGAGCGCCACGGAGGAGGAGGTACGGCGGCTGCTCCAGGAGGCCGGCCTCACCACACTGGCCGAGGGCGCGACCACCCTGGCCCAGACCGAGTACCTGCCCGACGGTGCGCGCGTCGCGCTGCCCGCGCGCTGGTTCGTGCTGGCCCCTGGGCCGACAGCGACCGACGGCCTCGGCTGAAGCCCTGGGCGTGGGTCAGGCGTTGGGCCCTGGCCGCCGCGCCGCGGCGGCCAGGGCCGGCCTGCCACAGCTCCGGCCTCTGCTCATTCCATCTGCGTCAGCTCGCGCGGCACGGCCTCATCGAGGAAGTCCCGCACAAGGGCGGGCGGGCCCGGCCGTGGCGGCTCCGTCGGGAGTCCGCGGACCAGTCGGATCAGGCAGCGCCGGAACAGCTCGACGCGCTCGCACGCGGGCTGGAGGACGAGAGCTATCAGCACCGGCCGGCCCATCGGGACCAGGCGCCCGCCGAGTGGCAGCACGACGAATCCTTCAGCGCCGTGGTCCACCTCACCCCGGCGGAGATGGCCGAACTCGCCGCCTCCGTCCGCCTTCTGCTGGCCGGCTACCGCGAACGGGACCAGCGGCCCGGCACGCGCCCGGCGGGCGCCGTTGCCGTGGCCGCGGTCACCAGACTGTTCCCTTTGCTGGCCGAGCAGGAGCAGGAGCAGCGGCAGTCGTAGAAGCAGCAGCGCATCCTGAGGCGTTCCGCCCTGGCGGAAAGATCGGGCGCACTGTTGGCGCGCTTGGCATGATGACGCGATGAATGACGGCCCGAGAAACAGACCTCCGCAGGTGGGCGACGAGCGTGCGTCGCTGGGCGGATTCCTCCAGTACCAGCGCGAGACCCTGGCCGTGAGGTGTGTCGGCCGTTCCTCCCTCGAATCTGACGTTGCTCGGGCTCGGTCGGCATGATCCAGGCGGCAGGCTCTAAGACCGACCGGCAATTGGGGGGGTGGGAGAAGGAGCGGGGCTGGGTGCGTGCAGCTGCAAGGCGGAGGATTGAGGCATGGCGGAGCCATGGTGATTGACGACAACGCGGCAGATGCGCGCACCCAGCCCCGCGACGCCGCCCCCCAATTGCCGGTCGGTCTAAGTCCGGTCGCCGTAGCGGTGGGCCCACGGCAGGGCCTCCTCCAGTGCGGCCGACACGGAGAGCAGCAGATCCTCGCGGCCCCATCCGGCCGTGAGTGAGACCCCGAGCGGCAGGCCCTGCGAACTCCAGCCCAGCGGAAGGCTGATGGCCGGGAAGCCGGTGGCGTTCGCCAGGACGGTGTTGCCCGTGAACGCGGTCATCGCGGCCAGCTCCGCCGCCGGGTCCGAGTCGTCGCGGAGTTGGCCGACGAGCGTGGGCGGGGTGGTCACGGTCGGGGTGATTACCACGTCCGCGTCCGCGTAGTCGAGTGCCCAGGCGCGGGCGCGGGCCTGGACCACACCGATCGAGGCGGCCAGCTCGGCCGCGGTGAACTCCAGTGAACGGGAACGGAGATGGCGGACGATCGGACGCAGGGCCGACTCGTCGAACGTCATGGTCCTGGACCCCACCAGTGCCGTGAACATCACCCGGAAGCCCTCGGTGAGCTCGGCGTCCGGCGTCTGGTCCCGGACGAACACATCATGGCCGAGCCCGGCCAGCGTACGGGCGGTGAGCTCCGCGGCGGCGGCGACCTCGGGATCCACGGGCGCGCCCGAGACCGCCCCCTGGGCGAGCGCGATCCGCAGCCGTGGCACGGGTGCGTCGCAGGCGCGCTCGTAGCTGTCGACCCGGGGCGGATGCACGGTGCCGGCCCCGGTACGGGTGGTCAGCGCGTCCAGGAACGCGGCGGTGTCGCGGACCGTGCGGGCCAGCGGGCCGCGCACGGAGAGCCCCATCCCGTCGTTGCCGGCCGGGCCCGCGGTGACGAGTCCGCGGCTGGGCTTGAGCCCGACCACGCCGCAGGCGCTCGCGGGGGAGCGCACCGAACCGGCGGTGTCACTGCCCTGTGCGATCGGTACCAGCCGGGCCCCGACCGCGGCCGCCGCCCCGCCGCTGCTGCCCGCCGCGCTGCGGCGGAGGTCGAACGGGCTGCGTGCCGGGGCGGACACCTCGGGCTCGGTGTAGCAGGCGGCCCCGAACTCGGGAACGGTGGTCTTGCCGAGGCTGATCAGCCCGGCGTCGGCCATGACGTCGACGATCTCGTCGTTGTGCTCCGGAATCCAGTCGCGGAACAGCGCGGAACCCAGCGTGGTGCGTACGCCCGCGGTGGCTTCCAGGTCCTTGACCGCGGTGGGTACGCCGAACAGGCGCGGCAGCCCGGTGCGATCCCCCGACCGCAGGACACGTTCGGCCTCGGCCGCCGTGACGCGGGCCCGGTCGGCCGACACGGTGGTGAACGCCCCCACCCGGTCGCCGCCCCCGATCCGGTCCAGCAGATGATCCACCACTTCGGTGGGACTCGTGTCACCGCATGCGTAGGCGGTGGCCAGCTCCAGAGCGGTGAGGTCGTGCAACTCCGTCATGAGCGCTCCCATTGAAGTTTCGTTACGCGTATCGATATGGTGCGGGCATGGTGGTCGAGAAGGCAAGCACTCCGAAGAACGGTCGTCCCCGGGCGGTGACGCTCGAAGCGATCCTGGGCACGGCGACCGAGCTGGCCGACGACCAGGGGCTCGATGCCGTGAGCTTCCGCGCGCTGGCCGACCGGCTGGGCGTGTCACCGATGGCGATCCACCGCACGACGGGTGGCATCGACGCGCTCCAGCACGCGCTGGTGTCCCGGATCGTCGGCGAGGTGACCCGGTCGGTGGACTGGCCGGACGACTGGCGCGGCACCGTCCGGCTGTTCGCGAACACGCTCCACGACCTGCTCATGCGGCACCCCGTCATCCTTGAGGCACACCGCCGCGCCCCGCTGGTCGGGCCCGGCGCCGACGACGTCGCGTACCGGGTCGTGGCGGCGCTGCGCAGCGCGGGGCTCGACGAGGAGGCCGCCGCGTACGCGTACGGCACCCTGCACGACTTCGTCACCGGCCACGTGGCGATCCGCCTCGGCCGCGGTGATCTGGAACTGCACCAGCTCCCGCCGGAACGCCGGGCCGCGTCGGTGTTCGCGGATCACCACGACTACGGCCGCCGGTTCTCCTTCGGCCTCGACTTCGTCATCGGCGGAATCGCCGCCGCTGCCGCAACCCCCGTATCCCACGAGGAGCAGAGATGACCCCCTCCCCGACGGACCTGCCGGAGACGGAACTGCCGGAGACACACCGCCTGACGGCCCCGAGCGGGCGCCGTATCGCGTACTGCTCGTACGGCGACCCCGCCGCCCCGCCCGTGATCGTGCTCCACGGCACCCCCGGCAGCCGCTACGAGGGCCTCGCTCTGCGGCAGGCGGCGACGGACGCGGGCCTGCGTCTGGTCTTCCCGGACCGTCCGGGGTACGGCGAGACCGACCCCGTACCCGGTCGCGGCTTCCACCGCTGGAACGACGATTTCGTGGCCCTGCTCGACCACCTCGGCCACGAGCGGGCCGCGCTCGTGGCGATCTCGGGCGGCGGCGGGTACGCGCTCTCGGCGGCCCAGAAGCACCCCGGGCGGGTGACGAAACTGATCCTCGCGTGCGCCGCCGTTCCCGGAGCTCCCCGCGAGGCGTACGCGCGCCGGATCCCGCTGGTCAAGTGGCTGAACCGGATCGTCGTCCGGGCTCCGGCGATCGCCCGGCCGATGCTCGCGGGGAAGGGCATCTTCAAGAAGACGAGGAACGAGCCGAACCTCGATGCCTGGCCCCGCTCCGACCGGCTGATCATGAGCACCCCCGCCTTCCGGGCGCTGTCCGACGTGGACACGTCCGAGGGTCAGCGCCAGGGAGTGGACGCGGCCATCACCGACCTCGCCGGGTACTCCCGCCCGCTGCCGGACCCGCTGGGCTCGGTCTCCGTGCCGACCCTCTTCCTCCACGGCGAGGCGGACGGCAACGTCCCCATCGAGGTGGCGCGCTGGGCGCACGCGCAGATCCCGGGCGCCGAGCTGCGCACCGTCCCCGACGGCGGTCACCTGTTTCTGCTCGCGGACCCGGAGCCGCTCCTGCGGGAACTGACCTGAGTGGTGTGCGCGGCGGTGTGAGGATGGCCGTCATGACATGGACGGCACCTCGCATCGAACGTACGACAGCTGACGGCGACCAGCTGAACGTCCCGAGCACCGCGGACGAGCGGGCCATGCTGGAAGGCTGGCTCCAGTGGCACCGCGAGACGCTGCTCACCAAGTGCGCCGGGCTCGCTCCGGCACAGCTTGCGCGCACCGCTGTCGAGCCGTCGGACCTCACCCTCCTCGGCCTGGTGCGGCACATGGCGGAGATCGAACGCTGGTGGTTCCGCCGGAGTTTCGCGGGTGAGCCGATCGGTGATGTCTTCACCGAGCCGGGTGACGGCGACGAAGGGATCGAAGGCGTCGACGCCGCTCACGCCGAGCGCGACTTCGCCGCCTTCCGCGCCGAGATCGAGGTGTGCGACGCCGCCGTGGCGGGGTGCGGGCTCGACGAGACCTTCGTGTCGGCAACCCGCGGCCGGATCGTCAGCCTCCGCTGGGTGTATCTGGTGATGATCCAGGAGTACGCCCGCCACAACGGTCACGCGGACCTGTTGCGCGAGCGGACCGACGGCGCCACGGGCGACTACCCCGCGCGGGAATGACGGTGCCCGGCCCCCCACCGGGGGACCGGGCACTCCTCGTCCACGAGGCGGACGGTGCCGCGCCTCAGCCGGCATCCGCCTCAGCCGGATACACGGCCGCGTAGGCCGACCGGAAGAGGGCGTCGACCTCCTGGCCGCTGAGTCCCTGCGACCGTGCCTCGTTCAGCCACTCGGCGAGCGACGTGCGCAAAGGGGAGTCGGCGCCCGCCTGGGGCGGGACGAGGGAGCGGGTGATGAAGGTGCCCGCCCCCTGCCGGACCTCGGCGAGGCCCGCGCGCTCCAGCTCGCGGTACGCCTTGAGGGTGGTGTTCGGGTTGACCTTGGTATCGGCCGCGACCTGAGCGGCCGTGGGCAGCCGGTCACCCTCCTCCAGGGCGCCCATGCGCAGCGCCTGTTCGACCTGTCGCACGATCTGGAGGTATGTCGCCACTCCGCTGCGCCGGTCGATGCGGAACACGACCACTGCCTTCACCTCCCCTTCGACTGCCGAAACCCTGCGTACCTGCGGCGGCAGGTCCTAGAGGGGGCGACGGGACACCCGCCACAGGACGAACGCGGTCAGTACGGCGGTACCCGCGAGCAGGATGCCCGCCCCGGTCCACTGCATGGCCGGCATCTGGTCGAAGCCGAGGTACTCGTAGACATTGTTGACGATGCCGTGCTCCTTGACGCACGCGTCGGAGGCCGCCTCGGTCTCCTTGGCGCACAGGCCCCAGCCGTAGAGATGGCCGTCGGCGGAACCGATCCAGCGGTCCACCTCGAGCGACTCGTTCAACCGCGCGGGCATGTCCGCGTCGAGCGGATAGACGAGCGTGCGGGTCGGGGCGAGGTGGACGAGCATCACGTCCCAGAAGACCCCGACGGCCGCGGCGAAGACGAATGTGATCGCCATGGCGGCGAGGACGCGGCGGACCAGCACACCGATGGTGATGCCGGCGGCGGTCATGAAGAGACAGAGCGCGGGGAGCACCGGACCGGTGCTGTCGAACACCGACCCGTCCGACCACTGGCTGGAGAACACCGAACGGTAGGGCTTCCACCACCAGGTGAACAGCGCCGAGAGCACCGCAGTGGTCACGAGCACCGCCGCGTAGATCCAGGCGAACTTCGTCGCCACCCAGCGGCGGCGGGACACCGACTGGGTGGTGACCAGCTGTGCGGTGCCCTGTTCCTGGTCTCCCGCGATCAGCGGGGCGCCGACGAAGACGGCGAGGATCAGCGGCAGCCCGCCCAGCGCGGCGATGACGAGACCCACACCGTCCGAATCGATCGTCGGCTGCGCCAGTTCCTTCCCCGGCCAGCCCGCGGCGTCCAGGAGGTCCTTCATGTGGGTGCGCTCGTAGACGAGCCAGATCGAGCCGAGGACCGTCACGGCGAGCAGACTGAGCAGGGTGGCCCGGTGCTGGCGCACGACGAGCCAGCTCAGCCCGCGCAGCATGCGGGGCCCGGGGGTGCGCCCGGTCCGGGGGGAGTCGGTCAGGGTGGTGCTCATGAGGTGTGGCTCCCTTCGGCCTCGATACGGGCACCGGGTGTGAACAACGGGGGCGCGTCCGGCGAGCGGAGATGTGCCAGCAGTACCTCCTCCAGGCTCGGTTCGGCGACCACCCAGTCGCTCGACAGGGGGCCGTTCGTCCGCACCAGCGCGTGGAACTGCCGGCCCTGGACGCGGCACTCGATCACGGTGTGGGGTGCCAGCGCGGCGGCCGGGTTCCCGTCCTGGGCGAGCCCGGTCACCAGTGCGTGGGCCGGGACGAGCGCGTCCGCGTCACCCGCCATCCGGACCCTGCCGTCGGCGAGTACGAGCAGGTAGTCGCACATGTCCTCCAACTCGGTGAGCATGTGGGAGGACATCACCACCGTGGTCCCGCGCTCGACGGCCTCCGACATCAGCAGGGTGCTCATGTCATGGCGGGCCAGCGGGTCGAGGTCGGACATCGGCTCGTCGAGCAGCAGCAGGTCGGGCCGCTTGCCGAAGGCCAGCGCGAACGCGACGCGGGTGCGCTGACCACCGGAGAGCGCGCCGACGCGGGCGTCCAACGGCACCTGTCCCGACCGGACGATCCGCTCCGCCGCGGCCGCGTCCCAGCCGGGGTTGAGCTCGCTGCCCATGCGCAGCGTCTCCGCCACGGTGAACCGCTTGAACAGCGGCTTGTCCTGCCCGAGGAACGCGAACTTGGGCATCACCTCGGGGTCGTCCACGGGTACACCGAAGACGCGGAGGTCACCTCCCGTGGGCTGCACCTGCCGGGTCGCGATCCCCAACAGGGTGCTCTTCCCGGCCCCGTTGGGGCCGACGAGACCGCAGATCCGGCCGGCCGGCAGCCGGAACGAGATGTCCTGCAGCGCCCAGCCGCGACGGTAGCGCTTACCCAGGCCGCGGGCCTCCAGCGCCCATGCGCCGGACGCGCCGTCCGGAGTGAATGCGTCTGCCATGCACTTCGCCTCAAATCCATTAGTCAATTAATGGAATCATGGTCTGGGGTAATGGAATGTGTCAAGGCGCGCCGGGTGGCCTCCCCGGGAGGACGTCCGTGATGCACCTGATCGGGGTGTGCGTCGCACTCTCTTCGGAGGACTGGACCATTGAACGTATCCGTGGCTCTGGCCTGGCGGTTCCCGGGCGCGTAGCGTGACCCGGCATGAAGATCCTCATCAGCGCGGACATGGAAGGCGCCACCGGTGTGACCTGGCCGGCCGATGTGCTGCCGGGCACCCCCCAGTGGGAGCGGTGCCGTTCCATGTTCACCTCCGACGTGAACGCGGCGGCGCTCGGTTTCTACGACGGCGGCGCCGACGAGGTGCTCATCAACGAGGCCCACTGGTCCATGCGCAACCTCCTGCTGGAGCAGCTCGACGACCGGGTCCAGATGCTTACCGGCCGGCACAAGTCCCTCTCCATGGTCGAGGGCATCCAGCACGGCGACGTCGATGCCATCGCCTTCGTCGGCTACCACACGGGCGCCGGCGCGGAGGGGGTCCTCGCCCACACCTACCTCGCCAACTCCATCACCGGGGTCTGGCTCAACGGCGCCCGCGCGAGCGAGGGACTGCTCAACGCGCATGTCGTGGCCGAGTACGGGGTGCCCGTCGTCCTTGTCACCGGCGACGACCTGACCTGCGTGGACGCGGAGGGGTACGCCCCCCGGGCCCACAAGGTCGCCGTCAAGGACTACGTGTCGCGGTACGCGGCGGTGTGCCGCACCCCGGCCCGTACCGCGGCGGACATCCGCGCAGCGGCGAAGGACGCCACCGCGCTCGCTGTGCGGCACACACCGGTGGAGGGCGGACCCTTCACCGTGGAGCTGGAGTTCGACGCCGAGCACCTGGCCCAGGCGGCCACCGTCGTCCCCGGCGTGGCGCCCAGCGGCGAACGACGCGTCGCCTACACCAGCGCGACGATGTACGAAGGAATCCGCACGTTCAAGGCGGTGACGACGATCGTGTCGTCCGCCGTGGAGGAGCAGTATGGCTGAGGCGACCGGTCCCCAGGAGGGCATCGACCAGCAGGCGCTGGACGAATCGGTGACGTTCACCTCCGAACTGATCCGGATCGACACCACCAACCGCGGCGGCGGCGACTGCCGCGAGCGCCCTGCCGCCGAGTACGTCGCCGAACGGCTGGCCGCCGCCGGACTGGAACCCACCCTGCTGGAACGCACCCCCGGACGCACCAATGTGGTCGCCCGGATTCCCGGCACCGACCCGTCCGCCGACGCCCTGCTCGTCCACGGCCACCTCGACGTGGTCCCGGCCGAGGCGGCCGACTGGACCGTGCACCCCTTCTCCGGCGAGGTCCGCGACGGTGTCGTCTGGGGGCGCGGCGCCATCGACATGAAGAACATGGACGCGATGGTCCTGGCCGTCGTACGCGCCTGGGCGCGGGCCGGGGTCCGGCCCCGCCGCGACATCGTGATCGCGTACACGGCCGACGAGGAGGCCAGCGCCGACGACGGCTCCGGCTTCCTCGCCGACCGGCACGCCGAGCTCTTCGAAGGCTGTACGGAAGGCATCAGCGAATCCGGTGCCTTCACCTTCCACGCCGGACCGGACCTGCCGCTCTACCCCATCGCCGCGGGCGAGCGCGGCACCGCCTGGCTGAAGCTCACCGCACACGGCAAGGCCGGGCACGGTTCCAAGGTCAACAAGAACAACGCGGTCAGCACGCTCGCCGAGGCCGTCGCCCGGATCGGCCGGCACGAATGGCCCGTCCGGCTCACCCCGACGGTCCGCGCCGCGCTCACCGAGATCGCCGCGCTGCACGGCATCCACCCCGACCTGGACGCCCCCGGCTTCGACGTCGACGAACTGCTCGGCAAGCTCGGCCCCGCCGCCGACCTGGTCGCGCCGACCGTCCGCAACAGCTCCAACCCGACCATGCTGGAGGCCGGGTACAAGGTCAATGTGATCCCGGGCCACGCCACCGCCTTCATCGACGGCCGGATGGTGCCCGGTGGCGAGGGCGAGTTCCACGCCACCCTGGACCGGCTGACCGGCCCCGAAGTCGACTGGGAGTTCCACCACCGCGAGGTCCCGCTCCAGGCCCCGGTCGACTCGCCGACGTTCGCGAAGCTGCGCGCCGCGATCGAAGCCTTCGACCCGGCCGGCCATGTCGTGCCGTACTGCATGTCGGGCGGCACGGACGCCAAGCAGTTCTCCCGGCTCGGTATCACCGGCTACGGCTTCTCACCGCTGAAACTGCCCGTCGGCTTCGACTACCAGGCGCTGTTCCACGGCGTCGACGAACGCGTCCCCGTCGAGGCCCTGCACTTCGGCGTCCGCGTCCTCGACCACTATCTGCGTACTGCCTGACCGCAACAGGGGGAATCGAACATGCTGCCCACCGGGGCTCACGGAACCTGGCCTTCGCCGATCGACGCCGCGCTCGCCGCCTCCCACGACGGGCGACCGGAGTACGTCGGCACCGTCGGCGACGAGGTGTGGTGGACGGAGCCCCGCCCCGCCGAGGCGGGCCGCCGCGCCCTGATCCGCCGCCGGGCGGATGGGAGCGCCGACAGCGTGCTGCCCGCCCCGTGGAACGTACGGAGCCGGGTCATCGAGTACGGCGGACGGCCCTGGGCCGGGACCGGGCGCGCCGAGGGCGGCCCGCTGATCGTCTTCGTCCACTTCGCCGACCAGCGGCTCTACGCATACGCCCCCGACGGGCCCGGCGAACCCTGGCCGCTCACCCCGGTCTCGGCCGTCGGCGGCGGGCTGCGCTGGGCCGACCCGCAGCTCCACCCCGACCGGGGCGAAGTGTGGTGCGTCCTGGAGGAGTTCACCGGCGAGGGCCCCACCGATCTGCGCCGGGTGATCGCGGCGGTGCCCCTGGACGGCTCGGCCGCCGACGACCGCGCCGCGGTACGTGAACTCACCGACGACAGCAGCCGGTTCGTCACCGGACCGAAGCTCTCGCCCGACGGGCGGAAGGCGGCCTGGATCGCCTGGGACCATCCCCGGATGCCGTGGGACGGCACCGAGGTGATGCTCGCGGATGTCGCCGAGGACGGCACCTTCCACCGACCCCGGTCCTTCGCCGGCGGCCCCGAGGAATCGGTGCCGCAGATCGAGTGGGGGACCGACGGGCAGCTCCTCTTCGCCAGTGACCACAGCGGCTGGTGGAACCTCTACCGGGCCGATCCGGACCGGGGCGCGGTCGCGCTCTGCCCCCGCCAGCAGGAGTTCGCCGGACCGCTCTGGAAGATCGGCCTCAGCTGGTTCCGGCCGCTGGACAACGGCCTGATCGCCACCATCCACGGCAAGGGCACCACCACGCTCGGCATCCTCGACCCGCAGACCGGCGAACTGGTCGACGTCGCCGGGCCCTGGACCGAATGGGCCGAGACGCTCGCCGTGCACGGCAGCCGGGTCATCGGCGTCGCGGCGAGCCCGTACAGCGCGTACGAAGTGGTGGAGCTGGACACCGCGACCGGCCGCACCCGCGTCATCGGGTCACCGCACAAGGACCCCGTCGACCCCGCGTACTACCCGCGGCCCGAGGAGCGCACCTTCACCGGGCCCGAAGGACGCGAGATCCACGCACACATCTACCCGCCGCGCAGCCCCGACCGGGCCGGCCCCGAGGACGAACGGCCGCCCTACGTGGTCTGGGCGCACGGCGGCCCCACCGGCCACGCCGCACTCGTGCTCGACCTGGAGATCGCCTACTTCACCTCGCGCGGCATCGGCGTCGCCGAGGTGAACTACGGCGGCTCCACCGGCTACGGCCGGACCTACCGCAACCGGCTGCGCGAACAGTGGGGCGTCGTCGACGTCGAGGACTGCGCGGCCGTCGCCGCGGCGCTGGCCGACGAGGGCACGGCCGACCGGCGGCGGCTCGCCATCCGGGGCGGCAGCGCCGGCGGCTGGACCACCGCGGCCTCACTGACCGGCACCGATGTCTACGCCTGCGGGACGATCATCTACCCCATCCTCGACCTGACCGGCTGGGGAACCGACGAGACCCATGACTTCGAGTCGCGGTACCTGGAATCCCTGGTGGGACCGCTCGCCGAAGTCCCGGACCGCTACCGCGAACGCTCGCCGATCAGCCGCACCGACCGGCTGGCCACCCCCTTCCTGCTGCTCCAGGGGCTGGACGACCCGATCTGCCCGCCCGTCCAGTGCGAGCGGTTCCTCACCGCGCTCGACGGACGGGGCATCCCGCACGCGTATCTCACCTTCGAGGGCGAGGGACACGGGTTCCGGCGCGCCGACACCATGATCCGCGCACTGGAGGCCGAACTCTCCCTGTACGCACAGACCTTCGGGATCGACCGCACCGACGTACCGCGGCTGGAGCTGAAGAAGTGACTCTCGCACCGCTGACCCGCCCGGCCCGGCTGCGCCCGGGGGCCAGGGTCGCCGTCGTGTCACCGAGCGGGCCGGTGCCCGCCGACCGGCTGGAGGCGGGCCTGGACGTACTGCGCGGCTGGGGCCTGGAGCCCGTCGAGGCACCCCATGTGCGCGAGGTCCACCCGGAGCTGGACTACCTCGGCGGCACGGACGAGGCGCGGGCCAGGGATCTCCAGGAGGCCTGGTGCGATCCGGCCGTGGACGCGGTGATCTGCGCCCGCGGCGGATACGGCGTGCACCGGATGGTCGACCTGGTCGACTGGGCGGCGATGCGCGCGGCCGGGCCCAAGGTGTTCATCGGCTACAGCGACATCACCGTGCTCCATGAGGCGTTCGCGCAGCGCATGGGGCTCGCCACCCTGCACGGCCCGATGGCCGGCACCGAGACCTTCCTCAAGGACCCGGACACCCAGGAGTCCCTGCGGGCCACCCTGTTCGAGCCCGATTCGGTACGGACTCTCGGCCTGCCCACGGCACGGGTGCTGGTCCCCGGCCGGGCCCGCGGGATCACCTACGGCGGCTGTGTGAGCCTGCTCGCCGCCGACCTCGGCACCCCGCACGCCCGGACGTCGGCCCGGGGCGGGCTGCTGGTGATCGAGGACACCACCGAGGACCCGTACAGCATCGACCGCATCCTCACCCAACTGCTGCGGGCCGGGGCGCTCGACGGGATATCCGGGGTTGCCTGCGGTTCCTGGGCGGGCTGCGGTCCGTACGAGCAGGTGCGGGCCGTGCTCGCCGACCGGCTCGGCCCGTTGGGCGTACCGGTCGTCGAGGAGCTGGGCTTCGGGCACGGACCGACGGCGCTCACGATTCCGCTCGGCGTGCCCGCCGTGCTGGACGCCCCGGCCGACGGCGGCCCCGCCACGCTCACCGTCGAGGTGCCGGCGCTGCGCTGAACGGCGGCGAATCGCAAAGAAGTTGAGCGTCATTCAGGAAACGCTGTCCCGGTCGTTGACATCACTATGACACGTGTCACAGCATGAGCGCGGTTCATTACTTACCGGTCGGTAAGTCGCCCTCGGTGTGGAGGTCTTCGTGTCGCGTGCTGTTTCCCGCCCCCGGTCCGGGTACCGGACGCTCTCCCGGAAGTCGGTCGCGTATGTGGCCGGAGCCGCGCTCGCCGCACCGCTGGTCCTCACCGGTGCAACGCGGGCGACCGCCGCCGAACCGTCCCAATACACCGTCACCCCGCTGAAGTTCACCATTGAGGCGGGCGGTCGCTCCTGCACCGTCGACGCGGATCTGTACCGCCCCGCCGGGGTCGACGCACAGCACCCGGTCCCCGCGGTGCTCGCCACCAACGGCTTCGGCGGCAGCAAGTCGGACGGCTCGACCGACGCCATCGGCAAGGCCTTCGCCTCCCGCGGCTATGTCGGCCTCGTCTACTCCGGCCTCGGCTTCGGCAAGTCGGGCTGCCTCATCACCCTCGACGACCCGGCCATCGACGGCAGGGCGGCGGCCGGGCTCATCGACTTCCTCGCCGGGACCCGCGCCGCCGACAACGGCGCGAAGGCCGACTACGTCACCAGGGACGGCAAGGGCGACCCCAGGGTCGGCATGATCGGCGGCTCGTACGGCGGTGCCGTCCAGATGGCCACCGCGGCCGTCGACCGACGCGTCGACGCCCTCGTACCGCTGATCACCTGGAACGACCTGGCGTACGCGCTCGCCCCGAACAACGCCGGTACGCGAAAGGGCGTTTCGTCCGACACCGCCGGGGTCTTCAAGTGGCAGTGGACCAACGGCTTCTATCTGATGGGGGAGGGGCAGACGGTCCTCAACGCGAGCCTCGACCCGTCCCGGTTCAACAACCTCACCTGCCTCCACTTCGCGTCACAGGCCTGCGACACCATCCGGCTGCTCAACTCCGGCCGCTACCCGGCCGCCCGGACCGCCGCGATGCTCGACTACGCGCGCAGCGTGTCGCCCGTCGACTACCTCGGCAAGGTCAAGGCGCCCACCCTGCTCGTCCAGGGCCAGGCCGACAGCCTGTTCAACCTGAACGAGGCCACCGCCACGTACGACACCCTCAAGGCGCAGGGCACCACGGCAAAGATGATCTGGCAGGCCTGGGGGCACAGCGGCGGACAGGCGCCCGGTGAACTCGACCTGGGCAAGGGCAACCTGGAGACCAGCTACGTCGGACAGCGCGTCCTCGCCTGGTTCGACCGCTACCTCCAGCACCGGAAGAACACCGACACCGGGCCCGAATTCGCCTACTACCGTGACTGGAAGAGCGGCTACGGCACCGCGGCCTCCGTACCGGCCCTCTCGCAGAAGGTGTACCTGTCCGGCGACGGCAAGCTCGTCGACAACCGGTCCGAGGTCACCCGGGGCAGCCGCCAGTACGCCAACTGGCTCGTTCCCACCAGCCATTCGGAGAACTCGCTCGCCGGCCTCATCGGGTTGCCCGACCCCAAGCCCTATGACACCAAGGGCACCTACCTCGGCTGGACCAGCGCCCCGCTGACGTCCCCTGTCGATGTCGTCGGCGCGCCGAAGGCCACCCTGAAGGTCGTCTCGCCGAAGACGGAGCGGGTCCAGAACAGCGGCGACGCCGCCGACAAGCTCGTCCTGTTCGCCAAGGTCTACGACGTGGCCCCCGACGGCAGCAAGACGCTGGTGAACCGGCTGGTCTCCCCGGTGCGGGTGCCGGACGTCACCCGCTCGTTCACCGTGCAGCTCCCGGGCATCGTCCACCGGTACGAGGCGGGCCACCAGCTCGAATTCGTGATCGCGGCGAGTGACAGCGCGTACTCGGGCAACCGTGGAATCAAGCCGGTCACGGTGGTCAGCGCCCCGGAGGACACCGGTGTGCTGGAGCTTCCGGTGGTCGGCGGCCGGCTGAAGTGACGCGGCAGGGCGCCGGTCCCGCGAGGGGCCTTTCCCGGGAGATCCCGGACCGGATCCGGGCCCGGCGCCCCCGCCACCCCCACCCGGTCTTCACGCCGGACGGCACCGCCGTCCTCCACAACCACGGCGATCCGTCGACCGGCGAGGTCGCGGTGGCCCGGGTCCCGGTGCCCGGTCCCGGTCCTGCCTGATCCAAACGGGACAGCCCTTAGGCTGGCCGGATGCCTGAAAGCGACTATCTGGCCGAGGGACGGCGCACGGCGATCCGCCCCATCACACAGGCGGATGCCGAAGAGTTCACCGCCCGGGCGCGGGAGAGCCGGGACCTGCACGCCCCCTGGCTCTTCCCGCCCGGCGACGCCCGCGCGTACGCCGCCTACGCGGGCCGGCTGATCGACGACCCCGCGAGGGCGGGCTTCCTCGTCTGCGAACGCGGCGGGAGCGGGCCCGCCGACGGGATCGCGGGGTTCATCAACATCAACAACATCGTCACCGGCGCGTTCCGCTGCGGCGCACTCGGATACGGGGCCTTCGCCCACGCGGCGGGACGCGGCCTGATGGGCGAAGGGCTGGACCTGGTCCTGCGGTACGCCTTCGGGCCGCTCGGTCTGCACCGCCTCGAAGCCAACGTCCAGCCCGGCAATGGGAGTTCGCTCGCCCTCGTCCGACGGGCCGGATTCCGTCTCGAAGGGTTCTCGCCGGACTTCCTCTTCATCGACGGGGCCTGGCGCGACCACGAGCGGTGGGCCATCACGGCCGAGATGACCGGCGAGAAGTCCTAGGAAGCCTTGGGCACGGGCCGGGCCCCGCCCACCGCCGCGGACACCACGCATGTTGGGCAAGTCTTTGCCGATGGCCGATTCGGTATCCCCGCCGGACACACCGGCCGTTCCCCCAGGGGCTCCGGCGGACGGCACTCCGTACAGGAAGCGGAAAAGCGCGGCCGAAAGTATGAGGGGCACGCCTCCGTCCAGGTGACGACCGTGTTGACCGTACGCAATCGCAGGCAGACGCTCCTCATATAGATGCTAGATGCAACTGGTTCTGGAGGGCGCATATGTGTGGCATCGCCGGCTGGGTCTCCTTCGACCGCGATCTACGGGCAGCCGAGGAGGTCGCGAAACTGGACGCGATGACGGAGACCATGTCCTGCCGGGGCCCCGACGACCGGGGGACCTGGACCGACGGTCACGCCTCGCTCGGACACCGGCGGCTCGCGATCATCGACCTGCCCGGCGGGCGCCAGCCCATGACCGTCGGCACACCCGAAGGCCCGGTCGCCCTCGTCTACTCCGGTGAGGCGTACAACTTCACCGAACTCCGCGGCGAACTGACCGCCCGCGGGCACCGGTTCACCACCGACTCGGACACCGAGGTCGTACTGCGCGGCTATCTGGAGTGGGGCGAGGCCCTCGCCGAGCGGCTGAACGGCATGTACGCCTTCGCGCTCTGGGACGGCCGCCACGACCGGCTCGTCATGATCCGCGACCGGATGGGCGTCAAGCCCTTCTACTACTGGCCGACGCCCGACGGTGTGCTCTTCGGTTCGGAACCCAAGGCCATCCTCGCCAACCCGCTGGCCCGGCCCCGGGTGACCCTCGACGGGCTGAGGGAGCTCTTCACCGTCGTCAAGACCCCGGGCCACGCCGTATGGGACGGCATGTACGAGGTGGAGCCCGGCACGGTCGTCACCGTGGACCGCGGCGGCCTGCGCCGACACGTCTACTGGCGGCTGGAGACCCGCCCGCACGCCGACGACCGGGACACCTCGATTGCCACCGTACGGTCGCTGCTCGACGACATCGTGCGCCGCCAGCTGGTCTCCGACGTACCCCGCTGCATCCTGCTCTCCGGTGGACTCGACTCATCGGCGGTCACCGCGCTCGCCGCCCGGCAGCTCGCCGAGAGCGGCGAGAAGGTCCGCACCTTCGCCGTCGACTTCGTGGGACGCACCGAGAACTTCGTCGCCGACGAGCTGCGCACCACCCCCGACACCCCGTTCGTGCACGACGTGGCCCAGCGGGCGGGCACCCTCCACCGGGACATCGTGCTCGACCCCGACACCCTCGCCGACCCGGAGGTACGGGCCCGGATGATCCGGGCCCGGGACATCCCCATGGGCCTCGGTGACATGGACGCCTCGCTCTATCTGCTCTTCCGCGCCATCCGCGAACACTCGACCGTCGCGCTGTCCGGAGAGTCCGCCGACGAGGTCTTCGGCGGCTACCTCCAGTTCTTCGACGAACAGGCCCGCAGCGCCGACACCTTCCCCTGGCTGGTGCGGTTCGCCGAGCACTTCGGCGAGGACTCGGGCGTGCTCCGCGACGACCTCGTCCGGGCCCTCGACCTGGACGCATACGTCCGCGACAGTTACGAAGCCGCGGTCGCCGGCATCGAACGGCTCACCGGCGAGAGCGACTTCGAGTACCGCATGCGCAGGATCTGCCATCTCCACCTGACCCGGTTCGTGCGCGTCCTGCTCGACCGCAAGGACCGGGCGAGCATGGCGGTCGGCCTGGAGGTCAGGGTGCCGTTCTGCGACCACCGGCTCGTCGAGTACGTCTACAACACGCCCTGGGCCCTCAAGTCCTTCGACGGCAGGGAGAAGAGCCTGCTGCGCGAGGCCACCGCCGATGTGCTGCCCCGGTCGGTGTACGACAGGACCAAGAGCCCCTATCCGTCGACCCAGGACCCCAAGTACGCGATGGCCCTGCAGGCGCATGCCCGTGAACTGCTCGCCCGCCCCGACCACCGCGTGTTCGACCTCGTCGACCGCGAACGGCTCCGCAGGGCCGCCGACCACGACGCGCCCCAGGTCACCTCGGCGTCCCGCCGCAGCCTGGAACGCGCCCTGGACCTCGCCATGTGGCTGGACCTGTACGAGCCCGAGCTGATCCTCGGCTGAGCGGGCCGCCCCGGGGGAGTGCGGCCGGGGTTTCCGGAGCAGCTACCCCCTGCCGCCTCCCTGGGTACGGTCCAGCCAGGAGCCGAACTCGCTCTCCCGGACCAGTCGGCCGAGTTTGCGGTACTCCTGGATCACGGCCGTGACGATCTGCTCCATACCGAGCGGTCGCCCCGATTCCGCTGCCAGATAGGCGGCGGTCACCGCGCAGGCACGGATCGATCCTCCCGCCAGCTCGAAGCGTCCCGCGCAGAATTCCAGATCGAGTCCGGCCTCGCGGGGGATCGCCGTCCCGAGGCAGCGGTCCCACAGGGCCAGTCGCTGCCGGGCGTCCGGCATGGGGAACTCCGCGATCACATCGAGGCGCCGGGTGAACGCCTCGTCGAGATTGCCCCGCAGATTGGTGGTGAGCACCGCGATCCCGTCGAAGGACTCCATCCGCTGCAGCAGATAGGCCGACTCCACGTTGGCGTGGCGGTCGTGCGCGTCCTTGACCTGCGAGCGCTTCCCGAAAATGGCGTCCGCCTCGTCGAACAGCAGGATGCCGTTGACGTCGGACGCCTCGACGAAGATCCTTTCGAGGTTCTTCTCGGTCTCACCGACGTACTTGTCCACCACGGTGGACAGATCCACGACATACAGCTCCATGCCGAGCTCCGACGCCACCACCTCGGCGGACATGGTCTTGCCGGTGCCGGACTCACCCGCGAACAACGCGATGATCCCGCGACCCCGGCCGCCGCCCGGCCGCATCCGCCACTGACCGAGCACCTGCTCGCGGTGGCGTGCGCGCAGGGCGAGTTCGGACAGCTCGCGGCGGGTCGCGGCGGGCAGCACGAGGTCGTCCCAGCCGACCGCCGGCTCGATACGACGGGCGAGCCGTTCGAGCCCCGCTCCGTTCTGAGCCCGGACCGCCGTGCGCAGGTCCTGCGCGTCCACCGGACGCTCCGCCAGGACGGCCAGCCGGGAGGCGACAGCGGCGGCCTTGCGCACCTGCTCGGAGTCGAGCCGGTAGGAGGCGGTGGCCTCGATGAGTTCCTCGCCGGCCGACGCGCTCCCGGCAGGCAGCCCGAGAGAACTGCCTGCCTCGGCGAGCGCCCGACGCCACTGCCGAGCCATGCCCGCGGGGCCGGGGGACAGGACGTGGACCGGAACCGGACTCTCCGCGGTCCACAGGGGATCCCAGTTCTTCTTCCCGTACGCGACCAGCGGAGCACCGCTGACCGCCGCGCAGAGGCTCCCGAGCAACCGGGCCCCCGCGGGCCGCTCGGGGGCGAGCGCTTCGAGCGGACCGAGGACGACCCCGCCGCCGCTCAGCCGGACCTCGGCCGCCAGGGTCCGTACGACTTCCGCCGGTTCGGGAAGGGTGGCGAGATCCGCGATGTCGACCACCAGCGGACGGCGCCCCGCGGCGAGCAGCGCCTCGACCGCCAGTCCGCCGGGGTCGCCTCCCCGGTCGAGCAGATGCACCAGACCGCTGCCCGTGCCCAGTGCCGCCGCGACCCGCAGGACCTCCGGTCGGGTGTCCGGCTCCGCCTCGGGCGCGACCGCACGGACGAGGCCGCGCAGCCGCCCGTCGATCTCGTCGTTGCCGAGCAGGTACGCGGTGATCCGGTCCGGCACTCGCAGCACCCGCGAGAGCAGCGGACGGTCGGCCTCCAGTACCTCCAGCAGTCCGCCCGCGACCAGCGGGGCGGACGGTGAGAACCGGAAGCGGCCGGAGCCCGCGGCGGGCAGCCCGCAGAGTTCGAGCGCCAGACCGATGGTCGGCCTTCGCCGGGTGAGGTCGTCGTTGAGGTAGCCGTAGAGCCGCTCGAACCGGCTGTCGATGTCCGGGGCCATCACGACCAGCAGCAGGTCCATGTCCAGCGGTACCAGGCCGAAGTTCTCGGCGAGCTGCCGGACCCGGCTCCCGGGCGGGGACTGCGGCGAAGGCTCGGAGCCGTACGCCGGTACGGGCGCGAACGCGTCGCGGGACTCCACGATCCGCCCAGCCGCCTCGGGGGTGAGGTACTGCCCCCGGTACGGATCGTCCGGTTGCGGGTCGGCGGCCCGCCGGAGCGCCACCGCGTTCCTGACCCGCTGCTCGACGTGGATCAGCTGCTCCCAGAGGTCCTCGATGACCGCGGTCGGGGCGCCGGCCGGTTCGTGGACGGCACGGGTGTCCGGTGTCGTGGTCATCGAGCCGCGCCCCCGCGCCTGCGCCGGCCGGGCGGCAACTGCCGTTGCCGCTCGGCGGCGAAGCCCTGCCCGCCGGGGTCGGACGCCCCGTCGTAGCGCAGCCGGCGCCCCGGTTCCGTACGGTCGCCGTCCCGTGCGGCCGCGGTCCTCACCACCAGCCCTTCGGTGACCGGCGGGCCGGCGGACGTCCGTTCACCGGCCAGCGGTGCCCACACCCGCAGGTCGATCGCGGCCTTGAGCTCACCGCCGAGCGCGGACCAGACGTCCGAGGCGGACGGCCCGTCGGTGCCCGGACCAGCCGCCTCGATCTCCACGGCCAGCCCGAGCTCGGCGAGGCTGCCGGTGTGCATACGGGCGGGCAGGACGTCCGACCGTACGAGGCAGCGCAACACCTCGGAGAGCAGGCGGTGTTCGTCCTGCGGGCGATTGGTCCAGGCAGTCACCAGATAGGTCAGCTCGAACCAGCGCGGCGGGGTCCGCCGGCCGATGACCACTCCTTCGTCGTCGTGTTCCTCGGCCGCGCCGGTACGGCGGCGGCTCGCGTCCTCACGGATGCGGTGGAGGAAGACGCTGATCGTGGGGGCGTTGCGCCGGGCGGACCAGTCCTTCGTCGGTGCGTCGAAGACCAGGTCCACGCCGCTCTCCTGGAGGCCGGCGTCGACCAGCAACAGCCGCAGCCCCTCGTCCACTTCGTGGATCACCGTCGCCCCACCTCGTCCGGCGGGACGATGGTGCCGCCGACCACCAGGAAGGATGTGGTGACCGGTCTGAACCCGGGCCCCTTGGCGGTGATCGTGCGCGGTCCCGTCCGGTCCTTCGCCAGGATCAGCAACTGCGCGATGAACGTACGGTCCCGGCGCGGGAAGGTGGGCGCCGCGGCTGCGGTGATCCCGGGCTTCCAGGTGAGCTTCACCGGTGCTCCGGGCGGGAAGTCCTTGCCCCGTACGGAGGTGACGAACCCCGGTTTGCCCACGGCGGGCACCGCGATGATCCGGGGCTGGAGGATGCGCAGCGGCTTCCTGGACACGTTGTCACCGGGGTCGGCGTCCGTACCGGTCGTGGTCAGCCTTCCGGTGATGCTCGTCGTCAGAGCCCGGTCCGGCTTGAGCACGACACGGACGACCGTGGAGGCGCCCGGTGCCAGGTCGGGCAGCGTGCACACCCCGGCGGCGCAGCCCGCCGGAAGCGGACCCGCCGGGATCCGCGCGGGCAGTCCGAGCTTCAGCCGCAGTCCGGTGGCGAGCGCGTTCCGGCCGTTGCGCACGGTGTATGTCACCACCACCCGGCCGCCGACGTAGCCGGGGCTGGGCTGTGCCCGCACGGAGACCGCGGGCCCCGCCTCGGGTTCGGGCGGCTGGGGGGCCGGGGGACGGGGCGTCGGGGTGGGCGTCGGTTTCTCGGGCACGTCCTGGACCGGGACGCTCGTCCCGGTGGCGTTGTCCGTGGGGTTCGGGTCGACCACGGCCCCGGTGACCGACCAGCCGATCCGCTGGTCCCCCTTCGTCACGCCGGTCAGCCGGGCGGTGACCTCCACACTGGTCCCTGGCGGGAGCACGCCCAGGTCGCACTGGGGCGACCCGGCGGCACAGGGTCCGGCCGGGGTGGTGAGCTCCTCCAGGCGCACGCCGGGCGGGGCGTCGGCGGTGAACACGGTGCCGGGCGAGGGCGCGGGGCCCCGGTTGGTGATGGTGACCGTCACCGATACCGAGGAACCGGCCTCCACCGCGGGTCCGGTGGGCGGCGCGGTCAGGGACAGGTCGACCGACTGCTGGAAGGCGGGCTCCTTCTGCCGCCCGGCGAGGCTTTCGCCGAACGGCGTCAGCGTGCCGGAGGAGAGGTCGAGCATGGACAGCTGCTCCGGGGAGTTCGGCGCGAGCGCTCTGCGTGAACTCAGCACCAGCCGCCCGGAGTCCGGCGACCAGGCCACGTCGCGGGGCTGGAACGGCCCGGTCCGCGAGGTGTCGGGGATGTTCTGATGGCACGCATCGGGGTTGTCCCGCTGGACGGACGGAAGCACGACCTGGCACTCGTCGCCGGTCAGCGAGGTCACGACGACGCCGGAGCGCTCGTTGACCCGGCCGCCGCCGTCCTTGCGGTTGAAGGCGAGCTTGCTGCCGTCGGGGGAGAAGGCGGGACTGTCGTCGATCTTCTTGCATTCACCGGGGCAGATGGTGACGCTGAGGTCCCGCTGCTGGTCGAGCGCCGCCACCGGCACGGTCCAGACGTGCTTGATGCCGCCCAGGCCCCGGATCACGTGGTTGCGGGTGAAGGCGAGGGTGGTTCCGTCCGACGACCAGGTGGGCTGTGCGTCACCTCCTGCCAACTGCCCTTCCGGCGGGACGATTCTGCCGACGATCTCTCCCGTGGCGACGTCCGCGATGAGGATGCTGCTCGGCCCCGGCTGCCCGTCGACCCTGCCGGGCGAAGACCTGGTGAACGCCAGCTTGGTGCCGTCGGGCGAGAACGTGGGGTCGGTGTCCCAGTCGCGGGGACCGCGCCCGGCGAGCGGCATCGCTGCCTCGTGGGTTCCGTCGGCGTCGGCCAGCCAGATCTGTTCGACGCGCTCCTTCTCCTTGCCCTCGAAGCGGGTCAGGACGATGCGCCTGCCGTCCGGTGTGTAGTTCTGCCGCTCGGTCCACGGGTCGTACTCCGCCGCCGGGTTGAACAGCGGGTCCTTGGCAGGATCGGTGTTCGTATCGGCCTCCGGGTCCTCCTTGAGGATGGGGAGCCCGAGGTCCCGCGGGTCCGAACCGTCCTGTCTGACGTCCTGGAGCGTCACGTCGTTCGCCTCGCGGGGGGTCCGTCGTGTCACGACGACGGCCCCGGAGTCCGGGGACTTGAGCCAGGTGGGCGATTCGACCGCGCGGTCCTCACCGAGTTCCAGGCTCGGCTCGGTGGTCCCGTCGAAGGCGGTCGTCCGGTAGACGTGGTCGTAGTCCTTGCACCCGCAGGTCGTGTCGGGACTGAGGAAGAGCAGGCCGTTTCCGTCCGGCAGCCAGGCGGCCGAGCGGGTGCGCCAGTTGGCCTGGACACCGGCCAGCAGGGGACGGTCGGTTCCGACACCCTCGGTCACCCGGAGCCGGGGCCCCGTCTCCTTGTCCGTGGTGAGGGTGTACGCGACGCGAGCGCGGTGGGAGTCGTCGTCCACCGGGTTCCACTCCGGCTCGGTCGCGTCGCCGGCCGGGCCGTCACTGATCACCCTCGCCGCGCCGCCGGCCACGGCCCGTTCGTATATCAGCCCGGTCCGCCCCGGACCCGAGTCACAGGAGTACGCGATCCGCGAGCCGTCCGGGGAGAACGTCGGGGAGGTCTCGTTGTTGGGGGTGTCCGTCAGCCGCCGCAGGCCGGAGCCGTCGATGCCGACGGTCCACAGTTCACGCTGGACCACATCGCCCGGCCCCCGCACCGCGGAGTCGAACACCACGGTCCGTCCGTCCGGGGAGAGTTCGGGGTGTGCGGCGTCCAGGCCGGTGGTGAGCTTGCGCACCGCGCCGTTCGCGTCACGTACGTACACCTGCGGTCGCACCGCGTCGCGCAGGCTGGTGAAGACCAGCACCTCACCGCGTGCGAACGGGTCCTGGTCGTAGTGGGCCGGTCCGGTGCCGAACAGCGGGGCAGTGGCGGCCGGGTCGGAGACCCGGCCGAGGCTGCGGTGTTCGGTACCGGCGTAGGTGATGCGTCCGGCATCCGCCGGGCCGTCGTCGTCCGCCACCGCGGCGATCCTCGGCGCACCGTGAGGGGCGGACGCGGAGCCCGCCACCAGTAATGGCGCCAACAGCAGTACGGCGCCCGTCAGTCGGCCCAGCCGGGTACGCCTCACCGGGCCAGCAGTGCCGGTCACGGCCCACCTCACAGTCCTGTTGATGACTCTCCACGACAAGCATCGTGCCCGCGCGGGTCCGAAGACAGGTCCGGAGTACCCGGAGCGGGGGAAGGGGCTGTTGCCCTTTGCGGCGCCCTCCCGGCCCCCGCCCGTCCGTTCCTGCCCCGAACCACCGGCGGGCCCCCGCGCGGCGGCGTCCGCACGCCGTCCGCACGGGAGCCCGTGGCAGGACTCAGATGAGCCCGTGCCGCATGGCGTAACCGACGGCGTGGGCCCGGTTGCGCAGTTCGAGCCGTGTCGACACCTCGTGCAGGACGTTCTTGACGGTGCGTTCGGAGTACGAGGTCTTCTGTGCGATCTCCGCGGTGCCGTAGCCCTCCGACACCAGCCTGATCATCTCCGCCTCCCGCGCGGTGAGAGTGGAGAGCGAGAGTCCCCGGGGGTCGAGGACCGTGCGCTGGAGGCTACTGACATGGGTGAGGAGCTTTCCGAGCAGGTCGCCCGGCAGCACTCCTTCACCGTTCGCCATCGCCGTCACCAGGTGGAGAAGACTGTCCTGGTCGGCCTCACCGCGCCTCAGCACGGCGGCGACGCCGCACTCGATCATGGTCTGGAGCGCGCCCGACTCGAAGAAACCGACGACGAGTCCGGTGCGGGTCGCGGTGTTGCGCTGGAGACGTTGCAGGAGCTGGACGGTGGGCTCGCCCACCATGTCCACCACCACCAAGGAGACTTGGGCCCGGTCTGCCTCGGACTCCGCTATCAGCTCTATCTCGGGCCGTGGGCGTAATTGGTGGACCACGCCGGTCCGCAGGATCAGGTCCTCCGCGTACACCGCTACGGAGATCCTGCCCCCGGGAGTCTCATGGGCGACGTCCCCGGCGGAGTGCTCCGATGCGGCGGGCCCGCGGTACTGGCCGCGCTCCGCTGCTCTGGTCGTCGTGTCTGCTGTCGTCGTCATTCGTCTGCGTGCCCGTCTTCCTCAGGTGCTTCCGTTCCGATACGCCGGTTTCCGCTCGCGACCGCGTCGGCCTCGGGCAGGGTGACCGGGCCCGGGGAGGGCTCGTCGGGACATCGTGCCGTTGTGCCGCCGGGGCACCACCCGTGCCCGAGCGTTGCCCTCGCGTCTCTGCCGCGCGGCCGCAGGGGCGGCCTAACGTCGCATCGTGACCACATCTGCCGAACTCGAAACGCCCACGGTGACGGTTTCGCCCGGTGCCGAAGCGACGACGACCCTGACCGTGCGCAACGACGGCGACATCGTCGAGGCGTACACGCTCGAAGTGGTCGGCGACTGCGCCGCCTGGAGCACCGTCGAGCCGGCGCGCGTGTCCCTCTACCCGGGCACCTCCGAGGTGGTGACCGTACGGCTCGCGCCGCCCCGCTCCCACGAGGTCCGGGCCGGTGAGATACCCCTGGGTGTCCGCGTTCTGCCCACGGAGCACCCCGAGTCGGTGGCGGTCCCCGAGGCCACGGTGGTCGTCGCGCCCTTTCACGAGCTCCGGGCGGAGCTCGACCCGCGGCGACGCTCCGGCTGGCTGGGCGCCCGCTTCCGGACCTCGGTGCAGAACAGGGGGAACACCGCGGTCGATGTCGCCCTCACCGGCAAGCAGGCCGGGGAGGAACTCCGGCTGGCCTTCACCCCGGACCAACGGCGTCTGGAACCGGGCGAGTCCGCCGAGGTGGGCCTGCGGGTACGGGCCCGGAAACTGATCTGGTTCGGCACGCCGGTCACCTGGCCGTTCGAGGTCGAGGCCGCCGAAAGCACCGAACGGGACACCGACGGTGAGCAGTCCGGCCGGTCCGAGCCGCTGCCCGGCGAGTTCGCTCAACTGCCGGTGCTGCCCAGGTGGTTGCTGATCGTCCTGGCCGCGCTGCTCGCCCTGCTGCTCGCATGGTTCGCGCTGGTCCGGCCCGCGGTGCGGAGCACCGCGAAGCAGGCGGCGCACGAGGCCGCGCAGGAAAAGAGGCCCGGCGGGCAAAAGGATTCGACGGGCGGCACGGGCGACCCGACCGGTGGCCAGGGTGACGACAAGGGGCAGGGCGACGGTGAGGACAAGCCGAACGCGTCCGGAGGCTCCGGTTCGGGCGGTTCCAGCTCGGGAACGGGCGGGGGAACCGGCGGCACCCAGCAGAGCTCGGCGACGATCGATGTGCAGACCGGGGCCGGGGCCGAGAAGAAGGGGACGTACCGGGTCGAGAAGGGGAAGGTATTCGGTATCACGGACATCGTGGTGGCGAACTTCCAGGGCGACGAAGGAGTGCTGACCATCTCGTTCGGGAAGCGGAAGATCACCACCATCGCTCTGGAGACCTTCCGCAACCAGGACTACCACTGGGTCACCCCCATCCAGATTCAGGAGAACGACACGGTCACCGCGTCCGTCACCTGCGCCAAACCTGGCACGCCGGCGACCGGAACCCAGGCTTCCGAATGCCACCAGGTACTCAATGTCAGCGGCGTGCTGAGCGATCTCGCACCGTAGAAACAAAGCGTCCGTCCTCCTGCTTCCCCCGCGGGGAAGACAACAGCAGAAATCCCGATCGAGGGAAACCCGGCCCGCCGGTCCCTGGCAGTTTCTCTTTCCTGTGCACACAAGAGGTGGACCAGGTCGGCCGGGTTCCCGTGACACCGGCAGTGGATGAGGAGTTTCCGGTCACAGGCCTCTCGGGGAACGCCGGAAGGTCTGGGTGGGCAGGTCAAGGCCGGATTCGGTCACCGGATCCCGATCGGATAGTCGGTGCCTGCGAATTCTGGCTGATTCCCGTCGAGCCTCCGGCCGGCGGACGCCTTCCGGAAATCCGGAGTTCACAGCACTGTCACGCGACCGGACCGGGAAATGCGGCGACCACCGAGCCCCGTCCGCAAAGGGAAGCATTTCCTGCCCCACGGGTGCCTGGGAAGGCAGCACCCTTGCCCCGTGTCCAGGACTTTGAGACCTACTGTCCGCCACGGCCGCCGAGGAAGACTCGGCGGCGAACGAATGACCACGCGAAGGAGCGAGCATGCCGTCGTACCTCACCCCGGGTGTTTACGTGGAGGAGGTGCAGTCCGGAGCGCGGCCCATCGAGGGAGTCGGCACCGCGGTCGCAGCCTTCGTCGGTTTCGCGGAGTCCGGCCCCTTCCACCAGCCGACGCTGGTGACGAACTGGGACCAGTACGTCCAGACCTTCGGCACCTTCACCGCCGACACGTACCTGACCCCCGCGGTCTACGGCTACTTCGCCAACGGCGGCGGCGCGGCCTACATCGTGCGCATCGGCGGCCCCGCGCAGGACCCGGCACAGAAGTCCGCGTCCGGGGCGGCCCCGTCCGCCGCCATCGGAGGGTTCCTGGTCTCCGCGCGGTCCGGTACGAGCGGAGACCTCTCCGTCGAGGTCACCGACGCCGAGGGCGAGAACCCTCCGGAGGACCGGTTCCGGCTGCTGGTGCGGCAGGCCGGCAAGGTGGTGGAGACCCACGACGTCTCCACCCGGAAGAACGTCAAGGGCTACCTCGTCACCCAGGCCCGCCAGTCCAAGCTCATCGAGGTCACCGAGCAGCCCGGCGCGACGCAGACCCGCCCCGAGAACCAGAGCCTCTCCCTCGCGCCCACCGCTGCCGCCCCCGGAGCCGGCGTCGCACGGATCGACCCGGCCGAGTACGTCGGCGACGCCGCCGCCCGCACGGGGTTCGCGGGCCTCGAAGCGATCGACGAGATCACCATGGTCGCCGTTCCGGACCTGATGAGCGCCTACCAGCGCGGGGACATCGACGCCGAGGGCGTCAAGGCCGTCCAGCTGGCGGTGATTTCGCACTGCGAGCAGATGGGCGACCGGGTCGCCGTCCTGGACACTCCGCCGGGCATGAACGCCCAGCGCGTCCGTACCTGGCGCAACGACGACGCCGGATACGACTCGCGCTACGCGACCCTGTACTACCCGTGGGTCAAGGTCTTCGACCCGGCGACGGGCCAGAACTCCCTGGTGCCGCCGAGCGGTCATGTCGCCGGTGTCTGGGCGCGCAGCGACGGTGAGCGCGGGGTGCACAAGGCCCCCGCCAACGAGGTCATCCGCGGTGCGCTGGACCTGGAGATCCGCCTCAGCAAGGGCGAGCAGGACCTGCTCAACCCGATCGGTGTCAACTGCGTGCGCGCCTTCCCCGGGCGCGGCATCCGGATCTGGGGCGCGCGCACTCTCTCGTCCGACCCGGCCTGGCGCTACCTCAACGTACGCCGCCTCTTCAACTACCTGGAGGAGTCGATCCTCCTGGGCACCCAGTGGGTGGTGTTCGAGCCGAACGACGACCGCCTGTGGTCGAGTATCCGGCGGAACGTCACCGCCTTCCTCACCGAGGAGTGGCGCCGGGGCGCCCTCTTCGGCCGCACGGCCGAGGAAGCGTTCTACGTGAAGTGTGACCGCGACAACAATCCGCAGGAGTCGATCGACCTCGGCCAGGTCGTGTGCGAGATCGGCGTGGCTCCGGTGAAGCCCGCGGAGTTCGTGATCTTCCGCCTCGCGCAGTTCTCCGACAGTACGAGCCTCGTCAACGAGTGACCCGACAGGGTCCCCAAACGGAACAGGTGACACAGAGTCATGGCAGAGGGCGACGCTCTTTCCACCCACGTCTTCGGCGTGCAGCTCGGCGGCTATCTCGTCGAGTCGATCCAAGAGATCAGCGGCCTGACCGTCGAGGAGGAAGTCGTCGAGGTCCGTCAGGTGACGGCCGAGGGCAAGCAGATCATCCGCAAGCAGCCCGGCGCACGTCAGGCGGGCGAGGTGACGATCACCCGCGGACTCGACAAGAGCAGTGAGTTCACCAAATGGATCAAGGAGACGCTCAACAACGGGGCTGTCGACACCGCGCGCCAGAACCTGACCATCGAGATCAAGGACTCGAAGGGTGAGACGGTCCGGCGCATCCAGTTGATGCAGGGCTGGGCCAGCAAGTGGGAGGGCCCCTCGCTGAAGGCCGGCGAATCCAGCGCCGCCACCGAGACGGTGACCATCACCTTCGAGGAGATCGTGGTCGAATGAGGCGCAGGACCGTTACGTCGGGCGGGCTCGACGAAGTCCTCGACAGCCTCGCGTCCAACCCGCCCGCCGCACGCGAGGAGGCTCCCGCGCCGGCTCCGGCGCGGGACCGGGACCATGACCAGCAGGATCTGCGTACGGAGTTCGACTTCGAGCTCCCGCGCGGTTACGTCGACGACGAGGGCCAGGTCCACCGGCGCGGCTCGATGCGGCTCGCGACTGCCCGGGACGAGCTGCGCCCGCAGATCGACCTGCGGGTGAAGGAGAACCCGGCGTACCTGTCCGTGGTGCTGCTGAGCCAGGTGATCACCCAGCTCGGCACCATCACCGATGTGCATGCCGGGGTCGTCGAGCGGATGTACGCCACGGACGTGGCGTTCCTCCAGGACTTCTACCGCCGGATCAACAGCGAGGGCCACACGCACGCCGCGGTGACCTGCCCGCTGTGCCACGGATCGTTCGAGGTGGACCTCTCGGGTGGGCGCCTGGGGGAATCGTGACGTACGCGCTTCCCCGACTGCGGGAGGAGATCGCGTACGTCGCCTACCACTTCCATTGGCAGCGAGAGGACATTCTCGACCTCACCCATGGCGAGCGTCAGGAGTGGGTGCGGGAGATAGCGCGGATCAACACCCGCGTCAACGAAGGCGGGTGATCGTGTGGGTTTCGGAAACTGGTTCCGCCGAGGGGACCGGCAGCAGCCCGGAACGCCTTCCGGGGGCGGGGCCGGAGCCGGCACCGGGCGCAGTCCGGAACAGGAGGCCGACCGGAGCGACAGCGCGGCCGATCAGCGGGACGGCCGCGACGGCGGTTGGGACGGCGGCTGGCGGCAGGTCGCGCCGCCGACGGTGACCGTCGCCCGGTCCTCGATCGGGGTGAGCGACGGACTGCGGTTCAGGTCCGGCCTCGCCTCGTGGCAGAACCTTGCGTTCGCGGGCGAACTCGGCCATGCCGTACTGCCGTCCGCGCCGGTGGGCCTCATCCACGGCGTCGCCCGTCCGGGCGGCGCGCGATCCGCGGCTCCCGGTGGACCACTGCTGCTGCGTGCCGCCCGGAGCGGTACGGACGGGGAAGCGGAACCTGCGGCGGGCCCGGCACCTGCCACGGCGGGCAATGCGACCGGCAGTGCCAGGGCCGGCGGGAAGCCGGCCCCTGCGACCGTCCAGCGGTCGAGCCGTACGACGTCACCTCGCTCCTCGTCCCCACGCTCCTCCGGGAGCGGGGCACCGGGGCGGCAGACCGGCGGGGGCAGCGCAACCGCTCCGGACACCACGGCGGGGGCGGCCCCGGCGAAGAGCACTGCGCCGACCACAGCTTCGGGACCGGCCGCCGCGTCGGCGTCGCAGCATTCCGCGAACACCGCACCGGCACCGGTTTCGCTCCAGCGGGCCCGGCCCGCCGCCGTACGTCCGCGGCGGACCGCCCCGCCCCTGATCGTGGCCCGCCGTCCGGCGATGGCGCTGCGGCACATCGCCGGGATCCCGCCGGCCACGTCCTCCGCACCGGCCACTCCGGTCACCACCACCGCTGCCACCACCGTCTTGCAGCAGGGCGCGGCGCCGCAAACTGTGCCCGCCCCGCCGGGCGCCGCAACGACACCGGACAGCACCACCGACCGTCCCGCCGCCGCGACGGTGCGCCCCGCCCTGGGCAAGCCCCTGCGGGAACTGCCCACCGGGGCCGTGCCCTCCGGCCCGGCAGCGCGGAGCGGGGTCGTACCGTCCGCCCCGGCAGAGCAACAGACAGCGGGCATGCCCGTGCTTCAACGCCAGGCATCGGACGCGGCACCCCCTGCGGTGACCACGCCTTCGCCGGAGGCGACGAAACCGTCGGTGCGTCAGCCGCCGTTCACGGAGGCTCGGTTCCGGGAAGCCGGTTCCCCGGAGGGGCGGTCCCCGCAGCCGTCGCAGCCCGACGGGACCGGCTCGCAGGCACGTGCCCGTGGCGGGATCGGTGCCCCCCTCACCTCGCTTCCGTCGACAGCCAGGCTCCGGAACGACGCACCGCTGCTCGGTGACCGCGGTCGGGCACAGCCGGGAAACACGGGAGCTCGGCCGGCCACGGCATCGGCGGGAGAGCCCGGGGCGTCCCTGCCCTCCGTACCGGCCGCGCCGACGTCGAAGCCCCTGAACGCGCCCTCCGAGTTGCCGGTGCGCTCGTCCCCCGCACCTGCTCGGCCCGATGCGTCCGCACCGGAACCAGCGGCTGTCCAGCGCCCGGCGGACACCACGCGTACGAGCACACCCACCACGCCTTCCCCTTCCCCTTCTGCTCCCACTGCGCCGGTACGTGTCCGGAGGATCACCCCGGAGCGGGAGAAGGGACGGGCATCAGCGCCTGCCGTCGACGCCGGGGGGCCGATGCCCGCCGTCCAGCGGTCGCGCGCCCTGCTCGCGGGCCGAGATCTGCACGTGAACACCGGTGCCGGCGAAGGCTTTTCGGCGCCGACGGTGGGCAGCACGGCTCGGCCGGTCGTGGCAGCCACCTGGCGTCGTGATGTACAGCAGCCTGGGTCTGAAGCCCCGTCACCGGAGCGCGGGAGCACGCGGACCGGGGAGCACCGGACGCCGACGGATGTCGCGCCCCGGCGGGCAACTCCCCAGCCGCGCACTCGTCCCGCCGAACCCGCTTCCCCGCACCGGCCCCGTGCGACCGGCCCGGGGCCGGTGCGCAAGAGGACGGAGTCCAGTGGGCCGGCATCCAGTGGGACGGCGCCCGAGGGGCCTGCGCCCGGCGGCACCGTCCGACGCCCCGTGCCCGGGAGCCCGCCGCCGGGCACCGTCCGGAGCGGGACGCCCTCGGGCCGGACGCCCGTCGGCGATCCCGGTCGCGTTGCGAGAGCCGGAGCTGGGGCGGGAGCCGGGGGCGATCGGGCGGGTCGCGGGCCGGCGGTCGGCGGCTCTCTCGTGCGGCTCGTGCAGCGTTCGCTGCGCGGCGGTGCGACAACATCGCCGTCCCGGCCCGACGCGCACCCGCCGGAGCAGGGCCCCGTGGCGCCACGCCCCGACCGCCGTCCCGGACCGCCCTCCCCGGCACCACGAACCACACCTTCTGTCCCGTCCGTGCCGTCGGCCGCTCACCCGGTCCCGGTCGTGCGCCCGCATCCGCCCGCATCCGACCTGTCGGGAGCGGCCGCCGTGCCCGTACAGCGGACGGCGTTGCCGGTGGTGCCCGAATCCGCCGCCCCAGCGACCACCGGACCGACGGCCGGACTTGGCGCTCCTCCCGCCGGACCACCGAGTCTTGCGGTACGGGTTCCGCAACGCGCACCCGCTCCGGCCGCCGGAGCCGGCGTCTCCGCGGCCACGGCCGAGGTACTTCAGCGCGCGGCGGCCGACGCCGGAATCACCGGTGTCCCGGTGCGGGCGGCCCCGGTGAAGCCCGCCGCGCCATCGGGAAGGACCGGATCGACCGGACCCGCCGCCTCGGACACCGCGGACCCTCCGGCCGCGAACCGGGTCACCGGGGCGGACATCGAGGAGCTGGCCCGTCGGCTGCTCGACCCGGTGAGCCGGCTGATCCGCGCGGACATGCGCAGAGGGCGGGAGCGTACCGGACGGTTGTACGACGGCCGCCGCTGACAACGGCCTGAATGGCCAGAACGGCCGGACACAGCACGGTACTTGGGAAACAGCAGAGAAGAAGAGAAGCACATGACGGACAACATCTTCGCGACGAGTGTGTTCTTCAAGCTCGTCATCGGAGGCAGCGACCTGGGGGCCTTCCACACCTGCTCGGGTCTGGGCGCCGAGGTGGAGATGGAGCAGTACGCCGAGGGCGGCAACAACGGTTTCACCTGGCAGCTGCCGGGGCGGATCACCTGGACCAACATCACACTGACCCGCCCCGTCACCGCCGACACCCTGAAGATCGCACGGTGGCTGAACGAGACGATCCAGCGGGTCGAGCCCAAGGACGGCGAGATCGTCGCGCTCCGTCCGGACCTCGGCCGCATCATCAGCTGGCAGGTGCACGGCATCGTGCCGGTCCGCTGGCAGGGACCGTCCTTCGACCCCGCCAACTCCCAGGCGGCGATCGAGACGCTGGAGATTGCGCACGAGGGCCTGGAGCCGTCCTGATGGACCGTCACATTCCTTAGCAGGTACAGGTAGCAGAGAAGATCGGGAAGGAGGAGCGCAATGTCACCCGCTGTCCGTACGAGCCGTGCTCGCGCCCAGCTGACCATCATGGAACCGCCGTCGACCGTCGGTGCCAAACCGGGCGGGAACCTCGCCCGGCTCACGTTGCAGTTCAACCCCGCGAAGCTGTCGCTGAGCAAGAGCACCGAGTGGCGGCGTACGCCGTCCCGGATGGCCGGGCAGTCCGCGCTGCCCGAATTCGTGGGCAGCGGGCCCCGGTCGTTGTCCCTGGAGGTCTTCCTGGACTCCACCGCCACCCATGACAACTCGGTGGAGAAGGCGGTGGAACAGCTCATGCTGGCCTGTGTGCCCACCCCGAGCAGCCTGGCCCGTAAGACACCCGCCAGCCCCTGGGTCCGCTTCGACTGGGGCACGTCGAGGACGACCTCGTTCGACGGCGTGATGTCCAACCTCTCCGTCTCGTACACCCTGTTCGATGTCGATGGGAAGCCGTTGCGCGCCACCTGCTCGCTGTCGATCGAGGAGGCGAGCGTGGATCCGGCCGGCCAGAACCCCACCTCGGGCTCGCGGGAGGCACGTCGCACGCACCGGGTGGTCGCCGGAGACAGCCTGCCGCTCCTCGCCTGGCGGGAGTACGGCGATGCCACCGCGTGGCGCACGATCGCGGAGGCCAACGACGTGGACGACCCGATGCAGTTGATCCCCGGCAGGGAGCTCGTCGTGCCCGGACTGGAAGATCACGCTCCGGAGGGCCACCGATGACCGCCCCCGGCCGCTCCTTCGCCGCGGATCCGATCGTCGAGGCCCCCGGTGAGCTGCCACCGGCCTGGGTGGCCCAGCTCGTGAGCTGCGTGGTGGACGAGAACGTCGGCCTGCCGGACACCGCCGTACTGACGTACCGGGACCCCGATCACAAGCTGCTCACCGCCACCGGACTCACCATCGGCACCCCGCTGAAGATCTCCGTGGTCACCGTGCAGGAGCGGGTGCGCGAGCGGCTTTTCACCGGTGAGGTGACAGCGGTCGAGCTGGACAGCGACACCACCGGTTCGTTCACCGTGGTGCGCGCCTTCTCCAAGGCCCACCGGCTCCAGCGCGGACGGAAGGTGGTGGCGTTCCGCAACATGAAGACCGCGGACATCGTCCGCAAGGTCGCCGCGGGCGCCGGACTGTCGTGCGGGAAGATCGAGGCCGCGCCGATCACGTACAAGCAGCTGACCCAGCCCAATGTCTCGGACTGGGAGTTCCTTCAGTACCTCGCGGGGGAGAGCGGTGCGCACGTACGGGTGGACGACAAGGGCCTGTTGCAGTTCGTGAAGCCGAAGCCCGCCGCCTCCGCCCCCTCGCCCGCCACCTCCGCCACCCGCCACCCGATGGTCCTGGAGTACGGGCGCAACCTGCTGGCCCTGCGGGCCGTGCTGACCGGTGCGGACGGGGCGGACAGCGTGGAGGTGCGCGGCTGGAACGTCGACACCAAGACCCGGCTGGTGGCCCGCGAGCAGTCCATCCGCAGCGACACGGTGACCCCCGGGATGAGCCCGTCGCTGGCGGCCGGGGCGTTCGGCCCGAAGGCCCGGATAACGGTCACCGACACCCCGTACCGGACCCAGGCCGAGGCCAGGGCCGTGGCCGGTTCGGTGGCCGCCTCGGTGAGTTCCGGATTCGGCGAGATCGAGGCGGTCGCCGAGGGCAATCCCCGGCTGCGGGCGGGCGAGCCGGTGGCCCTCGGCAACGTCGGGCCCGCGTTCGCCGGGCGTTACACGGCGACCGCCGCGCACCACGTACTCGAACCGAACGGCGGCTACCGCACGACCGTGATGGTGAGCGCGGCCCCCGACCGCTCGCTGGCGGGACTGACCAGCGGCTCCAACGCGCCCTCGCGCGGCCCGCGCATGCCGGGTCTCGCGATCGGTGTGGTCACCGACATCCGCGAGGGCAAGACCGAACGGGGCTGGGTCCGGCTGAAGTTCCCCTGGCTCGACGACACCTATGTGACCGACTGGGTCCGTACGGTGCAGTGGGGCGGCCAGGGCGGCGGTGGGGTGTTCAGCCCCGAGGTCAACGACGAGGTGCTGGTCGGGTTCGAACAGGGGCTGCTGGACAGCCCGTATGTGCTCGGCGGTCTCTACAACGGGGTCGACAAGCCGTCGCCGCACGACGTCCCGCTGGTCGATCCGACCAGCGGAAAGGTCAACCGCCGTTCCCTGGTGTCCCGTTCGGGCAACCGGCTGGAGCTCCTGGACGCTCCGCGCGGACCCTCCGGCGTACGGATCGCCACCGGCGACAAGCGGCTCGACGTCAGGCTGGACGAACGGCGGGGCGAGATCGCGCTGACGGTGTACGCCCGCGGCGGCACCCGGGCACTGAGCTCCGTGACGCTCTCCGCGTCGGGCATCACCCTCGACGCGGGTACGGGCGACGTGAACATCAAGGGCAGCTCGGTGACCGTCAACGGCAAGACAGGGGTCACGATCGACGGCGGACTGCTCGCCGTGCTCAAGGCCAAGCTCATCAGGATCAACTGACGCCCCCGCCACCCGACCGATGCCCCAGAAGTCCCTTTCCCAGCAAGGAGAACCCCGACCATGCCCCCCGCAGCCCGCACGGGCGACAGCACCGCCCACGGCGGCCTCATCGGCACCCCGCCCCCGGGTGCGGTGGCCGTCGCCACCGTGCTGATCGGCGGCCGGCCCGCGGCCGTCACCGGGAGCCTGCACGTGTGCGTCGTCCCTCCGCACGCCGCGCTCGGGCCGGGGAACGTGATCATGCCCAATCCGGCCGGCGCGGTCACCGGTCAGGTCCTGATCGGCGGGCTGCCCGCCGCCCGGATGCGGGACAACACCACCTGCGGCGCGCCCATCATCAGTGGTGCGCTGAACGTACTGATCGGGGGCCCGATGTGAGCGGCGGCGGATTCATCGGACGCGGCTGGGGCTTCCCGCTGCGGGTCGGTGCCACAGGCGGCATCGGCATGGTCGAGCGGGACCGGGAGATCGAGGAGGCGATCGGGCTGGTGCTCGGCACGGCGCCGGGCGAGCGGCCGATGCGCCCGGAGTTCGGCTGCGGTATTCACGACTATGTCTTCGCACCCGGTGACGGCGCCACCGCCGGGCGCATCGCGCACGAGGTCCGCACCTCGCTGGAGCGGTGGGAGCCGCGCATCGAGGTGACCGACGTGGTGATCGCGTTCGACGCCATCGAGGAGGGCACCTTGTACATCGACGTGCACTACACCGTGCGGGCCACGAACGACCTGCGCAACCTCGTCTTCCCCTTCTACACCATCCCGTCCTCCGAGGGCTCCGAAGAATCGGGAGTGCGCTGATGGCCCTGCCCGCACCCAACCTGGACGACCGGCGCTTCCAGCAACTCGTGGACGAGGCCAAGCGGTACGTCCAGCAGCGCTCTCCCGAGTGGACCGACCACAACGTGTCGGACCCCGGGGTCACACTCATCGAGACGTTCGCGTACATGGTCGACCAGCTGCTGTACCGGCTGAACCGGGTACCGGACAAGAACTACTCGGCCTTCCTCGACCTGCTGGGCGTCACGCTGTTCCCGCCGTCGGTGGCGCGGGCGGAGGTCGACTTCTGGCTGTCCGCGCCACAGCCGGAGACCGTGCGGCTCCCGGCGGGCACGGAGGTCGCCACCTCGCGCGGCGAGGCCGAGGAGGCAGTGGTGTTCTCCACCTCCGACGAACTGCCGATCGTGCCGAGTTCACTGGTCCGGCTGGTCACCGCGCCGGAGTCGGGCGACCAGACCGACCGCACCGCACCGCTCGGCGCGGGCAAGGACATCCCGTGCTTCCAGCCCCGGCCGGAGCCCGGTGACGCCCTGCTGTTCGGGCTGCCCACAGCCGTGCCCCGGTGCATCATCGCCGTACGCCTGGACAGCCGGGTGGAGGGCGTGGGCGTCGACCCGCGGCAGCCGCCGCTGGTGTGGGAGGCGTGGGACGGTGCCCGCTGGGTCACCTGCCAGACCGGCAGCGACAGCACCGGCGGGCTGAACAGGCCCGGTGAGGTGATCGTGTTCGTCCCCGCCGGACACACCGCGTCGGTGACCGCGGGGACCCGGGCGGGATGGCTGCGCTGCCGGGTCACCGCGCCAGAGCCGGGCCAGCCGTTCTACTCCGAGTCGCCGACGATCCGGGAGGCCGAGGTGTTCACCGTCGGCGGCACCGCCGGCGTCGAACACGCGGAGACCGTACTCGACGTTCCGCTCGGCATCTCCGAAGGCGTCGCCGGGCAGAGGTTCTCCGTGAGCAGGGCGCCGCTGCTGCTGGACGGGGAGCCGCCGGTCGTCCAGGTGTCCTCCGCGGAGGGCTGGCAGGTCTGGACCGCCGTGGAGCACTTCGGCGCCTCCTCCCCGCACGACCGGCATGTGCGGATCGACGCCGTCTCCGGCGAGTTCGCGTTCCCGCCGGAGGTACGCGAGCCGGACGGGACGATGCGCGCCTACGGCGCGGTGCCCGAGAAGGGCGCACAGCTGCGGGTCCCCCGCTACCGTACGGGCGGCGGCGCGGCCGGGAACGTCGCCCGGGGCGCCATCTGCGTGCTGCGCAGCTCGGTGCCATACGTGGCGGGCGTCGACAACCGCGAGGCGGCCCGGGGCGGGGTCGACGGCGAGACCGTGGAGAACGCGAAGGTCCGGGCGCCCAACATCCTCCGGGTGCAGGAACGGGCGGTCACGGCCGGGGACTACGAGGCCGTCGCCCGCGAGGCCGCACCTTCCCTGCGCCGGGTCCGGTGCCTGCCGGCCGTCGCGGGCGAGGCCGGTGCGGTACGGGTCCTGGTGGTGCCCGACGCGGTCGCCGACGAGGGGGGCCAACTGCGCTTCGAGCAGCTGATCCCGTCGGACTCCGTGCTCTCGACGGTCGCGGCGCGGCTCGACGAACGACGCCTGGTCGGCACCCGGCTGGTGGTGGAACCGCCCGCGTACCAGGGCGTCACCGTGGTCGCCAGGCTGGTGACGGCCGGTGGCGGTGACGTGGACCGGGTCCGTGCGGACGCGGTCGCGGCGCTGTTCCGCCACATCGACCCGCTGCGGGGCGGCGCGGAGGGGACCGGCTGGCCGTTCGGCAGGCCGGTGCAGTACGGCGAGATCTTCGCCGTGCTCCAGGGCGTGCCGGGGGTGGGCCTGGTGGAGGGGGTGCGGCTGTTCCCCGCGGACCCGATCACCGGCCGGCGCGGGGCGGCGGTGGAGCGGATCGATGTCGCCCCGGGCGCCCTGGTCTTCTCGCACCAGCACCAGGTCGAGGTCATCGCGAGCGAGGCCGGTGACGGCTCATGACCAGGGCCGCGGTACCCGGGCTCGCCAGCCGCTACCCGATCGGCGGGCTGCTCCCCGCGCTGTACGCGGACGACGACCTGGCCCAGCGGTTCACGGCGGGCCTCGACACCGTACTGGCGCCCGTCCTGTCCACCCTGGACAACCTCCCCGCCTACTTCGACCCGGCGCTGGCCCCGGCCGACTTCCTGCCCTGGCTGTCGTCCTGGGTGGCGGCCGATGTCGATCCGGCGTGGCCCGAGGGGCTGCGGCGGGCCGTCGTCGCCCGCGCCGTCGAGCTGCACCGGTGGCGCGGCACCCGCCGCGGCCTGATCGACCACCTCCGGCTCTGCTTCGGCGTGCACGCCGACATCCAGGACGGCGGCGGCGCCGCGTGGTCGTCCGTACCGAACGCGGAGCTGCCTCCGCCGCCGACCGGCGAACTGCTGGTGCGCGTCTGGGCGTTGCACGGCGGACCGGTGGACGCGAGCCGCGTCCTGGACGTCGTCGCCGCCTCGTGCCCCGTACACCTCACGTGCCGGGTGGAGATCCTGCCGGGCCCGCCAGACGAGACAGGAGGCTGACGCGATGCGCTCGTGTCCGGCGTGCGGTACGGCCAACCGCGAGGACGACGAATTCTGCGGGAACTGCGGTTCCTATCTGGGCTGGTCCTCCCGGGCGCCGCGGAACCCTCCCGCCACCGCGGAACCCGTCGGCCCCGCGGAACCGGCGGACCCGCCGGCCGAGCCCGCGACCGGTACCGTCCCGGAGACCGGGGCTCCCTCGGCCGGGGCCCCACCCGCCCCGCGCCCCGAGCCGCCGACCGAACCGGCGCGGTCGCGTGCGCCGGAGCTTGCCGCGCCGCCGCCCGCAGAGCCCGCACCGGCACCGGAGCCGCCCCCGCGACCGGCGCAACCCGCCCCCGTACGGCCGGAAGCACCGGCTCAGCCTGCCCCGGTGAGGCCGGAACCACCGGAACCGGAGGCGCCCGTGGGCGCGGTGCAGCCGGCCAGGCCGATCGCGCGGCGGCCCGTCGTGAGGCCCGTGACGGCGGACGAGGAGCCGGACGGGCCTCCGTGCCCGGCATGCGGCACCCCGAACCTGCCGGGACGCCGGTTCTGCCGCCGCTGCGCGGCACCGTTGCAGACCCGGGAGCAGCCGGCGCCGCTGCCGTGGTGGCGCACGGTGTGGCCGTTCCGCCGCCGGGTGAGGAGCGGATCGGGCCGGGCGCTGCGGCGGACCGTGCTGGTGCTGGCGGTCGTCGGGCTGCTGTTCGCGGGCTTCCTGCTCCTGCCCGCCGGGCGATACGTCTTCGAGGACGTACGGGACAAGCTCGGCGGAACGGCCGAGATCAGCCCGACCGAGGTCACCGCGAGCGCCCACGCTCCCGGCCATCCGGCGTCCGACGCCATCGACGGACTGACCGACAAGTACTGGGGAGCGCCCACGCTCGGCGCGTCACTGACATGTGGCTTCGACAAGCCGTTCCGGCTGGTCGGCATCGTGGTGCACACCGGTGTGTCGAAGGAGCCCGAGGAATTCCGGCAGGGGGCCAGGCCCACCCGGGCCGACCTGATCGTCACCTCGGCGGACGGAGAGGTCCACGAGAAGGCGGTGACGCTCACCGACAAACCGGGCAAGCAGACGGTACGGACCGGCATCAGCGATGTCGTCTCCGTCCGGCTGGTGCTGAGGGCCGCCGCCGGCCAGGGCGAGGGGCGGCCGATCGCGGTCGGGGAGGTCGAGTTCTTCAAACGCACCTGAGGCCGGACCCGACCGCGCGGGAGTTCTGGTTGGGTGCCTCGGACCCGCTGGTCGATGCGGGCCTCGAAGTCGGCCGTGGAGACGAGTACTTGGTGCGGTGTGGCGAGGTTCATCAGCCGCCCGTAGCTGTCCGCGCCTTCGCTGGGCCGGATCGCGATCTCGGCGACCACCCCGAAATCGGGCGAGGCGAACGATGGTCCGCGGCGCATATCCCGCGAGCAGCGACGGCTTCCCTGTGCGCAGATTCACCGCCCCTGGCGCTGTTGCCTCGGCGCGGCGGCCACGCTGCGGGTTCGTCGCCGTACACATCCACCCGGCGAGCACGGCCACTTCGGCCTCCGTCGCGCGCTCCCACTCAACGTCCAGCAGCCACAGCATCCTTCTCTGCACCAAGTCAAGTCAGGCGGTCGCGGCTGCCGTCAACGAATCAGGTGGAACGCGCGAGGCGTCGACGTTTCCCGGCTCTTCGAACTTGTACGCGGCAGCCGGAAGCTGTCTGAGGTGGGATTACAGGTTTTCGAGCCAGCGATGTCCTGGGTGCGCGCGGGCGAGGAGCTCGGCCAGTGTCGTGCGCTGAGATGAAGTCATGCGCTGGATGGTTGCGTCGAAGTCTGCCTGATCCTTGGGGCGTGCGTGCTTGGCCTTGAACAGCAGGACCAGTTCAGGCGCCAGGTATGGGATGCCGTCTGGGGTGTGGTGGATGATCTCGCTGTAGGGAAGCCGGATCGTCTCGTCGTGTCGGCAGATCCAGGTCTTGCCGTCGTGGGGTTCGCGGAACACATCGAGTAGGTAGTTACCGGTGGCTGGATCGCGTAGCCAGGTCTGGTGTGTGGCGGCCAGCACGTCTGGTGTGGCGTTCTCCCAGATCTGGCCGCTGCTGACCGCGTCGAAGGCGTATCCGGGGAAGCGGTTGCGAACCTCGGGCTGCTCGTGGGTTGGAGCGAGGGCATCGGCCTGGCCCTGACCTTCGTCCGCACCAAAAGAGCGGCACCGCGGTGTACGGCTCGTGAACGTCTCGAGCGGTCACCAGTCTGAGAACCGTGATTTCCCCATCAGTCTCGGGTCGCATGCCTACCGGTTTTCCCCTGGCTTCCAGCGCCGACGATCTTTCGCACGCTGACGCTGGTGGGCAGGAATCGGCTGATCGAGGGGAGTTCAAGCGTAGGCGTCCTCGACGGCTACTCGTCGCACTGTACGCAGTGTCGACTGGAGACTGTCCAGATCGGTCGAGCCTAGAGCGAGGCGGATCGCTTGCGGTGTGTGCATCGAGGTGGTGAACGGCTCGGCCGTGGATACCGAGATGTGCTGACGCGCGAGGGTGGCGGTCAGGCGGTCGGCGCGTGCGTCGTCGGGCAGCGGCAGCCATGTGAAGTAGGACGAGGGGTGGCTGATGAGGGGTAGGCCAGCCAGCTCTTGTCTGGCGAGCGCTTGGCGGGTCCTGGCGTCGTCTCGTTTCAGCGCTTCCAGGTGGTCCACCGTGCCGTCCTCGAGCCAGCGGCAGACGATCGCCGTGGTGAGGGCCGGGGTGTTCCAGGTGGTCGCCCGAATCGCGCGTTCGAGCGAGGGCACCGCAGAGGGCGGGGCAACGACGAAACCGACCCGGAGACCGGTGGCGACGCTCTTGGACAGTCCCGAGACGTAGACGGTGATGTCCGGCGCGATTGCAGCCAGGGGCGGTGGCGAGTCCTCCACCAGGTAAGCGTAGGAGGCGTCTTCGATGAGGAGCGGACCGTACTGTCGAGCGATCTCAATGAGGCGGGTTCGGTCAGGTGGCGGCATGACCCAGCCCAGAGGGTTGTGCAAGGTGGGCATGGTGTAGATCGCGCGCACAGGGCGCGTTGCGCACAGCTTCTCGAGGGCATCGAGATTCGGCCCGTCGGCGGTTACGGGTATGGGTTCCAGGTCGAGATGAAAGGCATGCGCGAGCACCTTGAAACCCGGGTAGGTGAGTGCGTCGACCGCGACGACGTCGCCGACGTTGAGCGCGGCCATGACAGTGATGGCCAGGCCGTGCTGCGCACCGTTGGCGATGAGGATCCGATCCGCGTCAGTGGTGATTCCTCGACGCCTCAGGTGCCGCGCGATCGAGGCTCTGTCCTGGGGACGCCCTCGATGTGGCTGGTAGCGCAGCAGCGAGTCGAGATCACCAGAGGTGGCCACCTCTCGCAGTGCCTGCCGGAGGAGATCGGCTTGCCCAGGCAGCGACGGATAGTTGAAGTTGAGGTCGACCACATCCGTGGCGACGACCTGTTGATCGATGCCGTGACCGGCGGGAACCGCGATGTCACGCACGAACGTACCGCGGCCCTGTTCCCGGCTCACCAGGCCCATCGATTCCAGCTCGGCGTACACCCGGGTCGCGGTCACCACGGCGATGCCCTCACGAGCGGCGAGCCCGCGGTGTGTCGGCAGCCGCACGCCCGCGGCGAGCCGCCCGGTCCGGATGTCGCATGCGAACGCGTCGACCAGCGTTTTGTACCGCGAAGCTGCCATGCACCGGATTGTACGCATGACAATTTTTCGACTGTCCTGTTCGTGGGTCTTTACGGTCAAGACCCACCTACCGGGAAGGACAGCCGCCGTGCACATCGCCATCCTCACCTTCGAGGGCTACAACGAGCTCGACTCTCTGATCGCGCTCGGTGTGCTCAACCGCATCAAGACCGACGACTGGCGCGTCACCATCGCCACCCCAAGCCCCAAGGTGACGTCGATGAACGGAGTGGTCATCGAGCAGATGTCCACTCTTGAGGAGGCGTGCACCGCTGACGCCGTCATCGTCGGCAGTGGCATCGCCACCCGCGAGGTCGTCGAAGACCCGGCGATCATGAGCGTCCTGCGTCGCCTGGACCCCTCGCGCCAACTCATCGCGGCACAGTGCTCCGGCGCGCTCGTGCTGGCCAAGCTCGGCCTGCTCAACGACATCCCCGCTTGCACCGACTTGATCACCAAGCCCTGGGTCGTCGCCGCTGGCGTCGAGGTACTCAACCAGCCCTTCTACGCCAAGGACAACATTGCGACCGCCGGCGGCTGCCTGGCCTCGCACTACCTCGCCGCCTGGATCATCGCCCGCCTCGAGGACAATGACGCCGCCGAAAGCGCGCTGCACTATGTCGCCCCGGTCGGCGAGAAGGAGGAATACATCGAGCGCGCCCGGCACAACATCACCCCCTACTTGCCCGCTGCCACACCGGCGCTCGCCTGAACGACGAGTCGCAGACAGTGACCGGCCAGGAAGCCGCCCCCGGCAGCCGGGCCGGTCCGCTCGCGGCCCGAACCCCTCGGGCGTCATTACCTTCGACCGGAAGTCTCTGCCCTACAACTGGCCCAGTGATTGAGCCTTTTTCAGCGTGGCCACTGATCGGGTGACGGTGTCGGTGCGCGCAACGCACGAGGCTCCCGGGCCGTTGAGTGAGGTGTTCGAAGTCTCAACTCGCTCACGTCTTCCATCAACACCACGCTCCTGAAGAGACCAAGCGATATGCCTGGTTCACGATCAAGACATGGTGCAGTTAACAGGTCGGAACCACCGCGGCAGGCCGTACCCATAGCTTCGGCACGTCAGCGGACTGCTGTCGCCCAGCGCCAGCTCTCGCAGATAGGCGCTGACCGGCTCGTTTTCCCGCCCCAGTGGATCCACCACTGCGTACGGCGGATGCGCCCGTCCGGTCTGTACGACCTCCCCGACGCGCGGGATAGCCCGCTGCTCCTCCATCAGTTCCTGCCGAAGGTTCATCTCCCACTCCTTGATCGCGACGAACATCGCCGTGATCAACGAGCTGAAGATGGTGCAGATAACTGTGCGTCCGCGAGGCCGTCGGAGATCGCATCCCACTGCTGCAGTGCCCGTTCGGCGCCGGCGATCGTCATCGCACTGAAGCCGAGGCGTATCTGATACAGCGCGTCGTGGTAGCGGGTCAGCACCCGGTGGTTGACAGCGGCAGAGGCACGGGCGCATCGGCGGGGACGGTGATGGCGTGCGGTGCCCGCTGCGCGACAACCAGTTGCGTACAACGTACTCGCTTACGTACAGTAATACCGCGTACGAGGTACTCACTTAACTTGGCGAAGTGGAGGAGACGTGGACTCACCCATCGTTTCGGCCCAGGGCCTGCGGAAGCGCTTCGGTGACTTCGAAGCGCTGGCCGGCCTCGACCTGGCCGTGCCGCCCGGAACCGTCTACGGATTGCTCGGGCCGAACGGCGCGGGCAAGAGCACCATCGTCCGGATTCTCAGCACGCTGACCCGCCCCACAGCCGGCCGGGCAACCGTCGCCGGCTTCGACGTGACCGAACATCCCGGCAAGGTCCGCGAAGCCATTGGGCTCGCCGGGCAGCACGCCGCCGTCGACGAGAAGCTGACGGGCCGTGAGAACCTGCGGGTCTTCGGCAAACTGGCCCGACTGGGCCGGCGTGGCGCCCGGCGGCGCGCCGACGAGCTGCTGGAGCGGTTCGAGCTCACCGAGGCCGCCGACCGGCAGGTCAGCACGTACTCCGGCGGCATGCGGCGGCGCATCGACCTGATCGCCAGCCTGCTGCGCGCGCCGTCCGTGCTCTTCCTGGACGAGCCCACCACCGGTCTCGACCCGCGCAGCCGCCTGGAGATCTGGGCCATCGTGCGCGAGCTGGTCGCGGACGGCGCGACCGTGCTGCTCACCACCCAGTACCTCGAGGAGGCCGACCAACTCGCCTCGGCCGTGGCCGTGATCGACCGCGGGCAGGTGATCGCCGAAGGCACCCCGGCACAGCTCAAGACCCGGACCGGCAGTCACATCGATGTCGAGGTGGGCAGCGAGGACGACCTCGCGGAGGCCATCGCCGTCCTCGAGCGGATGACCGGAGGGCAGCCGCGGGCCGAGGACCTGCGCATCGTCACGGGCGTACACGGCAGGGCACCGTCGGTGCCGCAGATCGTGCGCGAACTCGACGCGGCGGGGGTGGCCATTCAGGACGTCGGAGTCCGCAGGCCCAGCCTCGATGACGTATTCCTCACTCTCACCGGCCGCCCCGCGGCGGAGTCCGCGGAGAAGCAGGGCGACGAACAGCGCGAGCAGCGGAAGAAGCAGGAGGCGGCAGCATGATCGTCCTGGCGGACAGTCTCACCCTGGTCGAGCGCAAGCTTCTCCAACTGCGGCACCAGCCCGGCACCCTCGTCGCGATGCTGGTGGTGCCCGTGGTCATGGTCGTCCTCTTCGGCTTTGTCTTCGGCAGCGCGATCCAGGTGCCGGGCGGCGGCAACTACCGCGAGTACCTCATGCCCGGCCTGTTCGTGATGACGGGGATGTTCGCGCTGTCCTCGGCGATGGTGGACGTCGCCGCCGACCAGAGCCGCGGGGTGGCCGATCGGCTGCGCTCGATGCCCACCTCCCGCATGGCGGTGCCTTTCGGCCAGACCGGCGCGGACGCCGTCACGGGACTGTTCGGACTGGTCATTCTGCTGGCCTGCGGGCTGGCCTTCGGCTGGCGCGTGCACGACGGCCTCGGCCGCGCCCTGGCCGCGATCGGTGTCCTGCTCCTCTTCCGGTACACCATGTCCTGGGTCGGTACGTACCTGGGGCTGCTCATGCCGTCGGAGCAGACGGCCGACTCGCTGTCGCCCCTCACCCTGCCCCTCAGCATGCTGTCCAACGCGTTCGTGCCGACGGACGGCATGCCGGCCTGGCTGCGGGCGATCTGCGAGTGGAATCCGATCAGCGCCGCGGTCGCCGCGTCCCGGAAGCTGTTCGGCAATCCCGGGGTGCCCGCCGCGGACGGGTCCTGGCCGCTCACCCACCCGCTGACCGCGACCCTGCTGTGGGCCGCGGTGCTCCTGGCGGTCTTCGTCCCGCTTTCGGTACGACGCTTCGCCCACGCCGGACTGTGAACCCGCGGCCCTCCCGGCCGTCG